>CAYTKW010000001.1:0-157449 GCA_964438815.1 uncultured Bacteroidota bacterium
TTTTGTTGTTATTTTTGTTTTTCATCTTTTTAAAACAAAAAATTAAAAGGAGGGGGGAGAGAGATGAAGAAGCGGATTCTATTTGCTGTTGCTGTTTTGGGCATGTATTTAGCTAATATTTTGTTTTCTGAACAACCTTTGCCACCTGGAGATGGTGGTGGAGGAAGTTTTAAATCTTTGGGATATTGGGAAAACTACGGTAGCATCACGCTAAAAAGGTTATGCAGAGAAATTATTTATGAATATCGTTCAGATGGCTATTTCGTTTACAAAGTTGTGATTAGAGAAGTAAATGTTTATTTTTAAAAGAGCAATAAGATCCTGGCGGTAGCAGTTGCACTGTTGGCACTGTAAGACTTACTTATCAAAGTGGGGGATGTTGAAAGTTTTTGATTATCTAAATAAATAATGAAACATAAACAATGTGGTGGAAAAGGCGAATACTTTTTTTACTCGTATTTTTTGTGTTTTCACTATTGTTATTTTACATTTTTAAAACAAGATTAACAAAAACTGAAAGAAATTTGCCTTATATATCAAGGTTGCTTGCTGAGAGAATTCAAAAGAATCCACGAATAAGCAACTTCGTTATTTTTGAAAGAAAAATAATTTTGCGAAATGTAGACACTTTAACTTGTGATTTCCCTATATCAAGATATTTCGCGTTTATTGATAGCTTAATTATCTTTGTAAATGAAAATTTTTACCAAATTTGGATCGTCGACCTTAATGGAAGGGTTAAAGTTTTTGGTGGGATGGGTCAGGGTCCTGGGGAATTTTTCAGAATAGATGCACTCGCTGTTTCACCTAACGGAATGATTTATGTCTATGATAACATTAACAAAAGATTTAGTGTTTTTAATTTAGATGGTCAAATAGTTAAGACGATTAGCTTAAATGAAGGATTGAGCCTACGGCATATCGCGGTTGATAAGTATGAAAATATTTATATTCATCATCCGCCAAATGAAAAATTTCCTGGGTTTGTGACGGCTTTGGATTCAAATTGGAAATATTTAAGTTATTACCGACGTGGATTTCTTGATGGGGATATTTTGGTTACTCGACACGGCAGGATTATTGAGTCAAATATGTTTACACCCTATTTATACATAGCTGACATAGATAGTTTGAATTTTAAAAGAATAGGTAAAAAGCCAAAAGATTATTCTTATCCTCCAAATATCACTTCCGACAATCCTGATGAATTTCGTAAACTTAATTTGCCAATTTTAGGGGATTTATTTTCAACATATGGGGATACGATCATCTTACAATTATATTTAACCCCTGAAGAGTTAAAAAATAGGGTGAAGCCTATGTATAGAGTTCTTGACATTTATGGAAATCAGATCGGTAAACTGACTGAAGACATAGGGCTACTACTTTATTGTGATGACAAATACTTGATCACAATTGAGCCTAAATTGGATTCCAAAGTTCCTTTTAATTTTATCATCTACAAATGGAAAACGGTAAAAGAAATCGCTGAGGGTAAAGCAAAAAACATCAAATTTTTACTTAACCAGTTTAAAAACTTTAAAATGGTTGCTTTTATTTCAAGTAATGATTGTTCAACCCGCATAGAAACAATTATTCGTGAATTCATCAGATTTAAATCCACTTTGAACGATAGATTTGATTGTGCTATTGTGGTGGTCAATAGAAGTTCTAATTATAAAAAATTTGTAGAAGATTTGAAGTTAAGATACGGGTTAAAAGTTCGTTTTTATGAATTAGATGAGCAAGATTTATCAATTTCAACGCCGTCTGTTTATTTTTGGGATTATGATAGTTTTTTGACTATTAGTCCGGACATATCAGCGATATCAACATTTCATAGCAAGGTTGATTCTTTGATAAATAGATATTTGGAGTTTTAAACTTTTGCATTGTTTTTGTTATTAAATTTGACTTTTAATTCCTCGCTCGTTAAATTCTTTCAAAACAGAAATCCCTTTAAATTATGCGGAGGCAAATTGTCAATATACTCGCGATTTTTTTAATTGCTTGTTCTCTAAGTCTGACACAGTTTAACTACTATTCAACAGCACAGGAAGTTTATCAATTGAAAAGCGCTTTTAAAATTGGACGACTTAAATATCGCGGTGGTGGGGATTGGTATAATGACCCATCGGCAGAAGTTAACCTTCTGAAATTCATAAAGGAGAACACAAACATTGATGTCATCCCTGTTTATGAGTTTGTAGATATAGCAAGCGATAACATTTTCTCGTACCCGTTTCTTTTTATGACAGGGCATGGAAATATAAACTTTAACGATGAAGAAGCAAGGAAATTAAGAAGATATCTTGAAAGCGGTGGTTTTCTTTATGCTGACGATGACTACGGCATGGATAAATCTTTTAGAAGGGAGATAAAGAAAATTTTTCCTGATAAAGAGCTTGTTGAATTGTCTTTTTCTTATGGGCTTTTTCATTGTTATTTTAGTTTTCCGAATGGCACACCTAAAACCCACGAGCACGATAACAAACCGCCACAAGCTTTCGGGATTTTTCATAATGGGCGACTTGTAGTACTTTACACTTATGAATCAAATCCAAGCGATGGATGGGCTGATCCCGAGGTTCATAATGACCCAGAGGAAAAAAGGCTTGAAGCACTAAAATTTGGAACAAATATAATTGTATGGGCTTTGACAAATTAAAAAATTTTACCAAGATGAACGAAATTTATTTGCAGATAAAATTAAGGCTTGAAAGATTAAGAAAAGCGCTTGAGCTTGAGAGTTTAAAGATAAAATTTTCGCACTGGCTTATCTTTGCACTATTTATCTTAACTGTTCTTGGTTCTGTTGAAACTGAATTTTATCTAACATCAAATGTGAGGAAAATTATATTTTTCTTGGGGGTTTTAACACTTGGCATAAGTTTTGCGCTTTATGTTTTACCATCAATGTTAAAATTTTTTGGTTTGTTGAAGTCAAAAACCGATTTTGAGCTTGCGCGAATTGTGTGGGAGAAATACCCTGAGGTTGGAGATAAATTAATAGATGCTTTGCAAATTTACGAGCAAAAATTTAACAAAAAAGTCCCTTATTCAGATGAATTGATTGATTCTGCTTTCACACAGCTTGGTGAAGATATCCTCAAGGTTAAATGGGACGAAGTTGACAAGACGATTTCAAACAAGAAAATTTTATGCTCTATATCAATTTTTATTCTTTTTGTTTTTGGCTTGGTTTTATTTCCTGGTTTCAGAGATTCATTTGTCCGCATTGTAAATTATGAGCAAAAATTTTTAAAACCCGAAGATTATATCATAAAAGTTAAACCTGGCGATATAACAGTTGCCAAAGGTGCAAATGTCAAAATAGAAATTCAAGTGGCACCGCAAAGGATAAATCTTCCAACTCCGAATGAAGTTGAATTATACATTGGACATGCTGGGGTGAAAAATTTTGAAACTAAGAAAATTAAATGGAATGGGAAATTTGAATATGAACTTTACAATTTGAGAGCGCCGGTTGAATATTTTGTTAAAGTTAAAGATTTGAAAACGGATAAATTCAAAATTGATGTCATTGATCGCCCAATTGTGAAATTTTTCAAGGTTCAGCTTATTTATCCATCTTACACGGGATTTGAACCACAACACCTTGACGATAACTTTGGAGATATAACTGCGATAACTGGGACAGTTGCAAGGTTTGAAATTTTATCAAATAAGCCTCTTGATTCGGCAAAGATTGTTTTTGATGATAGTTCATTTATTAGCCTTCATGTTTCGGAGAAGTCTGCGAAGGGTCAATTCAAACTTACAAGAAGCGGGATATATCACATTGAGCTTAAAAGCAAGGACGGGCTTAAAAATGAGCAACCTGTTCAATACAAAATTAATGTGATTAAAGATGAATATCCCAAAGTTCAGATACTTAGCCCTGAAAAAAGCATTGATATAACGAGAAATATGCAGGTTGGTATTTTAGCAAGGGTGAGCGATGACTTCGGGTTCACAAAATTGCGTCTTGCTTATAGATTGAGCTTTTCTCGGTATGTTAAACCACAGGATGAGTTCAAATATATTGAAATTCAAATTGACAAAAAATTGAAAGAACAGGAAATCTCTTATTTGTGGGATTTGTCTGAACTTGAATTATCGCCCGATGATGTTGTGAGCTATTATCTTGAAATTTTTGACAACGATATTGTAAGTGGTCCAAAATCATCTCGCACAGAAATTTACACTATTAGATTTCCATCATTACATGAAATTTTAGCACGAGTTGAAAGCTCGCAGAGCGAAATTTACGAGGACATAAAAGAAGTTCTTGAGATGGCGAAAAAGTTAAGAAAAGAAATGGATGAGATAGAAAAAGATTTAAAGAAAGGCAATTTAAAAAGCGATTGGCAAAGACAGCAAAAGATTCAAAACATGGCGAAACAATATGAAGAACTCAAAAATAAGCTTAAAGAGACAAGTCAAAAGCTTGAAGAGCTTGTTCAAAAGATGTATGAAAATCATTTGCTTTCACCCGAAACACTTGAGAAATATCTTGAGCTTCAAAAACTTTTAAATCAACTTAATGTCCCAGAGCTCAGGGAACTTATGAAAAGGCTTGAACAAGCGATGCAGAATATAAATCCAGAACTTATAAGGCAAGCGCTTGAAAACTTCCAATTTTCGGAGGAAAATTTCAGAAGGGGTATAGAAAGGACTTTAAATCTTTTGAAAAGGATTCAGATTGAGCAGAAATTGAACGAGATATTAAAACAGACCGAACAAATTTTAAACAAGCAAGAGGATTTGAGAAAAAGAACTGCGAAGACAAATCCAGAGGATAAATCAAAACTTAAACAGTTAAGTGATGAGCAAAAGGAATTAAAAGAAGAGATGCAAAGGATTGAAGAAAATCTTGAATCTTTAAAGGAGAGGATGATGGATTTTAAGAATGAGATGCCGATTGACTCGCTTGAGAAAATTTTAAATGAAGTTAAAGAGAGAAAATTTGGTGAGAATTTTGAAAAGGCTGGGGAGAAGATAAAATCTGGAGATTTGAATGAGGTGTTGCAGATGCAATTTGACCTCGCTCAAGGGCTGATGCAAATGCAAAGCGGTTTACAGTCGCTTCAACAGCAGATGATGCAGAATCAACAAAGACAGATAATTACAAAGATGCAGAAAATTCAAAAGGATTTACTTACGCTTTCAAAGGAACAAGAAAGTGTAAAAGATGAGGTTAGAAATTCCACACAGGGTTCATCAAAGCTTCGGGAGCTTGCACGCGAGCAAATGGATTTGCTTTCTGGGTTAAATTCGGTTGCAAATGAGATGATTGAGCTTTCACAGAAAACATTTGCTATAACTCCTGACATGGGTCGTGAGATAGGTTCAGCACTTATGAATATGCACAGGGCAATTGAATCGCTTTCAGCAAGAGATAACGCGAGCGCATCAAGATTTCAAAGTGAAGCTATGAATTCGCTCAATAAGGCAATAATTCAACTTGGAAACGCAATGCAAGCGATGATGCAGGGTGGAGCTGGAGCGGGATTGCAATTTTTACTTCAGCAGTTAAATCAGCTTGCGATGCAACAACTCGGTTTAAATCAGGCAACTCAAGAGCTTATGCAACAACTTTCATTGCAACAACAAGCTGAAATTGCAAGATTAGCAGCTCAACAAGAACTAATAAGAAAATCTTTACAGGAATTGATGAAAGAAGCTGAGGTTTCTGGAAATAGAAGCAGGATACTTGGAGACTTAAACAAGATAGAAGAGGAAATGAAAGAGGTCGTCAGTGACCTTGAATCAAATAATTTAACAGAGGAGACGATAAGAAAACAGGAAAGGATTCTTTCGCGACTACTTGATGCTCAGCGTTCAATTCACGAGCGTGATTTTGAGAAAAGGCGTGAATCAAGACCTGGTCAAAACATAACAAGGCAAAGCCCACCTGAAATTAAAATTGAAGAGGAAAAAGACAAAATTTTTCAAGAGCTTTTGAAATCAATTCAAGGGAATTATCATAAAGATTACGAGGCTTTGATAAAGAAATACTTTGAACTTCTACGCTCCCTTCCAAAATAAATGTTTCACTTTGCCACTATTTAAATTTTATGAGACAAATTTAATCTTTCCCGAAATTTAAATCTATTGATTTACAATGCTTTTAAATTTGGCACACTTTTTATATTTCTTTTCTTAAATGAAAAAACAAAATTTTGAACAGTCAAAGATGATTGAAATAAGATGGCACGGTCGCGGTGGACAAGGCGTGAAAACAGCAGCGATGTTATTTGCCGAAACTGCAATTGAAGAAGGGAAATTCGCACAAGGTTTTCCAGAATATGGTCCGGAGAGGATGGGAGCCCCTGTAAAGGGATTCACAAGGATTGATGATAAACCGATAAGAATTCATAGCGGAATTGAAAATCCACAAGTTGTGGTTGTGCTTGACCCGACGCTTCTTGACACAATTGATGTGACTGAGGGGATGCCAGATGATGGTATATTGATAATCAACACCGAACAAACACCGAATCAAATTCGGGAAAAATACAAGATAAAGAAAGGCAAAATTTACGCTCTCAATGCTACAAAAATTGCCCTTGATACAATAGGTAGACCTGTGCCAAATACAGTTATGCTTGGTGCACTTGTTAAACTTACTGGAGTTCTTGACCTTGATACTCTTTTGAAAAACATTGTTAAAAAGTTTAGTAAAAAGTTTAATGCAAAAATTGTTGAAGGTAACATTGAAGCGATAAAAAAAGCTTTTGAGGAGGTAAAGGGAGAATGAATGAGTTAAAAAAATGGTTTGAGCTTACCCCAGGAGCTGTGATAACAGAGCCAGGTAGCGCAATAAATTATAAAACTGGCTCATGGCGAACATTTAAACCTGTCCTTGATAAATCAAAATGTAATGATTGTTTAATCTGCTGGATTTATTGTCCTGATAACTCAATAATCGTTGAGAATGGTAAGCTTGTTGGATTTGATTATGAACATTGCAAAGGATGTGGGATTTGTGCGGAAGTTTGTCCAGATAAGAGCAAAGCAATAACAATGGTCGTTGAGCATCAATAATCAAAAAATTTGGAGGTAAAGGAAAAATGAAAGTCATGGCTTTAACAGGTAATGAAGCAGTTGCTGAAGCGATGAGACAGATTAATCCAGATGTTGTCGCTGCATACCCTATAACACCGCAGACGGAGTTAATGCACAGATTTACTGAATTTGTAGCAAATGGTCTTGTTGATACTGAGATGGTTTTGGTTGAGTCAGAACATAGCGCTTTAAGTGCAACTGTTGGCGCAAGTGCAGCTGGGGCAAGGGCTATGACAGCTACAAGTTCACAAGGGCTTGCTTTGATGTGGGAGATACTTTACATAGCAGCTGGATTGAGATTGCCAATAGTCATGCCTGTTGTAAACAGGGCTTTAAGCGCGCCAATAAATATTCACGGTGATCATTCTGACACAATGGGAGCAAGGGATTCGGGCTGGATACAAATTTTTTCAGAAAATCCACAGGAAGCTTATGACAACACAATTATAGCGGTAAGAATAGCCGAACATCCTGACATTCTACTGCCAGTTATGGTCACAATGGATGGTTTCATAATAAGCCACACAATGGAGCGAGTTGAAGTTCTTGATGATGAAGTTATTAAAAATTTCATAGGTGAATATAATCCGAGATATAAACTTCTTGATGTTGAAAATCCAATCACTGTTGGTCCGCTTGATCTTCAAGATTACTATTTTGAACATAAGCGTGCTCAAGCTGAGGCGATGGGAAATGCATATAGGATTATAAAGGAAATAGACGAGCAATATTGGAAGATAAGTGGTAGAAAATACGACTATGTTGAGCCGTATGAAGTTGATGATGCGGACATTATTTTGATTTCACTCGGTTCAACAGCTGGAACTATAAAAGAGATAGTTGATAGGATGAGGTTTAAAGGTTTAAAAGTGGGAAGTTTAAAGATAAGGGTTTACAGACCATTTCCAAGAGAGGAAGTTAGAAAATTTCTGTTAAATGCTTCAGTTGTAGGCGTTATGGATAGAGCTATTGCCTTTGGGGCTTGCTGTGGACCTCTTTGTCTTGATGTTAAGGCAACTTTGCAAGGGACGAAGCTTTCGGATTTGCCAGTTGTTAATTACATTTACGGACTTGGTGGAAGAGATATAACTCCAAAGGAAATTGAAAAAATTTTCAGTGAGCTTGAAAAGTTCAGAATTGCTGGTGAAGTTCCGGGTTCACCGCAATATATTGGGGTGCGCGGTGAGGAAGATTATGCTGAACGAAAGATGAAGTCAAAAATTAAAAATTAACTTTAGAAGTTAAAATGGCAAATTTAAAAGAATTATCACAAAGGAAAGTAAATTTTACTGCTGGACATAGAGCCTGTGCGGGTTGTTTACCTGCGGTTGCGTTAAGGCAAGTGACGCTTTCTGTTAACTATCCATGCGTTGTCGGGTTTGCAACTGGATGCATGGAGGTGGTTTCAACTATATTTCCATATACTGCGTGGAATGTGCCGTATATCCATGTTGCGTTTGAAAATGTAGCTGCGGTAATAAGCGGTGTTGAATCAGCTTATAAAGCGTTGAAGAAAAAGGGAAAGGTCAACAGCGAGATAAAGTTCATTGCTTTTGGTGGAGATGGTGGGACTTATGATATAGGTTTTCAAGCATTGTCAGGCATGGTTGAAAGGGGACACGATATGCTTTACATTTGCTATAACAACGAAGCTTATATGAACACGGGGATTCAACGCTCAAGCGCTACTCCATTTGGAGCTCAAACATCAACTACACCGGTTGGTTCAGTTGAATTTGGAAAAAAACAATTTCCTAAGGATTTAACTCAAATAATGGCTGCGCACGGTATTCCATATGTTGCTCAAGCGTCGGTTCATAATTGGAAAGATCTAAACATGAAAGTTGAAAAAGCACTTGAGATAAAAGGACCAAAATTCATCAACATACTTGCTCCGTGCACGCTTGGATGGAGATATCCTGCTGAGAAGGGAATTGAAGTGGCAAAGCTTGCTGTTGAGACTTGTGTTTGGCCTCTTTACGAGGTTGAGAATGGGAAATATAAAATTAATTACAGACCAAGGGAGAAAAAACCTGTTGTTGAATGGCTCAAATTTCAGGGCAGATTTTCACATCTTTTCAAGCCAGAAAATCAACATTTAATTGAAGAGATACAAAAGGAAGTTGACAGAAGGTGGGAACGCCTTCTTGAATTAGCCAGCAAATAACCCTTATTTCCTTCCTTTCAATCTTAACCTTCGGTCGCCGCTGCCTCCCGGTGACCTTTTTTATTTAAAGAGAAATTTGTTTAAATTTTCAAAAAATTTATCCGCTGAAGAGCAAGGGACATGTATAACTATTATCCTTTGATTTCAAAGGAGAAAATCCTGACGGTTTCGGAGCTTACATATCAGATTAAAAAATTTCTTGAACCGAATTTTACGGATGTATGGCTACAAGGCGAGATATCAAATTATAAAATTCATACATCTGGACATATTTATTTCACGCTTAAAGATGAAAATGCCTCAATAAGTGCTGTAATATGGAAAAGCAAAGCCGATTACTTGGTGAAAAATTATGTTTATAAGGATGGGGATAAAGTTCTGGTTCATGGAAAAATTGAGATATATGAGCCACGCGGGGAGTATAAGATAGTTGTTGATTTCATTGAACCGCTTGGAATAGGCGAATTGCAAATAAAATTTGAAATGCTGAAACAAAAACTTGCAGCTGAGGGTTTATTTGACCGGAGATTTAAGAAACGAATTCCCGAATATCCGAACCGAATCGGTATAGTTACAAGTCCAACAGGAGCTGCGATAAGAGACATGATAAACATAATTTCGCGCCGTTTTCCAGCGGTTGAGATAATACTTTATCCTGTAAAAGTTCAAGGTGATGGAGCAGCTGAGGAAATAGCGACAGCCATTCGTGATTTCAACCTTTATGGTCAGGTTGATGTGATAATCGTCGGTAGAGGTGGTGGTTCAATTGAGGACCTTTGGGCTTTCAATGAGGAAATAGTTGCAAGGGCAATATTTGAGTCAAAGATACCGATAATAAGTGCGGTTGGACACGAGATAGATTATAGTATAAGCGATTTCGTTGCCGACCTTAGAGCGCCAACTCCATCAGCTGCGGCTGAACTTGTAGTTAAAAATCGTGAGGATGTCCTTGAAAATATCCGAAATATTTGGTATACTATTCACCAGTTAGTTATAGATAAAATTCGCAACAGCAAAAGGGAGATTGAACATCTCGTTAAAAGTTATGCTTTCAACAGGCCAATTGATTGGTTAAGGCAATATACAATGAGAATTGATGAATTAACACGAGCACTTGATATTGCAATGTCTCACAGATTTGAAATTATAAAACATAACTTTGAACAGTGGCTTAAAAGATTTGAATCCGTAAACCCCGAGCTTGCTTTAAAACGAGGTTATGCGATCGTCTATAAAAACGGGAAAATAATACACAGCAAAGAAGATCTCAAACTGGATGATGAGTTTAAAATAAAATTATCAGATGGAATAATAAAAGGGGTGGTGAAAGGATATGGCGAAGAGAAATGAAACAGGAGAAGTTACAAGTTTGACATTTGAAGAGGCATTGAAAGAACTTCAAAACATAGTAGACAAACTTGAAACGGGTCAAGTCACGCTTGAAGAAGCAATAGAGATGTATGAGCGTGGTGTTAGGTTGTCAAAATACTGCATTGAGAAGTTAACACAAGCTGAGCTCAGGATAAAGAAAATAGTCAAGGACGAAATTCAAGGATTTACACTGCTTGACTTTGAAGATTTCAATAAAATTTAAACAAGGGTAGATATGGAAAGCAAAAATTTATCTATGGGGACAAATTTTCAAATTTTGCCAAGGATAAATTCCCCGGAGGATCTAAAGTCTTTAAGCATTCGCGAGCTTAACATACTTGCTGGTGAAATAAGGGAATTTATAATTGATGTAATTTCAAAAGTTGGGGGTCATCTTGGCGCAAGCCTTGGCGTAGTTGAATTGACACTTGCGGTCCATTATGTCTTTAACGCTCCGAGGGATAAGATAATCTGGGATACAGGGCATCAGGGTTATGTGCATAAAATAATAACTGGGCGGAGGGATGTTTTTCACACAATTAGACAATTTAGGGGGATAAGTGGTTTTTTGAAAAGAAGCGAAAGCATTTATGATGTTTTCGGCGCTGGACATGCATCAACTTCAATTTCAGCTGCTCTTGGAATAGCAACGGCGCGCGATTTTGATGGCGAAGATTACAAAGTCGTCGCTATAATAGGCGATGGAGCGATGACAGCAGGACTTGCATATGAGGCGATGAACAACGCTGGGATGTTGAGAAAAAATTTAATCGTAATCTTAAACGATAACAATATGTCAATCTCTCCAAATGTCTGGGCTGTTTCAAAGTATTTCACCGACTTGATAGCAAGTGCACAATATAACAAGTTTAAATCCTTTGTCTGGGATTTAACTGGACAGCTTGATGGCATAGGGGATAGAATAAGAAAAGTAGCTGCACGCGTTGAAGGTGGGGTGAAAGCGATAATAACTCCGGGGATGTTGTTTGAAGCGCTTGGATTTAGATATTTTGGTCCAGTGAACGGGCATACCATTGCAAAGCTCATAAAAATTCTAAGTGAGATAAAAAATCTTAATGGTCCGATACTTTTGCATGTGATCACACAAAAGGGTAAAGGCTATAAGCCGGCTGAGGAGGACGAACAAAAGTACCATGGCGTCACCCCGTTTGATAAGATCACAGGCAAAATGCACAAAAGCGATAAACCTCAACCGCCAAGTTATACCAAGGTTTTCGGTGAAGCCGTTGTTCAACTTGCAAAGCAGAATAAGAAAATAGTTGGCATAACTGCTGCGATGCCAGAGGGGACTGGACTTAACATTTTAAAGAGGGAAATTCCAGAAAGATTTTTTGATGTCGGCATAGCAGAACAACACGCTGTGACATTTGCAGCAGGTTTAGCAACGGAGGGATATATTCCAATATGTGCAATTTACTCAACATTTTTACAAAGAGCTTTTGACCAGATAATCCATGATGTCGCCCTGCAACATCTGCACGTCATATTCGCAATTGATAGAGCGGGACTTGTCGGAGCTGATGGTCCAACTCATCACGGCGCCTTTGATTTAAGTTACCTACGCCTTATACCAGAAATGGTGATAATGGCGCCAAAAGATGAAAGCGAGTTAAGAGATATGCTTTATACAGCTACAATTTATAACAAAGGACCTGTTGCGATAAGATATCCACGAGGAAATGGTGTTGGAGTTAAACTTAAGGATGATTTTGAGCTAATTGAAATTGGCAAAGCTGAAATTTTAAGGGAAGGCGAAGATATTGCTATACTTGCAATCGGAAGCATGGTATATCCAAGTTTAAAAGCTGCGGAGAAACTTTCAAAGTTTGGGATTGATGCAATGGTTGTAAATATGAGATTTGTCAAACCACTTGACGAGAGTTTGCTTGATCAGGTATTTGAAAAATTTGATAAAGTTGTAACGGTTGAGGAAAATACCATTCGTGGTGGATTTGGAAGTGCAGTTCTTGAATATGCTGTCTCAAAGGGTGTTAAAGATGTTGAATTTTTAATTCATGGTTTGCCAGATGAATTTATTGAGCATGGAACACAGAATGAACTTTGGCATATGCTTAAGCTTGATGCTGATGGCATAGCTGAGAAAATTCTTGAAAGATTTGCAATTGAAAAATTAAATCTTTTGAAAAATGAACAAAGTTAAATTTGGAATAATTGGGCTTGGGGGAATAGCGCAGGCGGTTCATCTACCGATTTTATCAAAGCTTGAAAACGCGCAAATAATCGCGGTGTGCGATGTAGATAAAACAAAAGCGAAAATGCTCGCTGAAAAATATAATGTGCCATACTTTTATACAGATTATGAGAAAATGCTCAATGAAGTTGATGAAATTGAAGCAGTTGAAGTGCTAACACCGACAAACCTTCACTCGGAAATGGTGATTGCATGCGTTTCTGCAGGAAAAGATGTGTTTGTTGAGAGACCGCTTGCGCGAACCTATAAAGAAGCTGAAGCGACGGTTAAATTAATTAAAGAAAAAAATCGCAAAGTCATGGTTGGAATGAATTTGAGGTTCAGACCTGATTGTATGCTTATGAAGGGCTTTATTGAGCAGGGTGAGCTTGGTTCGGTTTTTTATGTAAAAGCTGGATGGTTTAAAAGACCCAACAATAGAAAATGGATTTTGATGAAGGATAAAGCAGGTGGTGGAGTTATGCTTGACCTTGGGATAAGCATACTTGACCTTGCCCTTTGGATGGCAGGATATCCTGAGGCTAAAAGTGCGAATGCAATTTGCTATAAACATCAAACTAAATCAGTTGAGGATAGTGCCATTGTTTTTGTAAAATTTAAAAATGACTCAACTTTATTTATTGATGTGAGTTGGTCGTATGAATTTGAAGACCCGATATTTTATCTTCACATTTTTGGAACTGAAGGCACAGGCGAATTGAATCCTTTCAGAATTTACAAAGATATTCAAGGGAAGCTTGTAAATCTTGCGCCTCAAAAAATGGACAAGCCTGAAACTCTTTACTGGAAATCGTATGAAAATGAAATCAAACATTTCATTGGTGCTGTAAGAGATCTTCATCCGCTTGTCTCAAGTGCCGAGGATGCACTTTACAGAAATAAAATAGTTGACGCAATTTATAAATCTGCCGAAAAAAGAAAAGAAGTGATGTTAAAATAAAATGTTTATAACTTTTGAAGGCATTGACCTTTGTGGTAAAACGACGCAGGCAGAAATTTTAGTGAATAGATTAAAAAATCTCGGATATGATGTCATATTTGTAAGGGAGCCGGGTGGAACTAGAATTTCGGAGATTATTCGCGACATATTGCTATCAACACAAAATCGGGAGATGACGCCAGTTGCTGAACTTTTTTTATTTTCCGCAAGTCGTGCACAACTCGTTAAAGAGGTTATAATTCCTGCTCTTGACTTAGGCAAAGTTGTCATCTGTGATAGATTTTACGATTCAACGCTTGCCTATCAAGGCTACGGGCGTGGGATTGATATTGAAAAAATAAAAATCATAAATGAACTTGCATCGTTTGGGCTCGTTCCTGACATCACATTTTTAATAGATATCCCCGTTGACGAAATTTACAAGAGAAAAATATCTGAAGCTGGGAAAAAAGAAAGCGACAGGATGGAAAACTCAGGCTTTGAATTTTATGAAAGGGTCAGACGTGGTTATCTTGAAATTGCCAATAGAAGTGAAAGATTTGTCGTCATAGACGGAACGAAAAAAATTGAAGAGATAGGCAAACAAATATGGTCAATCGTTTTTGAAAAATTAAAAATGCAAGTGAAATGAGGAAAAAAATTTTATTTTTCAGCTTTGTTTCGCTTTTCGTTTTTATATTTTTTAAACTTGAAACGCTTCAGACAAATGGCGATGATTTGTTTTTCAAGATAAATAAAAGCGTTGAAATTTTCGGGAAAATTTATAAAGAAGTGATTTTAAACTATGTTGACGAAGTTGATCCAGAAAAATTCATGAGAGCTGGGATAAAAGGAATGTTAAGCGCCCTTGACCCATATACTGTCTTCATAGATGAAAAACACGGCGAAGAAGTTGATGCGTTGACAACTGGGAAATACGGCGGGATTGGAAT
Source organism: uncultured Bacteroidota bacterium (assembly GCA_964438815.1). GTDB lineage: Bacteria > Bacteroidota > Ignavibacteria > Kryptoniales > Kryptoniaceae > Kryptonium. The sequence goes on from CAYTKW010000001.1 coordinate 14,715, forward strand.
TACAATATCAAAATTTGATACCTCAATCGTCGTCGTTAAAGTTTTAAAGAATTACCCAGCTGATAAAGCAGGAATTAGAGTTGGCGATGTGATAATTAAAATTGATAGCATAACAGTAAAAGATAAACCACTTGATGAGGTAAGAACTTACATGGTCGGTAAGCCTGGGACCCCGATAAAGATATGGGTTGCCAGGGAAGGTGTTAAGAATCCGCTTATATTTGAGATGAACAGGGCAGAGGTAGAGGTGAGAAATATAACATATTATGACTTCATTGATAGTGGAATTGTATATATAAAACTTGAGAGGTTTTCAAGAAATGCTGGGGAAGAGTTCAGAAAAGCGATAAAAAATTTGCAATCACGCGGGGAAATAAAAGGTTTGATACTTGACTTAAGGGATAACCCTGGAGGTTTGCTTGACGCAGCTGTTGATATTGTTGAAAAATTTGTCCCTGAAGGAAGCCTTATCGTTTCAACGCGAGGTCGTAAATCAGACGCATATAGAAACTATTACTCAACCGAAAGACCTCTTTTGCCAGATGTTCCACTCTGTGTTGTCGTTAACAATTCAAGTGCAAGCGCAAGCGAAATTGTAGCTGGTGCAATTCAAGACCTTGATCGCGGTATAATACTTGGGACGAAAACATTTGGCAAAGGGCTTGTTCAAACTATAAACTATCTTTCATACAACACGTTTCTTAAAATGACAACCGCAAAATATTACACCCCGAGCGGGCGATGCATTCAAGAGATTGACTATTTCCATAAGCCAAATAGCGTCTTTATTTCAAAGCCTGATTCAGAACAAAAAGTTTTTAAAACAAGAAATGGTCGCATAGTTTATGCGCAAGGCGGTATAATGCCAGATACTGTAGTCGAAGAAGAAAAGAAAAGCGATTTCACTGAATCACTCATTCAAAAAAGAATGTTTTTCAAATTTGCAAATCGTTTCCTTGCAGAAAATGAAACCCTCCCTGCTGATTTCAAAGTGGACGATAACTTGTTAGAAAAGTTTAAAAAATTTGTAAAAGAAAACAATTTCTTATTTAAAGACAGCTTTGAAATAAATCTTGAAAGAGCAATTGAATACGCAAAGAAGCAAAAATACAGCAACGGCTATGTCCAAGAAATTGAGCTGACCTTGAACAAAATCAAAACGCAAAAAATTGATTATTTCAATCTTTACAAAGATGAAATTAAGACCGAGCTAACCAAAGAGATACTTGCAAGATATAAATATGAAGATGAACTTATAGCGTGGGGGCTCAGTTATGATAAACAGGTAAAGAGTGCAATTTTAATTTTAAAAGACAAAAAAATTTATAACTCATTGCTTGCTGTGAAATGACTTCGTGGAAAATTTTAATTTTGTTCCTTTCTGGTCTTTTCGTTGGGTTTCTTGCCGGATTTTTCGGAATAGGCGGTGGGATCATCTTGGTTCTGATACTTATGCATTACTACACAACAATTGGATTTCCGCCCGATTTAATACCAAAAATTTCCGTTGCGACGAGCTTATTCACGATAATTTTTACATCAATATCAAGCACAATAAAACAATATGAAAACAAAAACATTGAATGGAAGTTAACCTTTGCTATGGGGTCTGGCTCGGTGATATCAGCATTGATTGGAAGTAGAATCGCAGCTGTGGTATCTGGAAGTTTCATAAAAATTTTCATCATAATGGTCATAATTTTTGCTGGATTAAGGATGCTTTTTGCAAATAATAATGCAGTTGATATAGACGATATAAGCAATTACAAAACAAATGTTAATTTTCTATCAGCATTTTCCTGGGGATTTGTTGCTGGGATAATTTCAATATTTGCTGGTGTTGGCGGTGGAATTCTTCTCGTCCCAGTTATGAACAACATTATGAAAATTCCAATAAAAAGAGCAATTGGCACATCAAGTTCAATAATCATCTTAACATCTTTATTCGGAACACTTGGATATATAATTAACGGAATCAACAGACCTGAACTCTCTTCACTTGGGACACTTGGCTTCGTTGACTACACTGCAGGGATACCAATTCTTTTAGGTTCAGTTATTACAAGTAGATTTGGCGCTCACGCATCATACAAAACAAAATCAAAAATTTTAAAAAAGCTTTTTGCTCTTCTACTGATAACTGTTGCGATTATGACGCTTTTAAAATAAAACTTTTTTAAAAATGCGCCTTAGATATAGCACATTTGAACTCAAACTCAAACACCCATTTAAGATAACCCGCGGTGTTAGAACCTCAAACTATGTTGTTTTAATTGAAATTGAACATAACGGGATAATCGGTTATGGTGAATCTTCACCTTCACCAAGATATGGTGAAAGTATTGAAACCGTCAAAAATTTTTTAAGCAAGGTTGACCTCTCAAAATTTGATGATCCATTTCAAATTGAGGACATATTAAACTATGTTGATTCAATTGAACCTAGCAACACATCAGCCAAAGCAGGGATTGACATTGCTTTGCATGACCTTGTCGGTAAAACGCTTGGCGTTCCACTTTATAAAATTTTCGGACTTAACAAAGAGAAAACTCCTATCACATCATTTACAATTGGGATAGATGAGCTAGAGATGATTGAAAGAAAAGTTAAAGAAGCAGATGAATATCCAATTTTAAAAATTAAACTTGGCCTTGAAAACGATGAAGAAATAATTAAAACGATAAGAAAAATAACTGATAAACCAATTCGTGTTGATGCAAACGAAGGATGGAAAACAAAGGAAACAGCTCTTGAGAAAATTAAATGGCTTCAAGATGAGGGGGTTGAGTTTGTTGAACAACCAATGCCTGCAGATGAACTTGATTCTGTAGCTTGGGTCAGAGATAAAGTTGATATGCCGATAATTGCTGATGAGAACTGTGTTCGTTTGTGGGATGTTCCAACTTTAGGAAAGGCATACGATGGAATTAACATAAAACTTATGAAATGTACAGGGATAAGAGAAGCGATAAAAATGATAAACACAGCAAGGGCGATGAATATGAAGGTTATGCTCGGGTGTATGATTGAGTCATCAGTTGGAATAACAGCCGGCGCTCACATTTCACCGCTTGTTGACTTCGCAGACCTTGATGGAAATCTTTTGATAGTAAATGACCCATTTGAAGGAGTTAAAGTTAAAAACGGAAAATTAATTCTTCCCGATGAACCAGGGCTTGGCATAAAAAAGTTAATTTAACTTTATGCCATGTTTCTCAAAAGACCTCAACATCTTCGCTTTGAGTATATCCCGAGATATTATAATCCCGACAAAGATGAGGAACTTAAAAGGAAAGAGAGGCTTAAAAGAAAATTGAAAATCCAAAGGATAGGAATTTCAGAGCGGAAGAGAAGGTCACTCCTGTGGTGGTTAATTATTGCTGGTCTCGTTTTTTATGTTTATCTTGTATTATCAGGAGCGATTTAAAATTTCAATCATCCAAAGAGATGGGACGAATAAAAGTTTTACCCGAGGAAATAGCAAGCAAAATAGCAGCCGGTGAGATAATACAAAGACCTGAATCAGTTATAAAAGAGCTTATTGAAAATTCAATTGACGCAGGAGCAAAAAATATAACTGTAATTTTAAAAGACGCTGGTAAAACGCTCATTCAAGTAATTGACGACGGTTGCGGGATGGATGAAGAAGATGCAGTTCTTGCTTTTGAAAGGCACGCCACAAGCAAAATTGAAACCTATGAAGACCTTGAAAATATCAAAACGCTTGGCTTTAGAGGGGAAGCCCTTGCCTCAATTGCTGCGGTTGCACAAGTTGAAATGAAAACAAAAACTCCTAAAGACGAACTTGCAACACTTGTAAAAATAGAAGGTGGTAAATTAATTGAAGTTTCAAAAACATCAGGGACAACGGGGACATCTATAGCTGTGAAAAATCTCTTCTTCAATACACCAGCACGAAGAAATTTCCTGAAAAGCAAACACACTGAATTTAAACACGCATATGAAGCATTTATAAGATTTGCCATCGCTTATCCCGAAATATCATTTGAATTCATAAGCGACGGTGAACAAATTGCAAAATTTGAAGCTTCTGATTTTGAAATGAGAATAAAGCAAATCTTCGGAGAAAAATTTTTTGAAAGTCTAATACCCGTTAACGAAAAAACAGAATACATAAGCATATACGGTTTCATAAGCAAGCCTGAATTTTCAAAAAAGACAAAGGCAGACCAATTCATCTTCCTTAACCGACGCTATATCATAAACCGTTCAATAAGCCACGCCGTTTATAACTCTTACGAACATTTAATTGACAAAGGCAGTTTCCCATCCTTTATCCTTATGATTTCAATGAACCCACGATACGTTGATGTCAATGTCCATCCTTCAAAACTTGAAGTCAAATTTGACGATGAGCAAGGGATTTACAATTTCGTCCGCGCTGTTGTGAAACATTCGCTTTCAAAGTTTAATTTAATACCCGAGCTAATGATTGAACCAACCGGAGAACTAAAACTTAAACCATCAATCAGCATTACTGAGATAAAAAACAAATTGATAACCCTGACGCAACCGATAAAAGAAAAAATTCAAAAAGAACAGCAATTCAGCCTTGGCCTAATTAGAGCTTCTTTCCCTGAAGCTTTAACGGCACCCGAAGTTAGCTCAACGCTTGAAAAGACGAGCAAAATTTCAATGGAATTTCAAAGCATGATCTCATCCGAAAAAGAAGAAAGTTCCCTTGGTAGCATCACATTTATGCAAGTTCATAACAAGTATATAATTGCACAAATTAAAACTGGACTGATGATAATTGACCAACATGTCGCACACGAAAGAATTTTATATGAAAGAGCTCTTGACAGGTTAAACTCAAGCTCACCATTTACCCAACAACTCCTATTCCCACAAACTATTGAGCTAACCCCCGCAGATATGGCAATTGTTAAGGAGCTTAAAGATTACCTTGAATCCATTGGTTTTGATTTAAGAATCTTTGGCAAAAATACCGTCATACTTTATGGAGTTCCTCCCGAAGTTAAGCAAAGAGAAGAGAAAAAGGTTTTATTAGAGATAATTGAGCTTTACAAAGAAAATTCAAATGCTGAGCCCGGACTGCCAGAACGAGAAAATCTCGCGAAAGCCTTTGCTTGTAAAACTGCAATAAAAGCTGGAGATAGATTAACAGCTGAAGAAATTCAGGTTTTAATTGACCAGTTATTCCAAACCCGAAACCCATATGTCTGCCCACACGGAAGACCAATTATAATAAAAATCCCAATAGAGGAACTTGATAAAAGATTTGGAAGAGTTTAAACTTATTTTTTCGCTGTTACAATTAGACCTGTCCCTTTCAAATTTTTTGTTTTCTTGTCAAGCCACATCAAAAATATCCCCGGAACGAAAGCAACAAAATAATACAACGGCAGGAACAAGACAAAAATAAAGCTTCGCCCCAACAAAAGAACCGGAATTTTTATCATCAATTGCCACGATAAACTGCCCCACTTCCCGTAAGTATATTTAACCTTAACATCTTTAAAGCCAGCCTTTTCAAGTTTTGAAATAATTTCGGCCACATCATATCCATGTCTTACATGCTCTTCAATGAAGTTTTCTTCTTCGTCCGAATCACTGAAATTTGATGGTGTGCTTATTATCAGCAAACTATTTTTCCTCATGGCTTTGTAAAAATTTTCAAATACGCTAATGTCATCACCAATATGTTCCATAACATCAACCGCCAAAATCAGGTCAAATCTATCGGAATGATTTAACTTGACAAGGTCAGCAACTTCAAATTTTAAATTTTTAATTTCCTCTCTTTTTGAGAATTCCTCACAATCCCTAATCCTTCTTTCGTTTATATCAACCCCTATTACATTCGTATTCTTAAATTTCCTCGCGATAAAATAAGAATATTGCCCAAATCCACAGCCTGCGTCAAGCACCGTTATTTTGTCATTTTCATTTCTTGCTTTAAAAAATTCCTTTATCTCATCACGCACATACCAAGCCCTCAAAAGAAACAAATTCAAACCAGAATAAAAAATTTTCCTAAGCAAACCTCTACCAGCGATAATATCATCAATTTTTGATTTTATCTTTTCATATTTCATTTTTGCTTTCTCAAAATTATTCTAAAAGTTGAACCCTTACCTATTTTGCTTTCTTTGAGGAAAAGTTTTCCATTATGATAAACCTCAATGATGCGCTTTGATAAACTCAAACCAAGTCCCCAACCTCTCTTTTTCGTCGTATAGCCAGGTCTAAAGATGTCCTTACGATATTTCATATTTATCCCCTTGCCTGTGTCCGAAACATCAATTATAATGTTCTTCTTTTTATCCTCAATTTTGAATTCAATTTTACCTTCGCTATTCTCAATCGCGTCAACAGCATTTTTAAGTAAATTTTCAATCACCCACTCAAAGAGTTCACGATTTAAGAAAGCTTTTGCCTCTGTGTCACCCTTCATTGAAATTTTTATCTTCTTTCCAGTATGTGGAATCCTCTTCTCAAAATACTTTATAACCGCACTAATAACATCAGCAACTTTTTCTTCAGCATATTCTGGTTTTGAACCTATTTTTGAAAACCTTTGCGTTACCTTATTGAGTCTATTTAAGTCGCTCTCAATCTCATGAATCACATCGCTTACATCTTCACCATTGTCAATTTTGGTCCTTAAAATTTCAAGCCATCCAAACAGGCTTGATAGAGGCGTTCCGAGTTGATGAGCGGTCTCACGCGCAAGCCCAACCCAAATGTTGCTTTGTTCAGCTTTTTTTACATAACTGAAACTCAAATAACCAATCAAAACAAAAAAACCAGCGGTGAGGAAAATTATATACGGCAAAATTTTAAGCCGTTCAACAAGCTTTGAATTTCCATAAAAAATGTAATTTAAAACCAGCGTATCACCATAAGTTATCTTTATCGGCTCAAATGCCCTCTCCATCTTTCTTATCTCCTCACGCAAAAATTCATCCCTTCGCTTCGGCGACAAAGCAGTATCAATATCCACATTTCTATAAAAAACCGGATTCCTGTCCTTATCTGTCACTATAACAGGAAAATCAATTGCCAAAATTATTTGGTCAAATATAAAAGTAAATTCAGATGTCCCCGGTGATGTGGCAATATATTCAATTGATTTAGCATAAAGTTTTGCAATTTGCCTTTCTCTGAACTCAAGATTTTTGACTATGATATTTGTGTACCACAAAATTAAAAGAGCAACTGAAACAGCAATTAAAATTAAAGTCCTTTTTATGTTTGCAGCTTTGGGCATTCAACCTCACCTTCACTTAAAAATAGTTTGCCTTCTATCTGCCCCAACAGATATAATTGATATCTTAACACCTGTTAACTTTTCTATTGCTTCTATAAACTCTCTCGCTTCGGATGGAAGCTCAAAATACGATTTTGCTTCCGAAATTTTTCTTTTCCACCCTTTAAATGTCTCATATACAGGAGCAACGAAATCAAGTGTTTCAGGATTAGTCGGGAAGTTTTCAACTTTTTTCCCATTGATTTCATAAGCGACACAGATTTTTATCTCATCAAGCTCATCAAGAACATCAAGCTTCATAAGGGCGAGATTTTCAATACCATTTACCATAATTGAATATCTCAAACTGACAATATCAAGCCACCCACATCTTCTCGGTCTCCCTGTAGTTGCTCCATATTCTCCACCTTTTTCCCTAAGATAAACACCAAGCTCATCTTTTAACTCGGTTGGGAAAGGTCCTTTCCCAACCCTTGTAGTATACGCTTTTATAACTCCTACTATTCCATTTATCTTCGTTGGCGGGATTCCCGAACCAGTTGATGCACCTCCAGCTGTTGGATTTGAAGATGTGACATAAGGATAAGTGCCATGGTCAACATCAAGCAAAGCACCTTGAGCGCCTTCAAGCAAAATTTTTTTTCTTTCTTTTATAGCTTTGTTCAAATAAACAGCTGTATCAGTTACAAACTCGCTAATTTTTCTGTCAAACTCAATGTATTCATCAATTATCCGATCAACATCAAGCTTCTCTACACCATAAATTTTTTGAAGAATTTCATTTTTCAACTCAATATTTCTGCGAAGCTTACGACAAAGTATATCCCTGTCAAGAAGGTCGGATACTTTAATTCCAATACGCGCATATTTGTCAACATACGCTGGACCTATACCTCTTCCAGTCGTTCCTATACCATCCTCACTTTGATCATAAAGTTTATCAAGAAGTTTGTGGTAAGGCATTATCAAATGAGCACTATGACTTATCAAAAGTCTCCCAGCGATATCAACACCGGCTGATTTAACCATTTCAATTTCATCAATCAAAGCGATAGGGTCAACAACAACCCCATTACCTATAATGCAAGTTACATTCGGATGAAAGATCCCCGATGGCAGAAGGTGAAGCACATATGTTTTCCCATCAAAGCACACGGTATGTCCAGCGTTTGCTCCACCTTGATACCTGACGACAATATCAACATCCTCACTTAAAAGGTCAACTATCTTCCCTTTCCCTTCATCTCCCCACTGCGCGCCAAGGATAACCCATACAGAGCCATCGGGAATTTTAAAAGGCATAATAAAAAATTATCTTTTCTTCTTCACTTTATAACTTGCAACCGCTTCATCAACCGAATTGTAAGTTTCAAAAACTTTTATAAGTCGGGTTATCATCAAAAGAGATTCAATTTTATCAGTTGGATTTGCAATTTTAAGATCTCCCCCACCATTTTTCATTGTCGTCAAGCCACCTATCAAAGTCCCAAGCCCAGCGCTGTTCATAAATTTCACACCTTTCACATCAACAACAACCTTATTCTTACCTTCATCAAGAAGCTTATGCAAAAGATTTCTAAATTTCTGGGAATCCGGACCGCCCATCAGATTACCTTTTAACTCAATCACAACTACACCATCAACTTCCTTCGCCTTTAACCTCATTTAAATTATCCTTTTTTATTTAACTGATACGACTTGCTTTTTCATAAGTTTCTCCTTTTCAGCTTTTCTCCACCTTGCAAGTGTAAAATCAACAACAACAGCGCTTGCAATATAAATTGATGAATAAGTACCTGTGATCATTCCAACCGTCAACGCAAATGCAAAACCACGCGTGACCTCACTACCAACAAATAGCAAAACCAAAAGAACAGCTATAACCGTCCCGCTTGTGATTATAGTTCTACTTAATGTTTCATTTATACTTTTATTCACCAGTTCAATAAAATCCATAGCCTTGTGTAATTTCAAATTTTCTCTTATTCTGTCAAACACAACAACCGTATCGTTTACGGACAAACCAACAAGTGTGAGCAAAGCTGCAAGGAGAGATTGATTCATTTCAATATTAAGATAAGGGACCCCACTGAAAATTGAGCAAAAACCCAATGTCACAAGAACATCGTGAAAAAGTGCTATAACGGCACCAAGTCCATAAATTGGTTTAAATCTTAAACCAATATAAACCAACATAACTATTAACGATAGAATAACTGTGTAAAAAGCTTTTCTCCTCAATTCAGCTCCTATCCTTGGTCCAATTTTTTCCTCATTTAAAATTGTTATCTTGTTATCTTGAAATTTTGACTGTAAAGCAGATAAAATCATTTCACTCATCTTTGTTCCTTCCATCTGTTCAGAGGTTCGTATTAAAATTTCATTGTGCGTTCCATAGGTTTTTATCTCGCTCTTTGCAAGACCAATTTGCGCAATTGCGCTTCTGACATCCCCAATTTCAACAGGCTTTTCAAATCTTACTATAATTTCCGTTCCACCAAGGAAATCTATGCCAAGCGGGATTCCACGGAAAATCAACGAGATTAAACCAACAAGTATAACAAGCGATGAAACAATATACCAGATTTTTCTTTTCTCAATAAACCTTATATTTGTCTTTCCAATAAATCTCATTTTCTTAAACCTCACAAAATTGTTTTTAAATTAACCAAATTTGACAAACTGCGGATATTTTTCAGCTAAAATATCGTATATAACTCGGGTTATAAAAATTGCGCTGAAAAAGTTGGCAATTATACCTATCATAAGCGTAAGAGCGAATCCCTGGATTGGACCCGAGCCAAAGTTATAAAGTATAAGACCTGTTAAAAATGTTGTTATATTTGAGTCAAAAATTGCACTAAAAGCCTTTGAATATCCCTCATCTATTGCGGATCTTAAAGTTCGCCCAATGGCAAGTTCTTCACGAATCCTTTCATATATAAGCACATTCGCATCAACCGCAACACCTATGGTCAAAACTATTCCGGCTATACCCGGAAGGGTTAAAGTTGCATTAAACCCTGCAAGCACGGCAAGGATAAAAGCTATATTTAAAACAAGAGCTAAATCAGCCACAAAGCCAGCTGTTGAATAATAAACAACCATAAACAACACTATAACAAAAAATGCAATGTAAGATACTCTCAGACCTTTCTGAATTGAATCCTCACCAAGCGATGGTCCGACGGTTCTTTCCTCAATTATCTCAAGTGGCGCGGGCAAAGCTCCAGCTTTTAACACGACTTCAAGCAATCTTGCTTCCTCAGGTGAATCAAGCCCTTCAATCTGTGAACTTCCACCAATGATTTTAGTTCTGACAACTGGCCACGAATATGCAGTCCCATCAAGGATAATTGCAATATGCTTATTTATATTCGCGCCAGTAATCCTTGCCCATTCACGAGCTCCCTCGCTATTCATTCGCATTATAACAATTGGAGCATTATTGTCAGGGTCAATCGTCGCTCTCGCTTCAGTTATAACTTTTCCAGTTATCTCAGGGTCTTTTTTAACAGCCAAAAAATTATAATACTGATTCCCATCCTGCGCTGTAAATGGCTTGGCAGACCATACAAACTCAAAATCAGGTGGAATTAAATTCTTTACATCCTCTCGCGAAAGAATATACTCAACCATCTTCTTATCCTTTGCCATGACAAATCCAATACCCGTGTTTTCATCAACTCTGACATAGGCAAAAAACGGATGTTCCTTTTTAAATTTCTCAAACTCACTCAATCCAGTGCTCGTATCAGCACTAAGCTCAGATGAGATTGTTTTCACAGTATCTTTAGACACAGAAGCAACCTTAGCAGTATCAGTCGTATCTGTTATCCCTTTCCCAGCAAGGTAATTGTCAATTGACCGCATAACCTTTATTACTATATCAGCTGGCTTTAAGAGTTTGAATTCAAGCACAGCAGTGCTTTGCAAAAGTTGCCTTACCTCCTCACGATTTTTTACACCAGGGAGCTCAACAACTATTCTGTTTGAACCTTGTTTTTGAATTGACGGCTCAGCCACGCCATATTTGTCAACCCTATTCCTTATAACCTCAAGCGCCCTATCAACAGCATCGGTTGCTTGCTTTTCAAGTTCAGATATTATCTCAGCGTCGCTTTGACGGATATCACCGTAATATCTGCTCAGCCTTATCCCACGCTCTTGAAATTTTCTCAACAAAATTGATGTAACTGGCTCTTCAGAAACAAGTGCTTCCTTCTTTACCTCAGCAAGAATTTGTCTAAATGTTTCATCTTTATTTTTGGCAAGATTGTCAAGCATCCTAACTATATCAACTTCAAGCGCAACATACATTCCACCTTGAAGGTCAAGTCCAAGTTTAATTCTTTTTTGCCTAACTTTTTCAATATTCTCAATATTCGCTTGAATAAATTTTAAACTGTCCTCACCGCGCAATTGAGATAGTTTTTTCTGATAGTTTATATCTTTATAAGTTGGATAAAGATACCACAGAGCACCTGCGATTGAGATGATGATTAAAATTATTTTCCATCTGTTCTTTTTCACTTTCGCATCTCCTTAATTTATTTTTCGCAAAATAAAATTAAAGCCTTAAAATTTAAAAATCAATCTTCTTCACCAACAACGCTTGCCACAGAAGCAATCGTATCGCCATGATTTAACTTGATAAGTTTCACTCCTTGAGCTTGCCTACCCATAACTCTTATGTCCTTAATATGATGCCTTATCAAATATCCCTTGGCAGTTACGATCATTATATCATCGTTATCAAGAACCTCTTTTATAGCCACCATATCTCCAGTTCTCTCGTTGACTTTAACGGTGATAACTCCTTTACCACCTCTGTGTGTCACCCTATAATCAGAAAGTTCACTTCTCTTCCCAAAACCTTTTTCAGTCACAACAAGTATTGTCGTCCCCGGTCTCTTAACAGCTATCATACCGATGACCTCATCATTTTTCTCAAGTTTTATTCCACGCACCCCCATAGCTTGCCTTCCCATGGGTCTTATGTCTTTTTCGTTAAATCTTATCGCCATTCCCCTCCGTGTCCCAATTATCAAATCTTGAGTTCCATCTGTAAGTCGTGCATCAACGAGCCTATCTCCACGATTTAAAGTTATTGCAATTATACCAATTTTTCTCGGATTTGAAAATTCAGAAAGTGGAACCTTCTTAACATAACCCATTTTGGTGACCATAGTGACATAGAGCTTTTCGTTAAACTCCTTTACAGTCACAAAGGCCGTAATTTTTTCATCGGATTCTTTATTAATAAGATATGAAATTGACTTCCCCCTTGACGCTCTACCTGCTTCGGGAATTTCGTGAACCTTAAGCCAATACGCTCTTCCCTTGTCAGTGAAAAAGATAATATAATGATGAGTTGACGCAACAAACATATGCTCAACGAAATCATCCTCGCGCGTCAGAGCAGCTGTTATACCTTTGCCACCACGATTCTGCCTTCTGTAGCCACTTACCGGATAACGCTTTATAAATCCATTATGAGTTATAGTCACCGCTACATTTTCCTCAGCTACTAAATCTTCAACGCTGAATTCCTTTTCACCTTCAATTATTTGTGTCCTCCTCTCATCGCTATATTTTTCTTTAAGCTTGAGCAATTCCTCTTTTATTAATTCTTTTTGCAAATCCTTGCTTCTCAAAATGCTTTTCAACTTTTCAATTAACTTTATTGTCTCCTTATACTCCTCTTCAACTTTACTTCTTTCAAGCCCCGTCAACCTTTGCAACCTCATATCAAGAATTGCCTTCGCCTGAATTTCAGATAGTTTAAATTTTTTCATCAAATTCATCTTTGCTGTATCAGGGTCTTTTGATTTCTTTATCAACTCAATTATTTCATCAATGTTATCAAGAGCAATTTTATATCCCTCAAGTATATGGGCTCGCCTCTCAGCATCATCAAGCTCAAACTTGGTCCTACGCACTATCACATCAAGTCTGAAATTTATAAATTCCATCATCATCTCTTTAAGGTTCAAAATCTTAGGCACCCCATTGACAAGAGCAAGCATTATAACACCAAATGTCGTTTGAAGGTTTGTATGCTTGTAGAGATTATTTAAAACCACTTCAGGTTGAGCATCGCGTCTAAGCTCAATTACAATTCTCAAACCATCCTTATCCGATTCATCTCTTATATCAGATATATCTTCAATTTTTTTGCTTTGAACGAGCTCAGCTATTTTCTCAATCAATGAAGCTTTGTTGACTTGATACGGAATTTCAGTTATGATAATTCTTGAACGGCCCTTGTAATTTTCAATGCTTGCTTTTGCTCTGACAGTTATTCTGCCTTTCCCAGTCGTATATGCTTCTTTTATACCCGAAAGACCAACTATTATACCACCAGTTGGGAAATCGGGTCCTTTGATATATCGCATAAGTTTCTCAGCAGGAAGCTCAGGATTCTTAAGGAGAGCAATTAAACCATCAACGACCTCATTTAAATTATGCGGTGGTATGTTGGTAGCCATACCAACCGCTATACCACTTGAGCCATTGACGAGCAAATTTGGCAAAACAGTTGGTAAAACTTCAGGTTCTTTGAGCGTTTCGTCAAAATTTGGACGAAAATCAACGGTGTTCTTTTCAATATCTCTTAACATTTCCTCAGCTATAGCTGATAACCGTGCCTCTGTATAACGCATCGCCGCTGGCGAATCACCATCTATTGAGCCAAAATTACCCTGTCCATCAACGAGAGGATATCTCATCGTAAAATCCTGTGCAAGCCGAACAAGTGTATCATAAACCGCAGCATCACCATGAGGGTGATATTTCCCAAGCGTCTCACCAACTATTCTTGCACACTTCTTATACGGTCTGTTATGCAAAAGTCCAAGTTCGTACATTGTATAAAGAACTCTCCTTTGAACAGGCTTCAAACCATCGCGCACATCCGGTAAAGCGCGCGAGACAATTACAGACATCGCATAATCAAGGTAAGAATACCTTATCTCTTCTTCAATTTCAATTGGTTGAATTTTCTCCTGAACCGTCGCCATTTATAACAAAATTTTGTTTTTAATTAACTTAACAACTTCCCTCCAAAAATTTCAGCAAGCTTCAATGAATCTTCAACAGCGCCAACCTTTATAATATCCAGTTATGTGAAGTTGATAGTAAATGTTTTAAAAGTTTTCCATCCTTAACACTCGCATACTTTCTCAAAGCCTCGCGATATTCTTCAACACTTTCTGAGGAATCATCCGGCGAAATACCTTTCCTTGATAAGCAACCCCATAGGCTGACTTAACATACTTTAAATCAAGATATTGATTTTATTCAACTCGCGATTTCCTAAGCAAACTCTTGACATTGGCCATATAATCAATTGCCTTTTTATTTTTCTCACTTGGCATTTCAAATGTCAAGATTTCTTACAAACTTTGCATTCTTCTCAATAAATTCCTTCCTTGGCTCAACATCGCTCCCCATAAGTATTGAAAAGATTCTATCCGCCTCAGCTGCGTTCTCAATTGTAACTTGAAGCAATGTCCTTTTTTCAGGATTCATTGTCGTCTCCCACAATTGCTCAGGATTCATCTCACCAAGACCTTTAAACCTCGTGATATTTATCTCGCCTGGCTCTTTTTCTTCTTTTAATCTTTCAATTATCTCATCCCTTTCCTCATCACTATATGCGTAAAATTCAAGCCTTCCCTTTTTAATTTTGTAAAGTGGTGGTTGAGCGATATAAACTCTTCCTGCTTCAATTAACTCTTTCATATACCTATAAAAGAATGTCAAAAGAAGGGTTCGTATATGACTACCGTCAACATCAGCATCGCACATCAAAATTATTTTCCCATATCTTACTTTGTTCGGGTCAAAATCATCATCACCGATGCCAGTTCCAAGCGCTTGAACTATCGCTCTTATTTCCTGGTTTTCAAGTATTTTATGAAGTCGCGCTTTTTCAACATTTAAAATTTTACCTTTTATCGGTAAAATCGCCTGAAATTGCCTGTCTCTCGCCTGCTTTGCACTTCCACCCGCGGAATCACCTTCAACTATGAAAATCTCTGTAAGCTCTGGGTCATCTATTGAACAATCAGCAAGCTTTCCAGGTAATCCACCAGAATCAAGTGCATTTTTCCTTCTGACAAGCTCTCTGGCTTTACGCGCAGCTTCACGAGCCTCAGCAGCGCGAATACACTTTTCAAGAATTTTTCTCGCCGTTGACGGATTCCTTTCCAAATACTCCATCAAACTATCTGCAACTATTGACTCAACGATGCTCTTAACCTCGCTATTTCCAAGCTTAGTTTTAGTTTGACCTTCAAATTGCGGTTCAGGGACTTTAACACTTATAATTGCAGTGAGACCCTCCCTGAAATCATCTCCTGTTAATTCAATTTTTGACTTCAAAAGATTGTTTTTTTGAGCATATGTATGCAAAGTTCTTGTCAACGCCGACTTAAAACCACTCACATGAGTTCCACCCTCTATCGTATTTATGTCATTTACATAAGATAAAATCGTATCAGTGTATTCATCTGTATATTGAATTCCAACATCAACATAAACACCTTCTTTTTCACCAGTTATGTATATGATATCTGGATGGATTGGCTTTTTAGTTGAGTTAACATATTTAATGAACTCAACTATACCTCCCTCATAATGATAAACCTCTTTTTGCCCCGTCCTTTTATCCTCAAGCTTAATCGTGACATCAGGATTTAAAAAAGCAAGCTCCCTCATTCTCTCAGCAAGTCGCTCAAAATCAAACTTGATGTTTTTAAATATCAATTTATCCGGAAGAAATGTCACCTTCGTCCCTCTCTTATCTGTAGTCCCGACAACTTCAACAGGTGTAACTGGAACGCCACGCTCATACTTTTGCCTATAAATTTTCCCATCTCTATAAACTTCCGCAACAAGCCATTCCGAAAGCGCATTCACAACTGAAACACCAACACCGTGCAATCCACCTGAAACCTTGTAAACCCTCTTATCAAACTTTCCACCAGCATGCAAAACCGTCATCACAACCTCAAGAGCGGATTTCTTCTCCTCAGGATGAATATCAACAGGAATTCCACGACCATCATCAAGGACGCTAACCGAGCCGTCTTTATTTATCGTGACCTCAATGTTTTTACAATATCCAGCAAGAGCTTCATCAATGCTGTTATCAACAACTTCATAAACAAGATGATGCAATCCCCTGACCCCAACATCACCGATATACATAGCTGGTCTTTTCCTTACCGCTTCAAGCCCTTTCAATACATGAATTGCCTCAGCTGTATAATCACTTCCATCGCCATTTGACGGCGTTACTTGTGTCTTTTTTTCAAATTCTTTTTCTTTTTGCTTTACATCAGCTTTTCGCTTCACAGCTTTTTTCCCTGAAATCTTCGGCTTTCCCATTTTTCAAAAAATTTCATTTTTTTGTTTTTAAATCATGACCTACATCAATAAAAACGATTTCATTAATAACATCAGCACCAAGTTTGTGGTTCAACTTATTTATAATTTCACGCCTCAACATAAAAAGATGATGTTTCCAAGACGAATTTACAACCTTAACATATAAAACTCCATTCTCCATCCTTTCTGCCATTGAAACACTCGCAATATAAGGACCGACAACTTTATCCCAGTATTCAACTACCATTCCTTCTTTGACCTTATGCTCAACTCCGATATTTTTCAAAAACCATTTTAAAACTTCTCCAAGCAGTACAGGATTTCGCTTACGCATCTGAAACAGTCCCTGACTTTACAATAAATTTTTTAATGTTAAACCTTCCTTCAATCCCTGACGTTACACCCAAATCTGTTGTTGTGATAAAAGTTTGTCCTACATCTCCGACAATTGAAAGCAATCTTTCAGCTCTTCGGCTGTCAAGCTCTCCAAAAACATCATCAAGCAAAAGAATCGGCGTTTCAGATTTTTTCTCTTTTAAATAAAAAAACTTCGCTATAATTAAACCGACAAGAAAAGATTTTATTTGACCTTGCGAAGCAAAACGCCTTAAATCGTGAGAATTAATTTTGAATATAAATTCATCTCTATGCGGACCTATAAGCGTGACTCCACGCTTTATCTCCTCATTTCTGCTTTTGCGTAAAGCCATTTTAAATTTCTCTTTCACAGTCTCAACATCATCACCCGCGCTAACTTCAAGTCCTGTAACATAGTCAATATCCACGCTTTCCGTCTCATCAAGCTTTAAGTATGCACTTTTAAAGAAACTGATAAATTCACTCATAAATTTTAACCTTTTAAAAATTATCCTACTAGCATAGTTAATTAAACTTTCATCCCAAACATCAAGGAGGTCAAGTCCCTGCTCAAATTTTATCTCATTATTTAATATCGCATTCAAAACCTTATTTCTCTGCTTTAAAATTTTTTTGTAATCAATTAACTCATCAGCATAAATGGAGCTTATCTGCGCGATTGCAAGGTCAAAAAACTTTCTCCTTTCTTCAGGCGAACCATAAGCTACTTCCTTAGTCCTCGGAGATAAAATAACCACTGGAAATCTGCCCACAACAATAGAAAATTTCTCAACTTGTTCTTTATTTAAAAAAACCTTCTTACCCTGACCATCTTCAAAAACCACCCTAACATTTATCTCATTACCATTTTCCATCCCAAATTTTCCATTCACTTCAAAAAATTTTGCATTAAAATTTAAAACATAAGAATCCAAACCAGCATTAAAACTTTTAGTCAAACAAAGGTAAGATATCGCCTCAAGTATACTCGTTTTACCTTGCGCGTTCGCTCCAATAAACAAGTTTAGGCTATCAGAGAACTCTATAAATGTATGGATGTGATTTCTAAAATTTTTAATCTCTACAAACTTCAAAATCATTATAATATCTCTCAAACATTTAATCTCATCGGCATAACCAACATTAAAATTTCCCTATCATCTCTTGTCTCGTAAGGTTGAACTATCACAGCTCGCGTTGGGCTTCCAAACTTAAACAGAACCCTCTCCGAATCCAAATGCCCAAGCGAATCAAGGATAAATTTGGCATTAAAACCTATCTCCATCGAATCACCCTTATATTCACAGTTCAAAACTTCTTTTGCTGAACCACCGAAATCTGTATCCTCAGCAGAAACCTCAAGATATCCAGATGGCTCAAGTCTGAACTTCACCTGATTCGTCGTTGAATTCGCAAAAATTGAAACTCTTTTCACACTTGAAAGTAAAATGTCCCGTTCAACCAAAAGTTCCTTGTCATTTTCATATGGGATCACACTCTCATAATTGGGATACTTCTCGTCAATCAACCTTGAAATAATCGTAATTTCTTCCGTTGAAAATTGAATGTGCTTCTCATTTACCAAAATTGAAACCTTATCTTCATCTTCAATTGATTTTGCTATTATCTGAAGCGTCTTCGCAGGCACTATAATACCACTTGACAATTGACTATCAGCGGTTGACTTTTCAACAACACCTTTACGAACCATTTTAACAAGGCGATAACCATCGGTTGCAACAGCAATAAATTCATTTTCTTTAAACTGGAACAAAACCCCCATCGTTGCAGGTCGCAACTCCTCTTTTGATGTTGCAAAAACAGTTTTTTCAATTATTTCTTTTAAAACTTCACCCCAAATTGAAGCTCTAAACCCACCTTCTTCCCCAACCGTTTCAGGTATATCAGGAAAATGTTCTGCGGAGACCCCAGGCATTACATATTCACCACCCTTGTTCGTTCTAATTAAAATTCGCTCCGAATTAACAGTTTCAAACTCTAAAAGTAAACCTTCCCCCATTGTCTTAACAACACTTGTAAGCTTATCCTCTGGAACTGCAACAGCACCATCTTCTAAACCATCCACAGGGTTAACCTCCACTCTTACCGATATCTCAAGGTCGCTTGCGGTCAAACGAAGCACATTGCCATTTAACCTAAATAAAACATCCTGTAAAATAGGTACTGTCACCTTTGCTGGAACAACCGCTGATACTTTTGATAATGCCGACTTTAACCTATCGCTTGAAATTGAGAAACGCATTTTATCGCCTCCATCCTCATAAGTTTTGAATTCCAAAAACTGAAATAATTTACCAAAATCTCCGATAAAATTCAAATGAAAAGGAAGATAACGAACCTTTTGCAAAATTTTCATTAAAAATCAATAAAATTTCAAGATCTGTTATTTCACAAAAGGTTATTTAAGTCACAGATTCTATGAAAGTTATTTTGCATTTTAAAAGTGCAAGGGTTAAATTAATATGCCTCTCTTTTTTGGCTACTTTAAGTTTAACCCTTGCTTTTTTAAATGTTTCAAAAATAAAAACGGTAGATTTTTATGTTAAAATTTTTAAAACGAAATAAACGGGAAATATCAAAGCGAAAACTCACAAAAAGATCTTTTGCCGAGGCTGGACACAAAATTATTGTCTTCCTTTTTAGCCTGAGCATGACTATAGGTTGTGCTGGGGTCCAACCCAAAATTAATACCCAGCCCCACATCCGTGCTGAACTTCCACAAAGCTCTGATTCTCCCACCGACGAACAAAACCCCGACCCATCGTTAAGTTCAGCAATCCCAATCCCCCAAAACATCAAATCATTCTTGCCATTGATTAAAAAATATTCAAAAATTTATGGCTTTGATTGGCGGTTAATTTTAGCTGTAATCAAGCAAGAGTCAAGTTTCAACCATGATGCTATAAGCCCCAAAGGCGCCTATGGCTTCCTCCAAATTATGCCTGAAACTGGCGAGGAGCTTGTTTTAAATGTCTCCCATATCTATGATTTTAGAACGCCCGAGCAAAACATCATAGCAGGAATTCACTATTTATCAACCCAATTTAACAGGTTTTATTCAAAAGGAATGGATTCAACCGAATGCTTAAAACTTGCTCTCGCTGCATATAATGCTGGACCAGGACGAGTTCTTGACGCACAGCATCTTGCAATTTATCTTTCCGAAGACCCCAACCGATGGGAAACTATAAAAACGCTTTTGCCCCTCTTATCAAAAAAGTATTACACATTTCACAAATATGTTTGGGAATCGGGAAGACCAAGAAGTGGATATTTCGGAAGTTATTATGAAACTATAAACTATGTTGAAAAAGTTTGGAGAAATTATGAAATATATAAGCAACTTATCAAACAATAATAAACGGGGCGGTTTTAAAACCGCCCCCTCTCTATTAAATCCCTCTCTCCTTTAATCGCTCTCTTATTATATTTATCGCCTCTTCTTCCGAAATCTTCAACCTTGACCTCGCCATTTTAACAGCCATTTCAAGCGATTCAACTCTCCCAGTAAGATAAAGCCAAATATGATAACCGAGGCGATTTAAATCGTTTGGCTCTTCAGCTGGGATACCTTCAACAGCTGAATAAGCAACTTTTTCAAGGCTATCTGCAGGGAATTCCGCTACGCTTGCTGGAGCTTTAGTTGTCATTATTTAAATGCTTTTTTGATAAATTTTACGGCTTTAAAATGAAAATTTCAAATTTGAATTTGATTTTTTAAATTAAAATCAAAACATTGAAAACCAAATTTAATTGCAATAGATGAAGAGGGTATCATTTTACACGCTTGGATGCAAGTTAAACTTTGCTGAGACATCAACTATTGGGGAGGAATTTAAAAAGCGTGGTTTCAAAATAGTTGAATTTGGAGAGCCATCTGATGTTTGCGTTATAAACACTTGCTCAGTTACTGAGAGCGCAGATAGAGACTGTAGGAGAGCCGTCCGCAAGGCGCTGAAAACATCACCAAATGCATTTATAATTGTCACAGGTTGCTACGCCCAGCTTCGCCCAGATGAAATTGCAAAGATTGAAGGGGTTGATTTAATACTTGGTTCAAATGAAAAGTTTAAAATTTTTGATTATGTTAGTGACTTTCAAAAAAATTACCATGCCCAAATTTTTGTTTCACCGATAGTTGAAACAAATGAATTCCACATCGCAAGCTCAACGCCAGTAGCGGATCGCACAAGGGCATTTTTAAAAGTCCAAGACGGATGCGATTATAATTGCTCATACTGCACAATTCCTTTCGCCAGAGGCAAAAGTAGAAGCCCAGAAATTAACATCATCGTTGAAAAAGCAAAAACATTAGCACAGCTTGGATATAAGGAAATCGTATTGAGCGGAGTAAATGTTGGAGATTACGGTAGAAAAATTGGAACAAATCTATTTGAGCTTGTCAAAGAACTTGAAAAAGTAGATGGAATTGAACGAATCAGGATAAGCTCTATTGAACCAAATTTGCTAACTGAAGAAATGATTGATTACTTTATAAATTCAGAAAAAATTTGCAATCATTTCCATATACCACTACAAAGTGGCAATGATGAAATTTTGCGAAGGATGAGAAGAAGATATACGACAGAACTTTACAAAAAAAGAATTGAATATATAAAATCCCGCAACCCGGATGCTTGCATCGGAGCTGATGTAATAGTTGGATTTCCAGGGGAAACAGAAAAACATTTTGAGATAACTTACAACTTCATAAATGAACTTCCAATTTCATATCTACATGTCTTCACATATTCAGAAAGACCTGGCACTGACGCCTTAAATCTACCAGGTAAAGTTCCATTGATAGAAAGACATAAACGAAGTGAAATGCTGCGAAATCTTGGATTGAAAAAGAAAAATGCGTTCTATAGACAAATGATAGGAAAAATGCTTGATGTCCTGTGGGAAAGTGAAGTCAAAGATGGAATGATGTTTGGATTCACTGAAAATTATGTCAAAGTTAAGATGGAATATAAACCATCACTTGTTAACAAAATCCTGCTTGTTAAAATCACAGGGGTTGAAAATTTAGTAGCAAATTGCGAAATTATAGAAAAATAAATTTTTGGGTGCTACTACGAAAAGTAAATTATTTACACTTGGCAAATTTTCATTTTTTTAGCGATTTTTATATTATCGGGTTGTGGACCTATTTACTCGCCAGCGATATGGGATTCATCTCCACCGCTTTCAAGTCCACTTGAAGTTAAAGGTTCAGCAAGATTTATAAGTGGATATTACAACGATGCGCTCGGTTTTAATGAAGGTGAAGAAAATAAATTTTTCCGCGTAAATATAGCCGAAGCTTACGGTGGAAGGTGGTATAAAGTTGAAGTAAATGGTTTTGCTTACTTTGGTGAATATGAAGCGTCTGCTTCAAATGCAGGGACGAAATCATATCTTGGCATAGGGGTTGATTTTGACGCAAATGCTTTCATCCCATTAAGTATTGTAAATATCGGCGGTGGAATTTACGGCGGGGTAGCGGGTGAGTTTGGAGAATATACATCGTTTAGAAAAGAAGAAGGCAATGTCTGGCAACCATATTGGTTAACACCTTTGGATGTTGTTTATACTTTTATTCAATTTAACATTTCAAAAAATGACAAACTTGCCTACAGACTCGGTTATGGTCTGCCTGGTGGTATATCTCAAGGAATCAGCTTTTACAACATTAACTATGGAGGGTTTTGGATAGGTTGGAACTTGACAGGGAGTCCAGCCAAATTCCAAATTACATCAGCTGGGATTTCGGTCAGAATTAAGTAAATGCAACCATTGCTGAATTTATTGCGTCAAAAAAATAAAAAGCCATGAAGGCTAAAACTCTTCTGTTATTTGCTCTGCCTTTGTTTTTGTTAGTCGCATCTGCTTCTGTTATTTCTCAAGAAAGGGGAAGGGGATTTGGAAATTTTCTTGAAAGATTGAAAGCCGAACTTAAGTTAACATCTGAACAAGTTGTGAAAATTCAAAAAATCCTTGACGATGCTCAAAAGCAGGCTGAGGTTGACAGGCAAAAGTATCAAGGTGATCGCGAAGCGATGGTGAAAGCGATGCGTGAGAGATGGAATAAAATTGACAAAGAAATTGAAGCGGTTTTGACCAAAGAGCAAAAAATAAAATATGAGAAGATTAAACAGGAAAGACAGGAAAGGATGAGGGAATGGCGCAGAGGAAATTAAAACTTTAATTCAATTCCGAGCCCGAAAATTGCGAAATCGTATTTGACGGGATCCTCGGGATCAAAATTCCTTAGATTAAATGTTATCTCCTCGGCTGTTTTCCATGTGTCGGTTTTCCTCTGTGTAAGCCCAAGGGCACGGGATATCTTTGAAACATGGGTGTCAAGAGGAATTATCAATTTTGATTTGTCAATTTCGCTCCATAATCCGACATCAACACTATCTTTTCTGACTATCCATCTAAGGAACATATTTAATCTTTTGCAAGGGCTATTTTTCTCGGGATCTGGCAAAAGCCCATTAACTGTTTTTGGAATTCCGTTGAATTTAGGTGGTGGTTCAAATGATAAAATTTCTTTAACAAAACCTGAAAGCGCTTGCTTTATCGTTGAATGCTTTTCATTGTAATACTTCAAAAATAAATTCTTCAACATTCCATATTTTTTAAGGGCTTGCTTTAGAAGATAGAAAATCACAATTAAATCCTTACCTTCAATATTCCTATATGCGTAATGGACAAAACCACTAAGCTTTCTCTCATACCAAAACGGGTCAAAATTCAAAACAAATTCATACGGTTTATCTTCCATTAATTCAAACAAACGCTCATTACTTAACAATATCATCTTCCTATTTCCCATCGCAAGTATTGAAGCTATGAATCCAGCTACTTCCATGTCCTCTGGCTTTGTAAAGCGATGGACAAACTTAACAGGGTCAGAATTTATAAATTCGGGCGTGTTATATTTTCTAAAAAGCCATTCAAGATAATCTTTAAGCGTGGGAAATTCAGATGGTATTTCAATTTTCATATCAACCTTGAATACTCATTTAATTTTAACCTCCATACTTTAACGCCACAGAATCTTTCACCCTCGGGGCATATCGGTTTAATACCTGCAATGCTTCTAATTGAGCACGGTGGCAAAAGAAACTTCCCAATCCTTGGATGGACTGAAGAAATTTGTTCAACCTCTTCAACCGAAGCTCGCCATATCTCCTCTTGTGCATTATAACAAAGACGCATTGCATATTTATGATGAAGATTCAAAAGGTCACCCGATTCAGTAAATCTTATGTTGACAGCATTTGGCAAAAGGTAAAGCGCAAATTCATCTGAAACCCCAAGCCTTTTCAATTTCCAAATGTTTTCCCAAATTTTATCCATAGCCATTTGATAGAGCTTAAAAGCAGTTTCATCTTGCGATATTAAAATTGGCGTAATAAAATCGGGTTCATCTGAAATGTGAAACATCAAAACAGGTCTTGACCCCGGGGTCATGCGATGTCTTTGATCTTGAGAGTCAGCGGTATGACTTAATTTTTTCTTGAATGTATAAGATGCATGGAACATTGCTCTTGACAACTTGCTATGAGTTGTAAGAACAAGCGATTCAGCAAGAATTTTATTTAAAGATGGATTCAAAACAAGATTTATCGCCTCGTCATCGCTTAGCGCTGTTGATGGTAAACCAAGAATTTCCCTAACGGAATTTGCAAGGACTTTTTCTGCTTCGGGTTTATAATCAACAAGCAACGAAATTTTACCATCCATTGACTTATCAAATTCCTTGACGAATTCTTTAGCGAAATTATTCTCGTTGAAACTTTTCAAAAAATTAAACTCAATCAAATCATCTTGTTCAGCTGGTTTTTCAAGCACAATTTCATAATTTGGGTCAATTTTCAAAATTTCATCAACCATTTTACTTATCACAATTCTCTGCTCAAACGGGACATCAAAGGAATCACAAAGTTTGTAATATCTCAAAATTGTAATTGCGCTCACTGTGTGATATAGATAAGCAAATGTTGCGATAGGCAGGACATAGCGTGCTACTTCTTGTGCTTTTCGCTTTATGTCTTTTTTATATTTTTCAGCATTGAACTTTCTTGCCGGGAATCTCTTAAAATACTCGTTCATCGCTATAGGGAAAAGAACTTCTGTTAACTTTTGATATATCTCGCTTTGAAATTCAACGGTTGAAATATATATTTCAAGCGCTTCACCTTTTAATGGGGGGATGAAATAATTTCCTGGCTTAACTTCAACATATCTTTGTGAAACTTGCTCTGAATTATAAAATGGATGACTATGCAAAAATGACCAAATAAATTGTCTTGAGACATTTTCAATTGTAAATTGGAAATAAGCGTGTTGAAAAGTTGTGTGATGTCCTGCGTCGTAAATACTTTTTGCGAGTTTAATATATCTGTTGATATCAATTTCTTCATCTTTTATTAACCCCTTTGAGGAATAGCATGTCCTTGCAGTTGCAATTACATTTTTAAACGGATTAGGAAAATACTTAACAACTTTTACAATGGGTTCTGGGGATAGTGGCTTATCTATCATCACTTTTCCAACCGTTTTTTAAATTTGCTCTAATTTAGCACCAAGCAGGTAAAAATCAAAGAAGATAAGGCAAAAATCTTTTTGTCCTTTTGGCATATTCAATGTAATTTTCGCCGTAAACTTCAATTAATTCCTTCTCTTCTTGTATGGCAAGCCACACATATGCTGAGACAAGAACGGGCCAGAGAATTAAAGTTATCAACGATGGCCAATGTATCAACCAACCAAGTGTAAACAAGAAAATTCCCGTATATTGAGGATGACGAATAAATTTATAAATTCCATTTGTGACAAGCCCATCAGCTTTGTGAATCTTCGCCCATCCAATTGCGATGAGCAAAATTCCCCCAATGCTTATCAATGTTCCAATTCTTGCAGGCAAGTGCCCAAAAATTTCAAAATATTTTCTCGCTATCACGGGAACATCAAAAATTGGTGAAAGCAAAAATAAAACAAGTGGCCACCCGAACATTTCCGTCATCAACGCTATGACAAATGCAATGAAAGCAGTTTTTGACTTCCATGTCGCTCTTGTTTGTTTTCTGTAAGTTAAAAGAGCAAGAAAAGCAATTACAATTGTGATGTTAATTATTATCAATCCAGCTGTCCCTAAATTTTCTCTCATCCATTTGATAGAAGCTGGTGGACCGTGATGTGGCAGGAGCTCAAATCCATAAATTATCAAGAATAGCAAAATTCCCGCTATGCCAAGATAACCCAAAATTTTATTTCGCTTCATTTTCGCACCTCCGTTTTTGTTGTGTTTCTATAAATTTAAACAAAAAAGATTTGACTTTAATCCAAGTTTGAAATATCTTAATAGCAAAACAAAAAATTTCTCCTATGAGCTCTGCAGTTGTAATTTGCCATTATCACGAAGTTGCCTTGAAACAACGAAATAGAGAAATCTTTGAGAAAAAGCTCAGAACGAACATATCTTTTATGCTCTCCGACATAGTAAAACAAAATATGGTGATGAGAGGATACGGAAGGTTGAAAATTGTGCTTCCTTTTGGGTTTGAAGATGCTGTAAAAATTGAAATTGTAAAGTCAAGGCTCAGCAATGCCTTTGGGCTTACAAATTTTGGAATAGGGATTGTTTCGGCGCTTGATATAAATAAAATTTGCGAAGCAAGTTTTAAAGTTTTGAGAAATAAAAATTTCAAATCGTTCAGCGTCAAGACTAAAAGACAAAACAAAAAATTCCCACTTAACTCTATTGAAGTCAATCGCGAAGTCGGAGCTTATCTTCTTGAGCAATTGAAAAAAGACGGAAAGGAAGTTATAGTTGACTTGAAAGATCCCGATGTGAAAGTGTATATTGAAATAGTTGACAAAGAAGCGTATGTATATGCGGATAGATTTAAAGGTCCTGGTGGACTGCCAGTTGGCTCAAGTGGTAAAGTTGTTTCGCTTCTATCCGCTGGATTTGATTCGCCAATAGCATCATATATGATGATGAAGCGAGGAGCACGAGTTATATTTGCACACTATCACAGCTATCCATATACATCTTATGACTCAGTTGAACAAGTTAAAGAAATAGTTAAAATACTGAGCAAATATCAACTTCACTCAAAACTTTACATTATTCCAATAGCTGAAGCACAAAGGATAATTGTCTTAAACGCTCCTGTTGGATTGAGGACGATTTTATACAGAAGATTAATGGTAAAAATTGCGGAAAACATAGCACAAAAAGAAGGAGCCGAAGCCTTGGTCACAGGAGAAAGCCTTGGGCAAGTCGCGTCTCAAACATTGAGAAATATAAGAGTGATAAACCAAATTGCAACTTTACCAATTTTAAGACCACTTATTGGAATTGACAAGGAAGAGATAATCCAAAAAGCGAGGGAGATCGGGACTTATGAAATTTCAAGTCAACCTTACGATGATTGCTGTAGTTTTCTAACAGGACGACATCCCGAGACATGGGCAAATTTTGAAGATATAACTGAGGTTGAAAAAAAATTAAATTGGGATGAATTGGTTGCGATGTCACTTGAAAATGCTGAAATTGAAAACATTTATGCGGACTTCCTCGCCGATGAAATCTTAAAGCAAATTGAAGATTGATAATGTTAAAATTTCTACTTCTTTTAGTTGTTTTAATCAACGCCCTTAATTCTCAAACATTTAGACTAAAACGTCCTGTGCCTGATTGGATTCAAATCAATGGCTCCTATCTTTACGGCGAGCCAAATATCCGCGATCCTCAAAATAGAGCACACACTGGAGTTGACATACTTGTCAGATATGACACTGTTTACTCAGCTTGCAATGGAGTAATTTATTTTGTTGCGTATAATCCATATGACACAATTGGTGGTTTTGAACCAAATGGAGCTGGCAATTACATTTTTATTAAAGGAACATGGGAAGGGAAAGACATTTATTTACTTTATGGGCACTTGCAAAAACCTTTAAAAAATCAAGGTGATAGCGTCAAAGCTGGTGAACCTGTAGCAATTTCTGGAAATACAGGATATTCAACAGGACCGCACCTTCACTTTGAAATTAGACTTGAAACACCAAGATACGATGCTTACAGAACAAGAAGAAATCCTGAACTATGGTTCGCTATGAATGGAACAGGTGCAATTTATGGTAAAATTCCAAACGCACCAAATTCAACTCGCGTTGACATAACCCCAGACCCAAAACCAAGACCACCTCATACAACTTTTAGCTACGCGCTGACATATAATTTTAATGACCCTTATATCGGAAGCGATGATATTTATCAAGAAAATTACGCAATTGGTGAAGTTAAACCTGGAACTTATACAATTACTGCTTTAAACGGGCTCTATAGAAGAACAGTAACAGTCAGAGCTGGCAAAGTTGTAAACGCTGACCCTCCATCTGAGGTTTTATCTGAAAGTGAAATTAGCACAGACAAATTTGAACTTTATCAGAACTATCCAAATCCATTTAACTCAACGACCGTGATAAGATATTATCTTCCACAATCAAGAAGAGTTATTCTAAAAGTTTATGACTTGCTTGGTAGAGAAGTTGAAACGCTTGTTGATGAAGAAAAGAATCAAGGTCTTTATTACGCTGTTTTTAATCCAACTGGGATATCAAGCGGGGTTTATATTTACACATTAACTGCTGGTGATTTTGTAAAGTCAAAGTTTATGATTTTTGTAAAATGAAAACAAACGTGAGATAAAAAATGACAAAAATCGGTTTTATTGGGCTTGGAATAATGGGTGAAGCAATGGCAAAGCGACTTTTAAACAATGGTTATGAACTTGTTGTTTATAACAGAACGAAGGATAAAGTAGCAAAACTTTCTAACGCAATCCCAGCTGAATCGCCATCTGATGTCGCTAAAAGTTGCGATTTAATCATTTCAATGTTGGCTGATTCAAAAGCAGTTGAAGATGTGGTATATTCAGAAAATGGGATTTTAACAGCGTTGAAATCTGGTTTAATCCACATTGATATGAGCACGATTTCACCTTCAACAACTACAAAACTTTACAGAGAATATAAAGAGCGAAACGCCTACTTCATCCATGCGCCTGTGCTTGGGAGCAAAACACAAGCCGAGAACGGAACACTTTTGATATTTGCAGGCGGAGATAAAGAAGCGATAAAAAAATGTGAAGTGATTTTCAAAATACTTGGGAAAAAATTCTGGGAATTTGATTCGGCTGAAAAAGCAACTGTTTTGAAACTTGTGATGAATTCAATGATTGCTATGATGATGATGACATTATCGCAAGCGTTTGTCCTGGGTGAAAAATTCGGCATACCAAAAGAGACAATTCTTGAAATCCTTGAAAATTCCGCCCTCAACTCTACAATGTATCAAAACAAGGGAAAATCAATCATAGATGGAAATTACAATCCAAATTTCTACACAAAGCACATGCTTAAAGATATAAATCTTCTCATTGAAACAGCACAAGCGCAAGGAATTAATCTCCCCGTTATGAATGCAGTTCGTGAGCTTTACAACGAGGCAATTTCAAAGGGATATGAAAATGAGGATTATTGCGCAATTTATAAAGTGTTAGCGGAACTTATAAGTTTGAAAATTCAATAAAATTAAATTTGTATGAGAGCGAAGGTAATTTTGACATTTTTAATTTTAAATTTCTTTTCCTGCGCAACCCTTAGACCACCGTTTGAGTATGAACCTAAACTTGTAATTGCGTGGGTTGTAAAATCAGACACGACAAGTTTTTTATCTTTACAGAAAAATTCATCCATTATCTCAATTGTTTCACCGACATGGCTTGCCATTGATAGCGCAGGGAACTTAATAGCTGATGTTGATTCAAATCTTTTAAACTTTGCTCGTCAAAATGATTTAGCAGTTATGCCACTCGTTGTAAATCAAAGATTTAGAACAGATGTAGCAGAATCGTTGCTATCTGACCCGAGAACAAGGGAAAGAGTTGCAGATTCAATTTTAAAATTTGTTCTTAATGGAAATTTCATTGGAATTAACCTTGACTTTGAGGGACCATTTGTAAATGCCCGCGATGGATATACAAAGTTTGTGGAATTAGTAAGTGCAAAACTTCATAACTATGGGAAAATTGTAAGTGTTGATGTTATTTCAAAAACACAAGAGAAATTAACAGATTGGGCAGGTGTTTATGACTATGCTGAACTTGGAGAAGTTGTTGATTACTTCGTTATAATGGGATATGATTATTCCGGAAGGCTTGACCCGCCAGGACCTGTTGCTCCAAAATGGTGGGTAGAAGAGACGATTAAATTTGCAATTTCACAAGGTGTAAAGCCAAAGAAGATAATTCTTGGGATTCCGTTTTATGGGAGATGGTGGGTTGGAAATTCAGAAGGAAGGGGAATTTATTACCCGAAGCTTAGAGAGATTGTTTCAAAGTATAATTTGAAGAAAAAGTGGGACAAAAAAGCGAAGTCGCCTTATTTTAAATTCAAAGACGAAAATGGGGTTGAAAACTTGATATATTTTGAAGACGATAAAAGTTTGAAGGAAAAGCTTGAGCTTGTAAACAAATATAATCTTGCTGGAATTGCTATTTGGAGGCTTGATGGTGAACCTGATGAATTTTGGCAGGTTATTGAGTCAGCGCTTAAACCCAAAACATTTTTTGCAAAATAAAATAAGGAGGTGCAACTATGCGAGCGAAGATTTTAATTTTAACTCTGATTTTGGGCATTCTCGCTTTAAATATTCTATACGCCCAGGACAAGTGGACCCCTGATGTGATGATAAAATTTAAACGCGTCGGGGAAACCGCAATCTCACCTGACGGTAAATTAATCGCTTACACTGTGTCGGTTCCATTAATGGAAGGTGAAAAATCCGAATACCTGACACACATATGGGTAGTCTCATCCGATGGAAAAATGAATTATCAGTTTACATTTGGTGAGAAATCGTGCACAAGTCCGTCATTTTCACCCGATGGAAAATATCTTGCGTTTTTATCTGCAAGGGGAAGTGACGGTAAAAATCAAATTTGGCTGTTAAGATTAACAGGCGGTGAAGCTGAACAAATAACAAAAGTTAAATCTGGCGTCATATCATATTGTTGGGCTCCTGACTCAAGGAGAATTGCTTTTACAAGTGCTGACCCCGAAACAGAGGAAGAGATAAAGGCGAAAAAGGAAAAACTTGACATGATTGTCGTCGGTAAAAATTATAAATATGCCCACTTATATGTCGTATCGCTTGAAAAGGAAAAGGGTGAATACAAGGTCAAAAGATTGACAAAAGGCGAATTTCATGTGACATCATTTGACTGGTCTCCAGATGGAAAATTTATCGTGTTCTCACATCAAATAAATCCTGAAGTTGATGTATGGACAACATCAGACATTTCAATTGTTCCATCCGACAGTGGAGAAGTTAAAGTGTTAGTAAAATGGAAAGGCTCTGATGCAAACCCGAAATTTTCACCTGATGGCAAGTGGATTGCTTTTGAATCTGATGGTGGAACAATAAAATGGGCTGGTTTGAGATATGTTTATATCATACCAGCAACTGGCGGGGAAGCGAAAAAATTAGCACCGACGCCCGATGAGAATTGCAGAATAATTTCATGGTCAAAAGATGGGAAGGAAATTTATGTAAGCGAGGCTTATAGAACTTCGCTACGGTTATGGGCTTTGCCCGTTGATGGAAGCAAACCGAGACCTTTAACCCCGGACGATGGCAATTACACAGGCGCATCATTTAGTTATGATGGAGCGACTATGGCATTTGTTTATCAAAATTCTGAAACTCCACCAGATGTTTATGTAACCAGCTTGAAAAAATTTGAGCCGAAGAAATTAACTGATGTAAATTCAGACTTTCCGAAACTTCCAATGGGAAAAACTGAAATTTTAAAATGGAAATCAAAAGATGGAAAATTTGAAATTGAAGGGCTCGTAACTTATCCAGTGAACTACGAGAAAGGACGAAAGTATCCACTTATACTGTTAGTCCATGGAGGTCCTGCAGGGGTTTTCACACAAAACTTTACAGCTGCTGGTGCTGTCTACCCAATTCAGGCTTTTGCACAGGAAGGTTATGTTGTTCTCAGACCAAACCCAAGAGGAAGTAGTGGATATGGGAAAGAGTTCAGATTTGCAAACTACAATGATTGGGGCTTCGGTGATTACGAAGATTTAATGGCAGGGGTAGATAAATTAATTGAAATGGGAATTGTTCATCCGGAAAGCCTTTGTGTTGCTGGTTGGAGCTACGGCGGATATATGACATCGTTTATAGCGACGAAGACAAAAAGATTTAAAGCTGCAAGTGTTGGCGCAGGAGTTACAAATTTAATAAGCTTTACCGGAACGGCTGATATTCCAAGCTTCTTGCCCGATTACTTTTCTGGCGAGTTTTGGGACCGCCTTGATGTTTATATGAAACATTCTGCCATATTTAATGTCAAAGGGGTTACAACGCCAACGCAAATAATTCACGGTGAAGCTGATGTCAGAGTTCCGCTTTCACAAGGGAAAGAATTTTACAACGCTTTGAAAAGACAAGGTTGCATAACTGAAATGATAATTTATCCGAGAACTCCGCACGGAGTTCAAGAACCAAAATTTATAGCTGACATTGGTAAGAGGATAATTGCATGGTTTAACAAATATATTGGGAGGGAAACAGTAAGAGCATCTGAATAAAAAATTTGTGCCCCTGGCAGGACTCGAACCTGCGACACGCGGTTTAGGAAACCGCTGCTCTATCCATGCTGAGCTACAGGGGCTGAATTTTTTTAAAAATTAAAAAATCAAAACGAAAAAATCAATTTCAAAAGTTTATATCCAAAACCTTGAACAAGAAAGCATAAATATCGCTTTGTTCTTCAATTATCTTTGATGTCGGCTTGCCTGCGCCATGACCTGCTTTTGTTTCAACTCTAAGTAAAATTGGTGTATCACCAGCATTTGATGATTGAAGCGTTGCAGTGAATTTATATGCATGCAATGGGACAACTCTATCATCGTGATCTGCGGTTGTGATTATCGTTGGCGGATAAGCCACACCTTTTTTAACATTATGAAGTGGTGAATAAGCGTAAAGGAATTTGAAATGTTCTGGGTTAGCTTCAGCGTTTCCATATTCAGGAATCCAGTATCTTCCGACTGTAAATTTATGATATCTCAACATATCAATAACTGGAACTTCACACACAACTGCCCCAAATAAATCAGGTCTTTGAACCATACAAGCTGCGACAAGCAGTCCACCATTGCTTCTGCCATTTATGACAAGTTTTTTTGAATTTGTATAGCCATTTTTAATTAACCATTCAGCAGCTGAGATAAAATCGTTAAACACATTTTGCTTTTTATCAAGCATCCCAGCTTGATGCCATTCCTCACCATATTCACTTCCACCGCGTAAATTAGCAACTGCATAAACACCGCCAATTTCAAGCCACAACAATCTAACTGCCGAAAACGATGGCATTATACTTATATTGAACCCTCCATAACCATAAAGCAAAGCTGGATTGTTACCATCAAGCTTTATGCCACGCTTATGAACTATATACATCGGAACTTTCACGCCATCTTTTGATTCGTAAAAAACTTGTTTAACCTCATAATTTTTCGGATCAAATCCACTTGATTTCACTTCAAAAAACAATTCCAACTTTCCTGTCTTAAAATCATATCTATAAACAT
Organism: uncultured Bacteroidota bacterium; assembly: GCA_964438815.1. Lineage (GTDB taxonomy): Bacteria > Bacteroidota > Ignavibacteria > Kryptoniales > Kryptoniaceae > Kryptonium. The sequence goes on from CAYTKW010000001.1 coordinate 48,424, forward strand.
TCATTGGATGCAAAAAAGATGTAAACCCAAAGAACATCTCATCATCATTTTGTCTCCCCGATAATCCCGAAACAGTTCCAGCCTCTGGCAGTTTAATCTCGCTGACGAATTTACCATCAAGCGAATAAATTTCTATCCTGTGTTTCACATCCTCTGTATAAACTATCACAAATTGATTATTAACTATCTGTGCATCAGCTATGACTGCTCTTTTATTTTCAGGTATAACATCTTTCCAGTTACTTCTGTTTGGGTTTTTAACATCAATTGCGATAATTTTATACTTTGGTGCGTTTAAATCTGTAACGAAGTAAAAAACACTTCCATTGTTTCCAATAAAGTCATAACTTGCGTCCGCTTCATCAAGTAAGCGGATAAAATCACCGTTGCTGTTTAGCTCACGATAATAAATTCTATTTTTAGGGCTTGTCCCATGTGTAACGGTCAAAATTAGATATTTACCGTCATCGGTAATGCGTGGGTAAAAATTCAACTCTTTTGCATCAGGTCTTTCGTAAACAAGTATATCTTCAGATTGTGGCGTTCCAAGTTTATGGAAGTAAACTCTGTTGTAATTGTTTTCATCTTCTTTTGGAACTGTGCCAGGTTCAGGGAAGCGATTATAATAAAATCCAGAATTATCCGGTAGCCAGGCAATGCTTGAAAATTTACACCACTTTAAAACTTCATCATAATCTTTACCAGTGCCCACATCTCTTATTCTTATCTCCTGCCAATCACTACCACTTGTTGAAACTCCATAAGCGATAAACCTTCCATCCCTGCTGTATGACAAATTCATCAAAGCAATTGTGCCATCCTCACTAAATTTATTTGGGTCAATTACAAGCAAATCTCTACCTTTTAAACCTTCACGCATGTAAAGAACTGATTGATTTTGCAATCCATCATTTTTAAAGAAAAAGTATCGGTTTCCAACTTTTACTGGAACAGAAAATTTTAGATAGTTCATCAACTCCGTCAGCCTCTGCTTTATCTTGTCATAAAACGGAACAGAACGAACGAAGTCAAATGTAATTTTATTTTGTGCTTCAACCCATTGTTTAACCTCTTCAGATTCAAAATTTTCAAGCCATCGATATGGGTCAGCAACTTTTACCCCATGATAATCTTCAACTACATCAACTGTTTTGGTTGAGGGATAATTTAACTTTTGAGAAAAAGAAGTATAAGGAAGGAAAACAAGTAGCAAAGCAATAAATATTCTTCTCACCATTTTAAATCAAGGTTTTGTTTTTACTTTAATTTTAACTTAAAATTTTCGGCTCAAATTTTCAAGAGATTTTTTGAACATTTTCATTTTAGACCATTAGATTCTGGCTCAAGTTCCAAGCATCATAGAAAGATACCGATATAAACCTCCAAGTTTGACTTTTTCATCCCGAATTTGTATATTTTTATTGAAAAATTACCCTTTGTGGCGGGTTAGCTCAGGTGGTAGAGCAGCGGAATCATAATCCGCGTGTCGGGGGTTCGAGTCCCTCACCCGCTACAAACTTTAAACGAAACCTTTCAGTCCAAAAGGCTGAAAGGTTTTTTTGTATAATAAGCCGCAAATGAAAAATTATGGTGAAAGATTTTATAAATCGTTTCCGCGAGTTCGCCCAGAAAAATAAACTTATCACACCATCGGATAAAATTGTCGTCGCAGTAAGTGGAGGTGTTGACTCAATTGTGCTACTTGATGTCTTAAACGAGCTTAAAGACCAACTTAAGCTTGAGCTCATCGTCGCACATTTCAACCATAAGTTAAGAGGTGCTGAATCAGACGAAGATGAAGAATTCGTAAAAAGCTTTGCTTCTAAACTTGGGCTTGAATGTTATGTCAGAAGCGAAAACACAAGGGAATATTGCAAAACAAGAAAAATTTCAATCCAAGAAGGAGCAAGGGAATTAAGATATAACTTCTTTGAGACATTGAGATTGTTGAAGGGATTTGATAAAATTGCAACCGCCCACAACGCAAATGATAATGCTGAAACTGTGCTTCTAAATTTATTTCGTGGTTCAGGTGTAAATGGGCTTGCTGGGATTCAAGTCAAAAGAGGCAATATCATAAGACCGCTTCTCTTCGCAACGAGAGATGAAATTGAAGAATATGCAAATGAAAAAGGTTTAACTTACAGAATTGACTCATCAAATTTTAAAACATCATACAGAAGAAATTACATCAGGCTCAAGCTCTTGCCATTGATAAGCGAAAATATAAATCCCGGAATAATTGAAACTTTAAATAGAACAGCACAGATATTTTCTGAGCTGAGCGAATTCATAAGACATGAGGTTTCTAAAATAACAAAATTTATAACAGTTGAAGAAACGCCAGGAAAAGTTTTTGTTGACATCCAAAGGTTGAAAAGTTATTTATATTTTATCCAGGAAAGCGTGATAATTTCGGTAGTTGAATCATTCTTCGGTGAAAGAATTGACTTCGCGAGGGTTCTTTCTATTTTAAATCTTGTTGATTCAACACCTGGAAGTGCTGTGATGATATCGGGCGATTTGTTTGTTTACAGAGACCGTCAGCACCTTGTCTTTATGCAAAAGCCCGAATTCGTTGAAAGCGAGATATTTGTATATGTTCATCCTGGCGAAAGATATGAAACAGAACATTTTGTTTTCTCGTCTGAATTTGTCAAAAAGGAAGAAGTTCAATTCAGCAACAATTCGCAAGTTGAATACATTGACGCTGAACTTATAGCGGATGAGCTCATTTTGAGAAATTGGCAACCGGGTGACTGGTTTGTTCCACTGGGAATGAAAGGCAGAAAAAAGATAAGTGATTTTCTAATTGATTTGAAAATACCTATTTATGAAAAAAGAAAAGTTCTTGTGCTTGAATCCGAAGGCAAAATAGTTTGGGTATGTGGTCTTAGGCTTGATGAGAGATTTAAGATAACCGATTCAACAAATAAAATTTTAAAAGTTGAATTTCATAAAAAACAAACAGGCGGGATAAATGAGTGAAGAGGTAGTTTATATTAACGGCGAAAGATTCAAAATTTTAATTCCTGAAGAGGAGATAAAAAGAAGAGTAAAGGAGCTCGGGGAACAAATAAGTAAAGATTACGCTGGGAGCGTTCCGATTTTTATTGGAGTCCTCAATGGTTCGGTTATATTTTTTGCGGATTTAATTCGTGAGGTTAAAATTGACTGCGAAGTTGATTTTCTAAAACTTTCAAGCTATGGAGATGAGAAAATATCGTCAGGTCATGTAAAACTTCTTAAGGACCTTGATTGCCAGGTGACAGGAAGAGATATCATTGTGGTTGAGGACATAATTGATTCAGGTCTTTCAATTAAATTCATTAAAAACTTAATAATGCTGAAAAACCCGAAATCTTTAAGGATAGTGACTTTGTTATATAAAAAGAACAGAGTTCAAATTGATTTTGAAATTGATTACATTGGGTTTGAGATAGGCGATGAATTCGTAATTGGCTATGGGCTTGACTATGCGCAGAAAGGAAGGAATTTGAAAGGAATTTATGTGATTGACACTGATTGAGATGTTGTGAAATGATTGAATAAATTTTTAAATTTTAATAATGACAACATAGTAAAAAGTGAATAAAATGAAAAGACAGCAATTCAACAACGGCGAAAACGACGATTTCAACTGGGGAAAGGTGATACGTGTCATCTTGAGCTGGCTTATAATTATCTCTGCTGTTTTTGCGCTTATGGTGTGGTTTAGAGGTAATCAAAAACTTGAATATGAAATCACATTTGACCAGTATCAGCAGTTTTTAAAAGCGGGGAAAATTAAAGAAGCTATAGTTAAAAAAACAGATATAAACAATTTTGATTTCCATGGTGTATTAAAAGAACCCGAGGAGATGATAACTGTTGATGGTAAAAAAGTCAGAAGCGATAGATTTGTTATTTTCCTTCCAAATGCTTCTGATTCAAAGATGATAGATGAATGGACTCGTAGAGGAATTAAATTTAACTTTGTCAAGGGAAGCGACCAATGGTTGAATACATTTTTAAGCATAATTCCGTGGATTCTTTTGATTTTCATCTGGCTTTTAATAATGAGAAGAATGCAAGGGACCACGACGAAAAACATTTTCACATTTGGAAAAAGTAGAGCAAGGATTGTAACAAATAACATACCAAAGGTTACATTTAACGATGTCGCTGGAGTTGAAGAAGCAAAGGAGGAGTTGAAGGAAATAATAGAATTTCTCAAAGACCCAGCGAAATTCCAGCGCCTTGGTGGGAAAATACCAAAAGGTGTTCTTTTACTTGGACCGCCTGGAACTGGGAAGACATTGCTTGCAAAGGCGGTCGCAGGTGAAGCTGGAGTTCCATTTTTATCCATAAGCGGTGCGGAATTTGTTGAGATGTTCGTCGGCGTTGGAGCAAGCAGAGTTAGAGATTTATTTGAACAAGCTAAAAGACTTGCTCCTTGCATTGTTTTCATAGATGAAATTGATGCTGTCGGCAGACATAGAGGTGCTGGACTTGGTGGCGGACACGACGAAAGAGAACAGACATTAAATCAACTTCTTGTTGAAATGGACGGCTTTGAAGAAAACAGCGGTATAATCGTAATCGCTGCTACAAATAGACCTGACATACTTGACCCAGCACTGTTAAGACCTGGCAGATTTGATAGGCAAATTGTTGTTGATAGACCTGATGTAAAGGGAAGACTTGAAATTTTAAAAGTTCACACCCGTAGATTACCACTTGCCCCAGATGTCAATCTTGAAGTTATAGCAAAGTCAACGCCTGGGTTTTCTGGAGCTGACCTTGCGAACCTTGTAAATGAAGCTGCTCTTTTAGCTGCGCGAAAAAATCACGACCTCGTAACGATGCAGGATTTTGAAGAAGCTAAAGATAAAGTTATGATGGGAATCCAAAGGAAAAATGTCGCTATATCAGAACGTGAAAAAAGGATTACCGCTTACCACGAATCAGGTCATGTCCTCGTCGCGAAAATGCTCCCCGAAGCTGACCCAGTTCATAAAGTTACGATAATTCCACGAGGTAGAGCTCTTGGAGTTACAACATATTTACCAATTGATGAAAGGCATACATATTCTAAAGAATATCTTGAAGCGATGATAACTTATGCGCTTGGTGGAAGAGCAGCTGAGAAGATAATATTTAACTCACTAACAACAGGCGCTGCTGATGACCTTGAAAAGGCTACGATGATTGCAAGAAAGATGGTTTGCGAGTGGGGAATGAGTGAACGTCTTGGACCTATTACATACGGAACAAAAGAAGAAGAAATTTTCCTTGGGAAAGAGATAACAAGGCATCAAAATTATAGCGAACAAACAGCAATTTTAATAGATGAAGAAGTCAAAAGGATTGTGACTACTTGTATGGAAAAAGCTGAAAAGATATTGCAGGAAAATATAGATGTGCTTCATCGCCTTGCAAATGCATTGCTTGAAAGAGAAACTCTCACCGGCGACGAAATAGATAAAATCATAAACGATGAGGACCTACCACCTATACAAAAGAAAGCAAATGGCCGGGATGAAACAACTTCAAGAGTATCTGCAGATACTGAATCAAAAAATCAACGGACTGCTTGAATCACCCGATTACTCAGAAATACTAATCGACTTCAGCAAAAACATTGACAGAAATTACAAGGTTGAATACATCCGCAAGGCGATACATCAATTTTCAATGCTTATTCCCGTAATATACTACTTCACACCGCGCGATCTTGCGATAAAAATTTTAATTATTTTGACATTCGGATTTGTTGCAGCTGATTTAATAAGATATTACAGCCCATCAGCACAAAAACTTTTCTATAAATTATTCGGTCCTATACTTCGCCAGCATGAAAGAGACCATAAAGCGAAAAACTTAAACGGTGCAACATGGGTATTTATTTCAGCCCTTATCTGCGTGATAATTTTCCCCAAATTTATCTTCATAAATGCATTTGCAATTTTAATTTTATCTGATGCAAGCGCAGCTGTATTTGGCAGAAAATTCGGCAAACATAAATTTTTCAAAAAATCTCTTGAAGGAACGATAGCCTTTATCATAGCCTCAATCCCCGTGGTCTTTTTAGCTCCTAAAGTCCACAATTTGCCAGGTGAATATCTAATAACAATGTTCTCAGCAATAGTTGGCGGAATAATAGAAGCTCTCTCAACCGATTTAAAAGTTGACGACAATTTATCAATCCCCTTAAGCATAGGTGCAACGATGTGGATTTTGTATTCAATATTTTACCCTAATTTTGACCTTTACTTTCTAAAGTAAAAAGGTTTAACCTGCGATGAAAAAACTTCTTTTTATACTTGCTTTTTCGATCTTGCTTACCTCCTGCTCACAGCTCAAGCCAAAATCAACAGGTGATGAAACAGAGATAATAACCTATGTTGATTCGCTTCTTTACACGGAAATACAAGAACCACTCAGGTCAACATTTCATCGTCTTCTTTACACCCCACAACCCGAAAGCCTATTTATCATAAAACCAGAATTTCAAATTTATTCAATTGACAAACTCAAAACCAGCAAAAATTTAATGTTTGTTTCAACGCTTGATGATAAAAGCGAAATTGGCACTTACATCTTGAATATGCTTAACCCGTCCGCTAAAGAGCTTGTTCAAAAGGATTCAGCATATATGTTCATAAAAAATGATTTGTGGAGCAAAGGTCAGATCATTCTCGTCTTAGTAGCGAAAGATAAAGAAACACTTTTAAAACGCCTAAAAGAAAACAAAAACGATATCTACATTTATTTTCGGAATGAATTTTTTAAGAGAGAACTTGACGCAATTTATTCCGAAGGACACAACAAGAAAGATATTGAAAGATATTTTCTTGAGAAATATGGATGGACAATTTTCGTTCAACACGATTACTATATTGCAAAAGATTCAGCGCAGGAAAAATTCGTCTGGCTGAGAAGGAGAACCCCCGAAGATATGGAAAGATTTATCTTCATACACTGGATTGACTCGGTTGAGAATCCATACAAGTTTTTCAACCAAGTTTGGATAGCGGAAAAGAGAAATGAAATAACTAAAAAATTTTACCGAACAACAAGAGATGACGCCTGGGTTGTAATAGCTGATGACCCTGAAAGCATAAAATATCTCTATTTCTTCCCTGTGAATTTTAATGGTAGATATGCCGTAAGAATGCAGGGTTTGTGGAGATTTAACGATTTTACGGGTGGAGGTCTGTTTATATCCTATGTTTTTTACGATGAGAAACAAAAAAGAATTTACTTTATTGACGGCTCAATTTTTGCACCGAGATATGAGAAGAAAAAACTTGTAGTTCAAATAGATGCACTTCTTCATACATTTAAAACCGCCAGCGAGATTGGGGGAGAGTAACATTTTCAAATTTAGCTCGTATTCATAGAATTAGAAAAACAAAAAAGAATCGTCATATGCGAGCAAAATTTTTAATTTTCATCTTCACGGGTTTGGTGTTCGCTGGCAGTTTGCTTATTTGTTCAAGCATAAAGACAAAGGAAATTTTAACCACAGAATCAGCAGACAACAACGAGCGCGAGTTGAAAATATCAAAATTATTTAAAGCAAAACCTGGCTTCAAACTTTCAATCAAATCCGAATCAGCAGATGTATTTGTTCAATCACACGAACTAAGCGAAATAAAAGTTGAATTTTACGCAAGGGGTTCGGAAAAAGAGCTGAAAAGATTTGATGTTTCATTTAAAGAACAAGGGAACGCGCTAAATATAGACATTGAGCATAAAGATAGGCGAGGTTTTTTCAACCTATTTAACCTTTTTGAGAGTAGGTGGATTGAAGAGGCAAAGCTTGTAGTTTATGCGCCTGAAAGCTTGAATGTGAATATAAAAGTAAGCGGTGAAGATATTAAAATTGAAAAATTTAGTGGTGAGATTAACTTATCATCTTCCGGCGGAGATATTCAGGGCGAAAATTTAAATGGAATAATTTATGCTTCAACAACGGGAGGAGATTTAAGATTTAAAAATTGTTCGGGTAGTAGCGAGCTTAAATCAGCAGGTGGTGATATAATTGTAAGCACCTATCAGGGTAAACTTGAAACAAAATCTTCAGGTGGGGACATCACAATTAATAAACTAAATGGCTCTGCTGAAGTCTCGTTATCAGGTGGGGATATAAAAATTGACTTCACGAATTTATCAGGCATAACAAGGTTATCCTCATCTGGTGGAGATATAAAAATTTACGCTCCATCAAATTTAAATGCATATGTTGATTTAAAAGTATCTGGAGGCGACATACACATTGACTTTCCGATAAAAATTGACACGAAAACAAATTCTGAATTGAAAGGGAAAATAGGAGAGAAGATTTCAGCAGAGATAATAGCTTCAACATCGGGTGGAGATATAGAGTTAAGAAGGAAAGACACAGAGATTTAGCGCGCCTGGAGGGATTCGAACCCCCAACCCGCGGATCCGAAGTCCGCTGCTCTATCCAATTGAGCTACAGGCGCTTTATGTTTAATTTATTTAAAATTTCATTTCCTTTCAAGCAACATCTTTGCAAATTCAATATCTTCAGGTGTTGTTATTTTTATATTTTCATAAAGTCCCTCAACAACTTTTACTTTAACTCCAAGCCTTTCAACAAGCGAAGCATCATCCGTGCCATAAAACGACTCTGAATAAGCTTTTTTATATGCTTGCTGTAAAATTGAATAATAAAATGCCTGCGGTGTTTGAACAAGCCAAAGTGAATTTCTATCAAGTGTTTTTTCAATGAATTTATCTTCACTTCCAACTTTTACCGTCTCTTTTGGTCTCACAGCAAGTATCGCAGCTCCAGTTTCCTTGCACGCAGATACAACTTCACAAATTTTTTCACAATTTATAAAAGGTCTAACTGCATCGTGAACAACAACGATTTCAGAATGATGGTAAACCATCATTTGCAGTGCGTTATATACAGAATCTTGCCTTTCATTTCCGCCAATTGTCACTTCAACTACTTTTGTTATTTTAAATTTTTTTATGAGATGCTCAACATCAAGCAAAATTTCTGGGGCAGTTGCAATAATTATTGAATCAATACAACTACAATTTTGGAATTTTTCAAGCGTATGGATTAAAATCGGTTTTTCTGCAATTTCTATTAATTGCTTGTGTATTCCCATGTTAATTCTTTTCCCATATCCACCAGCTGGAATTATTGCGGTTACTTTCAAGATTTTCCCTGTTTATTTTGTTCTTCGTTGCCTGAGTAATCAATATGAAAGATAAATTCGGGGAATTTTTGGGGCAAATTAATTATTTTGTAAACCATAACCCCCGTTGATATTCTGTCAATCCACGATGAAAGTGGCCAACCGAAATGAATATGCACCTTTTTGCCAGATGGAACTTCATATCTTATCGTGTTCAACAATCCAACTATCATATCAAATAAGCTTGCCCTCGGTTGAATTGAAATCCAAAAATGCCTCGCAAATTTTCTTTCGGGCTTATCAAGTCTTGGCGAATAAAAACTCACATAAATTACATTCTGATTCACGCCTTCCTCTATGTTTTCTCTCGGTCTTTTGAAATGGATGTGAACTTCGTCAGAATCAATATCTGCAATCGCAAAGATTACATCCATTGGACTATCTGTAATTTTTCTTATCGGAATCTCTGGAGCTCTAAACTTTGAAATTCTTAACCCAGCTATCAAAAAGAAAATAACCATAAAAAGCCACAACAAAGCTCCATATAAACGATGCAAAACGATATAAACAAATATGCTAAATGTAACAATGAAAAGTATCAATGTCCCTGTCCACGATGTATGATAGGTTATCTCTTTCGTTCCCATCAAGTATCTGTAAATTATAAGTGAGGCGATGTTAATTGAAAAACTCGCGACAAGCCCAACCGCATACATCTCCGCAAGAACCGCTTGACTTCCGCTTGTTATTAAAAGTATAACTGAGTAAAAAATCGCATTCAAGATATGAATTCTATAAAGCGAGCCACGACGGTTTAACTTTATCAACCACTGAAAATTATATCTTTCGCAAATTTTTTCAATTAATTCAGAAGACGCAACCATAGCGGTGTTAACAGCCATTATCAAAGTCACACCCGCAAGTATGCTTACAACCAAACCAAAACTATAACCGTTAACCTTCTCAGCAAATGTCGGGATTAAATCAGTTTCGTGCTTTTCAAGCTCAATATCAGAAGAAAGAGCAAGTAGAGCTATGAGCGGAGTTACAATTCCAACTGTGAGAGCAAGGAAAATATACGCCTTTCTTATGTCGTGCCAGCTTTTGACAAGCGATGCAGTTTGAAGAACTGATTCAATTCCAGAATAAGCCAAAATACAGCTCCCAATTCCAGTGACGATGTTAGCATATGATTTAAAAATTGAAGGCTCATTCAAATCTGAAATTAACAGCGAAAAGCTTTGCTTGACTTTTTCCACTGCAGAAGGATTGAAGTTGAAAAATCCACCAAGAAGTAGATTTAAAAGAACAAATGTGGCAAATATAAAAATCGCAAATGTAAACCTTGCGTTTTCTCTTATCCCAAGGATATTTAGCCCAGCGATAAACCAAATGACAAAAATTTCCAGAATAAATTTTATCTCCGCAGAAATTGACAAAAACGTCAAGCCATTTTCAACGGCGCTAACAGTTGAAATTGAAGCAGTCAATATATATACAACAAGAATAGAAGCAACTGCTATAAATGATACTGTTGGACCGAGGACAAGATACGAGAATGAGTAAACACCACCACCTTTTATATTGTGAACTCCAAGTATTTCAGCTATTTCAACCATTCGCGTTGAGAGGAAGCGGATGAAAAGTGAAGTTATAGCGATATATACGATTGCCTTTATTCCAATAAATCTATATGCTTCAGAAGGCGCATAAAAAATTGATGTGAGTTCATCCATCAATGTTATAATTGAAACCGCAAACCAGGTTACCCACCATCGCCCCGCTTCAAAATAACTCAACAGGTTCTTTTTCCTGATCAGGTAGACAAAAATTAAAAAAATTAAAAGGTTTATGATGACGAAAACCAAGGTTTTCATAATCGTAAAGTTGATTTAAATTATAAATATTGCATCGCCATAGCTTAAAAACCTATAGCCATTCTTGATAGCGTGTTTATACGCCTGCATCAAAAGTTCAAGTCCAGTAAATGCTGCAACAAGTATAAGAGGGGTTGACTCAGGCATGTGAAAGTTAGTTATAAGCTTATCAACAATTTTAAAATCATAAGGTGGATAAATAAATTTATCCGTCCAACCTTTGTATGGCTTAACATGGGCATCAGCTGTCACGCTTGATTCAAGAGCTCTCACAACGCTTGTTCCAACTGCAATGACGCTTTTCTTTTTATCAATTGTTTCGTTTATCAAAGTGGCGCTTTCAGGTGGTATCTCAAAATATTCGGAATCCATCCGATGCTTGCTCAAATCTTCAACTTCAACTTTTCTAAAAGTTCCGATTCCAATGTGAAGAACTATCGGAACAATTTTAACTCCTTTTCTCTCAATCTTTTTTAACAACCTCGTTGTAAAGTGCAATCCTGCCGTTGGAGCTGCAACTGAGCCAACTACTTCAGCATAAACAGTTTGATACCTTTCCTTATCCTCTTCTTCAGGCGGTCTCTTTATGTAAGGTGGCAAAGGAACTTGACCATATTTTTCAACGAATTTAAAAAAATCACCCTCGTAATGAAACTTTATCGTCCTACCACGAGATGTCGTATTATCAACAACTTCACAATAGACTTCATTGTTATCACCAAAAAAGATCTTGTTCCCAATTCTAACCTTTCTCGCTGGCTCAACCAATACATCCCAAAGATGTTCTTCAGGGTTAAGCTCACGCAGTAGGAGTATTTCAATTTTAGCGCCTGTTTTTTCCTTCCGCCCTATTAATCTCGCAGGAAAAACTTTCGTCTTGTTTATAACAAGTGAATCTCCAGGCTCAAGGTAATCAACAATATCAGTAAAAACTTTATCCTCAATTTTTCCCGTTTTCCTATCAAGCACTAACAGCCTCGCGCTGTCTCTCGGTTCAACAGGATATTTGGCTATCAAATTTTTAGGAAGATTATAATAAAAGTCCGAAAGCTTCATGGTCCTTTACACAATGTTTTATTTAAAAACTGCGGGAGCTTTTAAGCTCCCGCGATGAAATTATCTTACTCGTTTAACTTTCTTTCTTCCCTTAGCCTTTGAAGCAGATTTCTTGGCAACGGGTTTTCTATCGGTTTTTCCAACAGATTTAACTTTCTTAACACCATCATAAAGAAGAGCAGCTCTTGCTGCTGCAAGCCTTGCAATCGGAACACGATATGGTGAACAGCTTACATAATCAAGCCCAATCTTATGACAAAATTCAATCGTTGCTGGGTCACCACCATGCTCACCACAGATACCAACCTTCAAATCAGGTCTAATAGAACGACCCTTTTCAACGCCGATCCTCATAAGTTCTCCAACACCCTTAACATCTATCGTTTGGAATGGGTCTTTATCATAAATTCCAAGGTCAAGATATCTGTAAACGAATTTTTCATAATCATCCCTTGAAAGTCCCATGCCCATCTGCGTTAAGTCATTCGTCCCGAATGAGAAAAATTCAGCAACAGTTGCAATTTCATCCGCAGTTATAGCTGCTCTCGGTACTTCAATCATCGTCCCAACTGAATACTCAACTCTTATTCCTTTTTCCCGCATAACTTTTTCCGCAACTTCGCGAACTATTTTTTCCTGATTCTTTAATTCATTGACATGTCCAACAAGCGGAATCATTATTTCTGGCTTTACCTTTATTCCTTCCTTTGCAACATCACACGCAGCTTCAATTATCGCCCTTGTTTGCATAGCAGTTATCTCGGGATAAACAATTCCAAGACGACAACCTCTAAATCCAAGCATAGGATTGAATTCCTTCAACTCCGCAAGTCTTCTGCGAATTTTTTCAACAGGTATCCCCGTTTTCTCTGAAAATTCTTTTATCTCTTCATCTGTATGAGGCAAAAATTCATGCAAAGGTGGGTCAAGAGTTCTTATGGTAACAGGTCTATCTCCCATAACCTTGAAAATCCCATAAAAATCTTGCCTTTGTAAAGGCAAAAGTTCATTCAAAGCTGCTTCCCTTTCCTCCTTTGTATCAGCAAGTATCATCTTTCGCATTGATATAATCCTATCACCTTCAAAAAACATATGCTCCGTCCTGGTCAACCCAATCCCTTCAGCTCCAAATGCAACAGCTATAGCAGCTTGACCTGGAAGGTCTGCATTCGTTCTAATTTTCAATCTTCTAACTTCATCAGCCCATTTCATCAATTTTTCAAACTGCTTGTAAACAGGAGCTTTTTCTGGGTCAAGTGTCTTTTCAACGAGAACTTGCAAAACCTCACTTGGTTTAGTCGTTATCTTTCCAAGTATAACCTCACCTGTTGAGCCATCAATTGAGATATAATCTCCTTCCTTTATAACTTGACCATTTACTCTCATTTCTTTTTTAACATAATCAATATCAAGTGCTCCACATCCAACAACGCAAACTTTACCCATTTGCCTTGCGACAAGTGCCGCATGTGATGTCATACCACCGCGAGAAGTAACAATGCCTTCAGCTGAATACATTCCTTTTATGTCATCAGGTGAAGTTTCAATTCTCGCTAAAATCACCTTCTCACCACGCCTTGCCCATTCTTCAGCATCTTCCGAATGAAACACAACTCTTCCTGTCGCTGCTCCAGGACCAGCTGGCAATCCCTTGGCAAGCAAACGACCATCTTTTATAGCCTTTTCCTTTTCAGCAGCGTCAAAGATAGGTCTTAACAGATGATTTAAAGCATCTGGTTCAATTCTTAACAATGCTTCTTCTTTCGTAATTAAACCTTCCTCAACCATATCAACCGCAATTCTAACAGCTGCAAATCCAGTCCTCTTACCTGCTCTGGTCTGCAACATATAAAGTTTACTACGCTCTATCGTGAATTCAATATCTTGCATATCTTTCAATCTGCTTTCAAGAATTTTTCTCACCTCAAGCAATTGTTCATAAACATGGGGCATGACTTCTTTCAACTTTGAAATTGGCAACGGCGTCCTTATACCAGCGACGACATCTTCACCCTGTGCATTCATCAAAAATTCACCATAAAATTCATTTTCACCTGTAGCTGGATTCCGCGTGAACGCAACCCCCGTCCCTGAGTCATCGCCCATATTTCCAAACACCATCGTTTGAACATTGACAGCAGTTCCCATATCATCAGGAATGTTGTAAATTTTTCTATATGCAACAGCTCTTGGGTTCATCCACGATCTGAAAACAGCTCCAATCGCACCCCAAAGCTGTTCCCACGGGTCTTCAGGAAAATCAACATTTTTCCTCCTCTTTATTAACTCTTTGAATTCATAGACAAGCTCCTTTAAATCCTCAACTGTAAGCTCAACATCATGTTCAACCCCTCTTTTCTTCTTTTTCTCTTCAATCAAAACCTCAAACGGATCTCTTTCTTCTTTCGTCTCTGGCTTCAACCCAAGAACAACATCCCCATACATTTGAACAAATCTCCTATACGCATCCCATGCAAACCTTTCATTTTTGGTCTGCTCAATCAAACCCTTAACCGTTTCATCATTCAAACCAAGATTTAAAATCGTATCCATCATCCCTGGCATTGAAATTGGCGCTCCAGACCTAACGGAAACAAGAAGCGGGTTCTTCGGATCTCCAAATTTTCTTCCAACTAATTTTTCAACCTTTGCAAGCGCTTTCTTAACTTGTTCCTCAAGCCCTTTTGGATATGTCTGATTGTGCTTATAGTAATAACTGCAAACCTCTGTCGTAATTGTAAAACCAGGCGGAACAGGAAGACCAATGTTAGTCATCTCAGCCAAATTTGCACCTTTTCCACCAAGCAAATTTTTCATTTCAGCAGTCCCCTCAGCTTTGCCACCGCCAAAGAAATAAACATACTTTTTGGGCATTATCCTCTCTCCTTTTTATTTTTTGCTGAATTTATAAACGCCTCAAGCAAATTTTTTGAAAATGAACTATCAAAATTTTTCATCCTTTCCGGATGCCATTGAACAAGCAAAACAAACCTATCATCCCTAACCCACTCAAGTCCTTCTATCACCCCATCACTACACTTCGCATTTACACGCAAATTTTCACCAAGCCTGTATGCTGACTGATGATGGCTACTGTTAACACTTCCTCTGACTTCACCAACAATTTTATAAAGTTTTGAATCATCAAAAACAAAAATATCGTGTATCCTATCTTCACCTGTGATTTCATCCTTGCGATGATTTGTCCCCATGACAGTTTGTATATCAAAAACAAGACTACCACGCAGATAAACATTTGTCAACTGCAACCCTCTACAAATTCCAAACACAGGGATTCCCATTTTAAATGCAATGTCAAGAAGTTTAAATTCAAACCAATCTCTATCTCGGTTATATTTATCTCCTTCTCTTTCAGGCTCGCCATAAAATTCTGGATGAACATCATCTCCGCCCGTAAGCAAAAGCCCATCACATTTTCTCAACTCATTAGCGTTAAGCTCTTTGTATGACAAAACAACTGGTTCAACTTCCTCGCTCGCCCTCTTAAGCCATCTCAAATAATTCTCAAACCCACTATCGCAATATGAAACCCCAATTTTTATCATTTAACCAGCTCCATAACCTTTCGTTTTAATCCCTCTCCCCCACTATAAAATTCAACTTCAATCCTCGTATAAAAAAATGGCAAATTTTTTAGCTCTTTCATCTCAAACAACCTCGCATAATCTTTCTCGGTCGTCACAACACACTCAGCACCTGATGAATTCAAAACCTCAACTATTTTATTAATATCCCTCTCACTGTAAACATAATGGTCTGGAAATTCAAAATCCCCTACGATTTCAAACTCATTGTCTTTCAATATCTTTATAAAACCTCTGTGTTTTCCTATGCCTGAAAAAGCGACTATTTTTCTGCCTTTAAAAGGCTTTTCTAATAAAATATAATCAAAAAATTTTCGTATTTCAAGAAGTTTATATCTAAAAAAGCATATAAGTTGATTTTCGCTGGATAGATATTTTCCAAAATTTTTCGCGACGACATCATTTCGGAATGCAATTACCTCAGCCCTTTTAATTGACCCCAACGGCTCACGCTTTAATCCGGCAGGAATTAAAAATTCATTTATCTCATCCCCGGATATGACAAGTATATCAATATCTCTATGCAAATCCCTTCGTTGAAACCCATCGTCAAGTATAAAAACATCAGCATCAAAATTTTCCAACACTTTCAACCCAGCAATATATCTATCTTCACAAACCACAATTATCCATTTTAAATTTTTCTCAACAGACTTTAAAGCCATCTGAAAAGGTTCATCGCCACATTCATCTGGACGGGCTAAAATTTTTTCACCATCTGTCACAAGCACAAATCCTTTCGTTCTTCTGCTATATCCACGACTTAAAATTGCAACTTTTTTACCAAGTGAAGTAATATATGCTCCAAGCCACTCAACCAATGGAGTTTTTCCTGTGCCACCAGCTACTATATTCCCAACCGATATAACAGGCTTTGATAAAGCTTTGACTTTGAATATCCCAACATCATATAAAAAATTTCTTAACATCACCCCAAACCAGTAAAAAAACGAAAACGGCAACATAAAGAATCTCAACACACGCCATAATTTCAACAGAAAACTTCTCATAACTCTACCAAAATTTTTTCAGCCACAAGCTCAGATGCAGTTTTATCGCCGTCTCTTTTAAGTATATCTTTAAGTTTTAAAAGTTGTTCTTTCACATTTCCGTATCTTTCCTCATCTTCAATATACGCCTTTACTTCGGCAAAAATTTTATCAATTGTAAAATTAAATTGAATTAACTCTGGGACGACCCTTTTATTAAGCAGGATATTTGGGAGTGATATGCTCTCTATGACATCTTTTTTAATTAAAACTTTCCCAATGAGATAATTCAGATAAGAAGTTTTATAACACACAACCATAGGCACACCTACAATTCCAGCTTCAAGCGATATAGTCCCACTCTTCACAATCGCAATATATGAAAAACGCAAAAGCAAATGAGAATCATCAACAATTTTAAAATCTCTATCTCGTAGTTTTTCAACTTCAAAACTTTTCAGCGCCTTTGCCCTGCTAAAGACAACCTCAACATCAAACTTTTCCCTCAACATTTCCCCAGCAGACATCATAGTCTTTAGCATCATTTTTACCTCTTGTTCTCTGCTACCAGGGAAAAATGAAATTATTTTCTTTCTTTCAATCTCGTATGACCCAAAAAACTCTTGTTCTTTGAAATTTTCAATATATCTTAAATCCTCAAGCAACGGATGACCCACAAACTCAACTGCAACATCATATCTTCTAAAAAATTCCTCCTCAAAGTTAAATATCACAAAAAGCTTGTCAACATATTTTCTCAATGCTTTAACTCTACTTCTGCCCCACGCCCAGACCTGCGGAGCGATGTAATAATAAACTTTAAATCCGTTTTCTTTAGCAAACTTGGCAAACTTTAAATTAAATCCCGGATAATCAACAAGTAAAACAGCGTCTGGCTTGCGTTTCAAAAGCGCGTTGATACATAACCTCTTTAATTCAAGAATTTCCTTAACATTCTTAACCACATCAACGAAGCCAATAAGCGAAATTTTTGATATATCATAAATTAAATCAGCCCCACAACTCTTCATTCGTTCACCGCCAACCCCGAAAATTTCAACATCTGGTAAAATTTTCTTCATAGCACAAACAACCTTACCAGCATGCAAATCACCAGATGTCTCCCCAGCTATCACCATTATCTTTTTAGCCATAAAGTCAGATTAAACCGTTGTTTTTTAAAAGAAAAATAACAAGGTTTAAAATTGTGACTGCGAAAAACGCTTGCAAAGTTCTACACTCAGAAGTTAACACCTCTTTAAAATTAAATTTGAAATTTGAAGCAAATTCATATCTTCTCAACCTCGGGATAAATCTTGGGACATTTTTAAAGTATCTTTCATATTCCTCACCAAAAGCCTTACTTAAATACTCTTCCTCAAGCGTCACAATTAAATAATATTGAACAAAAAAATAAACTAATCCAACGATCTGAAAATACGGGAAAAGCGCCATTGACATAAGTCCAAAGCCAAAATATATAAACATATTGCCAAGGTAAAGCGGATTGCGAACATAAGCATAAGGACCATTTGTCACAAGCTTGCTCCCGCCAACAGGTCCAGTTGTTCTAGTTTCACCTCCAGCATACCCTACGCCCCAAAATCTTATCACCTCTCCAATTAAAGCGATTAAAAAACCAACCACCAAACTCCAAACCGTTGGCTTCGCAAATAATATCATAACAATTAAAAAAGGTATCGGCGTATAACTCCTATAAGAAAAAATTTTTTGCCTAAAATCTGTTTTCATATGGATAAGCTCCCAAAATTTTATTCTCTCATAAAAATTTCCCTTCTTCTCAATTCCGCCTGCCAACGCTTTTTTAACTTCTTCCGCCCACTTAAAAATCTTTTAAATTGCCCAATTACATCATTAAAATTTTCAAACTCATAAACAGGTATGTTTCTCCTCTTGCAGAACTTCAACAACTCCTTCTTGCCGAAAACAATATCCGCATACTCGGCTGGGCATCTATCAGAATATCCATCACCAATGTAAATTATCACATCTTCATCCCCGGAAAGCGTCAACATATGATTTCTTTTACAATTTCCACAAATGCGACAAACAGAATCAGGGTACGGAAATTCAAGTCTTACTTTCCCATCCTCAATATATAACCTGTTTGAGAAAAACTTAACATCATAAAGCCCATACCTTTCCAAAATTTTCTTTATGTAAAAATCAAAACCATCGCTTAAAATGAAAATTTCAATCCCATTATCCTTGCAAAACTTGACAAAATCAAGAAAATATCGGTCTATCTCCTGCGAAACTATCAGCTCTTCAGCACTTCTTTCGTCAATCCTTACGCTTTCAGCAATTCTTTCCCACATTTCCCTTGATGAAATTTCGTAATTTCTCCACATTTCAACAAGCCGTGCATAAAACTCCTTATCCCCAAAAGTTTCAAAGAAAAGATCGCCAATATCATTTTTAGCCACCGTCCCATCAAAATCGCAAAACACTTTTATATTCATAACTTCTCAACCTCCTGCTTAAATCTAACTGATACAATTTTTGAAACCCCTTCCTCTTCCATCGTCACCCCATAAAGCGTATCAGCAGCTTCTATGGTTTTCTTATTATGGGTCACCACAATAAACTGCGTATCTTTTGAGAAACTTCTTAAAAGGTTTATAAACCTACCGATATTCGCATCATCAAGCGGAGCATCAACTTCATCAAGAACACAAAATGGACTTGGCTTCACAAGATAAATTGAAAAAAGAAGAGCTATAGCAGTCAATGTCTTCTCACCAGCTGAAAGAAGGTCAACTGATTGCAACCTCTTCCCTTTTGGTTTCGCCATTATCTCTATTCTTGACTCAAGCGAGTCAACAACGCCATTTTCATCTGGAACCAACCTCAAATCAGCCTCGCTATCTGGACCAAATAGCAAAGTAAATGTATTTTTGAAATTTTCCCTTATCTTTTCAAATGTCTCAATGAATTTTTTCTGCGCTGTCGTGTTTACCTCCTCAATAGTTTCAATTAAAGCCTTTTCTGACTCTATTAAATCATCCCTTTGTGAAATCAAAAACTCAAGCCGCTTTTCCTCCTCCTCATAATCATTAAACGCAAGCAAATTAACCGGACCAAGTGATTTCAATTTCATCTTTAAATTTTCAACTTCCTCCTTCAAAACAGCAATGTTAAATTCATCCTGTTCAGGAAATTCTTTATACACAAGTTCAACTTGATATTCCTCCCTTGCTCTGTCTTTCAAACTCTGCATTTTAAGCTTCACTTCATTCATCTTCATCTCAAGATCGTGCATCGCACTTATGTATTCCTCATATTTAGCTCGCTCCTCTTTTATTTTCCTTTCAATTGACTGAATCTCAACTAACTTATCGTTATACTGAGATCGTACTTCCTTTAATCTCTCCCGAAGCATTGACACCTCACTTTCAAGCAATTTAAGTTTTTCACTCGATTCAGAAAGCCTAAAATCTATATCTTCAATCTGAAGTTTACACTCTTCATTTTCTACATCATACTCGTTTATCTTTTTTGATATCTTCAAAATCTCGTTTTCAAGTCTTTTTATATCAACTTCAAAATTCTTTTCCTCATTTTCCACTGAAATAAGTTTGACATTCAACTCGGAAACACCATCAGCCTTCTCGCTCCATTCCCTTTCAAGCTTTTCAAATTCAGATGTAGCAAGAGAAAGATTATGCTCAATCCTCCCCTTTTCCTTCTCAAGCACTTGAACATCGTCCTCAAGCTCAGACAAAACTTGAAGTAGTGTTTTTACCTCCTCCTCAATCTCAAGTTTTGCTTTCTCATTTTCAACGATTCCTTCCCTTGCCTTTGTTTTTCTATACTCAGCCTGATCTATCATCTTTTCAACTTCGGAAGTTGAAGATTGAACACTTCTCAAAACCTCCAAAAGCTCCTTCAAATTTATGGATTCAATTTCGCTTTCTTTATTTCTAATTTCATTCTGAATTTGCTCAAGTTCCTCTGTTAAATTCGCCACCTCACTTTCAAGAATTTCAATTTGCTTTCTCTTTCCGATAACGCTCTGCGTTGAGCCATTGACACTCCCACCTTTTATCAACCCATCATTTGTGAAAATTTCACCATCAAGTGTAACACACTTTATGTTTCCATAATTTTTCAATGCTTCAATGGCAGAATTCTTATCCTTTACGACAAGAAATTCATCCAAAAGCAAATCAATTACCTTTTTAAATCTCAAATCACACGAAACAATTTCATTTGCCCAACCAATTATCCCCTCACCACGAACGGGCAAATTTGAAGCGTAATTTTCAGGGATTTTCTCAAGACAGATAAATGTGACCTTGCTCTTGTTTTGAGCCTTTAAAACTTCAATAGCTTTTTCAGCTTCAGCGACTGTATCAACTATTAAATATCCAGCTGACTCACCAAGCGCCGACTCTATAGCGTGAGAATATTCAATCTCAACATCAATGACATCAGAAACACTTTTAAAATTCTGGTTATAATTTTGTACAAGAAATTGCGCTCCTTCAGACAAGTCAATGTGCTTTTCTATCAAATCCTTTAAAAAACCAATCTTTGAAAACCTCCTTTCAATTTCACCTTGAATTGAAAAATATCTCTTCTGCAACTGTTCCATTTCAAGCCTTAAGCTTTCCTTCAACGATTCTTTTTCATTGAGAATCCTTTCAGCGTTGGAAAGCTCGCTCAAAAGTATTGCCCTTTTATCAAGCAATGTGCTAATTTCAATTTCAACCTTTTCAATTTCGCTCTCATAAGCCTGTCTTTCTTCAGCCAAAAAATCCAACCGCCCGCGAAAGTTTTCAATCTTTGCTCTAATCTTTTCAATTTCACCCTTTTTAAATGCAATCTCGTTTATCTTCCCAATCAACATCTCATTTAAATTTTTAACCTCTGCTCTCTTCTCATCAAGTAAACCCGCAAGCTCATCAATTTCTTTTTTCGCTTCAGCATATTTAACCTGCAAATTTGCCTTTTCAGTCTTGAGCAAATTAGCAGAAAGTCTTTTTCCCTCCAGCGCTTGGTTTAATTCATAAAGTTGATTTTGAAGCGCAATTTTTTCATTTGATATCCTCTCAATCCTTTCAATAAATGCCCTCTTCCTTTCCTTCAAAAGTACAATTTCTTGACTGGTTGAGTTTAACCGTGAAACCCCTGTCTCAATTTTCCCGCGAATTTCGTCAATTTGCATCTCAATCGTTTTCAACTCACCACGCAAAACCTCAAGAAGCTTTTCCTCGCGCAAAAGTTCATCTCCAACACTCGTCTTTTTACCCCTTTCAGCTTCAAACACCCCTTCAAGATAAATCAATACTCTATGAAGATGCGAAAACTCCCTTTCAAAAAGCTCAATCTCTTTACTTTTTATTTCCTCAAGGAGTTGCTTATATTTTTCCGCCTTTTTTGCTTGTTTTTCCAAAGAAGCGACATTTTTTTGAACTTCACGAATTATATCGTTGACCCTTGAAAGGTTGCTTTTTACCTCCTCAAGTTTTCTATATGTTATCTTCTTTCTCTGCTTATACTTCGTCACTCCAGCAGCTTCTTCAAAGAGTTTTCTTCTATCTTCAGCTTTCTCGCTCAAAAGCGTCTCTATCATTTTCAATTCAATAACTGAATAAGCATTTGCACCCATCCCCGTATCAGCAAACAAATCAATTATATCCTTTAGCCTACACGGAACTTTGTTAAGAAAATACTCGCTCTCACCCGACCTAAAAATACGCCTGGTTATCGTAACCTCAGAGTATTCCATCGGCAGAATCCCTTTCGTATTCTCAATCGTAATTGACACCTCAGCCATGCTAAGCGGTTTCCTATTTTTAGTCCCATTGAATATGACATCTTCCATTTTATCACTTCTTAAAACACTTGCTCTTTGCTCCCCGAGAACCCACCTTATAGCATCAACTATGTTTGTTTTACCGCATCCGTTTGGTCCAACAATAGCGGTTATCCCGCCGTTGAATTTAAGCTCAACTTTCTGTGCAAATGATTTAAAGCCAAATATCTCAAGCCGCGAAAGATACATTCTGCCCCATCAAATTTTATTTTACACTGCTCAAAATGTTTAACAAAAATTTAAAATATGCAAATGTTGAAAATTCGTAATTGTAATAAATCAAAAACGCACAAAGAAAAACTACAACCAACCCAATAGCAAACGCAAATACTCTTAACTGTCCTACCTCATAAATTATCGTAATCCCTTTTATCAACCTCATAAACGAAATAAAGATCAAAACTAAACCTATCCCAGCTATTATCAAACCTGATTTAAAACCAGTTATCAGCTGATACAAAATCATGTCTACAGGAATCAAAAATATAATTGGTAAAAACGACCAAACAACAACGAAGTAAGAATGAAATGGAAAAACTTTGACGCGAACAAACATTGAGAAAAACTGAACGAAAAATACAACAACCAAAATTAAAATAAATGAAAACAAAGAAAAATAAAAGCAGGCTGAAATCGAATTCCATATCACTGAAATTAATTTAACCTTAACCCAATCAATGAAAATCAAATGCGTCAGGATATAGTCCAAGAATTCATTTTGCTTTAAGCTGTTCAAAAAGCCTGCAATGAAAACACCGAATGTCGTTGATATTATCATAGCGAGAATTGTGGTCTGACCTGCTGAAATTAAATACCTGTCCCTTATGTCAGCAAAAAAATTATAAGGTCTAAAAACCGCCCTGTTAAAGTTTTCCCTAAACCAACGATATGAATAATAAATGTAAGAAAGCAAAAGAAGCAATAATACTCCAGCGATAGTGTAAACCTCGGGGACATTTTCAGAGTAATCGCCAATTGCAAGTGAAGGAACTCTCCCATCGGTATAAAGAGCTTTCAAAACTTCATATGCTGGTCTTTTCTCTCGTTCATACGAAACTACACCCATGGTGTATAAATAAGGGTCAGGGTTCGGAAGCGTCATAACTGGTCTTTCCCCACGCCAATCAGCGAAAACCCAAACAAACGAACCATCAAAATCCATCTCCTGAATTAACCTGTATCTTTCAAGTATATACTTCGCCTGACCTTCGTAAGAAAACGGATCACTGTAGCCGTTCCTGTTCCCAAGCTGAATAGCTCTACCATATTCAGTTATAATTACAGGCTTACCACCGTATTTCCTCTTCCAATATCCGATATTTTCAGAAAACTTTCTCAAATCATCTATGTAAACATTCACACATGCAAAATCAACAAGTTCAACGCAAACATCATTTTTTATCATCCTTGACGCATAGTAAACCGGTCTATCGTCAATTGACTTTACAAACTTCACAAGTTCGCTTACATATCTTCGCGTTTTCTCATCAGCTGAATCAAACTCATTCCCTATGCCCCACGCGAGCACAGACGGGTGATTCTTATCCCTTGCAATCATTTCCGAAATATAACTTCTAGCAAGAGAAATATAACTATCATTTACAAGTATATCTGCTGGCACATTCCATACGGGTATTTCTTCAAGAACAAAAAGACCATACCTATCACACAAATTCAAAATATATGGATGAGATGGATAATGAGCAAGCCTTATAGCATTTGCACCCATACTTTTTATCAAAATTATATCCTTTTCCATCTGCTCATAACTTATCGCACTGCCAAACTTTGGATGATCCTCATGCCTTGAAATACCCTTTAAAACAATTCTTTTCCCATTTAAATAAATATCACCTCCTTCAATCTTCAACTCCCTAAAACCTGTCAAAACGATAAATTCATCAACAACTTTTCCAGAATTCATCACAACAAGTTTCAAAATATAAAGTGAAGGTGAATCAGGAGACCATAGCTTTGGATTATAAATTGTAAAGGGTATCTTTACTTTAACGCTCCTTGAATCATCAATAAAAAATTTGACTAGCGATGTTTCGGTTATAAACAGGTTTCCATCCTTTTCAAAAATTTGAACTTTGATGTCAAAATTTTTATCGCTGAAAATTGTGGAAATTTCACCCGAAAAAATAAATGTCTCAACTTCACCGTTTAAAACAGAAAAACCTGAACTAAAAGAATAAGTAACCCTTGCTTCATCAACCCACAATTTTGGCACAGCAAGAAGATAAACATCCCTATAAATTCCACCATAATTTCTCCACGCCCAAACCTGCGGTCTCAAAGGAATTGTCGTCTTTGAGTTAAGTTTATTGCTAACTTGAATTTCAATAATATTCTCTCCAACATTTAACATCCTGTCGGGAATTTTAACAGTAAAAGATGTATATCCTCCGGTATGCTTTGATAGAAACTGCCCGTTGATTAGAATTTGACACTCATAATTTATTCCATAGGCTACAAAAAATAGAGCCTTGTTATGAATTATTGAATCCGAAAGATTAAATCTCTTTCTAAAGGTCACCTTGCCTGTGAAATCATAAGCAGAAGGTATAAGCACCTCAAACCATTTGTTTTGACCATCAATCTTTGCAAGCCATTCCCCAGATAGGTCAATTTTAAACCTTGTATCCGTATCCTGAAACATACCGGCATCAATTCCAGTCAATGTCGGTTCACCATTTATCAAAAAGTTCCAACGATTAGCTTGAAGCGCGTTTAAATTATAATGCAAAACAAACAGGGTGAGTAGAAGAAGCGAAGCTTTGAACTTCATTTCAATCAATCTCAAATTTTGTGAGCTCTTGAAATGATTTGATCCTTTCTTGAATTTTATCCAAAGATAAATTTCTTATTCCGTTAATACCAAAATCTTCTACGCAAAATGAAGCTATTGCGCTCCCATAAATCACAGCGCGTCTTAAATTTTTTTCCGAAATGTCATCTGTCCTTGCAAGCCAACCAACAAATCCACCCATAAATGTATCACCCGCTCCCGTTGGGTCTTGAATTGATTCAATAGGGTAAGCTGGAGCCGAAAAAATTACATCGTCAACCATTAAAATTGCCCCATGCTCTCCTTTCTTTATTATCACAACCTTTGGACCGAAATTTAATATCTTCCTCCCAGCCCTTATCAAATTTGGCTCCTTCGCTATCTGACGCGCTTCAGCATCATTAACAATTAAAATATCAACTCGCTTTAACGTCTCAAGCAATTCATCATACTTGCTTTCAATCCAAAAATTCATAGTATCCGCAATCACCAATTTTGGTTTATCAACCTGCTCAAGAACCTTAAGCTGAAGCACTGGGTCAATGTTGCCAAGACAAACAAATTTGCTTTTTTTAAATTCATCAGGTATAACAGGATTAAAATCTGCAAAAACATTTAATTTTGTGTAAATCGTCTCCCGCGTGTTCATATCGTAATGATATCTCCCAGCCCATCTGAATGTTTTCCCACCTTTTACAACTTTAAGTCCCTTTAAGCTAACACCTCTATCTTTTAGCTCCTTAATCATATCTCCAGGGAAATCATTTCCGACAACTCCAACAAGCCCAATTGACTTTGTGAAATAGCTTGCAGAAATTGAAATATAAAGCGCAGAACCTCCGGGAGTTTCATAAACACTTGTAAACGGTGTCTCAATTGTGTCAAGCGCTACAGAGCCTACAACAAGTAAATCCAATTTTAAACCTCATCACTATTTTTTCTTATCGCTACCTTCAATGAAAGGTCTTATCAATTCAATCGGAATTGGGAATATCGTGGTTGAATTCCTCTCAGACGCAACTTCGGATAGTGTTTGCAAAAATCTAAGCTGAATTGCCGTCGGATATTGACCGATGATTTGCGCAGCTTCTGCAAGCCTCTGAGCTGCCTGATATTCACCCTCAGCATTGATAACCTTTGCCCTTCTTTCTCTTTCAGCTTCAGCTTGCCTTGCCATCGCCCTTTGCATCTCAACGGGCAAATCAACATGCTTTATCTCAACCATTGAAACCTTAATTCCCCACGGGTCAGTGTGCGCATCAATTATCTGCTGGAGGTTCTGATTTATCTTCTCCCTCTCAGCAAGAATTTCATCAAGCTCACTCTGTCCAAGAACGCTCCTTAATGTTGTCTGCGAAAGCTGAGATGTCGCATAAAGATAATCCTCAACCTCAACCACCGCTTTCTCAGGGTCAACAACTCTAAAATAAACAACAGCATTAACCTTTATTGAGACATTATCTCTTGTTATAACATCCTGCGGTGGAACATCAAGGACAACTGTTCTAAGGCTTACTTTGACCATCCTATCAACTATTGGGATCAAAAATATAAGCCCAGGTCCTTTTGCCCCAATTAATCTCCCGAGTCGGAAAATCACACCTCTTTCATACTCCCGAAGAACCCTTATAGCACTTGAAAGTATAATGATCAAAAAGACGATAATTACCGTTAAAAGTGATATCGTCATGATAACACCTCACTTTTTAATTTTACTCTTTCCTGTTAACCTTCTCAACCTTTAAAGTTAATCCCTCAACATCTCTGACGACTATTTCCTCATTTGGATTGATGTAATCCTTGCTCATTGCTTTCCATATCTCGCCGTGAACTCTCACTTGACCAACTGCCCAGCCATTCGATGCTGGTTTAAACTGCGTAAGAGCAACGCCAGTCTCACCTATCAAACCCTCTTTACCGGTCGTTGGTTTCCTTCTTTGAACCTTAAGAGCCATACCTATGGCGAAAATGAAGAACAAAACTGTTAAGGCAACCGCAGTTATTATCACCGTTAAAGAAATTTGCATAAATTCAAATGGTGAATTTATTAACATTATTGAACCAAGCAAAAGGGATATCGCCCCACCTATCGTCAGAAGCCCATGGCTAACTATCTTAAGCTCAAGGATCAACAAAATTATCCCAAGAATTATCAAAGCAAGCCCGGCATAATTTATCGGCAATGCCTGAAGCGAATAAAAAGCAAGTATCAAACAAATCGCCCCAATTACCCCAGGGAAAATTGAGCCCGGATTATAAAGCTCAAATAAAATCCCGTAAATCCCAAGCAAAAGCAGAATATAAGCAATATTCGGATCACTTATCAAAGCAAGAAGCCTCTCGCGCCAATTCATCTCAACAAACTTTATTCGTGCATCTTTGACATTTAAAGTAACTTCCCTTGAATCAACCTTGACAGCCCTGCCATCAATTTTATTGAGTAAATCCCTCAAATCGCTTGCTATAAGGTCAATTACATTCTCTTTCAAAGCCTCCGTCTCGGTTGAAGATATGCTTTCACGCACCGCCCTTTCAGCCCACTTAACATTTCTATTTCTCTTTTCGGCTATCGTTCTAACAAAAGCTGCTGCATCATTTGTTATCTTCTGCTCCATAACTTTTGATGTATCGCCAATACCGCCAATCCCAACTGGATGCGCTGCTCCAATGTTAGTTCCCGGAGCCATTGCAGCGATATGAGCAGAAAGTGTTATAAACACCCCCGCAGAACCAGCTCTCGCACCGGATGGATAAACGAAAACCACAACAGGAATTTCAGCGCTTAAAATTGCCTTAACTATACCGCGCGTTGACTCAAGAAGCCCGCCCGGGGTATCAAGCTCTATGACAAGGCATTCGGCCCCTTCCTCCGTCGCCTTCTTAATTGAACTTGAAATATACTCCGCCGTGGCTGGATTTATTGTCCCTTCAACCTTTATCACATAAACAAAACTATCAGCAAAAACCTGTCCAACACACAATGATAAAAGCAAAATTAATCTCCTCATCTCAACAATTACTTTATTTGTCTTCCAAATCAATTTTACGAAAAAACTTTCTTTGTTGCAAAAAATTAAAAAATCAAACTTTTGAACACAAAAAACATTTCGCTATATTAATTCAAAATAAAATGTCGCTAAACCACATATGCCCAACTATAAAACTCACAAGAAAAACACATGGATTGAAATTGAAATAAAAGCACCAGAAGAAATACGAGAATTTATCCTAAATCTTGCAAGTGAATTCGGAAGCACAGGTTTATGGGAAACTGAAAACTCAATAAAATGCTATTTCAAAAAATCCGAATGGAACGGCGATAAAGAAGCTCATTTTATAAATCTTGTAAACAACTTTAAAGAAACCGAAGAAATTCAAATTTCAATAAAAGAATTTGAAGAAAAAAACTGGAACGAAATATGGGAAAAATCAATTGAACCAATTGAAGTTGGTGAGAAATTTGTAATTAAACCCACATGGAAAGATTACAATTCAACTGACAAAATAATAATCCAAATTGACCCCAAGATGGCTTTTGGCACAGGACATCACGAAACAACAAGACTGATGCTAAAAGCTATTGAAAAATATCTTCCTCAGAAATGTAAAGTTCTTGATGTTGGAACTGGCTCCGGAATATTGGCAATAGCTTCAATAAAACTTGGCGCCGAAAAAGCAATAGGTGTTGACAATGATGAATGGGCTTATCAAAACGCAAATGAAAACGCTACAATAAACCAAGTAAAAGATAAATTTGAAATCATCCTTGGAACAATTGAAGATGTAAAAGAAAAAAATTTTGACATTATACTTGCAAACATAAACAAAAATGCGATAATATCAATGATGCGCCAATTTTATGATAAACTTAAAGACAACGGAATTTTGATAACATCAGGCTATATTGACGCTGAACAAGGAACTATAGAGGAGCACTTGAAAATGTATGATTTTGAAATCATTGACATTTTAAAAGAAAACGAATGGCTCGCAATAGTTGCAAAAAAATGAAACCGTGAGAATCACATCAATTGACATAGGCACAAACACTATTTTACTTTTAATCGCAGATATTAAAGACGGAAAAATAATCCCACTTCATAACTCACAGTTCATCGCAAGACTTGGGAAAAATGTTGATGAAAGCGGTTTAATTCAACAAGAGGCTTTTGAAAAAGTTTCTAATGCATTGATTGAATTTAAAAGGATAGCCGACGAATTCAAAGCTGAAAAAATAATCGCAGTTGGAACAAGCGCCCTGCGAGACGCAAAAAACAAAAATGAGTTTCTTAAATTCATAAAAGAGAAAACCGGAATTGAAATTAAAGTTATATCAGGCGAGAAAGAAGCACAATTAACATATCTTGGAACAGTAAGTGGGCTTGATGAAAAAAACCTTAACTCAAAAATAACCGTCCTTGACATCGGAGGCGGAAGCACAGAGATAATCTTAGGCTATGGATTTGAAATAAAAAAATTAACATCGCTAAACATCGGGACTGTCCGAATAACCGAAAAATTTCTAAAACATTCACCACCACTTGATTCAGAGATAAACAATGCGAAATTTTTCATACAAAAAGAATTTGAAAAAATTGAAAGCGATTTCAACTTTGAAAATTCAATTCTAATCGGCGTCGCTGCAACTATAACCACAATCGCGTCATACGACTTAAAACTTGAAACTTACAATGGCGAGAAAGTTCATCTGCATAAAATGAGCATTGAGACAATAGAAAAAATCTATAACACATTTAAAAATCTAACCACTGACGAAATCAGAAATATACCCCAAATTTCAAAAGGAAGGGAGGATGTAATCTTCGCCGGAATCCTAATACTGCTTGAGTTTATGAAAAAATTTAAATTCACCGAGATAATGGCAAATGACAGAGGATTAAGATACGGCACAATATTTAAACTAATCCTGACAAATTCCTTATAACCCTCTCTATCTCCGCAAGATTATAAGGCTTTTGAATATACTCTACATTTTTCTCTCCAGAAATTAAATCTTCAATTTTTCTTTCAGAGAAAATACCTGATGTCAATACAACTTTAACACCTTCGTTTATTTTTCTTATCTCCTTTAAAACCTCAATCCCATCCATAAATGGCATCAAAATGTCAAGGATAACAAGATCAATTTCATCCTTTTTATCTCTGTAAATTTTTAAAGCTTCAATCCCATTGCTTGCCTGAATCACCCCATGCCCAAGCTCAACAAGTAAATCGGTTAAAATCATACGAAGAAATTCTTCATCATCAACGACTAAAATTTTCAACTTCCGCTTTTCCATCCAAAGTCAAGCTTTTCTTTTGGTTACGGGGAGAAATATATCAAACCTTGAACCTTGTCCTGGAGCGCTTGACACAGCGATGAAACCGTTGTGATTTTTTATAACTCCATAAGCCATCGATAAGCCAAGCCCACTTTTCCCCAGTGCTCTCTTCGTTGTGAAAAATGGCTCAAAAATCCTACGCTTCACTTCTTCAGTTATACCAATACCTGTATCAGAAATTGAAATTCTCACATATTCACCAGCAATAAAATCTGGATCATTAACGATGTCTTTGTCATAGTATCCAAATTCAGTTTTTACGCTCAAAACCCCATCATCTTCCATAGCTTCAATTCCATTTTGAATTACATCAATTAGAACTTGTAAAATTTGATCGCGATCGCAACTTATATCGGGTAGACCAACATCAAATTCAGTCCTAATAGAAATTTTTTCACTTGCTTTAATTTTTTTAATGGCATCAATTACTAACTCATTTAAATTCACAGTTGAAATTCTAAACTTTCCACCCCTCGCATAACCCACAAGCTTTGAGACGAGACCAACACCTTTAAATGTTGACCTTTCAATTACATCAGCCCACTGATAAATTTTGCTTTCTTTTAAAGTTTTCATTTTTATAAGTTGAGCTGAGCCAAGAATTGAAGCAAATATATTGTTAAACTCATGCGCCATCCCGCCGGCTATCTGGACAAGCTCACGCAGCCTCTCTGCTTCGTGAATTTTTTCCATAATTTTTAAGTATTCCGTCAAATCAACAATTATACCATCATAATAAATCGCTCCCGACGATGAGACGAATTTCTTTAACGATATCTTAACACTTAAAACATCTCCGCTTTTGTTTCTTAACTTAGCGTCAAAGTCAACAACTTGACCACGCAATAAAATTTCTTCCTTGAACTTACTCACCGATTCCTTTGAAATAAATAAATCATAAAAGTTAACTCCATCCCCAAGCTCAAACCCTAAAATTTCAACAAACGCAGGATTTACATCAACAAACACTCCATTTGAATCCATTCGGAAAATCGCTTCGCTTAAATTCTCAAATATGGCTCTGTATTTGCTTTCAGATTCATATATCTTGCTATACATCTGTGCATTGTGAATCGCTATTGAAAGCATATCCGCAATCGCCCTTAAAACCAATATGTCAACACTATCAAAAGCATTTACATCACCAGATTCACAATTTATCACACCTATGACATCACCCTTGATGATAAGTGGGATTGCTACCTCAGATGAGGTGGTTTTGTAAAATCTTTCTGCGGTAGGTTCAAGCATTAGTTCAGGAACATAGACAAAATTTTTCTCCCGAACTACCTTGCCAAGCACTCCAACATTTGCAGGTTGTGAATAATTTTTCGGAATTATCTCTTTCAAATTTCCATACGCATTTCTCATAACAAGTGAATCCCCAACAAGCTCGTAAATTTCAACAACAAGGTCTTTTTTGTTAAGAATGAAATAAATTAATTTAACCGATTGCTCAAAGATTTTATCAAGATCCTTTATCAACACAAGCTCGCGCGCTAATCTGTAAATTGATTCAATCCTAAAAAGAAATCTCAAATTTTCCATCATTGAATCAAACCTTTCAATAACAAGCGACATCGTCTCAGCAACTACCTTAAAAATCCTGACTTCCTCCGCAGAAAAAGCATTCACTTTATCAGATGCTATATCCAAAACCCCCACAATTTTATCTTTTTTCTTAATCGGTATCGCCATCTCTGAAGCCACAGGAGCATCGTAAAAATTAATAAATTGTGGACTTTTGCTTACATCATTTACCACCACTATATCTCTCATAAGAACCGAAGCACCCACAATTCCATAACCCCCTTCAAAAGTATAATCCATAGCTGAACGCCCCTCAAGATAACCAGATGCAGCTTCTAACCTTAACTTTTTGGAGATATCGTAAGTAAAGTAAGCAACTTTCAAAAACTTAAACTCATCTCTTATCAACGCGACAACTTTTTTAAAGAAATCATCAAGCGAGCTAACCTCAAGCCCCAGCCGTGAAATTTCAAAGATAAGCTTAAACTGCGATTTTTGCTTCTCAAGGCGTTTCTCCTTCTCGTCAACTAATTTTACCATCTGATTAAAATTCTCAGCAAACTCATAAATTGACGAAGAAGGTGGAACATTAATCTGAATGTTGTATAAACCACGCGCTATATCTTGAACAAAACCAGAAACCTGATTAACAGGCTTTATAATTCTTTGATTATAAATGGCAATAATCACAACAAAACCAAGAATCATCAGCACTGCAACAAAGCTAAAAATAAGTAAATTCGTCCTTTTCACCGCGCTTATATATTCTTCAGGTTTAAGCTTAAGAACAATCCATCCAAGTTTGCCATTTTCAGACTTAACAGATGAAATAGATTCATAAACTCCCATCCCAGCGATATAAACCAATGTATCACAAAGTGAACCTTTAAATTTTGAAATTTCCTGAACATCACCAGCATAAAACAAAACCTCGCCAAGGCTATCAAGCACAGCCACTAACTTTACACCTTTTAATCCCCCATATTCAGATAAAATCTCAACTAACCTATCCCCCTCATCTTCATCAAGGTGATGTTTAAATTCCCGTTTTAGGCTTAATGTCATAGCATTGATTTGCTCGCGAATGTAATCACTGAAATTCCTTATAAACAGATGCTCGTTGACATAAATCAAAAAAGAAATGATCAATATCATCACAAGAGCTATTAAAGCTGAGAGAGATTTTTCGCTCATAAAATTTCCATTTTTTGTCAAAATAAACATACCCTTTCCCGCTCGTTTGAAAGCAGCAAATGATTACTCAATAAAAATATAAAAAATGAAAACAATTTAATCAAGAGGAAAAACAATTTCCTTAACTTTACGCTCCCCAAGAGGCTGTGTTATGGTGGTATTCTAAATTAAACTTGACTGCTGAATTTTGTCTTAGAATTCCCTTTCTTCTTTCTTCATGCCGAATTTGTTTCAGCATCCCTGGTTCAGGATGACACAAAAGGATTATGACACAAGCTCAATTAGATCTCAACTTGAAATTTATCGGTATGACAACTCTTACTTTCACTGGTTTACCTTGAGAATATGCCGGTGTAAATTTTGCCTGCGCCACCGCCTTCATTGCTTCCTCATCACAACCATAACCAATTCCCTTAACAACCTCAACGAAATCAATCACTCCATTTTCATTTACATAAGCCATGACATAAACTGTCCCCTCAATTTTATTTTTTAGGGCTTCTTCAGGATACCTGACATTTTTCTTAATTGATTCAAGCCCACCAATTAACTGAGGCATCACATCAGCTACATTGCTATAACTTTCTTTCTTAAAATCAAACTTTGGTGCAATGACATTATTTTCAATTTTTGATTTGTTGTTTTCCCCAGTCTTCGCACAGGAAATAAACAACATTGCAAAAGCAAAAATGAAAAATTTTTTTAACATAGTTTGTCCCTCCTTTTTATTTTTCTGTTTTTGGATAAACTGTAACTTGCGGTATCCCATATACTATCACAGTTCTCGTTTCACCATAAGCTGGGACTTGAACTTGTTTAATCTCTGTCGTCATCGCCTTATCATAGACAAAAATTGCAAGTAGAAACGAAAGCAAAAATAACATAAAAACAACCGCCGAAAGCAACGGCACCGGAATCGGAACCTCAACCTTAAACACTTCCCTCAACCTCGCCTTTAAAGTTTTCTTCTTCACAACCTCAACCCTTGGAAATTTAATTACATCTTTGCTTGCCATGATTTTGAATTTAAGCGAGACACTCAAAAATTCTTGACAATCCACACAAGAGTAAACATGTGAAAATGCCCTGTCAATATCTTCCACTATTTCACCGTCAATGAATGAACTTATCTTTTTTTGAATTTCTTCACACATCATTTTATCTCATCTCCGTAAAGTTTCTTATAAATTTCTGTTAATTTTTTTCTCGCCTTGAAAAGTTTTGACTTAACAGCTGGCACAGTCGTCCCAAGTATACTGGCAATTTCATCATAGCTGAACCCATTCCATTCCCTCAAAATTAAAATCTCCCTGTAATCATCATCAAGCATATTCAACACCTTTTGCAAATTCTCCCTCGCTTCTTTGATTTCAAACTCTTTTTCAATCTCGGATTCAAAATTTATCTCAACTTGTTCAATTTCAATCTTTACCTTCTTATCATGAAGAAAATTCAAACATCTGTTCCTTGCCATTTTAAAAAGCAAAGATGAAAGAGATGAAATAGTTTCAACTGAATTTATATTTTCATAAAGCTTCAAAAACACATCTTGAACGATATCAAGCGCTGACTCCTCATCCGATATCATCCTGAGACAGAACCTATAAAGTGGAAGCTTAAATTTTTCATAAATCTCATCAAACGCTGACTCATCGCCATTCCTAATTCTTTCAACTATTTCCCAATCGTCCTTGCGGTCCATTAATGAACCTAATCCAAGATTTTTCACCTTTCACCAAATATAACCCGAAACCCCAAAGAAAGTTTCTACCCCGCGGAAACCTCACTTTACTCCATTGACTTGTCCTCCATATCAAAATTAACCATTTTCACAATTCCAACCTTCAGAACGATATATTGGATTATAATTTGCTATCACCAAACCACCGCCTTTATTTCTCCAACTGTCTGATTATCATTGAGCATAAGCCATTCAGCACCACTTGTTGTTACTTTTTTGACTATTACTAATGTCCCAATACTACTTTCAACTGTGTCGCCAGTTTGTGGGTTGATCTTAACAAATAAATATGTCCATGAATTCCCTATTTTCAACGGCATTAAAACATCTTCTTTCAACAGGTTGCGTGGTTTGTTCTTTTTTACGGCAAATAAAATAAGTGCAACGAGAATATAAATTACTTCCTTCATAGCCAAATTCCTGCTTTTTGCTTTAAACTGCTTATTTAGTTCAAAAAATTTGCCATTTCTTGCAACACCCAAATTTGCAAACTTTGGATTTTACAAAATAAAATTTAAAATTATTAACAGATTCATAACAAAACAAAGACAATAAAGCCATGTTCAAAAGAATACTATTTATATTTGTTCTCCCGCTTTTCGTCTCACTTTCACAAAATTTAATCGTTTTAAATAAATCAGAAAACACTTTGATGATTTTTGATTTGAAAAATGATAAGTTGCTTGCTCAATTGCCAACAGGTGAAGCACCGCACGAAGTTGCAGTCTCACCCAACAAAAAATTTGCTGCGGTCACAAACTATGGAACACGCGAAAATCCCGGAAATTCTATCTCAATTTACAATCTTGAAAAATTAACACTTGAAAAAACTATAAGCCTTGGAAATTACAAAAGACCACACGGCATTGAATGGATAGATGAAAAAAGACTTGCGGTTACAACTGAAGCAAATAAATCAATAATCATTGTTGATACGGAAACTGACAAAATTATTGGAGAAGTTAAAACCGAGCAAGAAGTTTCACATATGCTTGTCCTCTCGCCTGATAAATCAAGATGTTTCGTCGCAAATATCGGTTCAGGAAGTGTAAGCGTAATAAACCTAAAAGAAATGAAACTCTCCAAAAACATTCAAACTGGAAAAGGAAGCGAAGGAATTGATGTAACCCCCGACGGTAAAGAACTTTGGGCAACAAATAGAGCCGAAGATAGCGTTGCTGTAATTGATGCTAAAACGCTTGAGGTTAAAACAAAAATCAAAGTTGAAGGTTTTCCAATTCGTATTAAAATTTCAAAAGATGGAAAATTTGCCGTCGTTTCCTGCGCAAGAAGTGGCGAAGTTGCAATAATTGATGCGGTCAATAAAAATATAATCAAAAGAATCAAAACCGCTGAAAAATCAGAAGTTGAAAAAACAGGAAGATTGTTTGGCTCAGCGTTTGGAGATAGCCCTGTGCCAATTGGGATAGCAATTGATGACAAAAAATTAATTTATGTCGCAAATTCAAATGCCGACATTATAAGCGTAATTGAACCTGAAAGTGGGAAAAAGCTAAAAACGATAAAAACAGGAAAAGAACCAGATGGGATCGCACTGTGGTAATTTTTGTTTTTTGTTTATTTAATTCGTAGCTTGTTTTGACGCCCATATATCACTTTTTGAAATAATTTTTCAGTGGCTGTGGCATATCTAAATCAAAGCTCCAATTACGGCACAGCTACCTCACACTGAAATTACTTCCCGAAGTTGAGGGGCGCAGAAAATTTTTTTAAAATAAATTTTACGGAGATTTATCATGAGAAGAATTTTTGCAGTGACATTCGCATTAATCCTTTTCACTATTTCATTTTTAAACTCTCAAAATGTACGCGATGGGAAATGGTGGCAGGGACTTGACGAAAACGCCCGAATTTACTTCATCGCTGAGTTTTGGAACGGGGTAACATGGGGAGACGATGTCTTAAAAGATGCACTAAATAGTTTGAGAAAGAATGGAGTGATAGAGCAAAATACAGCAAATGCTGTCTTTCAAAAATAGACAGCGTACACAAACATTGGTTCAACTACTGTGGGCGAGATTGTAAACCGAATTAATAACCTTTACTCCGATCCCCAAAATCTTCCAATTTCTGTCAGTGATATTATGACGATTGTCGTCCTAAACATTCAAGGTTTACCTTTGTCAGAAGATGTAATACAACAACTTCTACAATTTTACAGGCAGAAATAAATTATCTTATATCAAACTTTAACGGCAACGGGCAGGCATTTGAAAGCGTTGCAACCATAACAAATTCGCCAAACTCCGCTGCCTTTTCGTATGCACTTTGAAGCGCTTTAAAAACTTTATCATCATCGCCATAAACAAGCGTACTCATTGAGCCAACATGTGTCTCAAGCCCATGTGCTTTGAAAATTTCAATTACACTGTTGATAGGCTCTATTATATCCATCTGTCTCAATGGATATAAACTGACCTGAAGCGCAACAGCCATTTTTAATCTTTTTATTTGTTTTTATCCGTGAAAAATGTTAAATAAACCCCAACCCCGATTATCATCCCATAAAAAAGCGTTGAAAAATATGGATTGCTCGTTATCGGACAGGTCCCAACTTTACAACCGACAAAAAAATAATAAAGATAACCAAACAAAGCACCAATAAAAACAAAAATCAAAAACTTTATCCTTCTCATTCGGTCTTATCCTCTTTTTCTTCTAAACCAAGTACTTTGTTTAACTCATCAATTATTTGCTCCATCTCGTGTTCTTTGCCTTTTTCCTTTATCGCCTGCTCAAGCGTTCCCCAGATCGGTTCCCCACAAACAATGCACTTTATTCCCTTTTTCATTAAAAAACCTACCGACTCTGGAAATTCAGTGACAAGGTCTTCAATTGTTATATCTTTGGTTATTTTCCTCATCGCTTTTCCCCAATTGTTTTTCTCCATTCAATAATTCCACCTGAAAGATTGTAAACATATTTAAATCCATGCCTTACAAGTATTTCGCTTGCCCTTCTACTTCTGTTGCCACTTCTGCGGTAAACAATGATTTCAAAATTTTTATACTTTTTCAATTCGTTTAATCTCTTCTCAAGTTCGTCAACAGGTATATTCATAGCCCCAGCTATATGTCCCTCGGAAAATTCCTCACGTGTGCGCACATCAAGAAGTAAAACATTTTTATCTTTATCAATTTTATCTTTCGCTTGTGAAGGGGTTATGTCGCTATAAAAATTATTTCCCCCCTCAACCCGCTGCGTTGTACAAGAAGTAAGGTAAATGACGAGAAGAATTAATAAATATCCCTTGATGTAAATCTTTTTCATTCTTTAACGCATATAATTTTATAATGTGATGAGTTTATTTCACCGCTTTCAATAATTGAAAAAGCAAGAGCGTTTAATTTCTCAATAAGCTCATCCTGCGAAATTCTGTCTTCATATGGTGGTCCCATCTCTTCATACTGCTTTTTCCACTCAAGTATCACAATCCTACTACCAATTTTTGTAACCCTTTTAACCTCATTTAAAAATTTCACAACATCTTCATTCTCATGTATGACAAATGCAAGTAGTGTAAAATCTCCAATTTCATCGGCAATAGGAAATCTATAATCATCCCTTGCAAGCAACGGAATTACATTTGAAGGCAAATCATTTTGTTTTAACTTATTTATCATTTCCTCTTGAACATCAATCGCATAAACCTTGCCACTTTCACCGACAATTTTTGACGCCGGGATTGTAAAATAACCAG
This sequence comes from uncultured Bacteroidota bacterium, assembly GCA_964438815.1. Lineage (GTDB taxonomy): Bacteria > Bacteroidota > Ignavibacteria > Kryptoniales > Kryptoniaceae > Kryptonium. The sequence goes on from CAYTKW010000001.1 coordinate 87,276, forward strand.
TGCCACACCCGACATCAATCATCGTCATACCATCTGATAAACCACACAACTCTAAAATTTCATCTGGTGGTAAAATTTTACGACGTTCTTCATTGCTGAGACTGAGCCGATGTGCATGCTCTGGATTAAACTTATGCATACTTACTCGCTTAACTTTATTTTAACGCTCACCGCTCCTCGGAAATCCCCAGCTTCATATCCAACAGCCTTATCGTCAGGATATTTCCCTTTCAAAAATTCTTTTATCTCTTTTTTCAAAAACTCATCCGTACCATGACAATTCAAACACATCGGCTGAACTATCAAAGACTTGAAGTATCTTAAATATTTCTCACCGTTCTCTTCAACTACTTCATAATACTCTTGTGGAAGCTCACCCTGCTTGTTAAGCTCATCTAATTTTTTCAAGACCTTTAATTCATAATCATCGGGTTCATCAAGTTTATTCCTATATTTTTCGCTTACCCTTCTAATATACACCCCATATTTCTCGCGATGTACTTTAATTATATCTTGTGCAAGATTTGAACACGCACTTATAGCATTGATGTATCCACCTTTCCCAAGCTCGCGGAACAAAGTTGACTTAACAGAGTCAACAACATGGTCGGAAATTTTTCTACCCAATTCAACTGCTCTTTGAACCTTTTCATCAACTTGAAAAGAAAAAATTATGAAGACGATAAAAGTTAAAACCAATTTACTCATTCTTCACCACCTCGCCTTCTGGGGTAATTATTTTATAGGTATAGTTAACTTCTGCACCTGATTTTTTTAAAATCGCAGATACAGAACAATATTTCGTCTGCGATAACTCAATCGCCCGCTCAACATCTTTTTCCCTTATGTCTTTACCATAAATCAAATATTCAATGTTTACCTTTGTGTAAACTTTTGGATGCTCTTCAGCTCTTTCACCCGAAATTTTCATCTCAAACTTATCAAACTTAACCCTCTTCTTCCTCAATATACTCACAACATCCATTCCCGTGCATCCACCTAATGCGATTAAAACAAGCTCCATAGGTCTTGTCCCAGCGCCGCTTCCACCAACAGTTTCAGCTCCATCCATCACAACCCAATGATTTGAATCCCCTCTGCCTATAAATGCCATTCCTTCAACAAATTTAACTTCAACTTTCGGCATTTCATCCTCATTTTTATTTTTTGTATGAAAGTAAGAATCCAATTAAAGCGAAATAAATTGTGCTAATTTTAGGATTGCAAAGAAGTGGGCACACCCTACCAATTTTTGAAAAATATCTCCCGATAAAAAATCCCGCTATTCCACCAACCATTGCCCCAATTACACCTGTTAACATTATTTTTACCCTTTTACTTTTCATTTAAAAGCATAACTATATCTCTCTCAAAAACTTCCTTCGGTCTATATCCAACATATTTTGCCCTGATGTTACCCTTCCTGTCTATCACAAATGTCGTCGGTATCCCACGAATTCCACCATAATCTTGCGTAACCTTGTAATTTCCTATCAGGATGTGATAATTTATTCCAAACTCCTTCATAAATGGCACAACATCCTTAACACCACCTTCATCAAGCGAAATCCCAATTATTTCAACTCCTTTGTCCTTGTACTTTTTGTAAAGCTCAATGAACCCAGGAATTTCAGCTCTACAAGGTGGACACCATGTAGCCCAAAAATCAAGGATTATAATTTTACCTTTAAAATCAGATAGCCTTACCTTTTTCCCGTTCACATCTGGAAGTTCAAAATCAGGAGCAGGCTTAAAATCTGAAGGTACATTTGCAAAAGCCGAAGCAACAGTTGAACCAACTTCACTTTCACTTCTTTTTTCGCTTTCTCTGGCTGTATAACCGAGATAACCAACCGCAAAAACAAGAATTAAAAGCCCAAGCACTGGCAAAAAATTTGTTCCTTTTTGTTTCTTTTTAACCATCACGATTTTCTCCTTGCTTATTTTTTAAACATTTTGAATAACTCTTTCAAGTTTCTCACGCACTTCAGTAGCAATTTCTTTTAATTTAGGATTGTCAATTATTTCAGCCATAATAATAGGGTCAAACGCTGAAACCGTAACTTTACCATCTTTCTCATAAACTATCACATTACACGGGAGGAAAAGACCAAGCTCATATTCCGCTTGCAAACCTTTGTAAGCATAAGGCGGATTGCACGCACCAAGTATGACATATTTATCAAAATCAACATTAAGCTTTTTCTTCAATGTCTCCTTAACATCTATTGTCGTTAAAACTCCAAATCCCTCTTTGCTTAACTCCTCAATAACCCTGTTAACTGCTTCATCATATTTTAAATCAAGCGTTTTTGACATTCCATATTTCATTGCAGATACCTCCTTAAAATTTTTTCTGATTTTACACCGACGAAAAATTCTTTAATTTTTCCATCTTCAATTATAACTGTTGAAGGTGTTCCCATCACACCAAGCTTTAAAGCCATTGAAGCATCACGACTCACATCAATTTTAAATATCTTTACTTTGCCATTTGATGAATTTATAAGTTTATCAATTATCGGCGTTTGAACCTTGCATGCAGAACAGGTTGGACTGTAAAAATAAAGCATAACTCTTTCTCCCCTGGCAATAGCTTCGCCAATTTTCCCAACAATTCCAGAGACAAATTTGCCTTTTTTAAATTTTGCTTTTAACAAAATACTCAAATTAACAAAAGCAAAAAACACAACTATAGCAATTAAAATGTAAAGAACCAGCATTTAAATTTCTCTTTTTTAATTTTAAACAAAAAGCCCCGGGAAACCGGGGCTTTAAAACTATATTAACTCCCCGAACTTTTAACTTCCTTGCGGGTGGAGATTTTAAAAAGTGAATATGCCGGACAATATCCAACAAGCCCAGTTATGAGTGGAAGAAAACCAAGCAATCCCCAATACTTTGAATTATCCTCAACCCAAAACAAAAGTGAAAGAAGGAAAAGTCCAACTATTACCCTAAGAACCCTGTCCCAGGTTGCTTCGTTTACTTTCATCTTAAATCTCCATCTTTATTGTTTTAATTGGCTAAAAAATCAATATCTTCCGTCTTGCTTCTTCTTCTTCTGCGAGCAGGTCTTTCAGGTACCTCCGCCCAAACACGAACATCAATGTTATCAACATCAAGGTGAACCACAGCTTCACAATATGGGCAAAGTTTAACACTTTGCTTCTCAAGGAAGATTTGATTCTTGCAGTTTGGGCAGTCTGTTATGACCATCCCTATTACCTTTGCTTTCTGCCTACTTACAGGTGTCGTAACCAATTTTTACCTCCATCTTTAAGTTTTACAAAAATCCATTCAATTTTTAATAACAACCACTCCTTTTCAAATGTTTCAGAAAAATCACAGACAAAAACGCAATAAACAATTTAATTAAATTTCAATCAATTTCAAGGTAATTGCGAAAAACCATTTTTCATCTTCCAAATGTAGTATTTCTCAAACCATACCTTAATCCAGTGAGACCACGGACCCGGGAAAAGGATATGGTATTTTCTTGGCTTGAAAACTCTGCTAGCTACAAAAAATACACCCATATTCCCTGCATCCATAACACAAAGGGGCGCAATATCTGCAAATTGGAGTTTTTCCGCACGATTAACACCAAGAACCTTTGAAGCTATATTTTCAGCCACAACCCTTGCCATAACCTCAGACATATAACCAGTTTTTGGGACACCAATTGGAATTGGGGTTGATTCAGGATATTGTACGGCTACCGCCACGCCAGCAGCATAAATGTTATCATAATTTACATGCTTATAAGTATCATCAACGGGGATAAAGCCAGCTTCATTTCCAAGCCCAGAATCTCTTACAACTTTAGCACCAAGGAAAGGCGGAATTATCATAGCATATTTATAAGGTAAAACTTCACCATTTGAAAGATAAACTTTGTTTGGCGTGATTTTCTCTATCGCAACATTTGTAATACCACGAATTTTAAGCTTTTTAAAGAAAAATTCGGTCATCTTTTGAGAATTACCAACCCCACCTATACTAAAATTCCCGAGAAAAGGTTCAGAAGTGACAAATGTTATATCAACCTTATCTCTTATACCCGCCTTTCTAAGAGCATACTCAAAATTAAAAACATACTCATATGCTGCTCCAAAGCAACTTGCTTTCTGAGTTGCACCTATGACAACTGGACCAGGATTTTTAACAAATTCTCTCCACGCTTCACCCGAATGAAGCGCATGTTCAATTGTGCAAATTGAAGTCGTATACCCTTGCTCTGGTCCCAAACCTTCAACCTCTGAGAAATTCAAATCCGGACCAGTTGCAATCACAAGAAAATCGTAATTATAAATTCCAGCGGTTGTTTCAACCTGATTTTTCTCCGGTATAATTTTCGTAGCTGTCGCATGGATAAATTTTACCCCTTTGCGCTCAAGCACCTGATCAAATTCAAATGAGATATCCTCTGGCTTTCTCCAGCCAAATGGAACCCAAATTAAAGATGGGATAAAGACAAAATTTTTTGTTTTTGAAATTACGGTTATATCTGCTTTATCTTTGAGCTTTCTCTTGAGGTCAAACGCAGCAGTTAACCCAGCGAATGAGCCACCAAGAATAAGTATTTTAGCCATTTCAATTAACCATTTTGTTTAACTTTTTTAATGTGCCCTCAAGATACAAATTTAACGCATTAGAAATTTTAATTGATTTTGGCGCAATGTAAATTGCCTTGCCTTCAGAAATCATTTTATCAATCATCGGTTTTCCCATATGAGATGTTATTATTACATCTAAATCTTTTAAAATCTCAGCTACAAGAACATCTCTTCTATGCCCTCTACCATGCAAATCTCCCCAAAAATTTTCCCTTAATTCAGTTTCCCTTGTCTCCACATCCATCACAAGAAAATATCTCGCATATCCAAAAGCTTCGGAAATATGCTCGCCGTCATCTGTTGGAATTGCTACCTTCATTTTAGCCAAAAATTTTAAATTTAAAGTATAACAAAAATTGAGATACCAAGTAAAATGAGAATAAACTGCGATAAAGATTCAGCAAAGTTAAATCTCCGATGTAGCTCCGGAATAAGATCAACCAAAGCAACATATATAAATCCGCCAGCAGCAAATGGAATAAGGTTACTTTTTATCACACTAATTTCTTCAACGAAGAAATACCCAAGAATTCCACTGACAACCGCAGAAAGAGCAGTTAGAAAATTCATCAATAAAGCTTTACCTTTGGTAAATCCAGCTTGCAAAAGAATCCCAAAATCTCCAATCTCCTGTGGTATCTCATGAGTCACAACCGCAAAAGTTGTGATTAAGCCAAGTTTAAAATCGGTAACAAAGCTTCCCGCTACAACCATACCGTCAACAAAATTATGGATGCTATCGCCAATTAGGTTTAAATAACCGAAGGAATGAATTTCACATTTTCTTTCGTGGCAGTGTCGCCACCGGAAGAATTTCTCAAGCGAAAAGAAAAGAAGAATCCCAAGGACAACATAATAAATTGCCCTTGGGTTATTTTTAAGGGAATTCGGGATCATGTGTAAAAAAGCAGCACCAAGTAAAGAACCTGAAGCAAAGGAGATAAGCCAATTCGTTAGCTTTTCAATTACCCTTCCACTTAAACCGATGAAAATTATCCCAATGAGCGAAAACAAGCTCACAAAAATATTCGCTAAAACTATTTGAAACAGAACATTCATAGATTAACATTTTTTAATCTTCTATCACCGCGAGTATATCATTTCTTGAGATGATTCTATATTCTTTCCCGTCCATCTCAATTTCTTCACCACCATATTTTGCAAATAAAATTTTATCGCCTTCTTTTACCTTTGAACGAAGGTCTTCATCAGTCCCAACAGCGATGACGATCCCAATTCTTGGTTTCTCTTTCGCAGTATCTGGGATTATTATCCCAGAAGCTGTTTTTGACTCAACTTCTTCAAGAGGTTCAACAAGGACTCTGTCATCAAGAGGTTTGATTTTCATTTTTCGTCCAATTTATTTTGTTTTTATTTTAAGCCAAGTAATTGATCAATTTTTGCCCTATCAAAACCAACGATAGGCTTATTGTTTATCAAAATAACAGGAACACCAGTTTGACCAGTGAGGCGAATTAAGTCTTTTATAGCTCTTTGGTCGCGTGTTACATCAACTTCTGTAAATTTTACCTTCTTTTGAATAAAATACTGCTTTGCCATTCTGCACCAAGGACATGTCGGCGTTGTGAAAATTATCACTTTTGGTTGCTTTTGCTCCATAACTTCACTTTCGAATTTTCTTTTCAAGGTCATTTGCCGATATCAAAATTGGATCCCACACCGGGGCAAAAGGTGGGGCATAACTTAAATCAAGCTGTGCAATTTCATCAACCCTAAGCTTTGCATAAAGTGCTGTTGCAAATGTATCAATTCTCTTCGCAACACCATCTCTTCCAACCATTTCAGCCCCAAGCAGTCTTCCAGTTTTTCTATCAGCAATTAATTTAACCCTTATTTTACTTCCACCCGGATAATAGTGAGCCCTTGAATTATGTTCAATAACAGTTGATACATAATCAAAACCTTCAGCTTTAGCCTGCTTTTCTGAGATACCTGTTCTTGCAACTTCAAGCTCAAACACTTTGAAAACAGCAGTTCCAACTACACCTTTAAATGTAGCATTTCCACCTGCTGCATTTTCCCCTGCAACTTTACCCTGCTTATTCGCTGTCGTCCCAAGCGGAATGTAAACAGGGCGATTCAACACAAGATGAAAAACCTCAGCACAATCACCAGCAGAATAAATCCCAGAAATATTTGTTTCCATTTTTTGATTGACAGCTATCGCACCTGTTTTCCCAAGTTCAATCCCAGCTCTTTTTGCAATTTCAGAATTTGGCTTTATCCCAGCTCCAATTATGACAAGCTCAACATCTATTGCCTCACCATTGCTTAGAATCGCTTTCTTGACAAAACTGTTTTCACCTAAAAATTCATTTACTGATGTTGACTTTATTAATCTAACGCCATTTCGCTGAAGCTCACTTTCAACAACTTCATTTATTTCATCATCCATTGCCCCAAGTATATTGGGCATTTGCTCAACCATTACAACATCAATTCCAAGTTTAACAAGTGCTTCAGCCATTTCCATCCCGATATAGCCTGCACCGACGATAAGTGCTTTTTTAGGCGATTTATCCCTTATAAAATTTTTAATGTCAACACCATCTTCAAGAAATCTAATTGTGAAGATCCCATTTAAATTAACACCTTTTATATTTGGCTTTACAGCCCTGGCCCCTGTTGCAATTACAAGCTTATCATATCTAACTTCAAATTCATCACCGCTTTCAAGATTTTTAACGAGGACAGTTTTCTTTGCTGGGAAAATTTCAAGCGCTTCGTGATGAAGAAAAACATTTATATTTCTCTTCTCCTTAAAAAATTTCGCGTCATATACAACAAGGTTCTCTGGCTCTTTAATTATGCCAGAAACAAAATATGGCAAACCGCACGAGCCATAAGACACAAATCCACTCTTTTCAAAAACAAGTATTTCCATATCAGGTCTCAACCTTCTTGCTCTGCTCGCTGCACTCATTCCAGCAGCAACGCCACCTATTACGACAAGCTTTTCAGCCATAGTTATGTGCTCAATTCTGTTGTTTTATTGATTCTTTTGTCTTTTTTGCAGCTTCAACAACTTTATCAACATAATGTCTTTCTGGTAAAGCACCTTCAAAGTAGTAAATATCATTCATTACCACCTTTGGCACACCCATAACCATGTATTTTTCAGCAAGCTCAGGAAATTCAATTGCCTCAATCATATCTGCGGTTATTAAATCATTCTCCATCGCAAGCTGATGTGCCAAATGAACTGCGCTCGGACAATATGGACATGTAGGCGTCACAAAAACTTGAATATGAACAGGGACATCAATTTCTTTTATCTTCTCAACGCTTCTTTGACTTAACCCCGAAACACCCCTTGAAACCATCTCTATATCAGAAAGAAGAGATGCAAATTCATAACCCGATGGTATCCCAAAGTATCTTATACCGTAATCTTTATCTTCGCTGGCTATAACCGTCGCAGGAACTTTATCTATTTTAAATTCCCTGACTTTATCCTCATCAGTGTAAAAGTTATAAATCTCAAGCTGTATTTTATCCGAAAGCTCCGAAAGCTCTGTTAAAAGTTGCTTCGTTTCTCTGCAATACTGACAATCAAGCTCCCGAGTGAAATGAATTAAGCGAACTTTATTGACAAGATTTTGCTCAAATCTCTTTCTTAATTCGTCCCTATCATCTGCATCAAGAAACATAACTTAATCCTCCTTTAAATTTTGTTTTTGAATTAATTTTAAAATTTCAATTACCGCTGGATTTATCACAGAGTAATAAACGACTTCGCCCTTGCGAACACTTTTTATGATTCCACTATGCCTCAAAATAGCAAGATGTTGAGAAACCAAAGCCTAAGAAATCCCAATTAAATGTTCCAACTGCGATACAGTTTTATCAGATTTGACCAACTCATCCACTATCCTCAAACGAATCAGATGACCGAGAACTCTTAAAATTTCCGCTAAACTTGAATAATCAACCTGAAACATGTCTCTCAACTTCTTAATTTCTCCCGCTCAAGTATTTTCGCAATCTTTATCACAAAAGGATGAACAACCTTGTATCTTATATTCAAGCCTTCCCTTTCGGCTTTGACGATCCCCTTCGCCCTGAGCAAAGCAAGATGCTGAGAAATTTTGGGCTGTGACTCACCAAGACAATCACCGATATCGCTTACACACATACCTTGGTCAATCAAACCACAAATAATTTTTAACCTCGTCGGATGCCCGAGGATTTTAAATATCTCTGCTTCATCCGCAAAATCAACGCTTTTCAATTTCTTTATATCCATAATGCAAACATTCAAATATCTTTATATTGCTATATAAATATAACAAAATTTTTGCTGTTTGTCAAGAGACAATTTGTCAACGAAGCCCCTAAATTTGCTTGATTTCACAGATTTTTATCCTCCAAAATCGAAAATATGACACAACATTTGATTGTGATGATAAGGATTCTTATTTTATGTCTGTAAAAAATCAAAAAAATCAGCAAATGAAGGTAGGGCTTTTCATACCATGCTATATTGACCAGTTTTTCCCCGAGGTTGGCATTGCAACGGTTAAAATTTTAAAAAAGTTAAATGTAGAATTTGATTATCCAATAGAACAAACATGTTGCGGTCAACCTGCATTTAACACAGGATATTGGAAAGAGGCAAAAGCGATCGCAGAAAATTTTCTAAAAATCTTTGCCAAGTTTGATTACATCGTTTCACCTTCAGGTTCCTGCACAAGCATGGTGAAAATTTTTTACAATGAAATTTTGGGAGATAAAAGTTTTGAAATCAGTCAAAAAATCTTTGAACTTACTCAATTTCTCGTCAACATTCTTAAAGTTGATTCAACAGGAGCAGAATTTGAACACACCGTGACATATCACGATGCTTGTCATTCCCTCAGAGAGCTTGGCATCAGGGAAGAACCAAGAATTTTGTTAAAAAATGTTAAGAAGCTAAAACTTGTTGAAACTGAAAATTCTGAAAATTGTTGCGGTTTCGGCGGAACTTTCTCAGTTAAATTCCCTGAAATATCAACAGAGATGGTTAAAGATAAAGTCGACGCGATAGCAAATTCAAAAGCCGAATTTGTGACATCAACAGATTCAAGCTGTTTGATGCAAATTGAAGGTTATGCAAAAAGGAAAGGACTTAACATCAAAACCATACACATCGCCCAAATACTGGCAAATTTTTAAAAAACTTTAAATGGAAAAATGAAATACACACCATTGAAATTTAAAGAAAATGCGATAAAAGCTATCAAAAATGAAAGTTTGCGAAAAAATTTAAATCGAGCGATACAGCATACGCTTTCAAAAAGAATTGAAGTCGTATCAGAATTGTCTGACTGGGAGCAACTTAGACAAACAGCCCATGACATAAAAAAACATACAATTGAAAACCTTGCATATTACCTTGAACTCTTTGAAAGCAAAGCAACTGAAAATGGAATAAAAGTCCTGTGGGCAAAAGACACAAACGAAGCGAGAAACTTTGTGCTTGAGATAGCCCAAAAATCTAAAGCAAAACTCTGTGTAAAGTCAAAATCAATGGTAACCGAAGAAATTGAACTCAGAGAATTTCTTGAAAAAAATGGGATAGAGACAATTGAAACTGATCTTGGCGAGTTTATAGTTCAGCTTGCGGGTGAAATGCCATCACATATCACAGCCCCAGCGATGCATAAATCAAGGGATGAGATTGGAAAACTATTCGCTGAAAAACTTGGTGTTGAACTGACAAACGAACCAAAGGAATTAACAACGATAGCTAGAAATTTTTTAAGAGATAAATTCCTTAAAGCTGACATCGGGATATCTGGAGCAAATTTTCTTATAGCCGAAACAGGGTCAATCGTAATAGTTGAAAACGAGGGAAATGCTGGTTTAACTACAACCTTGCCAAAAGTTCACATAGCAATTGCAGGGATAGAAAAAGTTATACCTCGCCTTATTGATCTAACCATTTTTTTAAAAATTCTTGGAAGGAGTGCTACAGCACAAAGATTTACAAGTTATGTCTCAATTATAAACTCACCGCGAAAACAAAAGCCAGATTCACCAGATGAAATCTATGTAATTTTGCTTGACAACGGCAGAACCGAGATGCTCAAGTTTGAAAAATTAAAACAAGCGCTTTATTGTATAAAATGTGGTGCTTGCATGCTCGCTTGTCCAGTTTATCAAAGAGTTGGCGGGCACGCTTACGGCTCAGTTTATCCGGGTCCAATTGGTTCTGTGTCAACACTGATTCAAGTAGGTTTTAACAAAGCGAAAATTTTGCCTTTTGCTTCATCGCTATGTGGTAAGTGTTATGAAATTTGTCCCGTCAAGATTGAAATTCATCACATATTGCTATGGTTAAGGAATAGAACCGTTGAAAATGGATTTACATCAAAATTTGAAAAGTTAATTTTTAAGCTTTGGCTTATTGGTATGAAAAACATCAGAATTTACAAATTTGGCGCGCAATTTTTAAGGCTTTTATCTAAAATCGGGATAAAACCAAAAGTTAAAAACTGGTCAAAAACCCGCGCATTCCCAAATCTTGCACCAAGATCATTTAAAGAAATCTGGGAAAAAGAAATAAAAAATTAATTGAGATGAAGACAAAAGATTTGATAATTAAACTTGCAAAGCAAAGTCAAACCAATAAAACTCCGCTCCCCGAAATTGAAGTAAAAAGTGTTTTATCCGGTTCAGCTCTTGTTGAAAGGTTCAAATTTGAATTTGAAAGGGTTGGGGGTGTTTTTATAAGAACAAAGTTTGAAAAAATTTTTGACGATATATCAAAAATCACTCGTGATGAAAATATTGAAAGGATATTCGTTGAAAAATTTGGAAATGAACTTGACGATATTTTTAAAAATTTGCCCGTAAACGAAATAATCACACAATCACATTCAAAAGAGCAAATTGCTCAAGTTGATGCTTCAATTACTGGCTGTGATTTCTTGATAGCCGAAACAGGTACGATAGTTTTCATACACAGTGCAAATAAATTTAAAAGTGGGGTTTTGCTCCCCAAAGTTCACATTGTAATTGCAAATGAAAAGCAAATTTGTGAAACGCTTGGTGATGTGTTTACAAATGTAAAAGGAAATTTTGATTCAATTTTACTAATAACTGGACCAAGCCGAACCGCGGATATTGAAAAAGTGATAGTTCAAGGAGTTCACGGTCCACAGAAAGTTTACCTTCTTCTCATTTGAATAATCTTCCAATACCATTTAAAAACTCCGGAAGCGTATACTTCGGAAATCTTGGCCATGTTACTATAACGACGATAGCTATCCATACAACGAGAAGCACTCCATAAATTGGTTCATATCTTAACGCTGTTAGAATCATCATCCCATACGGAGGTGCTTGCAATCCCCAAGCAAGATGTTCAGATTTAAAATACCAAAGTGAAAATCCGCTTAACAAAATATATCCAATTCCAACCCAAGATGGAACTATTCCAGAAAAAGTTAAAAAAAGCCAACATCCAAGCGAAACTGTGACATCAGCTGTTAAATCATGCTTACCAATCCATGTCTGTGTCTTCCTTAGGTCAAGTCGTGAGACCGGTCCATCAAGTAAATCCGTAACCCACGCAATCCACAATAAAATTGACGCTGAAGCAATCCCCTGATTCAATTCAAAACTTGAAAAGCGAATAATGTAAAGCCCAATCAAAAAACGTGCTGTCGTTAATATGTCCGCGATAAGTTTTAAGCTTATGGCGATTTTCATATTATGTAAAGAATTTATTTAAAATTATACCCACAATAAGTAGAGTTGAAAAATAAAGATGAAGTTTAGCCGTCAACAGGTCAAGAAAAGTAAAATTAACAAGCGCCTGATTAAACGATACCTTGATACTCTTAACAGCAACAGGCAAAGTTATCAGCACAAGCAACCCAGCTACAGGCAAAAATCCATTAAGGATAAAATAAATTGTGAGTATATAAGCAAGTGAGACAAGAATGACATAATAATAACTTGAAGCCTTTGGACCGATTATTCCAGCGAAGGTTTTATATCCCGCGATGATGTCTTCTTTTATGTCTCTGAAATTATTGCCGTGTAAAATTGCTATTGTCAGAAGTCCAATTGGGATTGAAAGTAGAATTGGAATCAAAGAAATTTCACGCGTTTGAATGTAATAAACTCCAAGCGTCATTATAGGTCCAAATGCAAGAAAAACCGCAAGGTCCCCAAGCGCTCTATACTTAAAGCCAATTGGTGGCGCAGTGTAAAAAATTCCAAGAATTAAACCTGGGATTATGAAGTATAAAATTTTGTAATCAATTGCAAATACAAAATAGAAACCAATAGCAAGCGAAATTAAAAGAAGAGACACACCAAGCAAAAGGTGGTGTCGCGGTTTCATTAGCCCATCAACAAGGACACGGCTTGAACCGAGAACGCGCCAAGTATCAGCACCTCTTATATAATCAAAATAGTCACTTAAAACATTAACAGCGGAATGAGCAAGCAAAAGACCCAGGAAAACAAGAAGAAATAGTGGAATTGATACCTGCGCACTCATAAAAGTCCCAAGTAAAACAGGGGCAATTGTTGCAGGAAATGCAAATGGTCTTACGGCTCTAAAGGCAACTTTTAAAAAGCTATATTTGGTTTTTAATTTTGTTTGAAAAATTTTTAAAACTTCATCCGTAACTTCAATTTCGGCTCTTGGTTTCCATTCTTCAGTAAAATCTGAAATGTAGAGTTTTGTCGGTCTTATCCTGAAAAGCGTAACCCCGGGAATTTTCTTTGCATAGACGACAAGCTCCAGCGCTTTTCTAAAAATTATACTTCGCTCGGGTCTTTCGGATATATCCCCAAGCTTTTCAGCAATTCCTTCCCCTTGAATGAATCTATCTGGAACGCCGTGTTCAATGACGAAAAAGACATGCGGATTTTCAACGACATTTTGATAATTCTTCCCTTTCTCAAGTGCGACATAAATATATCCATCATCCTCGCCGAAATAAACTTTCCCAGCCCACACTCCATTTTTGCCCTGGCTTACAAGTGTAAAAGTTTTATTTTCCTCAAAAACCTTCTTAGCTGTTTCAAGATATTTGAATTCATCTTGCATGGCTTGACTCTCCGTTTTTGTTTGAAACCTATTTGAATTTAAAAATGTCATAAAAATAAAGCAACACAAAATCAAAAACAAAGTTTGCAAAATAAATGATCACAAAAATGCTGTTGATTTTCATCGCCTTATTATTTGTTATACCATCTGGCGCTGATTATAAAGTAAAACGATTAAAAGTTGAATACGGAAGCATAAATATAGATGGCAAATTTTACAATCTTGACCCAAACTTTAAAAGGGGTAAATTTTCTGTTGTTTTTCCATTTATTTTAAGGAGAATTTTTGAGATGATCTTTGGCGGAGGTGGGAGCAGAAGAGATTGCAATTTTGAAATTGTGAATTTCAATCGTGAGATTTATAAAGCGAGAAATCCTTCAAATAAAATAACTTGGATTGGGCATTCAACATTTCTCGTTCAAATGGACGGTGTTAATTTCCTCACAGACCCAATATTCAGCATGAAAGCAGGTCCACTTGAGAACAAAATTGGGTCAAAGCGATATGTCCCACCAGCGTTTGAAGTTGAAAAACTTCCAAAAATTGATTTCATCGTCATATCGCATAATCACTATGACCATCTTGACATACCAACGCTCAAAAAAATTGTCTCTTTAAATCCAGATGTAAAAATTTTTGTGCCTTTAAAAGTCAAAAAATTACTTGAAGATGAAGGCATGGGCAAAAATACTGTTGAGCTTGATTGGTGGGATGAGTTTGATTTCATGGGATTAAAGATAATTTTGACGCCGACGCAACATTTTTCAGGTAGGTGGATAAACGATTCAAATGAAACGCTTTGGGGTGGATATGTGATAATTGGGAGCAAAAAATTTTACTTTGCTGGTGATACAGGATATTTCTTCGGGTTTAAGTTAATTGGCGAAGCTTTTGGTCCGTTTGACATCGTTTGTCTTCCCATAGGAGCTTATAAACCAGCGGAGATGATGCGCCCAGTGCACTTAAATCCTGAAGAAGCAGTCAGAGCGTATCTTGACCTCAAAGGCGAAATCTTTTGTGCAATGCATTGGGGAACTTTTGATTTATCAGATGAAAAATGTGATGAACCACCAAAGCAATTGTTAAGTTATGTTAAAAGTTTAAATCTTGATGAAAATAATTTCAAAGTTTTCAAGCATGGTGAGACGATGGAATGGTGAATTTGTTTTTTAATTTTTGTCTTGTTAAATTTTCAATGAAATTAATTTCCGTTCTTTAATGGTTATGCGCGACCCGTGGGGGTGCTTCCCTTAACAAGGGAGGCTGAGAATATACCCCTTGAACCTGATCTGGGTAATGCCAGCGTAGGGAAACGGGTTGTCAACATCAACTTAAAGAGCCGTTTTTCCCTATGCTGACACTTTACATAGTGGAAAAACGGCTTTTTTATTCTCTTCCCTCCCGAAATATCTCACCCCTGCGGGTCAATCCGCCAAAAATAAAATCAAAAACAAAAACTTAATAAAGCCATGAAAAAACTAATTATCCTATCTCTGCTTTTATCAGCTCTAACATCAATTCTATTTGGGCAAGCAAAAGTTAAAGGCTGGGTCTTTGATGCTGAAACAAGGAAACCATTGGCTGGAGCGAATGTGTATATAGAAAATACAACATTTGGTTCGGCTTCCGATGCAAACGGATATTTTGAGATAAAAAGTATCCCAGCAGGAAGGTATTCCTTAGTGGTAAGTTTTATCGGCTATGAAAGACAAAAGAAGCAAATTCAAGTTAGATCTGGAGAAGAAATTGAATTAACTTTTTATCTTAAATCAATAGCTTTACCATCGCAGACAATTGTTGTCACTGCACTTATAGCGACGGAGAAAGAATCGCCGGTTGTTTTTTCAAATTTTGATAAAATGAAAATAAAAGACTTTTACACAACACAAGATGTCCCAATTTTGCTTTCGGAGCTTCCATCTGTTCTTTCTTACTCATGGTCTGGAAATGGGATAGGATATAATTACTTGAATCTTAGAGGTTTTGACCAACGAAGGATTTCTGTGCTTGTAAATGGTATTCCGCAAAATGACCCTGAAGACCATGGGGTTTATTGGCTTGATATGCCTGACCTCCTTGCAAGTGCTGGGAATGTGCAAATTCAGCGTGGAGCTGGAAGCGCATTCTATGGACCGCCAGCGATCGGTGGTTCAGTAAACATAATAACATCAAACTTTTCGTTTGAACCGAAAATTTCATTCTTCACAGGTTATGGAAGTTACAACACAAAGAAGCATTCAATTGCAATTAACTCTGGATTAATTCAAAATAGGTATTTACTTTATAGTCGACTTTCATATATTGCAACTGATGGATACCGTGAGAAATCATGGGCGAAATTTCCATCTTACTTTTTCAGTGCTATAAGATATGATGAAAACATGACGACGCAAATAAATCTTTATGGTGGACCATTTGAAGACCATCTCGTTTATCGTGGCATTCCAAAAGATTGGGTGAAAGATAAGGATAAAAGAAAAGCAAATTTGAATTATATGGATGTCACAACAAGAGATGATGAAATTGAGAATTTCAGCCAGCCTCATTATGAATTGCTTCACGAATGGAGATTGGGTGAAAATTTAGTTTTGAATAACACTATATTTTACATTCGTGGAGTTGGCTTCTGGGACATGGATGCTTCTTGGGCAGATACAACTTATTTTAGACTTTCGTCACCATACGCTCAAAGGTATGAATTTAACATTCCAAGCTCAAATCCTGGAAACGCCATCGCGAGATATTTCATTGACTTAAATCAGTATGGTTGGTTGCCAAGGTTAACCATAAAGCACGGCAGTGGTGAATTAACACTTGGTGGAGAGTTCAGAATTCATAGAGGATTCCATTGGGGCAAGATAGTCTGGGCTCAAAATCTTCCTGAAGGACTTCCAAGTGATTACAGATTCTATGAATACAAAGGTGCAAAGGATATAGCGTCGGTTTATCTACATGAATTTTGGAAAATAAGCTCAAATTTAAGGCTGATGGCAAGTTTGCAATTTGTTTACAACAGATATCGTGTTTACAATGAAAAGGAATTTTATGATTATAACTCTGGGAAATGGATAAGCAATGAATTTTCGGTTCCATACTACTTCATTAACCCCAAAATTGGGATAAGTTATGATATCACGAATAACTTTAATATATTTGGAAGTTTCTCAATCACAAATAGAGAGCCAAGCAGAAGAGATTTATATGACGCAAGTGATGGATATTGGTATCCATGGGGTAAAAGACCAAACTTTGAAGTTAAACCTGATGGAAATTTTGAATTTACAAAACCACTTGTGAAACCGGAGCGACTTTATGACCTTGAGGTTGGTTTTGGATATTTCCTTGAAAATAGTAAGCTCACTGCAAACTTCTATTATATGGATTTCAGAAATGAACTTGTTAAAAGCGGACAACTAAATATATTTGGTGACCCAATAGTTGGAAATGCTGAAAGGACAAGGCATCTTGGAGTTGAATTAACAGCGGAGTTAAAAGATTTATTCGTAAACGGATTTGAAATTACAGGGAACGCAACGATAAGCAGAAACAGATTTGTTAAACATGGCGAATATGTTTGGAAAAATCCATACTCTGGCGAAAGTTATTCTTCCCCTCAAAGAATATTACTTGATGGAAAAAGAGTATCTGGCTTCCCAGACTATATTGGCTCAGTTAGAGCGACATACAGAAGCTATGGATTTCTGATCTCAATTCTGGGGAAATATGTTGGAGATTTTTACACCGATAACTTTAATCTTGAGCGAAGAAAAGTTGATTCATATGTAGTTTTTGACTTGACAGCTGGATATAGATTTGAAAAAATTTTAGGTTTCAAGAATGTAGAATTAAAATTACAAGTAAATAACCTTTTCAATAAACTTTACGCTGCGTCTGGGGTTGGGGATGAGTTTTACCCAGCTGCGGAGAGGAATTACTTTGTAAGTATTGGGTTTGAACTTTAAATTTTAAGGGGTAGCTTTTTGCTACCCCTTTCATTTTAAACAATTTTATAGAGAATTTTGAAGGCAATTTTAATTTGTAATGGGAGCATCCCGTCGCCAAAATTTTTGAGGAGATTGGTGAAAAATTATGATATCATCGCCTGTGCAGATGGAGGTGCAAATATAGCGTTTAAATTTAGAATTTTGCCTGATTTTATAATTGGTGACCTTGATTCAATAAAGCCTCGTGTAAAAAGGTTTTTTAAGGCAAGAAATGTCAAGATAATTTACGACACAGACCAAAATAGCACAGACATTGAAAAATCTGTAAAGTTTCTCATATCACAAGGGATTTTACAAATTGACATAACTTCCGCAATTGGAGATAGAATTGATCACAACCTTGGGAATTTAAGTGTACTTGTTAATTACCACGATAGCGCAAAATTAAAGATAATTAACGAGGGTATGGAGATATTTTTCGCAAAGGACAAGTTTTCATTTAAAACAAATCCTGGCGATATAATTTCACTTCTTCCTTTTTGTGGCGAAGCACACGGTGTCAAAACAAAAGGATTAAGATATAAACTTAACAATGAAACATTGACCTTCAGCGGTAGAGGTGTAAGCAATGTCGCAACTGGTAAAAGAGTTTCAGTTGAAATTGCAAATGGTGGGGTGTTTATTTTTAGAAAGATAATTTCATTGCGATTATGATGGTTAAACTTGCGATAGAGGATATAATTTTGATAGCGCTTTATTTCATTTTTGTTCTTTTCATCGGCTTTAGGGCAAAAAGAAAAGCAAATGACAGCGTTGAGGAATATCTTCTTGCTGGGAGAGGGATAACTCTTCCAATGTTCGTTGCGACACTCGTTTCAAGTTGGTATGGCGGTATTCTCGGTGTCGGCGAATTCACATATAAACATGGTATATCTGTTTGGCTTGTTTTCGGTTTGCCTTACTATATTTTTGCTGCGATATTTGCTTCCTTACTTGCTGGGAAAATTCGCAATTCAAAACTTTATACAATTCCAGACCGCCTTTTACAAGTCTACGATAAGAAAACATCTTTATTTGGAACATTTCTCACGTTAATACTTGTGACGCCAGCACCTTATTTTTTAATGCTTGGCGTTTTGTTTCAAATGATATTTGGGATTGATTTAAAGTTGAGCATAATTATAAGCACTGCTCTTTCGGTAAGTTATCTCTTTGCTGGCGGATTTAGGGCGGATGTTTACACCGATATTTTTGAATTTTTTCTGATGTTTGTCGGATTCGGTTTGATAATTCCATTTGCGAATATGAAATATGGTGGATTTGATTTCATAGCCTCAAATGTTCCCGATGAAATTTTAAGTATTACAGGAGGAAATTCAATTCAATATATTGCCGTATGGTTTTTAATCGCGATATGGACATTTGTTGACCCCGGGTTTTATCAGAGATGTTATGCAGCTAAAGATGAGAAGACAGCGAAGTATGGGATTTTGATCGCGATTTTATTCTGGATGATGTTTGACTTTATGACGATGAGCGCGGGGCTTTATGCAAGGGCAATTTTACCAAATCTATCCCAACCACTTATGGCATATCCAATGCTTGCAGAAATAATTTTGCCTAAAATCGCGAAAGGCTTGTTTTATATTGGGATGCTTGCAACGATTATGTCTACGCTTAACACATTGACATTCATCTCGGCAGTTACGATTGGAAATGATATAATTTGGAAGTTAAAAAAGAGGCATAATCATGCAGAAAGGATAAACTTTTACACAAGGCTTGGGCTTGTGATAACATCTATAACGTCAATTTTATTTGCGATTTATTTTCCGTCGGTTGTTGACCTTTGGTATATAATTGGGACATTGACTATTCCAGGGCTTTTGATTCCAGTTGTCACAAGTTATTTTGAAAAGTTGACGCCGACGCCTGGGGTTGCACTTGCAACTATGTTTTCGGGATTCGCCTTTTCATTTTTATCCTTTATCCTTGGGCACATTTTTAAAACGCCCGATGGAAATCCAAGTTATCCGTTTGGGCTTGAACCGATGTTTCCGGGGCTTATTGCCTCGGTTGTGGTTTATGTCGTTGGCAAGGTGAGGCAAAAATTTGTTTTTTAAAGTTAAAAGTGTTATTTTTATAGACAAAAATTGAAAATTTAAAGGCAGGATTCTCAGTTATGGCTCGTCTTGATGTGATCTCAAATAAGACGTATACACCGAAGAAAGAAGAGGCTTTGAACCAAAGGAAATGGTATCTAATTGATGCCGAAGGGCAAACCCTTGGTAGGCTTGCAAGCAATATCGCAAGAATTTTAAGGGGAAAGCATAAACCAATTTTTTCACCTCATGTTGATTGTGGTGATTTCGTCGTTGTAATCAACGCTGAAAAAATCAAAGTCACAGGGAAAAAAGAAGATAAGAAATTTTACTTTAGCCATTCGGGGTATCCTGGTGGTGAAAAATTTAGAAGCCTTAAAGAGCTTTTGAAGACTAAGCCTGAGTGGGTTTTATGGCATGCTGTAAAGCTTATGTTGCCCAAAAATCGCCTTGCAAGGAGGATAATTCGCAAGCTTAAAATTTATGCAGGTCCTGAACATCCACACAAAGCACAAGAACCTGAACCAATTCCGCAAGAATTGCTTTTAAAGTAAAATAAAATTTTAGGCAAATGACATGGCTGTAGTTTCATATGACGCTGTTGGGAGAAGAAAAACATCCGTCGCGAGAGTTCGCTTAATTCCCGGAACAGGTAAAATTATCGTGAATAAGAGAGATTTTGAAAATTATTTCCCAATTGAGGCTCACAGAGTTGATATAATTCAACCTCTTGTCGTGACCAATACGCTTGGGCAATTTGATATTATAGCAAGGGTTGAGGGTGGAGGAATGACGGGTCAAGCCGGTGCAATTCGTCTTGGTATAGCAAGAGCTCTTTTAAAGGTTGATGAGACTTACGGGAAAATTTTGCGTCAATATGGGCTATTAACCCGAGACCCGAGAATGGTTGAAAGGAAAAAGTACGGTCAACCGAAAGCAAGAAAAAGATTCCAGTTCTCAAAGAGATAAATTTTACAATCACACATACTCTCCGAGCCCTGGGCATCTCTGGGGTAATCTTCGCAAGGGTGTTCAGACCGAACATAGGTCTGAATCTTGCGAAGATGTGAGGAGAGTAGAGGTTAAACCAAAACAAAAATGGAGGAAAAAAATTTTTATGCCAAGAGTAGAGCTTCAACAATTACTTGAAGCTGGGGTTCACTTCGGGCACTTGACACGCAGATGGAATCCGAAGATGAAGCCTTTTATCTTTATGGAGAAGAATGGTATTCACATCATTGATTTGAAAAAGACGCAGGGATATCTTGACATCGCATGTGAAGAGGTTAAGAAAATAGTATTGCAGGGAAAGCAAATTCTATTTGTTGGGACAAAAAAACAAGCAAAGGAAATTATAAGGACCGAGGCAGAAAGATGTGGGATGCCATATGTAATTGAGAGATGGCTTGGTGGAACTTTGACAAATTTTGTGACGATAAGAAAAAGTGTCAAAAAACTTCAAAACATTGAAAAGATGGAAGCCGATGGGACAATTGATGAATTAACGAAGAAAGAGAGGTTGAAAATTTTGAGGGAGAAGGAAAAATACCAAAGGATTTTAGGTGGGATAAGAGATATGATGACGCTTCCTGGGGCAGTTTACATAGTTGACATCAAAAAAGAGCATATCGCTGTTTCGGAAGCGCGAAAACTTAACATTCCCGTTTTCGCTATGCTTGACACAAATTGTGACCCTGATCTTGTTGATTATCCTATCCCTGCGAATGATGATGCCATTAAATCAATTCAACTTATTACGCATATTTTTGTAGATGCAATTCTTGAAGCTAAAGCAGTTCTTGAATCTGAAAAATCTTTGGTTGAATCTGAAAGAAAATAAAAACAAAAAATTTGGATTTGTAGAATGGAGATAACATTAGAACAGATAAAAATGCTTCGTGAGAAAACGGGCGCTGGCGTTATGGATTGCAAGAAAGCACTTATGGAAACAAATGGCGACATTGAAAAAGCGATAGAATATCTGAGAAAGAAAGGGGCATCGGTTTTGGAAAAACATGCAAACAGAGAAACAAAGCAAGGTTTAATTGAAGCTTACATTCACGCTGGTGGTAGAGTTGGAGCAATAGTTGAGATAAACTGTGAAACCGATTTCGTCGCTAGAACTGACGAATTTAAGCAGTTGGCTCGCGATATCGCGATGCAAATTACGGCTATGAATCCAAAAGTCATAAGTAGAGAGCAACTTTCAGAAGAACTCGTCAAAAAAGAATTTGAAATTTATAAAGAGCAAGCACTCGCAGAAGGTAAGTCAGAAGAAATAGCCGAGAAAATTGCACAAGGAAAGCTTGAAAAATTTTTTGAAGAAGTATGCTTGCTTGATCAACCGTTTATAAAAGACCAAGGAAAAACGATAAGAGATTTGATCCACGAAGCAGCTGCGAAATTTGGCGAAAACATTGTGATCAGACGATTTGTAAGATATTATCTTGGGGAAAACATTGAAAAATGAGAAAAGGTCTCGGGTCTCCCTGAGACCTTTTTTATTATCAAAACAAAAATCCATCTCAAAATATGGCTCAACCAGTTTACAAAAGGGTTTTACTTAAGGTTAGTGGAGAAGCCCTGATGGGGGAAAAAGGATATGGAATTGACCCTCTCGTTTTAAACAGATTTGCGGACGAGATAAAAGAAATACATGGGCTTGGGGTTCAAATCGGAATAGTAATAGGCGGTGGAAATATCTACAGAGGTGTTGAGGCGGTAGCCGAGGGAATTGATAAAGTTATCGGTGATCAAATGGGTATGCTTGCGACCGTTATAAATGCATTAGCTTTGCAAAATGTACTTGAAAAAAAGGGAGTTATGACACGACTTCAGACTGCATTAGCTATGGAACAGATTGCTGAACCATTCATCAGAAGAAGAGCTATAAGACATCTTGAAAAAGGTAGGGTTGTCATATTTGCTGCTGGGACAGGGAATCCATATTTTACTACGGATACAGCTGCTGCTTTAAGAGCAGCTGAAATTAAGGCTGATGTGATTTTAAAAGGGACGCGAGTTGATGGTATTTATGATTCAGATCCCGAAAAAAACCCGTTTGCGGTAAAATTTGAGCAAATTTCTTACCTTGATGTTTTAAAGCTTGATTTAAAAGTTATGGACTTAACAGCTATCACGCTTTGCCGTGAGAACAATGTTCCAATTATAGTTTTCAATATGAATGTTCCTGGTAACTTGAAAAGGATAATTCTTGGTGAAAACATTGGGACAAAAGTTGTATACGCTGAGGAAACTTCAGCACAAAGATAAAAACAAAATTTTCATCAAGCTATGACCACACCATTGAAGATACCGGACATACTTAAAGACGCTGAAGAAAGAATGAAAAAATCTGTTGAGATAACAAGGCAAGAGCTTGCAAGGATAAGAACAGGTAAAGCGACAACCGCTTTGCTTGACGGAATTAAAGTTGATTATTACGGACAACATCTGCCAATTAACAAAGTTGCTACGGTAAGCGTACCCGACCCACATACACTAACTGTTACCCCTTGGGACAAATCATTAATTCCTGTGATTGAAAAAGCGATACTCTCGTCAGACCTCGGGCTAAATCCCACAAACGATGGAAATGTTATAAGGATACCGATACCACCGCTCACAGAGGAAAGAAGAAAAGAGATAGTCAAACTCGTCAGAAAGTTTGGTGAGGAAGGTAAGGTTGCGATAAGAAACATTAGAAGGGATGCGAACGAGCATCTTAGAAAAATTGAAAAAGAAGAACACATATCTGAAGATGAAAGAAAAAGAGCAGAGGAGCAAGTTCAAAAGTTAACTGATAAATACATAAAAGAAATTGACCTATTGCTTGAGCAAAAAGAGAAAGAGATAATGAGCTTTTAATTTATCTCAATGAATTTTGATAAAGAAACCATAAGGAAAAAAATCCTCTCAATTCGTGAGCTCCTCCCACAGGATGAAGCAAAGGAGAGAAGCAAACTTATATTCCAAAATTTAAAGAAATTAAATGTCTTCAATAACGCAAGCGTAGTCCACACATATGTTTCAGCAAAGAAAAATGAAGTTGACACAATTGAAATCATAAATCACCTACTCTCCTCAGGCAAAAGAGTTATAGTTCCAGTGGTTGACAAAAAAAGTAAGAAACTTATCCATTCGGAATTAAAAAGCTTGTCGGAGCTTAAAAAGTCAACTTTCGGACTCCTTGAACCTGAGGTGATAAGGGAAGTCAGTATTGAAGAAATTGATATTGTTCTTGTTCCAGCAATAGCTGTTGACAAAAATGGAAATCGTATTGGTTTTGGTGGAGGATATTACGATAAATTTTTAAAACAAATTTACTGCCCGAAGGTAGCACTTGTTTATGATTTCCAAGTTATTGACGAGATAGAACCTGAACCATCTGATGTGCCTGTTGATTTTATCATAACTGAGAGCGATATTATAGAAGTGAAACATTGAGCAAATATATCCGTAATTAATGAAAAGATGATAAAACAAAATTACTTTAAACAATGAAGCGACTTTACAAATCAAGGCGGGATAGAATAATTGATGGTGTCTGTGGTGGCATAGCTGAATACCTTAACATTGACCCAGCAATCGTAAGAATAATTTTTGTACTACTTTTCTTTATGGGTGGTGTAGGTTTATTGCTGTATATCGCAGGAATGCTTATAATCCCAGTGAACCCAGAGCATATAGAAAAACCTCCAGCTGAAAGCCAAAGGAGAAGAGCGAATGTGCTTTTTATATTGGGACTGCTTCTTTTGATTATCGGCACTGGATTACTCATTGAAAATCTCGGGTGGCCTTTTTGGGGCTTTTTTAAAGCAGCTTTTAATTATCTTATCCCAATACTACTCATAGCCATCGGTATTTTTTTAATTATAACCTATTTCACAAAAAAGGGAAACAGTATACAAGCCAAAATTGAAAATGAAACCACGGAAACGAAAATGGAAGAAATGCCAAAACGTTTATTCAGGTCAAGAAAAAATAGGATGATATTTGGCGTCTGTAGTGGGTTGGGTGAATATCTGAACACTGACCCAACAATTGTTAGAATTCTCTGGGTTATACTTGGAATTTCATCGCTTGGTATAGCTGTGCTACTTTACTTGATAATGGCGATAATTGTCCCAGAAGAACAAGCATGATCACACAAAGTTTAAAACCATAAGTTTCATCTCCGTCATCTCTTCAATCGCATATCTTAATCCTTCCCTTCCAAAACCGCTATCTTTGACGCCACCATAAGGCATATGGTCAATTCTGTAAGTTGGATAATCGTTTATTATTACTCCACCAACTTCAACATTTTCAAATGCGTAGAAAATTTTTTTATAGTCAGTTGTGAAAATCCCTGCTTGAAGACCGTATCTTGAATTGTTAACTTTTTCAATTGCTTCTTCAAATGAATCGTATTTTTCAAGTGTAACAACTGGTGCGAAAATTTCTTGACAGCTGACCTTCATATTTGGTTTGACTTCTGTTAAAATAGTTGGTTCATAAAAAGTGCCATTTCTTTTACCACCGATTAAAATTTTAGCTCCATTTTGAACCGCTTCGTTGACCCATTCTTCCGTTTTTATCGCTGCATTTTCATCAACCAGTGGACCGACAATTGTATCTGGTTCAAATGGATTTCCAACTTTCAATTTTTTAGTTTCTTCAATAAATTTTTTCCCAAATTCGGGATAAATTTCTTTGTGAACATAAATTCTTTGAATAGCTATGCACGATTGACCAGCTTGACCAAACGAACCGAGCGCAATTCTCTTGACAGCATAGTCAAGATTTGTGTCAGGTTCAACCACGACAGCTGCATTTCCACCGAGCTCAAGCGTAATTTTTTTCTTACCCGCGATGTTTTTTAATTTCCATCCAACTTCACTACTTCCTGTGAATGTGACCATTTTTATTCTCTCATCCCTGACAAGAAGTTCAATTTCATCTGATTTACAAGGAACAAGATTAAATCCACCTGCTGGATAACCCGATTTTTCAATTATTTCAGCAAGCATCACGCTTACAATCGGTGCTTGGGATGATGGTTTCAATATAATTGAGTTACCGCTGGCTATTGCTGGAGCAACTTTGTGAGCTACAAGGTTAAGCGGAAAATTAAAAGGTGTGATGGCAAGTATAATCCCAATTGGAAACCTTCGGACAAGTCCAAATCTTCTCTCTGAATGAGAAGCAAGATCAAGTGGAATAATCTCGCCGTTTATTCTTTTAGCTTCTTCACTTGCAATTTTAAATGTGAAAATTGCCCTATCAACCTCAGCACGTGAAAACAAAATCGGTTTACCCATTTCCTTTGTTATCATTTGGCTAAACTCCTCGCGCCTGCGTGCGATTTCATTGCTTATAAATTCAAGTATTTCAGCTCTTCGGTAAGATGGAAGTTTTCTCGTCTCCTCAAATGCTCGCTGTGCCGATATAACTGCATCTTCAAGGTCGGTCGGTGAAGCAGTGTAAACTTCACCTACAATTTCGCCATTGAATGGGCTTTTGACTTGAATTTTCCTATGTGAGGTTCTCCACTCCCCACCGATGAAGAATTTATATTCTTGAATCATGGCTGTAAAGTGTTAAGTTTTTATAGCTCAAGTATCTCCTTCACTTTTTTGAGTAAATCTCCAGTTTTCACAAGAATCCTTTCGCCTGTTTTTCTTATCTTAATTTCAACTTCATCATTTTTCAAATTTCTTTCGCTCACTATGACTTGCAACGGCATACCAAGAAGGTCCGCATCCTTGAACTTAAACCCTGGGCTTACATCCATCCTGTCATCGTAAATGACATCAATTTTTTCAGTGTTGAATTCTTCATAAATTTTGTCTGCTGTTTCAACAACTTGTGGATTTTCGGTGTTAACTGAAATTAAATGCACATAAAATGGAGCAATTGCCTTATCCCAAATTATACCGTTTTCATCATGATTCTGCTCAATGTGGCAAGCAATTATCCTTTCAACCCCAATACCATAACTGCCCATTATTATCGGTTTCTCCTGTCCTTTCTCATCAAGAAAGGTAGCCTTCATCGCATCTGAATACTTCGTTCCAAGCTTAAATATATGCCCTATCTCAATCGCATTGACAATTCTAAGCGGATTCCCACAATTTATGCATGCTTCACCTCCTTCAACTTTTCTAAGGTCAAAATATCCATCAACTTTAACATCGCGCTTCATATCAATGTTGGCTATGTGATAATCATCTTTATTTGCACCGCTTATCAGATTATTTGCGTCTTTTAGCCTGTTATCAGCTATTATTTTGAAATTTTTTAAACCAATCGGACCAATAGAGCCGGCATTTGCTCCTGTCAACGCTTTAAGTTCTTCAGGCTCCATTGGGGCTATTTCTCCACCGCCAAGGGCTTTTAAAAGTTTGGCTTCAACAAGTTGGTCATTGCCAAGCATTAAAATTAACACTGGCTGTTCATTGTGCTTGTAGACAAGCGATTTCGCAAGGATATCAGTTGAAACATTTAAAAATTTGGCAAGGTCATCTATTGTTCTTACATTTGGAGTGTAAATTTCTTCAAGTGGCTTGCTTTCGGGAAATCTTTTAGCTGGAGGAACATTTGATTGAGCAACTTCGGTATTCGCAGCATAACCACATTTATCACATATAACAACTGTGTCTTCACCATAAGGCGATTCAACCATAAATTCCTCCGATGCCGAACCACCCATCGCTCCTGTTGATGCTCCAACGATGAAAAATTTCAACCCACATCTCGTGTAAATTTTTATGTATGCTTGTCTGTGGAGTTCATAAGACTTGTCAAGTCCTTCCCATGATGCGTCAAGACTATATGAATCTTTCATTATAAACTGCCTTCCTCTTATAACACCACTTCTTGGTCTGGGCTCATTTCTAAATTTTGTCTGTATTTGATACCATATCTGAGGCAGGTCTTTATACGATTTTATATGTTGCCTTGCAATTTGACAAATAACCTCCTCATGGGTTGGAGCTAAAACAAGCGGGCGATTTTTTAATTGAAATATCACATCCCCAAAATCACGCAATCTTCCTGTTTCTTCCCAAAGTTCAACTGGATTAAGAGCCGGCAGATGAAATTCTTGTCCTCCAATTGCATCCATCTCCTCACGAATTATTTGCATGACCTTTTTCGCAACCCTCCACCCAAGTGGTAGAAAAGAATAAACTCCAGCGGCAAGCGGGCGAACAAGCCCAGCTCTTATTATAAGCTTATGACTTGGCATAATCGCTTCAGATGGGTCCTCTTTAAGCGTCGGAACAAAATAAGAAGATAACCTCATTAAACCTCTTTCATTTGTTTTTCAAAATTTTAAACAATCATATGAAAAAATCAAAACTAGCCTATTTTTGTCTGCAAATACCAAACAAGATAAAGAAAAGCAACCGTAAAAATAATATAAAGAATGTAAATGAAATTTGAGAAAAATTCCTTAAAAAGTTTCCATATGCTGTAAAATGCTTCTTTCATAGCTTTTCCACAATTTTGTTTATTTGTTCTTTAAATTTAAATGCTTCCTCCCTTGCCCTTTGAGCAAAATCCTCACCATTTGAAGCATAAATTATAGAACGCCCCACATTTACCAAAGCAAGTTTATCTTTGTTTATACCATATCTTAAAGCAAGCCCAAGCTCTCCCTTCTGCGCTCCGACACCAGGAATTAAAAACAACCTCTCATCAGATAATTCACGGACAAATCTAATGTCCTCGCCCCTCGTTGCACCAACAACGAAACCAAAATTTTCAAACTTTAAATTTAAAAATTTTTCAGCAACTATTTGAAATAAAAATTTATCCCCACATTTAAGATACTGAAAATCAAAAGCCCCAGGATTTGAGCTTAAAACGACAACGAATACAAACTTATCTTGAAACTCTAAAAAAGGCTCAACCGCTTCAACACCAAAATATGGATTAACTGTAATCGCATCAACCCCAAGTTCAACAAATGCACTTCTTGCATACATCTTTGAACTTGAACTTATATCTCCACGCTTTGCATCAAGTATTACTAGTATTTCACTCGGTATAAATTTAATCGTTGATTTTAAAATTTCAAACCCAACCGTGCCAAGGGCTTCGTAAAATGCAGAATTAATTTTATAAGCAGATACAAGCTCATATGTTGCCTCAATTATGCAGCGATTAAACTCTAAAACAGATTCGGCTGATTTGGCGAATTTGTCCGGTAGTTTTTGAATGTCCACATCAAGTCCAACACAAAGTAAGGAGTTATTTTTAAGAGCAGCGTTTTTAAACTTTTCAATGAACCTCATAAAAAGGGCTTTTTAATTTATTCAAATTTAATACAAATTTTGGCAAAATTTCAAACTTGACAATTTGAATTTGGTTTATTATATTTAAGCATAATTTCCTTTTTTTTAAAAAAATTATATAAAAACAAAATTTTTCCTAAATTATGATACAAATTGATGATATTGACCTTAAAATTTTAGACCTACTTCAAAAAAACGGAAGGATTAAAAGAAACGAGCTCGCTCAAATAGTCGGGCTTTCTGTCCCGTCTGTAAGTGAGAGAATGAAAAGACTTGAAGAGGCGGGAGTGATAAAAGGATACACTGCTTTGCTTGACTCAAAGATGCTTGGGAAAGATATAACCGCTTTTGTTTTTGTGAGCATTGATTCATCAAAAAATTATCCACTTTTCATTGAAAGAGCTATGGAGGTTGATGAAATACTTGAATGTCATTCAATAACTGGTGAAGGTTCACACCTTTTAAAAGTTAAAACAGAAAACACATCAACGCTTGAAAAACTTCTCGCACGAATTCAATCTTGGCCCGGGGTCACTGGGACAAGAACCAATATAGTTTTATCAACCATCAAGGAAACAATGCGAATAAAAATTGGTTAAAACGGAGGTGTTATAAATGAGTGAATTTAAAATTGTAGCAGATACATTGTGGACTATGATAGCTGGTTTTTTGGTTTTCTTCATGAATCTTGGTTTCGCGATGCTTGAAGTTGGTTTACAAAGAAGCAAAAATGCTGTTAATATCCTTGCAAAAAACTTTGTTGTCTTCTCCATTTCTTCAATTTCATTTTATGTTCTTGGCTGGGGACTTATGTTTGGAGATGGAAATGATATTCTGGGGTTGAAAGGGTTGCTATTTGTCTCAGGTCAGGATAATTCCCCAGCCTCTGGTGAAAACTATGTTGGTGTATATAAAGCAATTAGCTGGGCATCGGTCCCATTATGGGCAAAGTTTTTCTTTCAACTTGTTTTTGCTGGGACATCAGCAACAATTGTATCCGGAGCAGTTGGGGAAAGGAT
Source organism: uncultured Bacteroidota bacterium (assembly GCA_964438815.1). Classification (GTDB taxonomy): domain Bacteria; phylum Bacteroidota; class Ignavibacteria; order Kryptoniales; family Kryptoniaceae; genus Kryptonium. The sequence continues at coordinate 117,311 of CAYTKW010000001.1, forward strand.
AAAATTTAAATCTTTCATTATATTTTCATTTCTAATGATTGCCTTTATTTACCCAATAGTTGGACACTGGATTTGGGGTGGTGGATGGTTGGCTAAAATGGGTTTCTTGGATTTCGCTGGTTCAACTGTTGTCCATTCAGTTGGCGGATGCTCAGCTTTAACGGGAGCTTTATTACTTGGTCCAAGACTTGGAAAATATAAAAATGGAAAAATTTACCCAATCCCTGGGCATAATTTAGCACTTGCAACACTTGGAACATTTATACTTTGGTTTGGATGGTTCGGTTTCAACCCTGGTTCAACATTGGCAGCTGATTTTTCAGCAATATCAAGAATTGCAGTAGTAACAAATATGTCTGCTGCAGTAGCAACTTTATCTGCTATGATGACAGCGTGGATTTTTCTTGGCAAACCAGACTTAACAATGATTTTAAATGGATGCCTTGCTGGTCTTGTTGCTATAACAGCACCATGTGCTTTTGTTTCAGTTCAATCATCAGTAATAATTGGCTTTGTGGCTGGTATAATCGTTGTGTTATCTGTTTTGTTTTTTGACAAAATTAAAATTGATGACCCAGTTGGAGCTGTATCTGTTCACTTAATCAATGGTATTTGGGGGACATTAGCTGTTGGCTTATTCCATGAAAAAGGAGGGCTGTTTTTAACAGGTATGTTAAATTTATTTAAAGTTCAATTGCTTGGTGTAATCATGGTTGGGATTTTTACATTTATGTCCTCACTAATTATTTGGTTTGTTATAAAGATAGTGCTTGGCTTAAGAGTTCCAGCCGATGAGGAGGTTGAAGGACTTGATATAGTTGAGCATGGGCAAGTTTGCTATCCCGAGTTCACAACCGCTGAACCAGCTGTAGTTTGGATTCAAGCCCGCGAACATACGGAAATTCCAGAGGTTAGAAAATTATCAAAAAGGAAACCACCTGTTAAAGAGCTACATCTGGAGAGAGAAAAGACCGATGAGAGCAGAAGTTTTAAAATCAAGATTGAAAACCTTGATAAAAAAATGCTTACAAAATTATGGCGTGAATTATGCTCAAGCGACTGGCGAAAAGTCCCAACGGAATTTAAAGAGATATATCCAAATGTTAAGCTCTTTTCTGGCGATGAAATTTTATTTTTCAAAGGAGATCCCAATTTCATAGTTGAAAAATTCGCCAAGGTTTTGAACAAGTCTGGATTAAAAGGATTTAAAATAAAAGTCATAAAGGAATAAAAGGAGGTGTTTGCCATGATATGGTTTATATTTGGATTTCTGGGATTTATCATCTTGCTTGTCTTTGCATTTACTCTTCTTTATATTAAAACCCCTCCTCATCTTGCATTTGTAAGAACAGGTCTGGGTGGGAGAAAAGTGGTGATAGATGGTGGCTCAATTGTACTACCAATAGTTCAAGACATACAGTGGATATCCCTTGAAACATATAAACTTGAGGTTTTTAAATCTGGTCGCGAGGCATTTATAACAAAAGATAAGTTGAGAGTTGACATTGGAGCTGAGTTTTATGTCAAGGTTGAACCAATAGAAGAAAGCATAGAAATGGCATCAAGGAGCCTTGGGGAAAAGTCATTTTCCGGGGATGGGATAAAAGCTTTAGTTGAAGAGAAACTTGTTTCAGCATTAAGAGCTGTTGCTGCAACTATGGATATGGTGGAAATCCATGAGAATAGAAGACTATTTGAGGAGAAAGTTATGGAAAATTTGAAAGATGCATTGCGTCAAAACGGGCTCACGCTTGAAAATGTTTCGGTTTACTATTTTGATCAGACAGATAAAAATTACTTTGATCCGAACAACATATTTGATGCTGAGGGTTTAAGGCAAATAACAGCACAGACATCAATGAGATTAAAAGAAAGAAATGAGATTGAAAGAAATACAGAGGTTGCAATAAAACAAAAGGATATTGAAGCATTCAAATTAAAACTTCAGCTTGACAAAGATAGAGCTTTTGCTGAAGCCGATCAAAGTTTTCAAATTGAAACATATAAGGCAAAAAGATTTGCCGAAATTGAACAATTTAAATCTGAACAAGAAAGGATATCTCGCGAAGCGATAATCCATAAGGAAAGGGCAATAAGGGAAGCCGAAATTCAAAGTGAAACGACAATAATAAAACAAGCTCAATTAAAGGAAGAGGCAGAAATTGAAAGACAAAAAGCAATTGAACAATTAAAACGCGATTTTGAGATATCAATTTTACTTAAAGAAAAGGAAAAATCTGAAACCCAAGCTTTAAAATTGCAAGCGGAGGCAATTGAAGAGGAAGCAAAGCAAAAGATTATAACTATTGCTGAAAAAGCAAAAGCCGAAAGGTTAAAAGAAATTGCTTTAATAGAAGCACTGAAAGAGCTTGAAGTAGCTGAGCAAAAAGCGAAAGCAGTTGAAGTACTTGCAAAATCAAAAATGAAGGAAGGCGAAGCAGAAGCTTTTGTAAAGATGAAAAAGGCTGAAGTTGAAAATGCTATAAGCGAAAAAATAATAAACAGGGATATATTGTTAAGTTTAATTGAAAAAGCACCTGATATATTAAGTGAGCTTATGGCACCAGCGAAAAACATAGAAGGCATAAAGATATTCCAAATAGATGGCTATAGGTCAGAAACACAATCGCCTTCAATTCCACTTGGTATTATAAATGCAATCATCGGAGCTGGGGCTCTTATCCCAATTTTAAAGGAGCTGATAGATTTTTCAAAGCTTGATAGAAAGGTCATTGATAAAATAGCAGAATATATTCCAAGCATAAAACAATAAAAATTAAAAACAAAAAATAAAACACCATGAAAAACGAAGCAATTGAAAATGTCTTCAGGATGATCAAAGAGCATAAGATAAAAATGGTTGATCTGAAATTCATGGATTTTCCTGGACAATGGCAACACTTCAGCGTGCCAGTTCACGAATTAACAAAGAGTTCATTCGAAGAAGGATTTGGATTTGACGGCTCAAGCATCCGCGGATGGAAAAGCATAAATGAAAGCGACATGCTTGTGATACCCGACCCAACAACTGCATTCATTGACCCATTTATACAAGTCCCAACGATAAGTTTAATTTGCGATGTCTATGACCCAATCACAAAAGAAAAATATGAAAGATGTCCACGATACATCGCGCAAAAAGCAGAAGCATATCTTAAATCAACAGGCATAGCTGACACGGCATACTTTGGTCCTGAAGCTGAATTTTTCATATTTGACGATGTTCGCTTTGATCAAAATACGCACGAAGGATATTATTACATTGACTCAATTGAGGGACAATGGAACTCTGGACGAGATGAAAAACCAAACCTTGCATACAAGCCAAGATATAAAGAAGGCTATTTCCCAATCCCACCGACAGATTCACTCAATGATATAAGAAATGAAATGGTGTTAATTATGGAACAGTGCGGTTTACAAGTTGAGGCTCAACATCACGAAGTTGCAACAGGTGGACAATGTGAAATTGATTTTAGATTTGCACCACTCGTCAGATGCGCCGATAATCTTTTGATATTTAAATACATTGTAAAAAATGTCGCAAGAAGACATGGGAAAACAGCTACATTTATGCCAAAACCACTATTTGGAGATAACGGTTCAGGAATGCACTGTCATCAAAGTTTATGGAAAAACGGTCAGCCTCTTTTCTATGGTAATGGGTATGCAAATCTTAGCGAAATCGCACTCTATTACATCGGTGGTATTTTAAAACATGCCCCAGCTTTATGTGCTTTCACAAATCCAACGACGAATTCATATAAAAGACTTGTCCCGGGCTTTGAAGCTCCCGTAAATCTTGTCTATTCCCAAAGAAACCGCAGCGCAGCAATTCGCATTCCTGTTTACTCATCAAGCCCAAAGGCAAAAAGAATTGAAGTCCGATTCCCCGATGGCTCATGCAATCCATATCTTGCCTTTTCAGCAATGTTAATGGCTGGAATTGATGGAATAATAAATAAAATTGACCCCGGCGAACCACTTGATAAAGATATCTACGCTCTACCTCCAGAAGAACTGAAAAACATCCCTTCAACCCCAGGTTCACTTGAAGAAGCCTTAAAAGCACTTGAAAAAGACCACGATTTCCTATTAAGAGGCGATGTCTTCACAGAAGATGTAATAGAAGCTTGGATAAAATATAAATGGGAAAAAGAGGTAAACCCAGTGCGAATGCGACCACATCCGTATGAATTTGTAATCTATTTTGATGTGTAAACAAAGTTGGAGTTAAACAACTCACGAGACTTAAAATTAAAAACAAAAATTCAATTACCGCTAATAATTTTATAACTTCTAAAACCAGTTGCATGATGCCTCGGCGGTATATTTGAAAGCCATTTCATTATCTCAATTAAAGCAGTCTTATGCGATGGTATAACACCAAATGGCGCATACTCTTCCCATTTAACGCCTGTAAATTCATACTTATCTTTAGTCCCTATAACAAGTATAGCCTCAACTCCAGAATATCCATTTAAACTCGCAACTAAACTATACCCTGAGCCTTTATTGCTATTGCCCAGACAGTATCACCAGGCAAACCTGAATTACTTGTGTTATAAACAGTCCAATTAGGATTTTGTGAAAAAGAAAGCAAATTAAAAATTACAAGAAGCAAAGAAAATACAATTATCCCCTTCATTTTAACACCTTATTTTTTCAAATCAAAAAACTAAAGAGCAAAACCTGTAAAAAATATAAAAAGCGAAAAACAAAAAGTCAAAGACGTCCACCCCCTAAATTAAACTCACTACACTGCACCTATAACCTATCTGCAAGTTCCTTTAACTTCTCAAGATTCAAAATAACTACTTTTCTACCCCTGACCTCAATCAAACCATCATCTTGGAGCTTTCTCAAAGCCCTTGAAAGCGTCTCTATAACAGTCCCAAGATAAGATGCAAGAGCTGACCTTGAGATGTTAAGAATTATCTCCTTCCTCCCCTTCCCGCATTGCTGCTTTTCATATTCATCTATAAGGTAAGTTGCCAAACGCTGAGGAACATCCTTTGAAGTTAATGTTTCAATTTGCTGAATTAGCTCCTTCAACCTTTTTGCAAAACCCTGAAGAATTTTTAGTGATATCTTCGGATTTTTAACAAAAAGTTGTAAAAATTTCTCCCTCGGTATGAAAAGTAAAACCGAATCCTCAATCGCTTCACAGCTTGAATCGTATGTCTTGCCATCAAATAGGGGTATTTCCGCGACAAGGTTAAATGGTTCAACAATTTGCAAGGTTATATCTCTCCCATCAGATGTAAGTTTAAAAATTCTAACCGCACCCTTCAACAAGATATAAAAACCAAGATAAGGTGTCCCCTCAGAAAAAATTACATCCTTCTTTGAAAACTTTTTTAATTGTGAAATCTGTGTGAATTTACGAAGTTCATCAGTTGTTAACTCAGAAAATAAGGGAATCTGCTTTATTGTGTCATGATCTGGTTGCATTAAGACTTACTTTTTTATTTCTAAAAGTGCAAGTATATAAGCACCAGCACCAAACCCAACCATAGGATATTGACCTTGATAATCCGAGTTAAATTCGTCGTATAATTCAGCAATTAGATTAAAATTTAAGTTTGATTGGGAAGTTACCCATTTTAAAATTTCAAGTGCATCTTTTTTAAATCCTGCTTTATGTAATGCTATCGCGACTCTCAAATTAATAAAAATCCATTCCTGCCTATCATACCAATCGCCATTGTTCACTCTAAAAAAGCCAAGTCTATTTTTAATTTTCAAATTTTTCTTTATCGCTTCAATTGTATTTTTTGCAATTCTATCATTAGGTAAAATGATTCCAAAATTTATTGCTTCAACGACACTGGCATCAAAATATTCAAAGTCACTCTCATTTTTTGCCTCAAGAGTTCCTTTTATCACGCCATTTTCATCAGCGAAATTTTTTAAGAATGATTTAAGCATTGAATCAGCAAATGAATTATAAAACTTTTCTGCGCTTTTATCCTTCAACAAACCGGCAACTTTTGCAATTGACCTCAAACCTTTTATCCCTGCTATCGTCGTATAAGCGTAATGTTTACCCGGCAAATGTCTCTCCCATGGACCTGATTCAGCTCGTATCACACCATATCTATCAATTGAAGAAATTAACACATCAGCGATTTTCGTCGTCACTGTATCCCAGTATAAAACAGCAAAATCAATGTCTCCAGTTTTTTCAACATAATTTCCAAAAGCCCAGAGGAAAAGCCCAAACCCATCAAGTTCAATGTTTGGTCCATTTTCATTATGGTCAGACTCTTCAACCCCATCGCCGTAGTATTTGCAAACGGTTATTTTATAATCAAGATTAACGCCGTAATCTTTGCCATCTTTATAGACAAATTTTTTATAAAAACCAGCCCGAGCTTTAAGCATAAACTCAAGCGCTGATTTTGCCTCATTAAAATATCCAAGCTCTATCATTGCGTTAATTGCATAAACCCCATCCCTTACCCATGTGTATGTCCATTCACCAGGTGGTAAAGACGCAAGAATTTGCCCAAATGACCTACCTTGTTCACGACATTGAGCCATCTTTAAAACTGCAATTGATTGATTGAAAAGTTTTAATTCATCTTTGGTCAATTTACCCCTAAATTTTGCAATTTTTAAGAAATCCTTCCAAAATTTTATTTCATCGTTCAAGATATTGTCATTTTCTGCAAGATTTGAAAATTTTTCACTCTCTTCTTTTGTCTTTGAGCGCGGAATCCCAATAAAAACTCTCTTCTCAATTTCACCACCGGTTCCATCACTTCTGCTGACTGTTTTAGTCTTCACAATTTTTTTAATTTGCATTTGCTGAATCTGAAGGACATCGCTTGATATATCATCCGTGATTTCACCGTAAATTGTGCTTGCTCTAAAATAAATTTTGCTTTGCTTGTATCTTTTGTTTACTCTGCAAATAGCAACAATCACAGGCTCGTCAATTTGAAATGTAGTAAAATAAAAAACTTCAACACCCATCTTCCTATATTTGGCATAAATTATATTTGTTCCGTTGATATACCCAACCTCATCCTCCGAAATTTTTGAAAGGTCATATTTTATTCCATTTAGCTCTACGATGAAATTTGCGCTGTTAATTATATTTTTAGTCTGATTTCCAGACGAAATTACTTTGTAAATGTGCTCATACATTGCGGTAATTTGATGTTCATTGACATTATAAACTATAGCGGTAAATCCATTACTTGACACAAGTGCATTTGCCGAAAGATGTGGTTTATTATTTTCTTCCACTTTATAGTCAAAATCCTTTTTTAAAATTATTCCTATAGGTCCTTTAAAAATACCTCCATCAAACCCAAAATCGCAAACCCTAACTGCAAGGACATTATTTTTTTGTTTTAGCAATCCATAAGGTATTGGATAAGCGCGAAGTTTCATCCACTCTGTTTTTTTCTCCGGCGAAAACTTTCCCGTTTCACCAATTTTAACGCCATTTAGAAATGTTTCATCAGCATCATCTATTCTTCCAAGCAAAAGGACAACATCCTTTTCATCAAGTAATTCTTTTGGCACATCAAAATGCAACCTATACCAAGCAAACCCATCATAATTTAAATATCCTTGACTTTCAAATGTAGCTGGAACTTTTACCTTTGCCCAATCTGAGTCGTCAAATTCAGGGTTAGCCCATCTTAAATCATCACCAGTTTTAAAAAGCCATTCACCTGAAAGCTCCAATTTCAGCTTGAATTCTTGCCCGAAAAGTGGCAAAGCAAAAATAAAAAGCAAAATAAAAATTTTTCTCATTTGACCCCCAATTTTTCCTTTATTCTAACATATTTGCTTTTGTAAAACACATTTGAATGAAAAATTAAGTTCTCCGTGAAATGAGAAAACCAGAAATCGCGCTCATGTTTGCCAGGATAAATTTTAAAAACATGGTCAACTCCTTTGCTCTTCAAAATTTCGTGCATTTTAACATTTGAATTCAGAAGCCAATCTTTATCCCCAACATAAAAGAATATATTCAAACTATCAAAATGTTGAGGTGTTAACTCCTGAGCAACCGAAACAGGTTGAACCGATTTCCAGTAAAGCGAATCTCCGCCGTGAATGTCAACTCTATGTTTTACCCTCTCAAATGGCACATCAAGAGCCCCCATCATGCTTCCCACAGAGATAAATTTATCAAAATATCTCATCCCGAGTAACACTGAACCAAACCCACCCATTGAGACGCCATCTATGGCGCGAGTCTCACGATGAGGTATCGTCCTAAATGTCGCATCAATATAATTTACCAAATCCTCAACAATATATTGCTCATACATCTTCCTTTTGTCACGGGAATTAACATAAAATGATGTGTCCGCATCAGGCATCACAACTATCATCTCAACTATTCTTCCGATTTTTATCAAACTGTCAATTACAAAATTCACATTATCATATTTCCATGATTCATCACTTCCACCATAACCGTGCAAAAGGTAAAGCACAGGATAACGCTTACTAATGTCAACATCATAACTTGGTGGGAGATAAATATAAAAATATCTCTCTTCCTTAAGCCATTGAGAATAAAATTTTGCTCTAAAAAATCTGCTTCTGTTGCCAATCTCAAGAAGCGAACCATTTTCAAATTTAAAATATCTAATTTGCTCATCGCTAAACTTTAACGCGCCCGTTGTGTCTTTTATAAGTCGAACATAATCAGCTACTAAAACGCTATCATCGTCAGGTGAGTGATAAACCTTGAAATCAACATAATCAATTGAGTATCTGTTATCAGTTAAAAAATCGCTTATATGATTTAATTCTCTCTTCCACAGCGTATAAGTTTTTTCATTTTCCCTGAATTTTAAACTCAAAAAAGCAAGATATGATGACAATCTCCCCGTCACAAGAAGTGTGTCCATGATCTTAACAGTGAAAAATACAGAGTTATATTCATTTTCACTTGCAAATTTTTTCTTCTCCCCCTTCATAAACCAAAGTTCATCCCTTGAGACAATTAAAACAGGTCCCTCATAAATTCCCCCACCTAAACCTTTATCTTCAACCCTGACAGCAATCACATTGTCGGAATCATAGTTTATCAAATCATTCGGAATGAAATAAATTCTCTCTTGAGTCCAACCGTCTGTCGCACCGATTAGCTCACCGTTGAAATAAACTTGGTCATTGTCATCAATTTTCCCGAGATAAAGATAGAGTTTTTTCGTTTTAAAGTGCGACGGTATATTCACATGTTTTCTATACCAAGCGACGCCATCAAAATTATATCCTTGTTTTTCCCATTGTGATGGGACTTGAATTTCAACCCATCCAAATTCATCAATTTTTGATTCGTCCCAATTTTTATCGTCACCTACTCTGAATAGCCACTTTCCAGCAAGATCTATTCTTTCAAGCTTATGGACATCCCCAACCTTTTGCAATTTTTCTCCACCGCATCCGTAAAATATAAATATCGCTACTAAAACACAAATAACTTTCATCTCAAGTTCCTTTTATTTTTTTGACTATTTTTTTGATAAAAAGAGAAAATTCATCTTTGACTTTATTTGCAACCAAGGTTACTTCATCGTGAGAAAGTTTATGCGGGCTAATTCCAGCTGCATAATTTGTAATACACGAAATTCCAAGAACTTTCATCCCAAGATAATTTGCAACTATAACCTCTGGCACTGTTGACATGCCAACTGCATCAGCTCCAATTTTTCTGAGCATCTCAACTTCAGCTGGGGTTTCATAATTTGGACCACGAACGCTACAATAGACACCCTCTCTAATTGGAAGACCAAGTTCAACTCCTGTTTTAACCGCAAGCTTGCGTAATTCATCATCATAAGCTGGATGATTTAACCTCTTTATGTTTCGTGAAAAAATTTTAAGAGGATTTAAAAACATAAAATTTATGTGATCAGCGATCACCATAAGGTCACCGGGCTTGAAATTTTTGTTCAATCCACCAGCTGCATTTGTGACTATTAAAATTTTAGCACCAAGCTCATGTGCAACAAGCACAGGATAAATAACATTTTCAATTTTACCAGACTCATAGAAATGAATCCTCCCTTGAAATCCAATTATGCTTATACCATTTAACTTTCCAAAAACAAGATTTCCAGCATGACCTTCAACCGTCGGGCTTGGGTAATTTGGAATCTCGCTCGTCTTAATTTTTACCTTATCATTAAATTCTTCCGCAAGCTCACCAAGCCCGGAGCCAAGTATCAATGCTATTTCAGGTTTAAAGTTTTTGATTTTTGTGTAAATGTAATTTACACTTTCTTTAACTTTATCGTTCATTTTTAAATTCAACCATAAATTTTTGAAAAAGATAAAGTGAAATTAGACCAAGCACAACCGCAAACCACAATGTTGCAACCCTTATTATAATTGTCATGGCAACTGCGACATTCTTTTGAATTCTATTTAAAACCAACAAACCAGTCATGCTTCCTTCTGTAAATCCAAGACCACCAGGTAACATTGAAATAACACCCGCAATAGTTGAAAAAGAATAAATAAAGGTTGCAAGACCGGGGGAAAAATCAACTGCGTATGACTTTATCACAATATAAAACCCAACACATTCAAAGGACCAAGACAAAATGGAAATGAGGATAGCTGGAATTAAAATTTTAACACCAACAAGTTCAGCAATGCTATCGTATGCAACCCTTATTTTTTCTGTAAATTTTTCGCCGATCACCTTACTTACCCGATCCAGAAGGAAATAAAAAATTTTCCTTTGGCTTATGATAAAAACCCCAAGAATGAGAACAACGCCAATTGCAATTATAGCACCAGCACCATATTTGAAATAAAATGAGCCATATACAGCCAAGATGACAAGAGCGATAAAATCAGTCAACCTTTCCACTAACACAATCGGAGCTGAACGGGAAATTCTAACATTATCAGTCAACTTAAGAAGGTACGACTTCAAGGCTTCCCCAAATTTACCTGGAGTGATCGACATTGTGAGACCACTTGTAAATATCAAAAAACTTTTAAATCCGTATATCTTTATCCCAAGCTTTCTCAAGTAAAATTCCCACCTGAAGAAGCGGACGATATAATTTAAAAGCGAAAGGAACAAGACGGGGATTATGAAAAGCCATTTAAAATTTTTTAAAGCTATGATTAAATTTTCAAGGTCAGCATAAATGGTTAACGCTGCTAAAATTAAAGTCCCGATTAAAATGGAAATGAGGATTTTTCTATGCAGATTTTCAATCATCACTTAAAAATTTTTTCATTGTGAGATAAAACTTCGTCAACGGGAAGCCAACTACATTGTAAAAACAGCCATTTATCCTTTCAACAAACACAGCCCCATAATCATCTTGTATCCCATAAGCGCCGGCTTTGTCAAGCGGTGAACCAGAAGCAACATATTCTTCAATTTCATCATCACTTAACTCTCTGAACTTCACATCGGTGACTTCAAAATCTGATACAACTTTCTTTGTTTTTGTGTCAAGAATTGTAAAGCCAGTATAAACCTTGTGTGTCCTTCCCGATAATTTTCTCAACATTTGTTTCGCTTCGTCTGGGTCTTTTGGCTTGTTAATTATTTCACCATCAAGCACGACGATGGTATCTGCTGAAATCACAATAGCGTCATCATAATTTTTTGCAACTTCAAGCGCTTTATCCTTTGAAAGCCTTAAGACATGTTCTTCTGGAGTTGACGCTTGGTATGAATCCTCATCAATCCCACTCGGATGAACCACAAAATTTAAACCAATTTGCTTTAAAAGGTTATATCTTCTTGGTGAAGCAGATGCAAGAACGACGGGTTTATTTATCTTTAACATACCGATCGCTTCATTTATTAATAAAAAATCCCGACACAAAGGTCGGGATTAAAATTAAGAAACGAAAAATTCAAATTCAAAATTATCTAAACATCGCTTTTATGCTCCCCCATGTCCGCTTGACACTTGAAACCTTGTGAAGGACTGTTATTGGACCTACATAAAACGAACTGTTGTTCGTCACTACTTGCAACCTATATAAGTAGATATTATCATTCTGCTTAAACGCTGAAGCATCAACATATTCATAAATTGAATTATTCCCCTTTGGAGTTATCTCAGCAAGCTTTAAAAATTCGTTTGACTGACTCACACTTCTTTCAAGTACGAACTTTTGAACTCCTGTTTCATCTGATGTTTTCCACTGGACAATTACATTGTCATTATAGCTCTGCGCAACAAAATACTCAACTACAGTCCCAGACATAGCCAAAGTAAACACAAAAGCTGAGATGAGAAAAAGTGCTTTTTTCATGGAAACTTGATAATTTATTTTGTTCTCGTTTAAAGTTAATACAATTTTAAATTAAAGTCAAGACCTGTGAACTTTGCTGTTATTTTCATCACCTTTTATCATGCTTCCCAGTGCTATAAAAACTCTTAAAATCGTCGTGCTTATTGAATCAACCATAGCAAAGAATTGTCTTTCAAAAACTTCTGGAATTCTTGCAAGAACTATTGAGCTTATCATCCTTAAAATCAACGAAACAAAGAAAAGAATGTGAAGATTTACAAATTTCAGTTTGAATATCTCAATTGAAAAATCTTTAAGCAATGTCGCTATATACCCAGCAGACATTGAAGCAAAAAAATAACCGAACCCAGAGAAAATTGAAAGGACAGCGATGTAGGAAGAGCGAGATTCTTTGGGAGCTTTTGATAAAGGTATGTTAAAAGCAGCAAGATTAAAGCCACTCCAAGCTATCCCAGTTACTATAGCGTCAAGATAGAGTGGAAGTAAAAAATTTGGTGTAGCAAAAAGCCAAAACATCGGGATATAAACGATATTTGAAGCATTGAACATAAGAACATTTTTCGCACCAAACCTATCAATTAACTTTCCCCACCATTGAGAAAAGAGAACATTCAAAGACATGGTCAATAAGTTAAAAACTGCAATCGTTGAAAAATTAACTTTTAAATTTGTAAGCATATGAAACGACATAAACGGAGCAGAAAAGCCTATTGAAAAATTCCAAAGTGCGAAGAAAAATATAAATTTTCTAAAATTTTTATCCCTCAGTGGCTTCATAAGTTCATCCTTTAAGGGAGTTCTATCTGTAAATTCAAAATGCACATCTGGATGATATTTGAAAAGTAGCGTTGTCACAACTCCACTCAAAAAACAAATAGATGCTATTATTGAATACCCAAGTTCCACGCTATGCTTTTTTAGATGGTCAAGAACTGTAGCTGTAAAGAAAAACACCACGATATTAACTGCATTGTTATATGCTGTTCTCTTGCCAAAGTATTTCCCCCAAAGTCGCTTCGGCACAATTTCACCCATCCATGTGGTCCAAATGTTTGCGAGTATAGTTCCAGCTGAAGAGGAGATGAAAAGTATTAAAAGGAAAATCGTGATTTTTATTTCACTGTTAAAATTCGCAAACGGCAAAAATATAAGAAAAACCCATATCCAACGATTAAATGCGCTTGATATTATAGCAAGTTTTTGAGGGCTTTTATATTTTTTCAAAAGGTGTGAACCAAAAATTTGCATGCTTTGAGTAATTAAAGGTATTGCGCCAATTAAACCAATTACAAATTCCTCAGCCCCAAGCATTAAGGCGTATCCAGTTAAGAATGCACCTGTTGAAAGCGCTATGAAAACCGTTGCAAAACTTCCCTCAATTGTTGAATATCTCATTCCACGGCGAATTGAGCTTTCATCAAGCATTTTAGACAAACTGAATTTTTTAGATACAAATTCACAATTGAAATTTTAAATTTACAGAGTTATATTAAAAACAAAAAACAAGATTGCAAATGACCCGTTCAAAAGTTGCTGTTTTAAAGACAGAGCCAAACAAAGTTTTGCAAGATATTGAAAAAGTGATGAAGCTTGCCGATTTTGAATCTTCGCTTGATAAAAACTCGGAAACGATTTTAAAGGATAATATATCATGGCACTTTCCGTATTTAAGTTCAAATACAACACCATGGCAACTTGAAGGCGTGATAATAGCCCTCAAAAACGCAGGATTTGATAGACTAACCGCAGTGCATAACAATACAGTCGTCACAGACCCATTTAAGGGTGGAAAACTTAACAAACTTACACCAATTTATAAAAAATATGGCGTTGAAGAAAGATATAATTTCATAAGTTCGGACATAAAGTGGATTCGCTATGAGCCAAAACATAAAATGCTTGCCCTTCATAAAGTTTATCCCAAAGGCATATACATCCCAGAATTTTTCATCGGGAAAAACATCGTCCACCTTCCGACAATGAAAACGCACATCTATACAACCACAACAGGCGCAATGAAAAATGCATTTGGCGGACTTCTAAACACACGTAGACATTACACTCATACCTGGATACACGAAACGCTTGTTGACTTGCTGGCGATTCAAAAGGAAATTCACACTGGGATATTCGCGGTTATGGATGGGACAATCGCTGGAAACGGACCTGGACCAAGAACGATGATCCCGGTTGAAACAGATTATATACTTGCAAGCGCAGATCAAGTTGCAATAGATGCAGTTTCAGCGAAGATGATGGGGTTTGATCCGATGAGCATAAAATACATTCGCCTTGCACATGAAGCCGGTCTTGGCGTTGGCGACCCAAGAGAAATTGAAATCATCGGCGAAGATATATCAAATGTTAACTTAAAATTCTTCGTTGGAGATAACATGGCAAGTAGAGTTGGAGACATACTTTGGTTTGGACCACTGAAAGGAATTCAATATCTATTTTTCAGAACCCCTCTTGTTTACATATTTGTCTTCGGTTCATACTTTTATCATGATTACATTTGGTGGCCTTTAAAAGGGAAAAAGATTCAGGAAAAATTGCGCAAAGAGTCAAAGTGGGGGAAATTATTTGAAAATTATCCTATGGATTAAAAAATAAAAATGCAATCTAAAATGAAAATTAAAAGGCGTAAATTTTTACAAATCGCTGCTACACTCCCAACCATTGGATATCTTAAAAATTTTCAAGGACAAGGCAAAGACGAATCTAAAGAAGTTGAAAAAATAATTGAAATTGTAAAGTTAAAATACGGAGAAAAATTTACAGATGAACAGATTAAAATGCTCAAAGAAGAGATTGAGTTAAATTTAAGGAGAAGGGAAAGGCTGTTAAGTTTTAAATTGTCAAATTGGGACGAGCCTGATTTTAAATTTCAAGTTTAAAACGAAAAAGAGGGTTTAATTATGAGCGACAAAGATATTGCATTTTCATCAATCCGAGAACTTGCAAATTTAATTAAAAGCAAGAAAATTTCTCCAGTTGAGCTAACAAAAATTTACATTGACAGATTAAAAAAATATGGTGAAAAACTTGGTGCTGTTGTCACCATAACAGAAGAGCTTGCCTTGAAGCAGGCAAAGCAAGCAGAAAAGGAGATAATGGCAGGAAAATACAGAGGTTTACTACATGGTATACCATTTGGAGCAAAAGATTTGCTTGCAACACACGGCATTCCAACAACCTGGGGAGCTAAACCGTATAAAGATCAAGTTTTTGATTATGATGCAACAGTTATAAAGAAACTTTACGATGCGGGAGCAATTCTCGTCGCAAAGCTTGCAATGGTTGAACTTGCCGGCGGAATGGGATATGATGACGCTGACGCTTCATTCACCGGACCAGGTAGAAATCCTTGGAATCTTGAATATTGGAGCGGTGGCTCATCAAGTGGTTCAGGAGCTGCAGTTTCTGCTGGGCTTGTGACGTTTGCAATTGGCTCCGAAACATCTGGTTCAATTTTAACACCATCTGCATTTTGTGGAATCACTGGCTTAAGACCAACCTACGGACTTGTCAGCAGATATGGAGCGATGGCTCTGTCGTGGACACTTGATAAACTTGGACCTATGTGTAGAAGCGCTGACGACTGTGGAATTGTTCTTTCTGCAATCGCTGGTCGCGACCCAAAAGATGAAACAACAGTTGAAAAGGAATTTAAATACTCAAAAAAGTCATTTCCTCAAAGAAAACTTAAAATTGCGGTCATAAAAGGAACGACAGAAAAAGCACAACCTGAAGTGCGAAAAAATTTTGAGGAGTCGCTAAAAGTTATATCTAAATTTGCAGATCTTGAATATGATGTTGAATTCCCCGACTATCCCTGGGGTCCAGTGGTTGGGACAATTGTTGACGCAGAAGGGGCAAGTGCTTTTTATGATTTAATTCTTTCTGGCAAAGTTTCGGAATTGCAAAATAAACGCGATAAAATAGGCGGTTATTCAATGATTCAAGTCTCAGCAGTTGAATATCTCAACGCGATGAGATTGAGAAAGAAAATGAGAAAGGCGCTTGAGGAATTCCTTTCAAAATATGATGCCATAGTTGCACCAACAAGAGCAACGGTTGCATACCCAACTGGTGTTGACTTTGACAAAGCCTATCCAGGGATAAGCGGAGGACCTGCGTTAATTCCAGCAGGAAATTTAGCTGGCGTTCCTGCGATATGTATGCCGAACGGATTTGGGCTTAATAATCTCCCAACTTCAATCCAATTTATGGGGAAATCATTTAGTGAAAAAACCTTAATTCAAATTGGAAATGCTTATCAAGAAAGAACCAATTGGCATTTGAAAAGACCACCGGTAGACGATTAATCAACTACTTGGAAAATTCCGAATTTCAAGTACTTAGTTTCCGGCATCGCCGGCAAAATTACATGGTCTGGCGACGCGCTTCGCCATTCAATAAGGCGAAGTTTTATCTTTACAAAAATTGAACTTTCAATTATCACATTCATAAACATATCATCGCTGATATGATGCGAGCATGAAGCCGTTGCAAGGATTCCACCAGGGTTTAAAATTTTCATCGCTGTTGAATTTATCTCGCGATATCCAGAAAGCGCTGATTTTACAGTTTTCTTTGATTTTGTGAACGATGGAGGGTCAAGTATAATAATGTCAAATTTTTCACCTTTGCTAAGATACTCACGAAGTTTATTAAACACATCTCCAACTTCAAATTCAACATTTTCAAAGTTATTCAGTTTAGCGTTTTCCCTTGCTTTATAAATAGCCGTTTCAGATATATCAATTCCAATAACCTTTTCAGCGCCAGCGAATGAACAATGAAGCGCAAAACCACCTTCATTTGTAAAACAATCAAGAACCTTCTTACCACCTGCAAATTTTCTCAACGCCTTTCTATTTTCCCTCTGGTCAAGATAAAATCCCGTCTTTTGACCCGAAAGTAGATCAATCTTAAACTTAACACCTTCTTCATTAAATATCACTTCACCAACCTCACCACGCAAGATCCCTTTTCTATTTTCAAGACCCTCAAGCTCACGAAGTGGCGACTCGTTTCTTTCAACTATTCCCTTAGGCTTAAAAATATCCTCAAGAACATCACAAATTAAATTCAACCTTAAATCCATCCCATAAGAAAAAGTTTGAACAGAGATAAACTCTTCATACTTATCAATGACAAGCCCCGGTAAAAAATCCCCTTCGCCGTGGACGAGACGAAATGTTTCAGAATTTGGATAAATGATTTTTCTGTATCTATATGCATTTAAAATCCGCTCCTTGAAAAAATTAAAATCAACCTCAACTTTTTTCCCGCTTAACAATCTAACAGAGATAAGCGAATGTGGATTGAAAAAACCAATCCCGATAAACTCACCATTAAACCTGTAAACTTCAACGACATCTCCAATTTGGGGGTTCCCTTCTATTTTCTTTATCTCATTACTGAAAACCCAAAGATGCCCCTTTAAAACCCTTCTATCTCCATCCTTTTTCAAAATGATTTTCTTCATCTCACCTCACAAATTGCCTTGTCCAATATCTCCACCAAAAAGGGTAATCACTTTCATCGTATTTTACTGCGACAAGTTCAACATCATCAAACCAAACTCTTCCTCTCCCAAGCAAAAAGCATTTAACTTCAATTTTTCCAGCGTCTTTTCCAACGATAACCGCACAGCTATAAACCTTCCAATCATTTGTCCCCTTTAAAATTTCGGTTGAATTAAACGATTTCAAATTGCCAAGCGTGTCATAAACCTCAATTCGCATAAATGCGCTATCAACATCATATGTCTTGGCAGCACCGTAAAGTATAAACTTTTTCTCTTTGGGAAACTCATTTATATTTTGAGACAGAAAAGCTTTAGCAGGTGAGACATCTGAATTTATATTTGCGCTGAATTTCCCCTCAAACTTTTCAATTACATCCCTATCAAAATAAATTCCTTCACCATCGCTTTCAAATTCCCACCCTTTTACCAAATTCCCTTGACCAATTTCAAAACCCGAATTAAATATCAAATTCTTAACATATTCAACCGAATAAGGTGTGTTTGCTTTCTCAACTTCAAGGGTTTCCTGTCTCTTTTTAATCAAAATAGCAAGAATAAAACCAATCAAAACTGCAGTGAAAATTATGATTATTCCAATTTTTTTCATATCTCATTCTTCCAAGCCAAGTTGTTTTCGTCGTTCCAAAATTTCCCTTGCTTTTTCAAGCTGTTCAATTGTATTTATGCCATGGATCTCATCCCAATTTTCAGCCTTCAAAGCTGAAATTTTCATACCATGATGTGAGAAATAGTAAAAAACATCGGTGAGGTAATACTCACCTTGAACATTGTTTGGGGTGACATGTTTCAAAGCCTCAAATAACGGCTCTTTCTTAAAGACATAAATCCCCGAATTTATCTCTTTTATTTTTTTCTCCTCTTCACTCGCATCTTTATGTTCAACGATTCTATCAACCGAGCCCTCCGGATTTCTCACAATTCTGCCGTATCCGGTTGGGTCATCAACCTCAGCAGTTAAAACTGTCGCAACAGCATCAGTTTCACGGTGATAATCCAAAAGCCTTTTTAGTGTTTTAACTCTTAAAAGCGGAACATCCCCCGATAGGACAAGCACATCACCGTTGAAATTTTTCAAAAGCTCTTCGGTTTGCATAACAGCATGACCCGTCCCAAGTTGCTCCTCTTGAATCGCAAACTCAACTTGTTGCGCTATTTTCTTAACATAGTCAATAACAACATCACGATAATGCCCAACGACAACAATAATTCTGTCAGAATTAATCTTCAAAGCAAGGTCAATAACACTTTTTATCATAGGCTCCCCATTTAGCTGGAACATAACTTTCGCAATATCAGGTCTTTTCATCCTTGTCCCTTTACCAGCTGCAAGTATTACTGTTGCGAGTTCTTTGCTCTGACAATACTCGTTATAAGAAAAAAATTCTCCCATTATACCTCCACTAAGTTATGAAATTTTCACTTTGAAAATTCATTTACACTTCCATATATAATTTGCTTAATTTTGTTATCTTTTTCAAGTATCACAACCTTTGGCTTGTGATTTAGAGCAACTTCCCTAGGATATTGAGCGTAGGAGATGATAATTATCTGATCCCCCACTGCCCCGAGGCGAGCTGCAGGTCCATTGAGACAAACCACTCCAGAACCTCTCTCCCCAGCAATAGCATAAGTTTCAAACCTTGCACCGTTGTTCAAGTTTACAACTTGAACCTTTTCATAAGGCAAAATTTCAGCCGCTTCAAGAAGCTCTTCGTCAATTGTTATGCTTCCTTCATAATAGAGCTCAGCCTGCGTTACAACCGCACCGTGAATTTTTGACTTACACATTTCGCAAAATATATTCATCTGCAAAAGATTAAGTTTGTTTTAAATTTTCACAATTGTATTATCAATCAACCGCGTGCTACCTATCCTAACCGCAAGAGCAATTAAATATTCATTACCTTCTTCCATCTTCTCAACCTTTTCTAATGTATTTGGCTTAACAATTGCAATATAATCTATTTTCGCCGATGGCTTTGACTTTATAAGCTCCTCCATCTTTGAAATTATAACTTCAGACTTTCTCTCACCTTCACTAATTAATTTTTCGGCAAGTTTAAGACTTTGATAAAGCACAGTTGCATCTTTTCTTTCCGATTCAGTAAGATACACATTTCTTGAACTCATCGCAAGCCCATCAGATTCACGAACAATTGGAGCAACAATTATCTCAATATCAAAGTTTAAATCACGAACCATCTGTTTTATTATAAGTGCTTGCTGAGCGTCTTTCTGACCAAAAACCGCAATATGCGGTTTCGTTATGTTAAAAAGCTTCGCCACAACCGTCGTAACCCCTCTAAAATGCGTAGGTCTAAATTCACCCTCAAGAACTTTTGTAATTTTATCAACTTCAACATAAGTTAAAAAATTTTCCGGATACATCTCTTCAACGCTTGGATGAAAAATTATATCACATCCAGCTGAACGAGCTAACTCAACATCTCTTTCAAAATCCCTCGGATATTTATCATAATCTTCATGTGGGGCAAATTGTAGTGGGTTTACAAAAATCGTAGTTATCACAACATCGCTTCTTTCCTTTGCAATTTTTATCAAGCTAAGATGTCCATCGTGGAGATATCCCATCGTTGGAACAACACCAATAATTTTACCTTCGTGCCTTAACTCATCAGCAACCCTTTGCATTTCGCTTATCTTTGTTATTATCCTCATTCCCACAAAGCAATAAATTTTTACCGTGTAAAAATTAAAAAAATTAAACCGCAAATCAAAAATTTTAAAAATTCCCCCAACCTGTGTTCTATGTAAAGTTAAACTTATGCTTTTCTATGCATCTTTAAAAACTTTAAAATTTCCCCGACATTCATTGCATTTATCACATCATCCTTTGAAACAAAACCTTTTCTCGCTGTCCCAAGTGAAAGGAATGTATAATCTACCTCACCAAGTGAATGTGCATCAGGATTGACGCTGATTTTGACTCCTTTTTCCCTTGCGTAGGCTATATATCTCCAATCAATATCAAGCCGATGTGGATTTGCGTTAAACTCAATCACTACCCCAAGCTTTGATGCCTCGTCAATTATCTTTTTCATATCAACCGGGTAACCTTCCCTTCCAAGAAGCAATCTACCCGTCGGATGACCAATTATCGTCACATATGGATTCTGCATTGCTTTTATAAGTCTTTGCGTCGCTTCTTCAATGCTCATTTTAAACTTGCTATGTATTGAAGCTATAACAAAATCAAATTTGGAAAGTATTTCATCCGAATAATCAAGCGAACCATCAGGCAAAATATCAACTTCAGCGCCCTTTAAAATTTTTATCTTAAACTTTTTCTGCAACCTGTCTATCTCTTGCCACTGTTGAGCAAGCCTTTCCTCCGTTAGACCACCAGCATAATAAGCAGACTTACTATGATCAGAAATTCCAACATATTCAAAGCCAAGCTCTTCACATCTTGCTATCATATCCTCAAGCGTATCCGAGCCATCGCTATATGTTGAATGAATATGGAAAACACCCCTTAAATCTTCCTCTTTAACAAGCTCCGGGATTTCACCTCTCAAAGCAAATTCAATCTCATTAAGCCCCTCCCTTAATTCCGGCGGTATGAAACTCATTTTAAATTCCTTGAAAATTTCATCCTCACTTGAAAAAGTTACCCTATCTCCATTTTTGAAAAAGCCATCGCTTTTGAGCTCAAAGCCAAACTTTCGGATATAATCCCCAAATTTGTTCAAAAATTCCTTGCTCCCGGTTGTGTAAAAAATTTTAAAAGCATAATTTTCATCAGCAAGGATAAAATCAACTGGCATGCCAAATTCAGAGATAAGGCTAATGAAATCTTTGCTTAAATTTAAAATCTTAACATGCGGGAATTCCTTCTGAATTATTTCAATTATTCGCTTAAAACTTTTATTGTTGGCGTTCAAAACAACATCAATATCTCTTATCACTTCCTTTCTCCTTCTCCAACTGCCAGTGATCGCAAAGTTAGCAACATCAAGCTCCGAGCTTATGAAATCACTAATTAATTTAACAATCGGAAAGGCAAAAGAAATAAGGTGATATTCAGCGCTTCGCTTCAGCCTTTCAATTTCGCTTAACACCTTTTCCTGAATTGTTTTCCCAAATCCTTCAAGCTTAACAAGCCGATTTTCTCTGCACGCATATTCAAGCTCAGCTAATGTTGTGACGCCAAGTTTCTCATAAATCGCTTTTATTCTCTTCGGACCAAGACCCCGAACTTGAAGAAGTTCAAACAGACCTTCAGGGATTGAGCTCTTAATGTCTTCGTAATACTTTAACCTCCCCGTGTTCACAAGCTCTTTTATCTTCTCAAAAAGATTTGGACCTATACCTTTCACCTTTGCAAGTTCACCCGAATCAACAAGCTCTTTTAAATCACCCTTGAGCTCACGGACAATCCTTGAAGCATTCCTATACGCTCTGACCTTGAACTCAAGTTCACCTTTCAACTCAAGTATATCTGCAATTTCGTCAAGTATTTCAGCAACCCGTTTTTTATCCACCTAACTTAAAAAAATATCTTTGAGAAAAGACAAATTTGAAGCCATGTCGCTGATATCCCGAGAATCGCTCCAGCTACAACTTGCCAAAATGTATGAGCTTTAAGATATAACCTTGACCACCCCACAAGTGGAATAAGTAAAAACAAAGGCAAAGTTTTATATCCAAATATCCACGCAAGAACAGTAAGAGGTCCGCTTAAGCCAGCAGAATGCGCGCTTATTTTCCATCTTGAATTTATCAACATAATCAAAAAAGTATTTGAAACATAACACCATTGCGACGCAATTATCAGCCAATGTGCTTTAAAATAAACCAAAATTAAAAAACCAACCAATGCGCTTAAAATAGCGAAAAAATACGGAATGGTTCTTTGCTCACGAACTGGGATGAAAGGATGCTCAATTTTACCCTTATAAATCAGGTAATAAACAAAAGCGGTTGGGAAAAACGCTGTAAATGAAATTGTGGTAAAAGCAGAGATTATTTTCATTTTAATGTCAGTCTCAAGATAAAACGAAATCAAGAAAAAGGAAAAAACGCTAACGAATTGAGGAGCGAAGATAGCCGAAACAATTTCAGCAAATTTTTGCTTATCTATGGCATTTAAAAATTCGTAAAATCTCCCCGCATATCTCATTGAGGTGCTCTTGATATTTATTTAAAAATTGATCCCAAATGTTAATGTAAGATTAATCCCACCAAATTCCTTCAACGGTCTACCGCGTAAAGATTCAATCCCTTTTGAATACGGGATAAAGTAATATCTTACGCTTAAACCACTTATAGCCCGCGGGTCAAGCCCTATGTAAGCACCTGCGCCAATATACAAGTTCACCGTGTAATGAGCCTTTCCATATTTTAAACTGCTGAAAAATTCCTTTTCATATGGAGTTGTAAATATAAGTGTCGGACCAAGCCCAGCAGTAAGAAATGGTCTAAGATTATCCGAAAGCTCATCTTTAAAAAGACGATATTGAAGTGAAAATGAAAGTGGTATGACAACTATTCTGTTAACTTTATTTGGGACAAATGTTTGTCCTGTCCACGGGTCTATATATTCAACCTCATTTTTATCTTTCGCTGTCATAAAATTTAAAGTCATCTGCAAAAAATAAACATCACCTATCCTGTATCTATAAAATGTCCCCAGCGCGAAACCATTTTCCGCAACTGAAAGGTCAATTCCCCACGAACTTTTAAGCCCAAGCGTATCAGTTAATTTAAAATCGGAAGGTGCATCATAAACAACAAGCGTATCAAGACGAGATGACGGTCTCTTTTTCCCCTGCGGGTAAGCTAAACTTGTAAAAATTATAAAAATCGCGATTATTGAAAAAATTTTTCTCATCTCTAAAATCCTCATAAATTTTTCACTCAAAAAATTTAACCCAACGAGTCAACCTCAAGTTCCAACCCATTACTCAACAAGCCATTTCCTGCGTTCAATAATCTTCTTAGGTTCAGATGTCAGTTTAGGCTCGTATTTTATCTCTTCAATTTTTTCCTCTTTAACTTCTGGATATACATAAATTTCATATCTAAAGTTGCGAACTATAATTTCATTTTCATTATGAGCGATCACATACTGGGGCAAGATTGGGATCTTTCCTCCACCGCCTGGGGCATCTATGACATAATAAGGAACTGCAAGCCCAGAGATATGCCCTCTGAGTTTATCCATTATTTCAATTCCAACCCTTATTGGGGTTCTGAAATGATTTGCTCCCCTGGTTATGTCCGCTTGATAAATGTAATATGGTCTTACCCTTACAGCAAGAAGTTTCTTCATAAGCTCTTGCATAACATAGGGGTCATCGTTCACACCACGCAAAAGCACAGTTTGATTACCCACTGGGATTCCCGCATCAGCAAGCATCTCACATGCGCGTTTACTTTCAGGTGTTATCTCCCACGGATGATTAAAGTGAGTATTAACATAGATCGGATGATACTTCTTCAACATATTACACAGGTTTTCAGTTATTCGCTGAGGCAAAACGCAAGGCATTTTAGTTCCAATTCTTATTATCTCAACATGTGGAATTTCTCTCAACGCTTTTATAATTTTCTCAAGCATATAATCAGTCAACATCAGCGGATCTCCACCAGATAAAATCACATCCCTAACTTCAGGATGATTTCTAATATATTCAATTCCATCTTGAATAAACTTCATACTTATCTTGCTTGAATCACCAACCTTCCTTTTCCTTGTGCAAAATCTGCAATACATTGAGCACTGACTCGTCACAAGAAAAAGTACTCTATCCGGATATCTATGTGTAATACTTGGCACTGGGCTCATCGCATCTTCATCAAGTGGGTCCTCAGGCATATCTTCATCTTCAAGCTCTTGTAAATCGGGAAAACATTGAAGCCATATTGGATCACCCTTGTATCTTATTAGGCTCAAATAATATGGATTAATTCTTGCCGGATATCTCTCTGTTATCCTACGCATTAAATCTTTATCTACGCCAAATACCTCAGCAAAGTCTTCCGCTGTTTCTATACTTTTTCTGAGCAGTTCCTGCCAAAGCTCCATTTTTTACCTCCTTAAATATATTTTGCAAAAATTATTAAATCATCATTTAGTTTGTAGAAATTTTTGATGCGAGCAACTTCTTGATACCCGCACGAGATATAAAACAACCTTGTTTTTTGATACTTATCTTGTGATGATGTTTCTACAAGAATTAAGCTCCCTCCTTCTTCTTTTATTTTTTGTTCGGCAAACTTCATTAAACTTTTACCAATTCCATTGCCTTGTAGAGTCGGCTCAACAGCTATCCAATAAATATCAAATGTCGCCAATGTTAAAGGTCTTTTGCCAAAACATATATAGCCTACCGCTTCATCATTATCATCAACCGAGGAATAAATTTCATAACCACTCTCTTCACCTTTACTTAAAAACTCATCAATCAATTCAATTGCCACATTTATTTCTTCGTCCGTAAACATTTCTGTTTCAATTAAAATTTTCTTTATTTTTTCTCTGTCCTTATTTGCAAGCTTTCTTATCCGCATAGACTCTTTCAAGTGCGATTTCAGCAATTTTTACAATTGTCTCAGAATGTGTTAAGCCGTAAACAGAAGCAGACCCCATAAACCCCGCGTCCCTTGAAAGGTCGGGATTCGGATTAACCTCAAGCACATACGGATTCCCATTTTTATCAATCCTCATATCAACCCTTGCATAATCCCTACAACCCATAATTTTATAGCATAAGAGTGCGATTTCTTTAACTTTTTCTTCAAGTTCAGGTTCAAGTGGCGCTGGACAAATTGGGATCGTTTTATCATAATAGTCTGTATTCGAAGCCCACTTTGCTTGATAGCTTACTATTTTAGGCAGATGTGAAGGCAATTGAGAAAAATCTATCTCAGAAATTGGCAAAACGATAGGTGGATTATTTCCAAGAATCGCGACGTTTATCTCCCTGCCCTCAATAAATTCTTCAACAAGCGCTGGCTGTTTAAAAGAAGTTAAAATATGCTGGATCCTTTCATCAAGCTCTTTAACATCATATATAACTGATTTTTCATCTATACCTGTGCTCCCATCTTCATGAATTGGCTTAACAATAAGAGGGAAATTTAAATTTATTTTTCTAAAACCATCCAACGCACTTTTGAACACCTCAAACCTTGCAGTTGGTATACCATAATGAGAGAGAATAATTTTTGTCTTCGCTTTATCAAGACAAAGCCCAAGCGTCATCGGTGGTGAACCAGTGTATGGAATTTTTAAGAGCTCATATAATCCTGCTGCAAAAACTTCCTCCTGCGAATCCAACTCAACCATTTCACAAAAATTGTAAATAAGGTCTGTCCTCAGCTCCAAAAGTTCCGATATAAAACGGCGAGCATTATAAACTGGCAAAACTTTGACATTAAATCCAGCTTCTAAAAGAGAACTGACAATAAATTCAATTTCATTTTTAACTTCAATGATAGATTTATCCTCAATTTCAACTCCCGGATTTACCATCGTAGGGTCGTTATATATAACTGTTATTTCCACTCCTTTGAACATAATAACGCTCGTTTTATTTTAATTTTGTTTGATAACCAATCACTTTTAAATCATGCCGTATCTTTTTAAAGCTGCATTTAAAACCTCATTTATCATTTGATTATAGGTTAACCCCGCTGCTCGTGCTGCTTTTGGAAAACAGGAATTATCTTCAGGATTTGGAAGGATACCGGGCAATGGATTCACCTCAAGTATATTTGGAATGCCATCTTTATCAAGGCGCATATCAATTCTACACCAATCCCGACAACGCAAGATTTTAAATGTTGAAAACGCAATCTTTTCTATCATCTCCTTAAGTTTATCATCTATTTCGGCTGGACATTGGAATATATCAAGCGGTTTATCAGGTGTATCCCATATCCATTTGGCTTCAAATGAATAAATTGGTTTTGCTCCTGGCGGAAGCGAGTCAAATTTAATTTCAACTATCGGTAGAACGCGAGCATCTTTGCCATTCCCAAGGATAGCAACTGTAAACTCTCTGCCGGGAAGGAATTCCTCAACAAGCGCAGGTTCATTATAAGTTTTTATAACTCTCTCAACCTCAAGTAAAAGTTCTCTTTCATTTGAGACGACCGATGAATTGAAAATCCCCTTACTTGAACCCTCATGCAAAGGTTTGACTATAAGAGGGAATTCAAGCCCTGGATTACCATTGAACTCATCAAGCATCTCTACGACGAAAAACTTTGCGGTTGGGATTTTATAATAAGATAGAATCTCTTTTGTCCTCGCCTTATCAAGGCAAATTGAAAGCGTAAGTGAATCACTTCCCGTATATGGGATATTTAACATTTCAAGGATTGCTGGTATTTGTGCTTCTCTGCTTACCCCGTGAAACCCCTCAGCTATATTGAACACGATGTCAGGTTTTGTTTTTCTTAACTTCTCAAACGCATCTTCATCTGCCTCAATTAAAGTCACCGTGTGATTTTCTTCAAGCGCGAGCTTAACAGCATTTATCGTCTCCCATGTATCCCACTCGGCGTATGTGTCATCAACAACTTCAAACTTCTGTTCATAACTTGATGTATTTAAAAACTTAACACTACTAAACGTGTCATCCCCTCCAGAATCATCCGTTTTCTCTTTCTTTAAGTTAAACACAAGAGCAACATGCATAAAGAAGCAAAACTTTGTTTTAAATCTGTTTTCAAGTATAAATATAAAAAATTTTTTGAAATTGTCAAGGGGTATCCCCCATTTTTCAACGCAAGAAAGGGTTTACAAAAAGTTTACGCAAAATTGGCATGAACTAATTTGTTAAGATTTTTTCACATAAAATTTTTCCACATCATTGAACCTATCGGCTTATTTGAGCGCTGATTATACTTTGCAGTTTTCTTCTTGTTGTAAGGTGTTAAAATTTCACCCGATATCTCAAAATAAATCAATTGACCGATAGGCATTCCAGCATAAATTCTAACAGGTTGCTTAACTGAAATTTCAAGTGTCCAATGATTACAATAACCCGCATCACCTTTACCAGCGGTTGAATGAATGTCAATCCCAAGCCTACCAACACTTGATTTGCCTTCAAGAAATGGAACGAAACCATGCGTCTCCGTATATTCAAGCGTCACACCAAGATAAAGCTTATTCGGATACAAAATTATACCCTCCGGCGGGATTTTTAAGTATTCAAGTTCATTTTCAATCTTGGCATCAAGTATCTCGTTCTTATAAACAGCCATCCACTCACCAAGATGAACATCATAACTATTTGTCCCAAGACAGTTTATATCAAATGGTTCAATAACTATATTACCTTTTTCAATCTCTTCAAGTATTCTTTTATCACTCAAAATCATCTTGTCTCGCCAGTTATTTTTATAACCTTTTGGTCAATTTTAAGTTGCTCCATTCTATACCTTAACTTTGAACGTGTGATGCCCAAAATTTTTGCAGCTTGAACTTGGTTTCCCCTTGTTATTTTCAGCGTTTGAATGATCAATTCCCTTAAAACTTTATCCATAGTTATCCCAGTTGGTGGAACTTTTAAAACAAATTCGCCTGCCTTATCCGAAGACTCAATTCGAACTTCGGCGTGTTGCAAATGTTTTAAATGTTCCGGCTTAACCTTCGTTTCATTCTCAACTAAAACAATTCTTTCAATTGTATTGCGGAGCTCCCGTATATTCCCAGGCCAAGGATAGTTCACAAGTATATTAAGTGCTTCTTCATCAATGCCAGAAAAATTTTTCCCAAATTTTTTATTAAACTCTTCCAAAAAAGCCATAGCAAGCAGGGTTATATCTTCTTTCCTATCCCGTAGCGGTGGTAGATGGATAGTCGCAACATTTAAACGGTAATAAAGATCACTTCTAAATCTTCCTGCTTCAACCTCAAACTTCAAATTTTTATTTGTTGAAGCGATAACCCTTACATCAACTGAAACCTCTTTCGTTCCACCAAGCCGATAAAATTTTTTTTCTTGAAGAACCCTTAACAATTTAACCTGTGCTTCAGGGCTTAATTCTCCTACTTCATCAAGTAAGATTGTCCCACCGTGAGCAAGCTCAAATTTACCTTGCTTCATCTTATCCGTTGCGCCAGTAAAAGCTCCACGCTCGTATCCAAAAAGTTCGCTTTCAATTAAATCCTTCGGTATCGCGCCACAATTTATCGCGATAAATGGAGCATCTCGTCTTTTGCTCTTGTCGTGTATATATCTTGCAATAAGCTCCTTACCAGTCCCAGTTTCACCAGTTATCAGCACTGTTGTATCGTCGCCAGATGCGTATTTTTCAGCAAGATTTAAAGCTTCGCGAATCGCTTTGCTTTGCCCAATTATTTTATATTCACCTGCCTGTTCAAATAGTTGCTCCTTTAGACGTTGAACTTCTCGTTGAAGGCTCAAACTTTTAACAGCTTTTTGCATCGCTATCTCAAGCTGTTCAAAATCAAGCGGTTTAAGTATGAAATCATCAGCGCCAAGCTTTATTGCCTGAACCACAAGATTAACATCAGAATAAGCAGTTATCATAAGCACTGGGACTAAAGGGTCATCGGACTTAATTCGTTTTAAAATATCAAGCCCATTTTCACCTTTAAGGAAAATATCAAGCAAAATTATATCCGGCTGGTCATCAGGCAAATTTTTCAACGCTTCCTCGCCAGACAAATAAGAAACGACATTATAACCCGAATCTTCAAGCACTTGTTTTATAGATTGATTAAATAATTCGTTATCATCAATGACCATAACTTTGAATTTCATTTCTTCATCTCCCGTTTGACTTTAAATTTCAAATAAAATGTTGTCCCGCGGTTTACTTCGCTTTCAACCCCAATTTTCCCATCATGATTGTTCATAATTTGTCTACAAATAGCAAGACCAAGCCCCGTTCCATCGCTTTTTTTAGTGTAAAACGGTTCAAAAATCTTTTGTATGTCTTCTTTTGGAATTCCACAACCATTGTCGCTTATTGAAACAACGACATAAAGCTCACCACCTTCATCCTCGGTATATGATTCCACCTTTATGTAGCCTACTTTATCAATCGCATCAACGGCGTTTTCTAATATGTTTAAGATGACCTGTTGAATTTGCTTAAAATCAATTCTTACTTTAGGAAGGTTTGGTTCAAGTTTAGCTACAATTTCAATCTTTTTCTTCAAAGTTGATACTTCAACAAGAGGAAGGGTTGCCTTGATGACATCGTTTATATTTTCCTCTTTAATGGTAGGTTTACTCGGACGAGCGAAGTTTAATGTCGCCTCAACAATTTTTTCAATTCGTTTGACACCTTCAACTGCAAGGTCAAGATATTTTCTTTCTTGTGTCCCTTCCGAAAACTTACGAAGGAGAAATTGCAAATTAACACTTATCGCCGAAAGCGGATTCCTTATCTCATGCGCAATGGCTGCTGATAATCTCCCCAAAGATGCAAGCTTTTCTGCTTGAATTAATTCATCCTGAATCCTCTTTTTTTCAGTTAAATCAGAAACGATAACCTGAATCGTGCTCGTGTGAGCATAACCGATTAAATTTGCGCTCATCTCAACAAATCTTTCATTTCCTTCAAAATCAACAATCGTCGTTTCAAAACTAACTATCCTCTCACCTTCAAAAAGAGGTTGAAAAAATTTTTTATACTTTGAAAAACTTAAATTTAAAATTTCATCCCTTGAACATTTAAAAAGCCTTTCTGCTTGATTGTTTGCATCAAGGACAATCCATGTATCAGGCTGAATTATAAATATCGGCTTCCCCGCATTTTCAAACAAACTTTTATATTGCTCCTGTGAAATTTTAAGCTCATCATTCATTCTTCGCAACATTGCGTTCACTTGTTCAAGCTCATACATTTTGTCCTCAAGTTTACGAATTAAAACCGTGTTATATTCCCTAAGGTATTGAACATCACTTATTGACTCAAACCCCGCTGAAACTGAATTTTTATTTTTTCGCACTATCCTCTCAACTGTATTGACCAAAACCTGCACATCTACAGGTTTAACCAAATAAGCATCAGCACCAAGACTTAGCCCAAATTTTTCATCTTCCGGGCCAACATAATTTGCAGTATAAAATATAAACGGTATACCTTTTAAACGTTTTGACTTTTTAACTTCCCTACAAAGTTGAAACCCATCCATCTTAGGCATTAAAACATCGGAAATTATAACATCAACAGCTTCAGTTTTTAAAATTTCCATTGCTTCAACCCCATTTTTCGCAGTTAAAACATAATAACCCATTGCCTCAAACACCTCTTTCAATATTTCAAGGTTTTCGCTGACATCATCTACAATTAAAATTTTCATAAGCACCTCTAAAAATTTGAGTGTATATAAATTTAGAAAACTGGCTAAAAATTGTCAATCATTTCTTTTTAAAAACTATCGTCAACGGAACGCCAGCGAATCCGAAGTTTTCCCGAATTTTGTTTTCAAGAAATCTTTTGTAATGTTCGGGTATATCGTCTGGGAAATTTGCGAAAAAGGCAAAAGCAGGTGGTGAGGTTTTAACTTGAGTTACATACTTTATTTTTATCTCCCTGCCAGAAACAGCCGGCGGTGGTGTTTCATTTACAATTGGAAACAAAACTTTGTTAAGCTCGCTTGTTTTAATCCTCTTGTTTCTTTCATTGTTAACAATTTTTGCAAGCTCAAGGACTCTGAAAATCCTTTTCTTTGTCTTTGCTGAAATGAAGACAACAGGAACATAGTCAAAAATTCTTAACCTACTCTTAAGAGCACGCTCATATTCAACTGCTGTGTTTGAATCTTTTTCAATAAGATCCCATTTATTCACGGCAATTATAATCCCCTTTTTCAAATCCGCAGCTTCCCCGATAATTCTCAAATCCTGCCTCTCA
This sequence comes from uncultured Bacteroidota bacterium, assembly GCA_964438815.1. GTDB lineage: Bacteria > Bacteroidota > Ignavibacteria > Kryptoniales > Kryptoniaceae > Kryptonium. The sequence goes on from CAYTKW010000001.1 coordinate 149,013, forward strand.
AGACAACAAGTAGCATCAAGCATAACAACAGCAACATCGCATCTTTCAATTGCCTTCAAAGCCCTTATAGCGCTGTAAAATTCAATACTCTTCTTTATCTTGCTTCTTTTCCTCAATCCAGCAGTGTCAATTAAAAGAAACTTTGTTCCATCATATTCAAAAAAGGTATCAATTGAATCACGTGTCGTCCCTGGTATGTCAGTTACTATTATCCTATTTTCACCAAGTATCGCATTAACGAAAGATGATTTCCCTACATTTGGCTGACCAACTATTGCAACCTTTATATGTTCTCTGTCTTCATCGGCTTCTTCAATTGCTTCAGGGAAATCCCTAACCACTTCATCAAGGAAATCACCAACCTTCCTACCATGGAGAGCTGAAATTGGATATGGTTCCCCAAGCCCAAGTTCATAAAACTGTGTAAGATAAAGTTCCCTCTCTTCGTTGTCAATTTTATTTACCGCTAAGATGACTTTTTTCTTTGCGCGTCTTAGAATTTTTGCAATTTCAAAATCTATTGGCGTAACCCCAAACAACGCATCAACTACAAAAACCACGACATCTGCTTCTTCAATTGCTATTTGAACTTGTTCTTTTATTGCCGATTCAAAAATATCATCTGAATCTGGGACATAACCGCCAGTGTCAATAATTGTAAATTTTTTCCCGTTCCATTCGGCACTCCCGTAATGCCTATCCCTCGTCACGCCACTTTTCGGGTCAACTATAGCGTCTCTCTCACCAATTATCCTATTAAAAAGCGTAGATTTACCAACATTCGGTCTCCCAACTATAGCAACTATGTTCTTTCCCATTTAAAATTTAAAGGTAAGTTTTTGTCAATCGATTAATTATAAATTAAAAAACGAGAAGTAAATAAGCAAAATTGCTTTTTTTAATCTCAATTGCTAAATTTAAATGTCTTTTGGCTAAAGTTAAAATAAATTCAAAGGGAAAAATGTTTGCAGTTGTTAAAATCGGTGGTCACCAGTATAAGGTCAAGGAGTCGGATAAAATTTTCGTTCAAAAACTTAACCTTGAACCCGGAAACAAGGTAAAATTTTCAGATGTCCTTTTAATCCAAAAAGATGGAAAAACATATGTCGGGAATCCATTTGTTTCAAACGCTTTCATTGAAGCAACGGTGCTTAACCATGTGAAAGGAGAGAAAGTTATTGTATTTAAGAAAAAGCGTCGCAAAGGTTATAAGGTTACAAAAGGACACAGACAAAATTATACCCAAATTGAAATCAATAAAATAATCCTTGAAGGATAGTGCCAAAGGTTGATGTAAAGAAAATAATTCAGGAGCTGATAGTCCCAGAACTACATGAGATTAAATCTGGTATTCAGGAATTCAGAGCAAGATTTGAATCGGAGATAAAGCGACTTGATGAAAAAATTGACCTCGTTCGCTCTGAACTAACAGCGAAGATAGATTCATTACAGCGCGAAATTGAAACGACAAAATCTGAACTACGGAGTGAAATTGAAGCAACCAAAGCTGAATTACGGGGCGAAATAGAGAAAACAAAAATAGAATTTGGAAATAAGGTAGACGCATTACGCGATGAAATTGAAACAACAAAATTTGAATTTGGGGCTAAAATAGATGCATTGCGCAGCGAAATTGAATCTGTTAAAACTGAATTTGGAACTTTTAAAGATGAGGTCAAAAGTGAATTTGGAAAAGTAAGGGAAGAAATTAATTCAATTCGCAATCAAATAAATGTACTTGGCAGTGAAGTTGACAAGGTAAAGGTATCGGTTGATGCTTTTAAAAATGAATTCAGGGTTGAAATAAAGCGACTTGATGAGAAAATTGATATAGCAATTCAAATAAGAGAGCGTCTCGCAGCGCTTGAAAGCAAAGTTGCAGCTTTAAGTAAACCATAAAAATTAAGGAGGTAAATTAAATTATGGCGCACAAAAAAGGTGGCGGTTCATCGCAGAACGGAAGAGATAGCAACTCAAAACGACTTGGCGTAAAAAAATTTGGCGGTGAATTTGTAAGAGCTGGAAATATAATTGTAAGACAAAGAGGGACAAAATTTAAACCTGGGTTAAATGTTGGGATGGGGAAAGATTACACGCTTTTTGCAAAAATTGACGGCATTGTAAAATTTGAGCACCTGACAAAAGACAAACAAATGGTCAGCGTCTACCCAATTGAAACAGGGATGAATTAAAGCACCTTAAAAATAAAAATTTCAGGAGGGCTTTAAAATGAAGATAACAATTATAGGAGCGGGAAATGTTGGGGCAACAACTGCCCAAAGGATAGTTGATAATGAACTTGCAAACGAGGTAGTCCTCGTCGACATTGTTGAAGGAATACCTCAAGGTAAAGGACTTGACATGTATGAATCAACCCCAATAACTGGCGCAGATGTAAAAGTAATTGGAACAAATGGTTATGAGGAGACGAAAAATTCAGATATAGTTATCATAACTGCAGGAGTTGCCCGAAAGCCAGGGATGAGCAGAGAAGACCTTTTAAACACAAATTTCGGGATTGTAAGAGAAGCAACTTTAAAAGCAGTTGAAAAATCACCAAATGCAATTATTATCGTCGTCACAAACCCACTTGATGTCATGGCTTATACAGCATGGAAAGTTAGCGGCTTTGAAAGACACAGGGTCATTGGAATGGCTGGAGTCCTTGATACAGCAAGATTTAGAACATTTATAGCAATGGAATTAAATGTTTCAGTTGAAGATGTCTATGCTTTCGTCCTTGGTGGTCATGGAGACGATATGGTGCCATTAGTCAGATATACAACAGTTGCAGGAATTCCAATTTCCGAACTTTTACCGAAAGAAAAAATTGACCAGCTTGTAAAACGCACGCGTGAAGGCGGTGCAGAAATCGTTAGCTATTTGAAAACCGGAAGCGCATATTATGCACCTTCCGCTGCGATAGTTGAAATGGTTGAATCAATCGTGAAGGATAAAAAGCGAATCCTTCCATGCTCTGTGCTTCTACAAGGAGAATATGAATTGAACGATGTATTCGTTGGCGTTCCAGTTAAATTAGGAAAAAATGGAGTTGAGCAAATAATTGAACTCAAATTAACAGAAGAGGAAAAACAAGCATTATACGCATCCGCATCAAGGGTTAAGAAAATAATTGACTCACTAAAATTTGATTAAGCTATGTTAAAAAAATTTCCCACACCTGCGATATTATTCACCATTTTAGCTCTTCTTTCATTCTTTGGTTGCAAAAAGGAAACTACACCCCCAATTGAAACAATACCATCAAATCTCTTCCCCTTGAAAACTGGAAATGTTTGGTACTATTCAGGCTACGAAATTGATACAGCAGGAACAAAAATTTCGGGAACTGAATTTAACTCAACAACGACGATAATTGATCAAATTCAATTTGAGGAGAAAAATCCTTTCGTAGTGATTGATTCCTTTAAATATTCGGCTGGAACCGAGGTTGATACACTGCGTATTTACTTTGAAAACAATTATCTTTATGCGTGGATTGATCTTACTGGCACAATTGGTATTCCTGGTTTTGAGTACAAGCGCTGGGTTCCATTTATAAAAACAGGTGGCTTTCTAAACGAGCCTTACACTATTTTAAGCCTTGATACGACCGTTCTTGTAAATTATCAAGGTCAGCAGATCCCATTGAATATCAAAGTTAACATAACTGGGAATATAACTGAGAAAGAAGAAGTTCAAGTGCCAGCAGGTAGGTTTACATCTTATAAGTTTGAAGCTATTATAACTGCTTCGGCAAGCGTTGGTGGTGTTGTGGTTTCAAGCTCTACTTCAAGAAATTACATTTGGTTATCCCCTGGTGTTGGTCCTGTAAAGCATGAAACACCGGCATCGGGAGGAGAGCCTGGGCTTAGGCGTGAGCTTTTGAGTTATCGTATAAACTGAGCAAAAAATTTAAAGCCCCGGAAATTCCGGGGCTTTTTTATTTTTGTGCCGAGGGCGGGACTCGAACCCGCACGGGTTTCCCCACACGCCCCTCAAACGTGCGCGTCTACCAATTCCGCCACCTCGGCATATGGTCAATTACAAATATAAAATTTTGAAAAATCAAAATCAAATTTTTTCTATCCTATCAATTAACTCAAAATCCCGCTCAGTTATTCCATCTTCACTATGAGTTCTTAAAGACAAGCGAACACGATTATATTCAATCAATATGTCTGGATGATGGTCAAGCTTTTCAGCTTCAAAGGCAATCCTCAACACAAACGCCATCGCCTCGCGAAAATTTTTAAAATTAAAATCCTTTACTATTATATCACTGCTCTCATCGTAATTCCAGCCAGTTAGATTTTTTAATCTATCTTTAATTTCGTCCTTACTCAATTTCATATCGCAAAATTTTGTTTTAATTTTTTAATCCATAACTTGCCTCAAAAATGATGGTTTATCATTTTCATCACTTTTATTTTCCTGCTCACGATTTTTTTCGTTTTTGTATATTATCACCCCTCTGCGAATATATGCAGGGATGTTTATATTTTCGGCACTACCTAAATCTTCATCCTTCTCATAAACTGTTCTTATTTTCTTAGTAGGTGAACTTGGTGCTGTTCTCGGCGAGGTATAAACTGAAGATTCAAGCCCAGTTGCTATAACAGTGACCATAAGTTCATCGTTCATGGATTCATCAATTACAACTCCAGAAATTAAATTAACATCTTCACCAGTCTTCTCAAGTATAATTTCGCAGGCTTCTTTTACCTCGTTAAAAGTAACTTTATTGCCAACGAAGTTAATCAGAACACCTTTTGCACCAACTATTGACAAACCTTCAACAAGAGGATTTGATATCGCTTTTTGCACTGCTTCTGTGGCTCTATGCTCACCTCTTCCAATACCTGTTCCAAGCAAAGCATCACCCATGTCCTGCATTATTGTTTTAACATCCATAAAATCAACATTGATGAGCCCCGGCTTTGTTATTATGTCGGTTATCCCGCGAACAGCATTTACAAGAACCTCATTACCATAATCAATTGCAACTCGAACATCGGAATTTCCAACAACTGAAAGTAACTTATCATTGCTTATAACGATTAAAGTATCAACGCTTTCTCTTAACCTTTTGATTCCATCTTTAGCGACTTCTAATCTTTTGCTACCTTCATGCTTAAATGGTAAGAAAACTATTCCAATCACAAGTGCCCCTATGCTTTTAGCAATTTCTGCAACTACAGGTGCTCCACCCGTTCCTGTTCCTTTTCCCATTCCAGCTGTAACAAAAACAAGGTCACTTCCTTCAAGCAGCTTTTGAATTTCATCCCTAACTTCTTGAACAGCTTTTTGTCCAATTTCAGGTCTTGCGCCAGTGCCGAGATTTTTTGTGACACTTTTTCCAGCTTGAATTTTAATCGGAGCCAGGCAATCTTTCAAAGCTTGATTGTCAGAGTTAACTGCTATAAGCTCAACATCAGTAATACCTTTTCTAACAAGCGAGTTAATAGCGTTGCAACCACAACCGCCAACGCCGACCACCTTTATCTTTGCTTTACCAAGTTCGTCTCTTTCTGTTGATTCTGCTAATGAAATCACGGCTACCTCCTATAGTTAATTTTTTAGCGAAAAATTTCCTTAATAAAGTCATTTAGCTTCTTTACAACCTCTTTAAATCCGCCACCAGTATCCCTTTGACCACTTTTTATCTCATCAATTCTATATAAAACGAGACCTGCAGCGGTTGCGTAGATTGGATTTTGGACTTCCTTCACAAATCCACCTGAAAATCCAGCTGGTATTCCAACCCGCACCGGCAATTGAAATTTATAAGTTGCAAGCTCCACTATACCCTTTAAAAGCGAAGTCCCTCCCGTCAAAACTATCCCAGCATTAAGATTCCTCAAAAGCCCATATTGTCGCAAATGATGTATGTAAAGAGCTTCAAAAATCTCCTCAACCTTTGATTGAATCACCTGGCACAACATTGACCTCGTTATTTGAAATGGACCTCTTCCACCAATTCCCTGAACCACAATGTTTTTATCTTGGGTGATCGCATCAATGTAAGCATATCCCTCCGTTACCTTTAATTTCTCCGCAAGTTCTCTTTGAATTCTGAATGCTTTCCTTATGTCATTTGTTATTTCATTTCCAGCGATGGGCAATGATCCAGAATATTTTATTATCCCATTTTCAAATACTGCTATATCAGTAGTTCCAGCCCCAATATCAACCAAAGCAGCGCCTATCTCCATCTCCTCAGGGTCAAGAACAGCACGAGCAGAAGCAAGTGGCTGAAAAACAAATTCCTCAACTTCAAGACCAGCTCTTTTAACAGTCTTCCTGAAGTTATCAATTGAAGCCTTTGACGCCATCACAAGGTGAACTATAGCTTCAATTCTAACCCCAGTCATCCCAACTGGATTTTTTATGCTATCAACTCCATCAACGATAAATTCTTGAGGCAAGGTATGTAAAATAAATCTGTCGGATGGATACCGAATATTTCTGGCATCCTCTATTAAACGATTTATATCTTCGGGGGTAATTTCATGATCTGGAGAACGCGTCGTAATCACACTTTTGCTTGTAACTCCTTGAACATCACCAGCAATGACACCGACTATAACTTCTCTTATTTTTTCGCCCGATTGATTTTCAACCGCGTTGATAACATCGCGAATTGATTCAGCTGTCCTCTCAATGTTAACTATATTGCCACGAATGAGCCCATCCGAAGGACTGCTTGCAAGACCAAGTATATTAACATCACCATTATCTTCAAGCGAAGCAACAAGTGCGCAAACTTTACTTGTCCCTATGTCAAGTCCAACTATTATCTGAGACATTTCTGTTTCAAGTTAATTTTTTAAATTGAAATTAGCATATAACTTACCGTCATATCTCAAGTCAATATAAGCAGGTAAATCTCCATTAGAAGCATACTGCTTCCAAAAACTTTTAAGAGCAAGAAATTTTCCCTCAAATTCATCGTTGCCCAAAAATACGGGAACAGCGCCATCCGATGTCAAAACAATAAATTCATCGCCCTTAACTCTAATCTCTGAAATCAAATCATATACTCCACTTTTAATCGCAATCATAAGCAAGTCAAATTGCTTCTTAATCTGTCCAATTGAATCAGAAAACACATTAACAGGCTTGTAATTTATCCCACTTAACAAAGGAACAGGAAAAACTTTATTTACTGCCTCAAATGGCAAAACGAAACCATCGTGATCAATATAGTAAATTTTGTCCCTATATGTTATTATCGCAACTGGCTCCCTTTCAACAACTTCTATAAAAAGAAAATCGGGAAAGTTTGTGTAAACATCTGCACACTTGATAAATTTATGCCTTTCAATCCTTGACCTTATCTCCGAAAGATTTAAATCAACAAAACTTTGACCTGTTTTCACGCCCGCAAGTCGCAAAATTTCTTCATTAGATATAGTTTTGTTTCCTTTTACGATTATCTTGTTCACCACTCTATTCTCTCGCCAGTTCATCGCTCCCAAAAATGTAATCAAAATTAACACACCAATAATTGGCAACGATATTTTTATTTCTTTTTCGGACAGCTTCATATCAACTTTTTAATTTCTTCCTCTTTAAATCCAATTAACTTTATTTCAAGTTCAAGTTTCACGCCAAATTTTTCATAAACTCTTGACTTAACAAGTTTTATAAGTTCAAGCACATCTTTTGCGGTTGCATTACCCTTGTTAATTATGAAATTTGCGTGTTTTTCGGAAACTTGAGCTCCGCCAATCTGAACTCCTTTCAAACCCGCTTGTTCAATTAACCTTCCAGCAAAATCGCCCGGTGGATTCTTAAATATACTTCCCACATTTGGATAGTTTACAGGCTGCGCCTGATTTCTCTTTATTAAAATTTCGCGCCTTTTTCTCTTCATCTCTTCAACATCTCCCTTCGGAAACTTAAACCTTCCCTGAACCACGATATCATTCGCCAAATTTGAAGTCCTATAACCAAATCCACATTCATCTTTTTTAAGTCTGACAAGTTTAAATTCTCTTATCACATCAACATCAACAAGATAATCTGATATCTCACCTGAATAAGCGCCTGCGTTCATAATTATCGCACCGCCGAGCGTTCCCGGAATCCCAGCCAGCATTTCAACACCACGAAAACCATTTTCAATACAAAAATCAACAAACTTTGATAACTTAACACCTGCCCCTGCGATAACATATTCATCCTCAATTCTAATGAAGTTTAAACCAAATTCAAGATTTATCACAGTACCTCTGAACCCTTCATCACTTATTAAAACATTACTTGCGTTTCCAATAATCACAAAATCAATTTCTTTATCTTTCAAATATCTTACTAAATTTATCAGTTCATCAACATTAACAGGTTCAATGTAAATGTCAGCAGGTCCACCAATTTTAAAAGTTGAGTATTTTGCAAGCGGTTCATTTACCAAAATTTTGCCCTTAACTAT
>CAYTKW010000001.1:157549-596546 GCA_964438815.1 uncultured Bacteroidota bacterium
AAGGTTGATCATCGCCGAATTTTTCGTTGAGTTTTTTAATAAATTCACCACATATCTTTGTTATGTCCCCAGCTCCCATAAATATAACCATATCCCCAGGCTTAACAAGATTAAGAACATAGTCCGAAATTTGTTTTTTATCGGCGATATAATGGACTTCCTTATGTCCAAAATCTCTCGCTGCATTTGCAATAAGCTCTCCGCTTATGCCTTCAATTGGCTCCTCACGAGCAGGATAAACATCGGTTAAAACACAAATGTCGGCGTTGAAAAATGAACGCCCAAAATCCTGATAGAAATCTCTTGTCCTTGAGTAAAGATGCGGTTGAAACACAGATATAATTCTTTTTTCTTTCCATCCATCTCTCGCCGCTTGTAAAACAGCTTTAATCTCTGTTGGATGATGAGCGTAATCATCAACGATGATAATTCCATTTACTTCCGCCCTTATTTCAAAGCGCCTGTAAACACCAACAAATTTCTCTATCGCCTTTTTTATTTTTTCAAAATCAATCCCAAGCTCCATTCCAACAGCTATCGCTGCAAGCGAATTTTTAACATTGTGAATTCCAGGAACTCTCAAATTTACCCTACCGTAGTTTTGACCGCGGTAAATTAAAGTGTATGATGAACTCCTCTCTTTAAACTCAAAATCAATCGCTCTAACATCTGCTTGCACATTTAAACCATAGGTTATGACTTTCTTCTTTATAAATGGCATTATATCCTGAATCATCAGCTCATCAAGACACAAAACTACAAAACCATAAAATGGAACTTTGTTCGCAAAGTCCACAAAAGCAGATTTTAACTCCTCAACGCTACCGTAAGAATCAAGATGTTCAGGTTCAAGCGTTGTTATGACTGCAATCGTTGGTGTAAGTTGTAAAAAAGCTTTATCAAATTCATCCGCTTCAACTACGATGAAATTACCATGCCCAAGGCGTGCGTTCGTCCCACCGAGATCGCGCAAAACTCCACCAACTATAACTGTCGGGTCAAATCCACCTTCAATCAAAACAAGCCCAACCATTGATGTCGTCGTCGTTTTGCCATGCGTTCCAGCAATCCCAATCCCATATTTCAAGCGCATAAGTTCAGCAAGCATCTCAGCTCTTCTAATAAGTGGAATTTTCCTCCTCAAAGCCTCCTGAATCTCAGGATTATCCATCTTAACAGCAGATGAATAAACGACGACATCAACATCTGGTTCAACATGTTCAGGTGCATGCCCTTCGTAAATTTTCGCACCAAGCCTTTCAAGTCTATCCGTTATCTCTGATAACTGCTTATCTGAACCGCTGACCTTAAAACCTTGGTCAAGCAAAATCTCGGCAATCCCACTCATACCTATTCCGCCAATGCCGACAAAATGTATTTTTTTAACCGTGCTGAACATTTTTTCTCCGAGCTAATTTTAAAACTGCCTTCGCAATTACATCTCCTGCTTCAGGTTTTGAAAATAATTTAACTTTTTCTCTCATCTCATTTAACTTTTTCTCATCCTCAAACAATTTTAAAACTTTTTCCTTCAAACTCGCCCTTAATTCACGATCAAGTATAATTTCGCTTGCCCCATTTTCAAACAAAATCCTCGCATTTTCATATTGATGATTTTCCGCTGCAAATGGATAAGGCACAAAAATAGCAGGAAGACCAAAATAAGTTATCTCAGCTATCGTAGTTGCCCCAGCCCTACAAAGAACAAGGTCACACGCCGAATATGCTTTGTCAATTTCATCAATGAATTTAAAAACTTTAACTCCTTCCATATCTTTGCATTTTTCCATAATCTTTTCAAAATCCAACGCTCCTGTTTGCCATATAACTTGTATACCTCTTTCAACTATATCATCAATTATCCCAAGCATGGCTTCATTTATTGACCTCGCTCCAGCACTCCCACCAAAGACAAATAATGTCTTCTTATCAAAATCAAGTCCAAAAAATTTTAACGCCTCATCTTTTGGATAAACCTTTAAATTAATCCTCACTGGATTACCAGATAGAAAAACATTATCCTTTCTCTTCAAGTATTTTCTTGAAACATCAAAACTTATGTGAACTTCATCAACGAATCGGGATAAAAGACGAGTTGTGATACCTGGATAACTGTTCTGCTCTTGAATTAATGTTGGAATCCCAAGCAAAGAAGCAATAAATACAACTGGTCCACTTACATATCCACCAGTTCCAACAACTACATCAGGTTTAAACTTTTTTATCAACACAAAAGACTGAAGCAAACTTACAAAAAGCTTTATCGGGAACATCAAATTTTTTAAATCAGCTGAACGCACGAATCCAGAAATCCAAATTGTTTTAAAATTATAACCAGCTTTTCCAACAACTCTTTCCTCAATTTTTCCTTTCGTCCCAATGAAAATTATATCAGCTTCAGGTTCAATTTTTCTGATAGAATCAGCAATTGCTATCGCGGGGAAAATATGTCCTCCAGTTCCACCACCTGCAATCATTATCCGAGTCATTTTGTTAATTAACTCGCTTTTTTGAGATATTAAGTAAAATTCCAGCGCCAATACAATTTACAAACATTGCACTTCCACCATAGCTTACAAACGGGAGCGGAATACCCGTTGGCGGTAAAATTCCAACGACAACGCCAATGTGCAAAACAGCTGTTAAAAAAATCATAAATGTAATTCCACTCGCAAGAAGTCTACCGAACTCATCAGTGGCATATTTTGAAATCATCATACCACGATAAAAAAGCACAAAGAAAATGAAAATCAAAAACAAAGAACCAACAAATCCATACTCCTCACCTAAAATTGAAAATATGTAGTCATTGTAAGAGAGCGGAAGGAAAAATTCACGCTGTCTGCTTTGTCCAATGCCCGTCCCAAACAATCCACCATTACCAAGCCCAATAAGCGCCTGAACAGCTTGATGATGCCCACTACCAACTATTATCCTTTGCAACCTATATGGTTCAAGTAAAATCATTAAACCCATAAAAAGAAAAGATGGAATCATCACAATCAAAATATGTTTCATTTTAGCACCACCCAAGAAAATCAAAATCATACCAATTGAAAAAATTAAAAACGCCATTGTGAAACTTTTTTGAAGAACCACAAGAAACGAAACAGTCATAATAATTAAAAACAAGGGCAAAAAACCAAATTTAAAATCCAGCAACCTCTCCCTGTTCTTCTCAATTAAATAAGACAAATATATCACAAGAGCAAGTTTTGCTAACTCAGAAACCTGAAAACTCATCGGACCAATTGAAAGCCATCTTCTTGTCCCTCCATTACCAAATATCAAAACAAGAATAAGTAAAACTAAACTTGCGATGAAAATATAAAAGGCATATTCTCTAAGCTTTTTATAATCAAAAACCGCTGTAACAATTATCATAGCCAAAATACCAATTACAAGCTTCAATAAATGCCTTTCAAGAAAATAAGTTGGAGAGCCACTTTTCAAATCAGCGATATAAACAGTTGAAGAGAAAACAAGCCACACACCGATAAACATAAGCAAAATGACCGCAATAAATAAAACTATGTCAATGCGTTGCTCACCTTTATGCATTAGAGCTCATTTACATATTTTTTAAAAACCTCACCTCTATGCTCAAAATCTTCAAACATATCAAAACTTGCACACGCAGGAGATAGCAAAACAACATCTCCTGGAATAGCTTCCTCATACGCCTTCCTGACAGCATCCCCCATTGAATCAAGCTTCAAAACCCGAGTCATATCTTTGAACTCATTATAAATTTTATCCCTTGACTCGCCAATTGCAATTATAAGCTTAACTTTCTTTTTCACAAGGTCATAAACCTTTGAATAATCATTACCCTTGTCCCTTCCACCTGCAATTAAAATTATTGGTTCGTCAAAACTTTCAAGCGCATACCATAGCGAATTAACATTTGTGGCTTTTGAATCATTGATGAACTTTACACCGTTTATCTCGCGAACAAACTCAAGGCGATGCGGAACACCTTCAAAACCTTGTAAACTTTCCCTTATTATTTCATCCCTCACCTCCATTGCCCTAGCTGCAAGAGCAGCAGCAAGAGAGTTATAAACATTGTGAATTCCCCTGATTTTAAGTTCACTCATTTTTAAAATTCTCTCCTCTTTATTTTTGAACTTTAAAACCAAATAACCATCATCAACAAAAGCACCACATGATAATTTCTCCAAAACGCTGAAAGGCAATTTGGCAACATTAAGACGCTCAACATAAGGCTGAACTATTTCATCGTCATAATTGTAAACCGCAAAATCATCATTCCCTTGATTTTTGAAAATTCTAAACTTTGAAAGAATATAATCTCCAAATGACCCATATCTATCAAGATGATCAGGAGTTATATTTAAAAGAACAGCGACTTTTGGTCTAAAACTTTCAATATGGTCAAGCTGAAAACTGCTCACCTCCAAAACCACGACACTGTTTTCATCCGCCTCAAGCACAAAATCCGAAAAAGGTGCTCCGATATTTCCAGCCACAATAGTTTTTATCCCAGTACTTTTGAAAATATGTCCAATTAAGCTTGTCGTTGTAGTTTTACCATTTGTGCCTGTTACCGCAACAATTGGAGCTTTACAAAACCACGACGCAACTTCAATTTCACTGTAAACCTTTACCCCAAGCCCAAGTGCTTTCTTCACAACTTCAGCACTTGAAGGAACGCCCGGGCTTATAACTACGAAATCGCAATCAAAAACCCTATCGCTATGTCCACCAAATTCATAACTTATCCCAAACTCTTCAAGCTCAACAGTTGTGAACTTAACATGCTTTATCTCATCCGGTTTCTTCAAATCACTCATAAAAACATCAGCTCCAAGCTTTTTCAAAAGTTTAGCTACCGCAAATCCGCTCCTTGCTCCGCCAATGACGCTTACCTTTTTCCCTTTCATATTTTTTACAGCATCAATCATAAAACGATTTCACCTGATTTTAAATGTAACCAAACTTAAAACTGAAAAAATTATTGCAACGATATAAAACCTTATCACAATTTTTGGCTCTTCCCATCCAAGAAGTTCAAAATGATGATGTATTGGAGCCATTTTAAAAACCCTTTGCCCTTCGCCATATCTTCGCTTTGTGTACTTAAAATAAACACGCTGAATTATAACGCTCAACGCCTCAATTAAAAAAATTCCACCAAAGACAGGTAATAAAAGCTCTTTTTTTATCATAACAGAAACCGCACCTATAATCCCACCCAAAGCTAACGAACCTGTATCACCCATAAAAACCTGCGCAGGATAAGCATTAAACCACAAAAAACCTAACGAAGCTCCAACAAGAGCAGAAAGAAATACCGTAAGCTCGCCAGAACCACGAAGATAAATTATACTTAAATATCTACTGAACTCAATATGACCCGAAACATAAGCCATAACAGTCAATGTGAAACCTGCAATCCCAACCGTCCCTATCGCAAGCCCATCAAGTCCATCAGTTAAATTAACAGCGTTTGATGTCGCAGTTATTACGAAAACAACCATTGGAATGTAAACCCACCAATAAACATAATCCCAGTTCAAATTTTTTATAAAAGGTAAAGTTGTTATCGTCTCTATTCCGTCAAATTCAGGTGAATTGTAAAGTATAACCCCAACGATCAAACCTATGCTTATCTGACCCATTAATTTGTATCTTGCTATCAAACCTTTCGGATATTTTTTCACAACTTTAAGATAGTCATCAATAAACCCAACTAACCCAAGCCAAAGCGTGACAAGTATTATCAACCAAACATACATATTTTTCAAATCGCCCCACAATAAAACAGGAATAAAAATGCTCAAATGAATTATCAAGCCACCCATCGTCGGAGTTCCAGCTTTAACTTTATGTCTTTCAGGACCATCTTCCTTTATCATCTCACCAATTTGATATTCCTTCAGCTTTCTTATTATCTTCGGACCGAGCCAAAATGATATGATTAAAGAAGTTAACACAGCAAGACCGCTCCTAAAAGTGATAAATCTGAATGCGTCAAAACCCGGCGGTGCGTATAACTTGTTTATCCAATCAAAAAGATAATAAAGCATTTACCCTGAACCTTTGACTTTATTTATAAATTTCTCAACTATTTCTTCCATCTTCATACCTCTTGAACCCTTGACGAGAATAATGTCTCCTTTGTCAGCAACTTCAAAAAGATGATAAACAAGCATGTCTTTGTTGTCAAAATACATAGCGTGCTTTATACCACTTGATGCAATTTCATAAGCATATTTCATCGCCTCACCATAAGCGAAAAGATAATCAACGCCAAATTCAACTATCTTTTGACCAACTTCCCGATGCGCCTCTTCGGCATATATCCCAAGCTCAAGCATATCACCAAGAACAGCGATTTTCTTGCCTGAACATTTCATCTGCGACAATGTTTTAAGCGACGCGATAACTGAATCAGGATTAGCATTGTATGTGTCATTTAACACTGTTATGCCCTTAACCTTTACCACTTCCATTCGTTTTGAAAAAGGTTCGTATGATTGCAATGCTCTTTTTATAGAGGAAGGAAGAACACCAAACTTCAACCCAACAGCAAAAGCCGAAACCGCAATTCCAACAAGATGTTCTCCTGGAATTTTTAACTTCAAAACCTGCTCCTTTCCATTAAATTTAACTTTAAACTTAAACCTTGCCATCTCATCCAACTCAATAATTTGAGCCTTGACATCTGCATCTTCAGAAAACCCAAATGTCAATTTATTCTTGAATCTCTCACCTATTTTCCTTATGCGCTCATCATCAATGTTGACAAACACAAAACCATTTTTTTCAAACAAGTAATCAAAAAGTGAACTTTCCTCCTTTGCCACACCTTCAATATCACCAAAAAACTCAATATGCTCCCGACCTATGTTTGTTATCAAACCGTGATCAGGCTCAGCAATTTCACACAAATACCTAACTTCACCAAAATGATTAGTTCCAAATTCAATAACCCCAACTTGATGAGATTTTTTAATCTTGAAAAGTGTCAATGGGACACCAATTTGATTATTTAAATTTCCTTCCGACTTCAAAACCCTATATTTTTGTTCAAGTACTTGAGCTATCATCTCTTTGGCGGTAGTTTTACCGTTGCTACCAGCGATGGCAATTATTGGAATGTTAAAATCTTTTCTATAAGCATTCGCAAGTTTACCAAGAGCCTTAACTGTGTCATCAACAGCGATTAAAATTTCCCCCTTAAATTTGCCTTTTTTCTCTTCAAACCATTTAACATTTACAATTGATGCAACCGCGCCTTTTTTAAAAGCCTGTCTAACGAAATCATGCCCATCAAATCTCTCGCCTTTTATCGCAAAAAATATCTCTCCCTTTTTAACCTTTCTTGAATCAGTTGAAACTCCTGTAATCTTTCGCTTTGCAATTTTATCAAGATTTACCGCGGTTATAAAGCCCATCCTCCTTATGTGCTCAATCGTTAAATTCAACTTTTCATCGTTTCTTTTGTTTTAAAAAATTCAAAAACGACTCGCCTGTCGCTAAATGGAATTTTTATATCACCTATGATTTGGTATTCTTCATGCCCTTTACCAGCAATCAAAACAATATCTCCTTTTTGCGCCATCTCAAGCGCTCGCCTAATCGCCTCCCCACGATCAACAAAAACATAATAAACTGAATTTTTCTCCACGCCATCAAGTATATCAGCAATAATTTTCTCCGGGTTTTCAAATCTTGGATTGTCAGATGTTATGACGGTTATATCGCTTTTCGTAGTCGCAATCCTTCCCATTATTGGTCTTTTGCCTCTATCTCTATCACCTCCGCAACCGAAAACAGTTATCAACTTTCCACCACCTGCTTGCTCCCTCAACCTTAAAATTGTATCAATACACTTCTCAAGCGCATCTGGCGTATGAGCATAATCTATTATCACGGTATATCCATCTGGTGAAATTATCTTCTCAAACCTTCCGTTAACATTTTCAAGATTTTCAACCCCTCTTTTTATATCTTCAATTTCAACCCCGAGAACATAACCGGCTGAAACAGCTGCAAGGATGTTGTAAACATTAAATTCACCGATCAATTTTGAATTTATCTCGACGGGGTCTCCAGTTGGCATTTTAACAATCAAATTCATCCCGCTGAAATTTAAATTTACACTTATAACTCTCATATCTGCCTGCTCCCCCTTTCCATAAGATATCTTCATCGCCTTCGTATCAGCTACGATTTTGCTACCATACGGGTCATCAATATTGTAAATTGCGTAAGCCGAACCTTTAAGTGAATCAAACAAAATTTTCTTCGCTTGAAAATATGCATCAAAAGTATGATGAAAATCCAAATGATCTTGTGTTAAGTTTGTGAAAATCCCAACATCAAAATCAAGCCCATAAACACGATCAAGAGCAAGCGCATGAGATGAAACTTCCATAACACACGCAGAAATACCTTTGCTGTTCATCTTGCTCAAAAACTTATTTATCTCAAGCGATTCAGGCGTCGTCTGAACCGCAGATATAACCTCATCCCCAAGAACATAATTTATCGTCCCAATTAAACCTGTCTTCAAACCAGCACTCTCAAGTATTGACTTAATAAGATGAGTTGTTGTCGTCTTGCCATTTGTCCCAGTTACACCAATAAGTTTCATCTTCTGCGATGGGAAATCGTAAAAAACAGACGAAAGTAAAGCAAGTGCTTTTCGCGAATCGTTGACAACAATTTTAGCAACCCCCCTTTCAATAAAATAGTCATCACCAATTAGCTCGTCATTTTCAACGACAACTCCAACAGCGCCAGCAAGCACCGCTTCAGGAATAAACCTATGTCCATCAACATTTAACCCTCTTATCGCAACAAATAAACTACCCTCCTCAACTTCTCTTGAATCATAAGCAATACTTTTCACCTCAACTTCCTCATCGCCGATAAATTTTTTAAGTTTGATATGTTTAATAAGTTCGCCAATCTTCATTTTTCACTCAAACTTACTTTTAATTCATCACGACAATATAAAATGCATCTCATTCCCGCGCTTACTTTAGTTCCTGGTGGTGGCTCCTGGTCAACCACAACACCCGAGCCAATTATTTTAAGTTTTAAATCAAAGGCTGAAAGTTTTTTTAAAGCTGATCGCAAACTCAAATTTCTTAAATCGGGCATCTCATCCTTACTAAAGGATTTGGAATTCTTGGCAAAAGTCTTCTTCTCATTACCAATGTTGACCAAAAACTTACCACTATCCTCAACTTCAACCGGCGATAACTTAATTATTTGTTCCGCTATCCTTTTGAAAATTGGCGCTGCAACAATTCCACCAGCATAACTTTTTTTAGGAGATTCAAGCATCACAAAACAAACGAACTTTGGTTTTTCCACAGGGAAAAATCCAACGAATGAAGCTCTATAACGCGACTTTGAATAAAATCCAAATTCATACACCTGGGCTGTTCCAGTCTTTCCAGCAATCCTTAAACCATCAACCTTTGCATGAATTCCTGTCCCCTCATTCACAACGCTTTCAAGTATTTGTGTTAAAATTTTAGCTGTCCCTTCAGACATAACTCTTCTCACCGCCAGAACCGGAAAACTTTTAATAACCTTTCCATCGCTATCAACTATCTCTTTCACAATTCTGGGCTGAATTAAAATCCCACCATTTGCAATGCTTGCATAAGCCATCGCTATCTGAAGTGGCGTCGCACTTATCTCATAACCGAAAGACAAGAAAATTTTTGTCGCCAATGACCATTTATCCGGGCTCTTCAACTCACCCCTTGATTCAGCTGGCAACATTATACCTGTGTAAGTTCCAAAACCAAAATTTCTTATATGCTTGTAAAACTCAACCTTATCAAGCTCAAGTGAAAACTTCGCAATGCCAATATTACTTGAATACTTCAAAACATCCCCAAAACTTAAAACATCATTAGGCATGTAATCAATAACCCTAACACCACGAATCAAACTTTTCCCCCCATCAACATTAACTTTTGAGTATAATTTCATAGTGTCCTTCTCAAGCAAAAGAGATGCGGGAACCACTTTAAAAGTTGAACCCGGTTCAAAAGCATCAACTATAGCTCTGTTTTTAAAACTTTCAGGAGAAAATAGCCAGTAATTGTTCGGATTAAAGCTCGGATAATTCGCAAGCCCAAGTATATCTCCACTCCAAGGGTCAACAACCAAAACAACACCAGCTTTAGCTCCAAACTCATTAACGCCCCGTTCAAGCTCCCTCTCTATTATCGTCTGAATCCCTACATCTATAGTGAGATTTAAACTATAACCATCAACAGGGTTAACTTTTGTAATTTCATCCGCAGCTTTTATATCACCAAGTCCATCTCTCGTCAATCGCATAAACCCATCCCTACCTCGCAAAAATTTATCAAACTTAAACTCAATACCCATCAATCCAACTCCATTGCTATTGACTGCACCAAGTACATGACTTGCAAGATTATCATAAGGATAATAACGCTTAAATTTTTCAATTTTTACTATCCCACGATAAATTATCTTTTCCTTTCTTGTCGCTTTCAACGTGCTCATAAAGGAATCAAATTTCGCAACTGAAGATGGCGTAGCATCCTTAACAAGCCAAACAAACCTTTTGTTGCTTTCCCTAAGCCTCTCAACATAATACCTCTTGCTACCACCAAATATCTCTGAAATCTTCTCTGAAATTTTATCAATATCAGCACCAACCGTTTTCAAATAAAATGGATCAGCACCAATTTGCACGCTTGTAAGATTGGTCGCAAGAATTCTCCCTTCCCTATCAAAAATTAAACCACGCTTCGCCGGCAAAGTCATCTTTGTATAATACTGAGACTCCGAAAGAGAAGAATAATAAGAATAGTCAAAAACTTGAACCTTTAAAAGCCTCAAAACAATAATGACCAAAAGAAAGCTAAAAACATAAAACAGAAAATCTAACCTTTTATTAAATATCGTCGCGAAATTTTTGTTAGCATTATTTTTTACATCAAAAATCATCTCTTTATATAAATTTCTTTCGGTTTCTCTTTCGGAAAAACAAGCCCAAGATTTCTCTGAGCAAAAGGAACGATATAATTTGCAGAGACAAGTTTTTCATACCGCGATTCAAGGAACAATTTCTCTACTTTCAACTCATCAAGCTTTTTTTCAAGCCTAATTATCTCATCAACTTTCTTATCAACGATATAAGAATTCCATATATACGCAATACCTATAATAAACCCTGCAATGATCAATAAAATGAAAATTCTCGCATTATTTTGTTTCGTCTTGCTCATAAAGTTTAATCAATAATTTTTTCTCCAGCTCTTAACTTTGCACTTCTTGCTCTTGGATTTGAACTTATTTCCTCCTCCGTCGGCGTAATCGGTTTCTTCGTTAAAATTTTTATGACTTGTGCTTTTTCATTGTTTTTGAAAAAAGACTTCACGATTCTATCTTCAAGCGAATGATAAGAAATGACAACAATCCTGCCACCTCTTTCAATAACATCAACCACAGAATCAAGCGCAATCTTTAAATTATCAAGCTCATTATTTACAGCAATTCTCAAACTTTGAAAAACACGCGCAAGTACTTTCAATCTAAATTTTTTACTCACAACCTTATCAACTATCTTGACAAGCTCCCCAACCGTCTCTATTTTTTTCCTTTTTCTGTATCTGACGATCTCCCTGGCTATCGCCTTGGCTTTCGGCTCTTCTCCAAACTTAAAAATTATATCAGCAATTTCTCCCTCAGAATAATCATTCAAAATACCCACAGCCGTTATCTCAAAACTTCTATCCATTCTCATATCAAGTTTCTCATTTAAAAACCTGTAGCTAAATCCTCCACCAAAATCAAGTTGATATGAAGAAAGCCCAAGGTCAAGCAAAAAGCCAGTTATCTTATTTATCCCAATTTCAGCCAAACTTTCCTTAACATTTGAATAATTTTCGTTAAGTATCAAAACTCTATCTCCATAATTTTTCAAACGCTCACTTGCAAACTTCACTGCTTCAGGGTCAATGTCAAATCCAATGACACGAGCATTCGTCCTCTTCAAAATCTCCTCACTATGTCCTCCGCCTCCAATCGTGCCATCAACATAAATTCCATCAACCCTTGTTATCAAATACTTCATCACCTCTTCAACCATTACAGGTATGTGATAAAATTTCTCCTTCATCTCAAGCCCAAAACTTTTTCTGCAATACTTTCATAACTTTCAGGCTGTGAGTTGACATATTCTTGGAAAACCTCAGGATTCCAAATCTCAATCCTATCAAGCGCACCAATTATAAGGGCTTCCTTATTTATCTTCGCAAACTCAAGTAAGTTCTTCGGTATCATAATCCTTGACTGATTATCAAGCGTGACCTCAACTGCCCACATAAGAAGAATTCTAACAAGAAGACGATGTTGAGGGTTAAATGTATTGAGCTCCTTTAATCTTTTTTCAAGCTTTTCCCATTCATCAAGTGGAAAAAGAAAAAGACAAGTCTCTGTACCTCTGGTTATAACAAATGTTTCGTTCGCCTCGGGCGATAGATATTTCCTCATCCTCGCCGGGATACTGACTCTTCCTTTCTCATCCACAGCGTATATGTAACTTCCTTTAAATGATGACATAATTAATTTAAAATTTTTACCAAAATTTACCACAATTTACCACTGCACTTTAAATATATACTTTTAAGCCTATTTGTCAAGACGAAAGGGCTTAAATTCCCCTTAAATGCGTTATTTCGCCTTTACACCCACTAACCTTTTCTAATAGACAATAACCCCCTTGATTTTTGAACAAATGTTCAGTATATTAAAAACACAAAACTTAATGGAGAAAAAATCGGTATGAGCAAGGCATTAACTAAAAGACAAAATGAAATTCTTGAGTTTATAAAAAACTACACATTGGAAAACCTTAAGCCTCCAACGGTTCGCGAAATTTGTCAAAAATTTAACTTCAAATCAACAAACGCTGTTTATTCAATTCTAAGTGCACTTGAAAAAAAAGGCTACATCAAAAAAACAGGCTTTAAAGCACGAAATTTAAGCATTAACAACTTAAAACTAAACGAAAAACAAGATAACATTAAGCAAATCCCTCTAATCTCAAATTTTGATGCAAAAGAACCACTTACAATGTTTACAAATTTAAATGGAACAATAAAACTTGACCCAACGATATTTAATCCACCCCCATCATTCGCTGTTGAAGTTCCAGACGATGGGATGAGAAAAGATGGAATATTCAAAGGTGATATAGCAATAGTAAACCAGAAATCAAAACTAAAAAACGGAAACATTGTATTTGCGGTTGTCAGAAACGAGGGATTGATAAGATATTTTAAATCCGAAAGCGAAGATATATACCTTATCCCTGCAAACAGGGGCTATGAAACTTTAAAACTTAAAAAAGAAGATGAAAATTTATGGATTGGCGGTGAGGTGACCTTCATTATAAGAAAATTGCTCGGCTAATTTTTCAAGCAAACCTAAAAACTTAACAAGATTTTGTTTAACAGATACTGAATACCTGAACTTTAAAATTAAACTTACCTTATTTCCCTTCTTCTCAAATTTCAAATTTGCTCCATCCGAGAAAACATCAACCATTGTTTTAAATCCATCTGAATTAACAACATCGTCCCTCAAAAAAACGGCTATAAACTTACGTTTCACTTCAACTCTCTCAATCCCATTCCTCTCGGAAAGAAACTTTATCTTTGAGATTAAAATCAAATTTTCAACTTCATCTGGCAACTTACCAAATCTATCTTCAAGCTCTTCCTTTATTTCCTCTATCTTATCAATTCCATCTGCGTCATATAACTTTTGATAATAATTAAACCTTTCTGAATCAACCTCAACATAATAATCCGGTATAAATGCACTTATGTCAGCCAAAACGATAGCGTCAAATTTTCTCTTTATCTTTTTCTCATTCTTAAAAATATCTTTGAATTCTCGCTCTTTCAACTCTTCTATCGCTTCTTCAAGTATCCTGCAATAAAGGTCAAACCCTATTGAATTTATAAATCCAGTTTGCTCTTTGCCGAACAAATTACCAATACCACGAATCTCCATATCTTTCAGCGCAAGATTCAACCCCGAACCAAGCTCTGTAAACTCTTCTATCGCGGATAATCTACGAATCGCATTTGTTCCAATGGTTTCAACGGGCGGTATCACAAGATAAGCATACGCTTGCCTATTTGAACGCCCAACCCTCCCACGAAGCTGATAAATTTCAGCAAGACCAAATGTATGAGCATTGTAAATGAAAATTGTGTTAACATTTGGTATATCTATCCCTGCTTCAATTATTTTGGTTGAAATTAAAATATCAAATTTCTGCTCAAGAAATTTCAACATCACTTTCTCAATTGCCGATGGCTTCATCTTGCCATGAACAATATCAAATTTCAAATCAGGCACCAATTCCCTTAAAAACTTCGCAATTTCCTCAATTTCAGCAATTTTATCCACAACGAAATAAACTTGTCCACCACGGCTTACTTCATAATAAATTGCACTCTTAACTATATCTTTAAACTTCGGCGAATCAAGAGTGATAATTTTGGTAATTATAGGAAGGCGATTCGGTGGCGGTGTGTTAATTATTGACATATCTCTCGCACCCATAAGCGAAAAATAAAGAGTTCTCGGTATCGGAGTTGCGCTTAAGGTTAAAGTGTCAACATTTATCTTCATTTTTCTCAACTTCTCTTTCGCTTCAACTCCAAACCTATGCTCTTCATCAATTATTAACAGACCAAGGTCTTTAAATTTTATATCGTTTGAAAGCAACCTATGCGTTCCAATTATTATATCAACACCTCCTTTGCTTAAATCCTCAATTATTTTCAACTGTTTAGCCCTTGGAATCAATCTTGACAAAACCTCAATACGAACAGGATAATTTTTTAACCTTTCAGTAAATGTCTTATAATGCTGATGCGCTAAAATTGTAGTTGGAACAAGAACCGCAACCTGTTTCTTGTCAAGGACAGCTTTAAAAGATGCCCGTATCGCAACTTCAGTTTTTCCAAATCCAACATCACCACAGATCAACCTATCCATCGGTTTTTCACTTTCCATATCTTGTTTAACTTCAATTGTTGCCCTCCTTTGATCAGGTGTATCTTCATAAATAAACGATGCTTCCATCTCTTTCTGTAAATAATTATCTGGCGAAAATTTGAAACCTTTAACATAACTTCGTTTCGCATAAAGCCAAATAAGATCTCTTGCAACTTTTTTAATACTATCTTTGGTTCTTTCCTTTAACCTTTCCCATTCCGCTGAACCAAGTTTGTTAAGCTTCGGGACAACCCCTTCTTCACCGCGATACTTCTTTATCCTGTTGATGTAGTTCAAATTTACATAAAGAATCCCATCATCTGCGTATTCAAGCCGAACCGCTTCCTGCTCAACTCCATTTATCTTTATTTTTTGAAGCCCAGCGAATTTCCCAATACCAAAATCAATATGAACGACAAAATCTCCAGGTTTTAACATATCAAGTTCATGGAGTGTTAAACCCTTAAATTTCCTGTATTTTAGGAAATTCCTCGCCTTTACCCGATTAAAAATCTCATGTTCGGTTAAAACCGCAATTTTATCTTCTGTTAAAATAAAGCCACCGTTAACCGACGCTGGCTCAAAATTAATCTTTGCAACCCCCTCAAAACCCATCGCCTCCTCAACTAACTCTTTCATCCTTTCCATCTGCTCCTTTCCTTCACAAAGCAAAAAAACATCAAACCCATTTCCGAGCAATTTTAAAACCTCGTCAGAAAAAAGCGTCATACTGCTATTGAAAAATGGCTGGGCTCTTGAAGCTAAATTAAGCACATCCCCTTCAACTTCCCCAGCCTCTAATCGGATGATGTTAACAAACTTTTTAAACCCAATCCCAGCGAAAATATCTTCATCAAGCGCCTGAATAACCAAATTTTTATCCTCAACTACACATACTGAGTTATTCAATAGTTTGTAAATCTCAACCATCTCAAAACCAGCGTTTATCCTCGGCACTATCACTGTCCGATTCAGATTTCTAAGCGACCTCTGTGTGAAAAGGTCAAATTCTCGTATTGAGGCAATCTCATCTCCAAAAAATTCAATTCGTATCGGGAACTCACCTACGAATCCAAATACATCAACTATACTTCCCCTTACGCTGTAATCCCCTCTTGATTCAACATATTTTTTTCTTTCAAAACCATTATTTGAAAGATATGAGAGAAGAAATTCGTAATCTATCCTATCGCCAACAGAGATTGGGAAGGAATATGTGTTAAGTTCTTTACTTACAGGTATTGTTTCACCAACATTGTTTACAGAAATTATAAAAATTTTACGCCCATGTGCATATTCATAGGCAAACTTCATCCTCAAAACATCAATATCATCCGCTAACATATCCTCATCTGGTATAAACTCAAAGACTTTTTCCTCACCAATTATAAAATTTAAATCATCAGCAACTTTCCGCCCAAACTCATCATCCTGAACTAAAACGATGACTTTATCTTCTAAATTTTCAAAAATATAAGCAACAATAAAACTAAAAAGCGAACCCGCAACATTTTTCAAACTCAATTTCTCCGCACTGCTCTCAAGAAATTTAGCAATCTCGTTAAACTTATGTATCTTAAAAATTCTTTCAACGAATCTCATATCAACAAACTTAAATTAATGTTTTACCTTCAATCGCTGCTCTAACAAAACCATCCGCTTTCCTTAATCTCTCGCGTGCTTCTTCAGCTGAACAACCCGTTTTTATCATTACAATTGCCGTCTTCGCATGCCCACCCGCTTCTTCTAAATATCTTTCAGCAGTTTTATAGTCAACTCCAGTTACTATCATAACCACTCTCTTTGCTCTTTCTTTCAATTTCTCACTCGTCATTTGAAGATCAACCATTAAATTTTCATAAACCTTTCCAAGTCGTATCATAGCTGTAGTTGAAATCATATTTAAAACCAACTTTTGTGCTGTCCCAGATTTCATTCGTGTAGAGCCCATTATAACTTCAGGACCTACTTCAGGACATATTGCGACATCAACAAATGGATAATTGAATTGTTCTCTTGGATTTGTAGTTATAAAAATTGTTTTAGCCCCAAGCTCTTTAGCTCTTCTCACAGCGCCGACAACATATGGAGTTCTTCTGCTCGCTGCTATCCCACAGACGACATCTTTATCAGTCACATTTTTCGCTTCAATATCCCTTGCCCCGTTTTCCTCACTATCCTCTGCTCCCTCTTGAGCTCTGAAAACAGCTTGCAGTCCACCTGCAATTATTCCCTGAACCATTTCAGGGTCAGTGCCAAATGTAGGCGGACATTCAGCTGCATCAAGAATTCCTAAACGACCACTTGTCCCAGCACCGACATAAATTAACCTTCCACCACGCTTAAACGCCTGAACGACAAGTTCAACCGCTTGAGCTATGTAAGGTATCTCTTTTTCAACTGCATAAGGAACTTTTTTATCTTCATCGTTTATTATCTTTAAAATTTCAATTGTTGATTTTGAATCAATGTCCATGCTTGCTGGATTTCTTTGTTCAGTTGTCAAGTTTAAAAGTTCGTCAAACAGTTCTTTTCCCGATTTTGCCATCTTTCTACCTTTTTAATTTTAAAAGCACGACTTTTTTATCTTCAAAATTTATCCTTTCATCACCTTTAAACTTTAACTCAATGACCTTAACATCAGAAACAAGTCCTGTTTTAAATGCTGAATAAATCTCATTTTCAATATCGCCACCTTTGAAGGCGATAAGACAGCCAGAGTGAAGATAATACTTTTCTCTTGTTTCATCCAAGAAATTTTTAGAGAAATTTGACGGATTTAAAAAATTAAAACTCCACTTAACAAGCTTTTTCAATTCCGCAACCGAGCGACAAATGACATAATCAAATTTACCCCTGTAGTTCTCATCTTTTGAGATTTTCTCAGCTCTACCCCAAATCGCCTCAACATTCTCAAGCCCAAGTTCATTCAAAATACCATTTACAGCGTCTATCTTTTTTTTCACTCCATCAATGAGAACAAACCTTGCTCTTTCATTCAATATCGCCCACGGTACCCCAGGCAATCCACCACCTGTCCCAAGGTCAAGAATAGAAGAATCAGTTTCAACATCAATTTTAAACAATGGCGAAACACAATGTAGTATATGCTTCCCCCAAATATCCGTCTTTCTTGAAATTAAATTTACCTTCTTATTCCACTCAATTAAAAGCTCAACATAACATTTCAAAAGCTCAAATTTTCTATCATCAATTTCCAACCCATTCAGCCGACAAATCTTCAAAAATTCTTCCGCCTCCATCTTTCTCCAAACTTAAGTATCAAAAATGTTTCACGTGAAACACTTTTAACCCTTCAAATAAACCATAAGCACGGATATATCTGCCGGAGAGACACCAGATATGCGGGATGCTTGACCGATTGACCTCGGTCTTACCTTCATCAATTTTTCCCTTGCTTCACTTGAAAGCGATTTCACTTTTGTATAATCAAAATCTTCAGGGATTTCCATTGATTCATACTTTTCAAATTTCTCAATCTCTTCAAGCTGTCTTTGTATATATCCTTCGTATCTGATTTCAATTTCAACTTGCCTAAACACATCTTTGCGCCTTAAAACTTTTTGCAAAATGTTGTCAGATTTAAAAGCTTCAAGTTCAAACAGTTCAGATATATTCACCTCAGGTCGTTTCATAATCTGTTCAAGTTTTTCGCTTTGCTCAAGTGGTTTTGAACCAATCCTTTCAAGATATGAATTCACTTCAGACGGCTTAACGTTTCTATTTTTAACAAAATAAAGTGCCTCTTTTATCATTTCTTCTTTTTCAATTAACCTCTGATACACATCGCTTGGAATTAAACCGAACTTATATCCATATTTCATCAATCTTCTATCAGCATTATCTTGCCTCAGCATCAGGCGATATTCTGCACGCGATGTAAACATACGGTAGGGCTCATCAGTCCCTTTATTTATCAAATCGTCAATTAAAACTCCAATATAAGCTTCGCTTCGTTTCAGAATAAATTCACCTTCACCTTTTATCTTAAGAGCTGCGTTTATCCCAGCAACTATACCTTGAGCTGCGGCTTCTTCGTATCCTGAAGTTCCATTTATTTGACCTGCAAAGTAAAGTCCCTCAACAAGTTTTGTTTCAAGCGTGAGCTTTAATTGATGTGGCGGGAAAAAGTCGTATTCAACAGCATAACCCGGGCGAAGCATCTTCACATTTTCAAGTCCTGGGATCGTCTTTAATCCTTCAAGTTGTATCTCAACCGGCAAACTTGTTGAAAAACCATTTACATACATAACATGTGTATTTCTACCCTCAGGTTCAAGGAAAATTTGATGCCTTTCTTTATCTCTAAAACGATACACTTTGTCTTCAATTGAAGGACAATATCTCGGACCACGACCTTTTATTAAGCCGGTGAAAAGTGGAGAGCGGTCAAATCCTTTTTCAAGAATTTTATGAGTTTCTCCGTTTGTATAAGTCAAATAACATGAAATTTGGTCTTTTATGATTTCCTTTGTTTGAAAAGAAAATGGCTCTGCATCTGGATCACCAGGTTCTACTTGAACTTTTGAATAGTCAACACTTCTTGCGTCAATTCTCGGTGGTGTCCCTGTTTTTAATCTACCGCTGACAAAACCAAGCTTTTCAAGCGATTCCGTAAGCCCTGTTGCCGCAGGTTCGCCAAACCTACCCCCAACTCTGCTCACAAGCCCAGTATACATTTTTCCATTCAAAAATGTCCCTGCCGCAATTATAAGTGCTTTACACGCTATTTTAATGTCAAGCCCTGTTTTTATTCCAACAACTTTACCATTTTCAACAAAAATATCCGTAACAACATCTTGCATTATATCAAGCCCTTCTTGAACTTCAACTCTTTTTCTCGCCTCTATTGAATATCCTTCTCTATCGTTTTGCGTTCTAAGAGACCAAACAGCTGGACCTTTTGATTTATTCAAAATTCTGTATTGTATCGCTGTCGCATCTGCGATTTTTCCTATTTCCCCGCCAAGAGCATCAATTTCTCTGACAAGATGTCCCTTAGCAGTTCCTCCAACAGCTGGATTACATGACATACGACCTATCGCTGTAATATCCATGGTCATAAGTAACGTCTTCATACCCATCCTCGCAGATGCAAGCGCTGCTTCAATTCCTGCATGACCACCACCGACAATTACGACATCGTAAACTTCATCTATGGTTGGGTTTATTATCATAGCCAAGATAATTTTTTTGTTTTCAAAATGTTTCACGTGAAACACTTTTTACTTGCCAATACAGAATTTTAAGAAGATGTTGTTCAGTATATCATCAGTTGTCACCTCGCCAATTATCTCGCCAAGATGATTAAGACCAGCTCTCAAATCAACAGCGACTAAATCACCGCTCATACCCTCTTCAAGTGACCTCAAAGCATAAAGTAAACTTTGCTTTGCCTTAACAAGGGCATCGCGATGTCTGACATTTGTGACGACAATGCTTGCATCGGTTCTATTTGTTCCACTAAATGATTGCTCAACCATCAGCTTCTTAAGCTTTTCAAGACCTTGTCCTGTCAACGCAGAAATATGGACCACAGGAAAATCTCGGATAATTTTATCACTTTGAATTTGCTTGCCATTAAGAAGGTCAACTTTATTAAACACAATTATACATTTTTTTGATTCATTCATTGCAAGATTTAAAACACGATGATAAATTCTGATATCGCTTTCGTCAATCTCATCAGTTGAATCTATAACTAAAAGAATCATATCCGCCTTTTTAAGTTGCTCCTCAGCTCTTCTAACTCCTTCTTGCTCAATCACATCATAAGTTTCCCTCAATCCAGCCGTATCAATAACTCTAAAAAGAACTCCATCAATGTTCAAACTTTCTTCAATCACATCACGCGTCGTTCCCGGAATATCGCTGACAATAGCTCTATTCTCATTTAACAAAGCATTAAGCAAACTTGATTTACCAGCGTTAGGTTTACCAGCAATTACAACCTTTACACCCTCGCGATAAATCTTCCCATATTTAAATGTCTCTATTAATTCATCAATTTCAGCAATGGCATTTCTTATTTTGTTTGCAAGTTCAGGCTTATCAACAAATTCAAGGTCTTCATCAGCGAAATCAAGCTCAAGCTCAACAAGTGAACAAAGATTTATAAGTTCATCTCGCATCTTCTTTATCTTTTTTGAAAGCGAACCCTCAAGCTGTGAAAGGGAGCTCTTATATGCAAGGTCTGTGGCGGACTTTATCAAATCAGCGACAGCTTCGGCTTGAGAGAGATCAATTTTCCCATTGAGAAAAGCTCGCTTCGTAAATTCACCCGGTTGAGCAAGCCTTGCACCTGCCTCAAGCACAGTCTCAAGAACTTTCCTTGTAACAAAAATTCCACCGTGACAACTTATCTCAACAACATCTTCACCCGTATAAGAATGAGGAGCTCTAAAAATGGTTGCGACAACATAATCAACAACCTTTCCCATTGAATCAACAATTTTACCATAGTGAGCGGTATGACTTTTAACCTCTTCAAGCTTTCTCTTGCCTCTAAAAATTTTATCGGCAATCTTTATTGCATCCTTACCGCTTATCCTTATCACGGATATTCCTGCTTCCCCAATAGCGGTTGAAATAGCCGCGATTGTATCTTCAAGATATTTCATATCGCAAATTAAATTTAGATGATCCTGATTTTTAAATTCAATTTAAAAAAGAAGGAAGATAAAATCAAGATGAACCGATTAGTCAAAATTTGACTTTTTGGTCAAAGTTTATTATATTTGGTCAAGTTAAAACAAATGAAACTTTAAATTGACCAAATCAAAAAGGCGTCAAATAATCAAAGAAAGACATAAGCAGGAGATAATTGAAGCAGCGTTACATCTTTTCGGGGTAAAAGGATACAAAGATACAACGATTGAAGAAATAGCGGATGAAGCCCAATTTAGCAAAGGTGCGATTTACTCATATTTTGAAAGCAAAAAACAACTCTTTGACGAGATACTGAAATTGCTTTTTGATAAAGTTCAATTATTTGCAGATGAAGCTAAAAACTTGAAAGGTGATTCAAGCGAAAAGCTTAGATTTTATGCGCTCAAACTCTTAAACTTTTTCCTGCTTGAAAATAGATACTCATTTCATATAATGATGCAAGCTTTGATGCAAATGGGTCCTGAGGAAAAGGAAGCAACAAGAAATTATGTTATGCAAAGATTGAACCAAATCACAAAAACACTAACCGATATAATCAAAACTGACATAAAAAATGGACGATTGAAAAAAATTGACCCAGACTTTATCGTGATGGCCTTTAATGGAATTTTAAGAGATGTTATCTACGGTTGCTTACACTGGGATAACATTAAAATGAAACCTGAGGGAATAGTTGATATGATAATTGAAATTATCTTCAACGGAATTTCAAAAAACAAATGAAAGGTCAAAGATGCGAAATTTAATAATTTTAATTTTTCTACCCGCATTCATATTCGCACAAACGAGAACTTTAACACTTGAAGATGCTGTAAAAATATCTCTTGAGAACAACAATCAAATTAAAACCGCACGCCTTGAGGTTATAAAATCTGATGAAAAACTTATTGAAGCGAGCTCAGGGCTTATCCCACAGATTAGCCTTTCTGGAAGTTATTCAAGGTATATCAAAAAGCCCGTTTTATTTTTGCCACCTGATTCACCATTCGGCAGACTAACTGGTGGGGTCATTGAAATTGGGTTTGATAACTCATATTTAGGTTTGCTTGCTCTTCAAATGCCGGTTTTCTCATGGTCGGTTTATGCTGGCATTAAAGTCGCAAATAAAAGCAGATTGTTAGCTGAACAAGCATATAAAAGCGCCGTATTGAAAACGATAAGTGATGTTAAAAAAGCTTTTTATACTGTCCTGTTGGCAAAGGAAAATTATAAAATAACAAAAATGAGAATTGAGCTTGCCGAAGATAATTTGAAAAATGTTGAAAAGATGTATCGCCAAGGTGTTGCATCGGAATATGACTATGTCAATGCACAAGTTCAATATCAAAATTTACAACCGCTACTTATCCAGGCAGAGAACAACCTTGAATTGACGAAGAATATGCTTAAACTTGCGCTTGGAATTGATGTCAAAGAAGATATAGATATAACTGGCGAGATGAGCATCGGCGATTTTCCCGATATTGAATATTCAAAGGCGCTTGAAGAACTTTACAAGAATAATCCCGACTTGAAACAGGTAGAATATCAAGTTGAAATTTCAAGAGAGCTCGTCTCGCTTGAATTTTCAGGTCATCTCCCAGCTATTTTCTTAACAGGGAATCTTCAATACCAAGCTCAAGCGAACAATTTCAATTTTAATCAATATCGTTGGATAAGAACGACTTTCGTTGGGCTACAGATTCAAATTCCAATTTTTAGAGGCTTTGGAACACAGGCGAGAATTGACCAAGCACAGATATCGCTTCAACAGTCAATGGAAAGACTTTCATTTACAAAGCAGGCCCTTGAAAATGAACTTAAAAATGTTGTTTACAAAATTGAGCAATCGAAGAAAAGGATAGAAATCCAAAAAAAGGCTGTTGAGCTTGCTGAACTTGGCTATAAAATTGCAAGAAAAAGATTTGAAAGCGGTGTTGGAACGCAGCTTGAAGTCAGTAATGCTGAAGTTAATTTAGCTCAAGCAAAGTTAAATTATCAGCAGGCAATCTATGACTATATGATAGCATTGAGCGATTTTGAAAGATTAACAGGTAAAACAAACTATTTAATGGAGGAAAAATGAAAAAAATAATTTTAAGCACATTGGCTTTGATAATTCTTTTCAGTGGATGCTCAAATAAAAATGAAAACTCAAATACAAATAATTTATCGGATGAGATAATCCCAGTTAAAGTGGCAAAAGCCGTCAAGAAAAATTACGACATAATTCTTGAATATGCTGGAACTGTTGAACCATATCAAAAGGCGAGAATCGGAGCACAGATGTCAGGAACGATTGAAAAAATTTATGTAAAGGAAGGTGACTTTGTAAAAGAGGGGCAACTTTTGGTTCAAATGAACACGCAACAACTGACACAGGCAAAAATTCAGTTTGAACTCGCTGAATCTGATTACAATAGGATGAAATCTTTATTTGAGGCAGGCTCTATCCCTGAACAACAACTTGAAAGGGCAAAGGCAACTTATGAATCTGCAAAAGCATCGTATGAACTTATGCTCTCAAATACACAAATACGCGCTCCGTTTGATGGAATAGTTACAGAAAAACTTATGAACGAAGGTGAAGTTTTTACACTTGTTCCAGCTGGCGGTGGAAGCCCAGGGATTATAACATTGATGAGGATGGATCTTGTAAAGATAAAATTAAGCATAGCTGAGCGAGATTTCCCACTTATAAAACTAAATCAAACGGCAGAGGTTATCGTTGATGCATATCCCGATAAAGTATTTACTGGTAAAGTAACGCAAAAAAATCCAGCTATAAGTTCAATCTCAAGAACCTTCATTGCTGAAATTGAAGTTCCAAACCCCCAACTTTTGTTAAGACCAGGAATGTTCGCAAGGGTTAAAATAAAAGTTGGGCAAGGTCAGGGTGTGCTGATACCTGAATCCGCGGTGGTTCCACTTCCTGGTTCAAATGTAAATTATACATTCATTGTCAAAGATGGAGTTGCAAATAGAAGAAATATAACCATAGGCAGAAAATTTGATGGTGAGGTTGAAGTGTTAAATGGGGTCAATGAAAATGAATTTGTGGTGATATCAGGACAAGCCAAGCTTTCGGATGGAGTTAAAGTTCAAATAATTGAATAAAAAAATTTTTAAGGAGGTATAAAAATGAGCTTACCAAAATTTGCGGTAAATAGACCTATCACAGTCATAATGTTTTATATGGCGCTTGCTGTTTTAGGCGCATTTGCACTTATGAGGCTTGCGATTGACCTTTTGCCAAAGCTTGAACCACCTGCAATAAGTGTCGTTACAATTTATCCCGGGGCATCAGCTGAAGATGTTGAACAAAAAGTGACGAAATTAATTGAAGAACAAGTAAGCACCATAAACAATGTCTCAAAAGTCACATCAACTTCAAAGGACAATATATCAATCATAACAGTAACATTTACTTGGGGAACGGATATTACCGAAGCGACAAATGATATAAGAGACGCCATAGATAGAGTAAAAAGAAGGTTACCTGACGATGCGGAAGAACCATCAATTTTCAAATTTAGCACATCAACTTTACCAGTTTTAATGATTGGAATTAATTCAAGTGAAAGCTTTTCTGGGATAAATAAAATTATTGAAGATAAAATTGCTCAACCTTTAAGACAAATTCCTGGTGTTGGAGCGGTTTTTGCAATCGGTGGACCACAGCGAGAAATTTTAATAAAAGTTGACCCGAAAAAACTTGAGGCTTACAACCTTACAATCCCACAAATCGCTCAAATACTTCAAGCTGAAAACTTCAGCCTCCCAGCGGGCATAATTAAAATTGGAATGAAAGAATATAATGTCCGAGTTCCAGGTGAGTTTAAGTCAATTGAGGAGATTAAATCAACTGTAATTGGAAACTATCAAGGTGCTCTTGTTTATTTAAGAGATGTTGCCGATGTAATTGATACAATAAAAGAGCAGACGCTTTATGTTAAAATCAACAACACACCTGGGGTTCTGCTTTTCATTCAAAAGCAAGCAACCGCAAATACAATTGAAATCACTGACGCAGTTAAGAAAGTAATCCCACGCATTCAACAGACGCTGCCAAAAGATGTGAAGCTTAATATAGCTTTTGATGCATCGGACTTTATACTCAACTCAATTAGAAATCTAAGCGACGCCATTGTCTATGGGGCTGTTTTTGTAATACTTGTTGTGTTAGTTTTCTTAAGGAAAGTTAGAGCAAGTTTTATAATCATACTAACTATTCCCTTCTCGTTAATAGTCGCCTTCATAACTCTTTATCTTATCGGTGGAACAATAAATTTAATCTCGCTTTCATCTTTGGCTATTGCGGTTGGTATAGTAGTTGATAATGCCATAGTTGTTCTTGAAAACATAGCCAGACACATTGAACGAGGTGAAAATCCAAAAACTGCTTCATTCATAGCAGCGAATGAAATTGGACTTGCGATATCGGCATCTTCGCTGACAAATGTAGCTGTGTTTCTCCCGCTCGCTTTTCTGACGGGTATAGCTGGATTTTTATTTAAAGAGCTCGGTTATTTGGTTACCGTTATGGTTTTGACATCCTTGATAGCTTCTTTGACTTTAACCCCGACACTTGCATCAAAATGGTTAAGACGCGAAGAAAGAATAATAAGGAATAAGTTTCTTGCAAACCTGTTTAAGATGAGTGAAAATTGGTTTACAGCGATTGATAACGCTTATGCTAAAGTCATATCATGGGGTCTTAAACATAGGCTAACCGTTGTTGGCATTGCATTTGTTTTGTTTGTTTTATCATTTGTTCTTTTTAGATTCGTTGGATTTGAATTTTTCCCAGCAAGCGATACAGGACAAATTCAGGTCGTCGTGCAATTACCTATTGGGACACGGCTTGAAGAGACAATTAAAGTTGGGGAGCAAATTCAAAAGATAATTCTTGAAGAGATACCCGAGAAATGGCGAAAATACATTTTTATGAGAGCAGGAACAACCGAGCAAGGCTTTGCTACAATAAGCGGACAAGTTGAAGGAAACAATGTTCTCACGGTTGGTGCAAGACTTGTTCCCGTAAAAGAAAGAGGTGTAACTGTTCAAGAACTTGGAGCGAGAATCAGAGAAAAAGTGAAAATGATTCCCGGAATTGAAAAATTTGAAATTTCACGCGGTTCTGATTTTCAAGCTTTGCTTTTTGGTGGTGGTAAACCTTTGGTAGTTGAGGTTACGGGCTATGATTTAAATCTAACATCAAAAGTTGCAGAAGAAATTAAATCTGAACTTGAAAAAATCCCAGGGGCAAAGGATGTCCAAATTGGAAGAAGCGGATTAACTCCAGAGATAAGAATTGAAATTGACAAGCAAAAAAGCGCAGCACTCGGGCTTAATACAAGTATAATAGCTGCAACAATAAGGTCAAGCATTTACGGGCTTAAAGCGACAAGCTATAAAGAAGTTGGAGATGAATATGACATCACAATTCAACCTGGGGCTGATTTAAGAAACAGCATCTCATATCTTGGGGAAATTCCAGTAAAATCTTTCTCTGGAAACATAGTCAAAATTAAAGATATAGCCAGAATCTACGAAACTTATTCACCAGTTGAAATCCAGCGAAGAGATAGGCAAAGAATAATTCCTGTTGGCGCAAATGTTGAAGGTAGAGCTCTCGGCGATGTAGTTAAAGATTTACAAGAAAGAATTAAAAATCTTGACATACCTCCAGGGGTTGAGATAAGGTTTGCAGGTCAAGTTGAGGAACAAGCAAAAGCTTTTAGAGATTTATTCCAAGTTTTAATTCTTGGAATAATTTTGATCTATATGATAATGGCTTCACAATTTGAATCGCTCCTTCACCCGTTTGTCATAATGTTTTCGGTGCCGTTTGCTTTCACTGGCGTTGTAATTGGTCTTCTCATATTTGGCGTTCCGTTTGGTTTAACTGCTTTCATGGGTCTTATAATGCTTGTCGGCATTGTCGTTAACAATGCGATTGTTTTTGTTGATTATACAAATCTTTTAAGAGCTCGCGGTTACGAGCTTTACGATGCTTTGATAACTGCTGGGAAAACCAGGCTTCGTCCAATTTTAATGACAACCCTTACAACTATACTTGGGACTTTACCTCTTGCTGTTTTTAGAGGGGAAGGCTCTGAGCTTTGGCGCCCACTTGGGATAACGATGCTTGGTGGTTTAACATTTTCAACTTTGATAACGCTTGTGCTTGTCCCAACAATTTACTCAATTTTTGAACATAAAAAAGCGGAGGCTAAATGAAACTCATTTTGATCGTTTCAAATCAAGCTCTTGAAGATGAACTTATGGATGTATTTGACAAATTAAACATCCGAGGATATACAAAACTTAACAATGTCCAGGGACGAGGTTCTGATAAAGGAGAACCACATCTTGGCACACATGCCTGGCCTGAAATGAATATAATGATTTTGACTGTTATACCAGATGATAAAGTTGAGAAACTTCTAAATGAAATTAGAATTCTTGATAGAAGATTTGAAGACGAAGGTTTGCATGCTTTCGTTTTAAATGTGGAACAAATAGTTTAAAAAAGAAGGCGGGCTTCAAAGCCCGCCTAAAAAATTACCCAGCTATAAATTCACCACCGTCAACCCCAATGATATTCCCAGTAACCCACTGCATATCATCATGGCTTAAATGAACAATAGCCTTAGCTACATCCTCAGGCGTTGTCAATCTGCCAGATGGATTTCGCTTTAAAGAATACTCAATCATTTGCTCATTGCCAGGTATCTTCCTTAATGCTGGTGTATCAGTAACCCCAGCTCTTACCCCATTAACAGTTATACCATATTTTGCAAGCTCATAAGCAAGCTGTCTTATGTGTGATTCAAGAGCAGCTTTAGCAGCTGAGACTGGTCCATAGTAAGCCCAAACTCTTGTTGAACCTTCACTTGTCATCGCAAAAATTCGCGTCCCCTTCCCTATCAACTTTCTGTGAAATAAATCTTGAACCCAATAAACAAGGCTATGCGCCATGACATCAAGCGTCATATCCATTTGCTTCGGTGTCACCTGCTCATCAGGGTTTTCTGAAATATAAGGTCTCAAAGTTCCAAACGCAAGTGAGTGAAGAACAACTTTTATAATTGATGGTTCATTTGAGAATCTCTTTTCAATCGCATCAAGAACCTCCTTTCTCTTCTCATGGTCAGCTGCATTAACATTAAAAAATTCAACCTCAACGCCGTTGGCTTTTATCTGACTTATAACTTTTTCAACATTTGGCATTGTAGCTGCGCGGTCAAGATGAACGCCAAAAATGTTATAACCATTTTTTGAAAGTTCAATTGCCGTAGCAGCCCCAAAGCCACTTGAAGACCCAAGAATCAAAGCCCATTTTTTAACTTCCTGTGCCAATTTTTAATCCTTCATTTTTGTTTTTTACTAAAAATAAAACCTTTCAAAATTTTTTTCAAGCTCAATTTAAATATCAAGCACAAATTCAGCTCGCCATATGCCGTTTTGCTGTCGCAGGTTAAACCTATAAAGCGTAACAGCTTTGACATCAGTTCTCAAGCTATGTTTCTCCCTATCAATTCTCTCACCCCACATCTTAGCTGTTAAGTCCATCTCACTCACTTTGACATCAAACTTTGAGAAAAGCATCAAATCTACATCTTTAAAATAAACTATCTCGCTCAAAAAATCATAAAGAAGAACTTCAAGCGAATCAGAGCTTAAAGAAATCTCAACTTCAACCCTCGGTTCAACAGTAGAAGTATCAACCATAACCTCGCTCACCGCCAAAGCCGAATCACAAAACAACTCGTTAATTGTATTTGCCCATACCTCAACGGCAATGTCAGAAATCGCGATGTCCTCGTTAAATTTAAACGGCATAGGCTTTGAACTTTAAATTATCATTAAAATTAATCCAGCGAAAGCCCCTGACATAGTGCATACGAAATTAACAAAATCATTGTTAAACTTTTTATTACCACGAATTAACTCAGCAAACTCGTTGCAGTGAATTTTTCTTTCGGTTACCTTTGAACAAACATAACATCTATATTGAGCCTGAATCGTCGCCCCAAGAAAGCTATCAATTAAACTCCCAATAAATCCAGCAATTATCACAATGGCCAATTTTGCAGCATCCCACTCAATCCACGGCGTTGCACTTAAAAAGATTAAAATTGAACCGACTACGCCTCCAATAGTTCCCTTGATGGAAACACCGCCAGAGGTTCCCGGTTCAACAGGTTTGAAATTAGTGATAAGGCGTGGTTTTGATAGAAAAAGCGTTCCTATTTCCGTAGCCCAGGTGTCAAATGTTGCTGCAGAAACGGAAGCAAGGTAAGCATAATAAAAAATTTCATTCGGATAAAAATGATAAATAAACGCGGATAATCCCGCAATTCCGCCATTTGCAAAAACTTGATAAATGTCCCTTGTGCTTGATTTCTCAAAAATTAAGTCAAATTTCTTTCTTCGCTCTTTTCCAACCTTTGAAATCAAACTTGACAACACAAAAAATGTTAAAATAGGCACAGTCCACTTCCAGCCCCCAACACCAAAAATCACAACAGCGAGAATAAATGTCCCAACCGAACCACTGATGGACAAAAATTTAAATCTATATGAAATAACCGCTATCAAAAAGGCAAGGATAAACGCAACTAAAAATTGCCCAAATTTATCAGCAACGATAAAAGAATGAAGCATAAACGCAGAGGCAATCGGTATGAAAAAATTGTCAAGCCCATAAGAACCTGCCCCTTCAACTACAGTTGCAAATAAAGCGGTGAGAAAAGAAATAAAAAAGATTTGAATAAAACTGGTATTTAAAACATCACCCCACCACAATTTTGAGGGACGAGTGAAAATTAAAGAAAGAAAAAGGATAAAAAACGAAACAACAAACATAGCGATTGAGCCCTGAATTGATTTACCATCGCCTGTTAAGTTATAAACCACAGGTCTTTTAACCGCTCCACCAACTATGTTTGCAAAAGCATCGCCAATGGCAAGAATTAACATCGGTATTGAGACCAAAGCAGGATATTTATTCCAAAAAGCAAGAACTAAAATAAAAAAAGCCAATGGATAATAAACAGTTCCATAAGTCTGCCTTGAGACTGTGTCCATCCCCTTGAAAATTTCTAACTTTATGCTCAAAAAATTAACAGCTATAAAAAACAGCGCAATTGCTATCACAGGAATTGAACTTGAAAAAATAAGCGGTGCTGGGAAAACAGCAAGCCCAACTGAGATATGAACAACTTTTCTTGTGACCTCGGGATTAAAGCCAAAAATTCGCCTTAAAATTTCTGATACCCCAATGACCACAAAAATTGAAAGCACAAACAAAATTGAACGAAGCCAGTCCAATTTTAAACTCCTTACTTAATTTGAAAATTAAAAGTTATAATCCCACTTTGTTTTACATCTTTATCTATCGCGTTAAACCTCCACGAGCGCAACGCTTCAAGAACCGAACGCTCAAACTCTGGATTTGCCTTCTCAAGCGGAAATATCCTTTCAATTGTTCCATCTGACAAAACTACAACCCTGAATTTAACTGTTGCGGATTCTTTAACACCTTCAGGAAATCTTGGCAATTCACCACTTACTTTAACCCTATTTATTCCACCTTCCCAGTCAATTTTATAACTAAGCCCTGGCATAGTTCCAGAAGCACGAAATTCACGCCCTGTCAATCTCACCCCATCCTTTCCCAATGGCGAGATTCCAATTCCAGACTTTACCTTTTTTCCAAAACCTTTATCTAACACTGACATATCATTACCAAAATCTGCGCCGACATTTTCCCCTGCTTTTTCAATGATATCAATTTTTTCAGCAAACTTTTGAGGCAAAATCTCTTCTTCAGTTATCACCGTCCTTAATGGCAAATTTATCTTTGGCAAATTTACAGTCCTTGCTGAAATCATCCCAGCTTTACCTGTGCTATAAGTTTTCCCAGTTATCACTAGCGCTTTAACTTCCTCTTCAACAGGTGGAACAAATACGACCTCATTAAACTTGACGCTATCCTCAACCTCAATCACAATTTTATAAGCTAACATCACCAAAAAGATGATGAAACAAATTAACGCCGTGTAAATCAGTGCTTTCGCTTGAACTTTATCTTGCATTTTTCATTTCACTTGTGTTGCCACAACAAACCTTGTCAATCCAACCAACCTTGTAATATCCATGATATCAATAACTTCTTGAATTGGAACACTTTTATCGGCACGCAGAACGACAAGTTTATCTTTCTCATCACCTAAAAGTTCTTTTAGCCTTGACTGAAAATTTTTCTTCTCAACTTTTTCGTTGAAGATGTAAATCTCATTTTCAGAAGTCAATGTAATAATGATATGTCTATCGCTTAATTGTTCCTTTGTTTCTGAGCGAGGCAATTGAATTCTTATACCCGACTGAGTTATAAAAGAAGATGTCAAAAGGAAGAAAATCAACAAAAGCAAAACTATATCCGTAAGAGATGCGAATGTAAAGATGGTCAATGGTTTATTTCTTGCCTCAAATTTCACTTTTCTAATTTGAGCTGATTTTTAAATTCTTCTGAATTCAAAATGTCTATAAACTCCGTAGCTCCAACTTCAATTTCATGGATAAGGCGATTGATTTTAGAGACGAAATAGTTATAAAGCCCATAGGCTGGAATTCCAACAATTAAACCATATGCGGTCGTCAAAAGCGCTTCCCATATCCCACCAGCTAAATCCGAAGGCGAAACAACTCCGCCAAGGGCTTGAATTGTCATAAAAGCATTTATCATACCGGTTACAGTTCCAAGAAAACCAAGAAGTGGAGCAACGCCCGCTATTGTTGCGAGCATATTCAATCTTTTTTCAAGTGTAAAAATTTCAGTTCTACCAGCCATCTCAATTGCCTCACGAACTTTCTCAGCGCCAAAACTTTGCTTCAGTAA
This sequence comes from uncultured Bacteroidota bacterium, assembly GCA_964438815.1. GTDB lineage: Bacteria > Bacteroidota > Ignavibacteria > Kryptoniales > Kryptoniaceae > Kryptonium. The sequence goes on from CAYTKW010000001.1 coordinate 190,176, forward strand.
CCCCTGCTTGAATATCCTTGAAATCGGAGTATTGTGAGAATTGCAGTATTCCAAAATATCCGCTATATTCCCTGATTTTATCAAAGCCTTGATATTAAATATAAACTCCTTAACATTAGCCTTAGCCCTCCTTAAAACGAGCAATTTCTCAATCGCAACATAAATCATAACAACAAACAAAACGGAAATCAAATGCATTATAAATCCACCCTTCAAATACAAATCTAAAAGTCTCATTTAATTCACCTTTTACTTTTCAAATTCACCTTAAGGAATTTTTCCTTCATTGTTTAAAACTTTTTCAATCTCAACATTTTGCGTAATTTTAATCACTTTGTCGCTTTTTTCAAAATTTTTCATCAAGATAAGATCATATCTTTCAATTTCATCAAAAACCCTATTCCCTGGAGCATCAGACCTGTCAAGTTTAACACAGTGCAATCTGCCTATTTCATTACACAGATAACAATGTTTCTTGCCTTTTTCAACTATAAGTTGGCTCACGACCCTGAAATAATCTTTAAAATTCCTTTCACCGCTAATAAAATCAATCAAGTTAACATCGCGTTTGCTTGCAACTATGTATGAGAATTTAAGTGTCTTCCTGTAATTTCCAGAGACCAAATCAATCTTTCTTATAAATTCAGGTCGTTTCCATTCAATCTCCGTATGACACCAATCTTTTTCTGTCTCAAGCGCAGGACAATTTAAATTTCTTAAACAAGGTGAATAAATATAAAACCCATTTTTTATCATCTTATCCCTAAAATCAAGAAGTTCACGCGATGTCGCCATCAAAGCGGGTTCAATCAAAATCACAAAACCATCATCTTTGATGCCAGCATTTATCAAACGAAGAAGTTTATTTCTTTTTTCATACGGCACCTCATTTAAAGTGTTAGCTACAGTTATAAGGTCAAACCTTTTATGAAACATTTCAAATGCATGCTCGATGTCAAAAATCGCGGGTTCAACAGTTATTTTTATCGTCCGCGGATAATGATTTTTAAGCTCACTTAAAAAAACATCAAGGTTTTCCTGGAACTTTTGGATGTTTTTTTCAACTTTATCAAGTGCGACGAATTTAATCTCAGCGTTTTTAAAATACTTTATATTTTCGTGCATCCATATTATCGTCCCCATCACCACCGTTCCAAGCCCCGTGCCGATGTCAAGAATTTCAATCTTTGTTTTTCCCTTGAAGAAACCCGAAAAAGAAATTTCATTCAACGGGACATGAACTTTCAAAAGGTTTGTGCTTGTGAAATAAATAAGATAGCCTAATTGAACTTCCGGATCGCTTAAGTAATCGTAAAAAACAAACTCTTTTCGTAGATTCTTTCTTGTGAAATACTCTGACATTGTGGAAACTATTTCCGCAACCTTTTTAAGTTGGCGGGACGAGTTGAGGTTGACATTTGAAATTTTCGTCAAAAAATTTTCATAAAATTTCGGTATCTCAAGCATTACCGCCCGCTTTCAAGCGGTGACTTTTTGTGATAATTCATCAAGCTTCTTCAGAACTTCCTCAGTATGTCCATCAACTTTGACCTTTCTGAATATATGTGCGATACGACCATTTTCATCAATTATAAATGTAGTCCTTTCCGTCCCCATAAACTTCTTACCATATAAACTTCTCTCTTTCCAAACACCATACTTTTCAAGAACACGATGTTTTTCGTCGCTTAAAAGTATAAAGTTGAGATTATATTTTTCTTTAAACTTCTTATGTGACTCAACGCTATCAGCGCTTACTCCAATGACAACCGCTCCCCTATTTAGTATTTCATTTATGTTATCTCTGAACGAACAAGCTTCCTTCGTGCATCCAGGCGTATCATCCTTTGGGTAAAAATAAAGTACAACCTTTTTACCTCTGAAATCTTTCAAAGAAACTTTATCTCCTGTATCTGAAGGCAAAGTAAAGTCCGGTGCCTTTTGCCCAACTTTGAGTTCAACTGTTTTAGCAGATTTATTCCCAGTTTTTGTTTTCTTCCCACTTCTTGAAGTTGATTTTTTCTTCGCCATTTTTAACCTCCGTAATTTTGTTTACTTTTGCTCTTAAAAAGCAAAGCGGAGAGGGAGGGATTCGAACCCTCGGTACCGCTTTTGGCGGTACAACCGCTTAGCAGGCGGCTCCCTTCGGCCACTCGGGCACCTCTCCGTTTTTTGTTAATATATAAAATAAATCCATTGAAACCAAAAAGTCAACATTGCAAGTTGAAATTTGAAAATTGATTTTTTATCTTTAAAACATATAAACATATAAGTATAAACAAAGCAAATGAACCTTTTTAAGCATTTTCAGAAAATCCTTTTGATAATCGCGATGACTTCTGCAGCCGTGGCTCAAAATTTAAACTTAAAATCCAAAAATTACTTCTGCATCTCCGCTGGGATGGGGGTTAATTACATAAACTTACCTGATATCGTTGATTACTTAGTTTCAATTTCTGGGAAAAAGGTAAATGAATTTGACGGCGCACTTGAACTGTGGGTAACGCCAGAAATTAAAATTAAAAGCAATACAGCGTTAAAAATTGAATACTCATATACGACAAAACAATATAATGTTGAAGAAACATCAACAGGGATCCCATTAAACTACATTTTCACATACCAACTTCACTCGCCAACACTTGTCCTGAATCATCTGTTTTTTCAAGAGCATGAAGTTTACATTATTAAAATTGGCGTGGGATTAGGCTTTACAAGGGGATACTTCATTCAATCGTTTCCTGTTTCTGGCAAAAAGATAATTTATCAAACAAACGGTGGAATACTTAAGTTTGAATCCATATTCTCCTCACGGCTTGATGGTAAAGTATATGTTCATTTATCGGCTGAAGCAAAAATTGGACTGTCAACTGAAGCAAGCGACAACGCTGGAAATAAATTGATAATACGAAAACCTTTTAGAGAAGATAGAAATATGAGATTAAATTTCATTGGGATTGCAATTCGTGCTGGATTTAGTTATTATTTTTAAAACTAAATTAACTTGCGAATGAATTTGATTAAAAGCATAATTCTTGCGATATTACAAGGGCTTACGGAATTTTTACCGATAAGCAGTTCGGGTCATCTTGTGTTAGCTCAACATTTACTTGGGGTGAAAAAAAGTGGGATTGATTTTGAAGTTTTCGTTCATTTTGGGACAATGTTAAGCGTGCTTGTGATTTTCCGAAAAGATATAATTGAAATTTTGCGTTCTTTTTTTACAAAAATTCTCAACTTCAATAAATTGAAAGCAAATGTTCAAAACGATGAAAACTTCAAAACTGCACTTTTGATAATTTGGGCTTCTATACCTGCTGGTATCGTTGGGATTTTGTTTGAAGACAAAATAGAAATAGTTTTCCAAAACCCAAAATTAACATCCCTATTTTTGATTATAACCGGTCTAATCCTATTTTCAACTCGCTTTGCGAAAAATAACCCAACAAAAGATTTTGACTTCATAAGTTCTCTCTTTGTCGGGATTGCTCAAGCATTTGCGATTTTGCCGGGAATATCAAGGTCAGGAACAACTATAACTACTGGTATGCTTGTTGGAATAAATGGAGTAAAAAGTGCGCGGTTTTCATTTTTGCTTTCAATTCCCGTTATTTTCGGAGCAACGCTTTTAAAAACAACAGAAATTTTCCAACATTCACTTTTTGATAAAATTCCTCTACTTTTGTTTTCATCGTTAATTGCATTTATCAGCGGATATATCGCCATAAAATTTCTTCTCAAATTGATCTCGCGTGGCAATTTTAATTTGTTTTCATACTATTGTTTATTAATCGGATTAATCGGTTTAATTCTTTTAAAATAAAATTTCAATGCGAAAATGAGAGCATCAATATTTTTCATCGGTCTAATTTTTCTGTCCTTAATTCAACAAAACAAACAAAATGAGAAAGAAGTTGTTGTAATTGAAACGAAATTTGGCAATATAGTCATTGAACTTTTTGATGATGTTGCTCCAAAACATTCCGAAAATTTCAAAAAACTCGCCCGTGAAGGCTTTTACAATGGGACAACATTTCATCGTGTCATTCCTGACTTCGTAATTCAAGGTGGGGACCCGCTTTCAAAAGACAAAGATAGAGACAACGACGGGCGTGGGGGTCCAGGGTACACACTGCCAGCAGAGATAAAAATGCCTCACAAAAAAGGATTTGTCGGTGCAGCTCGCTTGCCCGATAACATCAACCCAGAGAAAAGGTCAAATGGAAGCCAATTCTACATATGCCTTAAAGATTTGCCTCATCTTGATGGAAATTATACCGTCTTTGGGAAGGTCATTGAGGGAATGGATGTAGTTGAGAAAATAGCTCATGTGCCACGCGATAAAAGAGATAACCCACTCGAAAAAGTTGAAATGAAAAAAGTTTATGTAAAGAAAATAAAGGTTAATTAACAAACAAAACGGAGGTTCTATGGCTCAAGTAACTGAAGTTCAAAAAGAAGTTAAGTTTGAAGCAAAGCTTAGGCTTTTTGATGCAACGATGATAGTTATGGGTTCAATGATTGGCTCGGGAATTTTCATCGCGCCTTCGATCATGGCTGGATATGTGCCAGTTCCACAACTTTTGATCCTTCTATGGGTAATCGGCGGAATTTTAACAGCATTTGGAGCTATAGCTTATGGTGAGCTTGCTGGAATGTTTCCCAAAGCTGGTGGACAATACGTTTTCCTTCGCGAATCTTATAACCCTTTGCTTGGTTTTCTCTATGGCTGGACGCTTTTCTTTGTAATTCAAAGTGGCTTTATAGCAGCTGTTGCGATTGCCTTCGCAAAATATCTTGGTGTTTTTATCCCCGCCCTTTCTGAAAACAATGTGATATTGAGCTTAAATATCTTTGGATGGAATTATACTTTAAACAGTGCCCAAATAGTTGGAGTTGTTGTGATAGCTCTTTTGACCTGCATTAATTGTTTTGGCGTTGTTTTTGGTGCATTAGTTCAAAATTTATTTACGGTTTCAAAAATAGCTGCAATAATTCTTCTTGTTTTCATCGCATTTGCGGTTGGAAATGGAAATTGGTCAAACTTCTTTGAAAGCTTTTCAATTGAAAACTTTCACCCAATTGCCCCACCTGAAGCAGTTTCAATGGGATTTCTTGCCGCTTTCGCAGTCGCAATGTCAAAAGCCCTTTTCGCATACGATGCCTGGAACTCTGTAACATTCGCAGCTGAAGAAGTTAAAAATCCACATAAAACCGTCCCATATTCACTTGTGCTTGGAACGGTCGGAGTTATGCTCGTTTATGTCCTTGCGAATGTGGCGTATCTTTACATACTTCCAATAAAGGAGATGGCACTGGTTCAAGATAACAGAGTCGCTGCAGCAGTTGCCGAAAAAATTTTTGGTATCGCCGGTGCACAATTGATTGCAATAGCAATTATGATATCAACCTTCGGATGTGATAATGGCATGATACTTGCAGCACCGAGAGTTTATTACGCGATGGCAAAAGATGGCTTGTTTTTCAAAGGAGCTGGAAAACTCCACCCAAAATATAAAACCCCGGTAAATTCACTTATACTTCAAGGCATATGGTCAAGCGTTTTGACTTTAAGTGGCACTTACTCGGCTCTTCTTACATATACCGCTTTTGCATCTCTTTTATTTAATGTCTTAACAGTTTTCGGTCTTTTCATTTTACGGAAGAAATATCCCGACCGCGAAAGACCATATAAAGCATGGGGCTACCCTATAATTCCAGTGCTTTACATCATCGTCGCTATATTTTTCATTGTTTACATCATAGTCGGCGACCCTAAAAGTTCTGGATTTGGCTTGTTGCTCGTCTTGATTGGAGTGCCAGCTTACATATACTGGTCAAGAACTAAAAACAAATCTTCAAAATAATGGAGAAGGAAAAACTTAATTTTGACACACTGCGACTTTCTGCAAAACACAAAAGATTTTCGCCTGTTTATGTCTTCTATGGAAACGAAGAATTCTTAATTGAGGAATCAATAAAATCAATAATTGACAATGCTCTTGACGAAAGTGTGCGCGATTTTAACCTTGATGTAGTTTATGGGAATGAAATTGATGTTCAAAATTTGCTTTCTCTTTTGCTTTTACTTCCTGGTATGAGTCCCAAAAGAGTTGTTGTGATGAGAAATTCAGAAAAATTTCTAAACAAATTATCACGCTCAAAAAGAGAAAAAGACGCGGAAGCCTTTATCAATTATTTAAAAAAACCTAACACCGATACAATTTTTATAATTGTTTTAAACGAGATTGACCTCGAAAAGGAGATTTACAGAAAACTTTTTGAGCTTGCTGAAATAGTTGAACTCAAAGCGCCATACGATTGGCAAATCCCAAGTTGGATCGCAAAAAGAGTAAAAGAAAAGGGAGAAACCCCACCGTGGAATGGAAAGGAAATAACCGATGAAGCATGCAAACTTCTACAGGCTTATGTCGGGAACTCACTTCGCGAAATTGACAATGAGATAACAAAACTTTTTATCTTCACTGGCGATAAGAAAAAAATTGATGTTGATGATGTAAAGCAAGCGGTGGGGTTATCAAGAACATTCACGGTTTTTGATCTTCAAAAAGCTATAGGGGAGAAAAATTTACAACTTTCCATCGCAATAATTGAACGAATGCTACAAACTGGGGAACTTCCACCAGTGATACTGACGATGCTAACAAGATATTTTTCAACGCTTTGGAAACTTTACGAGCTTAGAAAGACAGAAAAAGATCCTAAAAAACTTGCAGAATCCCTACAATTAAGCCATTATCATATCCGTGAATATCTCCACCAACTTGACAAGTTCAAAGAGAAAGGAATAAAAAACGCTTTCAAATATCTAATTGAAGCGGATGAACTTATAAAGACAAGCCCAATTGATAGCAAAGTAGTGTTAAGCCAAATGATTTACAAAATTATAAATGGGAAATTAATCATCAATCAAAAGTCATCTTAACATTTGTATCATGTTTTACGGATAAATTTTAAATCCAACCATAACTCCAAAAACTCTATCCAACTTATGATTATCATCTCATCTTCTTAACCCATCCAAAGAAATTTAAAATCTTCATAAGCCATTCCCAAGTATTTCAAGATAGACAATATTTTTAGCGAAACTTGAAAAATAAACTGAACTCATTATATATATCCATGCTTTCGTTGTATCGTCAATACTTTTATCCCTGAAAGAGATATACAAAAATTAATATAGCCCTTTGTTCTTTTGTTATCAAGTTATTGATATACATTGCATTAATCAAACTATCTAAATTAAAATCACTCCTAGACACCTTTTTATTGAGATTGTCTCTTGAATATAAACTGTTAATAATCTTTTCGTCAATCTTTATAATACCCTTTGACCTTGCAAATTTGTAAGCCTCAAGAAAACTATTTTCAATTGAGAATTCAACCGTGCCTTTCATAAACTTATCCATTATTAAATTATGCCCCTCCCCAACCCAAGAGTATGGGTTATCAAATTTCTCTAATTGTGGCGAGGATGAGAGATTACTTTCCCCACTTCTTGAACAATTAAATAAAACGAGAGAGACTTAGAGTTAACACCAAAGTTAAATTTTTCAACCTCACAAGGTTTTAACCTCTGTTTGTTTTAAATTTAAAAAATTCAAAAAATTAAAACTTAAATGTCGAGACAATCAATATCCAGCAATTTTATTGACGATGTTTATAAGCTCCTTGCCGTTGATGTATCGTTTGAAATTTTCAATGAAAAGATTTGTCGGTTCTTCCCAGTAGTTTGGGAAAAGACCCGCAATATGTGGTGTTATCAAAACATTTTTCATCTCCCATAGTGGTGAGTCAGGTGGTAGTGGTTCTTCTTCAAACACATCAAGTCCAGCTCCGCGAATTTTCCCTTCTCTCAAAGCATTTATCAAAGCTTTTTCGTCAACTACAGCACCACGCCCAATGTTAAAAAAGTAAGGCTTCTTTTTCATCAAATTAAATTCCCGTTCCCCTATCAAATGATATGTCTCTTCAGTCAATGGTAAAACTACAACAATAAAATCAGAATTTTCAAGAAGATACCCTAATCCATCTTTTGTCACAACTTCATCAACATTTTCAACTTCTGAGCCCGTTCTTTTCATCCCGATGACATACATCCCAAACGCTTTTGAAACTTTCGCTATTTGTCTTCCGATATTGCCAAGCCCAAGAATTCCAATTGTCTTTCCATTTAAAAGTTCAAACTCACGCGCAACTTGTTTATCCCAAATTCTCTTTTTTTGGTTTTCGTAGATTTTATGAAAATTTCGCGTCAGAGTTAAAATCATCCCGAATAGAAATTCGGTCATGTGAAATTGATGAATACCCTTTGACGATGTCACGATGATATCGCTATTTACAACTTCGGGATATAAAATCATGTCAACGCCTGCATATCCGAGATGAACCCATTTTAAATTTTTCGCCTTTAAAATATGTGCTCGCTCAAAATCACCGAAAATTATTTCTACATCTTTAATTAATTCATCAATTTTTTCTTTGTTCGGGTCATAAATTACATCTGCTTTATCCCCAACTTGCGCGATAATTTTATCAACAAGCGAAGAGCGAATTCTGTGGGTTATGAGAACTTTTTTCTTCATCCAGATTTAAATTTTTTTGGTACAAGGTCACTGCTATGTCCAGGGAAAAATTTTGATGATGGATCAATGAAATTTTTTGCGTTGTTTACAGCGATAGCTGCTTCACCAAAACCAGTAGATATTAACTTCAATTTTCCGGGATAATTTACTATATCGCCAGCTGCGTAGATTCCCCGTATATTTGTCTCCATTTTTGAGTTTACCTTTATCGCGTTCTTGTCAATCTCAAGTCCCCAGCCTTTAATAAATTCAAGGTTTGCAAGAAAACCAAGGCATAAAATTATATGCTGAACATCAAGATAAGTTTCTTCCCCGGTTCTATTATCAAAAATTGTCGCCCCTTCAACATGCTCATCACCATGGACACGTTTTAACTCATAAAATGTTTTAACTTCAACAGTTGAATTAAAAAGTTTTTTCAAACTATCCTCATGCGCTTTAAACACATCACGTCTGTGAATTAAAGTTATATTCCTTGCGATACCTTCAAGGTTCAAAGCCCAATCAACCGCCGAATCTCCACCGCCGACGATCAATATGTTTTTGCCTTTGAAAATTGATTTATCTTTGACGATATAGTGAATTCCTCTACCCTCAAGCTTTTGGACATCAGGTATATCAAGTTTTCTTGGGACGAAAGCACCTATTCCGAGCGCCAGAACGATTGTCTTTGAAAAATGGACATTTCCGTTTTCAGATGTCAACTTTAAAATTTTACCATCGTCAATTTGCTCAAGCTTTACAATTTTTTCATTCAAGTAAATTTCAGGTTCATATTGAGTTGCTTGGGCTATGAGGTTTTCAGCAAGTTCCTTTGCAAGAATTTTTAGAAATCCAGCGACATCGTAGATATATTTTTCAGGGTAAAGCGCCGTAAGTTGACCGCCAAGCTGTGGAAGTGCATCTATCAATTTTGCCCTCATATCTCTCAAGCCAGCGTAATAAGTAGCATAAAGGCCAATTGGACCAGCTCCAACTATAGTTATGTCAAAAACTTCATCTTTCATCTTGGGTTTGTCGGTCTTAAAATTAAATGACTTAACATTGCTCTTTCAGGAAGCGATGCTATAAGCAGTGCGGTTTGTGCTACATCTTCAGGTTTTAAAACTTTATCCTTTGATGGTGGATTTGAACCAGCGACATTTGAAAAGTTTGTATCAACAGAGCCAGGGCAAAGCGATGCAACACGGATGTTATATTCTCTAACTTCATGCATTACTGATTCTGTAAATCCATTTACAGCCCACTTTGTGGCTGCGTATACAGCCATGTTTTTAACCCCAAGAGTTCCAGCAATTGATGAGATGTTTATTATAACTCCCGAATTTTGCTTCATCATATATGGCAGGACATATTTTGTAAACAAAAAGACGCCGCGGAAGTTAACAGCAACCATACTGTCAAATTCTTCCGTTGTAAGCTCAACAACTGGCTTATAAATCCCAAATCCTGCGTTATTCACAAGAATATCGATCCTTCCAAATTTTTTAATTGTTTCAGCGGCTGCTTTTTTAACATCATCTTCTTTTGAGACATCACACTTAAAAATTATGCATTCCCCTTGAGATGCCTCAATTTTTGACTTCAAATCACTTAAATCTTTTTCAGTTCTTGCGACTGCGGATATTTTTGCTCCCTCCTTTGAGAATAAAAGTGCAATTGCTCTACCTATCCCTCTGCTCGCACCTGTTATAAGTGCAACTTTACCATTAAGAAGCATTTTGATGTCAAAATTTTGTTTTTATGTTAAATCCTCACTTATCAAATGCATAAATTCATTTCTTGTCTTGACATCTTCGGCAAATATGCCGTGCATTGCGCTCGTGGTTGCAACGGAATTTTGTTTTTCAACACCTCGCATTATCATGCAAAGATGTCTTGCCTCTATTACAACTGCAACACCTTTGGGATTCAGATATTCGTTAAGGGTATCAGCTATTTGCTGTGTTAATCTTTCCTGAACTTGAAGGCGATGGCTAAAAACTTCAACAATTCTCGGAATCTTACTCAAACCGACAATTTTTCCATTTGGGATATATGCTATATGAACTTTACCATAAAACGGCAAAAGATGATGTTCACACAAACTAAAGAAATCAATGTTTTTAACTATCACCATCTCGTTATATTTTTCGTTAAAAACGGCGCCGTTCAAAACTTTTTCTATATCCTCGCGATAACCTTTAGTGAGATATTCAAAAGCTTTTGCGACGCGAAGTGGGGTTTTCTTCAAACCCTCGCGCTCTGGGTTTTCTCCAAGTTCTATAAGCAATTCTTTTACTAACTTCGCTATCTTTTCAACATCAGGTTTAACTTGTGTAAGTTCTTCGGTTTTATTTTCTCCCGTCATTGTTTTGACCTCAATTTTTTTGTTTTTTATTAAAAACAATCGCGAAATTTTTTATGTTTCATTTGACTTTAAATTTAAAATTCATAAATTTTTCAAAAGTTCAAAAATAAAATTCTTTGGGGTAGCTATGACACCAATAATCATCGCTCTTATAATTTCCGCCGGCATATCAATTTACGGCTCAATAACTGGAAAAACAAAACAAACGATACCTATCTCAATAGCTGTCTTAATAATTGGAATTCTCTTTGCTTCGGTTGTAACAGTTCCCGCTGGACATGTTGGTGTGTTAACTTTGTTTGGGAAAGTTGACCCTGAGGAATTGCCAGAAGGGTTGCATCTTATAAATCCGCTAAAATCACTCCATATCATGTCAATAAGGACACAGGAGATATTTGAGCACGCTGAAGTGCCAAGCAAGGAAGGTTTGAGCGTTGGGTTTGAGGTATCACTACTTTATCATATTGAACCGACAATGGCAAGCGATATTTACCGGACCATCGGTGAAAACTACGACGCTGTTTTGGTAGTCCCAATGCTTAGATCAGCGATAAGAAATGTAACGGTTTACCACGAGGCGAAAGAACTTTACACATCAGGGCGTGAAGTCATAGCAGGGCAAATTTTCAACGAGCTTGACAAAGCTTTAAAAAATAGAGGTATAATTGTTGAAGCGGTGCTTTTAAGAAAAATTGTTCTGCCAGAGCAAGTTCAACAAGCGATAAATAATAAACTTGCAGCTGAACAGGAAGCTGAAAGGATGAAGTTTGTGATTTTAAAAGAAGAGCAGGAAGCGAGAAGAAAAAGAATTGAAGCGCAGGGAATTGCCGACTTCCAAAATATAGTTCGCCAGGGAATTGATGAGAGGCTCTTGAAATGGAAAGCGCTTGAGACAGTAAATGAACTTGCAAAATCACCAAACGCAAAATTTATCATACTTGGAGATAAATCAGGTCTCCCGATTATAGTTCAGCCGTAAGTTTTCTATAGAGCAAATAAAAATTTTGGAGGTTGGAATTATGTTAGTGGAGATATTCTTAGTTTTGATTGTGGCAATTTTATTTTTCCTTGCCATATTTTTCGCTTTAAAACAATTTTTAAAGCAATTTCAAAGTGAGACTCAAAACATCTATTCACAAATCCAACTTGTAACCAACCAGATGAACAACACAACAAATCAACTAAATCAAAGACTTGACAATACTACTACATTTCTCTCAACCCACATATCCCAACTCTTGAGTCAGATTGTGAACCAAGTTGGGCAAACAACCGGGCAAGTCAACCAACGGCTTGACAATGCTGCTAAAGTTATATCCGAGCTAACTAAACAAATTGGAATGATGCAAGAGGAAGCAAATCAAATAAAAAACATTGGTCAGAGCATATCAAAACTTGAAGACCTTTTAAAGTCCCCACAATTCAGAGGTGGGCTTGGCGAGTTTTCATTAGAAAGATTAATTCAAGATGTCCTCCCGCGCGGATTTTACGAATTTCAATATTCATTCAAAAATGGAGTAAAAGTTGACGCAGTTATAAAATTTCAAGATGGGCTCCTTCCAATAGATTCTAAATTTCCATTTGATAATTACAGAAAGATGAGAGAAGCAAAGGATGATGGCGAACGCGCAAAATTAAAAAAAGAGTTCATAAAAGATGTTAAAGAAAGAGCAGTAGAAATTTCAAAGAAATACATCCGAGCAGATGAGAAAACCCTTGACTTTGCGATGATGTATATTCCATTTGAAAGCATTTATTATGAGCTTATATCGGGTGAAGATAGGGATGAGGTTTTAGAGTTTATGATAAATAAAAAAGTTATCCCAGTTTCACCAACTACTCTTTACGCTTATCTTGGTATAGTCTCATTTGGGTTTAAGGCAATTCAAGTTGAAGGCAATATAAAACAGATCATAGAGTCACTTTCAAGGTTAGCAGGCGAATTCGGGTTGATAATTGAGGACTTCCAAAAACTTGGCAGACACATAAACAATGTCCAGTCAACTTATCACGAGATAGACAGGAAGCTATCTCAATTTGGGATTTCTTTCAATCAAATAGCAAAGCAAGGTTCGGCTCAGGGTTAAGATTTGATTAAATGAGTTAATTGTATTAACTTAATTTAGGTTAACGAATAAAGACATAAAATTGAAAATGACCTTGCCAAATCAGCTCACAATTTTGAGGATTATCTTAACTCCAGTTTTTGTCTTGCTGTTTCTTTCAGAAGAAATTTTCTTAAAGCAATTATCTTTATTTGTTTATGTAATCGCTGCGCTCACCGATTGGTATGATGGATGGGTTGCGAGAAAGTTTGGATATGTAACAAGATGGGGTAGATTTCTTGACCCACTTGCGGATAAAATTTTAACCTCTTCTGCTTTTATCTCGCTTTCTGTTGTTGGAATTCTACAAATGTGGATGGTGATTTTGGTCGTAGTTCGCGATATATTGATAACCCTTTTGAGGTCATATTCTGAACTTAAAAACAAACCCGTGATAACAACGAAAGGGGCAAAGGCGAAGACATTTATTCAAATGGTTTTCATCTATTATCTTCTCTTTGGATATGTAATCAATTTAAGTTTTGAGGGAATAAATTTAGAAGCGTCAATTTTGCATAGGGACTTCGTCTATTGGGCTATGTTTTTTGTTATGATTTTAACGCTCTGGACAGGTTTAGCTTACATCTACGATAACTGGAAAATAATAAAAAGTTTTTATGTCACAGCTGGAAAAAGAGTTTCAGAATCGCTATAAAGTTTCAATTTTATCAAAAATTATAGCGACTGGTTTCTTCTCTGGTTATATGCCTGTTGCACCTGGGACGGCTGGGAGTTTAGTCGCTGTTTTGATATATTGGTTTTTTATAAATTCAAACCTTCACCTTTCCATAATTCTTTTTATATTTTTCATATTTGGGATTTTAACATCAGCAGAACTTGAAAAAAGAGATGGGCATGACCCTTCAATCGTTGTGGTTGATGAAATGGTTGGAATGTGGATATCGCTTCTTTTTGTTGAGAAAAAATTTTTAACTGTTTTAATTTCATTTCTTGCGTTCAGAGCGATGGATGTAATAAAACCACCACCAGCAAAAAAATTTGACAATATGAAAGGCGGATTTGGAATCATTATGGACGATGTCGTCGCAGGAATTTATGCAAATATAATAACCCAAGTTTTACATCTCTTTTTGAAATAAAATTAAACTTTAAGAAATGCGGGCTGAAATAATAACCATTGGAGATGAACTTTTAATAGGGCAAGTCATCAACACAAACGCAAGTTATATAGGTAAAAAACTTTCTGAAATTGGCATAAGTGTTGAGAGGATCGTTTCGGTTGGTGATGACGAGGAGGAAATAATTCGGGAGTTAAGAAATGCGTTTGATAATTTTGATATCGTTATTTTAACTGGTGGGCTTGGACCAACGCATGATGATGTTACGAAAAGCGCTATTTGTAAGTTCTTTAACACTGGGCTTATTTTTAACGAAGATGTTTTAAATCAGGTTAGAGAATTTCTCGCAAAAAGGGGTAGAACGGAGCTCAATGAGGCAAATAAAAGTCAAGCTTTTGTGCCGGAAAAGGCAAAAATCATAAATAATTACTGGGGAACAGCGCCCGGGTTTTTATTTGAGGAAGATGGGAAAATAGTGATAGTGATGCCTGGTGTTCCAAAAGAGATGCAAGGAATGATGGACAAATTTGTGATAAATTATCTTTCGCAAAAATCCGAGGGAAACGTGATAAAACAAAAAGTTTTGAAAACAACCGGAATTCCCGAAGCATATCTTTATGAAAAGCTAAAAGAAAAGGTTGAAGAGATTGAAAAATTTTGTAAAGTTGCTTTCCTTCCTTCTGCAATTGGCGTTAAAATCAGGATAACAGTTAAAGCGGAAAATAAAGAAAAAGCAGATGAACTTATAAACGAAGCTGAAAGGAAGATAAGAGAAGAAGTTGACAAATATATTTACGGCGTTGATGATGAAGAAATTGAAGAAGTTGTGGGTAAACTTTTAACGGAAAGAAAACTTAAGATATCAATTGCGGAATCTTGCACTGGTGGATTGATTTGCGATAGGATTACAAATGTTCCGGGAAGCTCTAAATATTTTGAGCGTGGGGTTGTGGCATATAGCAACGAGGCGAAAATTCAAGTGCTTGGGGTTTCAGAAGAGCTTATAAGGAAATATGGCGCCGTAAGCCGTGAAGTTGCTGAAGCGATGGCTGAAGGTGTAAGGAAAATATCGGGAGCTGATATAGGAATATCAACAACCGGGATAGCTGGTCCAACGGGCGGGACACCACAAAAACCTGTTGGACTTGTTTGGATAGGATATTCGGATAAAGACGAAACTTTTGCAAAAGAATTCAGATTTGGGGATGACAGACTTGAAAATAAGCAGAGAACAGCTCAGATGGCACTTGAAATTTTAAGAAGAAAACTGCTTGGGATTGAAATATGAAAATAAGAACATTTATAGCAGTTGATGTCCCAGAAAATGTCAAAGAGAAGATATTTGAGCTGGAAAAAGAGCTCGCAAGGACTGTTGTTGAAGGTGTTAAGTGGGAGGAGAAGGAAAAATTTCACATAACTTTAAAATTTCTTGGTGATTTGAGCGAAGATGCAATTGATTCAATCTATGAAGTTCTGAGCGAAAGCTTAAAAGGGTTTGGGAAATTTTCAGTGATCTATAAAGGAGTTGGATGTTTTCCAGAGATTAAAAACCTAAGAGTGATATGGGTTGGATGCGAGGACCCAAGTGGTAAACTTTTTAAACTTCGTGAAATTGTTGAAGAGAAAATGAGTGAGCTTGGTTTTGAAAGGGAGGACAAAGAATATCACCCACATATAACTCTTGGAAGAGTTAAAAAACCGAAGAACATTTCTAACTTGATTAAGAAGATAGAAAGTATTAATTTTGAATCTGAAGCTGGCGAAGTTGCGGAGGTTCTTATAATGAAAAGCGACCTTAAGCCAAGTGGCTCTGTTTACACGGTTTTAAAGAAAATTAAACTATAAAAGGAGTGATTTAAAATGCCAATTGACAAAAGCGAAAAGCTAAAAATACTCCAAACCACGATTCAGCAGATTGAGAAGGAATATGGCAAGGGCGCAATAATGCGATTGGGCGAGGGTCCAATTGCAAGAGTTGAAGCGATACCGACTGGCTCAATTTCGCTTGACGCAGCAATTGGGATAGGCGGTGTTCCAAGGGGAAGGATAACTGAAATTTTCGGACCTGAAGCATCTGGGAAGACAACACTTTGCCTTCACATAATAGCTGAGGCACAAAAAAGAGGCGGACTCGCTGCATTCATTGACGCAGAACATGCACTTGACCTTAACTATGCGAAAAGGCTTGGCGTTGATGTGAGCAATTTGCTTTTATCTCAGCCTGAATTTGGAGAACAAGCACTTGAAATAGTTGAAGCACTTGTGAGAAGTGGCGCAATTGATGTTATAGTGATTGACTCTGTCGCTGCGCTTGTCCCACGCGCGGAAGTTGAGGGAGAAATGGGAGATGCTACAATGGGTGCACAAGCACGCCTTATGTCACAGGCACTAAGAAAACTTGCATCAGCGATCAATAAATCAAATACAAGCGTGATCTTTACAAATCAGCTTAGAAGCAAAATCGGCGTGGTGTTTGGAAACCCAGAAACAACAACAGGTGGATATGCACTTAAATTTTACGCAGCAGTCCGACTTGACATAAGAAAAGTTGATGTGATAAAAGAGGGTCAAGAGATAATTGGAAATAGGGTCAGGGTTAAAGTTGTAAAGAATAAAGTTGCACCACCATTTAAGGAAGCTGAGTTTGATATCATTTACAATGAAGGGATATCAAAGATCAACGATCTTGTTGACACAGCTGTCTCCCTTGGGATAATACAAAAAAGTGGCTCGTGGTATTCTTACAAAGATGAACGCATAGGTCAAGGAAGAGACGCTGTTAAGAAATTTTTCACAGAAAATGAAAATATGTTGAAAGAAATTGAATACCTCGTCCGTGAAAAACTTGGGCTCTTGCCCGATCAAATAGAGCAAAAATCAGAGGAAACCGAGGAACGCATTGAAGAAGCTACGGTTGAATCAAAGCCTGGAAAGAAGAGATAAAAACATAAAATGCCTCTTGTAATAGGACTGAAACGGAAAAAGAGAACGAAGGAATGGTATATCATCTATTTAAATGATGGGCGTGAGATTTTAACTTACATTGACCTTGTTGTAAAATTTAAAATCAAGACTGGAAAAACTCTCAACGAAGAGCAAATTCAAGAGATCAAATCATCGTCAGAGTTAATCCTCGCAAAAGAAACCGCATACAAATTTTTAAGTTATAGACCAAGAACTCAAAAAGAGGTTGAAGAAAAGCTGAGACAGAAGGGATTCCAGGATGATGTAATTACCAAGGTTGTTGAGGAAATAAAGAGATACGGGTTTATAAACGACCTTGAGTATACGAGAAATTTTGTTTTCAATAAAGCGCGCTCAAAAACGCTTGGGGAAATTGCACTTAAACAATTTCTTTTGTCAAAAGGAATTTCAAATGAAATAATTGAAAAAGTTTTATCTGAGCGTGAAGACTTGATAGATGAATTTGAAATTGCATTGGAGCTTGCGAAGAAAAAATTAAAACAGTTAAAAACATCTAAAAAGAAAAAACTGGATAAAAACGAGCAAAAGCGCAAGGTTTACGAGTTTCTCGCAAGACGCGGATTTACTTGGGATACAATAGGTCGCGTCATTGGTAGAATTTTTAACGACTTTGAATTTTAAAACTATCTTAATAGGAAATTTTATGAGAGGAGAAACTTTGCGAAATATCTTTGTCTTCATTGGATTGCCCACGTTGATACTTTTTATCGTTTGGATTGCATCAATAGCAATTCACATTTCGCTTATTGTGATTCTTTCAATTTTTCTATCTGTTGCTTTGAATCCGCTTGTCGCTTATTTTGAAAGTTTGGGCTTAAATAGATTAACTGCAACATTAGTTGTCTTTGCAAGCTTGTTGCTCATTCTCATAGCTTCAATAGTTTTTCTTATACCATCGTTCACAAATCAATTTAAAACTCTTGCAGAGCAACTTCAAAAAGTTCCGCTTGATGTCATAATTGCATCAGCAATACAAAGCCTTAAGGAAAAAATCCCAATTTTAAAAGGTCTTGACCTTGAGCAAAAAGTTCAAACATTGGTGGCTGAATATTCAGTCAAAGCTGCTTCAGCTTTAACATCGGCGATCACAACAATTTTTGAGCTTCTGCTTGCCCCATTTGTTGCCTTTTTCATTTTAAAAGATGGTGAAAGGCTCAAGAAAAAGTTGACAAGAGCTATACCGAATAGATATTTTGAGATGGGATTAAATGTCATTGATAAAATTGAATCTCAAATAACTGGATATATTCGTGGGATTGTCCTTGAAGCTGCTTCGCTTGGGGTTATGTCTGCCATTGGTTCCGCAATTCTTGGAATAAACTTCGCATTTGTTATAGGTTTAATAGTCGGAATTACAAGTTTCATCCCCTATCTTGGCGCTTTTGCTGGAGCTATACCTGCATTGTTAATTTCGGTGGTTCAATTTGGCAATGGAAGGATGATTCTGCCACTTATAATAATGTTTGTGATAGTTCACCTCATAGACGACCTTATAATTCAACCCCTTGTTTACTCTCACTCTGTTGGCATGCATCCCGTTGAAGTTGTTTTCGTGCTTTTAATTTTTGGTGAGCTCTTCGGTCTATTTGGAATGCTCATAGCGATACCAGTTGAAGCTATAATAAAAGTTTCAATAAGAGAGATACACTGGGGTTTAACACACTACAAAATTACAACTGCAAAATATGAGGATTTTAGAACAACACGAACTTAACAATGAGTTCATCTGCCAGCAGTTAAAACTTTTAAGGTTATCAAATGATAAAAAAATTAACGAGATAGCGGAGGCAACTGGTTATACTCCTTCATATATTTCTTTGATTGAGAATGGGAAAAGAAATTTAAACTACAAAGTTTTAAGAAGAATCCTTTTGTATGGCTTTGGTGAAACGCTTTCAAGCTTTTTCGTGAAAATTTTAGAAGACGATGGACTATTCAACGACTCCAAAATTTATAAAACCCCGCTTAAACTTTATGATGAGGATAAAACCACATCGGTTGAAATTTTGATTCCAACAAATGCATCAAGGGAAATTGAACTTGTAAAAGTGCACTTATCCGAAGGAGCAGTTTTTGAAGATAACTTTAAAATAGATTTCAAGGTTTATGGGACAGTTTTAAATGGTGTAGTTGAAGCACACACTCCTAAACAAAAAGCAAAGATACATCAAAGAGAAAGTTTTTTATTTTTCATACAAGTTGAAGACGCATTGGAACAAACATATTTCAAAATATCAAACATATCAAAAAGCGAATCTGAATTACTTTTAATTTTCACTCCACCTGTATTTTAAATTCTCACCTTGCCGGTAGCGGAATAACAACTGGGCTTTCGTTTCCATCAATATCAACAGATTGAATTCCAAATATAAAATTATCTTTTGAAACATTTTTAAGAGTGAACTCACCAACTTTACCAACGAAAATTTTTTTCTCCCAAACTGGTGATGTCGTCTCGCGAATGCAGATATTATATCCGGCAAGGTCAGGTTCATTGTTTAAATTCCATTTTAAAGTTGTATCATATTCAAGTTCGCTTACTTTTATGATGGGATTTTGTGGTGGCAATGGCGCATTTGCAAGATGATAAAGAACAGCTGCATTTAAACGCGCTACATTTGCACAATAGTCAAAATCAACAAATTCTGGTATATCACCATATTTTACTCCCTTTTCAGTCCGCACATCTTGATGCTGTCGTGAATAATTCTCGTTCATTTCACTTATCCTAACCGCTGGGAAACCAACCTCATTAAACGGGATATGGTCACCTCCACGCAGAAATCTATCGCGTCTGAAAATTAATTTCACCTCAAAATTATCAAAATATCTTTCCCCAATTTCCTTAACATATCTTGCAATCTGTCTTGATGGCGAATCATTTTCAAGTCCAACTTGAGAAATTAAACGAAGTGCGTTTTCATCCTTTGAGAGCGGTAAGCCTTCCGATAAAACCCTCACCCGTATATTATCAACGACACCATTTCCACCTTGTGTATTCCCAATTATATCATTATTCAAAACCCCAAGAACGGTAATTCCAGAATCTTTAAGCTTTTTAGCAAAATGTCTACTCCCAAGCAATCCTTGTTCCTCACCTGCAAAAAGGACAAACATTAAAGTGAAATCAAATTCATATTTACTTAAAACTCTCGCAAGCTCAAGAACTGCGGAAATTCCACTTCCATCGTCATTTGCACCTGGGGCAAAACTTACAGAATCAAGCGCATCACCAGCTCTTGAATCATAGTGTGCACTTACAATGTAAACTTTATCCTTATAAACTTTCCCAGGAAGCGTTGCAACGACATTTACCATCTTTGTTGGTTTTGGAACTCTTGGACCAGCTGGAGCTATAAATTCGTCAAATTCAACTTTTAACCTTCCACCACTTTGCTTACTATATCTTTCAAGTTCGGACTTGAGCCATCTCCTCGCCGAGCCAATTCCATGGGATGGATTAGATGTATCTGAGAGAGAATGCCTGGTGTGAAAACTTACAAGCTTTTCAATGTTCCTTTTAATGCTATCAGCTGATATCTCTTGAATAATTTTAACGACTGTTTGATTTTGCTTAATTGCTGGCTGAGATAATAAAAGGGTCGGGAGGATAAGCAAAAACAAAATTTTGTAAATCCTCATAATTGGCTTTTTTAATTAACATTACAAATTCACATTCAAAAAAGCAAATTTTACTTTACACCAAGTTTCTCTCTTATTAACCTTCCCTCTTGGCTAGCTTTTTTAAGTTCAGTGTAAATTGCCAACGAAAAATCCCTAACTCTTTCCGGCTTCGGATTTGGCTTGGCGATTTCATCGGTCAAATTCTTATAATGCAACTCGGCTCTTTTGCAGTAATCATCAAGGTAAGCTATGTTCCCTTTTACAAGTTCAAGTTGATTTTTGGTGAGTGATTTTTTGATTCCATTGTAAACTTCTTTAACCTCGCGAAGGCATTCACCAATTTTTTCAGCATATTTTTGCGCAACATCAGGGATAACATTTTTCCCCCTTTCAACTTCAGTTTTTAATGCCCCAGCATAGCCCCTAACATTGCGACAACACTTTTCAAATTCGTCAAATTGTTCTTTTAACGATTGAGATAAAAGAAGGGAAGGAAGAAGTAGAACCAAGAAAATGTGCTTTTTAAGGTGCTTCATATTAAGCCACCTCCGGGCTAATTTTTATTTTAAAGCATCAATAATCCGGACCGAACGAGAAGTAATAAACTGGCTTTGAGAACGAAGCCCAGTTAAACCGCCACGCTATGTCAATCCTAAGCAAAAGCCCAAACATATAAATTCTAAAACCATATCCCATCCCAATGAGCAAATCTTTTGTCACAGCTGGGGTAAACGGATCAGGCTGATAAAACGCACGCCATGTTTTCCACGAATCCCATGCAGAACCAGCGTCAATGAAGATAACCCCCATTATGTTTCTAAAAACAAGCGGTAGAGCACCGCCTATGAAATATCTTATCAATGGAAATCTAAATTCAAGATTTGTAAGTGCAAACTTTGAGCCATTTTGCTCGTTATAAACATAGCCACGCAATGGAACTATTGGACCTGATATCGCTTCAAAGAAAAAGAAATCTGCGTTGTTATTAATCGGTATGTAATCATTTTTTATAGCCCAATTTATCCATGCGTCAACCCCACCAAGCATAAAACGCTGTTTATTTTGTCCAGTGCTTCCACCAGCGGTAAATCTAAAAGCAAGACTGTAATCACTCCAGAGTCTAAAATATTTCCTATAATCAAAAATTCCCGTCAAAAATTGAAGCCCACTTGAACCAAGCTTCGGGCTCGCATAAAATGAAAGATAATATCTTTCACCATTTGACGGAAAGATATATCTCCAAAGCGCATTATCATGGACATAAGTAATTGACGGCATTAAAATGGTAGAACGCTCACCTATTTCTGGATTATCAACATATTCACCAACAACATTATAATACCCAAGACCAAAATCAATTCTCTTGAATTTGTCAATCGGATAAGAACCCATAAGTGTCCCGCCATATAATCTATATCTGTAGTAGTAATAATAGCCATATTGATCCCCAGTGCCAAAAAATCTTGCTATATGGAAAGCTTCAATGCCCCAATTTATTCTCTTCGGCAGATAAAAGTAAGCGAAAGCATAATCACTATTTTTCAAGTCAAAAACAAGGCTTGTGATAAGATAAATTTGATGATTTCCAAGCATATCGCTAAACATCATAAAAGCCTCGCCAAGAACGCCGTAAAATGTGCTATAGCTTGCATTTGTGTAAATTAAATCCGGCGTGAAATTGACCTTGTATCTATAAACCTTGTAACGACCGAATTCATCAACATTGTCAGGTGGTCTTAAAGAATCTATTTTTGATTTAATTGACATAGCGAGACTATCCTGCCTGAATATATCAGCGAAAATATAGTTTCTCAAATTAATTTTTATATCGCTTCCATATAATTGAACTTCTGACGAATCGGATTCACTCTTTGCTTTTTTAATTTCAGCTTCCTTTGCTTTTGCTATTTCTTTTTCTTTTTCTCTTAAAAATTCAGCGACAAAAATTGTCGGCTCAAGCTCTTCAACACCAAGCTTTCTCTCAAAAGGTTGACGCATGACAAAAACATCAAATCCACCGTCATAAAAAGACGAGAACGCAAGTTTTGAGCCATCATATGTAATTGATAACTGATAAATACCGCTCAATGAATTAGTAAGTGGCCTTTCAATCCCTGTTTCAAGGTTTTTTTCATAAATGTTGTTAATCCCATTCCTATCTGAAATAAAGAGAATTTTCTTCCCATCTGGCGAAACAACTGGCGATGTCTCATCCCAATAATCAGTGTGCGTAATTCTTACAATTTCCTGTGTTTCAACATTAACAGAGTAAATATCATACTGATTCGGGTCATAATTATACATTTTGAAATCGTTTGGTATCAAATCGCTTGAAGTGTAATTTTTTCTATCCGAAGAGAAATAAATGAACTTCCCATCGGGTGACCACGCAGGGTCGGCATCGCTAAATATATCATTTGTGAGGTTAACAAGCGTTTTATTCACAAGGTCATAAACATAAATATCCGATTGCCCATGTTTTAAACCGACAAATGCGAGCTTAGTTCCATCCCTTGACCAATCAACAGAGAAAATTCCATCAAGGTCAAATGTTATCTTTTGTTGTTTCTCAGTTTTAACATCAATTATAAAAATTGCATCTTTGTCACCACTTTTGACTGCAAGCGCTATTTTATCACCCTCCGGAGACCAAGTTAAACCAGGGGTTAAAAGATGAAGCTCTTCAAAATTTTTTGTCCTATTCCCTTTAACAATTTTCTTTATTATTCTCCCGTCAATAGCAGACATTATGAAAACATCAAAATAATCATCTCTATCTGATATGAAGGCAATTCTATCGCCAGTTGGAGAAATCGCTGGGCTTGTATTGTAAAAGTGATTTTTCTTTTTGTGGTCGGTTAATCTTTTCGCAAAGTCATCGGGAGCTTCTCTCTTTGAAAAGTCAGCCCAATATAATTTCTTTTGCTCTTTTATCCATCTATCGGAAAGTTCCTTCAACGATATTCCAAGTGAACTTCTTATCCCAGCTTCAACACTTCTCAACCCTCTTATCCTATTTATAACCTCTCCTATCTTCTCATCGCCATATTTTCTTGAGATATACCAAAAAACCGATTGCCCTCCTCTATACGCAAAATAACCATCAAGATATTCTATGGGTAGCAGATAATCACTCACAGTTGCATCCCTCATAAACATATCCGAATTAGTATCCCACCTTAAAGCTGAAAATTCAGGCAAACCCTCAGCTATCCACAGTGGAAGTTGAAGCTGGATATTATTTATCAAAGCTGCTTGAAGTGAACCACCATAAAACATATCATTCATCACAGCATGGACAAGCTCGTGGTGTATGACATGGCGAAATTGTCTATAAGAACCTTCAAATGGAATGACAACCCTGTTTTTAAAAAGCTCCGTCACCCCGCCAATCCCCTCCTCAAGATACTCAGCCACAACATTCGTCTGCTGAAAATCATTGTGAGAGTTATAAACAATTATCGTAATTCGGTTCATTATCTCATACTTCAAAAGCTTGCTTATGCTGACATAAGATTCCTCAGCAACTTTTGCAACATATTCAGCAAGCTCATATCCACCATCTGTGAAATAAATGTCAAAATGATCCGTTCGTATAAAATACCAGTTAAAATCCTTATACTGAACCTTGTTCTTTCCAAACGGACCTTGCTGTGCGAATGCGACAGAAATCATGATCAAACTTAAAAGCAAAATGACAAATCGCTTCATTTTTAAAGCACCTCCAAAATTTTTTTGTCTCTATTGATTTAAATTTACTTTCTAAAATTTTCGTTCCTGAACTCAATTTATAACCAAATTTAGGTAAAATTCAAGTTTTTATCTCACTAAAACCATTTCCCCCACTTCAACAAATTTTCCCGAGACTATTCTGAAAAAATATACACCACTTGGGATGTCGTTAAAATTTAACTTAAATTTGTGCCTTCCCGCAGACAAATTCCCAAATTCAATCTCCCTCACTTTTCTCCCAAGCAAATCGTAAACTAAAACTTTCAAACTTTCATCCTGAACAAGTTCAATTTCAACTGTTATCTCGCTATTAAACGGGTTGGGATAATTTTGATAAAATACAAATCTTCGTTCCTTATCCTCGCCCTTGACCCCAACGATAACTCTTGCGCCATAAATTTCAAGTTTAACTTGATTTGAAATTTCCGAAAATAACTTAACATACAAAATAGATTTATCTTTATCAAACCAAGCCGAATTCAAGTCGCGTGAGAAACTTATTGAGCCTTCTTCAATTTCCATCTTTAACCCATTTACAAAAATTGAATCAGGGATACTAACAAGATTAAACTTTAAAATCCAGCATCTTTCGCTCACTTGACCTGCAAATTTACCCTTTGCATCACCTATCTCAAAATAGATGTTTTCACCATTGACCATACATTTCATCTGTGTCGTTGAAAAATCCCCCGTTTTATACAAATTAGTTTCGCCATCATCTTCATAAAGTTCAAAGCCCACATCACCAGGATAAATTTCAATGTAAAGCGTATCATCAGGTGTCTCATCAATATATTTCTTCACTTTCCCCATAGGTATGATTGATGGAATCTTTATGAAAAGCGGGATTTGTTCAATTGGTGCATCAACTTGAACAACTTTACCACCTTCAAATACTTCCCTTGTCCAGAAATTAACCCACTTGCTTCCAGCGGGGAGATAAACATTTGGCTTTCTCTGCCCGTTTTCATAAACTGGAGCGACAAGAATATAATCGCCAAAAAGATATTCATAACTTGAATTGTAAACATTTTGATCGTTTGGAAATTCATAAATCAGCGGTTTTATAAGTGTTTCGCCATATCGCCAAGTCTTGTAAGCATATGCGTAAATATACGGGATAAGTTTATACCTTAACTCAATGTATTTTTTGACTATCTTTTCAGTCTCCTCGCCAAATGCTCAAGGTTCAAGTGGTTGATTATGCCCATGAGGTCGCATAAGTGGACAAAAAGTTCCAAATTGAATCCAACGAATGTATAACTCAGATGTCGTAGTGCCACCCGTAAATCCACCTATATCTGAATTATGATAAGGAATACCAGACATAACCATGCCAATCAACATTGGTATTTGAACTTTTAATCCATTAAAACTTTTTCTAACATCACCGGACCATGTAGCAACACCAAACCTTTGAATTCCAGCGAAGCCAGATCTTGTCAAGTTAAAAATTCTCTTGTCAGGGAAATCACGCTGATAACCATCGTATAAAGTTTTCGCCCAAAGAAAATTGTAAATGTTATGAATCTTTCTTGCCTTGCCAAGATAATGATTTAAAAAATCTGGATGATTTTCCGGCTCGCCAAGGTCTGTCCAAAAACCAGATACGCCTTCATTTAAAAGATTTTTATATTTCTCCCACCACCAAAGTTGCGCATTTGGATTTGTAATGTCAAGAAGAGAAGAAGGCGTAGCCCAAAAATTTTGAAAAACATAAGTTCCACCAGAGCTATCAAACGCAAAAAATCCACCTCTTTCAGCATAAGTATAATTATCCGACGAAAGATTGATATAAGGCTCAGATATTAAAATCGTTTTCACACCAGCTTCTTTGAAATTTCTAAGCATCTTAATTGGATTAGGCCAATTGCTTAAATCCCAACTCATATTGCCCATTTTACCCCAACCGAACCAGTAAAGGTCAAGGATTATAGCATCAAGTGGGATATTTTCCCGTGAAAATATGTTAACAATATCTTCAGTTTCGGATTGATTTCTATAGCCAAATTTGCTTTGCAAAAAGCCAAAACTCCACTTTGGAGGAATAGGAAGAAACCCAGTGAGCCAAAAGTATTTCTTTAAAACCTCTTTAACCGAAGACGCATAAATAAAATAATAGTTCATCTGACCATCTTCGGTTTTATAATACCAAACAGATTGAACAGAAACACCAAAATCAAAGTAACCTGGAAAAGTTATATCAAAGTATAACCCATAACCATAATTTGATTGAACAAACGGAACATTCACCTGCATTGTTTTTAAAGGGGTTTCATATCCGACGATGTGCTGGTTATAAGTGTTAAATGCATAACCTTTTCTGTCAATTTCAATTCCTTTTTGCCCAAGCCCGTAAAAATGCTCGTTTGATTGAATCTCAAAAAAAGCATATTTTTCTCTTCCAGCAAAACCAAATCCCCCTGCATTTCTTTCTTTGAGGATAAGCTTTCTTGCCTTATCATATAATAAATTCTCAATGGTGTTTTATCAACCCGAATTAAAACAGAATCAGTCTCAATGAAAAATCTGTCGCTTTCCTCTTGCAAATTCCACAGCGAACCAGTGCAATTTTGGATCACTACAAAACTTTCTTCGTAGACGATTTCAGACGAATCCGGGAAGAAACTGACCTGGATAATATCGCTTCTTAAAAATCTAAACTCAATGACACTTGTCCCAGCGTAAAACCTAACCGTGGTATCTGTTAAAACATGAGCAGTATAATTTCCAACAAAGCTTACCTGAGCAAATGCAAAGGTAGGAATGAGTAAAATTAAGATGATTTTTTTACTCATCGTTTAATTAGGTTAATTTTAAAACCAGAAAAATCTTGCTAATCTACATGCTTTAATTTAAATTAATCACAAAGCCAAAACAAAAATTAAAACAAATGAAAAGAAAAACCGAAGCCTTAAAGTTTAACGCTGAAAAAATTATCATTGCGATTTCGCTGATTTATTTATTTGCAATGCTTGGCTTTTCACTTGGATATAGAAAGGTCGGAAATTACGACATTGAAACGGACTTCTTCTGGGATTATGCGGTTGAGGCGAAAAATATATTGAGGGGGATAATAAATGTTGGAGAATTTCGCGGTCCGGGGTATCCAGCAATTGTTGCTTTGCTTTCAATTATAACTGGCGACTTTTTTAAATCTGGTTTAATAATTTCAGCTGTCTCATCAGCTCTTGTGATTTTGATAACCTTCAAACTTCTTAACAGAGTTTTCAATGAGAAAATAGCTTTCTTCGTCTCTTTGACAATGATTTTAAATCCGACATTTTTGAGATATTCTTATGTTTGTGGAACTGATATGTTTTTTGATTTGCTTGTTTCATCTGCGATATTTTTTGCTATCATCGGCTCACTTGGAAATAAAACACTATTGCTATTTATTTCTGGGCTACTTGGAGGCTATGCTTACTTAACAAGATATAATGGAATAGCATTGCTTTTAAGCTTGCCAGCCATTGTTCTAATTTTAAACCATAAAAATTTAAAGAATGGATTTATCAAATCTCTCCTATCAATTTTCGGTTACTTTGTTTTCCTGGTGCCTTGGTCAATTTATTCATACATAAAGCGTGGTGAATTCTTCTACAATCGCAACTATCTTAACATAGCCTATGAAATGTATGCAAAGGGGAAAATCCCGTGGGATAATTTTTGGTTTGAAGCTTCAAAAGAGTATAAGTCACTCGTTGATGTTTTCCTGCGTGATCCAGGGCTTTTCATTGAAAAATCATTTCTTAATTTCATTGACCATCTATGGAGAGATTTAACACAATTGTGCGGATGGCAATTCGCTCTGCTTTCCGCCCTTGGTTTAATTCTCATGCTCAGTGAGAAAATTGACAAAGTAAAACTTGCTTATTATGTCTCAAGCTTTTTCTTCTTCCTCGTTCTCGTTTTTGTGTTCTACAGTGAGAGATTTTCAATGTATCTTCTTCCAACTTATCTTTCAATAGGTTACCACATCACAAACTGGAAGAAGATAAGTTCAACGAAATACGGACTGTTAATTTTATGGGCTTTCTTAAATCTAATTTCACTTCCGAAAATTTCAGAGATGATTAAAAAAGATATAGAAAATCAACCAGTTGATATACTTTACATAGCTCAGCAGTTTAAGGCGAAGTTTGGTGATTCTGAGAGAGGAAAAATAATAGTTGCGAGAAAACCAAATATAGCATATTACCTTGATATGGAGTTTAAATTATTCCCACTTGCGAACACTTACGAACAACTTGCCAATGAGCTTAAAAATTTGAACGCATCGTATCTTTACTATAGCTGGATTGAATACTATTTTCGCAGAAATTTTGAAGGTTTGTTTAATTACACTTCACCGCCCGATTTCCTTGAACCTGTTGCTGTTTCAGAGAATCCGCCGGCTGTCCTGTATAGGGTCAAAAAATAATCTCTATTCCTCACCTTCAGGTTTACGGACAGCCGTGGATGGAACATAGACAAAACATCTTTTCCGATATTCAATTATTTTCTCAATTACTTCATCAACGCTCTCCTTGACCATGATCTTTTTACCAGTCGTCAGAGCTATTATAGTATCAGGCGATGCCTCAAGATATTCAATCAAATCAGCATTTACTACAATCTCCTGTCCATTTAACCTTGTCACTTTAATCATTTAAAAATTGGAATTTATTTTATCGTTTCAAATTAACAATTTCCTGCAAGAATTCATCGCTTGTGGTTATAATTCTTGCGTTTGCTTGAAAACCGCGCTGTGCGATTATCATTCTTGTGAACTCTTCAGCAAGGTCAACATTTGACTGCTCAAGAACTCCCGACATTATCTTTGACTGTATCGCGGAACCAGGCTCATCAATTATCGGGGCACCCGAATTTGCAGAGATATCAAACATATTGTCGCCAACCCTTAACAACCCACTTGGGTTATTAAATGTCGCAACGAGAATTTGTGCAAGAACCCGGACAGTTCCATTTGAAAATATCCCAAGAATTTTGCCGTCTTCGTTCACTGATATAGTATTTAAAAATCCAAGCCCATATCCATCTTGATCAGCGATTAAACTTGATGAGCCTTCCATCTGCGTAATCCCGGAAAATTCACCTATTTTCCCAGGGTCTATCACTATCTCAAGAGTTTGAGCAGAATTATCACCCGGGTCAATTCTCAAAGTTGAACTCCCATCATCAAAAAAGAAACTTCTTATTGAGCCATCTGAATTAAAAACTATTTTGCCACTTCCACCAGCAATTATAACTTCTTTCCCACTTACTTGAGCAGTCCATGACCATTGATTTGGTGTTGTCGCATCTTTAACAAATCTCAAAGTTATATTATGTTTATTTCCAAGCGAATCATAAACCGTCACAGTTGTTGACACTTCAACATCTTCAGCTTTTTGAGTTTCAAGCCAGTTCCCTGGTCTTCCTTCAAAAATTGCATTAAACTTATCTCTACCAGAGGCTGATATATTTAAGTCTGTTATTTCATAGGCTTTCCCACCATCTGCGTAAATTACAAGGGAGCCTGTGTCGGGATCAATTTGAACACCTTTCGGATTATTAATTCTAAAAGCATTTTTCACAGCATCTGCAAAATCTCTGTAAGTTGAAGATGATGTTACGGAAAAATTAACAGTGTTTATACTTTTACCACCAACTTTGCCATCAATCGTAATCGTATCACCAGAAATAAGACCAAGGTCATTCCCTTGAGCATCCCTTAAATTTACTAAAAGGTCATCTGCCCGAGCTACATGCGAAAATTTATCCGAACCTTTATTTCCACCTGCAGTATAATTTCCATTCAAACCTGAAAGAGCGGTTTCAAGGCTACGGTTGTTGCTTGATATTGAGACAGTTTGATCGATTGCTGAAGTTATGACGATTCCGCCTTGTGCATCAATTGATGCAGATAATGAACCAGCGAAATCGTTGTTTATCTCATCAATTAAATCTTTCAAAGTATGAAAATTGCCATCACCCGAGCCACCATCTCTATCCACATAAGTGTAAGTTTTAACTTTTGTTCCATCTTGAACTGTCACAGTTGTTGAACCAGATATCATCCCTGTTATGACAGTGTTAGCAGTTCCATTTGCAAGCAAATTATTTACATCTGAATTTCCATCTTCAACCGCATAAAGTCTTGCACTTCTTAAAATGTTTCCTTTCGGCTCACCACCAGCATTAAGGTTGCCTGTAAGTTTTATAAGCGATGTCGCTTTTGCCGGTGATTTTTGACCGAACGGAATTTTTATATCCTCAAGTTTTGCTCCTGGTGGGACAATCCCCGAAGCATCAGCCATCTTACCTTGAAGTATTGCTCCAGTTGCAGAATCAACAAGATTACCATTTGCATCAAACCTGAAAGCCCCGGCTCTTGTGAAATAATTTCTCCCACCCTTTTTAACTATGAAAAATCCATTTCCTTGAATTGCAAGGTCGGTCACTTGACCTGTTGTCTCAAGGTTTCCCTGCGTAAATATCGTATCAATTGAACTTACATTCATCCCAAGCCCAACTTGGAGTGGATTTGTTCCGCCGGATTCAGCCGAAGGTTGAGTGGCCCCGCGCAATATCTGAGCGAAAGCTTCGCTGAACGAGACCCTGGCTGATTTAAATCCGATTGTGTTGATGTTTGAAATGTTGTTCCCAATTACATCCATCATAATTTGATGGTTTCTCAATCCTGAAACACCTGAAAACAACGACCTTAAGAATGACATTTTAATACCTCCTGATTTTTGTTTTTAAAATTTTATCTCGCCTCAGTCATTCAGCGAGATTGCGGGGCCCCCTCAAACGAGGTCCAGCCCCAGTTAAATTATCACAGCTCCATCAATGTTAGTGAAAACATGCTCGCGCATGCTCTCACCATCAACAACAGTGATAACAGTTCTGTTCTTAACACTGACAATAAAAGCAACATCTCTCAATAAAACTAAAACTTCACGAGTGTTCTTCTGTTCAGCGCGCGAAACCGCTTCACTTAAAAGCTTTAAATCAGCATCACTTAATTCAATCTCCCTCTCTTCAAGCCGTTTCAAAGCATGATTTGAAAATTTTAACTTCTCAATCTCACCCCTCAAAACCTCCTCAAACCTCACCCCAAAGTCCGGAATTTTAACACCAACGCTATCCTTCCTTAAAACCTCAACTCCACCAGCAGGGATAAACGGAACTTTTACACCATTGACCTCCATAAATTCACCTCCATATTTCAATTATATCAGCAATGCTAAACTCAACTCCGCCAATCAAAATAACAACCCCATCAGATTTGTATCTTACACCCTCAACGACACCTTCAACATAAGTATTGACCACAACTGGTTTCCCATCTTTGTCAAAGACTTCAACTTTAACAGTATAATTTCCAGCGGGTAAATCACGCCCCGAATCATCTTTCCCATCCCAAACAAAATCATACTTACCAGTTTTTCTCTCACCAAGTTTGAAACTTCTGACGACATTTCCATTATGGTCAACAATTTTAATTTCAACATTCTTCGCATCACCTTTTAACTCATAGCCAAAACTTACATTCTTATCCGGCTCAAACTTTAAAGTATCACCATAAACCACAACTCTCTTACCTATCAAATTTGAAACAAGGGCATTTGTAATTGAACGATTCGTTGCATAACCAGCGTCAATGCTCTTTAGAAGATTTGAGTTAATGTTATAAAGCTGTTCAACGGAAGCAAACTGAGCAAGCTGACTTGCAAATTCTGTGCTTTGAATTGGATTAAGCGGGTCTTGATAATTAAGTTGTGTTATCAAAAGCTTCAAAAAATCATCCTTTGAAAGCATTGCTTTGCCCGAACTTTGAACACTGCTCCCAACAGCAGGTAAAGATTTCAAATCCTGAACCGAATTGAAATTATCCATAAACATACCTCCCTTTTAAATTATTGCTTCAATTAAACTTCCACCATAAATTCTCACCGATCCAGAAAAATCAACATTCTTTCTTCTACTGAACTTTTTGAACATCTGCTCACGAGATGAGCCTTCCGAATTTAAATTCAAGTCGCCAAAAACAACCCCAATTTTTTCAAGATTAACATTGCTTGATTCAAGCATCGTCTTCAAATTATTCATCCCTGCTTCAATTAGTTGCTTTACCTCCGCATTTTTAACTTCAAAAAGAACCTTGACCCCATTTTCACCATGTGAAATTTTCACCACAATCTCACCCAACTCTTTCGGCTCAAGTTTAAGTGTTATCTCAAAATTCTTTGATAAATCTTTGCTTTCCAAAACAGAATTTTTTACAACATCAATGACATCTGAAACATTAACTCTTTTCTCAAACACAACCCCATCGCTGACTTTTTCTAAATCTGAACGAATTTCTGTTTTATTCCACAGCTCTGCAAACCCAAGCTCAACATTTTTCTTCTCCCCTACCACAGGCGATACCACTTTAAAATTTTCTTTAAGCGTAACTTTTTCTTCTCGGACATTCCCTGAAATTTCCAAATTGTTTTCTGTTTTACCTTTACGAGCTATAAAGTCAACCGCGGAATCATCGCCCTTTTTCTCTTTCTCCACTGAAAATGCTAAATCAAGTTTAACAGTGCGAATTTCCCTATCCAAAGCTTCACTTTTAGAGATAAAATCTTTAACCTTAACCTCTGCTCCAAGCTTTTTATCCATTTTTGAAATCTCATCAAAAGACTTGCTCAAAATTAAACTCTCACGACGAATCTCACTCTTTCCACTGTCAGCGATTTTAACATCAACATAATCCAAGACTTTGCTTCCCATTGCTTGAGATGATTCATTATCACTTGATATAACTTCATCAGAAGATTTAATCACAGAAATAATGGCAGAGCGAATTTTAACATCGCTATGTTTGGGGTTTTCCAAAATTGATGCAAAGTCAAAATTAAGCTTTGAGTCTCCTACTCTATCACCTTCAACAGGGTCAATTTGAACATGTTTTGAGTTTATCAAGGCATCGTTAGACAAATTAAAAATATCTTCACGCTTGCTGAAAAACTCAACAAGATTTTGCGCAAATGGTAAAACCTTGACTTCAAAATTTTTTGCTTTGTTAAATAAAGTATCACTGGAAGAAATTTCGCTTAATTCAGAACTTTCGCTATCGGAAATGTTATTTTGATTTTCATTTACTTTATGAACAATTGGAGATGAATTTTCAATCTTGCTTTGTTCACATTTCAAACTCTCGTTCATCATCTGCAAAAAAATCTGCGAAAAAACAATTGAAACTGGTTGAAATCCAACAACGCTGACGTTTTCGTTTTGTTTAGAGTTAACTTGCTCAAACTTAAGTATGTTTATAAAGTTAAAATTCATTTCTCATTCACCCTTGTAAGTTGCATTGCTTTTCGCGCGTTTATCTCAGCGAGTATCTTTGCAGCCTGACGCCTTTGCATGTTCAAGATAATAGCAATTGCTTCATCTTCGGGCATATTTTCAAGAATTCTCGCAGCTGAGCTTGGCTCCATTGATTCATAAATTTTTGCAACCGCTTTGAGCTTATCTTCACGGTTTTTTGAAACCTCCGCTTCAAGCCTCGCAATTAACGCATCTTTCTCTTTTAATTTCACCTCAAGTTGACGAACCGTCTTATAAAGCACATTTACGCTATCTTTATACCTTTTCAACTCGCCATAAACACGCTCAAATTCTGCCTTTAAACTATCAAATTTGTAAGCTTCAACATACTCCAACCCTATTGAACTCGTATCCTGCCAAACTATTGATGATGACGAATCAGTTTCTACCGCGACTACACTTTTGGATTTTGAAATAGGTCTAAAAAGCTCTGGATAAATTTTTGAAAGAACATACATCCCCTCAAAAATTGTGACAAAAGAAAAAGTAAAGCCAAGTATGTATCCGAGAATTGACTTTTCCATAACGCTTTACCTGTTCAATAACGGTTTACGCGAAATTGAATCATAAAGTGTTTGTTCCTTTCTCTGAATGTCTTTTAAAAGGCTCACGATGAAATTTTGTTTAAGCTTTTCTATTATTCGCTTGCCTTGATTAGCTTTAATCAAAAGCTCACGCTTTTTTTCTTCCTCTTCTAAAATTTTTTCAAGCATATCCTTTTGTCTTTCAACTTGAGAAGAAATTGCATTCAAATAAGCATGTTGAATCTGAAGCTCCGAAACTTTAACTTTATACTCATCTTCCATACTCTCAATCCGATGCATTTTTTCCATTTCAAGGTCTTCTAATAATTTTTCGGCATTTTCACGAGTTACTTTAATTTCGGCAAGCTCTCTTTTATATTTTTTCTCCTGTAGCTGACGGACCTTTAAAACTGGGTCAAGTTTAAAACGAGCCATATTACCCTCATATTAAATTTGCGAGAGAAATTAAACGATTAACGGAGTCATTAAACTCAGCTTTTTCTTTCATATCCTGCCTTAAAAATTCCCTTATCTTTTCAATCATTTGCAAAGCCTTGTCAATTTTTGGATTGCTTCCACGCACATAAGCACCAATGTTTATTAAATCTTCAGCCTCTCTATATGTTGCAAGTATGTCAATTATCTTTTCGGCAGATTTTTTATGTTCAACAGTGACTATATCAGGCATAAGTCTGCTTACACTTTCAAGTGGTTCAATTGCTGGGTAATGTCCCATATTCGCAAGTTTCCTTGATAAAACTATATGCCCATCAAGAATTGACCT
The DNA here is from genome assembly GCA_964438815.1 of uncultured Bacteroidota bacterium. GTDB lineage: Bacteria > Bacteroidota > Ignavibacteria > Kryptoniales > Kryptoniaceae > Kryptonium. The sequence continues at coordinate 225,334 of CAYTKW010000001.1, forward strand.
TGCTGCATCCGCAATTGGCTCGTTTAAATCATCACCTTCAACCAAGACAGTGTAAAAGGCGGTTATACTCCCTTTTGAAGATGTCCCAGCTCGTTCAACAAGTTTTGGCAAAAGAGTGAAAACGGACGGTGTATAACCTTTTGTAGTCGGCGGTTCACCTATAGCGAGCCCAACCTCCCGCTGTGCCATTGCAACACGCGTAAGCGAATCCATCATAAACATAACATCAAAACCTTGATCTCTAAAATATTCTGCGATAGCCGTTGCAACAAACGCAGCTTTAACCCTTATCAGCGGTGGTTTATCACTTGTTGCAACAACGATGACACTTCTTGAAAGCCCAGTTTCACCAAGTTCCTTTTCAATAAAATCTCTCACTTCCCTACCCCTTTCCCCAACTAAAGCTATAACATTTACATCTGCGTTTGTATGTCTTGCTATCATTCCCATAAGAGTGCTTTTCCCAACACCACTGCCAGCAAAAATTCCAATCCTTTGCCCCTTACCACAAGTAAGAAGCGAATCAATCGCTCTTATTCCTGTCGCTATAGGTTGAACTATTCTCTGCCTTTCAAGCGGTCCGGGAGGCTGATTGTAAATTGTCCTCATCTCTTCTGCCTCAATCCATCCTTTTCCATCAATTGGATGTCCAAGCCCATCTATAACTCTGCCAAGTAATTTCTTCCCAACAGGAATTGAAAATGTCTTACCAGTGGCGACAATCTCACTGCCAGGGCTTATCTTGTTTATGTCACCAAGAGTCATTGAAAGAACAAGGTTATTTTTAAATCCCACAACCTCCGCAAGACATATCGTTTCATCGTTTTTTGACTTTATAGTGCAAACTTCACCAAGCGAAGCAGATGGACCAATTGATTCAATGACAATTCCTATTACCTGCGTCACCCTGCCGTTCACCTTTATAAGGTCAAAATTTTCAAGCCTGTCAAAGTATTTCCTTACCCTTGTTTCAAAATTTATCATCGCCGATTGAAGGTTTCAATAAATAAATTTTCAATCAATGAAAATTGAGTTGAAATCCTTGCATCAACATTGCCAAGCTCACTTTCAATTATACATCCACCTCTATCAATGCTTGAATCCGATTCAACAATTATGTCACGAGTTGAATCCGCAATCTGCAAAAGTTCAGGCTTTAACTCTTTTATCAACTTCTCATCCTCGGGATTAATTCTCAACCTTATCTTTTCAACTCCGACAACTCTTTTTATCGCCTCTTTGACCTGGTTAACTATAAAATCATCATTCATTTCAATTTCTCTTTTAACAATTTTTTTCGCGATTTCAACCGCAAGGGATATCACAATAATCTCAATTTTTTGTCCAAAGGATTCAACCTCGTTTGAAAAATTTTTCAACATCTGCTCAAAATACATAATTTGTTCTTTCAACTTCTCATTCATTTTCCCCTCTAAAATCGCCTCAGCTTCCCTGAACCCACGCTGATATGCTTCAGCAAGTTTTGCTTCATACTCACTTTTTATCTGATTAATTATCTCATCTATATCAACTCTTTTTTCAACTCTCAGCTCTTCTCTTTCAGTGTTAACTTCATCGCTTTTATCATCGGTATCGGGCTCAATCATAATTTGATTTCTATTGTCATCGGGTTCTAACTCTTCAAACCAAAACTTGCTTTCAATATGATTTCGCTTTTTTATTACTTTAGTAAACAATGTCCTCTTCACCTCCTCTGCCCGCAATCACGATTTCTTGATTTTCCTCAAGTCGTTTTATAACTTCAACTATCCTCATTTGCGCAGCTTCAACTTCACGCAAACGCACAGGTCCCATATATTGTATCTCCTCCTGCAACATCGCAGCAGCTCTTTCGGACATATTCTTGAAAATTTTCTCTCGTATTTTTTGATCCGCACCCTTAAGGGCAAGAGCAAGATCCTTTTTATCAACCTCGCGTAGTATTCGCTGTATGCTTCTGTCATCAATGTAAATTATATCTTCAAATAAGAACATCAACCTTTTTATCTCATTAGCAAGGTCTGGGTCTTGCTCCTCTATCCTTTGCAAAAGCTCACGAGCCTCTTGTGAACCAACCTTGTTAAGTATTGCAGCAACAGTCCTAGCACCACCAGTTGCACTAACCTCCTGACTTAAAGATGTCTCAGCCATAACATCAACAACACTTTCAAGCTCGGTCAAAACCATCGGCGAAATTTTCCCAAGTTTCGCAATTCTGTAAACGACTTCAACACGCAAATCTTCAGGAAAATGACTTATAACCCTTGCTGTTTGGTCAAGTGGCAAGTGAGATAAAATTAAAGCTATAGTTTGCGGATGCTCCTTTTGCAAAAAATTAGCAAGTTGAGTCGCATCTGCCTTTTTTAACGCTGAAAAACCCTTTATCTGCGTTATACTGTGAACTTTCTCAACTATCTCCGAAGCCTTCTGCGGACCTAAAGATTTCTCAAGCAATGTCTTCGCGTATTCAAATCCACCAACAATTATATACTCTTGAGCTCTCATCATTTGAAAAAATTCTTCCATAACCGCTTGAACAACAGATGAAGAAACCCCCTCAAGCGACGAAATCTCAATAGCAAGCTGTTCCATCTCTTGAGGTTCAAGATAACGAAAGACTTTCGAAGCTGTCTCAACATCAAGTGCAAGAAGTAAAATCGCTGCCTTCTGCTTCCCTGTTAAATTCTCATATTTTAAATCTAACGCCTTTGCCATTTTGGTTTCTCCTCCTCAAGCAACCAAACTTTTATTAACTTTGTCGCTTGCTCCGAATTATCACGTATGTATTCACTAACTTTACTTCTTATCTGTTCCTTCCTAAGCCTTTCAAATTCAAATTCCTCCTCACGCACAGCTTCAATTTTCTCCTGAACCGTCTCAGGCTCTTTAAGGGTCGCTGGCTCCTGAACAGGTGGAAATTCTCTTACCTCAATGCTCGGTATTTCTCTTTTAACTTTCAATTTTCCAAGAAGGGAAAAGATAAGTATAACAGAAGCAAGGATTGCAAAACCAATTATAACTTTCTCAACTAAATCACGCCATTCTTCCTTTTGCTGTTTCGTCTCGCGTGAAACAAACTCAATACCCCCACCGCTTGGCTCAAAAGGAATGTTGATAACCGAAATTTGGTCATTTCTTTCAGGATTAAACCCAACTGCATTTTTCACTATTTCCGTCAACTTTTGAATTTCTTCATCACTTCTTGGAACATATTCAACTTTTCTCACACCACCTGCCTCATTAACTTTATATGTGCCATTTATTAACACAGCAACCGAAAGACGCTTTATATTTCCAACACCCTCAACTATCCTCTGCAATGTTCTGTTAACTTCATAATTTGTTATCGTGTTGCTCCTTTGTGAACTTGTGCTTGCAAATGTTGAATCAACCGAACTACTTCGCTCCTGAGTTGTCTGCTCGCTTCTAATGGCAACTCTATCCGGGTCATACTCCTCAACTGTTTTCTCAACTTGAGTGAAATTGAGCTCAACATCAACCCTTACGATTGAATTTCCCAGACCCAAAACCCCATCAAGCAAGCTTTGAGCTTTATCAGCAAGATATTGTTCAACGCTTCGCTTTAACTCATACTGTTTATTGCTTATCTTGACCAACGGATTTGATTCTGCGTCTTCTGAAAGAAGTCGTCCTCGTGAATCAAGTATCGTCACATTTTGCGGTTTAAGCCCTTCAACGCTATTTGCGACAAGATAAGAAATGCTTTGAATGTTCTCCTTGCTTAACCTTGCACCTTGTTTTAACTTCAAAATTACAGATGCGGTCGGCTCTTTTTGGTCCTCCTTGAACAAAGCTCTTTCAGGAATCACGATATGAACGCGCACAGCTTCCACACCTTCAATCTGCAAAATAGTCCTCGCAAGCTCACCCTCAAGCGCACGCCTGTAATTTATTTTTTGAATAAAATCCGAAACACCTATATTGCTTTTGTCAAAAATCTCATAACCCACAATACTTGAATTTGGCAAACCCTCGCTTGCAAATTGAAGTCTAAGCTCATAAACACTCTGCTTCGGGACAAGTATCGTCCTACCACCGTCAACAAGTTTAAATTCAACCTTTTTCTCCTTTAGCCTCTCAACTATCTTACCCGCATCCCGAGCTTCAAGGTTTGAAAACAAAACAGCATATTCAGGCTCACCAACCCAAGATATCAAAAATATAAAACCGACAACTGAAGCAACAATACTGATAACAAGCAAAAGTTTTTTCGCTGTTGATAACTTATTCCAAAGGTCCTTAAATTGTGCAAAAGAATTCATCAAATCTCAAAATTTTGTTTAAACCTGCAATCGCATTAACTCCTTATACGCCTCAAGCATCTTGTTTCTCACCTCCATCAAAAGCTCAAAACTCGTCTTGGCCTTCTCAACAGCTATCATTACATCGTGAATATCTGTTATCTCCCCGGAGATAGCCTTCTCAATTGCTTCGCCAGCCTCATTTTGAATCCTGTTTACATCTTTTATGAACTCCTTCAAAACATTTTGAAAACTTTCAACACTATCTCTTACCTTTTCAACCTCTCTATTCCCATTGAGTTCAGAATAAGTGTTTATGCTTTCTATTTTCAGCATACTTAAACCTTTTTGTTAATTATTTGACCTGTTTCAAAAATTTCCCGCCCTTGCGAATCGTAATACTTCCTTATCTCATCAACATTCTCAGGAAAAAGCTTTTCAAAAAATTCAACCTCTTCCCTGCTCAAAATTTCAGCTGGGCGATTGACCTTGAAATTTTCAAAGCTAAAGTTGACAAAACTATTTACACCTTCAACCCTCATATCAAATCTCCAATGCATCTTTTGCTATATTTTTTGATGCGTTAAACGCAGTTGCATTTGCTTCATAAGAACGAGTCGCTGAAATCATATCAACCATCTCAACAACTATATTCACATTTGGCATATGAACATATCCGTTTTCATCTGCGTCTGGATGTTCGGGATTATAAACGAGCCGTTCAGGGGAATTATCTTCAACAACCTCTGTCTTGACGCCCATAATCACATCGTCATTTACAAAAAATTCCCCAGAATTTGAACCGAAATGTTTTTCGTTTGTGGTTTCAAGCCCAATGGTCTCTTTACGCAACGCAGTGGAAAAGTTTTCCTCTGGCGATGCCCTCATCAAAACAATTTTTCTCTTATACGGACCACCGCTTTCTGTTCGCGTCGTCTCAACATTGGCTATGTTTTCGGCAATTACCCCAATCCTTTTCCTTTGAGCGCTCAACCCCATTGCACTTATGTTAAATGCGGTAAATAACTTTTCAACCTTCATAACCCACCTCCTTTTATGCTTTTCTGAATTCCCCTGAACGACTCAGCAATTAACCTCGCAGCAAGCTTGTATCTTATCTGATTTTTAGCAAGCTCAACCATCTCATAATCAATGTCAACATTGTTAACCCCACTTGCGAGCGGATCGGTGTTATACATTGAAGCTTCCTGCACAACCTCTGGCTCAATCTCACTTATCCCCTTGCTACCTATTGGAATGTGTCTCTCATTCGTTCTAACTCCTTTTATCAATTCACCACTTGATTCTTTAGCAAGCTCATCCTCAAACTTGACATCAACTCTTCTGTAACCAATTGTGCCTATGTTCGCTATATTTGATGCAATTGTCCTCTGCCTTAATGAATATACATCCAAAGCCTTTTCAAGAAGCGGTATCTTCGTCCGATTAAAAAGAAAAACTTTTAACATTTTCCCAACTCCATTTTATTGCGCATATAGCTCAAACCTTATTTCATCATCAAACTCATCAACCTTTGCTTTCTTCCTTTGCCGAACCGCAAAAAGCAAAATTAAAATTCCAATTGCTCCGAAAATTAAACTCCAGTATTTCATTTTAATCCTCATTTATTTTTTCGGCACATCGTTCATAAAAATTTAAAAGCAAAATAAATGCCATTTCAGAAAAGCAAACTTTTTACGCAAATTCAAAACATCAACCCCCACAATCTTGAACAATATTAAACACTGGTTGAACAATATTGCTCATAATCAACAAGTTGATAAAATCCACCAAATTTTATAAATTTCCCTCAAAATAAGATGGCATCTAACTATGGAAGTGATTAATAAGGGATACATATCGCTTAAAGGTTTAACTTTGCCCGAACTTGAAAATTTTGTGCTTGAGTTGGGCTGGGAGAAATTTAGGGCAAGGCAAATTTTTAAATGGCTTTACAATAAGCAAGTTGACGATTGCTCACAGATGACCGACCTACCTAAAGGTTATAGAGACGAACTTTCGCAAATTGCCAGGATAAATGAGTTAAAAACCTTGACATTTGAAAAATCAAAATGCGACGGAACGATAAAATTTCTATTCCAATTAAACGACGGCGAAAAAATTGAAAGCATTCTCATACCCGAAGAATCACGCCTGACCCTTTGCGTTTCAACTCAGGTTGGATGTCCCGTTGATTGCAAATTCTGCGCAACGGGGGCGATGGGGTTTAAAAGAAATTTATCCACTGGGGAAATAGTTGACCAAATAATTCAAGCACAAAAATACACCGACAGAAGAATCACCAACATCGTCTTTATGGGAATGGGTGAACCGCTACTTAACCTCAAAAATCTTCTAAAGGCGATTGATATAATAACAAGCGATGATGGAATAAGAATTAGCGCAAGAAAACTAACTGTTTCAACAGTCGGATTACCCGACAGAATTAAAGAACTTGCCGACGCTGGCAAAAAAGTTAAACTCGCAGTTTCACTTCATATACTTGACGAGGGGCTTCGCGCTCAACTGATACCTATAGCTAAAAAAGTTAAGCTCTCATCAATAATTGAAGCGATAAAGTATTACTACGATAAAATTGGCTTGAGAATAACTTACGAATATATTCCTTTTGACGGTTTAAATGATAGAGACGAAGATGTTGAAAAACTCACACAGCTTGCTAAAATTGTCCCATGCAAAATTAATTTAATCCAATTTCATCCCGTTGATTTCATAAGAAAAGACCCGATTTTAAAAAAGTTAAAGCCATCAAGAAGACTTGAAGAATTCGCACAAAAACTCAGAGAAAATAACCTCACTGTCTTCGTCAGAAGCAACGCTGGCGAAGACATAAAAGCAGCCTGCGGACAACTTGCAATTTTAAACCAACAAAATGGAGAAATTCAATGAGACTCATACTTTTTGGTCCACCTGGGGTGGGAAAGGGCACACAAGCTCAAATACTCGCACAAATACTTAACATACCACACATCTCAACAGGCGATATACTGCGCGAAGCTGTTAACAAAAAAACTGAACTTGGACTAAAGGCAAAATCATATATGGACAAAGGTGAGCTTGTTCCAGATGATGTGATGATTGGAATCATAAAAGAGGTTTTGGCGTCGGAGAAATGCAAAAACGGCTTCATACTTGACGGTTTCCCGAGAACGCTTGCACAAGCTGAAGCGCTTGAAAAAATTTTTGACGAACTTAACATTAAACTTGACAATGTTATAAGCCTTGAAGTCAATGACGATGAAATAATAAAGCGACTCACAAACCGCCGTGTTTGTAAAAACTGCACCGCTGTTTATAACCTCTTGATAGATAAAATCCCCGAAGATAACAAATGCCCCAGATGTGGCGGTGAACTCTACCAAAGAAGCGACGATAACCCAGAAGTTATAAAAAATAGATTAAAAGTTTACAGAGAATCAACCCAACCCCTTCTATCTTACTACGAAAATAAACGCATCCTTAAAAAAATAGACGGCGTTGGAGAAATAAATACGATAACGAAAAGAATTCTCAAAAGTTTAGGAGTAAAGGAAACCAATATTTACGAACAAATGTCTTAATTTTTAGAGAAATTCCAGTTCATTAACACCACCGGAAAATAAATGTGGGGTATAGCCATGAATTCTTCAGAGATTGAAAAACTCAAAGAGGAAAATCAAAAACTTAAAAGAAGCCTTGAAGCTCTAACGCAGATAACCGCAAATCTTGTGAGTACACTTGAAATTGATGAGCTTCTTAACACTTTGCTTGAACGCTTAATTAAGTTAACAAACGCAGATGGAGGAACAATAGCGATATTTGATGATGGTGACCTCGTTATAAAAACATCCGTTGGGATTTTGAAAAAAGAAGATTTCGTCGGCTTAAAACTTCCTAAAGATGACAGCTTTTTATGGCGCGTTATAAATGAAGGTAATGTGGTTTTGCAGGAAATAAGCGAACCAGGCTCAAAACTTCTTAAAAAAGCACGTGATCTCGGAATAAAAACAAGCTTGGGAGTGCCACTTAAAAGGCTCAACAAAACTGTTGGAGCTATAAGCATACACTGGCTTCAATCCCCCTACCTTGGCCCCGAAGATATACACATGCTTGAAATCACCGCTGAAAAAGCAGCTATGGCAATTATTAACGCGCAACTCTTCAATCAGGTCAAAGTTCAAGCTCACCTTATTGACTTGTCACCAGATGCAATTTTAGTCAGAAACCTTAACGATGTTGTAAAAATGTGGAACAAATCGGCTGAGAAAATTTACGGATGGACCAAAGAAGAAGCCGTTGGAAGGAAAATAACTGATTTAATTTACTCACCTGAACAAGTTGAAGAATATATGAAGGCAAAAGAGATAACCTTGAAAGAAGGACAATGGTCAGGTGAACTAAAACACAAAACAAAAGATGGAAAAACAATAATTGCATTTGCAAGATTTAAACTTCTATATGATAAAGAAGGTAAACCTTCGGAAATCATCGCCGTTAACTCTGATATAACTGAAAAGAAAAAAATTGAACAACTCCTGAACCGCTCACAACGCCTTGAAGCCGTAGGACGATTGGCATCCGGGATAGTTCACAACCTCAACAATATTTTACAACCAATAATGATGGCTACTCAAATTCTTAAAAGAAATCCAAACCTGACCAAGAGCGAGCTAAAATATCTTGACATCATTGAATCATCATCTCAAAGAGGGGCAAGTATTGCAAATCAAATTTTATCCTTTGTAAAAGGAATATCCGGAAAGAAAGTAACCATACAGCTGGGACATTTAATTAATGAAATTCAAATGATACTTAAGGAAACATTTCCAAAAAATATAAATATTGAAGTTGAAGTTCCAAAAGACTTAAATCGGATACTCGCCGATCCAAATCAAATAATGCAGGTTTTAATGAATCTTGCCGTAAACGCAAAAGATGCCATGCCCAATGGTGGAAAGTTGACAATAAAGGCACAGAATTTAAACCTTGATAAACACTATGCAACTCAATTACCTGGCATAAAACCCGGTGCTTATGTATTAATCACAGTTGAGGATACAGGAACAGGGATTCCACCTGAAATAATTGATAAAATTTTTGACCCATTTTTCACAACAAAAGAACCTGAAAAAGGAACGGGATTAGGTCTTTCAACTGTAAACACCATCGTAAAAGAACATAACGGATTTATAAATGTGTATAGTGAGGTTGGGAAAGGAACAATTTTTAAAACTTATCTACCAGCAATTGCCGAGGAAGCAAAGGTTGAAAGTAAAATCCTCGCTGAAGAAATTCCAACGGGAAATGGAGAACTTATACTTGTTGTGGAAGATGAACCAGCAGTTCAAGAAATGATAAAGGTAATACTTGAGGAAAATAACTGCAGAGTCATAACAGCAAGCAATGGAGCCGAAGGGCTTGTAAAGTATATTCAAAATAAAGACAAAATCAAACTTATCTTAACAGATCTTGGATTGCCAATCATGAATGGATTTGAAATGATAAAAGCTATAAAAAAGATAGAGCCTTCATCAGAAATCATGGTGATAAGTGGACTTGAAACTCCAACTGAATTAGTTGAGATATCAGCTAAATATGCCTCTTCCTTTTTACAAAAACCCTTTGATGCTTTAACATTAATGAAGGAAGTCGCAAGAATGCTAAAAAATTAAATCCTACATTTTCCCCACCACCTCTTGCGTTTAACAAAAAGTTTTATTAATAATTATCAAGAACAGGACATTAACATGTGTTGATAATATGTTGATAATTTTACTTTTTTGTACACAAAAATTTTTACACAAAAAATGATAATTTTACTTTCTATTCCACAGGTTGTGGATAAATTTTTGGGTTATTTTAAAAAATCATTGAAAATCAACAAAGTTCTTTACTATAAACAAGTGGATAACTTTGTGAATAAGTGTGGATAGCTACTTGAAAACAATGTTGTGAATTATCCACAGGTTATCCACAATTTTTATAAAAATGTGGATAAGTTTTAAAATCAAACTTGGGTAGGCTTATGGAAAAGGTGCCTGAAGAAGTTAAAAAAACATCTGAAGATGAATTATTATTAAAAGATGCAAAGGCAGTTTGGAATGAATGTCTTTCAATAATTCGGGATAATGTTAATCCATTGAGTTTTAAAACATGGTTTGAACCTATTGTCCCACTTAAAATTAAAGGGAAGCAACTTACAATTCAAGTTCCGAGCCAGTTTTTTTATGAATGGCTTGAAGAACATTATTATGGCTTAATTAAAAAAGCGCTTACAAAAGTTATTGGCGAAGGAGCAAATCTTGTTTATTCAGTTGTCGTTGAAAATTTATCAGAAGATGAAAAGGTAACTATAAACCTTCCACCAGCCCCAAAGCCATCTTCTCCAAGTGAAACCTCTCGGGAGAAACCAGTTTATCCAATTCAAGTTAAAAGCTCGTATGAATCACAGCCATTTGATAGCAATTTAAACCCAAGATATACATTTGATAATTTTGTCAAAAGTGATTGTAATCAGCTCGCGAGAGCAGCTGCTTTAGCGGTTGCAAATAACCCCGGTGGGACATCTTTCAATCCACTTGTCATTTATGGAGGCGTTGGGCTTGGGAAAACGCATCTTATTCAAGCAATTGGAAACTATGTCCTCGCAAATAAAAAAGCAACGCGTGTATATTATGTTTCAAGCGAAAAATTCACAATTGACTTCGTTGAGGCAATTCAAAAAGATAGGGTAAACGATTTCTCTAACTTTTACAGAAGCGTTGATGTTTTAATTGTTGATGATATTCAATTTTTTGCCGGTAAAGAAAAAACCCAGGATAATTTCTTCCACACATTTAACGCACTTCATCAAGCACGCAAGCAAATTGTTTTATCCTGCGATAGACCACCTAAAGAACTGAAAGGTCTTGACGACAGATTGATATCAAGATTCCAATGGGGACTTATAGCTGACATCCAACCACCAGACCTTGAGACGCGAATTGCAATTTTAAAGAAAAAAGCTGAAGATGCCGGAGTTGAACTCCCGCAAGAGGTAATTGAATATATAGCTGCTCACATAACTTCAAACATAAGAGAGCTTGAAGGTTGTCTTATAAGTTTACTTGCTAAATCATCACTTGAAAATAGAAAAATTGACATTGAGCTCGCAAAAGAAGTCATCAGAACAATTGTAAAAGATACATCTATTAAAGTTTCAATTGAGGAAATTCAAAGGATCGTGTGCGAGCATTTTGGAATTCCACCAGATATGCTTAAAGCGAAGATACGCAAGCAAGAAATTGTAATGGCAAGGCAAATAGCGATGTATTTATGCAAAGAATTGACAGACTTGTCTTTAAAAACTATCGGCTTGCATTTTGGTGGGAGAGACCATAGCACAGTCATCCACGCTTGTCAATCAGTTGAAGAAGATATGCAAAAAAATGAAAAATTTAGAAACCTTGTTGAATCATTGAGAAGAAAAATTGAATTTAACTCAAAATAAACACATTGTTGATAACATTGTTGATAACCTGTGAATTTAAGTGGATTCTATGTTGATAAGTCAAAAAGTTATCAACATTTGGTATATGGATAACTTTAAGATGTGGATAAAATGAAAGTTATTAACATCAAATTAACACTCGTTATTACTTTGCCCCACTTTTACTTTTCCAAAAACACCCTAAAAAGATGTTGATTGACAAACAATTTTAAAAAATTAACACAATAGCGTTATTTTTATCAACAAGCTTATCCACATATCCACATAGCTTATTATAACTAAACTAAAAATGTAGTTAAAGAAAAGACTATTTAACGGATTCTACCGCTTGAACTATCAATGGATAATATCTGTCAAGAGCACATTCAACTGAATTTCTAAGCTCACAAACTCCATCTGGAGTTTCTCTGCACTCTTTACACACATTTTCCCTCAAAGCCATAATATAATCATCCATTTTATCGCTTTTTATAGAAAGAACAATTTGAACGATTTTTGGAAAATATTCTTTTACACCGCACACCGACGCTTCGGATATCCTACAAACTCCATTTCCAAGAGGGCCGCTGTCTATACAAACTTTGCAAACCATCTGCTCAACCGCTCGCCAGTATTTTTCAAGTTTCGGTGTCATGGATTTTGCTTTTTTTATTTGTCTTTACATTTGAATTATGTGAAATTTTTCCGAAAAAATCAAGATGAAATTGCATTGATTGGAAAATTTTAATTTCGTATATTAACACAAGTCAACAAAAAAGATTAAGTTCAAATGAAACGCCAGATAACATACCTTTTGATTTTTCTTCTTTTATTTTTTCAGTTTTTATTTTCTCAAAATCTTGAAAAAATTTTAATTCTCCATTGGAATGATTTTCACGCTCAAAACATTTCAATGCGAACTATGTGCAATGATACGGTGTGCTATGTTGGTGGAACAGCAAATTTACTCGGTTTGATAAATAAGTTCAAAAGCGAATTTAAGGATGTTCTTGTTTTAAATGGTGGTGATGATTTTCAAGGGACACCGATTTCATCAATCACAAAGGGTAAATCACAAATTGAGTTAATGAACATTATAAGCCCCGATGCAATGGTTTTGGGAAATCACGAATTTGACTATGGTAGGGATGCTCTTGAAGAAGCCTTAAAAATTGCAAATTTTGATGTTTTAAGCGCTAACCTTTGGGACAAAAGAAAAGAAAAAACTTTCGGTAAACCATATATCGTTAAGAAAGTTGGTAAGGCAAAAATTGGAATAATTGGACTTACAACGCCTGAACTTTTTAAACTCTCACTTAGGGAAAATCTCAAAGATATTGAACTCCTTGACATTGATAAAGTTTTAAAACAACATATCTACGAACTTAAAACACGAGAAAAGGTTGATTTAATAATTGCCTTAACTCATTTGGGTGTAAAAGATGATTCCGTGCTTGCAACAAAATTTCCAGAGATAAAAGTCATAGTTGGGGGACACAGCCACACTGCGTTGTTTTCACCAAAGGTTGTAAATGGTGTTATAATATGCCAAGCTGGTTCAAGGGGTGAATACCTCGGACAGCTTGAACTTACAATTGACCTTGATGGTGATTCGGTTTATTCATACAAAGGGAATTTAATTCGTGTTGTGAATGGCATTGTTAAGCCTGACGAAATTGCATTGAAGAAAGTTGAAGAGCTTGAAAATTTAGTTGAAAAAGAATTTGGTCAGGTTATCGGTTGGCTTGAGGTTGATTGGAAAAGAAATTTTTATGGGGAAAGCAATCTTGGAAATTGGGAAGCTGATGTAATGCGTGAATTTGCTAAAACTGATATTTCCTTTCAAAATTCGGGCGGGTTAAGGAAAGATTTGCCAAAAGGAGAGATAAAGGTTCGTGATATTTGGGAGATAAACCCATTTGGTAATACACTTGTTGCTTTTGAAGTTGATGGAAAAACACTTAAAAAGATGATTGAATGGCAAGTTTCAGGTAGAGCTGAACTTATGCAAGTTTCCGGGGTAAAAATTGTCTTTGATTCAAGAAAAAATATTGGCGAAAGAGTGATTTCAATTGAAGTTGGGGGTAAGCCACTTGATGAAAATAAGATATATTCAATAGCGACAAACAATTGGGTAGCAGACCATTTATATGATTTATTTGGAATTCCGCAGAATAGTATTAACGTTAAAAATCTCAATGTTGTTGATAGAGATGTTTTTATTGAGGCAGTGAAAAGACAGAAAGTTATAAAGTCAGAGGTTGAAGGAAGAATTATAGATGTTGCAAAACAAAGAAAGGAAAGCACAAATGAATATTGAACGAGGTTTTAAGTTTGTGTTTCAAGAGAAAAATTGGTTTGGTAAGGTCGTAGTTGGTGGCTTGATGCTTTTATTTTCTTTTTTGATAATTCCACTTTTGATTTATTACGGTTACCTTGTTGAGGTGACAAGACGAACCATTAAAGATGAACCTCAGCTTCTACCTGATTGGGACAACATTGGGCAGAAGCTCGCAAATGGATTTAAATTGATTATCGTCATCATAGTTTACCTTATACCATTTTTTATTCTTTTGGGTTTATCAATCCCTTTTACATATTTTGAATTTGATGGTGTAAGTGGTAAGAGGATAATTGCGTTTATTTTAACGCCGTTTAATTTGTTTTTCCGCGGAGAAGTTTCAGGGGTCTCATTTATATTTTTACTATCCTCGTTTGTTTATGTTATACTTTTTGCTTTAATTTTGCCTTTTATCGTTGGGAAATTTTCTATAAGTGAATCAATAAACGACGCTTTCGCTATTTCTGATATTTTTTCAATGTTTAGAGAAAATCTCGGTGATGCGGTTATCGTTTTTCTTTTGACTATATTCCTTCAGATTCTTGCATCGCTCGGGTTTGTGCTTTGTTTCGTTGGAGTGCTTTTAACTGGATTTTGGGCGAGCATAGTCCAGTATTATCTTTATGGTGAACTTTTTAAGAAAGGTTTAAAATCTCAAGTAGTTTCAACTATTTAAAACAAAATTTAGCAAATTAAAATGGGGAAAATTGAAAAGAAAAAATTTGGCTACATTGAATTAAGGATTCAAAAATTAAACGAACAATTTAAGCGTGTGGAAATAGATTTCAAGGGGCGTCTTATTTGGTCGGTGTGCAGAAATGGTGAGGAAAGAAATGTAATTATTGAGCTTTTAAAAGAACTTTTTAAGGATGAGATCGTCTCAATTTTGAAAGTTTGTGAAGAGATGAAGATTGATGTAAAAGAAATTTTTGAGTTAGAGATAGCACCTAAAAATTAAAAGTTTCGCATACAATGCGAGTTCTGCTTTTATATTTGGCTTTAATTTTCCCGCTTGAGTTGCTTTCCCAAACCGCAAGTGAAATTATAAAAAGGTCTGAGGAAACCATCAAAGGGAAGACATCTTATGGTATTGTTGAGATGAAAATTATAACACCTGAATTTAAAAGAACTGTTAAAATGGAAGGATGGTGGGTTGGAAATGAAAAAGTTCTTATTGAGATAAAATATCCGAAAAAGGAAGAAGGGAATAGAACATTAAAGATAGGCAATGAAATATGGCTTTACCTTCGCAACACTGAAAGCGTTGTAAAGATACCACCATCAATGATGCTTCAATCATGGAATGTTTCAGATTTCACATATGATGACCTTGTAAGGGAATCAAATCTTGAACGGGATTGGCGATTGTATTTGGAATTATAAATGTTATGCTTATGTCTGTTTTTGAAAGGTTGAGAGAGTTTGGGGTTTTGAAGGCGATTGGTCTTAAAAATAGAAAAATTTTCGCGCTCATACTAACTGAATCTTTACTGATTGGAATCCTTGGAACATTCATTGGGCTTATTATTGGAATCATCTTTTACATTCCTCTTTCAAAGACAGGGGTTGATCTAAGTGTATTTGCTGAAAGTCTTGCTTTCTATGGGAGTGGGAGAATAATTTATCCGGTTTTGACATTATATACACTTTTTCTTGCAGGGTTTACGATACCTTTTGTTTCTGTTGTAGGTGCGATTTATCCAGCTTTTAAATCCACAAAGCTTGAACCCATTGAAGCATTAAAACATATTTGATTTTAAAGATGATAGTTATAAGAACAGAGAATTTGACGAAGATTTACAGTGATGGTGAAGTTTCAGTTGTAGCTTTAAGAGATGTAAACATTGAGATTCAAAGGAGTGAATTTGTTGTAATTGCGGGTCCATCGGGTTCTGGGAAAACGACGCTTTTAAATTTGGTTGGTGCTCTTGATAAACTAACCTATGGAAAGGTTTATCTTGAAGGTAAGGATATTTCACAAATGGGAAGAATGAACTCGCTGATTTGAGGTTAAGAAAAATTGGGTTTATTTTTCAAACTTATAATCTAATTCCAGTTTTAACAGCTTTTGAAAATGTTGAATTACCGCTTGTTTTGCTCGGTATTCCTGAAAATGAGAGGCGAGAGAGGGTTTTTAATGTCCTTGAAGCGTTGGATATTGCTGAACTTGCAAATAAAAAACCAAATGAAATGAGCGGAGGACAACAGCAAAGAGTTGCTGTTGCAAGAGCTATTGTAACAAATCCTTCAATTGTTCTTGCTGATGAACCAACTGCGCATCTTGATTCAAAGACGGGTGGAAATTTAATAGATTTGATGTATAGGATGAACCGTGAAAGGGGTATAACATTTGTGATTTCATCTCATGACCCTCAAGTAATTCAAAAGGGAGAAAGGCTGATAAAATTAAGGGATGGAATGATTGAAAGTGATGAAAAGACTCACTAAGCTTTTTTTATTTCTCTTTATGATTTTTCCTCACATTGTTTTATCTCAAGGGGTGGATTTTTCGGGGTATTGTGTAAATTTTCTAACTTACCAAAGTTTGAAAAGTGAATTTGCCGATATGTTTGGGATAGATAAGAATTTATTTTTGAGGATTTTAAGGCTTCGCTTCAGGGGAGGTTTAGATGTAGGGTGGGATAGCAAATTTTATGCTGAGTGTGAAATGTCAGGGATTTACCATTCAGCGAATTTGTTTGTTAATCTAGCTGAATTATTTTTGCGAAGGCAAATTTTAAAGTTGAGGTGGAATTTAAAGAGCGGTGAAAGATTTGGGCTTTTTCATTTTATTGACAGACTTTATTTCACGAAAAATTTTGAGGTTGGAAATTTGACAATTGGAAGGCGGAGGATTTCTTGGGGGACTGGAAGGATATGGAATCCAACTGATTTGTTTAGTCCTATAAATCCAGCAAATTTTACAAAATTGAGAAAGACGGTGTAGATGCTGTAGCGATTAAATTTTATATCGGTAATTTCACGGATTTACACTTGGTTTATAATCCAGCGGATAGTTTTAAGCTTAATAACTTTGGCTTTCGTTTCAGGTCAAATTTTCGTGGGTTTGATTTTTCTTTTGTATCAGGATATTTTGATAAAAGGGGTGTTTTAGGCTTTGATTTCGCGGGTAATTTTTTGAAAGCTGGAATAAGGGGTGAAGGTTTGGTATCGGCAA
Source organism: uncultured Bacteroidota bacterium (assembly GCA_964438815.1). Lineage (GTDB taxonomy): Bacteria > Bacteroidota > Ignavibacteria > Kryptoniales > Kryptoniaceae > Kryptonium. The sequence goes on from CAYTKW010000001.1 coordinate 242,583, forward strand.
ACATGGAAAATTTCAGAGATAACTTTTTTAAGTTTGTGTTTGGTTTTGATAATCAGTTTACAGATAATTTATATACGCTCTTTGAATATCAATTTAATGGTGAGGGAAAAGTAAATAAAGAGGATTATGAGCTTGAAAGGCTCATTAAGGGTGAAATTTTAAACTTAAGTAGAAATTATGTTTTCGTCCTTGCAAATTACATTTTGAATCCTTTGTTTGTTTTATCTTTCTCTTTGAATCAAAATTTAAATGATGGGAGTGGTTTTGTAGGCTCAAATATCTTAATATTCTTACGGTGATAACTCGGAGGTAGGGTTAGGTTTACTTTTGTTTTTTGGGGATATTGGAGATGAGTATTGGTATTATTCAACTTCTGTTTTTTTTGAAGTTCCAGGTTCACTTTTAATTGTTTTTACTTTCAACGAGTAGGGTCACGGGACCATCGTTTATGATTTCAACTATCATCATCGCTTTAAAAACGCCTGTTTTAACTTTATCTTCTCCCATTGCTTGTTTTAGATGTTGGACGAATTTATTGTATAAAATTTCCGCTTCTTCTGGTTTTAACGCTTGTGTAAAGTCAGGTCTATTCCCGCGCCTTGTATCTCCGTAAAGTGTAAATTGCGAGATGACAAGAGCTTCGCCGTTTATATCTTTTACCGAAAGATTCATTCTTTTACTTTCATCGTCAAATATTCTTAAATTCGCGCATTTATTTGCGAGATACTTTGCATCTTCTTCAGTGTCGCCGTTTTTCACGCCAAGTAGAATGACTATTCCCTTCCCAATTTGGCTGTAAGTGGAGCCGTTAATTATAACGCTTCCGCGTGTTACTCTTTGAACGAGTGCTCTCATAGCTTTTCAACTTTTATTTTTGCGACTCTTTCAATGCCGAGGTAATCTTTGAAAATTTCAATTTTATCATATTCTGCTTTTTTAAAAATTTCCTTGACTTTTTCTGATTGATTGTAAGACATTTCAACAAAGATAAAGCCTGATTCGTTGATTATTTCTTTTCCAAGTTCTGCTATCCTTCTGAAAAAGCTTAATCCATCTGCTTCATCTGTGATAGCGATTCTTGGCTCAAAATTTTTTATTTCGTCCTGTAAAGTGTTAACCTCATCAGCTGAAATGTAAGGTGGGTTTGAGACAAGCAGGTCAAATTGATTCTTAAATTTACTTACAAAATCCGGGTCAAAAAAATCAAAACAAATAAAATCAACATTTTCAACTTTGTTTAGGTTTGCGTTTTCCTGCGCTATCTTTATCGCCTCGCTTGATAGATCAATTCCAACTATATGAACTTTTTCGCCGAGAAATTTTGCAATGCTTATGGCTATGTTTCCACTTCCTGTGCCTATGTCAAGGATTTTGACCTTATTTTTTTCACAAAGTTCTTTTTTTATTGTTTCAATCGTTTTCTCAACCAGAATTTCCGTTTCGGGTCTTGGTATTAGCACATCTGGAGTAATTTTGAATTCAAGTCCCATAAATTCTGTTTTCCCAATTATGTATTGTAGAGGTTCTTTTTTCAAACGTCGTTTAAGCAAGTTGCGAAGTTCTTCAAGTTCTACTTTCGTCAAAGGTCTTTCAAAGTCAATGTAAAGGTCAACCCTTTTACATTTTAAGACATGGCAGAGCATAAGTTCAATTGTCAATCTTGCTTCATCAATTCCTTTTGATTTGAGGTAGTTATTTCCCCAGTTTATTATGTCAATTATTCGCCATGTTTTTATTTCATTCATTTTTAAGTTCTTTTAGTATTTTAGTGATTCTTACTGTATGGGAACCGCTCCAGTATATTTTACCGCAGTTAGGACATTTGTAAAACTCGTCAAAGGATTCTGCGACTTTTTGAGGGATGAGTTCAGCAATGCTTGATTTATCAACTTCAACTATTTCGGTATTGCAAATTGAGCATCTTGAGAATAGGTTTGTTTCTGGGTCAAGGTTTAAATTTTTTATTACTTCGGCAAGTTGTTCTTTGAATTTTTCAGATTTGACGATGTAAAAATTTTTTATATTATTTTCTTCAACTATCCTTTTGCTTCTTGTCAGGAAGATTCGGTTTTCTTCGTTTGCTATTTTGATTAGTTCTTTTAGCGATGATTTTGGTTCATAAATTGTATTGTATCCGAGAAGCCGAAGCCATCGAGCGAGTTTTCCAAGCATTACATCGGCGATGAATTTCATAAATTTCTGCGATGATTTTGTTTTTTGGTTTAAAAATAAAAAATTAGTGGTGCATTTGCAACAATGGGAAGGAAAACTCATAAAACTGCAGTAGTTATAATTCCACCAAATGATGTTTGGGAGCCAATTCAAAAGATAAGAGGAAAATACGACAGGCAATTCAGAAGGTGGATGCCTCATATAACTTTGATTTATCCATTTAGACCTTTTGATGAGTTTGAGAAAATTTATCCGGAATTTGAGAGAGTGTGTAGAGAGATTGAAAAATTTGAAATTGAACTTTCGGAGTTTAAATTTTTTCGTCATTTTGGGGAAAGATATACGATATGGCTTAAGCCTGAACCTGTTGATAAAGTTATAGGTTTGCAAGAAAGATTACAGGCTGTTGTTCCGGATTGCGATGATGTTAATAGGTTTGAGGGAGGTTTCACACCTCATTTAAGTGTTGGTCAAGTTAAGGGTCGGGAAAATCTTGAAAAGTTGTTAGTGGATTTACAAAGTTTGTGGATTTCGTTAAAGTTTGTTGTTAGTTCTATTTTCTTTATCTGGCGAAACGACCCGCCGGATGATGTTTTCAGGGTATGGAGGGAGATAAAATTTGCTGGTTGATTTGTTATTTTTTATTTTTTAAACAAAAAAATTTGGAGAAGCGAAATGACGACAATAGTTGATATTCAAGCACGTGAAATTCTTGATTCAAGAGGTAATCCAACAATTGAAGTTGAGGTTTATCTTGAATCCGGCGCTGTTGGCAGGGCGTCTGTTCCGAGTGGAGCTTCAACTGGTGAAAATGAGGCGCTTGAGTTAAGAGATGGGGATGAGAAAAGATTTTTTGGTAAAGGCGTTTTGAAGGCTGTTGAAAATGTAAACAACATAATTGCCGATGAGCTTGAGGGCTGGGATGCGCTTGATCAGGTTGGGATTGATAGGTTTTTAATTCAGCTTGATGGAACTCCGAATAAATCAAGGCTTGGTGCAAATGCAATTCTTGGTGTTTCGCTTGCAGTTGCAAAAGCTGTTGTAAATCACTTGGGAATCCCTCTTTATAGGTATATTGGTGGCGTTAACGCAAAAGTTTTACCCGTTCCATTGATGAATATTTTAAATGGCGGAAGGCATGCAGATAACAATGTTGACATTCAAGAGTTTATGATAGTGCCTGTTAACGCTCCAAGTTTTTCAGAAGCTTTGAGAATGGGGGTTGAAGTTTTTCATTCACTTAAATCTGTTTTGAAATCAAAAGGATATAACACGGCTGTTGGTGATGAAGGTGGATTTGCACCAAATTTGAAGTCAAATGTTGAAGCTATAGAAGTAATCCTTGAAGCGATTGAAAAAGCTGATTACAAAGCTGGCGAAGATATTTACCTTGCGCTTGATTCCGCAGCAAGTGAATTTTATCAAGATGGAAAATATGTATTTTTCAAATCCGATAAAAGCGAGAAAACATCTGAGCAAATGGTCAAGTTTTACGAGGAGCTTGTAAGGAATTATCCGATTATTTCAATTGAGGATGGGATGTCGGAGCATGATTGGGAAGGGTGGAAGATGTTAACAGAGGTGCTTGGTGATAAAGTTCAGCTTGTTGGGGATGATGTTTTTGTGACGAACATTGAGATATTTTCAAAGGGGATTGAGAAAGGAATTGCAAATTCAATTTTGATAAAGCTTAATCAAATTGGGACATTAACAGAGACGCTTGATTGCATTGAACTTGCAAAGAGAAGTGGTTATACAGCGATCATAAGCCATCGTTCAGGCGAGACTGAGGACACTACAATTGCTGACCTTGCTGTTGCAACAAATGCGGGGCAGATAAAAACTGGTTCAGCATCAAGGACGGATAGAATAGCTAAGTATAATCAGCTGTTGAGGATTGAGGAGGAGCTTGGAGAGGATGCAATTTTCGCTGGTTTGAATGCTTTTAGGGTGAGGAGATAATTTCTTTTGACTTTGCTTCAATTTTTATTATTTTTACAGAAAACCCAAGAAATTTTTAAAGATTTTTATGGAGAAGGTAAAAGTTAAATTATCTGATGGTAAAGTTTTAGAGGTTAATAAAGGGACGACGCCTTTGCAAATAGTTGAAAATTTAAGCAAGAAACTTGCGAAAGAAGCAGTCGCTGCTAAAATAAATGGTGTTGTTGTTGATCTTGTTAGATCGATTGAGGAAGATTGCGAGCTTCAGATTTTGACATTTGATGACCCTGAGGGAAGGGAGGTTTATTGGCATAGTTCAGCGCATCTTATGGCTCATGCTATTGAGGAATTATTCCCTGGGGCAAAGTTTGGGGTTGGTCCGCCGATTGAAGATGGTTTTTATTATGATGTTGATGTTGATAGACCTTTAACGCCGGAAGATCTTGTTAAGATTGAAGAGAAAATGAAGGAGCTTGCTGAAAGAGATGAGCCGTATGTCAGGAAAGTTGTAAGCAAAGAAGAGGCGCTTGAGTTTTTCAGGAAGAAGGGCGATCCATACAAGGTTGAGATAATAGAACAGATAGACGAGAACGATACGATAACATTTTACAGTGAAGGGAGTTTTACGGATTTATGTCGTGGACCGCATTTACCTTCAACGGGCAGGATAAAATATGTTAAGTTATTAAGCGTTGCTGGGGCTTACTGGCGTGGTGATTCAAAGAATAAAATGTTGCAAAGGGTTTATGGTGTTTCTTATCCGAAGAAGGAGTTGCTTGAAGCTCATTTGAAAAGGCTTGAGGAGGCAAAAAGAAGAGACCATAGAAAACTTGGCAAAGAGCTTGAGCTTTTTGTTTTTCATGACATTGCGCCTGGGGCACCGTTTTGGTTGCCGAAAGGTATGGTAATTTTCCGCGAGCTTGAAAAATTTATTCGCGAGGAACTTGACGAACGAGGATATGAAGAGATATCAACACCAATTTTGGTTAAGAAAGATTTGTGGGAGAGGTCGGGACATTGGGAACATTACAAGGAAAATATGTTTATACTTCAGGTTGAAGATGAAATTTATTCTCTTAAACCGATGAATTGTCCTGAGAGTACATATGTTTACAAGATGAAAACGAGAAGTTATAGAGATTTACCTTTGCGACTCGCTGAGATAGGAAGATTGCATAGGAATGAAATTTCCGGGGCTTTGGGTGGGATGTTTCGCGTCAGGCAGATAACGATGGATGACGCTCATATTTACTGTAGACCTGACCAAATTTTGAATGAGATAAACGAGTTGATTGATTTTATAAACTATGTTTATGGGATTTTCAAATTTGAGCCGGCGTATTATCTTTCAACTAAGCCAGATAATGCTATGGGTGACCCTTCTTTGTGGGAGCAAGCTGAGAGTGCATTGAAATTGGCGCTTGAGCAAAATGGGATAAAATATGGATTGAAAGAAAAAGAGGGGGCTTTTTATGGTCCAAAAATAGATGTTCAAATAAAAGATGCTCTTGGTAGGGATTGGCAGGTTGCGACGATTCAGCTTGATTTTGTGATGTTGCCTGAAAGATTTGACTTAACTTATATTGATGTTGATGGTCAACCAAAAAGACCAGTTGCAATTCATAGGGCGATATTTGGTTCGTTTGAGAGATTTGTTGGAATTTTAACTGAACATTTTGCTGGTAATTTCCCAGTTTGGCTTGCCCCGGTTCAAGTTGCAATTTTACCGATAACCGATGCTCAAAATGATTACGCGATGGAAATTTATACGAAGTTAAAAGATTTGAAAATTCGTGCTGAGGTTGATTTGAGAAACGAAAAGATAACTTATAAAATAAGGGAAGCCGAGACAAAGAAGATCCCTTATATGCTCATCGTTGGTGAGAAGGAAAAAGTGAGTGGGAAAGTATCGGTAAGAAGGCATGGTAAAGGTGACCTTGGGGTTTTTGATTTGGAAAGTTTAATCGCAAAGGTTAAATTTGAAATTGAAACGAAGGCAGTAGAATAACCCTATGTGGGACATAAATTTACTAAAATTTTAAAAACAAAAATGGAAATAAACCATAGAGAAAGAATTACGCGTTAACGAGCAAATCAAAGTTCCAAGGGTTAGAGTAATTGACGAGAATGGTCAACAGCTTGGGATAATGAACACGCGTGATGCGTTGAGGTTGGCTGAGGAGAAAGGTTATGACCTTGTTGAAGTTGCACCTCACGCCAATCCTCCGGTTTGCAGGTTGATGGATTACGGCAAGTATAAGTATGAAAGGCAAAAGGAGGAGAAGCTACATAAGAAACAGCAGTCTTCGGTTGTTCTTAAAGAATTGAGGTTTCATCCGAATACAGGTGAGCATGATTTTCAGTTTAAAGCTCGGCATGCGCGGGAATTTTTACTTGAAGGGCACAAGGTAAAAGCTCAAGTTATTTTTAAAGGTAGAGAAATTTTACATACGGAATTTGGCGAGAAAATTTTGAGGAGGTTGATTGAATTTTTATCTGATGTTGCGCGTGTGGAGCAGGACATACGGCTTGAAGGGAATACGATGACGGTTTTGTTTGCACCTGATAAAAAGAAAATTCAAATGTTGAAGGAGCAGGAAGAAAAAAACAAACAATCTGGAGGAGAAAGCACAAATGCCTAAGATGAAAAGTAATCGTGCAGCGATGAAGCGTTTCAAGGTAACCGCAACTGGCAAGGTTAAGAGGCAAAAAGCTGGGCGAAGTCACCTTGCTACGGGAAAGAGTAGGAAGCGTAAGAGACAGCTTCGCAAGCCTACACTTGTTCATCCATATGAAGAGAAAAGGATAAAGAAGTTAATACTTGCATAATTTTTAAAAACTAAACTTTGATTGTGTAAGATGAGAGCAACGAACAAGCCAGCGTCAAGAAGGCGAAGAAAGAAGATACTTGAGAGAGCGAAGGGATTCTGGGGGATGCGTGGTAATACCCTCAGGCAGGCAAAGGACCATGTCGCTAAAGCACTTCAATATTCATATCGTGACAGAAGAACAAAAAAGCGCGAATTCAGACGCCTCTGGATAGCAAGGATAAACGCAGCAGCAAGGCTTAATGGAACCACATATTCAAAACTTATCTCTGCCCTCAAAAGAAAGCAGGTTGAAATCAACCGCAAGATGTTAGCCGAGCTTGCGGTGAATAATCCTGACGCTTTTTCAGACATAGTTAAATTTGCTTTTAGTTAAAAATTTAGCTCCCATTCCCTGGTTTTCGTGTTTTTATATGGCTAGGGATGGGAGTTTTTGTTTATTTGAAAATTTAAAAGTTGGCGAGTATGATTAATCAAATTGAAGAAGTCAAAGCGAAATTTCTTGAAGAGATTCAGGGGATAACCGATGAAAAACAGCTTGAGGAGTTCAGAATTAAGTATCTTGGGCGTAGGGGGATAATTCAATCTTTGTTTGATAAGCTTAAAGAGATTCCAAAGGATGAAAAGCCTATTGTTGGGAAACTTTTAAATGAATTAAAAGAGCTTGCTCAAGCAAAATTTAACGAGAAAAAGCAGGAAATTGAGTCAGCTAAAGAAGGATTTAAAGAGTTTATTGATCTGACCATTCCAGGAAGATTTAAATACATTGGGAGGAAGCATCCACTTACACAGACGCTTGAGGAGATAAAGAAGATTTTTGTTTCAATGGGTTTTGAAGTTGCTTCAGGTCCTGAGATAGAGGATGATTATCACAATTTTGAAGCGCTTAACATTCCACCTGAACATCCAGCGAGAGATATGCAGGATACATTTTTCATTAAAGAGAATATAATTTTGCGGACGCATACCTCTCCAGTTCAGATAAGGGTTATGGAGTCAAAGCAACCGCCGGTGAGAATTATAGCGCCTGGTAGAGTTTATAGAAACGAAGCGATAAGCGCGCGAAGTTATTGTCTTTTTCATCAAGTTGAAGGTTTATATGTTGATGAGGGGGTTTCTTTCGCTGAGTTGAAGGGGACATTGCTTGCCTTTGCGAAGCAGATGTTTGGTAGCAGTGTTAAGTTAAGGTTCAGACCAAGTTTTTTCCCATTCACTGAGCCGAGTGCTGAGGTTGATGTAAGTTGTTTCATTTGTGGTGGTAAAGGTTGTAGGGTTTGCAAGTATGGTGGATGGCTTGAGATTTTGGGTTGTGGCATGGTTGACCCGAATGTTTTTAAATTTGTCGGATATGATTTTGAAAAATACACTGGTTATGCGTTTGGGATGGGCGTGGAGAGAATTGCCATGCTAAAGTACGGAATTGATGATATAAGACTTTTCTACGAAAATGATTTTAGATTTCTTGAGCAATTTTAAAAATAAATTTCAGAATCTATAAAAGTGAAGGTTTCGCACAAATGGTTAAAAAATTACATTGACCTTGACGCAGAGCCTGAAGAGGTCAAAGAAAAACTCACAATGCTTGGGTTTGAAGTCGAAAGCATTGAGTATCTTGGGGAAAAGTTTAAAAATTTTTATGTTGGTGAAGTTCTTGAGGTGAGCAAGCATCCAAATGCTGATAAATTAACTGTTTGCAAAGTCAGCGTTGGCAAGGACACGCTTCAAATAATTTGTGGTGCTCCTAATGTAGCAGTTGGGCAAAAAGTTCCGGTTGCTCTTGTTGGTGCAGTGGTGCCGAGGAATCAACATGACCCTGAGGGAAAGCCATTTGTTTTGACAAGGGCTAAAATTCGTGGTGTTGAATCGTATGGGATGATTTGCTCTGAATATGAGCTTGGACTTGGTGAAGATAAAGAAGGTATAATGGTTCTTGAGTCAGATGCGAAAGTCGGTCAACCGCTTGCGGAGTATTTTGGGCTTGATGATATTGTTTATGATGTGAGCGTGACGCCAAATCGTCCTGATTGTTTAAGCCATATTGGGATCGCGCGTGAGCTTGCAGTTGCCTTCGGGTTAAAACTTAAAAAACCTGAAGTTAAAGTTGTTGAATCATCAAAGAAAGTTTATGATTTTGCTTCGGTTGAGATAATTGACAAAGCAAATTGTCCGAGATATTCTGCAAGGGTTGTTTTGAATGTAAAGGTTGAACCGTCGCCGAAATGGCTACAAAGTTATCTTCAGTCTGTTGGGTTGCGTCCGATAAATAACATAGTTGACATCACAAACTTTGTGCTTTATGAAATTGGGCATCCGCTTCATGCCTTTGATTATGATAAACTTGCGAAGCATAAAATAATTGTCAAGTGTGCTAATGATGGGGAATCTTTTATAACGCTTGATGGAAAGGTTAGAACCTTAAGAAGAGATACCCTTATGATTTGCGATGCTGAGAAACCTGTTGCGATTGCTGGCGTGATGGGAGGATTAAATAGTGAAATTACGGAGCAAACTAAAAATGTTTTAATTGAGAGTGCTTACTTTAACTCTGTGAGCATACGCAGGACTTCAAAATATCTTGGGCTTTCAACTGATGCATCATATAGATTTGAAAGAGGCGCCGACCCCAATGCAGTGATTTGGGCTGTTGATAGAGCAGCTCAACTAATGGCTGAAATAGCTGGAGGTGAAGTTCTTGAAGGAGTTATTGATGTGTATCCAGTTAAAATTGAACCAAAAGTCATTAGTTTGAGATTTTCAAGATTAAATTCACTTATTGGCATTGAGATTCCAAAGGATAAAGTGGTTGAAATACTTGAAGGGCTTGATCTTGAAATTTTAAATTATGATGAAAATGTCTTGACAGTTAAAGTTCCAACTTTCAGACCTGACCTTGAGCGAGAGGTGGATTTGATTGAGGAAGTCGCTCGCGTTTATGGTTATGATAAAATTCCAGATAAGATGCATTCCATTGTTCATTTTTCAACCGAGAGTTTAAAGTCTGACCTTTACGAGCTCGTTCGTGAGAGATTGATTGGAGCTGGGTTTAAAGAAGTTGTGACAAATAGCATGCTTGATGAAGATAAAGCGTCTCTTTTTGGTGAAAATTTTGTCAGGGTTTTGAACCCTATAAGTAAAGAGATGTCAGCTCTACGGACGAGTTTGATTCCAAGTTCGCTTGATGTAGTTAGACATAATTTCGGATATGGGATAAAGAATTTGAAATTTTTTGAGATAGGGAAAGTTTTTAGAATTGCTTTTGATGAAGATGAAAAGCCTAAATTTGTTGATAATTATGTTGAAGGGGAAAGGCTCTTGGTTTTGATGACTGGAGTAGCTGAACCGATTTCTTATGATGTCGTTGAAAGAAATTTTGATATTTACGACTTAAAGGGCGAGATTGAGCGTTTGTTCAAGAGCGTTTTTCTTGAAAATTACAAGTTTATTTATTATTCTAGTAATAGCGATATAGCCGAGCTTGAAATAGGCGTTGAGATAGGAGGAAAATATGCTGGAAGGATGATGAAGGTAAGTCATGAGTTATTGAAAAAGTTTGATGTTGAAGCTGATGTTTATATCGCCGAGATTGATTTTGAGCTTATGCGTTTGAATTCAAGGATTGAGGAGAGAAAGTATAAAGAAATACCGAGATTTCCGAGCGTTTATAGAGATTTAGCGTTTGTTGTTGACGAAAATGTTCCTGTTGGAGAAGTTGAAAATGCGATAAAGGAAAAGATGGGAGAAGTTTTGAGGTCAATTCGACTTTTTGACATTTATAGAGGCGAAAAGATCGGTGTAGGTAAAAAGAGTGTTGCTTTTTCGCTTGAGATTTTGTCAGCGCAAAAGACATTGACGGATGAAGAGGTCAATGAGATGATTAGCAAAGTAGTTAGGTATGTTGAACAGAAGTTAGGTGCTAAAATTAGGAGTTATTGAATTTAGAAGATGGAGGATAGAAATAATAGAAATAACAAATTTAGTTTTACTGGGCTTGTTGAAGAGCTCCAGAATAAATTTGATAGGATTTTTGAGTATGTTCAAAGTTTGAAGGATGAGAATGAAAATTTGAAAATGAAGGTTGCATTATTGGAGCGGGAAATTGAAAAGTTAAAACAGGAAAATGAGAAGTTAAAGAGAAGTGGTGTTGTTTTGCTTTCTAGTCAGGAAAGGGAAGAATTAAAGCAGAAGATAGCTTTTTTGGTTGAAAAGATCAATCAATATCTTTGAAAAAATTTTGGTGCTGGTTTTCCCCATTTGTAAACGGAAAATAAATTTTTGAGAGAAAATTTTGAACTTATCGGAGCAAAAAATTATCAAGGTAAAGATTCTAAATATGGAATACACCTTAAAGGTTGACGATGAGGAGCTTGGCTATAAAGCAGCTGAGTATGTTGACAAATTGATGAATGAATTGCAAGAGAGGTTGCCAAAGCAACCTTTGTTGACTATTGCTGTTTTGACTGCTTTGAATATAGCTGAGGAATTGCTTCGTGAAAAGAAAAATCGCGGGTATGTTGAAAGCGAGATAGAGGATTTGTTGCGTAATTTATCTTCAAGGGTTGATAGGATATTAAGTTTATGACCGCGCTGTCAGCTCGGATAAGTTGTGGGGAGGACCGGCACCGTTTAGCCTGGCTCTTGGGTGCGGATTACAGGCCACGCTCCCGCTTGTGAAGGGCGGGATTCCGCTGCTCCGGTTTAGCCGAGGCTTAAAAAGGCGGACTGTGGAAGTAAGAAGTACCCAGGCAGGCGTCGGGTTCTTGCCGTAAGCTTACTGAGCTGATGAGCGCGGTTTTTAATTTTTAAAGTTATTTTGAAAAGAAATTTTGGAGGAATGGATATGGCTGTATACATAATTTTTGCTGCTGCTGTTTTGGTGGCTTTTTTCATCGGTTGGTTTTTCCATTTAAAGGTTGAAGAGAAAAAAATTGGCACTGCGGAAGCCCGCGCTCAAAAAATAATTGAAGATGCAGAGCGTGAAGCAAATAACATCAAGAAGGAAAAACTTCTTGAGGTGAGAGATGAATGGTTCAGAAAGAAACAAGAATTTGAAGCAGAAGTAAATCAAATAAAAAATAAACTTCAAGCTTACGAAAAACAACTTCTGGCAAAAGAAGAGAAGCTAAACGAAAGAGCAGAAGAATTAAACAAAAGAGAGCGCGAGCTTAACAAATTTCAACAGCAACTTGATGAGAAAAGCAAGATAATTGAAGCAAGGCAAAAAGAAATTGAACAAATAATAGAAGAGCAAAAACTCCAACTTGAGAAGATAGCCGGACTTACGCGTGAGGAGGCGAAGAAAATTTTAATTGACAGCATGGTTTCAGAAGCTAAGGCTGAAGCTGCAAAGTTAATTCGTGAGATCAGGGAACAAGCAAAAGAGGAGGCAAAAAAGGAAGCACAGAAAATTATCGTCCAAGCAATCCAAAGAACCGCTGCAGATCATTCAGTTGAAACAACCGTCACCGTTTTGCATATCCCTAACGATGAGCTTAAGGGAAGGATAATTGGAAGAGAGGGTCGAAACATTCGTGCTTTTGAACAATTAACAGGTTGTGATATAATTGTTGATGATACCCCTGAGGCTGTTATAATCTCTGGATTTGACCCATTTAGAAGGGAAGTTGCAAAAATTGCACTTGAAAGACTACTCGCGGATGGGAGAATACATCCGGCAAGGATTGAAGAGGTCGTTGAGAAGGTAAAGCAGGAACTTGAAGAAGAGATAATGAGAGTTGGGGAAAACACATTGCTTGAGCTTGGAATTCACAATGTTCATCGTGAAATTGTCCGCCTCGTTGGGAAAATGAAATATCGTTCAAGTTATGGGCAAAATGTTTTACAGCACAGCATAGAGGTTGCATATCTTGCAGCGATAATGGCTTCTGAGCTTGGGCTTGATTCCCATCTTGCTAAAAGAGCAGGTCTTTTCCACGACATAGGTAAAGTTGTTGACAAACAGGAAGGACCGCATGCGTTGATCGGATATGAAATTTTAAGTAGGTATGGTGAACATCCAATTGTTGTAAATGCTGTAGGGTCTCACCATGAGGATATACCTATGGAGACACCAATAGCAGCCATTGTCCAAGCAGCTGATGCTATAAGCGGTGCAAGACCTGGAGCTAGGAGGGAATCTGTTGAGGGTTATGTCAGAAGGTTGCAAAAGCTTGAAGAAATTGCTAAATCGTTTGAAGGGGTTGCGAAGACATATGCAATTCAAGCAGGGCGTGAAGTAAGAGTTATAGTTGAGCCAGATAAGGTTGACGATAATCTCGCAGAGCAGTTATCGCGCGATATAGCAGCAAGAATTCAAGAAGAGATGGAATATCCAGGGCAAATTAAAGTCACAGTTATAAGGGAAGTACGTGCTGTCTCATATGCAAAGTAAGGGTTATCGCAAGGTCTAAAGAAGAAAGATTCTGAAACAAGTTCGGGATAACATTGTTCAGCATGATAAAGTAGCTCGAATTTATTACAGGGTCTAAAGAGATTGAAAAATTGTAGAACCCGCCATATTGATGGCGGGTTTTTTATTTTGAATTGATTTTTTTAACTTTTTAGAAAAAAGCTGGAATTGAAATTTAAGCACGGTATTTTAACTGTTGGAGTAACTGGCGGGATCGGTTCAGGAAAGACCACCATTTGCAAAATTTTTGAAGAGCTTGGAGCGAAGGTGATATATGCTGACGAGCTTGCGAAGAAATTGATGGATGAAGATGAAAAGTTGAAGAAAAAAATTATGGAAGTTTTTGGAGAAAAAGCATATTCGGGGGGAAAGCTCAATCGAAAGTTTATCGCTGATGTTATTTTTTCAGACGAAGAGAAGAGAAAAAAACTTGAATCACTTGTCCATCCAGTTGTGATAAAAAAGATAATTTCTGATTTCAAAAAGTTTGCAAAAAGAAAAAACGTTGATTTTATCGTAGTTGAAGCTGCTTTGATATTTGAATCAGGTTTTGATAATGAACTTGATTATGTCGTTGTTGTTGATACTTCTGATGACGAAATAAAAATTAAAAGAATCATGGAACGAGATGGTTGTTCAAGGGATGAAGTTCTAAAAAGGATGAAAGCCCAGATAGAACCCGCCCAAAAGAAGGAGCTTGCAGATATAGTTATTCAAAACGATGAAGGTATAGATGAGCTTAGGGAGAAAGTTAAGTTTTTATATTCTCTTTTCAGTAAAATTTCAAAATCAGGTGGAGGGAAATGAAAACAATTTTTGAATTTGAAAAAGAAATTCTCTTTTCAACTTACAGACGAATTGGAATTAACATCAAGCGTGGTGAGGGTGTTTACCTTTTTGATGATGAAGGTAGAAAATATCTTGACATGATATCAGGAATAGGGGTTAATGTTCTCGGGTATGGGAATGAAAGTGTAAAGAAAGCGATAATTGAGCAAATTGAAAAATATATTCATTTGTCAAATCTTTTTGTTCAGGAACCACAGGTTGAACTCGCTAAACTTTTGGTTAATTTGTCAGGATATAAAAAGGTCTTTTTTACAAATAGTGGCGCGGAGGCGATTGAAACTGCCATAAAAATAGTGCGTAAGTGGGGGAAGAGATTTGGAAAGAGTGAGATGATTGGGTTTTCAAATTCGTTTCACGGGAGAACTATGGGTGCACTTTCTCTTATGGATAGGGTGAAGTATCGCGATGGGTATGAACCTTTTCTCCAGGAAGTCATTAATGCAAAATATAATGATGTTGAAGATATTGAAAGTAAAGTAAACCAGAAGACCGCTGGCGTCTTCCTTGAATTTATTCAAGGTGAAGGAGGGATTGTCCCTGCGGATAAAAATTTTGTTCTAAAAATTTTTGAGTTAAGAGAAAAATTTGGTTTTCTTGTCGTTGCTGATGAAATACAAAGTGGTTTATGGCGGACGGGGAAATTTTTTGCTTTTGAAAATTATGATGTCAAACCTGATGTTGTTGCGCTTGCAAAGCCACTTGGTGGTGGTCTTCCGCTTGGTGCAGTGCTTGGGAATGATAAAGTCGCAGATGTGTTTACAATTGGAGCGCATGGTTCAACCTTTGGAGGGAATCCCGTCGCTTGTGCAGCTGGATGCGCTGTGATAAGTGAAATACAAAGTGGAATTGTTGAAAACATAGTAAGGATTGGGAATTACTTTAAAGATAAACTTCTTGAATTAAAAGAGGAGCATAAAGAAATCATTAAAGAAGTTCGCGGGCTTGGATTGATGTTGGGGGTTGAACTTAAAATTGAATGTTTTGACCTCGTGCGTCGTCTAATAGAAAAGAGTATAATTGCAAATTGCACAAATAACAATGTTATACGATTGCTTCCACCATATATAATAAGCGAGGAGCATGTCAACTTCTTTATTGAAAAATTTGACGAAGTTCTAAATGAGTTCAACAACAAATTTCAAAAAGTAAAATGAAGACAAAAAAATTAAAAATTTGGACGGAACAGGATTACCTCAACTGGGTTAAGCGAGAAACTGAATTAAAAGAAAAATATTTCGCAATGTATTCAACCGTTTGGGATGCAGTTGTCACGAATCCAAATCTTATGACAATTCCATTTGATGACCATATGGTTCATCGCGGTGATGGAGTTTTTGATAATTCGCTTGTTGTTAATGGAAAAGTTTATCTTCTTGAGCAACATCTTGATAGAATAATTCGTTCTGCGACAGCCATTGGTATAAAGATTCCTCTTACGAAAGAACAGATGAAAGAGATAATACTTGAGACGATAGCTATAACTGGCAAGCGTGATTGTATTGCGAGATTTTGGATTTCGCGTGGCACAGGTGGCTTTAGCGTTTATCCGGATGAATCACCGCGTGGGCATTTTTATTTGATAATAACTTCATTCCCAAATTATCCAGCCAGATATTATGAGGAAGGTTTGAATGTGGTAACAAGTCCGTTCCCATTGCGACAGCCATTTACTCCTCAAGTTAAAAGTTGTAATTACCTTGCAAATGCGATGATGGAATTTTTTGCTCATAATGTTGGAGCTGACACTGCAATTGCGATTGACTCGGATGGTTATCTTACGGAAGGTTCAAATAAAAATGTTGCAATTGTAACGAAGGATGGGATTTTTAAGTATCCGAGACTTGAAAAAGTTTTACATGGGACTATGCTTACGAGAGCGATTTATTTTGCGGGTAAGCTTAAGGAAATGGGAATTTTAAAAGATGTGGTTTCAACGGATATTCCGATAAGTGAGGCATACAATAGTCAAGAGATGATGTTTTTCAGCACAACTCTTATCGTTGCGCCGATTGTGAAATATGACGGTATAACCATAGGTGATGGAAAGCCTGGGGAAATTTTTAAAAGGTTGAGGGAGATGTTTAGAAAGGATATGACTGAAAATGATGAAGTTTTAACTCCCGTTGATTATGATTGAAGTGAGCCCGGGAGGGATCGAACCTCCGACCTCCTGCTTAAAAGGCAGATGCTCTACCACTGAGCTACGGGCCCGAAGTTTGTAACTTAAATATACAAATTTTTTTGTTGTTAAGCAAATTTTGTTTTTGATTTGTTTAAAGACGGATATGCTAATTAGGACTTCTTAATGCCTTTAAAAGAGTAGTGCTCTCAGTAATGTGTTTTAGCAGCTTCAAGGGGGGAGGATCGCAACTTAAATGTTAAGTTAAATTTTTCCAATACCTTATTATCTTCCAATAAATTACTCACCATTGCCACTTACTTTGCCATTTTGTCAGGACGATTCTAATAAACTTAACACTTTAAAACAGGGCTTGGGGGTTTTATATTTATTGTAGTTTGAATCGTTTGTTTGAGATTTTTTCTATGCTGGGTTTGAATCGAACCTGTGAGGGATTGGAATATTTTTGTAAACTTTGAGCAAATTTCTATTCGCTTATCTCAAGGGGCATTTTAGGTGGGGTTGAAAATCATTTAAACGATGTGTAAATTTAATAAAAAGTTTTTGTAAGCGTTATGACGGAAAAATTGTATTACAAAGATAGCTACACGATAGATTTCAAGGCAGATGTCATTGGTGTGAAAAATTTCAACGGCAAAAAAGCAATTATACTTAATAAAACTTACTTCTATCCAACCTCTGGGGGACAAGAACACGATACAGGCTATATCAATGAAGTTAAAGTCGTTGATGTCGTTGAAGATGAAACTGGGGAAATCCTTCACATAGTTGATGGTGATTTTGCATTGTTTGGCGAAGTTGAATGCAGGATTGATTGGGATAGGCGATTTTCAAATATGCAACAACATACGGGTCAACATATACTTTCAAGAGCTTTTGAAGTTTTATTTAATTATGAAACTGTATCATCACGGCTTGGGGATGATGTTGGAACGATTGATTTGGAAGCTGATGGGTTGAGCTATGAAAAAATTCACGAAGTTGAACTTCTTGCAAATAAAATCGTTTGGGAGAATAGAGATGTTCGCGTTCATTTTGTAAGTGATTCTGAAGTTTCAAAATTTCCTTTGAGGAAACCACCAAAGGTGAGCGGGATAGTTAGAATAATTGAGGTTAGTGATTTTGATTTTTCGCCTTGTGGTGGAACGCATGTATCAAAAAGTGGAGAAATTGGATTAATAAAAATTAAAGGATGGGAAAGGGTAAAGGGCAGATTGATAAGGGTCGAATTTGTTTGTGGCATAAGAGCGCTTAAAGACTATCAAATTAAAAATAAAATCTCCAATGAACTTGTTGGACTTTTAAGCGTCCGCGATTTTGAACTTTTTGAGCAGGTTAACAAGATACTTGAATCTCAGAAAGAGAAGCAAAAGATGATAAATTATTTGATGGAGAGATTGGCGGAATTTGAGGCGGAAAAATTTGTCCAAAGCGCGGAAAGAATTAAAGATACGAAGTTTATTGCTCTTTCATTTGAAAATAGAGACATTGACTGGCTAAAATTTTTGGTGAAGAATTTAATCAAATATCCGAAGGTTGTTGCTTTTGTTGGTTCAAAGGTTAATTCGGCAAATTTTATGATTGCGAGGTCAGGAGATGTTGATTTAGATTTAAGAGAAATTTTGAAGGAAATTTTAAATGAAACTGGCGGGAGAGGCGGAGGAAAAGTTGATTTCGTTCAATTTGGTGGTCAAATTGAAAAGTTTGATGAAATTTTTAATAAAGGCGTTGAAAAATTGAAAATAAAACTTTCTTGAAAAAGCTATGCCTGGTGATTATGTATGCGCACATATAATTGTCAAAGGTCTTGTGCAAGGTGTTGGGTTTAGGTGGTTTGTTCAAAAACATGCTAATCATCTTGGGCTTAACGGTTGGGTAAGGAACCTAAGTAATGGAGATGTTGAAATTGAGGTTGAAGGCGAACGTTCGCTTGTTGAAGAGCTTATAAAACTTGTCAAAGTCGGACCAAGGTATGCTCAGGTTGAAGATATTCAGATAACATGGAAACCTTATGAGGCAAAATATAAATCTTTTGAAATAAAAGGATGGCTTTAATTTGAGAGTTGGAATTGGTTATGACATACATCCACTCGTTGAAGGGCGAAAGCTTTACATCGGCGGCGTTGAAATACCTGCTGAAAAAGGTTCACTCGGTCATTCAGATGGCGATGCTTTAATTCATTCAATTTGTGATGCGTTGCTTGGAGCTATTGGCTTTGGAAATATCGGTGAGATTTTTCCTGACACTGATGAAAAATTTAAAGACGCAAGAAGTGAAATTTTTTTAAAGGAAGTGAAAAAAATAATTGATGAGAAAAATTTTGAAATTGTAAACATTGATTCTGTTGTGATACTTGAAAATGTTAAAATTTCTCCGTTCGTTGATGAGATGAGAAAAAAATTAAGTTCAATCCTTGAAATTCCAGCTGATAAAATTTCAATTAAGCCTAAGCGAAATGAGAAGCTTGGCTCACTTGGCAGAGGTGATGCAATCGCATGTTTTGCAATCGTAATGGTGAAATCAAAAAACGATTGATGTAATGGATATAAAGCAAATACTTGATTTTATTTTAAGCGTTGACAATGTGTGGATTTATTTTATTGTTTTTTTGTTCGCATACATTGAAAATCTTTTTCCACCTTCACCAAGTGATGTTGTCGTTGTTTTCTGTGCTTCTCTTTCGGGGCTTGGGAAAACTGATTTTTATCTCACGCTTGCTTCAGCAGTTTTAGGAAGCACTCTTGGATTTATGACGATGTATTTCATTGGGGATAAATTTGGTGATGAGATAATTGAAAAAGGAAAAATAAAATTCATAAATCCTGAAAATGTCAAAAAAGTTGAAGCATTGTTTAAAAAATATGGATATTTTTTGATTGTTATCAATAGATTTCTTGCTGGGACAAGGGCATTTGTTGCTTTTTTTGCTGGGCTTGGCGAATATGACATAAAAAAATCGTTACTGCTTTCGTTTTTAAGTGCATCTCTTTGGTATTCAATTCTCGTGACAGCTGGAAAGATACTTGG
The DNA here is from genome assembly GCA_964438815.1 of uncultured Bacteroidota bacterium. Classification (GTDB taxonomy): domain Bacteria; phylum Bacteroidota; class Ignavibacteria; order Kryptoniales; family Kryptoniaceae; genus Kryptonium. The sequence continues at coordinate 261,947 of CAYTKW010000001.1, forward strand.
TGAGAATTGGCACTTGATAGCTGATGTTATTTCGGCATACAGCAAAATTATAACAATTGTTTTAACGGTTATAGTTGCCGTTTACTTGTTGAGAAATTTTTTAAAAAACAAAAAGAAATAAGGTGTTTCACGAAATTTTGCAAATTGACAAAGCGTTGTTTTATTTTTTCAATCGTGAAATTGCAAATCCTGTTTTTGATGTTTTGATGCCATTTATAACTAAGGACTTAAATTTGAGAATTTTTCTCGTCTTCGTATGGGTTGGACTTTTAATTTTCGGTGGAAAGACGGGAAGAATCGTTGCACTCCTTTTGATCCCTGCCATAACTATAAGTGACCAGTTAAGTAGTCATGTCATAAAGCCACTTGTGGGGAGGATTCGTCCATGTCATGAGCTTGAAAATGTCAGATTACTTGTTTCGTGTGGGAGTGGTTTATCGTTTCCATCAAGTCATGCGGTTAACAGTTTTACGGTTGCGGTTCTTTTATCAAAGTTTTATAAAAAACTTTTGCCTTATCTTTTTTCAATAGCGTTTTTAGTTTCATTTTCAAGAGTTTATGTTGGGGTTCATTATCCAGCTGATGTGATGGCTGGGATGTTGCTTGGATTTTTAGTTGGATTTTTCGTCTTTTATTTTTGGGTTTATTTGGTTAAACTTTATGAAAATAAATTTAGAAAGAGAGTTCAAGGTGAGCAAGGGCAACAAGTGTTCTTTTGTTAAGGAAAAATTATTTCTTTCTTTCGCAACTGGGATTTTGCTTTCAGCATCTTTTCCACCTTTGAGAACTGGCTTTTTTGCGACGGTTGGCTTTGTTCCACTTTTGTTTCTCATTGATAAACTTGAAAATTATAAACAGCTTTTTCGCTATTCATATCTTGCTTTTTTCGTCTTTAACCTTTTCACGCTTTATTGGGTCGGTGGCTGGTCAAAAGAAGCGGACCCGTTTCTTATGGTTGGATGTATCCTTCTTATACTTGTTCATCCGCTTTTATTTTTCCTCCCGATGTGGTTTTATATGTTCGTCAAACGAAATGTTGGTAGCAATTTTCATTTGTTTGTTTTCCCATTCGTTTTTGTTCTGTTTGAATATTTTCGCTCAACCACTGAGCTTGCGTTCCCTTGGCTTACACTTGGGAACACGCAAACATATTTTCTTGAGAAGATTCAATTTGTTGAATTTACAGGTGTTTACGGGCTTTCATTTGTAATTTTGGTTGTGAATGTTCTTTTTTATCTTGCGATAAAAAAATTTTTTGAAGAAAGGAAAATTTTTTCAAAAAGTTCTTTGAAATACTTTGCGCTCGCAGTTTTAATCTATGTCCTGCCTGATTTTTACGGGGTTTATGTTTTGAAAAATGAAAAATCTTTTGATAAAGAAATAAAAGTCGGATTAATTCAGCCAGATATAAATCCATGGCTAAAATGGGAAGGGACGCTTGCTGATCAGATAAATCTTTACTTGGGGGTGACAAAAAAAATAGTTGAAGAAAATCCTGATGTTGAACTTGTTGTTTATCCTGAAACTGCGATAACTTATTATCTTTTGCTTTCACCATATCGTTATTATCTTAACTGGTTTAAAAGTGAGATTGACAGATTAAAAATTGCTGTTTTAACTGGATTCCCAGATGCAAAATTTTATGATGATGCCTCAAAGGCACCACCAAGCAGTCATCTTATAAAAGAAACTGGACAGAGATACGATGCGTTTAATGCGATGGGACTTTTCGTTCCGAATTTTGATAAAATCCAAAAGTATGCGAAGATAATCCTTGTTCCATTTGGGGAGAGATTGCCTTATGCTGATACATTCCATTTTCTTATTGAACCATTGCAATGGGGGGTTGGGATAAGCAACTGGGCGAAGGGGCGAGATACGACTGTTTTTGAGATGAAAACGAGAAAAGGTGAAGTTATTAAATTTTCTGGCGTTGTGTGTTATGAGTCAATTTATCCAAGCTTTGTGCGTGAGTTTGTGAAAAGAGGAGCGCAATTTCTCGTCGTCATAACGAACGACAGTTGGTATGGGAATACATCTGGACCGTATCAACATTTTCAGTATTCAATTTTGCGTGCGGTTGAAAATAGAAAAAGCATTGTAAGGTGTGCAAATGGTGGAATTTCTGGTTTCATTGACCCATATGGCAGGGTTCAAAAGAAGACGAAATTTCACGAGAAGACAGAGCTTGCTGATGTGATAAAGTTAAATGATAGAAAAACTTTTTATACAAAGTATGGCGATATAATTGTTTATATTTCGCTTGTGGTTTTTGCTTTCTCATTTGCATTCACAATTTTTAAAAAATTCAAAAACAAAAAGTAGCAAAAAAATGAAACGGGAATTAATTTTAGTCCTCGCTATGCTTTTAATTTTAATTTCTGGTTGCTCACGTCAATCTGAAGATGAAAAATTTTCAAAGCTTGTTGATAAGTTTATGGATGAGTATTTTAAGTTTAATCCAGTCGCTGCAACTTGGGTTGGGTATCATAAGTATGATAATTTGCTTGACGATCTTTCTGAAAAGGCGATAAAAGAAAAACTTGAATGGCTAAAAAATTACAAAGAGAAATTTTCAAAGTTTGATTTAAAAAAGCTTTCAAAGGACAATAGTATTGATTGTCGTATTTTGCTTGAGGAGATTGATGAGATGATTTTTAGTCTTAAAGAGTTAAGAGAGTATGAGTGGAATCCGTTAATTTACAATTCAGTTATTGGTGATGGGTTGATGTATCTTATAGTTCAGGATTTTGCGCCAGCGCAGGAGAGGTTGAAGAACGCAATTGAACGAGCGAAGCAAATTCCAAGATTTGTTGAACAAGCGAAGAAAAATTTAAAAGACGCTCCACAAATTCATATTGAAACCGCAATAAGGCAGAATAAGGGGAATATCAATATCTTGAAAAATGACTTAATAAAGTTTTCAGACACACTTAATATATCTGATGAGTTAAAGGCGGAGGTTAAAAAGGTAAGTGAAGTTGCGGTCAAATCGCTTGAAGATTACGGAAAATGGCTTGAAAATGAGCTTAAGCCTAAATCAAAGCGCGATTTTAGACTTGGAAAAGAACTTTATTACAAGAAGATGAGATATTACCTTAAGTCATCTTTCACGCCAGATGAAATTCTTGCTCTCGCTGAAAGTGAAAAGAACAGAACACATGATGAAATGTATAAAATTGCCCTGCCACTTTACAAATACTACTACGGTAGAGAGGCAAAGAATATGGATAAACTTTCCGTTATAAAAGCTGTTCTGGATAAAATTGTGCTTGAGCATCCGAGACCGAATGAAATAATGGACAGGATAAAGTCTGATTTAAATTATCTCACGCGGTTTGTCAAAGAAAAAGACCTTTTAACACTTGATGAGAGCAAACTGCTTGTTGTTCGTGAGACGCCTGAATACCAGCGAGGTGTATCTGTTGCTTCGCTTGAAGCACCAGGTCCACTTGAGAAAAATATGAAAACATTTTACAATGTTTCACCTATACCTGAAGATTGGACGCCTAAGCAAGTTGAGTCATACCTTCGCGAATATAATTATTATTCGCTTCTTGAGTTGAGCATACACGAGGCAATCCCTGGGCATTATGTTCAGCTTTATTATTCAAATCGTTGTCCTTCCATTGTTAGGAGTGTTTTTTGGAGTGGACCTATGGTTGAAGGTTGGGCAGTTTATGCTGAAAGGTTGTTGATTGAAAATGGGTTATTGAACAATGACCCGAAGATGAAATTGATACATTTGAAGTGGTATATAAGGGTTGTGATAAATGCAATTCTTGACCATAAAATTCACGCTGGGAATATGACGCAGGAGGAAGCGCTTGAACTTATGATGAGAGAAGGTTTCCAAGAAGGAGCTGAAGCTGAGGGCAAATGGAGGAGGGCATGTCTTACATCGGCACAACTTTCAAGCTACTTTACAGGGTTTCAGGAGATAATGAGTTTGAGGGGGGAATATAGAAAGATGAAGGGAGAGAAATTTAACATAAAGGAGTTTAACGAATCTCTTCTTTCGCATGGTTCACCACCGGTGAAGTATTTAAGGGAAATTTTGTTAGAAAGGAAGAACTAAAAACTTTATGCTCGTATTTGAAATTTCAAACAGGAAAATTTTTATTGAATCGCCTGTTGACCCGGCGGATAGGGAAAAGGCAATTGATGATGTGATTGAAAAATATGCCGTCAGTGATAAAATTCCTTTTTGGATTGAGGTTTGGCCATCAGCTATAGTTCTCGCAGAGTATATTCTTGATAGCGATGAATTCTATGGTAAAAAAGCCCTTGAGCTTGGTTGCGGACTTGGTTTGACAAGCATTGCTCTTGGCTTTAAAAATGCATTGGTCACCGCAACTGACTATGAGATGATGGCTTTGCAATATGCGAGAAGAAACTATATCAGAAATATAGGCGATGAGGGAAATGCAAAATTTGTCTATCTTGATTGGAGGCACCCTTTTTTAAGTGAAAAATTTGACTTTGTCATCGGCGCAGATATAATTTATGAGAGAGATTTATTCCCCGATATAATTAATGTTTTAAAGCTTGCTATGGGTCTGAATTCAGTTTGTTATATTGCTGACCCAAACAGACGAACTTCGTTTGAGTTCTTTGAAATTTTGAAAAACGAGCCATTTGAATTTGAAACTGTTTTAAAAAAGGGAATAACATACAGAAGTTCAAAGTCTGTTGTGTTAATTTATAGAATAAAGAAAATTGATTGAGCAGATGAAGAAAGAGCTTGTCTTTCTTACTGGATTTATGGGAAGCGGTAAAAGCACTATTGGACCTATACTTGCAAAGCAACTTGGATATGATTTTATTGATGTTGATGATTTAATTCAAGAAGTTGAGGGGCGGGAAATTGTTGATATATTTCGTGAAAAGGGCGAGCTTTATTTTAGAAACATTGAGAGGAAGATATTAATTGAAAGTGTTTTAAAACTTTCAAAATTCGTCGTCGCTCTTGGCGGAGGGACGATAACATTTTCCGACAACCTTTACCTTGTAAAGAAATTTGGTATTTTGATTTATTTGAAAGCAAGACCGGATGTTTTAGTAGAGCGGATAAAATTTAAGACTGATAGACCTTTACTTCTTGACCCTGCTGGAAATATCTTGCCAGAAAATTTGCTTTTTGATAGGGTTATAACTTTGCTCAAGGTGAGAGAGCCGTATTATCTTCAGGCGGATTTTTTTGTTTCAACTGATGATAGAAGCGTTGAAGAAACGGTTGAAGAAATTTTAAAGAAACTTGAGGGGAAGATTGCGTAAAATTGTTTTGAATTTCAAAAGTGTGCGATATCCAATTTACATAGGTGCTGAAATTTTTTATAAATTTCCAGCGATTTGCAAAAGGCACGGGATAAAGCCCCATATTGCGGTGATAACAGATGAAATAGTTGCCAAGCTATATCTTGACGAGTTTATGCAGATTTTAAAAAAAGATGGTTTTTACCCCGAGCCTGTAGTTTTAAATCCTGGGGAATCAAGCAAGAGTTTAACTGTCGCTTCAAAAGTTTACACTGATTTAATTGAAATGAAACTTAGAAGAGACGAGGCGATAATTGCGTTTGGCGGTGGTGTCATTGGAGACCTTGCTGGATTTGTTTCTGCGACATATCTTCGCGGTGTTAATTTAATTCACATGCCGACGACTTTGCTTGCACAAGTTGATAGTTCAATCGGTGGAAAGGTTGGGATAAATCATAAATTGGGGAAAAATTTAATTGGCACATTTTATCATCCTGTTTTCATTTTTTCAGATGTGAACTTTTTAAAGACGCTCCCGAAGCGTGAGTTAATCTGTGGGCTTGGTGAAATTGTTAAATATGGCATAATAATGGACAAGGAAATTTTTGAAATGATTGAGATGTGGATGGAAAAAATTTTGAGTTTTGACTTTAAAATTATTCAAAAGCTTGTTTATAAGTCGGTCGCTGTTAAGTCAAATATAGTTCAAAGGGATGAGAGGGAGAAAAAATTGAGGATGATTTTAAATTTTGGGCATACGATTGGACACGGTATAGAAGCTGGTTTAAATTATAAAAGGCTAAAGCATGGTGAAGCAGTTATGTTTGGGATGTTGGGGGAAAGTTTTATATCCTTAAGACGGGCGATTTTAAAAGTTGGGGATTTTGAAAGGGTAAAGGAGGTAGTTTTTAAAATCGTTGGCAATTTTCCTAAAAAAGTGCTTGCAAAAGAGATAATTTTAAAACATATTGGCTATGACAAGAAAATTTCTTCGGAATTGATAAGGATGTATTTGCCTGTTAAAATTGGAAAGATGAGATTTTTTGACGATGTGAGGTTTGAAGAGATTGAAGATGCACTTGAATTTTTGCTTAATCAAAACTAAACGGGATTTTTTATGAAAAAGATATACCTTTTTCTTTTACTGCTTACATCAGCACTTATCTCGCAAGTTCATCCGAAAAGGGAAGTTCGGGCGGTATGGCTTACAACGGCCTATGGTCTTGATTGGCCAACAGCGAAGGCGATAAGTTCAAGTGGAATTCAACAGCAAAAAAATGAATTAATTCAAATTCTTGACAATTTAAAATCCGCAAACTTTAACACAGTTATAATGCAAGTTCGTGCTCGTGGTGATTTAATTTACCCAAGCCAGTATGAGCCATGGGCAACTTCTTTAACCGGGACGCTTGGGCGTGATCCGGGTTATGACCCGTTGAAATTTGCTATTGAAGAAACTCATAAGCGAGGTATGGAATTTCATGCATGGTGGAATGTTGTTAAGGTTAAAGATGATTCAACACTTCCACCAGCTACAAATCCCCCACATATTGTTTTGCGTCATCCTGATTATGTGAAATATTATAAGCCAAATAATGAATGGTGGATTGATATGGGAAAACCTGAAGCGAGAAATTATTTAATAAGTGTTGTGATGGAGCTTGTACGAAATTACAATATTGATGGAATTCACTTTGACTATATACGATACCCTAATCCTGATTTCCCCGATGACGATACTTATGCTCCTTATGCGAGCGAATATCCTGATAAAAGCGAGTGGCGAAGGGAGAATATAAATAAATTCGTCAGAGCTGTTTACGATAGCATAAAAAAGGTTAAGCCATGGGTTAAAGTTGGTTCAGCTCCTATTGGGATTTACAAAAACATATGTGATTCAGCTGGGGTTTACATATATAGTCAAAATTGTGGTTCGTGCCAAAGTGGGACGCCGGTTGCAACGGGCTGGCAGGCGTATTGCTCAATTTATCAAGATTCAAGGCGATGGCTTATGGAAGGAAAACATGATTACCATTCACCACAAATTTACTGGGACATTGAAACGAATCCGAAGTTTAATGTTTTGGTGCGCGACTGGAAAAATAACAGCTATGGAAGACATATTTTTGCTGGCTCAGCTGCATACAGGATGGGTAGTGGTTCTGGTGATTGGTCTGCTTTGGAAATACTCGCTCAGATTGATACTACAAGAAGTGTAGGAGCAGAAGGGAACACATTTTTCAGGTATAAATCATTGTTGTTGAAAGGTTTAATTGACAGCTTGAAAAATTCAAGATACAGATATTACGCCTTTATTCATCCAATGCCTTGGATTGATGATATAAGACCTAATCCGCCTGTTAATTTAACATTGAGAAGGATATCAAACAGAAGCTTTGAGCTTGTGTGGAGCGTTCCGGAATCTTCTGCCGATGGTGATACTGTTAAGTATTATGCGATTTACAGGTCTAGTGATTCGCCTGTTGATATAAACAATATAAAAAATCTTGTTGCTGTAATTGAGGGGACAAAGATAAGTTATACGGATGCTGTCGCTGATACGAATAAGATATATTTTTATGTTGTGACGGCGTTTGATAAACTTCATAATGAAAGTGACCCATCAAATGAAGTTTCAACAATTCCAGTTACCGTCGCTGGGTTTGAAGAGGTTCCACGCAGGTTTGAGCTTTATCAGAATTATCCAAATCCATTTAATCTTGAAACCACGATTGAGTATGAGCTTCCGTTTGATTCGTGGGTAAGTTTGAAAGTTTACAATGTCTTGGGGCAGGAAGTGAAGACGCTTTTTGAGGGTTTTAAAGAAGCTGGTAAGCATAAACTTACATGGGATGCCCGAGATGAAAGAGGTCGCGCAGTGACATCAGGTGTTTATTTTTGCCGAATGGTAGCTGGAGCTTTCACGAAGAATATCAAGATGCTCTTGATGAAATAACTTAAATTGTCAATCTTCTCTTTTTATCTGAATATGAAGTTCTTCAAGTTGTTTTGGGTCAACTTCTGATGGAGCGTCGTCCATAAGTGAAATTGCACTGCTAGTTTTTGGGAATGCAATTACATCACGAATTGATTTCATCCCGGTGAAAATCATCACAAGCCTATCAAAACCAAATGCGATTCCGCCGTGTGGCGGTGGCCCATATTTGAATGCTTCAAGAAGAAAGCCAAATTTAACTTTTGCTTCTTCATCTGAAATTCCAAGAAGTTTAAAAATTTTGCGTTGAAGTTCCGCATCGTGAATTCTTATGCTTCCACCTGCGATTTCGTTGCCATTTAAGATAAGGTCATAGGCTCTTGCACGAACTTTCCCAGGATCAGTGTCAAGCAAGTCAATGTCTTCAATTTTTGGTGATGTGAATGGGTGATGAACAGAAACCCAGCGATTTTCCTCTTCATCCCATTCAAGGAGTGGGAAGTCAACTATCCATGCTAATTTGAAATCATTTTCATCAATGAGGTTTAATTTTTTGCCAAGTTCAAGCCTTAAGTTTCCAAGAATTGAATAAACTTTTTGAGGTTGGTCTGAAACCAAAATTATAAGGTCGCCTTCGTTTGAATTCATTTTCTCTTTTAACTTTTGAAGTGAAAATTTTGAGAAGTATTTTGCGACGGGCGAATCAATTTGTCCATTTTCAATTTTAAAGTGGACAAGTCCACCTGCGCCGTAGCTTTTTGCAAGCGCTGTCAATTCATCAATTTGTTTCCTTGAGTAATTTCCGCAACCTTTGAGATTTAGTCCGCAGATAATTCCGCCATTTTCTATGGCTTCACGAAAAACTTTAAAATCTGTTGTTTTGAAAATATCCGTGACATTTACAATTTTTAAATCAAATCTTAAATCAGGCTTATCTGTCCCATATGTCTCAATCGCTTCTTTATATGTTATCCGTGGGAACGGAGTTGGAATTTCTATCCCTTTAATTTCCCTGAATAATCTTGTCATCAATCCTTCAACAATGCTAAAAACATCTTCTTCCGTTACAAATGACATCTCAATATCAATTTGTGTAAATTCAGGCTGTCTATCTGCTCTCAAGTCTTCATCTCTGAAACATTTAACGATTTGGAAATATCTGTCAAATCCAGCGACCATTAAAATTTGTTTGTAAAGTTGTGGCGACTGTGGAAGAGCATAAAATTTTCCTGGATGAATTCTGCTCGGAACGAGGAAATCCCTTGCGCCCTCGGGTGTGCTTTTGACCAGAAAAGATGTCTCTATTTCAAGAAAGTTATTTTCGTCAAAATATCTTCGCACTATCTGTGCCATCTTATGTCTTGTTATAAGATTTGACTGCATAGTTGGTCTTCTCAAGTCAAGATATCTGTATTTAAGCCGTAGCTCTTCGGAAACATTTATATCATCTTCAATTAAAAAAGGTGGGATTTCGGATTTACTTAAAATTTGAATTTCATCTGCAAGGACATCAATCTCGCCTGTAGGAATGAATGGATTTTCTGCACCTTTTGGTCTTCTTTCAACTTTGCCTGTAACTGAAATTACATATTCTGACCTTAATTCTTTTGCAATTTGGTATGCTTCTTTGTTGTGCTGAGGTGAAAAAACTATTTGCGTTTTGCCATATCTGTCCCTGAGATCAATAAAAATTAACCCACCGAGGTCTCTTCTTCTATCAACCCAGCCGTTAAGTGTGACTGTTTTTCCGACATCGCTTGCTCTTAGCTCTCCACAAGTGTGAGTTCTCTTTTTAAAAATCATTATTTTTGCGTTTTGCTCTTTTGTTTTTCAAAAATATATCAAATCATTTTTTCAAATGAAAATTCGCCCCTTTGTAGTTTGGCTTTACAAAAACAGATATGGCTTCCAATTTTCGTCTATTTCACCGACGAAGTTTTTGATGAAAAGTATTGGATTCGGTCTCATCGGTTTTCTTAACAGTTTCATTCCCGCTTCTTCTGGTGTTCTATCGCCTTTTTTGTTATTACATTGAATACAAGCGCAAACAAGATTTTCCCAAGTATCTTCGCCACCCTTTGATTTCGGGATGACATGATCAATTGTAAGTGGAACTCCTGTACGACCACAGTATTGGCACCTGTAGTTATCTCGTTTAAGAATGTTTTTCCTTGTTAAAATCACTCTACGGTAGGGCATATGAATATAATAAGACAATCTCACAACGCTTGGGAACGGTATAGCGTATGAGACTGATCTTATGTATTGTCCTTCTTTTGCAGCGATAAGTTCTGCTTTCCCAAGATAAAGTAAAGTAATTGCCTTTTTAACCGGGCAAATGCTCATCGGCTCATAGTTTTGATTCAAGACAAGAACCTTTTTGTTCAGTGGATTTTGTGATGCGTGTTTTTCCTCGTAAAGATTGAATCTGAGTTGCGATTCTTCTCTGAATTTAACTCACCTCCTGAATTTAAAAATTTTGCTTTTTTAAATTAAAACTCTCCTTGCCCCTGTAAAAGTTCTTTCAAGGCGTTCGCTGAAAATCTCATTTCTCTTATCAAGGCTATTCAACCTGACAAATCCAGAGGCATGTATTATCTCCATATCCTTGCCCGTGTAAATTCCAACATGTGTTATCCTTTGACCGTCGGAGCTAAAAAATAGAAGATCTCCTTTTTTAAATTTTGCAAAGTTTTTGCCCACATATTTCCCTATCTTCCACTGCATATCTGAATCTCTCGGCAATTGAATTCCGTTTATCCTGTAGACAGTTTGAACAAACCCAGAACAGTCAAAACCTTTCGAAGTTTTGCCACCCCATAAATAAGAAACCCCAAGAAATTTCATCGCAGTTTTTATTATTCGTTCACCACTTGGATGTTTAGACCTTACTCTATTTACTTCGCTTTTATTGACCCATCCGACAACTCTATCAGGAAGTTCAATCATTAGCCATTTGCCTTTTTCACCAATTATATTTAACTGAGAACATATAACAGCATCTCTCAATGGTACCGAATTTTCATCTGGTTTTGAGCGAATAAATCCGATATTTGCTTTAAGTTGAACTTTCTTCTTTTTGATATAGTCTGAAAATTCCTCAGCGCTCATCAACACAACCTGAGATCTATAAACCCAGCCAATGTATCCATCAAAGTGCATCCTGATCCTAACCCACTCTTCGTTAAAAATTTCAAGGACATCAAATGTTTCTCCAAGTATAAGTTGTGTTATTTGTTCGCTTTTCATTGATGGTTCTTTGAAAATGGGGGCGGTTCCGACATTGCAAACGCCAAATTTTAGGCGAAAATTTTCATCGGGGAGAAGTTTTAGTTGGAGTTTGATTCCGCTGCGTTTAAGAAATTTTTCAACCTTTGTATATACTCTTTTGTCTGATATTTTTAAAAAATCTTCAGAAAGTTCAAAAACGCAAAGTCTTGTGTCAATTTTAAAATGCGAGCGAATTTCTTCAATTTTTAGGTTCGGTTCGTCCATCGTTTCGCAAATTTTGTATTTATCAAAATATAACTCAAATACAGATAATTTGTCAAGTATTTTCAAAGTTTGCGGGATTGATTCGCTTTTAAAAAGCTGATTTTGTTTTTAAAGGCTCTTTTTTTAATTTAAGCTGCAAATAAATTACAAAATGAAAATTTATGAGTTTTAACGGGCGCTTTCCAAGAAAATTAACCGACCGTGAAATAGATTGGATTTTGTGGATGCTGCCTGAAAATAAACCCGGATACAAAGTTTACCGAGATATGATAAAAGAGATGATGGTTGTTGGATACGGGAAATTTGAGCCAGATAATTTAATTCTTGGGCAACCTGAAAACAAACCAAATGAAGAAGCGTTTTTTACTCCTATTATCTCGCTTGGTCAAATTGAGATGGAAGGGGCAAAAATTCAAATTTCAATTCATAAAGCTTATAAAAATCAAATTCAAGTTGATATAGTTAACTTAACCAGCGATGAGATACCTCGCAAAAACTTCGTTGAATTAAGAAGATGGAGTTATGCTTACTGGGTGCCGGGTGAAGTCTCGCCTGCGACAGGTCAATCGGTTCGCGAGGTGAAAATTTTTTCAAAAAAAGAAAGTAATTTAGTTCTTGTCATAAGTCCATCAGATAAAAAAATATGGCTACATGAGGTTGATTCTGGGATAAATCATATCATTCCTATTACAAATTTTTTTAACGAACTTTTGAGGCGTAGGAAAGGTATAGTTGATAGAGTTTCTGGATTAAATGTAAATTTTATATTTGAGAACATCGGTAAGTTTACGGATGCCGATATAAACAATGCCTTCATCTCCTATAGTAAACTTTTTGGGAAAGTTGATACAGGAGCTTATGATGAAATTGTAGAGAAAAAGGGTTTGTTTTCTTTATTTAAAGCGAAAATTTAAAAGTAAGTAAGTTTTTAAGGTATGGATAAAGAACAAGTTGCGGTTGAAAAAGATGTAATTGAAATTGGGAAAAGGGTTATAAGGATTGAGGCAAGTGCGGTTGCGGAGCTTGAAAAAAGAATTGACGAAAATTTTGCTAAAGTTATTGAGTTGATTTTGAATTCGTCTGGAAAAGTTATAATAACCGGCGTCGGGAAGTCAGGGATAATAGCAAGGAAGATCGTCGCGACGATGAATTCAACAGGGACGCCAGCGCTTTATCTTCATCCTGTTGATGCAATTCACGGTGACCTTGGCGTTGTGCGGGAGGAAGATGTCGTAATTTGTATATCAAAAAGTGGCGATACAAGTGAAGTCCTCCGCCTTATTCCAATTCTTAAAAGGATAGGTGTTCCAATTGTGTCAATGGTCGGTAACTTAAACTCACAACTTGCGCGACTTTCGGACTATGTTTTAAATGTTGGTGTTAAGGAAGAAGCTTGCCCATATAATCTTGCACCGACTGCTTCAACGACAGCAACTCTTGCGATGGGTGATGCTCTTGCAATCGCTTTGCTTGAAAAAAGAAATTTCACAAAAGAAAATTTCGCTCTATTCCATCCAGGTGGAAATCTCGGTAAGCGACTTCTTTTAAAAGTTGAAGAGCTTATGGTTTCTGGAAAGGATGTCCCAATAGTTCACATATCAACTCCGATGAAGGAGACGATAATAGAAATGACATCAAAAAGACTTGGAGCTACATGTGTTGTTGATGACAATGGTAAACTTGTTGGAATAATTACTGATGGAGATTTGCGAAGGCTTCTTCAAAGGATAGAAAATGTCTTTGCTTTTACCGCTGGGGAAGTTATGACAAAAAATCCGAAAACGATAAAAAAAGATACGCTTGCGGTTACAGCGCTTCAACAGATGGAGACATACAATATCACACAGCTTGTGGTAATTGATGATGACAAAGTCCCAATTGGAATGATTCACATACACGACCTCGTCAAAGCGGGTTTAAGTTCTTCTGAAACATATGGTGATATTGAGCAGTGAAGTTCAGATTTTTCTTTTTAATTTTAGTTTTTTCGTTTTTAGCCTGTGAGGATAAACTTAAACCCTCAATCATTCAATTACCTCAAACTCCTCTGCCTTCGCAGGAATCGTGGGATGCTGAAATCATCTTCAGTGATTCCGGCAGGGTTAGAGCAATTCTAAAGGCAAATCATATAATGGTTTTTCAAGAACAAGATGTAACTATTTTGAACGAGGGATTCAGGGTTGATTTTTACGATGAAAATGGAAAACACACTTCTTTTTTAATTGCTGACAGCGGTAGAGTGATTGAGAAAACTAAAAATCTTGAAGCCTATGGAAATATAATTGCCGTTTCTGATGAGGGAACGAAAGTTGAGACGAGTAGATTATTTTGGGACAATGAAAGAGGGAAAGTTCGCTCGGATGCCTTTGTCAAAGTTACATCATCGGATGAGATATTGCAAGGGTATGGCTTTGAAGCGGATCAAGACCTTAAAAACTATGTCGTTTATCGGGTAAGTGGACAAGCGAAGGTTAAAGAAAAATAAATTTCTTCTGTGTTTCCCAAATTTTTAAGATATATTCTCGCTGTCTTTTGGGGTTTAAACTTGTTCCATCTTGCTTTTTCGCAGGAGTCAAAACTTGTTCAACTTATTCACGCCGATAGCTTGGTCGGAAGAAGATATGATTCAAAGACAATTCGCGAATTCACTGGCAATGTTCAACTCAAACACGAAAATATCTATGTCTGGTGCGATAGGGCAGTTCAATATGTTGATGAAAACAGAATTGAGGTTTACGGAAATTTAAAAATTAAACAAGATACACTTTTGCTTGAAGCCGATCAAGGTATTTATCTTGGAGATAAAAAAATTGCGATGTGTGAAGGCGGTGTTAGGTTAACAGACGGGAGAACTACGCTTTATGCAAATTATGGAAATTACGATGCTCAAAAAAAGGTCGCAAATTTTAAATCAAATGTTAAACTTATTGACTCAGTAAATGTGATAACCGCGAATCAACTTTTCTACTATCGCGATGAAAAAAAATCAATCGCAGTTGGAGATGTCAAAATCACAAACCTTGAAAACAATATCACAATTTACAGTGGATATTTTGAAAATTACGACAGTGCCAAATACAGCATAATAAAAAATAATCCAAAGCTTGTTCAAATTGACACATCTTCAACTGGTGAAATTGATACATTGATTGTTGTTGGGAGATTTATGGAATCTTATAGAGACACAAATGTCAGTATGTTTTCTGCAACCGACAGCGTTATGATAGTTCGTGGAAATCTTTCTGCAATTTGTGGTGATGTTTTTTACTATGATAAGAAAGACATAATCATTTTGTGGAGAAAACCTATTGTTTGGTATGAAGATAACCAAGTTTCCGGAGATTCAATTGTAGTTAAGTTAAAAGATAGAAGAATTGATGAGGTTTACATTTATGGCTCGGCATTTGCCATTGAACCTGCTGATTCGTCTTATCCCGAAAGGTTCAACCAGTTGAAGGGTAAAATGATACGGATTAAATTCAGTGAGAATAAAATTGAAGAAGTTTATGTTGAAAAAAATGCGATGAGTTTATATTATATTTTTGAAACTACCGAGTCGGGCGAAAAAAAAGCAAATGGTGTAAATTATGTCAGTGGTGATACTGTTTGGATTAAGTTTAAAGATGGCAAAATGAATAGGATAAAAGTTGTTGGTGGAATTGAAGGAGTTTATTATCCTGAGGAACTTGTCAATGGGAGGGAAAGCAGTTTCAATCTTGAGGGTTTTAATTACATTAAAAGAAAACCGTGGAAAAATGACAGACTTGAAATCGTCTGGAGCAAAGGGCAATGAAATAGGTAGCGTTTTAAGAGCTGAATCGCTTTATAAAAGGTATAAAAAAAGATATGTCGTTCGCGATGTCAGCATAGAGGTTAAGCAAGGAGAAGTTGTTGGACTTCTTGGTCCAAACGGTGCTGGAAAGACGACGACATTTTATGTGATCGTTGGAATGATAAAACCAAATGCTGGAAAAGTTTTCATTGATGATGTTGAAATAACAAAGATGCCAATGTATAAGCGGGCGAGACTTGGGATAAGCTACCTTCCGCAGGAAGCGAGCATTTTCAAGAAGTTAACGGTTGAAGAAAATATAATGGCTGTTTTGCAAGTTATGGATTTGACGCCGGAGCAAAGAAAAGAGAAACTTGAAAAATTGCTTGAAGATTTCGGAATAGCTCATATAAGAAAAAGCAAGGGATATATGTTGAGCGGGGGTGAAAGGCGTAGAACGGAAATAGCGAGGGCGCTTGCAACTGAGCCGAAGTTTATACTACTTGATGAACCATTTGCCGGGATAGACCCGATCGCGGTTGAGGATTTAATGAATATAGTTGCAAATCTTAAAAATAGAAACATCGGTGTTTTGATCACAGACCATAACGTTCACGAGACGCTTTCAATCACGGATAGAGCATATCTTTTGTTTGAGGGACAAATTTTAAAAGAAGGCACTGCTGAGTTTCTCGCAAATGACCCAGAAGCAAGAAAACTATATCTTGGTGAAAAGTTTAAACTTGATAGATACTAAATGTCAAGTGCTTTCTCAATTATACCACCACCAACTACAACATCGCCATCGTAAAACACCACCGACTGTCCTGGGGTTATAGCGCGCTTCGGTTTTTCAAATTTGACTAAAACTTTACAATCTCCATAGTTCTCAAGAAACGCTGGGCTTCCTTCATCAGAATATCGTATCTTTGCGGTAACTTTCATTCCATTTTCAATTTTTTCAACAGAAATTAAATTTACATTGTCCGCTATTAAAGCATTGTGATAAAGTTTTTCCTCTGGACCAACCTCAATCACATTTTTTTCTGGGTCAATCCCTATCACATAAACTGGATAACCAAGTGTAACCCCAAGTCCTCTTCTCTGACCAATTGTATAAAATGGATAACCGCGATGTTTGCCTATAACTTTGCCATCCATGAAGATGTCGCCATCTTTGACGGATTCGGTGAGGCCACTGACATTTTTTTCAAGAAATTTTGTATAATCATTGTCTGGAACAAAACATATTTCAAAACTTTCAGGCTTGTTTGCAATTTTTAAATCATACTTTCTTGCAAGCTCTCTGACTTCTGATTTTGTAAGTTCTCCAAGTGGGAAAATTGTCCTGCTCAAACTTTCCTGCGTCAATCCCCAAAGTGCATATGACTGGTCTTTTGATGCATCAACTCCGCGCATTAAAATATATCTCCCCTTTGCTTTGTCAAATTTAACCCTTGCATAGTGACCTGTCGCTATATAATTAGCCCCAAGCGAGATTGCTTTTCTTATTAGTGCTTCCCACTTTATTTTTCTATTGCAAATGACGCATGGATTTGGTGTTCTACCCTCAAGATAGTCTTGGATAAAATAGCTTATGACCTCGCGGTGGAATTCTTTCGTCAAATCAACCACATAGTGCGGAAATCCAAGCTTAGTTGCAACTGTTCTGGCGTCGTTAATTCCCTCAAGTGAGCAACAGCTATGCTCATTTTGCACCCCTATGTCTTCATAATTGTATGTCTTTATTGTGATTCCAATTAGGTTATATCCCTGTTCCTTTAAAATTGCAGCTGCAACTGATGAGTCCACTCCACCGCTCATTGCAACCACGACTGTTGTATCCTTTGGATTTCTCATTTATGTAAAAAGGCAGTTTTGTTCTTCAAAGATTTCTTAAATTAAAACTCAATTTCTTTTCAAAAAATTTCTAAAGAGCACATCTGATAATTCTGATATTAAAAGACCAGCCAGCATTAAGGCACAGCCAAGAATCGCAAATGGTGCAAGCTTTTCGTTTAGAAAAATTCTCGCTATAAGCGCTGCGAAAACGGGCTCCATAGTGAATATGGTTGCAGCACGTGTTGGGGTTGTGAATTTTTGATACTCGGTTTGTATGTAGGTTGCAAATATCGTGGCGAGCAAAGAAGTGTAAAGAAGGGCTAAAAACAATTGCGAGGTTAAATTTATCTTCACATCATCAAAAATTGGTGAAATCGCAAGCGAAAAAATTGATATCACAGCAAGTTGCATCACGACAAGCTTTCCTGTCGCGTGCTCCCTTGAGTAAATATCAAGATAGACAATGTAAAGTGCAAACATAATCGCACATAGAAGTGTGAGAAAGTCCCCGGCTGTGAAATCATGCCCGAGCGAATAGATGAAGCTTTCAATTGAATCTTCTTTTGATGTTAAAAGTAAAAGACCAAAAGTGACAAGTAGAATCCCGAGCAGATTTCCTAATTTGGGCGGTTTTCTTTCAATTATCGTTTGTGCTATCGGTGTAAAAATCACAAGCATTCCTGTTATGAACCCGGATTTTGAAGCGGTTGTGTATTTAAGTCCAACCGTTTGAAAAGCGAATCCAACGAAAAGAAGAAA
This sequence comes from uncultured Bacteroidota bacterium, assembly GCA_964438815.1. GTDB lineage: Bacteria > Bacteroidota > Ignavibacteria > Kryptoniales > Kryptoniaceae > Kryptonium. The sequence continues at coordinate 280,006 of CAYTKW010000001.1, forward strand.
AGATATAACTAACCCATGTTTCAATGTCTTTGAGTCAAAATCTTTCAAAGACGATGGGAAGAAAATAATGTAAAGAATTGTTGATATTCCAAATCTTATGCCAAGAAAAATTAATGGCGATGCATCTTCAAGCGCAGTTTTAACTATGCTAAATGTCCCACCCCAAATTAAGGTTATCAGCAGAAGAAGAAGTTCAGCTTTATATTGTTTGCTCATTTATGTCCAGGATGTCATTTCGTTTGATTAATTATTAAAATTATCGTTGCAACTGTTGATGCAACCGCACCAATGGTTAAAATTATATCCTTTACAAGGTTCCAGTAGTAGATGGGTTCTCTGACAATTTTCTTAGGGACAAAGATGAAATCCCCAGGTTCAATTATGGTTTCATTGGCGTCAAACCAGTTATAAGTTTTTCCCTTTATCACTTTAACATCACCTTTGCGTGCAAATTGCGAAAATCCACCAGCTTTTAAGATGTAGTATTCATAATTCATTCCTTTTTTATACGAGACAAAACCAGGATTATTTACTTGACCGAAAACATAGACAGATTTTATTTGCGTTGGAATATATATCAAATCACCGTCTTGAAGCTCATAATCTTCTGTGTTAGAGATAACTTTTTCAATATCAACCGATACAAATTTTAAAGAACTTAAAATTGACGACTCAAGCGAGAAATATATTGAATCAAGGCCTGGAAATCCAAACCCTTTAATCATTAAAAGTGGAAGTAGGCTATTAATTTGAACTGGATTATTTATCCATTGCTTAATTATGAACGCACGCCCAAGATCGGAGTATTTGGTTAGCTCAGCCTTTTTCAAAATCTCGCTCAACATCGTTCCATTTGCTGAAATTGGGTAAGTTCCAGGATATTTCACTTCACCTTGCACAACAACTCTGTAATTTTGCTTTAGCGTTTTTCTTTCAGGTATGAAAATTCTATCGTTGTTTTCAAGTTTCAGGTCCTCGGCTTCACCATTTAAAATTTTTCTCAAATTTACAGTTAATTTTTCTTTCATCTTACCCTCTTCATCAAGTCTTAAAATTTCAACCGCTTCAAGGACTGCACTTTCCAGCGTCCCACCAGCAATTTTAACTATGTCAGTTAGCCTATCCCCTTCAACAAATTCATATACACCTGGCTTATTCACAGCACCATAAATTGCAACGAAGGAATTAAAATCTCTTCTTTGAACGATTATCCAATCCCCCTCAAGCAAGTAAGGGTTATATTTGTCATCCCCTGTTGCAAAGTATTTTCTCAAATCAACATTAATTGTATGTCCGTTTCTTTTCAACAAGATTTTTCTAAAGTTTACGCTGTCAATCATAGTTCTTCTAAACACCTGCAATGTTTCCACAGGCGAAAGTGCCATAGCAACTGCATTTGAAACTCTATCAATTGAGCGGACTCTATATTTGCCCTCGTTTAAAACATATCCAGTCACGGTAACATTGAAAGAACGTGGCACAACAAGTGTAGCTGTAATTTCACTTGCGATATACTTTGATTTTATCTTTTGAATTATGTTTTGTTTTGCGTTGGATAGAGTAAGCCCTGAAACTTTTACTTCTCCAACGGTTGGAATTATTGCAGTTCCTTCAACCGTGACTTGAACCATGAAACTTAGCGGTGGCGAAGTCCAAACATTTACGCTTAAAATATCTCCCGGTCCAACAATATAATTATCTGGATCAATCGGTTTTTCAAGTGAGAGAATGTTTGGGTCAAGGATTGGATACTGTGTTGGTTGTGCTTGTTTTAAAATTTCGTCAAATTTTATTCCTAATCCCCTTGAGGTTTCAGGTTTTATCTCTTGAGATTGTGATATGAGGTTGAGTTTAAAAATGATTAATAGTAAAACGAGGACTTTTCTCATCATTTTGTTGAAATTTTATTTTCGCTGTAATTTTTCGTCAATGCTCCAAGTTTTATTATCCTTGCATTAGGATCTTTTACATTTTTTGTGGCATTTCTTGTGTCAATTATAATTTTTGAATTTTTAGCTATGAATTCAAAATCGTAGCTACTATGGTCGGTTGTTATAACAACTATATCAGAGTTTTTCAAAATTTTTTCTGTTAATTCAACTGATCTAAATTCTTGTCCATTTAGTTGAACTTTCGGGACGAATGGGTCATTATAATATATTTTTTCGGCTCCTTCGTTTATAAGTATTTCCATTATTTTCAAAGCAGGTGAAAGCCTTGTATCGTCAACATTTCTTTTGAAAGCGACACCAAGAAAAAGTATGTTTGTATCTTTGAGCGTTTTGGGTATGTTACTTAACTCTTTTAGAATCAAATTTGCGACATAGAAGGGCATAGATTCATTTGTTTCAGCTGCAAGTTCAATAAATTTCGTATGAAAGTCATATGCCCTTGCAAGCCATGAGAGGTAATACGGATCAACTAAAATGCAATGTCCACCAATTCCAGGTCCAGGATAAAATGGCATAAATCCGAATGGCTTCGTTGAAGCAGCTTCAATCGCTTCCCAAATGTCAATTCCACCAATTCTATCGCACAGTTGGGCAAGCTCATTGACAAGGGCTATGTTGACGCTTCTGAATATGTTTTCAAGAAGTTTTGACATTTCCGCAACTTTTGGGGATGAAACCTTATGCACATTTTTTGAAATTTGCTTTATTACAAACTCTGCAAGTTCAGTGCACTTCAGTGTAACGCCACCGACGACAACGGGTATATTTTTAAGTGTCCATTTTTTATTTCCCGGGTCAATTCTTTCAGGTGAAAAGGCAAGGAAAAAGTCTTTGCCAACCCTTAAACCACCGCTTTCAAGTATTGGTAAGAGGTATTTTTCCGTCGTGCCCGGGAATGTTGTACTTTTTAAAATTATTAGTTGTCCAGGGCGTAATTTTCTTGCGATGTTTTCACCTGCGTTCAGAATGTAAGAAATGTCGGGATCTTTATTTTCTTTTAATGGCGTTGGGACACATATGAAAATTACATCAAGCGTATCTACGCGGGAATAATCATTCATTGCGATGAGTTTTCCATTTTTAACCAATTTTTCAAGTTTTTTTGAATCAACATCAAGGATGTAATTTTTCCCTTGATTTATGCTTTGAACTTTCTTTTCATCCGTGTCTATGCCAATTGTTTTAAAGCTATTTAACGCATATTCAACTGCAATCGGAAGCCCAACATAGCCAAGCCCGACAACACCAATATGTGCTTTCTTTTTTGCTATTTTCTCTTTTAAATCCATTCTTACAGGTGTTAATTTTTTAATCTCTCGCCGTACCAAATTTGGTAATAGTTTTGATACTCGCCGGTGATGACCCTTTTCCACCAGTTTTCGTTATTTATATACCAGTTTATCGTCTCTGTGATAGCTTCTTCAAAGCTGTAGACAGGTTCCCAGCCAAGTTCTCTTTTTATTTTGCTCCAGTCCATCGCATATCTTCTATCGTGAGCAGGTCTATCTTTGACAAATTTTATGAGCGATTCCGGTTTGCCAAGCTTTTTAAGAATTAGTTTAACAATATCAATATTTTGCCATTCATTGCTTGCCCCAATGTTGTATATTTCGCCGGGCTTTCCCTTTTGAAGGACAAGGTCAATCGCGCGACAATGGTCAATGACATAAATCCAATCGCGAATGTTTTTCCCATCACCGTAAACTGGCAAAGGTTTATCCTTTAACGCATTGATTATCATAAGTGGGATGAGTTTTTCGGGAAATTGATATGGACCGAAGTTATTTGAGCATCTTGTTATTATCACAGGTATTCCAAAAGTTTTAAAGTAAGCTCTGCAAAGGAGATCAGCTCCAGCTTTACTTGCTGCATAAGGTGAGTTTGGTGAAAGTGGTGTATCTTCTGTGAATTTTCCATCCGGTCCAAGCGAACCATAGACTTCATCCGTTGAAATTTGTATAAATTTTTCAAGTTCAAACTTTTTTGTCGCTTCAAGCAAAACTTGCGTTCCAAAGACATTTGTTCGTATGAAAACCTCCGGACCTAAGATGCTTCTGTCAACATGAGATTCAGCAGCGAAATTTACGATAGCGTCAATTTCAAACTTTTGAACGATATATTCAACAAGCTCTTGATTGCATATGTCCCCTTTTACAAAGTGATAATTTGGCTTGTCTTCAATGTCTTTTAAATTTTCAAGGTTTCCAGCGTATGTGAGTTTGTCAAGATTTACAATTTTAACATCGGGATAATTTTGAAGCATATACCTTATGAAGTTGCTCCCTATAAATCCGGCACCTCCAGTTACAAGTATGCTTTGCATTTAATTAAGTCCCTTTTTAATTTGAATTAAAGGTCAAAATTAAATGTATAAAAATATGCTTAAAAAATCAATTAGACTTTAATTTGTCTGGTATGCGATGCGTGATTTTTATTTTAATTTTCTTATCAACTGGATTGTGTTTGGCGCAAGTCAAGAGTTTTGAAGTTGAGATTTCAAAAAATGATTCAATAATTAACCTGCCACATCGTTTTATAATTCCAAAGAGCGAAATTTTAATGATTGACACACTTATGCTTATTTCAGGCTTTCATTATTTTGTTGATTATACTGCTGGGAAAGTTTTTTTATCGCCAGCATTTGTTTCAAAAATTGATTCACCAAAGGTTAAAATTAAAATACTATACAAAATTATTCCGATTGAGGGAACATTTTTCAAATATAGAAGCATAGAATTAAATGACACATTAAACCAGGGCGAAAAATTGTTAAAAGTTGAGGATAGTAAAAGTGAGACATCTTCTTTTGTTGGGAATTTACAGCGAAGTGGAAGCATAGTTCGGGGTTTCACATTTGGAAGCAATCGTGATTTGACGCTTCAATCTGGGTTCAACCTTCAGCTTTCGGGTAATTTGACACAAGATGTTGAAGTTGTAGCTTCTTTAACTGACGAAAATATCCCGATTCAGCCAGAAGGAAATACACAGACATTACAGGAGATTGATAAAATTTTTATTCAGGTTAAATCAAAAAATTTGTTTGCAACTTTTGGGGATTATGATGTCGGTTATCAGTTAAGTGATGAGCAGAGTTTATATTTTTCTGAAACGCCTGAGTTTGCTGGGGTTAGGAGAAGGTTGCAGGGTGGCAAGTTTCAAGCAAATTATGAGTTTGGCTTTTTAAAGACAAAAAGCAGCGTTGCATTCGCCTCATCGCGCGGAAAATACGCAACCAATTATTTCAATGGCGTTGATGGTATACAAGGTCCTTACAAATTAAGCGGGCAAAATGGCGAAAGAGATATAATTGTAATCGCAGGAACTGAAAAAGTCTATGTTGACGGTGAATTGATGACAAGAGGCGAAAGCAATGATTATGTGATTGATTATTCAACTGCTGAAATCACATTTACTCCAAATCGCTTAATAACATCAGCTTCAAGGATAACGGTTGACTTTCAATATACCGATAGAAAATATGCACGAAATTTTTTAGGGTTTGTATCCGATAACCTTCTTTTTGGTGACAGGTTGAATGTTTCGTTTTCTTATTTTTATGATTCAGACAACAAAAATGCGCCAATTGATTTTGTTCTTTCGCAGTCTGACATTGAGATCTTGCGTTCAAGTGGGGACGATATTTTAAAAGCAGTCAGAAGCGGTGTGGTTTATGTGGGTTTTGATTCAGCGAAAGGAATTGGAAAAGGTCAATATGTTAAGAAAGATACAATCATTGATTCAACGAGATATGAAATTTTCGTCTATTTGCCTGGAGATAAAATGGCGCTTTATTCAGTTAGTTTTTCTTATGTTGGACCCGGAAAAGGAGACTATGTTCGCAGAGGTATTGGGAAGTATGAATTTGTTGGAAAGGGTAAGGGAGATTATCTACCTATATTTTTTTTACCATTGCCTCAATCATCGCAACTTATTGATTTAAGGGCGAAATATAAAACGGGAAATTTTAATTTTTTCTTTGAAACAGGTTTAAGCAATTTTGACAAAAATCAGTTTTCTTCGCTTGATGACGGGGACAATAAAGGGGTTGCTTTCAAATACGGGCTTGGGTATTCAAGCGGTGAAATTTCAAAAAATGGTTTAAGAAAAGTTGAATTTAACATCTTCCAAAGGCAGAGAAATAAAAGCTTTTATAGCATTGATAGATTTGATGTCGTTGAATTTAACAGAAAATGGAACATTCCAGAGGAAAGTTATCAACTTGATGAGTCAATACTTGAGTTCTCACTTCGTTTTGAAATGTTTAAGAGAAGCTCGCTTGGCATTGGTTATGGGTTGTTAAGAAGAGGGAAGAAATTTGGAACTGATAGAGGTGTAGTTAACTTGATGTTTGATGAGGGGGGATTGCCAAAGTTAAATAACATTATGGAAATTTTAAGTTCAAAAGTTGACACTGTTAATTCAAAATGGTTGAGGGATAAGGGTGATGTCAAATATAAAATTGATTTTTTAACACCGTTTTTAAATTACGAAATGGAGTTAAAAGAAATAACTGTGGGTGATTCAATAGGTTTTGGAAGTTTTAGGTTTTTAAGGTTGATGCCGGGGGTTGAATTTGGGTTTAAGAAATTTAAAGCTGGTTTTCTGTATGAGTTCAGATTTGATGATTCGGTTAAAGCAGGGCGTTATGTTCGTTCAAGCGTCACAAAAAATCAAACTTACCGAGCAAGTTTTGACGGCGAAAAGTTTAACATCAATGGGGAGTTAACTTTAAATAGGAAAACTTATTCAGAGCAAGCGAAAACACTTGACAATGTGCTGGCAAGAGTTCAGGGGAAAGCAGAAATTTTAAATAGGTCGTTAAGGACAAGTTTCATTTATCGCGCTATGACAAAAGTGGTTTCATCATTTGAACCTGTGTTCATAAAGGTTCAACGCGGGAGCGGAAATTATAGATATCTTGGCGATTTAAATAACAATGGGATTCAAGACCCTAATGAATTTGAGCGAACTAAATTTGATGGTGATTATATTTTGTTGAATTTGCCCAGGGGAGAGCTCATACCAACGGCAAATATTGATGCCAGTTTTAATTTAAGGTTTTATCCCGAAAGATTACTTGCGGGCAAAAGTTTATTTTTAAAGTTTTTATCAGCATTTTCAAGCGACACATATTTTCAAATTTCAGAAAATAGTTTGGAGTCGTGGAGGAAAATTTACCTTTTGAGGCTTAGATATTTTCAGCAGGAAAATAAAACGATGAGCGGTGTGATGACATTTAGGCAGGATTTGTATCTTTTTGAGAACAGTAGAAAGTTTTCGTTGAGATATAGATATTTGAAATCGGGTTCAATGTATAGTTACACCATTGCGACGAAAAAGACGGATGGTTTTGAAAATTCTTTGAGAGTTAGGTGGTATCCTGATTACGAATTGGGGTTTCAGTTGGAGGGTTTGGTGAAGAGCAAAAAGGCAGAAGGTGGATTTAAAGAAAGTGATTCATTTGATATTAGAGGACGAAGTTTAAATCTTGAAATTTTTTATAAGCCGTTCAATTATGTTGAATTAACTTTTAAAATTGGTGTAGGGAGAAACGAGAATTTAAGTGGAGGAGATGCGGATTTAAATCGTGAAAGTGTTAAGTTAAGTTGGCTTTTAATTGGGAATGGAAGAGTTGATTTTGAAGTTGAAAGAAATGAAGTTAATGTCCGTGGTTTTAAGGATTTTCCAAGTTATGAGCTCATTGAGGGTAATTATATTGGGCGAAGCATCTTTGTTAGGTTAAATTTTTCATACAATGTTGGGGATTATATCCAAATTTCAGGGAATTACGATGGTCGTTTTACAGCTGGGAATATAGTTCACATAGCTGGAGCGGAGGTGAGGGTGTATTTTTAAAGTGTCGGGGCGCCCGGACTCGAACCGGGGACCTCTTGGTCCCGAACCAAGCGCGCTAACCATCTGCGCTACGCCCCGATTTTCTGAACAAAAGATAAAGAAATTTTCTCAAAATTTAAAATTTAAAGGGGTAGCAAGTAGCTACCCCAGGTGTTTTAAAATTTACACTGTGACTTTCTCTTCGTGGACAATTTTTGTCCCGAGCAATTCAAGGAACTTCGCAAGCCATTCAGGATGAGCTGGCCAGGCTGGTGCCGTTACGATATTGCCATCAACAATTGCTTTGTCCCAAGGTAGCTCAGCATATTCCCCGCCTGCTACTTTAACCTCTGGACCAACTGCGGGATAAGCATTAATTTTTCTGCCCTTGACAACCCCTGCAGCAGTTAAAACCTGTGCCCCATGACAGATTGCAGCTATTGGCTTGTTGTTATCTGCAAAGTGTCTTACAATTTCAAGCACTTTCTCGTTCATTCTAATATATTCTGGTGCTCTGCCACCTGGGATGACAAGGGCATCATACTCTTCCGGTTTGATATTATCAAATGTTGCATTGAGCGTGAAATTGTGCCCGGGCTTTTCGCTATAGGTTTGGTCTCCCTCAAAGTCGTGAACCGCAGTTCTTACTTTTTCACCTGCTTTCTTCCCCGGGCAGACGGCGTGAACAGTGTGACCAACCATTTGAAGTGCCTGGAAAGGCACCATGACTTCGTAATCTTCCACGAAGTCCCCAACGAGCATTAAAATTTTCTTTCCTGCCATGGCTATCCCTCCAATTTTTTATTTTTGTTTTGTAAAAACAATTTAAAAAATTTTGAATTTAATATCAAGAGCGGTTTAAGGTTTTCAATTTGATTTTTTATGGGTTGTGATTTATATTTAAAATTCAAAAGCATTTCACCTATATTTTTGATGGTTGCTGAAAACATTTTTAAAATAAAGCAGAGGATTCGGGAAGCTTGCCTTAGGTCTGGAAGAAATCCAGAGGAAGTTACAATTGTAGCTGTAACGAAGACAATTCCTGTTGAAAGAATAAAAGAAGCAATCAACGCTGGGATAATTGATATAGGTGAAAACAGGATTCAAGAGCTCCTTGAAAAGCGAAATTCAATAAAAGATGTTAGATGGCATTTTGTTGGTCATCTTCAGACGAACAAAGTTAAGTATTTAGTTGATTTTGTGTATCTTATTCATTCTGTTGATAGTTTAAAGCTTGCGCTTGAAATTGATAAAAGAGCGAGGAAGATAAACAGAGTTATTGATGTTTTGATTGAGGTCAATACTTCTGGTGAAAAGACGAAATATGGAGTTAAACCTGATGAGGTGCTTGAGCTTATAAAACAAATTTCTGAAAGTTGTGATTTTGTGAGAGTTCAAGGTTTGATGACTGTTGCTGCATTTTTGCCAAATTCAGAAGATGTCAGACCAATGTTTAGGTTGTTGCGTGAGTTGAGAGATGAAATAGCAAAATTTAATTTTAAAAATGTTAAGATGAAGCATCTTTCTATGGGTATGAGCAATGATTTTGAAGTCGCGGTTGAAGAAGGAGCAACGCTTGTGAGGATTGGAACGGCTATATTTGGTCCAAGAAATTAACAATAGGTGATGAAATGAAATTTACACCGCTTGCAATTAAAAAACAGCAGTTTAAGAAGTCTTTCAGAGGTTATAATGTTGATGAGGTAAGAGTTTACCTTGAGATGCTTGCAGGTGAGTATGAAAATCTTTTGCAGGAGAACAAGGAATTAAAGGAAAAAATTGCGATGCTTGAGACTGAAGTTTCAACTTATAAGCAAATTGAAAAAAACTTACATCTTGCCGTCACACAGGCACAAGAGACAGCTATAAAAACGATTGAAAATGCGAAAAAACAAGCTGAACTTTTAATAAGAGAGGCAGAGTTAAAAGCCAAGGAAATGATTGATAAGGCAAGGATTGAGCTTAACAAGGTTGAAAGCGAGATTCAATTTTTAAGAATTGAGAAGGAAAGGATTATAAGAGAGTTGAAAAGTTTTTTGACATCAGAGCTTGAGAAATTAAATTTGATTGAGCCGTCCTCAAAATCCGAGACAAAAGAAAAAATTGAAGAGAAGGTCAAACTTGATGATATAATTAAAAATCTTGAACAATAAAAAAATAAAGGGGATTATGAGCGAGCTAAAACAACAAATAATGGAAGCGTTAAATTTCATAAAAACTAAAACGAAACTTGAACCACAAATTGGGATAATTCTTGGCACAGGGCTTGGTGGACTTGTGAAGGAAATTGAAGCTGAAACAGTTATTGATTATGCTGATATACCACATTTCCCAATTTCAACAGTTGAATCACATCATGGGAAGCTGATATTTGGCAAGTTATCTGGTAAAGATGTCGTCGCAATGCAAGGTAGATTTCATTATTATGAAGGTTACACGATGAAGCAAATAACTTTTCCAGTTCGCGTGATGAAATTTTTAGGTGTTAAGTATCTTTTGATCTCAAATGCTGCTGGTGGTTTGAACCCACTTTTTAGGAAGGGTGATTTGATGATAATCACCGACCATATCAATCTTCTTGGAGACAATCCATTGATAGGTCCAAATGACGATGAGCTCGGTCCGCGTTTTCCGGATATGTCTGAGCCATATAGCAAGGAGCTTATAGAACTTGCTGAACAAGTAGCTCTTGAGGAGAGAATAAGAGTTCAAAAAGGTGTTTATGTTGCGATGACGGGTCCAAGTCTTGAGACAAGGGCTGAATATAGATTCTTGCGTCTTATCGGTGCAGATGCAGTTGGGATGTCAACTGTTCCAGAAAATATCGTTGCAAATCATATGGGAATGAAAGTTTTTGGAATATCCGTGATAACAGATGAATGTTTTCCAGATGCGCTTCAGCCGTTAAGCATTGAGGAAGTTATAAGAGTTGCATCTGAGACCGAACCGAAGTTAACTTTATTAATGAAAAGGCTTGTTGAGAAAATTAAACTTTAATTAGCTATGTTTGGCTCAATTGGCAAAATTTTAATGCTTATTGGTGCATTGATTTTTGTTTTTGGCGTTGTATTTTTAATTGCTGACAAAGTTGGTGGAAAGATTCCGTTCATTGGCAAATTGCCTGGAGACATATTGATACAAAAAAGAAATTTTACTTTTTATTTCCCGCTGACGACGAGCATTTTGTTGAGTATAATTCTAACGCTGATATTGTGGCTTTTAGCGTTTATATTTAGGAAACATTGAGGAGGATAAAAATGCGTTTATTAATTTTATTTTTGTTGGTTTTTTCTTTGTGATGTTTTTTCTGGTGACATCAATAAGCGGATAGATGAGTTGTGTAATTTGATTTTGTGGGTAGGTGGTTTAGCTATAGCTTGGTGTATCTGCTTTGATAGGTTTTGGTTTGTGGAATAGGAGGATAGCTGTAATGCCAGTTGCGAGGGAGGTTGAGTATATTTGGAGGGCAAATTCAAGGGCATTTGAAGTTTTGCGTGAGTATGCGAGGATAAATTCAGAATTTTGGAGAGATAGTGAAAAATTTTTGATTGCTTTAAAAATAAATTGAAAACGAAAGATGTATAAAGAGTTAACTGATAAGGTCAAATATTCTGAGCTTGAACGTGAGGTTTTAAAATTTTGGAAGGAGAACAAAATTTTTGAAAAGAGCATAATTACTCGTGAAGGCAAGCCAAATTTCACATTTTACGAAGGTCCACCTACCGCTAACGGTCGCCCAGGTATTCATCATGTTATGAGCAGAACTATTAAAGACCTTGTTTGTAGATACAAAACGATGAGAGGGTTTAAAGTTTATCGTAAGGCTGGATGGGATACGCATGGATTGCCTGTTGAAATTGAAATTGAGAAAAAACTTGGCATAAAGCATAAAGATGAGATAATTGAATATGGCATAGAGAAATTTAATGCTGAATGTAAAAAATCAGTTTTTGAATATCTTGACGATTGGGAGGAGATGACGGAGCGGATAGGTTATTGGATTGATCTTGAAAATGCGTATATAACATTTACGAACGAGTATATTGAATCAATTTGGTGGGCTTTAAAGAAATTCTTTGATAGTGGATATATTTACAAAGGTTATAAAATTCAACCGTATTGTCCGAGGTGTGAGACGCCTCTTTCTTCACACGAAGTTGCTCAGGGTTATGAGGATGTGAAAGATCCCTCAATTTATGTTAAGATGAAAGTTAAAGGTGAAGATAATACATATTTTCTTGTTTGGACGACGACGCCGTGGACTTTAATTTCAAATGTTGCACTCGCGGTTCATCCTGAAATAAATTATGTCAAGATTTTACACAAAGGTGAGAAGTTAATTCTTGCGAAAGACAGACTTATTGTAATTGATGGAGATTATGAAATTCTTGAAGAGTATAAAGGGGGCGAATTAAGGGGCAAGGAATATGAGAGATTGTTTGACTATATTCCTGTTGATAGCAAAGCTTTTTATGTTGTCACAGCTGATTTTGTAAGCACGGAGGAAGGAACTGGAATTGTTCACATTGCACCTGCATTTGGTGAGGAAGATTATCAAGTTGGCAAGGAATATGGGCTTCCAACTCTTCAACCTGTGGATAAAAGCGGTGAGTTTACGGATGAGGTGGTTGATTTCAAGCGAAAATTTGTCAAGGATGCCGACCCTGAAATAATTCAAAACTTGAAATCGCGCGGTTTACTTTATAAGAAAGAAACAATAGTTCACAGTTATCCGCATTGCTGGAGGTGTAAAACATCTTTGCTTTATTATGCGCGTGAGTCTTGGTATATAAGCACAACTCGTTATGTTGTCAAGATGATTGAGCTTAATAAGCAAATTCAGTGGCATCCGCCTGAGGTTGGTTCAGGCAGGTTTGGGAATTGGCTTGAGGAGAACAAAGATTGGGCTCTCTCAAGAGATAGATTTTGGGGGACTCCGCTTAACATTTGGATTTGCGAAAAGTGTGGTGATATGAGAGCAGTTGGAAGCATTGAGGAAATACGAAAAGAAGGAAAGAATGTTCCTGAACCACTTGACCTTCATAAGCCATTCGTTGATCAGATAACATTTGACTGTAAAAAGTGTGGTGGTGAAATGAGAAGAACTCCTGAAGTTATTGATGTATGGTTTGATTCTGGTGCGATGCCATTTGCTCAATTTCATTATCCGTTTGAGAATGTTGAGTTATTTAAGGAAAACTTTCCGGCTGACTTTATAGCTGAGGGGATTGACCAGACGCGCGGGTGGTTTTATTCGCTTCATGCGATTTCAACTTTTCTTTTTAATTCACCCGCTTATAAGCATGTTGTTGTGAATGAACTTATACTTGATAAAGAGGGGCAGAAGATGTCAAAGTCAAGAGGGAATGTGGTTGACCCATTTGAAGTTGTTGAAAAATACGGTGCTGATTCTGTTAGGTGGTATCTTATGTCGGTTAGCCCACCTTGGAAACCTAAACTTTTCAACGAAGATGATATAGTTGAGATACAAAGAAAATTTTTCAGCACACTTCTTAACACATATTCCTTCTTTACACTTTACGCTAACATTGATAAATTCACTTATGCCGAGGAGAGAATTCCTGTTAAAGATAGACCGGAGATTGATAGGTGGATAATTTCTGCTCTTAATTCGCTTGTGAAAAATTATATACAAGCGATGGATGAGTATGACTTGACGAAGGCATCTCGTTTAATTTCGGATTTCACAATTGATCAACTTTCAAATTGGTATGTTCGCAGGAGCAGACGCAGATTCTGGAAAAGCGGGATAGAAAAAGATAAAATTTCAGCATTTCAAACACTTTATGAATGCCTTATCACGATTTCAAAACTTATGGCCCCATTTGCTCCGTTCCTTGCAGATGAAATTTACAGGAATTTAAATTCGGTTACGAAAAAAGAGCCTTATGAATCCGTCCACCTTTCTTACATACCTGAACCAAACGAAGATGAGATTGACCTTGAACTTGAAAAAAGAATGGAACTTGCCCAGCGTATCGTTTATATGGTAAGATCGCTGAGGGCAAAGGCAAATCTTAAAGTTCGTCAACCGTTGAGAAAAATCATCATATCTATTTCAGATGAGGCTGAAAAAGAACAAATTGAAATGATGAAAGATGTCATTCTTGATGAGATAAATGTCAAAGCGATTGAATATGTTGACGACGATTCTGATATAGTTGAGAAGAAAGCAAAGCCGAATTTCAAGTCAATTGGACCGAAATTTGGCAAGAAGGCACAGAAGGTAGCACAAGCGATAAAGGAACTTAGAAAATCGCAAATAAAAGAGCTTGAGAACAATGGTAAAATTGAAATCAGCGTTGACGGTGAAAAACTTGAAATAGTCAAAGATGATGTTGACATCTACAGCGAGAATATAAAGGGATGGGTTGTTGAATCAGATGGAGTTATAACAGTTGCACTTGATACCGAATTAACAGAAGAGCTTATAAATGAAGGATTTGCTCGTGAGTTTGTCAATAGGGTTCAAAATATGAGGAAGGAGGCGAATTTTGAGGTGACAGATAGAATTCGTATCTTTTTCAGAACTGAATCAGAAAAGTTAAAGAAAGCGGTTTTTGCTTTGGGCGATTACATTAAAAATGAGACGCTGGCGGTGGAGTTAAGCGATGAATTTAAGTCGGGTGAATATGTTAAGCTGTGGGATGTGAACGATGAGCCTTGTGAAATTTCAATTGAGAGGGTTAAGGTAGGTTAAATTTAAAAACTTTACAAGAGGTGTAATATGGCTAAGAAGACTAAATCCACAAAGAAGAGAAAAGCAGGGGGAAAGTCAACGGGTAAGAAAGTAAAAAAAGTGAAAACGCAGAGCAAGAAGAAAGCGACAAAGAAAGCCTCTACGCACAAAAAAGTTAAAGTTAGCAGAAGTGTCAAGGTGACAGTAGTTCCAACAGGTGAAGAAAAACAAATAAAAGAGCAAAGCCAGCAGGTTCAGCAACAGCAGGTTCAAAAAGAACAAAAGGGTCAATCTCAGGAGGTTAAAACATATTACTCAAAAGAGGAGATTGAACATTTTAAGCAAATTCTTCTGAAGAAGCGCGAGGAAATACTTGAAGTGCTTGAGTCACATAGACAATCTTTAATTGAGTCGGCGACGCAAAATGATAAGCCTGTTGGAACTCCATATTCAATTCATATGGAGTATGGGACTGAGACGGAAGAAAGAGAAAAAACTATGTTTTTTATTGCTCGTGAGGAAAAGATGTTGAACTATATTGATGCTGCACTTATGAGGATTGAGCGAGGTAATTATGGCATTTGTATAAGCTGTGGAAAATTGATTGACAAACGTCGCCTTGAAGCAGTCCCACATACACAATTGTGTATTGAGTGTAAACTTGCCCAAAAGAAAAGATTTTAATCGCGGTGCGAATACTTTTGATATCAATTTTTATAATTTTGCTTGACCAAATAACTAAATTGCTTGTTCGTGGGGTTGAGATTCCTTCGCTTGGGATTAAAATTGAAGGCATGAGAATTGGTGAGTCAAAGCGGGTGATTGGTAATCTTGTGCGGATAACCTATACTGAAAATCCTGGCATTGCATTTGGAATAGAGTTTGGCAATAAATTTTTCATTACATTTTTCGCCTTGGTCGCTGCAATAATCATATTTGTTTATCTTTACAAAGTTAGAAATGAAAACTTTGCCCTTCGCCTTTCACTTGGTATGATTCTTGGTGGAGCTATAGGTAATTTGATAGATAGGATTTTTTATGGTGTAATTTTTAATTATGGCAAAATTTTCCACGGCAGAGTTATTGATTTTATTGACATTGATTTTTTTGATATAAAAATTTTTGGCTATCACATTGATAGGTGGCCAATTTTTAACATTGCGGATGCGTCGGTGACAATTGGGGTGTTGATTTTATTATTTGTGCATCAAAGTGAAAGTGGTGAAAAGAAGCTTGAGGAAATAAACTCTGCAGAGATAGAAAAAAATGTTGGGGAAGGATAAATTCGTTGAAATTTCGGGAAAGTTGAAAATTTTAAAGGAAATTGAAATTGTTGTTCCAAATGTTGATAAAAGGGAAAGGCTTGATAAATTTCTTACAAATCAAATTGAAAACGCAAGCAGGAGCAAGATAGAAAAATTAATTGAATCGGGGCTTGTCCTTGTAAATGGTCGCATAGTAAAACCAAGCCACAAAATTTTACCTGGGGAAAAGATAATTGTAAAAATACCAAGAGAGCCAAGACCTGAACTTGAGCCTGAGCCAGTTCCACTTGATATAGTTTACGAAGATGAATATCTTCTTGTTGTCAATAAACCTGCTGGCATGGTTACTCACCCGGGGCATGGGAATTATACTGGGACGCTTGTAAATGCTCTTTTATATCATTGTTCAAAGCTTTCAAGAGTGAATGTTTCTGGCGGAGAAGTTCGCCCAGGCATAGTTCATCGCCTTGATAAAGATACAAGCGGACTTCTCGTTGTTGCAAAAGATGATGAAACCCATAGACATCTTGCAAAGCAATTTTTTCATAAAACTGTTGAAAGGGAATATTGGGCTATCGTTTGGGGACATTTTAATTCAGTTCGTGGTGTTATTGAAGCTGAACTTGGCAGAAGTAAAAGTGACAGAAAAAAGTTTGCAGTGGTGCGCGGTGGAAAACCAGCTGTGACTGAATATGAGGTGCTTGAAAAATTTGATTTTCTTTCACTTGTAAAATTGAAATTAAAAACAGGCAGAACACATCAGATAAGAGTTCATCTATCACACATTGGACATCCAGTTTTTGGTGACCCGACATATGGAGGAAGAAGAATAGCGTGGGGTGGGGTAGATAGAAAAAAGAAATTATTTGTTGACGATCTTTTAAAGATAATGCCACGACAGGCACTTCACGCGAAAACTCTCGGTTTCATTCATCCTTCAAGAAATGAGTTTATGAAATTTGACTCCGAGCTTCCAGAGGATATGAAAAAAATTCTTGAGATTTTGAGAAATGGCTAAAATTGAAAAAGGAAGCGAAATTGAAATAAAAGTTGAGAAAACGGTTTTTGAAGGGAAAAGCATCGCAAGAATTGATGGCTTTATTGTTTTCATAAGAAATACTGTCCCAGGGGATATTGTAAAAGCTAAAATAATCAAAGTTAAGAAATCATATGCTGAAGCTGAAACCATAAAGGTGATACAAGGTTCAAGTTTAAGGGTTGAACCGAAATGTAGATTTTTTGGCATCTGTGGCGGATGTAAATGGCAAAATCTCAACTATAATTCACAACTTGAATTCAAGCGAGAACATGTTATTGAAAGTTTTGAGCGAATAGGGGGCTTTAAGGGCATTGATAAAATTGTTTTACCTACACTTCCGTCTAATGAAATTTTTTACTACAGGAATAAAATTGAGTTTTCATTTTCGGAGCAAAAGTGGCTACTTGATGATGAGACGCAAAGTGAGGTTGATAAAAATTTTGCCCTTGGTTTTCATCTACCTGAAAGATTTGATATAGTTCTTGACATTGACGAATGTTTTTTGCAATCCGAGCTTAGCAATCAAATTTTAAATTTCACACGAAATTATTTTAAGTCAAGAGATATTCCCATTTATTCAAGTGAGAGGAACGAAGGTTATTTGCGTTTTCTGGTTATAAGAGAGGGGAAAAACACGGGGGATGTGATGGTTAATCTTGTGACATTTAAAGATAACCCTGAGCTTATGGGTGAATTTGCAAAAGATTTGCTTTTGAAGTTTCCGATGATAACAACAATTGTAAACAACATAAACACGCGCAAGGCGCAAATTGCCATCGGAGAATATGAGAAGGTTTATCATGGAAACGGGACGATAACAGAGAAGCTTGCTGACTTTATCTTTCAAATTTCATCAAATTCATTTTTCCAAACGAACACAAGGCAAGCGGAGAAACTTTATAAAAAGATAGTTGAATTTGCAAAGTTAAAATCAGATTATGTGGTTTATGATTTTTACTCTGGGACAGGGACGATTTCAATTTTCATCTCGCCATTCGTTAAAAGTGTGGTTGGGCTTGAACTTGTTGAAAGCGCTGTTGAAAACGCTTGGATTAACGCAGAAATAAATGGAGTTAAAAATTGTAAATTCATAGCTGGCGACTTAAGGGAAAAGCTTTATACTGATAGAGGGTGGATGAAAGAAGTGTCAAAACCTGATGTAATAATAATTGACCCACCGAGGTCAGGAATGCATCCTGATGTTGTAAGAGCTGTTGCAAGGATTCAACCGAAAAGAATTGTTTATGTCAGCTGTAATCCCACAACACAGGCAAGAGACATAAAGCTTTTATTTGAATATAACCCGAATTATGAAATAGAAATTGTTCAACCCATTGATATGTTCCCGCATACATATCACATTGAGAATATAGTGGTCTTAGAATTTCTCTCTCGTTAAATTTTTATCTTGCTTGACAGTTATTGCAAGATTTAATAAATTAAACTAAAAAAGTGAGGCTTGAGATGAATAGATTAATTTTTTTATTGGTCGGGTTTTGCTTGTTTTTTGCTTCGTGTTCTCGTGAGGGGGAAGTTCTATCGTCGAAGGAGTATTTTAAAGTTGAAGAAACAGGTATGAAAACTGGCGGTGTTAAGTTGATCTCAGTTCAAACTCCAAAGCGGACATTTAAGGTATGGACGAAAAGATTTGGAAATAATCCAAGGATAAAAGTTTTGCTTTTGCACGGAGGTCCAGGTTCAACTCACGAATATTGGGAATGCGTTGAAAGCTTTTTTCCACAAGAGGGCATAGAGTTTATTTATTATGATCAGCTTGGCTCTTGGTATTCCGATCAACCAGATGATAGTTCACTTTGGACGACGGAAAGATTTGTTGAAGAAGTTGAACAAGTGAGGAAAGCCCTTGGGCTTAACAAAGATAACTTCTACCTTCTTGGGCATTCATGGGGCGGAATACTTGCAATGGAATATGCTCTAAAGTATCAGGACAATCTCAAAGCTTTGATAATCTCAAATATGATGTCAAGCTGTCCGGATTACGATAGATATGCTGATGAAGTTCTTTCAAAGGATATCCCGCCTGATGTTTTGAAGCAAATTCGTGAATTTGAAGCAAAAGGTGATTATAAAAACCCCAAATATATGGAACTTCTTTTAAATCACTACTATGTTAAGCATGTTTTAAGAATTCCAGTAGAGGATTGGCCTGACCCTGTGGTGAGAGCGTTTAAACATACAAATGAAAAAATTTATGTCCTTATGCAAGGACCGAGTGAATTTGGAATTTCAGGAAGACTTGAAAAATGGGATAGGTCAAAGGATTTAAATAAAATCAAAGTCCCAACACTTGTCATCGGTGCAAGGTATGATACTATGGATCCAGAGCATATGAAATGGATGGCGACGCAAGTTCAAAATGGAAGTTATCTTTTTTGCCCAAATGGAAGTCATATGTGTATGTATGATGACCAAGAAACTTATTTTAAAGGTTTGATTAAATTTATCAAAGAAGTTGATGCGGGAAAGAAAAAGGTTGAATTTTAAAAGCGATGCATAATGTAAGCAAATACTTGATTTTAATTCTTATTGGCTTTGAAACTTTAATTGCTGATGTTTTCAAGGTTAAGGTAAATGACAAAGTTGAGATGATACCTGCATTTCGTGAGGCAAGAACTCTTTATATTTCTTTGCCAGACCTTCTTGATTTGCTCAAAGTTGAATATGTAGCCGATACGGTGAATAACTTTTTGACATTTAAAATTTCCGGAAACACATTCAAATTTATCTCTGAAAATCCATTTATCATTGTGTCATCTGGTGATGGTGTTAAGATAATTCAGCTTCCAGTTGAAGTCGTATCAGGTTCAGGTAAAATTTTTGTTCCTGTTAAGTATTTCTCAAAAATTTTCGCTGGTTATTTTCCAGGTAATTTTGTTTTTGATGAAGAGAAAAATATCATTTCCGTTTCAATACCAGCGATAGAGAAGAAGCCTCCTTCACCTTTTGATGTTTACGATGTTGTTGTGGATAAGCGAAGCAACGGTTATCTTTTGCGAGTTATGGCAAGCAAAAAAATTGCAGATTATGAAGTTTGGCTTGGGCGAGATAACTGGCTTCATATAACGATTTTAAACGTAACTGTTGATGTATCAGCAATAAAAAAATTACGCAAGTTGGAACTTTTCAGCAATGTTGAAATCATACCTTATGCTCAATCAGTTCAAATATCCTTTAAATTGAATCCTAAAATAACGCACTACGAGGTCATCCCCGATAAAGAAAGCAACGATATTTTAATAGCACTTTACACAAGCAAAATTGAATCAAAGATAGAAAATATAAAGAAAAAGTTTTTGCTTGATGTTGTTGTTATTGACCCTGGGCATGGCGGTAAGGACCCTGGGGCTATTGGAGTTTACGGAACACAAGAAAAAGATATAACGCTTGCGGTTGCAAAGAAATTAAAGACATTAGTTGAATCACTGGGCATTAAAGTTGTGATGACGAGAGAAAGTGATGAATTCGTTGAATTATATAAAAGGGGTCAGATTGCTAATGAAAATAGTGGTAAACTTTTTATAAGTCTTCACTGCAATTCAATGCCTTATAAACCCCACAGTGCAAATGGTTTTGAAGTTTATATCCTTCGTCCCGGTAAGACTGAAGATGCTATAAGAATTGCTGAAAGGGAAAATGCCGTTATAAGGCTTGAAGAAAATTATCAGGAGAGATACAAGCACCTTACGGATGAGAGTTATATTTTAACAGCGATGGCGCGCAATGTTTATGTTAAAAACAGTGAAAGATTTTCGGAGATTTTGAACAATGAGGCAAAAAACAGACTTGAAATCAAAGCTAATGGTGTGAACCAAGCTGGTTTTTATGTCCTCGTCGGCGCAGCGATGCCGAGCGTCCTCGTTGAAATGGCTTACCTTTCAAATCCACAAGAGGAGAAATATCTTCGCAGTGAAACAAAACAATGGGAAATTGCAAGGACAATTTTCAATGCACTTAAAAAATTTAAAGAGGAATATGAAGCGTCAATTTCGGATTAAATATGTAATCGTTTTAATGTTCATCAGTGTAAATTTTGAAGTTTCGGCTGGGGTAAAGGAAGCCGTAAGATTTGCCCGTGAAGGGATTGAAAGGGCAGTTGAAATTGCACCGAAAGTTAAAAAGAGAAAATCGTTTGATAGTAGAAGTTTTTACACTGGTGAAGTGAAAGTTTTTTATAAAGTCTCGGTGAAAAGGGATACGACGAACGAGATCATAATTAAATCAACTGGGTTTTCGGAAATTGACGAGGCAACGCTTGAAATTAAAATTTCAAGGATTGAAAAAATTGATTCCCTTCAAAATGCGATGCTTTTAGCTTGGGAGATGTTGAATAAAAAAGGTTTTATAAAATCTGATAAAAAGACGGACAAGGTGGAGATGAAATCTGGTAATTACATTATTGAGATAAATGTTAAGTTTGAAGGCTCAGCTGAAGCAGAGATTAAAATTGCGAATATAAAGATAAAAGTTAAAAATACCGCGGAAGAGTTTGAATCAGGTGAGATCAAAGCGATAAGAAGGTATAGAGTTTCAGATGGAAGTTTTATTTAAAACAAAACCTGAACTAAAACTATGAACACAATTGGCGTTGTCGGGGCTGGGAGAATGGGCAGTGGGATCGCACAAGTTATGGCTCAAGCTGGCTACGATGTCGTCCTGTTTGATATCTCAACTGAGACATTACAAACCGCCCTTGAAAGCATAAAAAGACATCTTCAAAGGGCTGTTGAATTTGGCACGATTAAAAAAGAACAACTTCAAAATATCTTAACACGAATTCATCCAACGACAAAACTCAAACATTTTGTAAGCGCTGATATAGTTTTTGAAGCCGTGGTTGAAGATATTGATGTTAAAAGAAAAATTTTTCACGAGCTTGATGACAGATGTGTTCCATCAACGATACTCGCGACGAATACATCTTCATTATCTGTTACAAAAATCGCTTCTGCCACTGAGAATCCGTATCGTGTCATAGGGACACATTTCTTTAACCCGCCTTATGTTTTAAAACTTGTTGAAGTTGTAAAAGCACAGCATACATCCGACGAAGTAGTTTCAAAAACTGTTGACTTCTTGAAAAGCATTGGGCATTCACCAATAGTTGTTAAGGATTCACCGGGGTTTATCATCAACAGGATATCAAGACATTTTTACCTTGAGCCGTTGCGAGCTTATGAAATTGGACTTGCGAGTATTGAGGAAGTTGATTCGGCTTTTAAACTGTTCGGACTCGAGATGGGTCCGTTTGAAATAATTGATTATGTTGGAATTGATGTAAATTATGTTGTTTCAAAGTCAATATATGAAAGGTTTAACTATGAAGAAAGGTTTAAGCCAGTTTCATTTCAAGCGAGGCTTGTTGAAGCCGGATTGCTTGGGAGGAAAACGAACACTGGGTTTTACTACTACATTGGAAAGGATAAGAGAGTTCAAGATTTTCTCAAAAGAGATAAAATTGAATACAAATTCAGCAGGAAATTTTTAAATCTTGCAAACACCATCTGTCAAAAAATTTTGAGCCGTAAGGATAATTTAAATGATTCACAAAAAATTGTTCTCGCTTTGTCAATTTCAATGGTTATAAACGAAGCTTTCTACGCTTTGATGGAAAATCTCGCTACAGAAGAAGATATAAATTTCGCTTTTAGACTTGTCAGATTTCCAGCTGGACCTTTTGAGCTTGCTGAGCAAATTGGTTTGAAAAATGTGTTGAACTTTTTAAATCTCGCATGCCAGGAATTTTTGTCAGACAGATATAGACCAGCTTTAATTCTGGCAAAAAAAGTCGGTTGAGAAAATGTTAAGTGCATTTTTAACCGATTTAAGAAAGATTGAATTAAAAGAAGTTGAAATCCCAGAGCCGTCAGACGGAGAAGTTGTAGTTATGGTAAAATCTGCTCTCACTTGTGGGACGGACTTGAAGATGTATCTTCGTGGTCATCCGAAATTTAAATTTCCGATGAATTTCGGGCATGAATGTTCAGGGGTAATCTACAGGGTTGGAGCTGGGGTTAAAAATTTCAAAGAGGGTGACGAAGTTATGTTTGCAAATTCGGCTTCGTGTGGCGAATGCTATTATTGTAAGCGAGGTTATGAAAATTTGTGCGTTAATTTGTTTGGTAATATCTTCTTTGGCGCTTATTCTGAATTTGCTAAAGTTCCAGCTCAAATCGTTCGTAGAAATATGTTTCTCAAGCCGAAAAATCTTTCTTTCACTCAGTCAGCTTTCCTTGAGCCCGTTTCTTGTGTGATGAATGGGATAAGGAATTTAAATGTTAAAGATGGTGACGCGGTTTTGATAATTGGGGATGGATCTATTGGATTGATTTTTACACTTGCCTTGAAAAAATTTTTTAATGTTAATTTAATTGTCGCAGGAAGACATGCTGAAAGACTCAAAATAGCTTCAAGGTTTGGCGCTGATGAAATTATCAATGTAAATGAGCAAAGTTTGATTGATAAATTAAATGAAATCACTGCTGGCATTGGACCGAATTTGGTAATTGAATGCACAGGTAAGCCTGATGTTTGGCAGAAAAGCGTTGGACTTGTGGCAAGGGGCGGGGAAGTGATTTTATTCGGTGGCTGTCCAGCTGGGACAAGAGTAAATTTTGATGCTACGAAAATACATTATGACCAAATAACAATTAAAGGAATCTTTCACTTTACATCAAAAGATGTTAAAACCGCTTACGAATTTCTGAACGATAATTCAGATGAACTGCTTAAAATTGTCTCTGGAAAATACAAGTTAAGCCGGCTTCCCGAGGTCTTTGAGCGTCTTGAAAATCGCAATGGAATCAAATACGAAATCAACCCATGAAAGTCGCAAAATTATACGACTTTGGAGATATAAGAATAGAGGAGATGGAAATTCCTGAAATTGGGGATGGTGAGATGCTTGTTAAAGTTAAAGCTTGTGGGATTTGTTCAAGCGATACGATGAAATGGTATGTTAAGAAAAAAGCGCCACTTGTAATAGGGCACGAGCTTGCTGGTGTGGTGATTGAAGTTGGTAAAGAGGTTAGTAAATTTAAACCCGGCGATAGGGTTTTTGTTCATCATCATGCGCCGTGTATGGAGTGTAGATATTGCAAGCGTGGAAATTTCGTCATGTGTGAAACTTGGAAAAAATCAAAAATAATTCCCGGTGGAATTGCAGAATATGTGAAAGTTCCAAACGTAAATGTGCGAAATGACACTTTAAAACTGCCTGACAATGTTTCATTTGAAGATGGCGCTTTGGTTGAACCAGTTGCGTGTTCTGTCAAAGCGTTTAAAAAAGCGGGGATTAAACCGGGCGATTTCGTCGTGGTGCTTGGACTTGGATTTATGGGTCAGGTAAATGTGAAACTTGCTAAATTTTATGGGGCTGAAATTGTGATAGGGGTTGATAAAATTGAATACAGGCTTGAAAAAGCGGTTAAAAATGGGGCTGATTTAGTGATTAACTTCACTCGTGAAAATGTATTTGAAAAAGTTGCACAAATTACAAAACGATATATGGCTGACATTGTGATTGTTGGTCCAGGAACAATTGAAGCGATAAACATGGGCTTGGAACTTACCGCAAGGGGTGGAAAACTTGTTTTGTTTACGCCGACACCTGATGAAGCAAAACTTGAAATTAAACCATATGACATTTATTTCAACGAGATTTCAATAATTCCAAGCTATTCAGCTGGTCCAGACAATACACAGGAAGCATTAAGACTTATAAGTGAAAAAGTTATAGAAGCAAAAGATTTCGTCACCCATAAATTTAAAATTGACGACACGCTTGATGCCTTTATGTTGACTGCAAACGCGGGTGAATCTTTAAAATGTATGATAGTTTTTGATTAAAATTTTATATCAATGTTTTCAGTTGTCCATCTCGCCCTAACTTTGATGGTGTCAGGATAAACTGTGAATTTTTCAGATGGCAAGAATGGAAAAACTTTTCCGTAATCGTATTTTCCATTTTTATTTGAATCAATGAACGCTTCAATAAGATATCTCCCTTGGGGTATTTGCTCAAAGATAAATTTTGAATTGCAATTAGTTTTTGTTTTAAAAATTTTCCCGCTTGAGGTCTCACGCGTTAATACGATAACATTAGAACTTGTATCATCGCAAATCACCTTCCCTTCAATAGCGCCAAAAATTGCAGGATTAACTGCTTTAAATGAGATTTTTAAACTATCTTTGGAAATGTTTCCGTTGTTGTCCTTAACCTCTGAGATTTTAAGTGTGTAAAGCTCATCAGGCTTTAATTCTGTCAAAGGCTGAATCGTAAGAATATTTAAATTTTGCTTTATGTTAATTTTAACTTCTACACCTGTAGAATCAACAAGTTTTACCATTGCCTCATTGTTTAAAATATCATCAAAGAAAAGTTTTATTTCAGGATTTAAAGCAACATCATTTTCATCGTCCGATGGGATTGAGAAAATTAAAGTTGGTGAAGTTGTATCGGGTGGGAATTCATTTTCAAGCGTAAAAATTCGCTCAACAAGCTCGTTCCCAGAAAAGTCTGCGATGTTTGAAATCGTTAGCTCATAACTTTTATTTGAAGTGAGCTTTTCACGGGTAATAAGAAGAATCTTGGTGCTATCAGGATAAATTTGGGTTAATAACGGAATTTCTTTGCCATCGGCGATAAGTTTTACAGCATCATTTTTGGGAATTATTTTTTCCGAGAACTTTACAAGTATGTGTGAATCATCAACAACATTTACCGATGATACAAATGGCTTGCTTGTGTCTTCAATTGTGGTTTTAAAAGCGATATCAGAAGCAGATGGATAAAGAGAGTCAATTTCAATGTCTTTCCAAAAAACTCCATATTCATCATCACCGGGATTATACAGAAGATTTCGGAACTTATCGTTCACAGCGATCAATCTATATTTACCAAGCTTGACAAATTGAAATTTAAATTTCCCATCTTTCCCAGCCTGAGTTACATAATCAGGTTTTGTGTGAATTGGTGAAAGGGTATCGGGATTAGTTCCATCAATTAGATAAGCAAACACCATGAAATTTTCTTTATCGGTAAAAATTTTACCTTCAATATAGCCATGGTCAATTGAAGAACCAGTTGAAAATGCAAGCGTAAATGATTCTTTCATTTTATTTCCAGCGTTTAAATCCTTTATCTCTGTTCCAAAGGTAAGGACATAAGTTGTATTATTTTTAAGTTGAGTTGGGAAAATTATTTTTAATTTCCTTCCCGACCATTTATATTGAATTTCGCCTTCAATATATGGCGATATATAAATTGCTTCTTGAACCGAGCGTTTGTCAACATATTCACTAAATTCTATCTCAACATAGTTGTCTTTGAAGTTCACACTGCCATTTTTGGGGTAGGTTTTAATTATTTCCGGTGGAGTTGTATCTGGAGGTCCACCTGAAGGTGGGATTTGATGAGCGCATCCAAGTAACACAAGCAAAATGATCGGGGAAAGCAAGCGCATAGTTTAATTTTTTGTTTTTATTTAAAATTAAAAAACTTCTGGCTTTAGCGAAAAAATGTTGGGAACTAAATTAAAAATTATCTTTGTTTTAATTTTTGAATAATTGTTCAAATAAAATAAAATTCTTGTGGCGAGATGAGAAAAGTAAAAATTGATGGTAAAATTTGCGTTGGACCAACTCAAAGCAAACCTGAACTTATAAACCTTGCGAACATCTTAAAACGAAGTGATGATGAATTAAGAGCTTTATCTGAACTTTTCAATATTGCTGGAAATGAGACAAGATTGAAAATACTTTACCTTTTATCGCGTGAGAAGGAACTTTGTGTTTGTGATATAGCTGAGGTTCTCAATATGAAGGTATCTGCTATTTCCCACAATTTGAAAAAGCTTAAGGCATATCGTTTTGTCAAATCCGAGCGAAAAGGTCAAACAGTATTTTACTCCCTCGCAAAGAATAGATTTACTGTGATGTTGGAGGATCTTTTTGAGGTGATCAGCGAAGTTTACGCTGATGTTAACACTTTTTCAATTTTTACAAAATAAAGAAGGAGGGGAAAAATGAAAGATAAAATTTCAATTACTTTTGTTGCCATAGCTTCGGCTATTCTTGGCTCAATGTGTTGTATAGGTCCGATTTTGGCTGGTGTGGCTGGGCTTGGGCCCGGGGTGTTTTTCGCAAAATTTTCAACATATAGACCAATGTTTTTATTATTTTCGGCAATCGCGCTTGGCTATGGTTTTTATTCTGCTTATTTCAAAAAACCAAAAGTTGAATGTAGGGATGGCGAGTGCAAGGTTAAAATTCAGAGTAAAGCTTCTAAGGTGGCATTGTGGGTAATAACGATTTTCGTAATATTTGCTTTCGCATTCCCCTATTTAAATCCTTCTATCATAAGCAGATCGTTTGTCTCAAGCACTGTGAAAGTTGGAAAAGTTGAAAAAATCATTATAAAAATTTCCTCTCTTGATTGTGAAGCTTGTTTCATTCCCATGAGAAGCGTTCTTGAAAAAAAGAATGGGATTTTGAAAATGATACCTGATTTTGAGCATAGGGAACTTTATATGGAATTTGACCCTGATAGGGTTAAATTAATTGAAATAGTCAATTTAATTGAGGGGATTGGTTTCAAGGTTGATAAAATAAAACTTACGAGGGAAAAATGAAAAAATATGATTTGATAATAGTTGGCGGGGGAGCTGCTGGCTTTGCAGCTGCAACGAAGGCAAATGATCTTGGTGTGAAAACTTTGATTGTAAACTCGGATCTTCCAATAGGTGGAACTTGTGTTAATGTTGGTTGTATTCCGAGTAAAATTTTGCTTGAAATGGCGTATGAAAGAGGCAGTTCCAACGGATGGTTTGAGTTCAAAAAGGCAATTGCTGAGAAGGATGAGATTATAAAAAATTTGAGGAAAAGAAATTACATTGATGTCCTTGCATCTTTCAAGAGCGTAGATTTCATTGATGGGAAGGCATATTTTAAATCGCCTAATGAAGTTGAAGTTAATGCTGAGATTTATTGGGGAGATAAGTTTGTAATAGCTACTGGCTCCTCACCGAAAATTTTACCTTTCAAGGGGATAGAAAAAGTTAAGTATTTAACGAATAGGAAAGCTCTTTCCCTTGAGCGATTGCCGAGGTCAATTATCGTTGTCGGTGGAGGTCCGCTTGGTCTTGAATTTGCTCAAATGTTTGCAATGTTTGGAAGTAAGGTTTTTGTCATTGAGAAAGAGCCAAGAATTCTTCCACTTGAAGAACCGGAGATATCATTCGCTCTTCAGAAGTCACTTGAAAAATGGGATATAAAATTTTACACAGGGGCTTATATTGAAGAGATTTATCAGGATGGGGATCTAAAGCTTGTTGAGCTTAAGATTGGAAATGTGAAAATAAATCTACAGGGTGAGGAAATTCTGCTTGCAACGGGTGTTGTTCCGAACACTTCAGGACTTAGGCTTGAAAATGCTGGTGTTGAGGTTGACGGTAAAGGCTTTGTAAAAGTGGATGAAACTTTAAGGACAACTGCTGAAAACATCTGGGCAGCTGGTGATTGTGTTGGTAAGATGTTCCTTGAAACGGTTGCAGCAAAGGAGGGGAATATTGCTGCAACAAATGCTCTTGAGGGTAAAAATTTGACCATGGATTACGATTCCATTCCACATGCGGTTTTTACATTTCCGCAGGTTGCGAGCGTGGGATTGACGGAGGAAGCTTTGGTAAAAGAATTAAATGTATGTGCCTGCCGAACCATCCCCTTTTCTTCTGTTCCAAAAGCGATTGCTACGAGAAGGGATGAGGGATTGATAAAAATGGTTGTTAATCCCCGTGATGGTTCTGTTGTAGGAGTTCATATAGTTTCTTATAATGCGGCTGAGATAATACATGAGGCGGTCCTTGCGGTGAAATTAAAATTGCGGATTTGGGATATAATTGATACTGTTCATGTTTTTCCGACATTTTCAGAGGCGATAAAAATCGCTGCACTTGCATTTACAAGGGATATAAGCGTAATGAGTTGTTGTGTTGTTTAAAAAATTAATTATATTAATTATAAAGTAGGTGATAAAAATGAGATGGAAAAATGGTTGATAAGACCTGTCGCTCGCTGCCGTGAAGGGTGCTGTATTTTGCTCCAGATTTAAAAAGAAAAATAAAGGATAAACTTGAAATGATAGCAACGATTAAATCTGTTAATGGTCAGGAGCTCAACATATCATTTAGATTTTACCGGGCGATAAGTGAAAATAGTTCAAAACGCGAACAGATTTGTAAAGTTTGTGGAAGAGAAGCATCAAATCCCGTTAGACGAATCACAATGGATAGCCTTGTCAAAGATGAATTCAAAGAATTTATAACTGACGATAAATTTTATTTTTGTTCAACTTTTATGTGTCCTGTTGTTTATTTTAAAAATGACCCGGATGTTTACTTCACAAAGGAAACAGTCAAAGTGAGGGTTGGTATTAAAGAAGCAAATCCGCCGATAACTGTATGCTATTGTCTTAATGTTGATGAGCAGACGATTTTAAATGAAATAGTTGTTAAAAGATGTTGCGATTCAATTGAAAAGATAAAGGAATACACGAAGGCGAGGACGGGAAGAGAATGCCATATAAAAAATCCATCTGGTAAATGCTGTGGTGAATTTGTTAAGAGAGTTCTTGATAAAGGTCTTGCTTTAGTTGTGGATGAAAGTTTAAAACAGCTTGCATTGAGATCAGCAGAACAAATTCCAGAAGATTAAAAAATTGAATGGAGGAGAATAGCAATGAAGAAATATATTTTTGCAACAACTTTAATCCTTCTTATCCATTTTAGTGCTTTCTCAACTTGCCCAGCTTGTCTTGGGAGCATAGGGATTTCGCTTCGTGGTTTTGCTTCAACTTCTTTAACCCCGTGGGATTTACAAGTTAGATATAGATACGAGAGGCAATCATTGTTTAGCTATTATAGAAATTTAAATTCTTTGCAATTGTCCTTTTATCACAATTTTGAGCGTTTCTCTTTTGGTGTGAATTTGCCGTTTTCATCTGCTAATGGATTTATGAGGGATGGGAAGCTTCACCGGGTCAGGGCTTTGTATGGTATTGATATTTCGGGGAGGTTTTTTGTGTTAAAAGCTCCGTTTACTCCATCACGACCGATTTTAAGCTTTACCGCATCATTTAAAGTTCCGATCGGATACATTTATCACGAAGAGCATGAATCTGTAAAAATCCCATATGTTTTAACCTTTGGTTCAGGTTATTCTGTTAGCTTATACGATTTCATATTTGCGATTGAAGGTTATTATAGCAAAGTTTTTAACAGAGATGAAAAATATCACTTTGGGGATAGAGGTAGTGTATATTTGACATTTTTGAGGTTTATACCAGTTTCAAACAAGCCAATTGGTCTGGGATTTAATTTTTCATTTCTATGGCAGGATGGGGATAAATCGGGGCATAGCGAAGTATTTGAAAATACACGCAGACTCACACTTGATTTCGGTCCAAGGTTAATCGTTCCGATTTTTGATAACATTTCTGTTGATATTTACGCTGGATATTTTATCTTAAAAGGTGTAAATTTACCACAGGATGTATTAAGATCTAAGTTTTCAATTGAAGCAGGTTTTGTTGTTGGATTTTAAAAATAAAAAATTTTGGTGTGATGAAGATTCAGTTTCTTTACTTTTCTGATTGCCCAAACCATGAGCTCGCCAGAAAAAATCTCATTGACGCTATAGAGGAGCTCGGAATTGAACACTGTCATATTGAAGAGATTGAGGTTAAAACTGAAGAGGATGCGGTAAAGTATAAATTTCCAGGTTCACCCACAATAAGGGTGAATGGTGTTGATGTTGATCCAAGTTATATTGATAGGGGAAATTACGGCTTGATGTGTAGAGTTTATAAAATAGGTGAAAAGTTTTATGGTGCACCAACGAAAGAGCTTATAAAGGAAGCGATTGAGGATGCGAAGTTTTATGAGGGAATCAAGGAAGTAGGGGGATGTTGCTGAATTTTTCTTGGTTGTTTTTAAGTGGTTTGATAAATTTTTCAAGAAAGCATTTACTTAAATGCATGAGCTTTCCATTGCTCAGAGCATAATTGAAATTGTTGACAAGGAAGCCCAAAGAAACGGAGCGAGCAAAATCAAAAAAGTTAAAATTAAAATTGGTGAGTTCAGTGGGATTGTAAAAGAGGCACTTGAGTTTTCGTTTGATGTCGTCAAAAATGGGACGATTGCTGAGGAGGCGGAGGTTGAAATTGAGATTGAAAGGTTTAAAGCTTTATGCGGTAATTGTGGTTTTGTGCTTGAGAATATGGACGATTTCAGCTTGTTTTGTCAAAATTGCGGTGAACCTATGAACATAGTTTCAGGTAGGGAGATGAGGGTTGAATATATTGAAATTGAATAATAAAAAAAACTTGGAGTTGGTAAAATGCACAAAATTGATGTAGAAGCAAAAATTCTTAAAGCAAATGAGGAGGTAGCAAAGGAGAACAAGGAAATTTTTAGAAAGAATAATGTTTTTGTAGTTAACATCATGTCTGCCCCTGGGGCTGGAAAAACATCTGTGCTTGAGGAAACGATTAAACATTTGAGGAACAAATTAAAAATTGCAGTGATTGAGGGCGATCTTCAAACGAGAATTGACGCGGATAGAATAAAGGCGCTTGGCGTTCCAGCTTATCAAATAACAACTGGAAATGTATGTCATCTTGATGCGCGGATGGTTCATAATGCTTTGCATGATTTTAAGTTTGATGGATTTGATGTTCTTTTCATTGAAAATGTTGGTAATCTCGTCTGTCCAGCGGAATTTTATCTTGGTGAGGATTTGCGAGTTATGGTTTACAGCGTTGTTGAAGGGGTTGATAAGCCGAAAAAATACCCTCTGATGTTTCACGAGGTTGAGGTTGTTTTGCTGAATAAAATTGATTTGCTTCCTTATGCTGGCGTTGAAATTGAGGAGTTAAAAAAGAATGTGCTTAATGTAAATCCATTAGCGAAAATTTTCCTTATCTCTTGTAGAACTGGCGAGGGAATTGCTGAGTGGGTTAAGTGGCTTGAGGATAGAATTAAGAAGTTCACAGAGGATGCTAAAGGCGAGAAAAATTTACATTGAGGGGATAGTTCAGGGAGTTGGCTTTAGACCTTTTATTTTTAAACTTGCCAATGAATTTAATCTCAAAGGTTACATATACAATGACACGAACGGGGTTTATATTGAAGTTGAGGGGGAAGAGAGAGCGATAGATGAATTTATAAAAGTAATTCCACAAAAAGCCCCACCACTTTCTTTGATTGAGAAAATAGTTTCAGAGCCGACCGAAGTTAAAGGTTATAGTGAATTTTTTATTGAAAAGAGCAAATCCGGGGAAGAAAAATTTGTTTTAATATCTCCAGATGTTTCTACTTGTGATGACTGTCTGCGTGAACTTTTTGACCCTATGGACAGACGGTTTAAGTATCCATTTATAAATTGCACAAATTGTGGACCAAGGTTCACGATAATAATTGATGTCCCTTATGATAGGGCTAAAACAACGATGTCTGTTTTCAAGATGTGTGAAGAATGCGAGAGAGAGTATCACGACCCGTCAAATCGCCGATTTCATGCCCAACCGAATGCTTGTCCCGTTTGTGGACCTTCGGTTAAACTTTTTGGTAACAATCGCAATGAAATAAAGTGCGATGATGTTATAAAAGAGGTTGTTAAAATTTTGCGCAATGGTTTTATTGTCGCAATAAAAGGGCTTGGAGGTTATCATCTTGCATGTGATGCTTTGAACGATGAAGCTGTGAAAGAACTGAGAAGAAGAAAAATGAGAATTGAGAAACCATTTGCAATCATGATCCCAGGTATAGAATGGCTTGATAAAATTTGTGTTTACGATGATGAGGAGCTTAAACTCTTAACTTCAATTCAAAGACCGATAGTTTTAATGAAAAAGAAAGCAAATTGTTCTGTTGTTGAAGAAGTCGCGCCGAAAAATTTGTATCTCGGTGTTATGTTACCTTATACACCACTTCATCACCTTTTATTGCGAGAGGCAAATATGCCTCTTGTCATGACAAGTGGAAATTTAACTGAAGAACCCATCGCATATAAGGATGACGATGCCTTTGAAAGATTAAAAGATATTGCGGATTTTTTCCTTGTGCACAATCGCGAAATTCATATGCGCTGTGATGATTCAGTTACTGCTGTAATTGCTGGAAAGCCAACCATGATAAGGCGTTCGCGTGGTTATGTCCCATATCCTATAAAAATTCCGTTTGAAGCGAAAAAACAAGTTCTTGCTGTCGGAGGGCATTTAAAAAACACATTTTGTTTTCTAAAGGGTAGATATGCTTTCTTAAGCCATCACATCGGTGACCTTGAAAACTGGATGACTTTTGAATCATTCGTTGAGGGAATTGAGCATTTTAAAAAACTTTTTGACTTAAATCCAGAGGTTCTGGCTTACGATATGCATCCCGAGTATTTATCAACAAAATATGCGCTTGAAGTTAACATACCCGAGAAAGTTCCCGTTCAGCATCACCATGCACATATTGTAAGTTGTATGGTTGAAAATAATCTTAGTGAACCAGTTATAGGTGTGGCTTTTGATGGAACTGGATATGGGACCGATGGAGAAATTTGGGGTGGTGAATTTATTGTAGCTGATTTTTCAAAATTTGAAAGGTTTGCGCATTTTGAATATGTTCCATTGCTCGGGGGTGAGCTGGCGATAAAAGAACCGTGGCGAATGGCTTTTTCATATCTTTATCAAGTTTTCGGTGAAGATTTTTTGGGGGTTGAGATACCATTTGTTAAAAACTTTTTGCGTGAACAGATTCAGAAGGTCAAGATAATTTTGCAAATGATGGAAAGAAAAGTTAATTCTCCTTTAACATCCGCAGTTGGAAGGTTATTTGATGCAGTTTCAGCAATGTGTGAAGTGAGATTGAAGGTTAACTATGAGGCTCAAGCAGCGATTGAATTCCAAATGCTTGCCGACGAGGATGAACAGAAGTCATATACTTTTGAGATACTTGATGGTTTAAAACCGTGGAAAATAAATTTTAAGCTGGCTGTAAGGGAAATAGTAAGTGATATTCTTAACATGACTGAGGTTTCAAAAATTTCTGGGAAATTTCACAATACGATTTCAAATATAATTTGCTTTGTCTCTGACAGGATAAGGCGAGAAACCGGAATAAGTAAAGTTGTATTAAGTGGGGGTGTTTTTCAAAATGCCTTGCTGATGAAAAAATCTATTTTGAAATTAAAGAAAGCTGGTTTTGAAGTTTACACTCATTCAAAAGTTCCACCAAATGACGGGGGATTATCGCTTGGTCAAGCCGTTGTAGCCTTGTTTAGAGCGCAACCATTTGATGTATGAAATTATGTATTCAATTTCGCTATCGTTTAAAACATCTTTATAAGCTGGCATTTTAATGGTCTGTCTTTCAACGAAATATCTTGCGATTGGATTTTTTTGAAATCGCTGTATATTTCCATTTAAAATCCATTCTTTAAGTTCATTTTCATTTTTAACAAGTTCGTTAAAATCTTTTCCATCCCAGCCAGGGATATAGCCTTTGAGTGAACCTTTATTTGGCATTCCACCCATTTCATATGGACCATGACAGCCAAAGCAACCGGATTTTTGGGCGATCTTGTAACCAATTTTTGCGCTGTCTTTATCTATTTCAATCAATCCCATCACTGCTTTAAGATAACTTACAAGGTCGTTTAATTCTTTTTCGCTGATCATCTCTTTATAGGCAGGCATTTTTATCAGTCCGCCGTAGTCTATATTTTTTAATCTTTCTGGTTTACCGTAAAGTATCCATTCTTTCAGTTCACTTTCCTTTAAAATAAACATCATTGCGGTTTCGCCTTGCCAAGATGGGATTTCATCGTAGCGATATCCCGGATTTTTTATTTTCCCTTGCCCTTCAAAACCATGACAATTGAAACAGCCAAGTTTAAAAGCAATTTGTCTACCTTTCCACACAGATGTATAATTGGGCTGAGTTGATGTTAAGAAGAATAAAAAAGTTGCAACAGTTATAATGGCGAATAGAAATAAAAGCCACAATTTTTTTATAGAGGGCTTTTTCATATAGTGGGATTTTTTGTTAAAGAGCAGGGGGACTTTGAAAGTCCCCCTTTGTAATTATTTGGCTGGTTCTACAGATTCAACGACGACGCCTGGTAAACCACCGCGCTGATAGAGGTAGCCAGACACTGAGACTTTTTCAGCAGCTAACCCTTTCAACTTTTCATACGGTTCAGGCTTTGAGTGGTCCTCAACCAGCAGATAAACTTTCCCATCTTCTGTGAGGATTCCAATTGGTGCACCACCTTTTACGCACATAACGGCACATTGCTTATGTTCTGCGCCTTTCTTCTCGCCAGCAATATAGCAGGCAAGGTCAAGGCACTCACCTTTGAGTGTCACCTTCTTTGCTGTGGCTTTTGACGCGGATTTATCTTGAGAAATAATGGGTGAAGTGATAAGAATTAACAGCGGTAAGATAACCCCTAATAATTTTATTAACCGCATCGTAGCACCTCTCGTTTTAATTTTAAAATAACTTCAAAATTTTTAACAAAAGTTTAAAAACATAAAGTTTCCTTTTAATCCTGCTCAATTTTATTCACAACCTTGATTAATATTAGCCAGGGGTTCATTTCATCTTTTGAAAATTTTTAAAATTTTTAGGCTTTTAAAATGGCACGATTTTGGAAGTTTAAAAGTTGTGTGAGAAAAAAATCGCAATATAAATGCAGAAAGTAATCATTCTTGTTGATGACGATGAGCTTGTGAGGGTGACATTGAGTGAGTTTTTGTCCATACTTGGTTTGATAGGTATTCAGGCAAGAAATGGAAGTGAAGGGATTGAGAAAGCCTTAAGTAATGAATTCCACATTTTAATCACTGATTACAAAATGCCAGATATGACGGGAATTGAGATGATAAGAGAGATTCACAAATTCAAGCGTGATTTTAAAATTGTGATATTGACTGGCTTTGCAAATGAGATAACTGATGATGTGATGGAGGAGCTTGGTATATCCATGGTTTTGCAAAAGCCCGTTGATCTTGTAATCCTTGATAAGTTAATAACTCAGCTTTTAGCAGATCCAAAAAATAAAAAAGATAAGGAGGGAAAGCGATGAAAAAATTATTTATCTTTCTTGTTTTGTTTCATTTTGTTTCTTTCTCTCAAAAGGCGACACCACTTCAATATCTTTACATGATGAAGTCTTTTAAACCGCAAATGCAAAAGGTTGGGATACTTTGTGAGATGAGTAAGTATCCAGGGCTTCTGGATAAATTGCAAAGGGCTGGTTTCTCAGCTGGTGTTAAAATCGTGGTAAGTGATGTTAAAGAGTTGAAGGATATATCGCAAAGGTTTGGGGAGCTTGTCAAGAATGGGGTTGATTTCATTTGGATTATTGATGAGAATGATATATCAGCTCATAAGATAGCTAGGGAATACATTTTGAAGAGTGCGCTTTTGAGTTCAATTCCTGTTGCTGTCCCAAACGTTGAAATTGTAAAGGAGGGCGGACTTTTCTCGCTTGAGGTTTTGGGGGAAGAGTTAAAAATTTATGTTAATAACAAAGTTGCGAATGCTCTTCAAATAAGTATACCTGAAAACTATAAGGAGAGGGTGCAATATGTGGCTAATTAAGAAGTTTAATAATCTAAAGTGGAGGTATAAAACTTTTATTGGAGTTGAACTTATCGTTGTTGGCACCGCTGCGGTTGTATCTTTGATTTATTCAATGATTCTTGGGCGGGAGCTTGAAAGTCAGTTCATCAAGAGAGCTGAGACAACCGCAAGGCAGTTTTCACAAGCTTCAATTTACGGCATTTTGTTACAGGACCAGAGTCAATTGAATCAAGTGATTCAAAATTTTTATGATGAGAAGTTTACAAAATATATTGCTGTATATGGTGCAAGTAGGGAGTTGCTGGCTGGGAAATGGATTAAATATCTGCCTGGGGATTCGGAGAAAACTATTGATTTCAAGGGTGATATAAATTACTATGAATTTTCAGTTGGTGGTGAGCCAGTTCTTGATGTTTGGACGAAGGTTTACCGTGAGAATGAACTTATAGGCTATGTGAGGCTTGGTCTGTCAATGAGTGAATTGAGTAAGGCATTGTCAAAGGCAAATTTTGTTAATTTGGGTTTCATTGGTTTTGCAATTTTGCTTGGGCTCGTTTTTGGTTATATTGTCCTTGTTTGGTTTATCAATCCTGTTGAAAGAGTTCGTCAAGCAGCGGAGCTTGTCTCTGGGGGTAATGTAAATGTTTCGGTTGACGGTAGCTTATCGGAGCGAAGTGATGAGATTGGAATTTTGGTGAAGTCTTTTAATAAGATGGTTGAAAATATCAGAAGTTCTCTTGATGAGATCTCATCACAGCGTGAGGTTGCAGAGAAATTGAGAATTGAATCGGAAGAGGCAAAAGCGAAGATTCAGGAACAACAAAAATATCTTGAGTCTCAACTTAAAAAAGTTTTGGCTGTGGTTGAGTCTGTTTCAAATGGTGATTTGACGCGCGAGGCTGTGGCGGAGAGAGATGATGAAGTTGGGGAAGTAATTAAAGGCATTAACAGAATGATTTCTGATTTAAGGCTTTTGATAAAGGAGATAATTGATGCAAGCAATGCGGTGGCGAACGCGACATCGCAGATAGGTAGTTCAACTGAGGAGATGTCCGCAGCGGTTCAGGACCAGGCCAGGCAGATTTCTGAGGTGGTTTCGGCAGTTGAAGAAATGTCAAGGACGATAATTGACAACGCACAGCAGGCTGAAAAAGCAGCAGAGCTTGCTCGGGAAAATAGCTCATTTGCGCTTGAGGGGAGCAAAGCGGTCATCTCAACAATTGAGCAGATGCGTAAGCTTGCTGATGTTGTCCGAAGTTCAGCTCAAAGCGTTCAAGTTTTAGGGAGAAGCAGTAATCAAATTGGTGAGATAATTGATGTGATTGAGGATATAGCTGATCAAACTAATTTACTTGCTTTGAATGCAGCTATTGAAGCAGCTCGCGCTGGCGAGCAGGGTCGCGGATTCGCTGTTGTCGCTGACGAGGTCAGAAAACTTGCTGAAAGAACTATGAAGGCGACAAAAGAGATAAGTAAGATGATCAAGCAAATCCAAAATGACACAAATGAAGTTGTAAAGATAATGGAATCAGGAGTTAATGTAGCTGAGACAGGAATTCAGCTTGCAGACAGTGCAAACCTTGCTTTAAAACAAATAGTTCAAAATGCGGGAGATGTCGCGGATTTAATCTCTGATATCTCGCGAGCAAGTAAAGAGCAATCAAGAGTAAGTGAAGATATAAGTAGAGCAATTGAGTCAATAAGTTCAATTTCAGAGCAAACATCGGCAGGTGTTAATCAAATAGCCAAAGCTATTGAGGACCTCGGAAAACTTACCGAAAGATTAAAACATTTGGTTATGAGATTTAACATTGGGCAGACGCTTGAGAAAGAAAGCTATGAAAGATTTAGCAGGATTGGTGGAAATGGAATTTAAGGTAAAACCAAAATTTCCGATGAAAAATAAAAGAGGAGATTTTAAGTATGAATCTTCAAGATGTGGTAAATATGGAAAGTTATGCGGAGATGCTTCAGGTTGTAAGTTTTAAAATTGGTGATGAAGAATTTGGCGTGGATATACTTCAAGTTCAGGAAATCAATCGCCTCATTCAAATAACCCAAGTTCCGAACGCTCCAAGCTTCGTTGAAGGTGTGATGAATTTAAGAGGTAAAGTCGTCCCAGTTATAAACCTTAGAAAAAGGTTTGGGCTTGCTCAAAAAGAATATGATAAAAACACCAGAATCGTTGTGGTTGAGTTAAATGGGAAAACAGTTGGCTTCATAGTTGATAGCGTAAGTGAGGTATTAAGGATTTCAAAAAGTGTGATTGAACCTCCACCTGAGTTGGTAGCTGGAATTGGAAGTGAATATATAACAGGAATTGCGAAGCTTGATGATAGGCTTTTAATTTTGATTGACCTTGATAAGGTTTTGACGGTTGAAGAAAAAGAAACATTAAAAGAAGTTTAATAAGCACAAATGAAGGTTAAAATTTCTCAAGATAAGTTAAAAGCTTATTTAATCATTGAATCAAAAGATGAATTGGAAGGAAAATCAGTTGATGAAATTTTGGAGTTTATCAATTCTGAAGGTGTTGTTTATGGTGTTAAAGTTGATGTGGTTGAAAATTTAATTATGAATCCTGTTGAAGGTGAAGTTTTAATTGCAGAGGGAAATCCTCCAGTTAACGGTAAAGATGGATATGTTTCATTTGAATTTGATATAAGCAAAAAAACTTTGATAAGAAATGTTAGGGCTGGGGATAAAATTGCGGCTATTTACCCACCAACGCCTGGGGTTGATGGAATTGCTGTTACAGGTGAGGTTTTAAAGGCAAAGCCAGGCAAACCTGTTGAAGATATTTTCCTTGGTGAAAATGTTTCATTTTCTGAAACTGACGATTCCGTTATAGTTGCAACCGCCGATGGAAATCTGCATTTAAATGATGGTGGGGTAATTGAAGTTTCACCTATTTTGAAGGTTGATGGTAATATTGATGTTAGTTTTGGGGCAGTTAATTTCATAGGGACTTTAATAGTGAAAGGAGATATAAAGTCAGGTTCAAAGGTTAAAGTTGATAAAAATCTTGAAGTCTATGGAAATATTGAAGACGCGGATGTTGAGGTGAAAGGAAATGCACTTATTGGCGGTGGATTTATCGGATATGGTAAGGGGAAGCTTTATGTCCACGGTGATGTGTCTTTGAGATATATAATAAATCAAAATCTTATCGCTGATGGCAATGTGACGATAAAAAGAGAAGCTGTGAACGCTAATATAATTTGTGGGGGTAGAATAATTGCAAAAGATGCTGTCATAATCGGTGGAACTATAACAAGCAGAGGTGAAATAGAGGTAAAAACCATTGGTGGCACAGAATATTCAAGGACTGTGATAATTATTGGGAGAAGGGATATACAGGCTGAAAAGCTTAAAAAAATCACAATGGAAATAAGAAGGCTTGAATCTTATCTCGAAGGAGTTAAATCGGAAATTTATGCGCTTGCGAGATTGAAAATTGACTGGGGTGAACTCCCTGAAGAGCAGGAAAAGCAGTTGCAGAATCTAATGCGATGGCGAGATGAAATACCGAAACGACTTCAACAGCTTGAGGCTATGAGAAAATGTTTACTTGAGGATATGAGGAAAGCTGAAAGGGCAAAGCTAATTGTTTATGGAACGATTTACAAGAATACATATATTGAGATAAATGGTGCGAGGGAAGAAATAAGCTTTGATATGAAAAATTCTGTTTTTGAAGAAGATATGGGAATAATTGTCAGAACAAAACTTCAAGAAACATGAGCAGGGCTTATGAAACAATAATTGCGGGTTTAAATTCATTTGACCCTGACGAACGAAGATTGGCTGTTGAGGCGAGTGTAAATTTTGGGAGTAGGGAAGAAATAGTTGACAAATTGATTTGGCTTTTAAGAGATGAGGATAAAGGTGTTCGTGATGCGGTGGCAAATGCAATTCTTTCAATTGCAAGACAATTTGAAAGTGTAAAGAAGGAAATCGTCAAAAACCTTTGTGAATTTCTATGCTATGGTGATGTTTGTTTAAGAAATTTGTCTGCTGAGATGCTTCGTAAAATTGGGAAAGATGCGCTTAATGAAATCATGCAACTTGCGAATCACGACAATAAGGATGTGAGGAAGATGGCTGTTGATTTAATTGGCTTAATTGGGGATAAGTCAACAGTTGAGTTTTTGATTGAAAAATTAAATGACCCTGACCCTAATGTTGTAACTTCATCAATTGAGGCGCTTGGAAACATCGGAAATGATAGAGCGATTGATATTTTAATTGATTCGTTTTCAAAGTTTGGGTTCGCACAGATTCCAATAGTTGAATCTCTTGGAAAGATAGGGGAGAGCTCCGAAAACAAGAAAGCTATAAGCGATTTTCTCATTGGGGTTTTTGAAGAGGTTGAAGATGTGATTTTGAAGAGTGCTATTATTGAGGCACTTGGTAAGGTTGGAGATGAAAGCCACATTGATTTTCTTATAACTTTAACATTTAATGAAAATATCGCTATCCAAAAGATGGCTGTGGTTTCAATTGTTGAGATATGTGCACGGAGAAATTGTAATTTGAACTCAAATAAGTATTTTTTTAAGTCGTTTTTTGAAAGAGCAAAGGAAATTTTCCATAATGCTGAGGATGAAGGTTTTAGGGTTTGTTTTCTTGATTTCATTGCAAAGTCTATCAAATATGACGAGGTTAAAAGTTTTGTTTTAAGCCTTTTAAATCAAAAGGATGAGATTCTTGCAAAAGTTCACGATATCGTGGTTTCAAATGCGATTGAGTTAATTAAGTTTGCTTTGAAAAATCAAATTGATGAGGAGAGGTTTCTTAATTTAATTGAGGTAGTCTTTTACAATGCCGGTGAAATTTTTGAAGATGTAGGATTGAAAAATGCGGTGGTTGAAAAATTGAGTGAGATATTTGAGCGAGTTGATTCTGAAAGTAAAATTTCAATTTTAAATCTTTTGCGTTTGCTTGATGAAATAACCTTTGAAATGGTTTTGAAAAAAGTTGAAAATGAGCCTGATCCATTGGTCAGGATGTATGTTGATTCAAATTTAAAGTGAGCATATGAAGGAGTTGAGTTTAAACGATTTTGAATTTTACGAGTTTAGGGATTTCATCTTGCGTTTGACAGGTATATATTTTCCTGAGACGAAGAGATACTTTATTGAGTCAAGGGTTGGTCCAAGAATTAGAGTCCTTGGCTTAAAGTCATATAGCGAGTATTTAAACTATTTGAGATATTCTGCGCTCAGGGATAGGGAAATTGAAATTTTGTTGAGTTTAATCACCATTAATGAGACATATTTTTTCAGGGATTTGGAACAATTTAAAGTCATTGGCGAGAACATAATACCTGAGCTGATAAATTCAAAGCCAAAGAATAGTTTCAGAACTTTGAGGATTTGGAGCGCGGGTTGTTCAACTGGTGAAGAGCCATATACTATTGCGATGATTTTCCTTGAAAAAATTAAGAGAAAATTCCCGGATGTCAAAATTGAAATAGTTGGCACAGATATAAACACAACTGTTCTTGAGGTTGCAAAGAAGGGGATTTATAAGCAGTATTCAATGCGGTATGTCCCGGAGGATTATTTAACGAAGTATTTTAAAACTGATGGCAGTGAATTTTATTTGTCTGATGAGGTTAAAAGGCTGGTTCGTTTTGAGAGGGTTAATTTAATGGACAAGTTTCAGATGGTTTTGATGAAAAATTTTGATCTTGTTTTGTTGAGAAATGTTTTGATTTATTTTAGCGAGGACGCGAAAGGGGAAGTCGTTTCGTGGATTTATGATTCGCTCAATCGTGGTGGTTATCTTATCGTTGGTTATTCTGAAACTTTAAGAAATTTAACAAAGGCATTTAAACCAGTTTACTTCAATAAAATGGTAGCATATAAAAAAGAGTGAGGTTCAGCGCCATGCAAAGGACAATACTTGTCGTTGACGATTCCCCGACGATAAGAAAGTTTGTAGCGCTTGCGCTTGAAAGCTTGGGTTATAGAGTTTTAACTGCATCGGATGGAATGGAGGTGTTTGAAATCCTTGCAAGATTTGGTTCGGTTGATTTGATAATTACGGATATAAACATGCCAAATCTTGATGGGTTTGAGCTTATAAAGTCGTTGCGCTCTGATGAAAAGTTCAAGGATGTGCCGATAATAATATTGTCGTCTCTTTCCGATGGTGAAAGCATTGATACTGGTTTAAGGCTTGGCGCAAATTCGTATTTGATTAAACCATTTAATGTCAAGCGAATTCAATATGAAGTTTCAAAGTATTTAAACTAAAAGGAGGCGATAAATATGGAAGATGGGAAAATTAAATTTCTTGTCGTTGATGATTCACCGACTATGAGAAGGATTGTTATAAACGCACTTAAAAACATTGGGTATACTGAGATAGTTGAAGCTGAGGATGGCAAAGATGCTCTTGCGAAGCTTTATGCTGAAAAGATTGACTTTATTATAACTGATTGGAACATGCCAAATATGACGGGG
Organism: uncultured Bacteroidota bacterium; assembly: GCA_964438815.1. GTDB lineage: Bacteria > Bacteroidota > Ignavibacteria > Kryptoniales > Kryptoniaceae > Kryptonium. The sequence continues at coordinate 322,922 of CAYTKW010000001.1, forward strand.
CTTGAGCTTGCGAAGGTGGTTCGTTCTGATCCAAATTTTGAGAACATACCAATACTTATGGTTACGACGCGCGGGATGAAGCAGGATGTTCTTGAGGCTCTTCAGGCTAGGGTGAACAATTACATAGTTAAGCCATTTACGCCACAAATTTTGAAGGAGAAAATTGAGCAAATTTTAAAAACACTTTGAAGGTGATGAAGCCATGAAAATTAGTAAAGGAGTTGGGATATCAAGTCAAATTGATCTTATTTTAAATGAAATAGAGGAATTAAAAGCAATTTTCGTGTTGAGCCGAAGGTTGATGCCTTTCCTTGAGGAATTGTTTAACTTCGTTAGGGAAGTTGCGCCAATGCTTGATGAGATAAATAAGTCACTTGAGGAAAGTTCAAGAAAAATACCGAGAGCTTCAAATCAACTTGACAAAGTCACAAGAACAACCGAGATGGCAACAACTGAAATACTTGATGCTCTTGATGAGATGAGCTTAAAATTTGGCGAGGTCAAGGGTTTCATCAACTCTATAAAGTTGTGTCACGAGAGACAGAAAAAGTTTTTAAAAAGGATGGAGAGGCTTATCAAAAAGGGGGAATTTGAAAAAGTAAGAAATTTATGGGATAGGTTTTCTGAGGTTATGAAAAATTGTGGGGAGTTTGATGAAGTCCTTGAAAAACTTTCGGATGTGAAGCAAAATGCCGACGACATAATGATGGCTTTACAATTTCAGGATATAACTGCTCAGCAAATTTCAGCAATAAATCATTTAATTAGCTCAGTTCAAGAAAAGTTAACACTTCTACTTGAAAAACTCGGAAGCCTTGAAGTCCGAAGATTAGAATTAAAAAGTTCTGATGATGTTCACGCTTCTTTCAATCCATCGGCTGAATATGATAAATCTGACTCAAAGCAAAAGATTGTTGATAAGATAGTAAAAGAGTTTGTTGATTTTGCAAATGATGGAAGCACCAATTCAGCATCTCAGGAAGAGATAGACAAACTTTTTAACAAGGATGAAAAACAAATTGGAACTTGATATGTCATTGCCGGCAATTTTTGATGATGAGATGAAAGAGATAGTTGAGAGTTTTATAGTTGAAACGAAAGAAATTCTTGAGAAGCTTGATAATGACCTGATTGAACTTGAAAAAAGTCCAAATGATACGGAGCTTTTAAATACCATCTTTAGACATGTTCATACGATAAAGGGGACATCATCTTTTATTGGTTTTGAGCAGATGAGTCAATTAACGCACAAATTTGAGGATGTTTTAAATAAACTTCGTAAGGATGAGTTGAAGTTAAACGGCAAGATTATGGATGTAATTCTTGAAGCATTTGACCTAATGAAAATTTTGCTTGCAAAACTTGAAGCTAAAGACCTGAGCCCAATAAACATTGATGATATCTTATCGAAATTTGAGAAGATAAGCCGAGGTGAAAAAATTGAAGAAGAAGGAAATGAAGCTGTTAGTGATAATTTAGATGTAGATAAAAATGAATCTCAAGATAGCTTGCAAAAGGTCAGCTCAAAGGTGATTGATAAGACGATAAGAATTGAGGTTGAAAGGCTTGATGAGTTAATGAATCTTGTTGGTGAGCTTGTTCTTGGAAGGAATAGATTGTCGCAGATAATTTCCAACATCGTTGAAAGATTTGAAAGTGAGACCGTAGAGCGTGAGCTTATTGACACTGTATCTCAGATTGATTATTTGACCTCGGAGCTTCAAACAGTTGTGATGCGTGCGAGGATGTTGCCAATTGCCAAAGTTTTCAGCAAGTTCCCGCGAATGGTCAGGGATCTATCAAGGGAGATGAATAAGGAGGTTGAACTTTTAATTTACGGTGAGGAGACAGAAGTGGATAAATCTGTAATTGAATATCTTTACGATCCTCTTGTCCATATGATCAGAAATGCCATTGATCATGGAATTGAAGCACCCGATGAACGGGTAAAATTAGGAAAACCAGAAAAAGGATTGATCATCTTGAAAGCCGAGCATGAGGGAAATTACATCGCCGTAACAGTTGAAGATGACGGTCGTGGTATAGATCCCGAAAAGATAAGAAGGAAAGCAATTGAAAAGGATCTTATCTCTGAACATGATGCGAATTCAATCAGTGATAAGGACATTTTAAATTTTATCTTTGTCCCGGGGTTCAGCACTGCAAGTGGGGTCACCAATATATCAGGACGTGGTGTTGGTCTTGATGTTGTCAAAGCAAATGTGACAAGGTTAAATGGGATAATTGATGTTCAATCAACCCCTGGGCGCGGGACTAAGTTTATATTGAAATTGCCATTGACACTTGCCATAATACAAGGATTGCTTGTTGATGTAAGCGGGGAAATTTTTATCATTCCACTTTCATCTGTTATTGAAGTTGTAAGGGTTCCTAAAGAACAAGTTCATTCAATAAAAGGCAAAGAGATGATTCGGTTAAGGGATTCTGTTTTACCTCTTGTGAGGTTAGGGAAATTTTTTAACCTTAAAACAAATAGCGAGGATAGAAAAAACATTTATGTTGTTGTCCTCGGACTTGCTGAAAAGAAACTTGGCGCAGTCGTTGATGGATTGATCGGGCAAAAGGAGGTGGTGATAAAATCACTTGGTTCATATCTTAACAATGTTAAAGGCATAGCTGGCGCGACAATCCTTGGCGATGGCTCAGTGAGAATGATAATTGATGTGGCGCAGATTTTCAAGATGGCTTCGGAAAATTCATTTAGATTCGTGCTTTAAAATAACACATTATGGTTTTTACCATGGTAAATGAGGTAATAAGAGTTATCGTGGTTGATGACTCGGCGTTTATGAGGAAGTCAATTTCCATGATGCTTGAGCAAGATCCCCAAATAAAAGTTGTTGCAACTGCAAGGGATGGGGCTGAAGCAATTGAAAAAATAAAAATCTTTAAACCTGATATAGTCACGCTTGATGTTGAAATGCCAAGGATGGATGGATTGACAGCGTTGAAAATTATAATGAAAGAATGCCCCGTTCCAGTTTTGATGGTTAGCTCCCTGACAGTTGAAGGAGCTGAAGCAACGCTTGAAGCATTGAAACTTGGTGCTGTTGACTTCATCCCAAAACAACTTTCCTATGTCTCACTTGATATAATAAAAATAAAAGATGAATTAATTCAGAAGGTAAAGTCAATCGTTAACAGCAAATATATCCAGCGTAGAATTTTCAGGCGTGATGTTGAAATATCCAACGGAACAAAGGTTAAAAAAGTTAGAAAGAATTTTGAAGTAGTTGCGATTGGCGTTTCAACAGGCGGTCCAATAGCGCTTCAGGAAGTTTTGCCTAAGATACCAAACGATTTCCCAGCTGGGATTGTAATCGCACAACACATGCCACCAAATTTTACGAAACTTCTTGCAGAGCGATTGAATGCAATTAGTAAAATTGAAGTCCGTGAAGCTCAAAATGGCGATGTTGTTAAGCCAGGGCTTGCTTTAATTGCACAAGGTGGGAAAAATTTGGTTTTTGAAAATTCTTACAACGGTAAAGTCGTTAAAATCACTGATAAACCAAATACACTCTATAAACCTTCTGTTGATGTTATGATGGAATCAGTATCGGAAGTTTTTGGAGATAAAGTTTTAGGTGTGATTATGACGGGGATGGGGAAGGATGGGTTTGAGGGATTGAAAAAAGTTAAAGCTAAAGGTGGCTACATAATTGCGCAAAGCGAGGAAACTTGCGTCGTGTATGGTATGCCAAAAGCTGTCGTTGACGCAGGTCTTGCTGATAGCATCGTCCCACTTGATAAAATTGGTGATGTGATTTCTGAAATAGTTTTAAAGTAAGACCTCTTTCCTGCCGATTATCAATTTGACAACCCCACCATAAATGTTTTCAACTTTTTCAATAATGATACCTGAATTAAGTGCAAGTTCAACGGTTTTACGATTTATATTTTCACCAAAAATTGATGTTAAGACATTTGCGATGTCAAAAATTTTTGAAGCAAACTTCCCATCTGGGCGGACATGTTCAAGCAAAATTAATCTACCGCCGGGCTTTAGGACTCGGAGAATCTCTGTGAATCCTTTTATCGGTTTTTCAACTTCGCAAAATACAAATGTTGCAAAGACAGAATCAAATGTTCCGCTTTTAAATGGAAGAAATTCAACTCGTGCACAAATTAAAAATGCCCTCTTTTCAAATTTTTTTAACTTCCCTTTTGCTCTTTTAAACATTTCAAATTTTGGCTCAATACCAACGATTTTGAATCCATCTGGATAAGCGCATATGTTCAAACCTGTCCCAAACCCAATTTCAAGAACATTTTCACCATTTACAAGTTTTAAAATTTTTCCCCTTAACTTTCGCAATCCAGCTTTTTCAAGTGGAAGCATAAAGAGGTCATAAATAAAAGCGAAAAAATTTTGCGCCGTATTTTTCAAAGCCATTTATTTTCAATATACCATTTTATTGTCATATTCATCCCATCTTCAAGTGAAACTTTAGGCACATAGCTAAGTTCTCTTTTTGCTTTTTCAATTGAGCAAGCCCAATTTTTCTGCCTTACATCTTTTATCTTTTCAATGTTTAATGGTGAAGCCTTGCCTTGAATTTTAAAAATAATCTCAGAGAAGAAAGAAACAGAATATAGAACAAATGCTGGGATTCTTAGTTTTACAACTTTTCTATCAATGACTTTCAAAATCGCTTTTTCAATATCTTCAGCTGTATAAAATCCATCCCCTGAAATAAAATAAATTTCGCCAGCGGATTTCTCGCTCTCTCCCGCAAGTATTAAACCATCGACAAGGTCTGATACATAAACCAAGCTCAAAATTTGCTCCTTAGGAAAAACAACAGGAAAGATGCCAAATTTTAGATATTTGAAAATTTCAAATGTGTATGTATCTCTTGGACCATAAACGGACGGTGGGCGAACTATCGTGACAGGTAATTTATCTGCAAATGAAAGCGTGATTTTCTCGGCTTCTGCTTTGCTTTTACCATATGAATTTATAGGGTGATACGGTGTCGTCTCGTCAACAGGAATTGCATCATAGCCTGGACCAACAGCTGATAAACTACTTGCAAGGATAAACTTTTTTAAATTTTTACTGTTCAAACAAGCGTCCAATAAATTTTTCGTCGTCTCAACATTGCCACGATAATAGTCTTGGTAGTTCTTTCCTTTTGTGACTCCAGCAATGTGGTAGACATAATGGACATCTTCAACTGCTCTTTTCAAAAATTCAAGGTCAAACAAACTTCCCTTTATTATCTTTACATACTTCCTTTCAAGCCATCTCAAATTACTTTCACCCCTTACAATGCAAACAACCTCATAACCACGATTTAAAAGTTCATCAACAAGATGACTACCTATAAAGCCAGTTCCTCCGGTTACAAGTGCCTTCATTTGAAACCATATTTATTTTTTATCAGCAAGCTGTGGCGGACGCCATCTATCCCTGTTCCATTTAACAAGTTCAACCCTTACATTTCCAACAGATGTTTTAAAATATGCTTTTATCGGTATCCTTGCCGAATCATCAGAGTAATAAGCTGTGAAATCGCCCGTTAGGCCAGCTATGTCCTCAGCGACGAAAGGTATAAAACCGCTTATCTTTTTTGTTCTAACGACTGAATTTAAAAACTTAATTGTTGAATTTTCTCCGTGAAAGTTAACTTCAACGTCTTTGACATCAAGTTGGATTAAAATAGGTATTGTCATCTTTTGATTTGTGCCGAGAAGTTTCCTCGTCAAATAAAATGCTGAAATTCCATTGTAAAAACTTCGTGTTTCTTTTTCAATCTCATTTAGAACTTCGCCCGTTTGGACATCTTTTTGCGTAGCGACTATTTTATCATTTTTCCTTTCAAAAACTGTCACAATCTCTATTTTACCTTTCGTTTCATAAATTAAAAACCTTGCGTCAAGCAGTGAATCAATGTCAAATTCACTTTCAAATTCATAGTGAATTTTGATAAAGAAAAGCCATGGGCTTGAGTCCATTTGAAAATGCGACTTCACATATTTGCCGTCTGTCTCCGTCCATATTTTTATGCTTCCAAGATTTATGAAACCCCAAAAGACATGATATTCAAGATATTCATCTTCAAGTGTGAAATTATTCGTCGGGATAGCCTTTGCGGTCAAATAGAAAATTAAAAGCGCTGGTAACGATATTAAGATGAATTTTTTCATTTTATGTATCAACTTTTATTTCAACAGCCCATCTGAATTTAAAACCTTCACCTTTAAGACCAAGCGGGACAACTACATTTACGCTCAATCTGTTGAATTTATTTATCAAATTCTCCGCAACCGATGGAATAAATGTAAAAGGTTGAAGTTTAATTTCAAAACCATAATCATAGAAAAGATTTGCTTTTGAAGTGACAAAATTTTCTTGAAAATCTAAAAGCCCAGCATCGCCAAAACAAGAAACTCTTACATCACCAAGAACTGGTAAGTTCCTAAATTTTAAGAATGTGAGATCTAAGTTAAAGCTTCCGCCTCTTGTCACCTGGATATTGATTTTATCAAAATATCCGCGTAGATTTAACCCACCCTTTAAAAATAACCTCGCCTTTTCAGAAAAATCCTTGTCAATTAAATAAATCATCCTGAAAGATTGGTTAAGAAATTGTTCATATGGATTTGCGGTTAGGTAAAATCTTTCCTGAATAGGTGGATTGCCAAGCGTATGAACATAAGAAAGCCGAGCTGAAAGGTCAAACCACCTGAAACTATCCTTCAAGTCAAATGAAGCAGATATATTTGTAAAGTTACTCGTGCTGTTTGCGGTTGTTGTTTTGAAGTTCAAGTCAAATGATAAAAGCGACAAATTTTTAACATTGTTTATTTGTGTTTTAAAGCCAACGCTATTAAATTTGCCTTCAAAGTTTAACCTGCCGAATGGAGCATTCCATCCAGCGAGCGAAGTATGTTCAAAAAATAAAGTTATTTTATAAAACGGCGGAATCGTAAGATAAAGCGGGCAGATATTTTTTGAAATCTCAAAGTAAATTCGCCTTAAACCATGAAGTTTAAAAAATTCAATTCCAAATCCACTTAACCTCCCCAAAACTGGTGTAGTGTTATTTTGATATCGCAGTAAGTAGTCAAGATTTTGAGTTTTCACATTAAACCAAAACCCAGCTTCAACCTGATGAAAGTTGAAAATATACGCACCATTGAGCAAAATTCCAGATCTTACACCATTCGTTTGAGAAAACCAAAGTGATGGTTTCAGCGTCAGCCAATATTTATCTATTGGAGGATTTAGATGTGTCTGCTCAAGAAATTTGAACTGAACTTTGTTGAAAATGCCAGTTCTGTTGTTAAGTCTATTTATATCTCTTAATTTTAGCCTGCTGTCTATTTCAACAAATTTAACTTCCTTGTCAAATTCAATTTCAAATTCATATGTAGGATTTACCCAATACCAAAAGCCAAGAGTTATAGCACCAGGTTCAAATTTCGGTTTAAGTTGAAGGTCAAGCGGTATTATGACTTTTTGGTAAGTCCCATCTTTGAAGTAAAAATAAAGGTCAATTGGCATCACGATTTGACCGCGGTTTCGCAGTTTGACTTGTGCGATGTATTTTCTTTGTCCATTTTTTGTTTCCCATTTGCCTTTAAAACCTTCAATTGCATAATCACATTTTCTTGTCGTTTTGAGCCATTGATCAAAGAACCAGTCAAGTTCCATTCCACTTACCTTTTCTGCAACTCTTTCAAAATCTTTTGTCGTTGGATGTTTAAAAGCCCACTCATTAAAAAATTCTTTCATTATCTTATCAAACACACTATCACCAACGACATACCCAAGCATTTCAAAAATGCTTGCGCCTTTTCCGTATACTGCGTTTGTATATGTCACTGACTCGCGGAAGAAATCGGAATGCAAAAGCACAGGCTCTTCATAACCAAAATTTGAAAACACAATGTAATTTCTATAACCGCCATAAATATCAGATGCAGGTCTTAACAATTTGTCAATTCCGGGAAAATCCTCCCATTTTTTGCCAAGAAATTCTTTAAATACTCTCGGGGTTACAAAACTTGCTCCACCTTCATCTATCCATGCTTCTTTTGATTCGTTATTCCCGATTAAACCATAAAACCAATTGTGTCCAATTTCATGCACAAGGATCCCAATCATGCTTGTCCTACTTCTTCGCCCTGTGATCATAATAAGCATTGGGTATTCCATTCCCCCATCGCCTGCCTGTGCGACGGTAAAACTTTTATAAGGATATTTGTAAAACCAGTCGCTGTAAAGTTTTATTATTTTCTTTGTGAATTTGCCCGCCTCACGCCATAAGTGATAAACATCAGGTTGATAAAGAAGGTGAATTATAACTGTGTCGTCATCAAGTTTGGGCCATGTTATTTCGTGTATGTAGTCTCTGTCTGCAACCCATGCGAAGTCGTGGACATTTTCAGCTTTGAAATGCCATGTTTTTAATTCGGATTTTGAATTGCTTTTCCATTGATTTGGAAATATAACAGTATCAACTGCACCAAGCTCATACCCGCAGAGAACTTCATCTGGATTCTGAATTACACCAGTTGCACCGACAAGATAATCAGACGATAAAGTTATTTTAACATCAAAATTTCCCCAGACCCCGTAAAACTCACGCTCAATATACTGGTCGGTATGCCATCCTTCAAAATCATATTCGCATATTTTTGGATACCATTGAGCCATACTGTAGTCAATCCCTTCGCGGTTGTTTCTACCATTTCTCCTGGTTTGCTTTGGGATTTGCGATTCAAATTCCATTTCAATCTTGACCGATTGACCTGGTGGAAGTGGCTTTTTAAGTTTTGCTTTCAAAATTGTATCAAAAATTTCAAATTCAATTTCTTCATCATCTGCTTTTATATATTTAACTTTGGTCCAACCGTATTCTTCAGGCTTCATAGCTTTTATCCTATCCCCAAGCCCATTTTTTATAACATCCCCTCTTATCTGCATTGAGCTTCCGGGTTTAAACGCATTGAGATAAAGATGGTAGTAAATTTCTTGAAGCGTATCAGGAGAATTGTTTTGATAAATTGCGATTTGCTTGCCTTTTAAAATGTGTGTTTTAACATCTAGGAAAACATCCATCTTATAGTCAACTTTCTGCTGAAAATAATTTTGTCTTGATGTTGAGAGTAAATTTGTAAAAAGGAAGGCGATGATAAAAGCTATTCCCATATAAAGGCTTCCTTTATCTTTTGAATTTCTTCCTGTGTTAATTTAAAGTTTACGGCACCTGCGTTTTCTTCAACTTGTTCTGGTGTTCTTGCCCCGACTATCGCAGTTGTTATCCCGGGTTGAGAAAATGTCCAGTTTATCACAAGTTGTGCCAGTGTAACATTTCTTTCTTTGGCGATAGGTTTAATTTTTTCAAGTGCGTCAAGAACTCTTTTCCTATTTTCTGGTTGAAAGTAAAATTGCTTTTTTCTTAAATCGCCACTTTTAAACTCCGTTTCCATTGTTATCTTACCTGTTAACAATCCTTGCTCAAGGGGGCTATAAGCAAGGATTGAAATTTCATTTTCAAGGCATAGAGGGACAAGTTCATCTTCTATCCAGCGGTCAATCAAGCTATATTTCACTTGATTGCTTTCAATCCTTGTATACTTGAGCGCTTCTTTTAATAAATTTGCGTCAAAATTATTTACTCCAAATTCCCTTATTTTACCTTGCTCTTTAAGTATCGTCAGAGCTTCAAGAGATTCATCAATTGGAGTAGTTTTGTCAGGCCAGTGAATTTGATAAATGTCTATGTAATCAGTGTTAAGTCGTCTTAAACTTCTTTCACACTCTTCAATTATTGATTTCTTTCGCAAATTTTTGTAAACATAATATCTTTTCCCATTGAAATAAGTATCAAAGAAAAATTCGCCGTCTTCGCTGTCCCATCTTAAACCACATTTCGTCGCTATTATGACTTCGTTTCTTCTTCCTTTTATTGCCTTTCCGACTATTTCTTCCCCAAGACCAAATCCATAGACTGGTGCAGTATCAATGCAGTTTATTCCAAGGTCAATTGCTTTCTGAATTGCTTCAATTGAAAGTTTTTCATCTGTTCCGCCCCAATACCATCCCCCGATTGCCCAACCACCGAATGTGACAACTGGAATTTGAATCTCTGTTTTACCAAATTTTCTGTATTCCATTTTAGAATTATGTTTTTGTTTTTGAAATATTATATCCGTAAAGCCAATAAGCAACTTCATCGCTTTTATTTCGCACTGAATGAACCGCACCTCTTGGGATGAACCATTCATCGCCGGGTTTAAGCTCTGCAACTTCTCCATCGCATTCAATCTCAAGCGTAGTATTTAAAGGTGTTACAAGTTCATTAGTTTCATGGACGAAATTTTCCCATCTTTGCCCAGGTGGGTCAATCCAGACATCACATGTAAAGCCCCTTTCCCTCCAATTTTTTTCAATTTTTTCTTTCCCAATGCCGAGCCATTTAGCGCGTTCAATGAACAAAGGCATTTTCATTTGAAAAATTTTTGTTAAGAATTCATATCTTTACAAAATAATTTAAATTTCAAGGTTGACAAAGTCAAACTATTTTTGGGATAAGCGAGAATTCATAAAGTTCTCAAGCAAGCTTACACTTGAAGAACAGGGTATTGTAAATTGGAAGTGTAAAATAAATGGAAATTTTCTTTGTATTTTTTCTTGGGGCGAGTTCATTTTCATTGCTTGAGCCGGAAGGAAATTTTATAGATGCGAATAAAGTTGAAACGAATGTATTTCGTCCGAGTGAAAATTTTTTGATGTATCTCAAAAAGTTGATAAAGTTGATTAATTTTGTTGTGGATGATTTTTAAAAGGATTTTTTAAGCAAGGGTAAAAAATTGAAAAAATCTCTTGACAATTGATTTTAAATTTATTATATTATTAACGCGCCTAATCATTCCCGTTTCCTTTCCCGCCGAGATCGCTGGCGTGTGTCCCCGAGCGCCAGCGGTCTTTTTTATTTTTAAACCAATAAAATTTCATTCCTTTTAAGGACACTTGGAAAGTAATCAAAATTTTGATATTTTTAATTTGAACAGAGAAAAAACTTCGGAGATATCAGTAATGAACAAGTTTGAAATTTGGGATGCCCATGTGCATTTCTTCTCCTTTAACTTTTTTAAAATTTTGATAAGGATGAAGGGGAATGGAAAGACATTAAGTGAGGAATTTACAGAATTAAGAGAAAAATATGGGATAGAGACACCGCCTGTGAGTCCAGTGCAACTTGCGAGACGATGGATTGAGGAGATGGACAAGTATGGAATTTCAAAGCTTGTTCTTTTTGCGAGTATTCCAGAGGATGTGCTTTCAGTTTCAACCGCAATATCAGCTTTTCCTGAAAAATTCATAGGTTTCTTCACTGTGAATCCACTTGCTGAGAATACCGATTTGGAGATAAGACATGCTATTGAAAATATGGGAATGAGGGGGATAATTTTATTCCCAGCCCTTTATCATGTTCATGTTTATGATGAATTGCTTGAGAAAATTTATAGCATTGCAGAAAGATATGGTGTTGTAGTTTTCACACATTTTGGGATTTTAAAAATACCAATCCGCGAAATTATAGGTGTAAAAGACCAAATAGACGGGACATACAGCAATCCAACTGATCTTCACAGAATTGCTGTCAAGCATCCTGATGTTAAATTTATAATACCCCACTTTGGCGCTGGATATTTGCGCGAGCTTTTAATGCTTGGGGCTCAATGTAAAAATATTTATGTTGATACATCAAGTTCAAATTCATGGATAAAAGTTTTGCCATATAAAATTGATCTCAAAGATGTTTTTTTAAAGACGATAGATATCTTTGGGGTTGACAGAGTAATTTTCGGGACGGATAGTGGAGTGTTTCCGCGAGGATATAGAATTGATATCTTAAACCAGCAAATTGAAATAATGAACGAGATTGGTCTATCAAATGATGAAATTCAAAAAATACTCTCCGGCAATATCAAGCATTTACTTGGTTTTTGATGGAACTGAAATTTTTTTAACCGCGTTATTAAATTTTGAAAAATAAATCTACTTGAAAGTTTGAAGCTGAGAAAAGTTTACATAGCGCTGACCTTTTTAGTATATTTTTGGTTAATTTTTTATGTTGGTCTAAGTTTTCATTTTCATTTAAATTTTGGGCCGACGCAGATAACCGAACACAATTGCTTTAATCATAAATTTCACCCCAATTTAAAATCCGATTTAGCCTGCATTTTAGGTCTGTTAAATTTAAACTATATTTTTTCAAAAACTTACTATTTAAGCTCATCACCAAAAGTTGGAAATTCATTTGATTACGAAAACCTAATTTCCTTTAGTTCCCAATTCCAACTTTCATCCCCAAAACGCGCCCCGCCCGCTTTATAACCCTTCTTTATTAATCTTTGATTTAGTGTGCAACGAAAATTAAAAACAAAATTTTGTGTAAAAAGATGCGTGTATTTTTGAGTCTTATTCTTACTCTCGTATTTTATGTGAATTTATTCTCACAGTCCACTATAAAAGGCAAAGTTATAGATAAATCAACGGGAGAGCCTCTACCATCTGCAAATATTCATCTCGTTGAAGTTAAAAGGGGAACGATAACTAAATCAGATGGAACTTTCATTATTGATAAAATTCCAGCTGGGGATTATACCCTTGAGGTAAGTTATATTGGATATAAAAAGGTGCGCAAAAAAGTGAAAGTAAATCCGGATGAAGTTGTAAATGTAAATATTGAACTTGAACAAGGTGTTGTTTCGCTTCAAGAGGTTGTCATCATTGGTTCAATGTATGAAAAAAGTCTTTTTGAAATTCATCAGCCGATCGCTGTGCTTGACGAGGATAAACTTGGGATGAGGATGAGTGATAACATTGCAAAAACATTATCTTATGAGCCTGGAATAAGCTTTGAATACAATGGCTCAGCTGTTGGACGACCCGTGGTACGCGGTTTAACAGGGACAAGAGTTCTTATACTTGATAATGGCGTCAGAATTGGAGACGCATCTGATTTATCGGCTGACCATGCAATTTCATTTGACCCAATTTCAGTTGAACGAATTGAAGTCATTCGTGGTCCAGCGAGTTTGTTTTATGGTATGAACTCGGTTGGTGGGGCTATAAACATAATTTCTGAGGATATACCGCGCGCTGTTCACAACAAGTTAGCGGGTTCATTTAGATTTACAGGTTCAACTGTTAATTCATCTCTTTCTGGTTCAGGTGCTTTAGATTATGGAGTCAAAAATTTAGGATTCAGGGCGGAGTTTGGATACAGGAAAAATGGCGATACGAAAACACCTGTTGGAACTTTAAATAACACGGGGGCAGAAAATTTAACATCAGCAATTGGGATTGCTTATCATACTAAAAACCTTAGCTCCGGTTTTGCATTTAGAAATTTCAACGGTGATTATGGAATCCCAACTGAAGAAGATGAAAAACCGAGGTTTAAGATAAATCGGGATAAATTTGCTTTTAAAACAGATTTTAACTTTATGAATTCAAAAGTTCAAGGAATTGAATTGCAAATCAATCAAACAAATTATTCTCATGATGAAATAGAAAATGGTGAAGTGGCAACTCGTATAAAAACCAAAACGATAACTGGTGATTTAAAATTAAAGCATGGAAAAATTGGGGCTTTATCTGGGATGCTTGGTTCAAGTTTTCTATATCAAAATTACAGCACAAGTGGTGAAGAAAAATTTTTTGTGGATGCGGATTTATATCTTGGGTCTTTAATTTTATATGAAGAATTTGAGTTTAGCAAAGTAGTGCTTGAAGCCGGTTTGAGATATGATTTCGCAAGGGTTAAGTCAAAAGAGTTTGAAAGTTTTCCACAACAGGTGCTGGATTTCAATGTCTTCTCAAGTTCGGCGGGTTTAGTCTATAAGATTGCTGACCCGATAAATCTATCGTTAAGTTTTTCGCGTGGCTTTAGGATTCCAACACTTCAAGAGCTTTTCGCTTATGGACCTCATCTTGGGACGATGAGCTTTGAAATTGGTAATCCAAACTTAAATGTTGAAACATCTAATGAAATTAACTTTTCACTCAAATGGCTTACCACGAAAGCAAACGCGGATGTATCTTTGTTCTTGAACTACATTAACGGTTATGTCTATCCTTATAATACTGGCGAAGTTGATACTACAACTGGGCTTCCTATATACAAGTATAATTCTTCAAATGCTGTTTTAAGGGGATTTGAGGCTAAATTTGAATTTGAAGCTTTAAGAAACTTGAACATTTCACTTCTTGCTGATTATGTTGAAGGAAAGCGTAGAGGTGTAAATGAGTATTTACCTTTAATTCCACCGTTTAGGGCGATCGCTGGGATTGAATATAGAACGAGCAGGTATAATTTTGGTGTTGAATTCAAGCTTGTTTCAAATCAAAATAAGGTAGCGCTCGGCGAAGAACCCACACCAGGGTATGGAATTATTAACCTTCACTTTGGATTAAGACTTCCAATTTCGGGGCTTGCGCATGAGGTAAATTTAAACATTGAGAATTTGACAAATAGAACTTATTATGACCATCTTTCAAGGATAAAAAATTTCGCTCCGATGCCAGGACGAAGCATAAGCATAATTTATCATCTTTTGTTTTAAGCTTTTGTTAATATGGCAGGCTTCTATGCCTGCCTTTTTAATTTTAACTTTCTGAAATTGGGGGTTATCCAAAAAGTTTTTATTTTATACGCGTAAAATTCTTGAAACTTTGCCTTCATTTATTTCGTATCAATCAATGAAAAATTAAAACAAAAAAATTTTCGTTATGCGCTATTGTTTGACTATTTTACTGTTAATTTTCACGCTCACACATATTTTAAATGCCCAAAGCTATAAACTTAATGTAGTTAAAATTGATGGTCTTCTTAAAATTGACGGCAAACTTGACGAGGAATTTTGGAAGCAAGTTGAAAAAGTTGAATTAAATTATGAAATTCAAATTACCGATAATGAACCCGCACTTCAAAAAACAATAGCGATGGCTCTTTACAACAATGAATATCTTTATTTTGGTTTTATCTGCTATGATTCAAATCCAAAACAAATAAGAGCGCATGTAACCGACAGAGATAAAATATGGGAAGATGATTTTGTCATTTTGATGATGGATACATACGGGGATAATCAAAATGCCTATGAACTCGCGGTTAATCCGTATGGGATTCAGGGTGATGGTATGAGAACGGGAAATATGGAAGATATGAATTTTGATTTCGTTTGGTATTCAGCTGGGCTTATGAGCGATTCGGGATGGACGGTTGAGATCGCGATCCCATTTAAAAGTTTAAGATTTCCAAATAAGCAAAATCATGAGTGGACTGTGCTTATTGGGCGAAATTATCCGAGAGAAAGCAGGTTTATTTTCTCTTGGACGCCAATTGACAAAAATAACCCATGTCTATTGTGTCAAGGTGGGAAGTTAACAGGGCTTGAGGGGATAAGCTCGGGAAGTTTCTTTGAATTTTTGCCTTATGTGATGGGATATCAAACTGGATATTTGCAAGATTATGATGAACCCAATAGTAATTTTAAAAATGAACCGGTAAAAGCGAGGGCTGGCATTGGTGTAAAGTTTTCGCCAAGCTCTGAGACTGTAATTGAAGGTGTTTTAAATCCCGACTTCAGTCAAGTTGAAACAGACGCATACCAGATAAGGGTTAACACAACATTTGCGCTTTATTATCCTGAAAAGAGACCATTTTTCCTTGAGGGAATAGAAGTTTTCCAAACGCCTATAAATGCTTTCTATTCAAGAATGATAAACGATCCATTGTTTGCTTTGAAGTTAAAGCGAAAATCAAATGGGTTTTTGCTTACTTATCTTTCATCGCTTGACCGCAAGGCGCCATTCCTTATACCGGGTGAAGAAGAAAGTTCAACTGTTTCAACCTCTTTAAAATCGTTTGTTAACTCAATGAGGCTAAGGTATGATTTTGGGACTCAATCTCATCTTGGATTACTTTTAACATCGCGAAATCTTTCGGGAGCTTATAATTATGTCGGAGGTATTGATTGGAATTACTTTTTCTTGAAAAGTTATTATTTCAGAGGTCAAATTCTTTACTCTATGATTAAAGAGCCGAATAACCCTGGTATTTTTTCAGCCGATAGGAAATTGGGAAATACAAATTATACTGCCACTTTTGATGGTGAAAGATATTCTGGGCTTGGTGCTGTTGTTAGATTTTTGAAATTTGCAAAATATCATGAATTTGAGTTAAACTATCATGAATTTTCTCCCACATTTCAACCTCAACTTGGGTTCGTTAATAGAAATAATGTGAGGTTTATTAATGTTGAAAACAGGTTTAATTTTTATCCAAGAGGAGCAATTGTTGATATTTTTGATTTATTCACTGAAGCTGGGTTGGAGTTCAATTATGCGGGAGCGAGAAAGGAAAGATGGATTATGCTTGGAACAAGGGCTCAGCTTAAATCTCAAACATCCGTGTTTATTGGTTTCCTTCCTGTTAACGAGGAGGTTTTTAGAGGCTATAAGTTTACCAAAATTTATAGGACTTTCACGAATATATATTCAACACCCTTTAAGTTTCTAACATTTGGTTTCCGCGCTGAATATGGTCGTAAAATTTACAGAACTGATGAACCAAAACTTGGCTTATCTAAAGATTTTTCGTTTGACTTAAAGCTTAAACCTTCGGGCAAAATTGAAATCTCTGGGTGGTATTCAAAAGCACATCTTGAAGATGTCAAGACTAAAGAGATTTTTTATGATGGATATGTGGCTGGAATAGTTGGAATTTATCAATTTAATCTAAACTTCTTCATTCGGTTAATAGCGCAATATGATTCTTTTGATGGAGCGATTCAGGTTTTCCCGCTTTTGAGCTTAAAGCTTAATCCGTTTACTGTATTTTACATTGGTTCAACTCTCAATATGGTTGATTTCGGTGAGCAATATGGCGTAAGGCAGACAGATCGTGAATTTTTCATAAAAATTCAATATCTGTGGCGAAATTAGCTCAAGTCCTAAAGCTTACTTCAACTCCACTTTCAGGCGAGGTGACATAAATTTTCAATTTCCTTCCGAATGATTCCTTGAACTTCTCTGATATGATTCTTATCGCCTCGCCTGCTTTTTCTTTTTTTGTAATCACTGCGGCACTTGAACCCATACCGAAAAGCTTCGCTCCTATGACTCCGTCAATGGTTGCAGATATATCAACGATAGCGTCAACTTCTGGGGAGACGACATTGTAGTCATTTCTAAGGCTTAGGTGTGAGTCAAACATTAATTTGCCTAACATTGAAAGGTTTTTGCGTCTGAGGGCGATTACAAAATTTAGCGTTCTTTCATTTTCTCCGACGATGTAGCGTATTTTGTCCAGTGAGCTTTTCTCAAGAAAGTTTGAATATCTTGGCAATTCATCAAGTGTTAAGTCTCGTAGTGATTGTGCTTGGGGATTAAGACTTGAGATTATATCAAATGCTGATTCTGTTTCACTTTTACGGCTTAAAAATTCGGAGAGCGCATTGGGATTTCTTTTTTCTGTATCAATTATTAGGATTTTTAAGTTTTTTGATATTGGGGCGTATTCGTATCTCAAAGTCCTGCAGTCAATTAAAATTCCAGCGTTATCTCTTGCCATTGCGGATGCGACTCGGTCAAATATGTTCTCATAAAATGATGAAAGATATTTACCAGCGCCTCCGCATAAATAAAGTAAATCAATGTCTTCAATTTCAATATTTTGAAGGTGACGAATGCCAAATGACAAAGCAACAAGCATAGCGGATAAACTTGAGAATTCAACATTTTCAGGGATATCGCTTGCGATGCAAATGTTAAGTCCTGGAAGGTCAAAGTTATTGTCAAGAAAAGATTTGATAACCCCTTTAATAGGTGTTGACCATTGATCCTTTTCTATTTTGTTAAGCGAGTTCTTTGTGAAGATTTCAGGGGCAATTTTACGATCTGAGTAAACCACAAATTTATCATCGACTCTTGATGATATGCTCACATATACACGATGATTTACTGCTATTGAAAATATGAAACCACCGCTGTGGTGTGTGTGCTCCCCCATTAAGTTTATCTTTCCTGGGGCTGAGCTTGCAACTTCTGGTTTTTCGTAAAAGATTGAATTGTGTAGTGCTTCAATCATTTTGGATTTTGCTTGCTTCTTTTTCCTTTATCTTTGTGAGCTCAGACCACATAAGATTTATCAGCTCTTTTAATCCTTCACCTGTGATCGCAGAAATTTTCACGACTTGGATGTTATCTTTAAAGCTTATTTTATCAATTTTTTTTCTCAACTTCGCATCTGCTAAGTCAATTTTCGTAATGGCTACAATTCTCGGTTTTTCAACAAGTTTTTCTGAAAAAAGACTCATCTCGTTTAAAAGAGTTTCATAATCTTTCGTTGGATTTGGGCTTATGCATTCAATCATGATGACGAGAAGTTTTGTCCTCTCAATATGTTTTAAAAATTGTATTCCGAGCCCCTTTCCAGCATGTGCTCCTTCAATTAAACCAGGCATATCTGCAACGACGAAACTTTTAAATTCATCGTATCTGACAATTCCAAGATTTGGTTGAAGCGTTGTGAATGGATAATCTGCAATTTTAGGCTTCGCTGCTGAAATTCTTGATATCAAAGTTGATTTCCCTACATTTGGAAATCCAACAAGTCCAACATCGGCGATTAGTTTTAGCTCAAGTTCAATTTCTCTTTCTTCCCCTTTTTCTCCTTTTTCAGCAAACCTTGGCGCTCTGTTTGTTGGGGTTGCAAATCTTGCATTTCCTCTGCCTCCTTTTCCACCGCGAGCGACTATAACTTCATCACCATCTTTTACAAGGTCCGCAATGATTTCGCCTGTTTGTGCATCTTTCACAACTGTGCCATATGGGACAAGCAAAACTATATCTTCACCATCTTTCCCATGCTGATTTTTACCGCGACCATGTTCACCATTTTCAGCCCTGTAAAATGTTTTGTATCTATAGTCAAGGAGTGTTGAAAGGTTTTTATCAGCGCGGATTATCACATCTCCACCTTTGCCTCCGTCTCCTCCGTCTGGACCACCTTTGGGGACATATTTTTCTCTTCTAAAACTGACACATCCATTTCCGCCGTTTCCAGCTTTAACCCGTATCTTTGCATAGTCTATTAAAAGCATATCACTTCATCCCCGGGATGTATCTTCTGTAAATTAAGTCTGTAAACTCAACCGCTTCATCTGAATACGGGTCAATTTCATTTTCAATGAAAATCGTGTCAATAAATGCTGACGCTTCTTTCCAAGTTTCTATTGAATTAAGTTTTTCTATAGCCCGATTGAACTTTTCAAAGTCTTTTTTGAAAATCTTCTTTATGAATTTCTCTCTCGTTTTTTCATCAAAAAGTAAGTTTAAATCCGGTAATTTAGTTTTTTGCGTAGGTTCGGTTTTTTGTTCAATGGCTTCTGCAACAATTTCTGGCTCTTTCACTTCCTCCTGTTGAGGCATTTCAACTTTTTCAGTTATAAAGACGGGTATTTCTTCAATTTTAAGTGAGCGTTTTAAAATTATTTCAACATCGCTTAAAGTAAGCCTTGGTCTGCCGTGAAGGTCTTTTTCAAGTTCAATTTCTTTAACTATAGTTTCAATCCCCTTATCATTGAAGAAAATTATCAACGCTTCAGCTGGGACAGTTTTTTCATCGTTTGCAAATTCAAATAATTTAAAAATCGGCTCAACTATTGAAATTATCTCCTTTAGTGATATACTTTTTATGACTTCTTCATCAATTTTGCGAAGGATTCGCAGGAAAAGTTCAAGTTTGATTTCATTTGATGGGTATTTTTCAAATATCCTCTCTATTAATTTCCGATAATACGCATATTCGTTGAAGTTTAGAAGCGAATCAAGGATTCGTTCTTTTGTTTTTGTATCTTCGTCTTTGAAAATAACCTTTGAAAGGGTCCATTCGGGTCTTAACACAAAATTTATCGCGAACTTAGATGCTTTGTCAGCCGCGTCTTCAAACTCGGGATAATTTAGCAAAATTGCATTTTTCAATGTGTTTATCAATCTCTTTCGCGCTTCAATGAAGTCAGTGTTTGTTTGATCAAATCTTTTTGAGTAAAGTATGCTCAAAATTTCTTCGCTTAAAATCCTTTCAGAAAAAATTTTAAAATAATCTTTTGCCGATTGCGGTATATCCCAGCTTAAAATTTCCGACAGAGGAACCTGCTCTTTTCCGATAGCGTGTGATAGTATTTTTTGTTTCATATTTTGTGCTTCCTTTTCAAACATTTTTCACACCTTTTATTGTTTTAAAATTGCTTTTACTCTTTCAATTTCCTTTTGTGCCCCTGCTTTGAAGATAGGGTCTATCCCTGGTCTATCAATTATCTGCTGATACATGTTTATAGCCTGCTCATACTTTTTCATTTTTTCATACGATTGCCCAGCCATATAAAAAGCATTAGCTGTCCAATCTATTCTCGTTTTTTTAGTGACAAGATAGGGAACTTTGAGAAATTCAAGTATCGCTTGCTCATAGTCACCTTTATAATAAAGCACTTCGCCGATATAATAGTGAAGTTCAGCTTCAAGGTCTTTATTTGCCTCTTCAAGTAAGTTTCTAAAGTATGATAATGCAAGGTCATAATTTCCAAGCATCTGATACATTACGCCAATTTTTATCTTTTTGTCAACTATATCTTCCGCATTTGGAAATTTTTCAATGTATCTTCGCGCTATTCCGATCCCGAGCTCGTAATATCCAAGCTCTTCATAGCAAGCGAGGAGATTATTAAGGGCTGGTTGTAAAATTTTTGGGTCTTGAGTTGTTTCAACTATGAATCTATAGTAAATTGTAGCTGAATCATATTTTTCAAGCTTGAAATATATGTTCCCAAGCGATAGGTTTACTCGCACTCTGGTTTCTCTGTCAAGTGGTTTTCTGTTGAGTTTAATAAGTGATTTAATTGCTGTTTGAATTTCCCCGTTATATTCGTCAATTTTAGCAAGCCAATAATGGGCAAGGTGTGAAAATTTTGTATTTGGGTAGTTTTTTATCACATCATTGAAGGTTTTCCTTGCGTTTGCTAGATCGTTATTTCTAAAATAATATCCGCCGAGCTCAATTTGAAATTCAGCAAGATAATTTGCAGTGTCAAGTTTTGAAAACCTCTGCTTAAATTGGTTTATGTTTTTATTCGCATTTTCAATATCATTCATTCTAAAGTAGCAAATTATCGCTCTTGATTGTATAAATGCTCGTTCTGAATCGCTCTCTGCATTTTTCACCGCTTCGTTATATCTTTTCAGTGCCTCATCATATCTGCCGTCATCAAAGAGTATTTGTGCTGACTCAAGTTCCGCTTTTTTGCTTAAACTTGAATTAAGTTGTTTTGCTCTTGTGAGATGGTAAACCGCTTTCTCGTTCATTCCCTCACCTTTGTAGATATTTCCGAGTGCATAACAAGCATCGCCAGCAAGTGGCAACAAAGCTTGCAGGGTTATGCCAGGGGACGGTTTCGGGGTTGAGAGATAAAGTTTGTAATATCTTTTTGCATTTGTAATATCACCAAGTTTATGATATGCGGATGCGATTTTGAAGATGACATCAGGTTTTCCCTCGTGTTCAAAATTGCTTAAATTTGAAAGGTAATTTTTGTATCCCTCTATTGCTGTTAAGTAATCATTTGAGTCAAAGTAAGCGTCGGCAATTTTTAAACCAATATCTATGGCTATGTCGGTATAAAAATATCTTTGTTCAATTTCCCGCAAAACTATTATCGCTTCGGCGTATTTTTCATCTTCCTTGAGGATTTGTGCCTGGATTTCCAAAGCCCTTGCATCGTAAGGTGATGGTGAGTATTTATTTAGGATGAGATTTATATCAGTTAAAGCTTTTTGTTTCTCACCTGCTTTATAATATGCGTATGCCCTTTTGAATAAAATTTCAGGAATTTGTTCGCGGTTAAATTTATCTATCTCGGCTGTTGCAAGCTTTATGACCTCGGTCCAATTTTCATTTGAAATGTGATAGTTTATAATTTCGGCTGTGAATAACGGAGTAAATTTTGAGTTCGGATATTTCTTCTTGAATTCTTCAGCGATTTTCTTTTTCCCGTCTTGATTTAATCCAGCTATTTTAATTTTGTAAAGATAAAAAATAGCGGTATCAATTTTTTCTGGCTCAATTGCTGGTTTCAAATCTATAAATTTTTGAATTACACTTATTGCTGAATCAGAGCTTAGCTTGTTTTCAAGGAAAAGATTATAAGCGCAGTTTAATTTTTGATAGTTTATCTGTGCTATTGTTTCAGGTTTAAGCTCTCCTTCAGAAAGTGCAATGTTGTAATACTTAAGCGCGTTTGAGTAGTCTTTCAATTTAAAATTGTAAAGGTTAGCAAGTTTTAAAATGATTTCGGATTTCGGTTTATCCATTAATATGTCGCTGATGAGTTCAACTATTGAGCTTATGTGATCAGTTCGGGTGTTTGAGTTAAGTTTTGACAGGATTTCAATTTTGTTAAGAGCGTCATCATAAAATTCGGATGAGGTGTAATTTTTAAGCAATGTTTCAAAGCTTGTGATCGCATTATTTATCTCGCCAAGTTTTATATAGCACAGTCCAGTGTGATAAATCGCATCATCAACATATCTACTTCTTGGGAAACGATTAATAAGTTCGTTGTAATAAAATATCGCTTTTTTGTGGTCGTTTAATTTCTCCTCATAAAGTAAAGCTAATTGGAAAAGAACATCTGTGGTTGGTTTACCTGATGGATTTAGTTCAATGTATTTTTTGTAAAATTGAACCGCGTTTTCAAAGTCTCCGAGCCTGATATAATTTTTTGTAAGGTTAAGTAAAGATGTTGAAATTCGCACTGAAGATGTATCAAAGTTGATGACCTTAAGATAAAATTCATTTGCTTTTTGATAGTTTAAAATTTTGTCAAGTGCTGTCGCTGTATTAAACCAAAGTTCTGGGTTTGCCTCAGATTCGGGGAGTGAATTTAAAAGTTCATTATAAAACTTTACCGCATTTTGATAATCTGCGATGTTGAAGTAGTAATTTGCAAGTTGAAGCAAAATTTTTTGTTTTAGAAATTTAACTTCAACAGATGTATCTTTTGGAGTTATTAATGAGTTAGCCTTTAGCGTATTGTTTATGGCATTTTCATATTCCCCGAATTCAGCTTGAAGTTTTCCGAGTTCAAGATAAGCTGATGCTGTTATTTGTGGGCTGATATCATTTTGGGAAGCTATCTCGTTAAATAATTTTTCTGCTTCTTCACTTTTGCCAAGAGTTGATTTTATTTTTGCGATATTTAGTTTCGCAGTGAATTTTAAATTTTTATCCTCAACTTCGTTTTCTATTTTTTTGTATTCAATCAAAGCTTTTTCAAAATTTCCTTCTTTTAGCAAGATATCTGCTAATCTAAATTTTGCAGTGTAAAAATATTCGTTATTTGGGTATTCTTGAATCAGGGCTAAAAGAACTTTTTTGGTGTTTTGTATGTCGTTTGCAAGTTCAAAATATCTTGCTGATTCAATAAGCGCTTTTGTTGCGATTTGGCTTTGTGGGTAAAAGAGTTTAATTCTTTCAAATGTAGAGCCAGCTTCTTTATATTTTTTCATTTCAACAAAGCATTCCGCAGATTTCCACAAAGCTTCAATTGCTTTTGGGTATGATGGTCTTGAGAGAGCTAAGTCTTGAAATATCGGTTGCGCGTCTTCAAATTTGCGCAGTTTGAAATATGACATTCCGAGATAAAACTGTGCTTCGGGCAATTGTGGGCTATTTGGGTAGGTATCTATGAATTTTTTTAATTGTGAAATGGCGAGGTCGTAAAAACCTTCGTTGTATAAGTTTATAGCGAGTTTGAACTCTGCATTTTCTTTTGTGTCTTGTGAAAATGCCATCATTTGCAAGATTAAAATTATGCCGATAGCCAGAACCCTACGCATGTCAGAGGTGGATTCATTTTTTGTTATTTTGAAAAAATTTAACACTTATTTGATTTTTAAGCAAAAGTAGGAAGTTTGATAATTTCTTTTAAAATTTTTATTTTTTAAAGCAAACACTTTTTGCTGAAACTAACAAGATGAGCAATGAGGCTCAAGGATAAAGTTGCAATTATAACAGGTGCTTCGCGCGGGCTTGGTAAAGCAATAGCTGAAGCATTTGCTCGGGAGGGGGCTTTTATATCAATTTGCTCAAGAAATGATGATATCTTCATAGTTGCTGATCAGATAAAATCTTCTTGCACAAAATGTCATGCAGGAAAAGTTGATGTGAGCAATTACGATGCTGTCAAAGAATTTGTTGATGAGGTTTACAAGAGATTTGGTAGAATAGATGTTCTTGTAAATAACGCAGCAATACTTGGGTTGAAGGAGAGAATTGTAGATTATCCAGTTGATGAGTGGGAAAAGGTGATAGATGTTAATTTGAATGGTGTTTTTTATTTCACGCGGGAGGTTTTAAGGTATATGGTAGCGCAGGGCGAGGGTAGCATAATTATGGTTAGTTCAAGCGTTGGAAGGAAAGGAAGGGCAAGATGGGGAGCATATGCTGTGTCAAAGTTTGGGGTTGAAGGACTTGTTCAAGTCCTTGCAGACGAGCTGAAAGAGACAGGAATAAGAGTAAATTCAGTGAATCCGGGTCCGCTTGCGACAAAAATGAGAAAACAAGCATATCCAAATGAAGACCACTCAAAACTTACGAAGCCTGAAGAAATAGTTAACATTTTTATTTATCTTGCATCTGAGGAGTCAAAGGGAATTACGGGGATGCAATTTGATGCACAAGATTTAAAATTAAATTGGGTAAAAAGATGAAAAGGTTTGTCTTTTTTGCTTTTTTATTTTTGCTTTCTTCTTGCTTTTATTTCAGGAACACATCTCCACAAATTGATGAGAAAGACCTTTATAATCATTTGAAATATATCGCTTCTGATCAGCTTGAGGGGAGAAGAGCGGGGACAAAAGGTGCTGAGCTTGCTGCTGATTATATAGCAAAGCAGTTTAAAAAATTTGGTTTGAAACCGGCTGGTGACAATGGGACATATTTTCAGTATTTTGATTTTGTAAGCGATGTAAAGATGGGCGATTCAAATTTTGTGAGTTTTAAGACTGTAAGTGGTGAGGTGAAATTAAGCTTTAAGCGTGATTTTGTCCCACTTTCATTCAGTGAATCTGGGAAAATTAAAAGTGAAGTAGTTTTTGTTGGTTATGGTATAAGCGCGCCTGAACAAAACTACGATGATTATGATGGAATTGGTGTCAAAGGTAAAATTGCAATTATTTTAAAGGGAACTCCAGATGGATATAAGGCTCATTCGCCATTTGAAAAATATCTGTCGTTGAGGTATAAAGTAAGTAATGCTCAATCAAAGGGAGCGATCGGGGTAATTTTTGTTGATCCATTTTCAGAAAAATTTGAAAGGTTTGTTTATGATTATTCCGCTGGCAAAGCTGGAATTGTAGCAGTTGAGGTCAAAAATAGTTTAATTGATAGTTTGTTGAAAGTTTGTGGTTATAATTTTAAGATTTATGATTTGGTTAAGAAAATTTATTATTCTTTGAAGCCGAGCTCGTTTAGCATAGATAATTTAAGTGTTGAGATTCAAAGTGATGTTATATATTTGAAGTCAAAGGTTGCAAATGTAATTGGATATATTGAGGGTTCAAACCCTGATTTTAAAGATGAATATATAATTATTGGAGCTCATTACGACCATTTAGGTTGGGGTGGACAAGGTTCGCTTGCCCCAGATACAGTTGCTATTCACAATGGTGCTGATGATAACGGTTCAGGGACGGTAGGTCTTCTTGAGCTTGCTGAATATTTCGTGCACAATAGAGGGAGACTCAACAGAAGTTTAATTTTTATCGCTTTTACTGCTGAAGAGGAGGGGACGATAGGTTCAGCTTATTATGTGAAAAATCCAATTTTCCCGCTTGAGAATACAATTGCGATGATAAACATGGATATGATTGGAAGGATGAAAGAGGATAAACTTACGATTTATGGCGTTGGGACATCACCTGTGTGGAATGACTTGATAGAGAGATTGAGTTCAAATTATAAGTTTAGTTTAAATCTTATCAAAGACGGTTATGGTCCAAGCGACCATGCGCAGTTTTATTCAAAAGGTATTCCGGTTCTTCATTTCTTTACAGGAATTCATTCCGATTATCACAAGCCAAGTGATGATTACGACAAGATAAATTATTCGGGTCAGAAACGAATTCTTGATTTTATAAGTCGGTTAGTTTTTGAGCTTGATAAAGTTAAAGAGAAGCCGCAATTTGTCAAGGTTGAAACGCCACAGAGAAGTGCCAGAGGTTTCAGAGTGATGCTTGGCGTTGTTCCGGATTACTCTGAAGAGGTTCGCGGGATGAAAGTCGCTGATGTTCGCCCAGGGACACCAGCTGATAAAGCTGGTATTAAACCGGGCGATGTAATTATAAAAATGGGTGGAAGGGAGATAGCGAATATTTACGATTATACTTATGCGCTTGGGGATTATAACCCTGGAGATGAGGTTGAAGTTGTAGTTTTAAGGGATGGGAAGGAGATAGGTTTTAAAATCAGATTTGATGAAAGAAAATAAAAATTGGGAGGTAAATATGAATCTTGAAGCAAAGAAGAAAGCCTTGAGGATGATAACATACGGGCTTTATGTTTTGACATCAAAATCTGGGGATAGATATTCTGCTGGGACTGTTAACTGGTTAAGTCAAGCATCGTTTGAGCCACCGCTTGTGATGGTTGGCGTTAGAAAAGATTCTGGTTTATACAGCGTTATCTCTGAAAGTGGGATTTTTGCTGTGAATATACTTAGTGCGGAGCAAAAGGATATCGCTTCTGCGTTTTTCAAGCCGACGACGGTTGATGGCGATAAAATAAATGGCTACAAATTTGAGCTTGGTGAAACGGGTGCACCTTTGCTTGTTGATTTGCCAGCGTTTTTTGAATGTAAAGTTGTTGATAAGGTTGAGCGTGGTGACCATGCGATTTTTGTTGGGGAAGTTGTAAATGCTGGTGTGAGAGGTGAAGCAAAACCACTTGTAATGTGGGACACGGGCTGGTTTTACGGAGGTTAAAACAAAAATAAAAAATAGGTTTAAGCCATGAAGACAGCAGGTGAAATTGTTAGAGATAAAAATCTTTATTTTGTGAGAAGTGGTGAAACGGTGTTGAATGTTGCGAAACTTATGGCTGATAAAAATATAGGCGCTGTGCCGGTTCTTTCTGATGATGGAAGGTTGCTTGGGATTTTTTCGGAGCGTGACCTTTTGAAAAGGGTTATCGCAAAAGGTTTAAACCCGGCGGAAGTTAAAGTTGATGATGTGATGACGCGGGAGATTATACTTGCGCTTGAGGATGAGTCTTATGAGGAATGTCTTGCTAAAATGAAAAAAGCTGGGGTTAGGCATCTTCCAGTTGTTGACAAAGAAAACAATCTTGTCGGGGTGCTTTCTATGCGTGATCTTATGGATGTCTCACTTTCTGAAAAGACTGAAAAAATTGAGATGCTTCACACTTACATTTATTACAGACCACCACTTGAAGGAAAATAAGTAAAAACAAAAAAGGAGGAGAGATTGCCACTTGTAAAATTTGAGCGTGAAGGAAGGACAATTGAAGTTCCGAAAGGTTCTAATTTAAGGAGAGTGGCTTTAAAGGCTGGGATAAATGTATATAAAGGAATAAATCAAGTTTTAAACTGTCAAGGGCATGGGCTTTGTGGAACTTGTAGAGTTGAAATAATACAAGGTGATAAAAATGTTAATTCAAAGACACCAAAGGAAGAATGGGTTTTAAGAGGTAAATTTTTAATTGCTTATAAAGTCAAGCCAAATCTTAGATTGTCGTGTCAAGTTAAAGTTGATGATGACATTGTTGTTTTAACAATGCCAAATTATGAAGTTGATAAGGAGGAGACGATTGAGAGGATAAAAATTTTCGCGATTTCATCCATCTTTGCCATACTTTTCCTTGGCGGGCTTATTCTTATGGTTCTTGATTTTCTCGGTAAAATTTAGAAACATAGGGGATATGTTAAATTGAAAATTTTATTAACAGGAGGCAGTGGATTTCTTGGGTGGAATTTTTGCAAGACATTGAGGTTTAAGCATGAGATTAGCGCTTTTTATCTTCAACATGAGTTATTTCTTGAAAGATGTCAGTTTTATAAAGTTGATATACGCGATCGCCAAAATGTTTTTGATATGGTAAAAAAAATTCAACCTGATGTCGTCGTCCATGCTGGAGCTATAACAAATGTCCAGCTTTGCGACCAGGATCGCGAACTTGCTTATTCTGTCAATGTTGAGGGAACTAAAAATTTGCTTGGTGCAAGCGCTGAAGTTGGAGCTAAATTTGTTTACATCTCAACCGACTTGATTTATAGTGGTGATGGTAGTTATTTTGCGGAAGATACACCACCTGAACCAAAAAGTTATTATGCGCAGACTAAGCTTGAAGGTGAGGAGATAATTAAGGGATACGATAATTACATCATACTTCGTCTTGCGCTTATGTATGGATGGGGAAATGTTTTCACGAATTCGTTTTCCGATTGGCTTCACACTGAATTAAGAGCTGGGCGAAAGGTTAAGGTTTTTATTGATCAATTTAGAAGTCCGATTTATGTTGTTGACGCCGTTATGGCTATAGATGAATTGATTTCAAAAGATATCAAGGGGGAAATTTTTAATCTTGGTGGACCCGAGAGAATTTCAAGATATGATTTCGCCTTAAAGTTTTCTGATATCTTTGGGTATTCTCGAGACTTGCTTGTGCCGGTGCCGATGGACTCTGTCAAAACATATCTTGCTAAAGCGCGGGATTGTTCGCTTAACATAAGCAAGATACAGTCCATTTTGAGTTTTAAACTTAAAAATGTTGAAGAGGGCTTAAACGCAGCGAAACGGAGTTAAAATAATTTTAAGGATGAAAAATGTTTCGCTCAATGCTTAATAAAAGTCATAAAGCTCTTTTAGGAAAAGTTGTGCTTATAACTGGGGCATCAAGCGGTATTGGGAAGGAGTGCGCTAAAATTTTCGCAAAAGCTGGATGTAAAGTTGTGCTTGCTTCAAGAAATTTTGAGGCTTTAAGCAAAGTTGCAGATGAAATTAAAACTTTTAATCTTGATGCTCTTGTTGTCCAAACTGATGTTTCAAATTTTGAAAGTTTGAATAATCTTGTTGAGCAGACTTTAAAAAACTTTGGTAGGGTTGATATTTTGATAAATAATGCTGGTTTTGGTATTTACGGCTGGTTTCATCAGACGCCGTTTGAAGAGATTGAAAAGATAATGCGTGTTAATTTTCTCGGGGCGGTTTATTTGATGCATAAAATTATACCACTCATGATTGAGCAAGGGGGTGGAATTATAGTTAACATTTCATCTGTGGTTGGAAAAAGAGGTGTCTCTGGGATGGGGATTTATTCGGCGAGTAAATTTGCTTTAAGTGGTCTTACTGAAGCGTTAAGAGTTGAGTATAATAAACTCGGTATTCGCTTCATCGGGGTTCATCCGGGAACAACTGATACAAAGTTTTTTGAAAATGCGAAGTATTATGGGACCGATAGAATGCAAGGGAGATTTATGATCATGTCGGCTGAAAAAGTTGCAAAGGAGATTTTGAAAGCGGTTGTGAGTAGAAAAAGGGAGATAGTTTTGACACCTGTTGGAAAGTTAACAGTTTTGATGAATAAGTTTTTCCCGTCATTTGTTGATTACATGATGGCGAAGGTTATCAAGATAACTTAAAGTTGATTTTAATTCAAACATTGTTTAAACTAAATTATGAAGCAAAAGCTTTTATTTAAAATTTTAGAACTTCACAACAAATTTAAGGGTATTGCCATGATGGAGACAAAAACCTACACAAGGGGTGGGGAGTTCTTAATTCGGGAAAGCTCCCCTGAGGAAATTTTTACACCTGAAGATTTCACCGAACAGCACCTTATGATAGCTCAAACCACGAATGACTTTGTTGAAAAGGAGGTAATTCCAAAGCTTGATGAAATTGAGGAGCAAAACTGGGAGGTCACACTTTCACTTATGCGTAAGGCTGGTGAGATAGGGCTTCTTGCTGTTGATATCCCTGAGGAATATGGTGGGCTTGGGCTTGACAAAACCAGCTCAATGCTTGTAGCTGAAGGACTTGGGAAAGCAAGCTCTTTTGCTGTAACGCATGGTGCTCACACTGGGATTGGGACATTGCCAATTGTTTATTTTGGGACAGAGGAACAAAAGAAAAAATATCTTCCCAAATTTGCAACTGGTGAATTGATTTCATCTTATGCGCTTACTGAGCCAAACGCTGGTTCAGATGCGCTTTCAATAAGAACGACGGCAACTTTAAGCCCAGATGGTAAGTATTACATTTTAAATGGCAGTAAAATTTTTATAACGAACGCTGGAATAGCTGATGTTTACATTACATTTGCAAAGGTAAATGGTGAGCATTTTACGGGATTTATACTTGAAAAGGGATATGAAGGGATTTCGCTTGGTCGTGAGGAGAAAAAGATTGGGATAAAGGGTTCATCAACGCGCGCTTTAAACCTTGAAGATGTTAAAGTTCCTGTTGAAAATGTTCTCGGTGAGATAGGCAAGGGGCATAAAATTGCTTTTAATATCTTAAACATAGGTAGATTTAAACTCGGCGCTGGAGTAATAGGTGGGGCAAAAGCAGTTATAACTGAATCGGTAAAATATGCTAAGCAGAGAAAACAATTTGGGAAATCAATCGCTGAATTTGGTTTGATAAAGCATAAACTTGGGGAGATGGCTATAAGGACATTTGTGGGTGAGAGCATGGTTTACAGGACAGCAGGTTTAATTGATGGGATACTTTCGGGTATTAACAAGTCAAAGCCTGAAGAGATGTTAAAAGGAATTGAAGAATATGCCGTTGAATGTTCAATCATTAAAGTTTATGCATCTGAAATACTTGACTATGTTGTTGATGAGGGAGTTCAAATTTTTGGTGGTTATGGGTATATAGAAGAGTATCCAGTTGCAAGGGCTTATAGGGATTCAAGGATAAATAGAATTTTTGAAGGGACGAACGAAATAAATAGGCTTGTCATAACAGGTATGCTTTTGAGGCGCGCTATGAAAGGTGAACTTCCACTAATTCCAGCAGCACAGAAGTTAACTGATGAAATAATGGGATTTGGAGCGCCTGAAGAAGAGGTAAGCGGTGTGTTTGCTGAAGAGAAAAAGTTGTTAAAATCGGCAAAGAAAGCTGGACTGTTTGTTGCTGGGCTTGCGGTTCAGAAATATATGACGAAACTTGAAGATGAAGAAGAAATTATAGGGCGTATAAGCGATATAATTATGGAAATTTATGCGATGGAAAGCGCCATTTTGAGGGTTGAAAAGATGATGACACGTGGTTTGAAAAATGATGTTTACATTGATATTGTAAAAGCATTTGTCAACGATTCAATAATTCGGGTTGAAGCATATGCGAAGGAATTGCTTGCAGCAATCGCTGAAGGAGATATGTTGAGAACTTATTTAACCGCATTGAGAAGGTTGATAAAACACATACCTGTGAACACAATCGCGCTAAGGAGAAGGGTAGCGGATTATCTCATAGAAGCTGAGCGCTACGCTTTGTGAGTTTTGAAAACAAATATAATAGATGGGATGACTATAGAATTTGAGAGATTAATCCTACCGGTATCTTTATTTATTGGTGGTATTGTCATCGGGATAATTTTTGAAAAGATTATTCTTGGAAGACTTGAAAAGCTTGCGCAGAGGACAAAGTGGGAGGGCGATGAGATTATAATCGCTTCACTTCGCAGGTGGGTTACATTTTGGTTTGGGCTTGCAGGTTTATATTTTGCGGTGCTTTCGTTTCAAATCAGCCCAAGTTTAGCCGGACACTTGCAAAAGATAGTTATGATTTTATACATCTTTTCAGCTACGGTTGTCCTTGCAAATATCGGGGTTGGTTTTGTGAATATGTATAGTCGGAAGGCGCAAGGTGTTCTTCCATCAACAAGCTTATTCACAAATTTGACGAGGATATTGATTTTTGTCATCGGTGTTCTTGTTATACTTCATTCACTTGGAATATCAATTACACCCATTCTCACAGCTCTTGGGGTTGGAGGTCTTGCTGTTGCGCTTGCTTTGCAGGATACTTTATCAAATTTGTTTGCTGGACTTCACATAATTCTTACAAGACAAATAAGACCGGGAGATTATATAAGGCTTGAAACTGGTGAGGAAGGTTTTGTGGTTGACATTACTTGGAGAAATACGACGATAAGAGAATTACCAAATAATTACATTATCGTCCCAAATTCAAAGCTTGCTCAAGCGATCGTGAAAAATTATTTTATGCCAGAGAGGGAAATGTCGGTCCCAATTCAAGTTGGTGTGAGTTACGACAGTGACCTTGATAAGGTTGAAAGGGTTACGATTGAGGTTGCAAAGGAAGTTATGAGGGAAGTGCCTGGAGGGGTTCCAGAGTTTGAACCTTTTATTCGTTATCATACATTTGGAGATTTCAGCATAAATTTTTCTGTGGTTATGCGAGCTCGTGAATTTACAGACCAGTATTTGATAAAGCATGAATTTATAAAGCGATTGCACAAGCGTTATAAAGAAGAAGGTATTGTGATTCCATTTCCAATAAGAACGGTTTACATTAGTAGAAATGACGCTTGATTATCTTTACAAGTTTTATTAACTTTAATTGCGTTTAAAATTGACCTGTCTTCCTGCGATGAGTTATTTTGTGGCATTTTTGCTTGGTTATTTGTTTGGCTCTTTTCCAAGTGCTTATGTTTTTGTTAAAGTATTTAAAGGAATTGATATTCGCAGAGCTGGAAGTGGAAATGTAGGGGCGTTAAACGCATATGAGGTTTCTGGCTCAGCTTTTATAGGTTTTGCAGTTCTTTTAATTGACATTTTAAAAGGATTTCTTGCTGTGAAGATTTCTTCACAATTATTTAATTATGATGAGATGGTATCTTTTATATCGGGGGCTTCAGCAGTTTTAGGTCATAATTTTTCTATATGGATAAGTTTTCACGGTGGACGTGGGCTTGCAACTTCATTAGGTGTTTTTCTTGTCGTTAATCCTGCGTTGATTGTAGTTTGGTGTGTTTTGTGGTTGATTGCGTATCTTAAAATTTCAAATATTCACGCTGGAAATATCTGGGCTACTGTTTTCACACCGATTGTAATTTTGCCAGCGATAAAATTTTTTAATTCGTTTAGTGCTTTTAAGATGAATGATGAAACTTTCATTGCTTTTTTAGTGTCAATTTCATCGCTTATTTTCATCAAACATTTAAAACCTCTTTCTCAACTTATCCGAGAGGGAAAAATTTTTAAAAAACAAACTTGAATGAGGCGATGAGCAGAGGTTCAAATAAAGGAATTTTATTGTTTGGTTTTGTTGCTGTGCTTGTTATTGGTATTTTTGCTGGATATTTTTTGAATTCATTTGTTATGAAAGCAAATTATAAAAATGATGTTGCACTTGAGCCGAAATTTTATCAAGAGTCAAACCATTCAGAAAGCGCACACTATGACACTGTGCAGGATATTTACGACGTGAGGCATAATGCTATAACAAAAGCTGTCGCGAAGGCAAGCCCTGGGGTTGTTGGGATAAATGTTACCGCGATTGAGGAATATACCGATCCGTTTTTTAGATTTTTTGAGGATGACCCGTTTTTTAGATATTTCTTTGGCGATAGGTTCAAGTATCGTGTTCCAGTTAGAAGTCTTGGCTCAGGCTTTATAATTTCGCCCGATGGTTATATTGTGACAAATGACCATGTCGTTGGAAACGCTCGTGAGATTGTTGTAACTCTTTCAACTGGTGAAAAATATAAAGCGAAGGTAGTTGGTAAAGACCCAGTGTCTGATATTGCGGTTTTAAAAATTGACGCTGATAAAAAATTACCTTACCTTAAGCTCGGAAATTCGGATGATGTCATTATTGGGGAATGGGTAATTGCCATGGGAAACCCATTTGGATTGTTTGAACTTGGAAATCAGCCAACAGTCACAGTTGGTGTGATAAGTGCAGTTAAGATGAATCTCCACTCGGTTGGAGGAAGAATTTATAAAGATATGATTCAAACCGATGCAGCAATTAACAGCGGTAATAGTGGTGGTCCGCTTTTGAACGCTCTCGGTGAAGTGATTGGGATTAACACTGTTATTTACACTCCGAATCAGGGTAATGTTGGTGTTGGCTTTGCTATTCCGATTAATAGGGCAAAAGAGATAATTAACGAACTTATCAAAAGAGGTAAGATTGAGCGCAATTTTAAAATTGGCATGCGAGTTCAAACTCTTGATGAAAATCTTGCGAGATATTTTAACCTTTCAAGAGCCGAAGGGGTTATAGTTACGGATGTTTCTCCCGGAAGCCCAGCTCAGAAAGCGGGATTTAAAGAAGGTGATGTAATAGTGGAGGTCAATGGTGAAGCGATAAAGGATGACCAAGGGTTAATTGAAATAATTCAGATGGCAAAGGTTGGAGATGTTTTAAATTTTAAAGTTATAAGGGATGGGAAACAAATTTTTATTAAAATGAAACTTGAGAAATCGTAATTATGCTTCAGCGATATACGAGACCGGAAATGGGGAAAATATGGTCCGATGAAAACAAATTTAGCATCTGGCTTCAAATTGAAATTTTGGCTGTTGAGGCGCATTCAAAACTTGGACTTGTCCCTGAAGAAGCGGTTGAAGAGATAAAGAAGAAGGCTAAATTTGATGTTAAGAGAATTCTTGAAATTGAAGAGAAAGTCAAGCATGATGTCGTCGCTTTTTTAACAAACGTTGCTGAAAATGTTGGCGAAGCTTCAAGATATATTCACTATGGGATGACATCTTCGGATATACTTGATACATGTCTTGCTTTACAAATGAAACAGGCTGGAGAGATAATACTTGATGACCTTTACAGGCTTGCGGATGTTTTGAAAGCAAGGGCGATTGAACATAAACATACTGTTATGATTGGAAGAACGCACGGTGTTCATGCTGAACCGATAACGCTTGGCTTTAAATTTGCATTATGGTTTGAGGAGACGAAAAGAAACATTGAGAGGATGAAAAAAGCAATTGATAATATATCCTATGGTAAAATTGCTGGAGCAGTTGGGACTTATGATAATGTTGATCCATTCGTTGAAAAATATGTTTGTGAAAAGCTTGGTTTAAAAGTTGAACCAATATCAACGCAGGTAATTCAACGCGATAGACATGCTGAGTATTTAACGACACTTGCGATAATTGCATCGTCGCTTGAGAAGTTTGCGACTGAGATAAGACATCTTCAGAGGACAGAAGTTCTTGAAGCGGAGGAATACTTCTCCGAAGGACAGAAGGGCTCATCAGCGATGCCTCATAAAAGAAATCCAGTAAGATGTGAGAGAGTTTCCGGGCTTGCGAGAGTTGTAAGGGCAAATGCGATAGCTTCACTTGAAAATATAGCTTTGTGGCATGAAAGAGATATTTCGCATTCTTCGGTTGAGAGAGTGATAATTCCTGACAGCACGATATTGGTTGATTATATGCTTAACGAGATGATAGACATAATAGATAAGCTTTTGATTTATCCTGATAAGATGTTGAAGAATTTGAATTTGACGAATGGTTTGATTTTTTCACAGAAGGTTTTGCTTGCCCTTATTGAAAAAGGTTTAACAAGAGAAAAAGCATATGAATTGGTTCAGAGAAATGCGATGAAAAGTTGGAGAACAGGGGAAAATTTCGCTGAGCTTTTGAAAAGTGACCCTGATGTCGCAAAATATTTAAGTGATGGTGAGATTGGGAAAATTTTTGATTATAAGAGCGTGCTTGAAAAAATTGACTTTATCTTTGGGAAAATTGGAATTGAAAAATGATTTCAGGGTTTGAGGTTAAAAAGCTATCTTAAAAATTGAAAAATAAAAAGGGAAAGCTACAATGTCAGAAGTATTCAAAAATTACATCAACGGTAAATGGGTTGACGCTAAATCTGGAAAAACATTTGAAAATCGTAATCCTGCAAATTGGGATGATCTAATTGGTGTATTTCCTAAATCAGGTCCTGAAGATGTTGAGGAAGCTGTTAAGGCAGCGAGGAAGGCATATCAATCTTGGCGACTTGTTCCACCGCCGAAGCGTGCTGATATAATTAAAAAGGCAGCTGACATTTTAGTTCAGAGGAAAGAAGAGATCGCTCGTGAGATGACGCGCGAAATGGGTAAAATTTTGCTTGAAACCCGCGGTGATGTTCAAGAGGGAATTGACACTGGATATTATGCAGCTGGTGAAGGGAGAAGATTATTTAGTTATACTACCACATCAGAGCTTCCAAATAAGTTTGCCATGGCTATTCGTCTTCCTGTAGGAGTTGCTGGCGTGATAACACCATGGAATTTCCCGATGGCAATTCCAACATGGAAAATTTTCCCAGCACTTGTTGCTGGTAATACAGTTGTTTTTAAACCTGCATCTGATACACCGAAGACAGCTACAACACTTGTTCAAATTCTTGAAGAGGCTGGGGTCCCGGAAGGTGTTGTTAACCTTGTCCATGGTGGTGGGAATGATGTTGGAATGACAATTGTAAGACATCAAGATGTTGACTTGATAAGTTTTACGGGGTCAACAGCCGTTGGTAAAATTATCTCAAGAGAAGCTTCAGATACGCTTAAGCGAGTTTCGCTTGAAATGGGCGGAAAGAACGCACAAATTGTCCTTGAGGATGCAAATCTTGAGCTTGCTCTTGATGGTGTACTTTGGGGTGCATTTGGGACATCAGGGCAAAGATGCACTGCGACAAGTAGACTTATTTTACACGAAGCGATTTATGATGAATTTATTGAAATGCTTGTTGAAAGAGTTAAAAAATTGAAAGTTGGAAATGGACTTGATGAATCAACGGAGATGGGTCCAATTATAAACGAGGCGCAACTAAATAAAATTCATCAATATGTTGAAATAGGAAAGCAAGAAGGAGCTAAGCTTTTAATTGGTGGACATAGGTTAACAGGTGGTGAATATGATAAAGGTTGGTTTTATGCACCGACGATTTTTGTTGATGTCCATCCGAAGATGAGGATAGCTCAAGAAGAAATTTTCGGTCCCGTTCTATGCGTGATAAAAGTTAAATCATTTGAAGAAGCGATTGAGGTTTTAAACGATTCAACTTATGGTTTATCTTCATCAATTTACACGAGGGATGTTAATAAAGCATTTAAAGCAATTCGCGATATTCAAGCTGGGATAACTTATGTGAATGCACCGACTATTGGTGCTGAAACGCATCTTCCTTTCGGTGGCGTAAAGCAAACTGGAAATGGTCATCGCGAGGGTGGGTGGACAGTTTTTGATTTCTTTACTGAGATAAAGACAGTTTACATTGATTACAGCGATAAATTACAAAGAGCGCAAATAGATACATATAAAGAGTGAATGTTAACTTTTGAAGAGGGGCACAACCTATACGTGGCTGTGTCATAATCCTTCTATGTCACCCTGAACTTGGTTCAGGGTCTAGAGGTTTGAAAATTTTACGCAGATTCGCATAAGGCATCCTTTGAAGGTTTATTTTGGCAAATACCAAAAATTTGAATTTATCCTTCTGCTTGTTTATATTTTTCTGTCTCTATAAAAAGCTAAAAAAGGTTGTCTTGATAAATGCCGGAATTTGTTCATCTCCATAATCATTCTCATTATAGTATCCTTGATGCTATAAGCACAATTGATGGTATAATTGAGTCAGCTGTTCAAAACAAAATGTCTGCTGTTGCCTTAACAGACCATGGTGTTTTATTTGGTGCGCTTGAATTTTATATAAAAGCTAAAGAAGCAGGGATAAAACCAATTATAGGGAGTGAGGTTTACATAGTGACCGAGGGTTCAAGATTTGACAAAACGAGAGGGAGCAAAGATGAGGAGTCAGACCTTGCGGTAAGGCAGAGGAAGACACATTACAAGCATCTCGTTTTGCTTGCGAAAAATGAGATTGGGTGGAAAAATTTGATGAAGCTTATAACGATTGGACATGTTGAAGGATTTTATTACAAACCCAGGATTGATCTTGAAGTTCTTGAGAAATATCGCGAAGGGCTTGTTGCTCTTTCATCGTGCATTGGTGGAGTTGTTTCGGCTTATCTTGTTGATGGGGATTATGAAGGGGCGAAAAGAATGGCTATTAAGTTCAAAGAGTTTTTCGGAGATGATTTTTATCTTGAGATTCAGAATCATTTTATAGACAAAGAACTTCCTGTCCTTCAGGGAATGCCACGACTTTCAAAGGAGCTGGGTATAAAGCTTGTGGCGACGAATGATTGTCATTATATAAAGCAAGAGCACGCTATCCCACACAACATTTTTATATCAATTCAAGATAAAGATTCGGTAAGAGATATTTATCAGTTGAAATATGGGACTGATCAGGTTTATTTCAAGAGCGCTGAAGAGATGTATGAAGCGTTTAAAGAATTTCCAGAGGCTATTGAGACCACGCTTGAGATAGTGGAAAAGTGCAATCTTGAGATAGAGCTTGGGAAAAATTATTTACCTCATTTCCCAATTCCAGAGTCAGCCGGCGTTAAAACTCCTGATGAATATCTTGAAAAACTTGCTTGGGAGGGGTTACAAAGGCGATATAAAACTATAACGAAAGAAATTGAGGATAGGTTAAGATATGAGCTTGATGTTATAAAGGGGATGGGATTTTCAACTTATTTTTTGATTGTGCAAGATTTTATAAATCAGGCTAAAAAAATGGGCGTTGCTGTTGGTCCGGGGCGTGGCTCGGCTGCTGGTTCACTTGTTTCTTATGCGCTTGGAATTACAAGCATTGATCCATTGAAATATGATTTACTTTTTGAAAGATTTTTAAATCCAGAAAGAGTCTCAATGCCAGACATTGATGTTGACTTTGCTGATGATAAAAGGGAGCTTGTAATTGATTATGTTAGAAAAAAATATGGCGAAAAATCCGTCGCACAGATAATAACATTTGGAACTCTCTCATCTCGTGCAGTTATAAGGGATGTCGCGAGGGTGCTTGGCATTCCGCTTCAAACGGTTGATTCGATCACAAAAAATATACCTGTCCAACTTGGCAAACCTTTGAGTTTAAGCGAAGCTCTTGAGAAAGTTCCGGAGCTTGAATGGTTAAGGACGACGAATAACCCGAAGTTAAAAGAACTTGTTCGTTATGCTCTTGTCCTTGAAGGTTTGAATCGTCATCCATCAACGCACGCTGCTGGTGTTGTAATTGCTCCGGGTGACATAAGTGATTATGTTCCTCTTTACAAAACACCTCAAACTGAATTGATGACACAGTATGATAAAGATTATCTTGAGAAGGCTGGGCTTTTAAAGATAGATATACTTGGTTTGAGGACTTTAACTGTTATAGTTAACACATTAAAATTGATAAAGCAAAATCACGGGATTGAGATAAACATTGATGAAATCCCACTTGACGACGAAAAAACATATCAACTTTTAGGTGAAGGTAGAACTGTTGGCGTTTTTCAATTTGAAAGTTCCGGAATGCAAGAATATCTAAGAAAGCTGAAGCCGACTAATTTAAATGATCTCGCTGTTATGAACGCTCTTTACAGACCTGGTCCGATGGAGATGATTGATGATTATATTGACAGGAAACATGGGAGAAAACCCGTTGAATATATTCATCCGAAGCTTGAGCCGATTTTAAAGGAGACATTTGGAATTGTCGTTTATCAGGAGCAGGTTATGCAGATTGCAAATCAAATAGCTGGGTTTTCACTTGCAAAAGCTGACTTGATGAGAAGAGCGATGGGAAAGAAGGATAAAGAGTTGATGGCGAAGCAAAGGAGTGAATTTATTGAAGGGGCGGTGAATAATGGTGTTGACAGAAAAACAGCCGAAGCAATTTTTGATATGCTTGAAAGGTTTGCCTCTTATGGTTTTAACAAGAGCCATGCGGTTGCTTATGCTTACCTTGCTTATCAGACTGCTTATTTAAAAGCTCACTTCCCGGCTGAATTCATGGCTGCAACTATGTCAAGCGAATTGAGCAATACTGATAAAATTGTTCAGTTCATTGAAGATTGCAGAAGGATGGGGATAAAAGTTTTACCGCCGGATGTGAACGAGAGTAATCTTGATTTCACCGTTATAGATGAGAAGACAATAAGGTTTGGTCTTGGTGCGATAAAAAATGTTGGTGAGAACGCAGTTAACGAAATAATTCGTGCGAGGGAACAGTATGGTAAATTTAAAAACTTATTTGACTTTTGTTCAAAGGTTGATTTAAGGATTGTAAATAAAAGAGCGATTGAGAGTTTAATTCAAGCTGGAGCGTTTGATTCACTTAATTGTGGTCATAGGGCACAATTATTCAAAGCGGTAGAGTTAGCAATGGATTATGGGGAAAAAGTTAATAAGGACAGGAGGAATGGGCAAGTTGGTTTATTTGACTTGTTCAAAGAAGAAAGCGAGAATTATCCACCTCTTCCGAAATCTGAGCCATGGGATGAGATGGAAAAGCTTTCCTTAGAAAGGGAGGTGCTTGGGTTTTATGTTTCCAGTCATCCGTTAATTAGATATCTTGATGATGTTGAAACCTTCTCAACTGTAAAGCTTGGCGAGCCTGATTCAGTAAATGATGGTCAAAGTGTCCGCGTTTGTGGGATTATAATAGCTGTAAATCGTAAACTTGATAAAAATAAATCTGAAATGTTAATTTTTGAGCTTGAAGATTTCACGGGCAAAGCCGAGTGTATTGCATTTAGCGAGGTTTATAAAAATAATTCAAGGCATCTTGCGTTTGAAAATCTTGTGATGGTTGTAGGTGAGGCTTGGAAGTGGGGGAATTCTTTGAGGATTCAAGTTAAAGAGGTTTATCCTTTAAGCGATGTCAGGGAAATTTTCACATATAAAATTGTTGCCATCGCTGATAAAAATGAACCGCCTGAAAAAGTGGAACGCCTTGCGAAAATTATAAAAGAATGCGAAGAAGGGAATTGTCTCATTGAGATTGATGTTAAAGATAACGGAACGATAATTCAAAGGTTTGAAATTCCACATGTTTTTGTTAAGCCAACCTCTGACTTAATCAATGCCTTAAGAGAGCTATTTGGCGAAAAAAATGTTAAATTAATTCCAAAATAAAAAAAGGAATAAAATGGCAAAAAACATAATTGAACTAACGGACGCCAACTTTGACGATGAAGTCTTGAAGTCCGATAAGCTTGTTCTTGTTGATTTTTGGGCTGAATGGTGCGCTCCATGCAGAATGATTGCGCCAATAGTTGAAGAGATAGCTAACGAATATGCGGATAGGTTGAAGGTTGGGAAGTTAAATGTTGACTTCAACCCGAAGACCGCGATGAGATATGGTATAATGAGCATCCCGACCCTACTGCTTTTCCAGAATGGGCGCGTGCTTGAACAAATCGTTGGGGCGATGCCGAAGCGTAATCTTTTAGCACGACTTGAAAAATACCTTCAACCCGTCTGATAAAATGGGGGACCTTGTGTCTCCCCTTTTTTGTTTAAAAACAAAGGTAGGATAAGAAATGATAAGAGTTTTGTTCTTGTGCACTGGAAACTCGTGTAGAAGTCAAATGGTGGAGGGGTTGCTGAGGCATTTTGGAAATAATAAGTTTGAAGTTTTTTCTGCTGGCACATCTCCATCTTTTGCCCACCCATTTGCAATTAAAGCAATGGCAGAGTTTGGAATAGATATTTCAAATCAAAGGTCAAAAAGTGTTGAAGAATTTATTGGTCAAAGTTTTGATTATGTGATAACTGTGTGTGATAAAGCTAAGGAAACATGCCAAATTTCCCAGGAGAAGCGAAAAAAATTCATTGGAGCTTTGAAGACCCTGCCGAAGCAATAGGGACAGAAGAAGAAAAGATGAAGGTGTTTAGAAAAGTTAGAGAT
This sequence comes from uncultured Bacteroidota bacterium, assembly GCA_964438815.1. Classification (GTDB taxonomy): domain Bacteria; phylum Bacteroidota; class Ignavibacteria; order Kryptoniales; family Kryptoniaceae; genus Kryptonium. The sequence goes on from CAYTKW010000001.1 coordinate 364,848, forward strand.
GAAATAAAGGAACACATCCTTTCATTTATAAGGGAAATAGAGGAAGGAGTTGAAAGTGCCTGAAGTAATAAAAGTTTTCCTTGCTATTGATATCGGAAATACTCACACTGTTTTCGGAATTTACAAGAATGGTAAACTGTTAAAAGATTGGCGGGTTTCAAGTTTAGTGACGAGGACTGAAGACGAGATTTGGATGTTAGTTAGATTTTTCTGCAGTAATTCTGATATTAGTGTTGAGGAAATAGAAGGGGTGGGAATTTCCTCTGTTGTTCCAAATTTAACTGATGTATTTGTTTGGATGAGTCAAAAACATTTGAAGACCGAGCCAGTTGTTATTTCTTCTGAACTTGACCTTGGGATAAAAATTTTATACGATGATCCCAGCAGTGTCGGCGCTGACAGATTGTGTAATGCTGTTGCTGGGTTTACAAAGTATGGCAGTCCTGTGATAATTGTTGACTTTGGGACGGCGACAACTTACGATGTCGTTTCGGAAAAAGGCGAATATCTTGGCGGTGTCATAGCTCCGGGGATTGAGACAAGCGCTGCTGAATTGCATAGGCGCGCTGCTAAACTTCCAAAAATTGAACTTCACTTCCCAAAAGATGTCATAGGTAGAAACACGGTTTCAAGCATGCAGTCGGGGATTATGTATGGCGCTGTTGATGCAATGGAGGGGATGATAAGAAGAATTAAAAATGTCATAGGTCAAAACGCGAAAGTTGTCGCAACCGGTGGACTTGCCAGGACGATAATTAAACATACAAATGTTATTGATTTTTATGAGCCATCGCTTGTGCTTGATGGAATTTTCATAATTTACAACAGGGTGAAAGGTTTTATCAATAAGCCTTGATTAATTTCTTTTCTGAAACAGCTACATCAATTAACTCGTAAACTTTAACTGCCGATGTTTTACCTTTCACAACTATACTGCCGAGTTCCCTAACCTTTACGAAATCTTTGACTTTGTTATAGGTATATTCGCTTATGATTATATCAGTGTTAAATTCTTTATTTGCTGTTTCAAGCCTGGCGCCAAGATTTACACTGTCGCCTATGACTGTGTAATTGAACCTCCCATAGCCACCGAGGTTTCCGACGATCATTTCGCCTGTGTTGATTCCGATTCTCATGTAAAGTGGTGGTTTGCCTTCCGCTTCCCATTTTATTCGTAATTTTTGGAGTTCAAATTGCATTTTTAAAGCGCACAAACATGCTCTCAAAGCGTGGTCTTCATAATAAATCGGAGCTCCCCAAAATGCAACGATAGCGTCACCAATGTATTTGTCAAGTGTTCCACCATACTTAAAAATAATTTTAGTCATCGCTTCAAAATATTCGTTGAGATGGTTGAATATAAATTCAGGTGGATAAGCTTCGCTTATCGTTGTGAAGTTCCACAGGTCAGTGAACAAAACCGTCATTTCTCTTTTTTCACCGCCGAGACGCACAAGCTCTGGATTTAAAATAAGTTGATTAACTACAGATGGATGAACATAATAGCTGAAAATTGTTTTAATTACCATCTTCTGTTTCCTTTCCATTAAATACTGATAAGCAACCGAACCTACATAAGCTATAGCTCCACCAAGCACAGGTGATATCCCTGGAACTATGAAATTTTTCTCAAAAATTACCATTGCGAAGTAAACCCAAGTACCGAAAAGAGATACTAAAATTAACACAGCTAAAATTTCAACAACAAACAATGGTCTAACATCTAATCGTCTTATATTTGTCGTTATAATAAAGCTCAAAAATGACATCACATAAATTATGAAAAGTGAGAAGAGCCAGGATGTTTTGTATATAAACTTTCCTTCAAGCATAGTTGCAACTGCATTCGCGTGAATTTCAACTCCATACATTAAATTGCTTTCATCTTTAACAAATGGTGTTGGGAGTAAATCACCGAGTTCGCTCTTAAATTCAGGAACGGCGCTTCCAACTATGACGATTTTATCCTTAAAAACTTCATCATACAAAAGCCCAAATTCAGGGTTATCAAATGTGTTTATATCACCATATTCAAGTTCATCTTTTGTTTTAAATTCTTTATCATCAAGAACATCTATGAAGCTAACATATTTAAATGTCCCAGCTGGTCCAGCATAGTTTATGAGCCATGTCTTGTTATCAAATTTTGGGATTTTCAAATTTCCAAGCTTGAAAAAACCATTTTTAAATGGATTTTTTGGAGGCAAATCATAAAGTGAGTCAATTGTTAAGTCGTAATACGAAAGTAAAATCGCAACCCCAAAACTTGGAAAGATTGAATCGCCTGCTTCAAAAACGGGAACATACCTTCTGCAAACCCCATCGTGGTCGCGTAAAACCTCAACTATCCCGGGAATTGAATTTGGTGTTCCAATAAAAATGTTTCTCAAAAGATTTTCAGCTTCAATCACTTTACTTTTCGCCCTTATGTCGCGAACCCATCTTCCAGCAAGTATAACATTACCAGTTTTTTCAATTTCTCTCTTAAATTCCTTATCATTTTCGGGATTTGAATCAGGCGAATCAAAATTAATATCAAAAGCGATAACGTGCGCTCCAGCCTTTTTGAGATTCCTTAACAATCGCGTATAATAGTTTCTCGGCCAAGGCCATTTGTGCGGTGCTCTATCAAGTGAAGATTCATCAATTGCAACGATGACAATTTTTGACGAATCAGCAAAGTTGAGAAGTGGACCCCTGTGGTTAAACCTAAAGTCAATTGTTTTAAGTTCAACGCTCTTCAAAATAGGTATATATTCAGCTGTGAAAAATGCTATAATTGAACTTAAAAACGCAACAAATAGCGAGATGCTTAAAAATCCAAATTTAAACTTCCTGTTCATTTCAGAAACTTATCCTGTAAGTTACATATGCGACTATATCAACATAGCTGTAAAATAACAAATTGCAATTGAACATAAGGCTTTGATTCCTTGCCAGTTGATATTCTCCACCAAAATAAATGTAAAGTCTTTTAAGGTCTCCAAAACTTGGCGCTAAACTACCCCAAACCCTAATATCTCTAACTCGGTAATCAGCACCTGCGCCAAATGAAATGTAGTTAAATTTTTCACTTCTTGTTCCGATAAATTTATTCATTGAATCAAAAGTGGGTCGCTTAAAATTAGAGTTGTTTAATGCAAATAAGAAATTCCCGCGTAAATTTTCCCTTATGTCTGAATAAAGCGAAAGGAAAAAGCTGGTGTTTTTAAGGTCTGAATTCAAAACCGTTTGGTCATTTGAATTCATAATTGAAAAGTTTAAACTGATGCGATTTCGGAAAACGAATTCAAAATTATAACTTACATCAAAACTTACTTTATCAACCTTTACATTCACAGCTCTAAGGGTATCATAAATTAACCCGTTATCGCTCGTTGACCTTAAATATGTCACTGATAAATCCGGTAAATTCGCAAGCGGTGAATACATAGCTGAAATTTCCAAATTTGAAAACTTCGTCGTGTAATCGCGTTGATTTTTTGTGTTATCGCTTAAATTTTCATATCTAAAGGTTAAGAACAATTGATTTCTTAACAATCGCAATCTATCAAAAACTTTAAATCCCTGGATATCTTGCCTCAAATAAGGTTGACCAAATGATAGGTATTCATTGCCGTGGAATATATAATCAAATTTCAAAAAGTTTCCAAAATAGTTTAAATTTACACCAGCTTCATAAGCGAGTGAAGACAGACCAAGTGGATTTATTGGAACTATATATTGATTTATAGGCACGAACTTTTCAATGAGTGGACGATATTTTTTTAAGTTATCTCTTAAAGATGGAGTGTCTTTAAAAAGTGAATCAATATCTGCGTCTGTCCAACTTCTTGCTTTAAGGTTTTCATTTCTAACACTCAATGCTGAATTTGCTCTTATCTCTGTTCTCGCATTATCAATGGAGAGTAAAAAGTTTGAACCAAGAACGACATTTTTTTGCGGATTACCGCCAAATTTTATTGAATTTTTATCATCTTCAGAAACGAGGTATGTAAATCCAAGCTCAAATTTATTTTTGTATTTAAACGCTGGCTTAATGGCAAAAAGATTTCTGGCAAATGTGCCGTAATTGTAAATTAAAACTTTGTTATTTGTCGTATCGTAAACACTATTTGCCGGTAAATCTCTACCAGCTAAACTATCAATTGGAATTTCCCTCGTTATAGCACCTTCAATCCCGCGTCTCGTTTGCCCATTTACAAATTCAACATAAAAATATCTAAGGTCAACCTTCCCATAAAATCCCCTAACACGATAACCGCTTAACACAAGCGGTGAAAAATTCAGATAAACATCACCATATCCAACTCTCACCCAATCAAGCAAATTCCCTTCAATTAAAAATCTATGCTGTGGTTGAATGTTGGAGCGTTCCTCGCTTGTTAAGTATAAATTCGTGTTAAAATTGAAAATGCTATAACTTCCGTTGAAATTCGCTCTACCGCGCCCATAAAAATTGCTTTTCTTCTGAAGTGATTCTTGCCTGAGCTCAAGCTCAAAATTTGTTCTGTAGTTAATCCCTCTTCTTTCTTCAGCAACTTCCATCGGTGAAAGGACATTAAAGTTCCATGAAGTTCTCGCAATAATTTTATCCAAACTGTCTTTCAAAATTATCGTTGCGCGATGAGATCCAGGTTTTATTGGAAATTTTACATTTTCGGGGACGAAGATGACGACCTCAGACGATATCACGGAAAATTTCGTAACATCAACATTATCAAACAAAACTTGCGTCCTGCTCGGGTCAAAATTTTCAACCCCTATAAGTGAAGCTGATATAATAAGCTCATCAAGGCGAACGCTTGAGTCTCTCTCTGGACTTAAAATAATTATCTCCCCAGATTCCTCTGGAGCAGATACAGGTATTTGCATAAGTTTATCAGGTGATTCGCTCGGAAAATAACTTATTTTGCCTTTTTTATCGGTTATTTCAATAAATAGTTCCAGCGATGGTGCTTTTACATCCTTATCAGGAATAGTTATGGTGACTATATTCTCGCGTGGAATTGGAATTTCAATAACTTTAAATTGTTCTTCAGCGCTTGACCTGTAAAATAGTTTTGCCTCGGAGATTTCAGATGTTTTTGTAAATTCAATCCTTAATTTTAAATCCTCACCGCTTGCGCCCTTTTGTAAAGGCAAAATGTTTAGGACATATTCAGTTTGTGCTGGGGAAATGAAGTTGAAAAAAGTTAAAAATGAAATTACGGCGATTATTTTGTTCACAATTTTTTACTTTTCTTTTATTTTAATTCTGATTTCTTTTCCCTCCCCCGTTTTACCTCTTATTTCAATTTCTCTCTTTTCAAATTCCTTTTTCAGCTCGCCTGATTTTTTCTGTTCTGATTCGGTCATTGCTCTTGTTGTGATTTCGCCAGCTTTAGTTGATATACCGATTTCCCCCGCTTTTACAGTTCTGCTTAAATTTGAAATTTTGTTAAAGAAGTCAACTTCACCCTCCCTTACCATCAATGTATCCGCATCAGCCCTTGATATGAGTAAACCTTCGGTTCCCCTTATCGTCGCAACTGATAATGGAGTTGTGAATTCAAATTTGCCTTTAACCTTTGTTACTTTAAAATCAACGCCACCATTTTCAATGTTAACTTTCCTTGAATAATTTCCCTTTGGATTCTCTCCGACTACTTCCAATGTTGTGTTTTCACTAACCCTTAAAAAACTCCCATCAAGAAATTTGATCAATAAAAATGATTTTTCATCCGTTCTAACAAGCGTCCCGGATTCAAGCCCGAGTCCTTTTTGCGCTGGTTTCCAACTGTCAACTTTAGGTGGCTTATGATATGCTTTGTTTTTAACAAGCTGGACAACAGCAATCGTTGGAGCATAATTTACAAGCCCGAGGAATAAAAACGTAACCGTGAAAATTATCCCCAGTTTTAAAATTTTTGTCTTCATCTTTTTATCTCAAATTTTATTTTACTTCAATGTCTACTCCTAATTCAGTTAATTGTTGTCTAATGCTTTCCAAAATTTCTGGGAGTTCAGATGGTGATACAGGTTTCCCGTTAACTAAAATCACAAAATCAGAAACAATTTGACTTAGCAATGAAACAATTTCCGTGTTTCCACTTCCCTTAAATATATCTATTAGTTTATTTAAAGTCTCTTTTTGTTCGGGTGTTAAGTTTGGTTTCACCTGCACTGTAACCTGCTGACCAAGTTTCACATTAAAGCTCCATATCTCACTTCTTATCTCTTCAGTTCCACGACTTCCAGCAATGCTTGATTTAACGAACCAAAAATATGTTTTCCCATCTTCAAGCGGAAGAGCCTCGCGCGGATATTGAACCTGGTTATCCTTTGTTTTGAACTTCCATCTCAAGTTTTTATCCCCTGAAACAACTTCTTCAGGTGTTGTTTGATTTGGCAATTTTTCATAAACATAAATTTCAAATTCCTTTAAATAAGGCGCAATCCATTTAAAAATTGGAAATTGAGTTCTGACTTCCGCTTGATAACTCGGCGAAATAAGATCAATCCTTGATGGGTTAGTAACTTCGTAAACTTTTTCCCAAGAAGCAAGAACTTTGTTAGTTTGATCACAAATCTCAAGCACAAATCTATAACTTCCAGCTGGCAGTCTGCCTGTTAATTGAGCAATTTCTTTTATCTTTTTTATTTTATCCTCATAAATTTGGGTTCTGCTTTTATCATTTTTTATGCCAGCCCTCCCTAAAGCGAGATCTTGGTTTGTAAAACTTAAAATTTTGTTAACCTCAAACGGCAAGCTCCATACATCAGCGAATATATTTTCAGATTCGCCTCCAACTTCAGCAAGAACTTGAAAATTCAGTTTTAGAGTCATTGTGTCATTTGTCGTTATCGTCACGCTGAATAAAAGCGGGAGATCTTTAAGTTTGCTTATATCAAGATCGGCTACATTTATTTGGTCAAGCGTAGCTGGTGCCGAAACCTGTAAACTTACCTGTCCCATCGCGATGGATGAGATGACGAGTAGAATTAAAAATTTCTTCATGGCTATCCTTGAAAAATTTATTTTGAATTCCAAGTTGAATTTATAAGATTACCAAACCATATGGCAGTGAACGATATCACAATTTAAAAATGCATAATATCGTTGTAAAGGACGAAAATCATCAAAATTATCAAAATAATTATCCCAGCTTGTTGGATTGCAATTTTAACTTTGTAGGAAAGCTCTCTTCTTATGATTCCCTCAATTATCAAGATTGCGAGGTGGCCTCCGTCAAGCCCAGGGAATGGGAATATGTTTAAAAAGGCGAGGCTTATACTCAAAATTGCCATAAATCCAAGAAAAGCTGTAAAACCAAGGTTTGCGCTCTGCGTTGCAAATTTTGCAATTCTTATCGGACCCGCTATCCCTTTTTGAACTGGGATTTTTCCTGTAATAAGCTGTTTTATACCATTTACAGTTAAAGCCGAAATTCTATATGTTTCCCTCAACCCAATCAAAAGAGCTTCAAACGGGTTATATTTTTCTCTTTTTACTGGACCGTTATAAATGTTTGCAATTTGCACGCCAATTCTTCCATCGGGGTCAACATTAACTTTTTTCTCAAGGATGTCTTTTTCGCGTTTTATTTTTAGAGTTACCTCTTTTCCGGCGTTTGATTTAATTATTGATGTCAATTGAGCAGAAGTGTAAATTTTTTCACCATTTGCCGATAAAATAACATCTCTCGGTTTAATTCCAGCTTTCTCTGCTGGTCGTCCTGGCTCTGTAGCCATAACCGCTGTTTCTGTGTATTCTGGCAGTATCCCAATGGTTTCTTCAAAAGAAAATTCTGAAAGTTTTTGGTGTGGAATTAAAATTGAAATTTTTTCTGCCCCGCGCTGAACTTCAAAATTTAGGTCTTTGCCCAGGTCGTCAACGAAAGCAATTTTTAGGATATCATCCCAGTAATTAATCTTTTTCCCATTCAAGCTCAAAATTTTATCCCCTTCTTTAAATCCAGCCTCATAAGCTGGCGAATTTGGAAGCACATAACCGACTTTTGTGACATCTCTGAATGATTTCCCTTCAATCATAAAAATTCCCCAAAACAAAAACACAGCAAGTAGCATATTCATTATAACTCCAGCAGTGATCACAAAAAACTTTTGATAAAATGGTTTGCTTCTGAATTCATATGGCTCATAACTTTTAGAAGTAAAGATTGTGTCAAGGCTTTCATCAACCATACCGGCAATTTTAACATATCCACCAAGTGGGAAAGCGGATATTCTATAATCAGTTTCTCCGATTTTTTTCCCGAACAATCTTGTTCCAAATCCAATTGAGAAAACTTCAACTCTCATTTTTGAGAGTTTAGCAGCTATAAAATGTCCAAATTCATGGACAAGGACGAGCACGCCAATTGTTATAGCGAAGTAAAATATGGTTTTTATAATTTCCATTTTAATCTGCCACCTCCAAATTTTTTACAAATTTTCTCGTTTCAAAATCAATTTTAAAAATATCTTCAAGTTCGGGATTAAACTTCGGTTTATGCGCATCAATTGCTCTTTTTATGATTTCTGGTATTTTTGTGAATTTTATTTTTCTGTTAAGAAAGAGTTCAACTGCTACTTCATTTGCAGCATTCAAAACCACAGGATAAGTTCCGCCAGCTTTGGCAACTTCGTATGCAATCTTCAAGCATTCAAATTTTTCAAGGTCAGGTTCAAGAAATGTCATCTTGGCGAGTTTTGCGAAATCAACTTGACCATAATTTGCAGGGGTTCTATCCGGATATGTTAAAGCATATTGAATTGGTATTTTCATATCTGGGACGCCAAGCTGTGCTTTGATAGAACCATCAACGAACTCAACCATTGAATGAATTATAGATTGCGGATGTATGAGGACTTTAATTTTATCAATCGGGAGACCGAAAAACCAATGTGCTTCAATAACCTCAAGTCCTTTGTTAATTAGAGTCGCTGAATCAATTGTAATTTTATTTCCCATTTTCCAATTCGGATGTTTCAGCGCTTCCTCAACTGTGACATTTTCAAGCTCATTTTTATCCCTATATAAAAATGGACCGCCAGACGCAGTTAAAATTATTTTATTTACATTTGAGATTTTCTCTCCAACAAGACATTGAAAAATAGCGTTATGTTCACTGTCAACGGGAATCATCTCAACATTGTTCTCCTTTAAAAGTTTTACAATTATCTCTCCGGCGACGACAAGTGTTTCTTTATTGGCGAGCGCGATTCTTTTCTTTTTCTCAATTGCTCTTATCGTTGGTTTGAGACCAGAAAATCCAACAAGTGAATTTAACACTGTATCAACATCGTCTCTGCTGACAATCTCAAGCAAACCTTCTTCACCAGATAACACTTCAACACCTCCGTTTACCAGTCTTGAGAACTCTTCCGCCTTTCCTTTATCAAAAATTGCAACACCTTTCGGCTTCAGAAGTTTTACCTGTTCAAGGAGAAGCTCTATGTTTTTGTTTACCGCAAGATAACTTACTTCAAATCTATCTGGAAAATTTAAAATCACATCAATTGCGTTTCTTCCAATTGACCCTGTTGAGCCAAGGATTGCAATCCTTTTCATCTCTGTAGGAAAATTTTTTCGGATTAAGTTTTAAAAACAATTTATTAAACCACACAAAATAAAACAAGTTAAATTTCTATCTCCATTCCTTCGGAGGCGACAAGCAAATCAAATTTATATTTCCTTTTTGCAACTTCGTTTTGACAGTGCTTAAAAATTTCGTCAATCATGTTGTCAGTATGCGTGTGGTCATGATGAAATAAGAGAAGGCGTTTTACCTGCCCTTCGTGTGCAACTCTAAGTGTGAATAAATAATGCGAATGTCCCCATCCAACCTTTTCAACATATTCTTCGGGAGTATAAGTCGTGTCATGAATTAAAAGGTCAGCATTTTTAACGAAGTCAAAAACTCTTTTGTTTGGGTCTCCTGGAATTTTCTCAAATTTTTCTATAACCTCCTTTTCCCAATTGAAAAGGTATGGCGTTATCTCTCTATCAAATGGCTCATTATCGCTTATATAAACGACGGTTTTATTGTTAAATGTTATCCTGTATCCAAGTGTAAAGCCAGGGTGATTGACATATATCGTTTGGACAGTTGCATCGTAAATTTTGAATTCCTCTTCGCCAACTTGTAAAAATTTTATGCTTGCTTTTAATTCGCTTAGCTTCACTGGAAAATAAACTCTATCCATTTGGTCTGCAACTATTTGCTCAAGTGTTTTTGTCCGAACCCCTGAACCAACTATCGTAAATTCGTTTCCAGATATAAAAAGTGGCTTAAAAAACGGGAAGCCTTGAATATGGTCCCAATGCGGATGGGTTATCATTATATAAGCGCGAATTGATTCACCTTTATGCATTAAATAATTGCCAAGGTTTTTTATCCCCGTCCCAGAATCAAGAATTATCAAATTGTTATCATCAAGTTTGAGTTCAACACAGGGAGTATTCCCCCCATAGCGAACTGTATCTTTTCCTGGTGTAGGGATTGAACCTCTACATCCCCATATTTTTAATCTCATAACTTACCCCCTTTAAGTTCTTATATTCTTTTGAAAGTTCAACATAGTGAATTGCAGACTCTTCAATTGCCTTTTTTTCATTATCTGTTAACTCACGAACAACTCTCGCTGGAACACCAGCAACAAGTGTTCCCCCCGGGACAATGAATCCTTGTCTTACAAGTGAACCTGCTGCAACAAGTGAAAATGGCTCAACCACCGCGCCATCAAGCACAATCGCCCTCATGCCAATTAAACATTTATCCTGGATAATCGCTCCATGTAAAATTGCACCATGCCCAACCGTCACATCATTTCCAACTATAAGTGGATATTTTTCAGTCGTGACATGAAGAATGCAACCGTCTTGTATATTTGTCCCTTCACCAATTCTTATGTAGTTTACATCTCCGCGAATCACAGCATTAAACCATATATTTGAATCCTTGCCAATTACCACATCTCCAATTATAACTGCACCATCAGCTATAAAGACTGATTCATCAATTTTCGGGAGAATACCTCTGTAAGGTAAAATCTTCATATCACGATTCAAATTTTATTTTGATTTTTGAGTTTGCTTCCACTCGCCGTTCCATCTTTTCAACTCAACTACGACACTACCCAATAAAACTTTTAACTTACCTTTCAATGGTATCGCTCTATCATCAGCACTTATCCAGCCTACAAAATCACCTGTTAAACCAAAAAAACCAACATAACTTGCTTTGCCATCAATCTCATAAGCTTCTATCGGCTGGTCCAATCCTTCTACTTTGATTTTTGTTTTCTTTCTACCAAAGTTTAACACCGTAATTCCTTTCATGCCTTCGATAAATGTCGGCAAAATTACAGTTTTATCAACATTAGCATTTGAACGAGCATAATAAAAAAGCGACGGACCATCGCAATACATGGTTGATATCCGCACGGTATCTATCTTCATGCCCTTTGTATTGTTCTCAAAATTGTAATAGTTTTTTTCAACGATATACGCCGGATAACTTTCAACAAGTTGATACTTAACACTTTGATAATACTTTTTCTCGCTTTGCTCACTTTTATATCTTCGCGCGACAAACTTTGAATCAAAGACTGCCTCAAAATCAGCATGTATATCAACGAACGGAACAGAATAAGAATCAATTCTTATCTTAACTTTGTAAAGTTCAAGCCCATCTTCAACGAACTTATCTACGACTTTGAATTTAATCTGACCAAGTTTGAAAAATAAATATCTCACCTCATAAACAAGCTCTTCACCGACTTTGATAAACGATGTATTAAATGAGCCTGTAAATTTTTCAAATTCCTGCTGAAAGGATGTTAAAGTAAAAATAAGTGCAAAAATGAAAATCATAAATTATTCTTCTGGCTTAGGACCTTTTCTTGTCGCTCTGCGTCTTGGTACAAGCTTTTCTTCAAGTTTTGACTCAATTTGCTGTTGCGCTGAAATTATCCTTTCTTCAAGTATTCTTTGATATGCGGATATTTCACTCGTTTGTTGCTTTAAAACATCAACCACGGTTTTTAAATCGCTTGCTGTCAACTCAATCCCTTTTGCTGTGTTCTCAAAATTATCAATTATATTTTTCTCAACTGATTTCGTCAATTTTGAAAGGTTTGTTATCATAACCATAACACCAGCAGAAAGAATTATGACAATTATAAAGCCAATTATAAATGTAGCTCTATTTGTGCCAAGTTTTGAGAGAATTTCGTCAAATTTTGTCGTGTTTTCATCAATTTTTGCTGAAACTTCCTTGACACCTGAGTTCACCTCACTAACAGAGCTTTTTACATCATTTATTCCAGTTTCAAATGCTGAAACTTTCTCTTCAAACTTTGAAAGACGATTTCTCAAATCGCGATTTTGCGACTCCACCCTTGCAACTCCTTTCTCAATGTCATTTGCTGTGGATGAAAGCGATGAAACTTTTGAATCAATTTTTTCAATTTTTGATGAAATTTCATCTCTTACCTGATTCACGCTTTGATTTAACTTTTGATCAAATTCACTGCGAAGTGTGTTAACATTTTCTTTGAGGGAATTATCCATCGCTTCAAGTTTTTTCATTACATCGTCAATTGAATACTTCGTTTGTTGTTGCTGCTGAACTTGGGGAAATAGGTTTAGGGAAAAAGCAAAAATTAAAAAAAATAACAATTTAACTTTCATCTTATCACTCCTGAAATTTATTTTTGATTAAAAGACCCCGTGGAAAAGCGGGGTCTATGAATTTATCTTCCACTTGCAAGCAGCTTTTCAGCCTGGGGAATAAGTTCAAGGGCTTTCTGGAATTGTTCATCAATTTCAAGCATCGCCAATGCCCAACCCTCATTTCGCCATGTAAACCTTGCAACATTGGCTTTCAAAATCGCTTTTATATAAGGCAAATCTTTTTGATACTGCTGTTCATCCCACTTTATCCCTTTTGAAATGACGAAATTTTTGAACTCGTTCAACATCTCATCCGTTATCTGGAAATCACGCCTGAAGAGCTCAAGATTATTCCCGTATTTGCTCCTTATCTCATTTCCTTTTTTATCCATAAAACTTGAAATGAAAATGTAGAACAGATTATTTCTTCTTATATCAACTGAAAGTTCGGTCAAAGTTTGTGTTCTAACTATGAAATCTGGGGCAATTCCACCTCCGCCATATACGGGACGATTTAAAATTTTTGTGTGGTAAGTAGTCTTATTTGTGTCACCTTCTGTTGAACGACCAGAAAGATATTTTTTCCCCTCATAAGGTTTCTGTATTAACCTTCCGCTTGGTGTATAGTATCTTGCAGTTGTCAATCTTATTGCTGAGCCGTCATTTAACGGGAATTGTCTTTGCACAAGACCCTTGCCAAAGGTCGTATCGCCAACAATTAAACCTCTATCCCAGTCCTGAATCGCTCCAGCGATTATTTCACTTCCAGATGCAGTGCCCTGGTTTACAAGTATGATCACAGGGATATTTTCAAGCGTTCCTCCTTCAGTTGCGTAAAATTCCTCGTTGTATTCAGGCAATCGCCCCTTCGTGTAAACTATCAGTTTCCCTTTTGGTAGAAATTCATCAGCGACTTTAACTGCTTCAGAAAGAAGTCCGCCAGGATTGTTCCTAAGGTCAAGGATAAGCTTTTTCATCCCCTGCGATTTGAGCTTTTGAACTGCTTCTTCAAATTCGCGATCGGTGGTCTCGGAAAATCTATTTATGGAAATATAACCGACATCTTTTGATACCATTACACCAACATCAACGCTATAAATTGAGATTTTATCCCTCGTTATCACATAATCAATGGGTTCTTTTATCCCAGGTCTTAAAATTGTCACTTTAACTTTCGTTCCCTTCGGACCGCGCAGTTTCTTTATCACATCCTCATTTTTTAAACCAATCGCGGATTCATCGTTTATTTTTATGATTTTATCGCCAGCCATTATACCAAGTTGTTCGCTTGGTCCACCAGCAATTGGTGAGACCACATTTATCGTATCATTTATGATTGTAAACTCAATCCCTATCCCTTCAAAGCTTCCTCTTATATCCTCGTTTACCCTTTCCATCGCTTTCGCCGGAATGTAAACCGAGTGCGGGTCAAGGATTCCAAGCATCCCCTCTATCGCAGCTTCAACAAGTGTTTGAGTATCTATTTTGTCAACATAATTTTTCCTCGTGAGATTTAATACATCGTTTAATTTCATTATTTGAACATAAATGTCATCTCCAGAGAAAAGGCTATTTAAATTTGCTCCTATGACAACCCCAATTATTAGAACAATTATCATCGTCAATGAAGAAAATTTTTGCCTCAGCATGCCTACTTACCTCCTAATAGTCTACTTTTATTTTGAAGTAAATTAAAAAATTTTTTTGATATTTTCCAACACCAAAGTTGATAAAGATATCCTTTCTTGTTTCCGAAAGTATGTCAAATCCAAACCTGTAATTGTTTTCAACTACGCCATCAAGAAATTTAACTTTTTCAGCGTCCCGTAAGCGATGTCCAAGTTTAAAATCTCCGCCGACATTTATCGTGTCATTACCTTTAACAGGGTTTTGCCCATGCCTTATTTTTTCGGCAAAGAGCGTCAGCGTTGCTCTTTTTGATAAAAGATAAATAATTTTGACGAAAAAATCATCTGAATTCGGACCTATCTCATGACCAATGAGGAAATCATTATGCGCATAATTGTTCTCATTAAATTTGTGCGAATAAACATATGGCTCAATCCTTGTGTATTCAAATATAAAATCCATGTCTTTTACAGGATTAGTGAAATAAAATCCAACTTGATAACCAAGTTCGTTTCCATACCAACCCGTTCCAAGCGTAGGGAAGTTAATGTCGTCAATTAAGATCGTCCCATAAACTTGAAAATTTTTAAATAAATTTGATTTAAAATCAAAACCAAGAATGGCATTATCTCTGTCCTGAAGCGAGTGCTCTGTAGACTTGTAGAAGTTAAGCGGGTTCAAATAAGCAAGCTCTGGAAATCGTTTTGTGTAAATTACCCCCTCCCATACACCAAAACTAAATTTATCTTGAAAATTAAAGTTTAATCTGTGCGTTGCAAGATATTTTGAATTTATAACCCTAATGTCGCCTGCAATAGTGTCTGGGATTGTGAACTTAGCTCCGAGCAACCACGAATGTATGAAATCGTAAGATACGCCTTTGTATTTAAAGCGAATCTTTAAAAAGTCAAATATTGGTACGGTCTTTGCAATGAATAGTTTTCCCGAGAAGCCATACCCTTGTGTTATTTGCTCCCTTCCAATTTGAAAGCTTAAATACTTTGTTCTGTATTTTATGTATGCTTCTGTGAAATCAAAATAATTAGATTCGCTGAATTTATAATTTTGTCTCAATTTTATGTCTTCAAGCGCAAGTTCTTTGCTTCCAAAAGATTGTCCATTTGTTGACTGAAGATAAAAGCCAAGATTACCGTCATATGTTCCACGAAATCGCCCGCCAATTTCAGCAAGATTAACATTTGATTTTTTTGAAAATCTTGAATCAAAGTTTATAAGTAAATCAGCAAAAAACGATATATTTGTATCTCTGTAAACGTAAAGATATTTTGCTTTGTCTGAAAAGAGCCCGTCTTTAAATTTCAAGCCGTCATTTAAAATCGCCGTTTCAAAAAATTTTTCACTCTTCAATTCATTTTCAAATTCAATTATTAAAAGCTCAAGATATCCAACTTCTTTTTGGCTTAATTTCTCCCTTTGCATGTAAATCTCGCGCAAAAAATTTGCTACTTCACTTCTTGAAATTGGCAGTGAACCATCGTCAAAATTTTTAATTATCCCCCTCACCTCCATTCGTTTTAGGAAGTCATAAACCTTGTGATATATTGGGACATTTTCAACTTGGGCGAAAATTTGTGATAGAAAAATTAAGTTCAATAGCAATAATTTTTTCATCTTACCGCATCCCAAACTTTTGAAATTGATTTTTTTAGAAAGATAATAGATAAGGAGTTTAAAAACCAAAGCGATAGTGTTCGCATGTAGCCATATTTTCTGTATCTTCTCGGGGATTCGTAAATTTTTAAACTTCGCACATTGATTATTTTGCCAAGGCGTCTTAGTCGCATATAAAGGTCAAAGTCTTCCCCAGCAGGAAGATTTTCATTATATCCGTTAACTTTGAAAAAAATTTCCCTTTTAACTACATGACATTCACCTCTTCCCATACCAAGCCCAATGACATTTAAAAGAGCGAAAAATTTATTTAAAAAGTAGTGAAAAATTTTATCTTTTAACAATTCTTCTTCTGGATAAACCGAGACCTCAAATGAAAGAGCGACAACAGAAGGAATTCTCATGAGGTTATCACTTAGTTTAAAAAATGTGTCAATATCGCTTATTCTTGCATCAGCGTTTAAAAATACAAGTATTTCACCATTGGAGTTTAACGCGCCGAGATTTCTCCCGCGAGATATTGTTTGCTTATTTTTGCTTTCATCACAGATAATTTTATCTGCAAATTTTCTTGCTATTTCAATTGTTCTATCTATGCTTCCACCATCGCTTATTATAACTTCAACTTTATATCTTTGTTTTGTTTCATCAGTAAAAATTTTTTCAGCCCATGTCAAACTTTTCTCTTCATTTAGAGTTGGGATTATTACAGAAAACCTATGCATCTTGGAATAGTTTTTATTATGAAAAAGCCCCATATAAAAAATTTGGGGGCATTAAATTATGCCCCCTTAAATTTAATTTTTATGTTCTGTTTTGAGGTTTACAAATTTTTCAATTCTTCAACGAATAAGTCCATTTCCTTACGAGTCCTTTTTTCAGTTACAGCTATGAGCAAACCATCACCGTAGCCATCAAATTTTGCAAGGTCAATTCCGGGAATTATTTTCTTTGGCATTAACTTTTTCTTTATCTCTGAAACTGAAATAGGTGTTTGGACAACAAATTCTTTGAAGAAAGGTTGATTGTATTTTAATTTGAATCCGTCAATTTTTGAAATTTCTTCGGCAAGATAATGACTTTTTTGGAGACATAGCGTTGCAACTTCTCTTAATCCCTGTTTTCCCATCAAAGCCATATAGACCGTTGCAGCAAGCATCATCAGTCCTTGATTTGTGCAGATGTTTGAAGTTGCTTTCTCTCTTCGTATGTGTTGTTCTCTTGTTTGAAGCGTAAGAGTGAAACCTCTTCCACCGTCTCTGTCAATTGTCACGCCTGACAATCGTCCTGGTATTTTACGAATTAAAAATTCTTTCACAGCGAAAATTCCAAGATATGGTCCGCCAAAGCTTAAAGGAATCCCAAGTGGTTGACCTTCCCCGACGACGACATCAGCTCCGTATTCGCCCGGTGAAATTAACAATCCAAGCGAAATTGGGTCAATTGCAACTATGAATAAGGCTCCGACACCATGTGCAATTTTTTCAATCTTAAACACATCTTCAATGTTTCCAAAGAAGTTCGGCTGTTGGACTACAACGCATGCGGTTTTGTCTGTGACCTTATTTTTTAGGTCATCAATATCGCAGACACCTGTGTCAAATTTTGTAAGTTTAACTTCAACTCTTCTTGGATGAATATATGTGTGAACTATTGACAAATAATTTGGGTTAACTGGTCCAGCTATTACAGCTTCGTTTCTTCCTGTGTGTCCAGTTGCAAGCAAAACAGCTTCTGCAAGGGCGCTCCCACCATCATACATTGAAGCATTTGCAACATCCATACCTGTTAACCTGCAAATCATCGTTTGATATTCATAAATCGCTTGAAGTGTTCCTTGACTTACTTCAGCTTGATACGGCGTGTAAGCGGTATAAAATTCTGACCTGCTTATAATTGTGAATACAGCTGAAGGTATAAAGTGGTCATACGCTCCACCGCCAAGAAATGAAATTGCATGGTTTAAGTCAAGATTTTTCTCTGAGATGTTTTGAAGTTCTTTTAAAACTTCATATTCGGATAATGGTTCTGGAAGGTTTAAATCCCCCTTTAATCTTATTTCGGGCGGTATATCTGAAATAAGTTCTTCAAATGAGGAAACGCCAATTGCTTTTAGCATCTCCTGTCTGTCTTCGTCCGTGTTTGGGACAAATCCCATTTTAATGTGCTCCTTAATTTTTTACTTTCCAATTAATTTTTTGTAATCCTCTGCTGATAAAAGGTTGTTAAGCTCGTTCAAATCTTTAATTTTGATCTTAATTATCCATCCCTCGCCATAAGGGTCTTTGTTGATCAAGTCAGGTGAATCTTTTAGCTTTTCGTTTACCTCAATTACTTCTCCTGAAACGGGCGAGAATAAATCTGAGACAGCTTTTACAGCTTCAATTGTTCCAAATGATTCAAGTTGCTTTACTACTTTTCCTATAGGTGGAAGCTCAACATATACAATATCGCCAAGTTCACTTTGCGCATAGTCAGTTATCCCGACGATGCCAATTTGATCATCTACAACTTTTATCCATTCATGTTCTTTTGTGTACCTTAAATTTTCTGGGAATTGCATTGTTTTACTCCTTTTTAGGTTTTAATCATTCATGTTAAATTGGAAATCAACAAACTTTGTATCATAATCAATTCCGCTTCTGAATTCGGATGAATTCAAAAGTTTTATATGGAACGGTATTGTCGTGTGAACACCTTCAATTACAAATTCTTCAAGTGCTCTTAACATCCTTGCTATCGCTTCATCCCTTGTTCGTGCGTGGACGATAAGTTTTGCTATCATTGAATCATAATATGGTGGGATTACATATTCTTGATAGATATGTGAATCAACTCTAACGCCGAAACCACCCGGGAAGTGCAGTGCTGTTATTTTCCCTGGCGACGGTCTAAATCCGTGAAATGGGTCTTCAGCGTTAATTCTGCATTCAATCGCATGTCCGCTCGGTTTCAATTGTCTTTGTTTGATGCCAAGTTTTTCGCCAGCTGCAATTCTTATTTGTTCCCTTACGATGTCAATGCCATAAACCATTTCTGTGACAGGATGTTCAACTTGAATTCGCGTGTTCATCTCCATAAAGTAAAAGTTCCCATCTTTATCAACGAGAAATTCAATTGTCCCAGCGTTTCTGTATTTTACGCTTTTTGCACCTTTTACCGCCGCTTGTCCCATTGCCTCGCGAAGTTCAGATGTGACGATTGGGGAGGGTGACTCTTCTATAAGTTTTTGATGTCTTCTTTGGATTGAGCAATCTCTTTCACCAAGGTGAATTACATTGCCGTGTTCATCAGCTAAAATTTGGATTTCAATATGCCTTGGTTTTTCAATAAACTTTTCAATATAAAGTGCTGGGTTTCCAAATGCTGCTTCAGCTTCAGCTCTTGCGGTTTGCCATGCATTTTCAAGTTCATCTTCGCTTTTTACCATTCGCATTCCTTTACCTCCACCACCTGCTGCAGCTTTAAGCATTATCGGGTATCCAATTTCATTTACAATTTCCCTTGCTTCTTCAAGTGTTTCAACAACTCCATCACTTCCTGGAATTACTGGGACCCCAGCTTTTCGCATTGTCTCCTTTGCAAGCGCTTTATCCCCCATTGCTTCAATTGCATCTGGCGTTGGACCTATAAATTTTATCCCCGACGATTCGCAAATCTCAGCAAACATCGCATTTTCAGCAAGAAAACCATATCCCGGATGAATTGCTTCAGCGTTTGTTATCTCAGCTGCTGCTATTATCCTTGGAATGTTAAGGTAACTTTCTTTGCTTGGACCAGGACCTATGCATACTGCTTCGTCAGCAAATCTGACATGTAGTGAATATCTATCTGCCTCAGAATAGACGGCAACGGTTTTTATTCCAAGTTCTTTACATGTCCGTATTATTCTTAAAGCGATTTCACCTCTATTGGCGATTAAAATTTTTTTAAACAACTTTGCAAATTTGATTTTTTTCTCAATCAAGAAGTTCAATTAAGAAAAGTGGTTGACTATATTCAACGGGCTGAGCGTTTTCAACTAAAATTTTTGCAACTCTACCGTGAACATCGGATTCAATTTCATTCATAAGTTTCATCGCTTCAACTATACAAAGGACTGTGCCGGGAAAAACCTCATCCCCAACCTTGACATATGGCTCTGCATCTGGAGCTGGTGCACGATAAAATGTCCCAACTATCGGCGATTTTATCTCGTGGTATTTCTTTCCAGTTTCAACTGCTGTAGTTTCAGTGCTTTCAACGCTGGCTTTTTCCTCTTTTTTAACTTCAACTGAAGCTGGCGGTTGAGATTGTGCAACTGGAACTGCAGGAATTTGTGTTTGAGCAAATCCTGGCATCGGATAAATTGGAAAAGGAATCGGAATGTAATTCGGGAATGAGTTAACGCTGGAAGATACGCTCGCTTCACCTTTTTTATTCTTACTTATCCTTAACCTTGAGCCTTCAATTTCTATCTCAACTTCTTCAACACCGCTTTCGTCAACTGCCTTGATAAGTTCTTTGATGTAGTTTAGATCCATTTCCATTCTCGCTTTATTTTTTACTTTACTCTTTCAACATATTCACCTGTTCTCGTGTCAACCCTTATCTTTTCACCTTGCTCAATGAATAATGGGACATTTATGACCGCACCTGTTTCAAGCTTCGCTGGTTTCATAACATTAGTAACAGTATCACCCTTGATTCCTGGTTCAGTTTCAACGACCTCAAGCTCAACAAATGTCGGAAGCTGAATTCCAAGAACTCGGTCGCCATCAAAAAGAATGTCAACCGTTTCGTTCTCTTTCATAAATAAAGCATTATCCCCAACCAATTCACTCGGGATATGGATTTGGTCAAATGTTTCAAGGTCCATAAAAACGAAATCATCACCATCTTTGTATAGAAATTGAAATTTTTTGAAATCAAGCCTCGCGATTTCAATTTCTTCACCTGAGTCAAAAGTCTCTTCAAGTATTCTACCCGTTTTAACATCTTTTAATTTAACTCTGACGAATGCGCCACCGCGACCTCTTTTAACATGTTGAAAATCAATAACTGTATAGACTTTGCCGTTATATCTTATGTTCAAACCATTTCTGATGTCAGCAGTTGTCGCCATTGGGATAATTAATTTTGTTTCGGATTCGCTTTGAAAATATAAGCAAAACCCCTGATAAAAGCAAGAACGATGGCATTTTAAGTAAAATTTTTAAAAGTGGGATTTTTCAGCAAAAATTTCTTGCTTTTTCACATTTGTGAAATTACATTACCTCCTGAAAGTTTTAAAAATAAATCTCCTTCAGAATGCTCAAAAACGCACTTCTTATTTGTTTTTTGCTATTAGCATTTTTTTATGGATGTGATAAACCAAGAGAACTGATTACGCCGACGCATATTGACAGGGTTCCTGAGGTGAAAAATTTGAGAGCAGAGGTTGGCAAAACGGCAACTGGTAAATATCTTGTTCTTTTAAATTGGGATTATGATGACAATGGAAATTTGAGGGAGTGGGAAGTTTACAGAGCTTTGCGCGATACCGCAGGTGGTAATTACTCATTTCTTCAACCGCCTGTTAAAGTTCCAAGCTACGCTGATTCAACAATTCCGAACTTTGTTGAAGATAGCATTTGGGTGTATTACAAAGTTGTCCCGGTTGGGGTTGACAGATTTCTTGGAAAACTGGGAATAGCTCGTGTAACTCTTTACCGTAAATAAAAATTAAAGAGGTGAAACATCATGCGCAAAATTATCGGTTTAACAATGGCTTTCCTGCTTATACTTGTAAGCAGGGGTTATTCACAGTGGGCTCCACTTGATACGACAACCCATAAGTGGTTTACAGTTGATAACACGCCAAACTTAGCTGGGACAAGTTCTAATTGGGAAGTTGACCGCGATAGCACAGATGGCTATTATGAGAAGGAGCCCAACACAGTTGCATCTGGTCAGCCAGGTCCAGGCTGGTTTACAAATACGAGCCCTGCAAATGTTGGTCCTGACCACAGAAGAACTCCTTACACTGCTGGAAGTCCATCGGGAGCGTGGGCGAAGTATATTTTTGGTATCCCAACTCAGACACAAAATAATATCCTTGACGAGGATGATTACTATATTCTTTACTTCTATTTACAGCAAAGTGGTAATGCATCACCAAACATTTATGTGACGGTTGAAAGATTTGGTGAAGGTTTTTACGCTGATTCACTCAGACATAATGAAATGTTAAATGGTGCTGGGTTAGCGACTTTACAGCAGGCTGGTTTGTGGAATCCAACTCAAAATGCCGCAGATGGCACATGGTATCCGCTTACAATTTTAAGATTAAATGCTGGTGCCCCAACCATAGTCACACTTGGCGCTGACACATTAACACCGGCTTTTCTCAGAGTTGACGCTGTAAGAGTTTTAAGAAGCACACTTCCAAGAGACCTTGAATTTGGGCGCAGGATGAAGGGAAATCCATGGGAACGAACAACGCCAGACACGACAAGACCAAACGCTGACCATTTTGGACTTTATAGAGTTGGTGAAAGTTTCCCAGAAGTAACAATTGGTGAGACAGCGGAAAAAAAGGTCAGATTATTTAACCTTGGCGATAGTGTCTTGACAATTTCTAATGTCTATGGACATACAGGTAGATTCTACACAAATGACCCGATGCCGATAAGGATAAACCCTGGAAGTTATTACGATTTAACCGTTGTGTTCAGACCCTATCAGGAAGAGTTTGCGGTTGATTCATTAGTGATTGAAAGCGATGACCCTGAAGAACCAATCGCATATCTTTATGTTGCTGGTCAGGGATTGAATTATAATTTCATCATGAACGCAAGCGATGGGAGCGAGCCACACTGGAGAGCCCCAGGTGGTGATCAGGTTCTTTATCAGGAGACCCCAGCTGGATGGGTTAACAGCGTCGCAAGCCCATATACTTTCCCAATCCCGAGCGGAAACAGAAATAGCAGGGTTTATATAGGAACGGATCAAATTCCTTATGCGGTTTATCAATTTGTAATCCCAGATACTCTTGGTGGTGATTACATACTTGAATACAGTGGTCCTACTGGCTCACCGAATGCAGCTACTGCAGCTCAGATTGATGTCGTAACACCTTTCTTTGCGGATACGCAAAGAGTTACTGGATTTAATGAAAGGCAAATTGCAGGAGCTGTTGTCTGGGCTCAAATTGGTGGACCTGGTTACACATTTAAACTTAACCCCGGTGGTCCAACTCAAGTAATTTTCAGCAACCCAGGTCAGGCGTCAGGTAACTTTTTAAGGACAGATTTATTGCGTGTTCGTAAAGTTCCGACGCATCCGCAGATTACAATTGCCTCAAGAACAGTTGGATTTGGCGAGGTTGCTATTGATCCGTTGGAGAGAGAGATGCAGGGTAATTACAGGGGAACTATTACGATTGGAAGCAATGGTGAAAAGTCACTTTGGATTTACGATATCCATTTCGCTGATACATCTGGGATATTTAAAATTGTAAACATGCCGAGTTTACCGCTTGAGCTTCCTGCAATAAATGGTAAGTTTAATCTTGTCGTTGAGTTTACACCAAGGGATATAAGAACTTATGTTGACACGCTTTACATTGTATCAAATTCAAAGTATGATAGTGTTTTGACGATTGTTTTTACCGGGGTAGGAAGAGGGACGCTTGTTTATGCTGATAATGATGTTGAAGCTGATTTTTATGCTCAACCAGCTATAGTTGATTATGTTTATCCGCCGACGGACACAACCTATGATAAGTGGAACAGGATAACTGGCAGTGGTATTAACAATTCAAGGTTGCTTGCTTATATTTATGGTGCTCCGAATGCATTTGCGGAGTGGTATCCATATATACCGTCGAGAGAAGGTGCTGCTGAAGTTGATAGTTTTGATGTTTATGCGAGGACAGGTCTTGCAGCAAGTAACTCTACACCGAGGGCAAGATACTTGATCTATCAACAGGGTGGAGCTCAACCTGAAACAGTTATTGTAAGTCAGCTTGGCATTGAAAGAATTTATCTTGGTAGATTCCAATTTAGGCGTGGTGGTCGTGATTTTACACAGGGCTCAAAGCAAACGGCAATTTTTGGCTATATACGACTGGAAAACGATACTGCGCTTGTAAATGCATATTATGCTGATTCACTTGTTAACAGGGCAAAGCAAGATAGCTTTGTCATAAGAGCGGATGCTATTGAAATTCGCGAAGCACCAAAGCCAGTCAAAGTTCAAATTGCTACAAACGAAATCCCACGAGAATTTCATCTTGCCCAAAACTATCCCAACCCATTTAACCCAACTACGGATATAGAATTTTCAGTTCCAGTTGCTGTGAATGTTGAGATAAAAATTTACGACATACTTGGAAGGGAAGTTAAAACGCTTGTGAATGAATTTGTTCAGCCTGGCAAATACAGGGTCAGATGGGATGGGACTGATAAAAATGGTGTGTTTGTTTCATCTGGTGTTTACTTCTATGTTATGAAAGCGGGTAAATTTGTGCAATCAAAGAAGATGATGTTGATCAAGTAAAAAGCGAAAGCCCGGGTTTAGCCCGGGCTTTTTTGTTAATTTTTTTATATCTTTTGCTTCAATCTTCCCCCTGGTTATTGTCATATCTTGTTTTTGTTCTTAAAACTTTGGCAAAGCAATAAATTGTCAATGTTGCTACTATTCCCCAAGCAAGCGTCATAAAGATAATTCCTCCGGTTGTGAATTTCATTTTTCTACTCCCATTTTATTTTTCTTGCTCCATGCTGTTTTGACCATTAAAATTATGGCGACGAAAATTAAAAACATTAATGCTCTTGCGCCCCATCTGTATGGAACATCCTCCGGTTTTACTCCTTCCATCAAAAGCGTTGGAATCGCATCTTGAATTAACCAGTTTACCATGATGAACAAAAGATAAAGTGGTGTGATATATTTTATGATGTAGTAAAAAATTTTTGGCACTTTTATATCTGCTCCTTTCGTTATTTTAGCCCATCCATTTTCCATTCCGAATATCCAGGCGAAAATTATTATCTCAAATAGTGCAAACAAGACGAGCCCGAATGTTCCAGCCCAGTAGTCCATCTCGTCAAGGAAGCCGTGCTTTAGGAAGAAGACGACGAATTGAGTGGATATAAACACCCCAAGCCCAATTATCAGCGTAGCTCTTCTTCGTGAGATGTTAAATTCTTCCTGTAAAAATGCAATTAAAGGTTGACCCATCGCAACTGATGATGTTATCCCTGCAAAGAATAAAAGGAGAAACCAAATAAAGCCGAAGAATTCACCAAATGGAAGCTTTTGGAAAATTATCGGCATTGAGACAAAGCCAAGATTGAAAGCGCCTCCTTTTGCTATCTCCTGTGTTGTTTCAATCCCAAAGAATGCAGCTGCAACAGGGATTGCGATGCTTGCTCCAAGTATAACCTCAACGAATTCATTTATTGATGCTGTTGAAAGCCCCGATAAAGCTATATCATCATTTTCTCTTAAATAGCTTGCATATGCTTGGAGTGTTCCCATACCGACGCTGAGGGTGAAGAAAATTTGCCCTGCTGCTGCAAGCCATATTTTTGCATCTCCAAGCTTTGAAAAGTCTGGATTCCATATAAATGCGAAGCCACTTTCAACATTCCAATCAGGATGGTTAATAGGATCGGGCGTTCCAATTGTTATAACTCTTATCACCAAGATTATAGCGAAAATAAAAAGAGCTGGCATGGCAATTTTCGCTAATTTTTCTATCCCTCGCGATATCCCATGGTAAAGCACAAAGAAATTAAGAAACAAAGTCACACACATAAAAAAGTATGCAGGCAAAATGCTTTGAAAGTAGTTTTTCTCCACACCTTGATAACTTTGCAGGAAACTTCTCATAGCGTCAAATGTCGTTTCACCGAAATACGCTTTTGTAATTGAGAAAAAGCTAAAAGCAAGCGTCCAAGACTCAATGTATGTGTAGTAAACCATAATGACAGTTGAAAGGAAAAGTCCAAGTGAACCAAGATATTTTGATATTGGTGCTCTCCACATAGCGTCAAACATTCCGGGCGCGCTTCCATATCCAAACTTACCACCGTATCTTCCAACTGCCCATTCAACCCACATCAATGGAATCCCAAGCAATAAAAATGCAGTAAAATATGGTATCATAAATGCGCCACCGCCATTTTGTGCAGCTTGAACAGGAAATCTCAAAAAGTTCCCAAGTCCGACCGCATTTCCTGCCATTGCAAGTATTAAACCAATGCGAGTTGCCCAGCGTTCTCTTTTTGCCATTATGCCTCCATTGATTAGTTTTTAATTTTTGAGTGAATGTGAAGATGCCGAATTCCCCGGCTCTCATTCTTTTGAGCTTAAAAGTTTTCTTGTTTTTTCACCATCAACAACGATTAAATCGGCAATGTATTTTATAGCATTTGCCGTTTCTTTATCCATGTTTTCAACATACAGTTGATTTACAAACTTAATTGGTGTAATCGCTATGCCGAAAATCTCCATAGCTTGTCAAAGTTCTCTTTTCAAATTTAATAAATGATAAAAACTTTAATTGAAATTTTCAAGTGTTTATGCTTTAATTTGAACTCCAAGTGAAAATTTGGCGTTAAAATTTTTGAAGCAAAAGAAAGAGGAATAAAAAGATGAAAATCTCAAGGTGAAAATTTTTGAAATTTTCAAGCGCTATTTTTCTGCCATTAATTTTAAACAAATGCTCTCACATCGTCGGAAAATCTAATGAAAATAACCCACCTGATATTATGTTAACACCGGATGAAAATCAAATAATCGCATCTATCAAGGAAGGATTGAAAAAGATTGATGAGCTTGTTAATCGTGAAGGTGCAAAACTGCGGATTGGATTTAATAGTGAAAATGGCTTTAAAGTTTTAAATTTTTCATTTGTCGCGAACGAATCCGCATCTTATAAGCATCTTCGCATTCTGGATGAAACAACAGAAAAAGCAGTTAACCTCGTTTGGGGTAGCAAAAATCTTTGTCCATCGGTTAAATTCACAAATGACTTTGGTCAAACACTTAACATTCAAGGGAGAGAACTTGAAATCTCTTTTGCTGATGTGCTGTCAGATTGGGAGAGATTAGGGAAGGATGATTTGTTTATCCTTGGAGTTAAAATTCTTGCAATTTGGCTTGGGGCAAGTTTGTCAAAGTTAATCATATCTGCTATCGCGTTTCTTGCGTTTAATATTATGGTGCTTGGGTTAGTAATAGTTTCAGGGATGATTTTGCTTTCAATTTTAAAATGGATAATTGAAAAAACCGGCTGGACTTCGGAAGATGTAAAAGCGTGGGTTCAAGCGACGATTGAAGAGATAATAAAGGTTATAAACGAGGTATTTCAATTTCTTCAAAGGCTGATGTGATAAAAGGCGCCCAAAGAATTTTTTTGATAGCGCTATTTTACGCTCAAATTTGTTGACTTGTTAGAGTTGGTTTTTATATCTTCAAGAAAGAGAACTGAAAATAAAAACTGTGAGCAAAATGCGTTTGTTAATCATCTTTTTAATTTTTACTCATGGGCTTATCTTTGCTCAAAGTGGGGAAGAGTTAAAAAATTATTTCAGACTTGCGGGTGAAGAATTTGGAGTTCCTTCAGAAATACTTGAGGCAATAGCTTTTGTAAACACACGATGGGCGCACATTGAACCAGAAAAATTTTCTCCAGCGTGCGACGATAAACCCCCTGTCTATGGGATAATGGGACTTAGAGATGATGATTGGTTTGGACATAGCTTGATTGAAGGGGCAAAGTTAATAGATGTTCCTGTTGAAGTTGTTAAAAAAGATGTCTATCAAAACATAAGAGCTGGAGCTGCTTTACTTGCAAAGTTTTCAAGTGAAAAGGGATTGAAAAAAGGTGTTTCAAAGCTTGAAGATTACAAAGATGCTGTTGCTAAGTTTAGCGGAATTCCTCAGCCTGAAATAGCTCAAATTTTTGCTTATGATGTTTATAAAATTTTATCAACTGGGTTTGAAGGTTTTGGGATAAAGATTGATAAGAAAGAGATTGACATGTCAATTTTTCCGCCGGATTTGTTTGAAAGAGGTGGTTTAAAAGTTATAAAGCCAGATGAGATAAATTCCGAAGATTATCTGCCTGCTGTTTGGGACCCAAGCCCAAATTATACTGCAAATAGACCTTATACGACCAGGATTGTAATTCATGTGACTCAAGGTAGCTTTGCTGGTTCTGTATCGTGGTTGAAAAATTCTGCTTCAAATGCAAGCGCTCACTATGTCATACGCAGTTCCGATGGATATATAGTTCAACTTGTTCGTGAGAGGGACAAAGCTTGGCATGCGCGTTGCTGGAACAATTTTACGCTTGGGATTGAACATGAAGGATATATTGAGGACCCTGCAAGATGGTTTACGCCTGTTATGTATCTTGAATCGGCAAAACTTGTGAGGAATATGGTAAACAGGTGGGTGATTCCTGTTGATAGCAATCATATCATAGGTCATAATTTTTGGCAACAGCCTCAATGGCCTATCGTTCGTCAGGAGTGGGATTTTGCGACATATGACCCTGCTTCAACATATCCAACATCTTGCAACAATCACACAGACCCAGGATCAGGTTGGAATTGGAATTATTATTTAAATTTAATTCGCTCTGACCAAATACCGCCGAAGGTTGTTTCGGTTGTACCTGAATCTGGAACTCTTAACTTCCTTGCTTACAAATCCGTCGTAATGAATTTTTCTGTTCCAATGGACAAGGCATCTGTTGAGTCAAATCTTGTCATAACTCCTTATGATACCGTGACATTGATATGGAGCGCTGACCAGCGAACGCTTGAAATTAAACCTAATAAATTTTGGGAGTTTTCAACAACTTACATGATAAAAATTGATACTGGTGCAAAGAGTGTATTCGGTTTAAAAATTGACGGTGATGGTGATGGAAATCCGGGTGATCCGTATTATGTTGAGTTTACGACCACAGCTCCGGATGTTTATCCGCCTGTGGTTGAGAAAGGTTATCCTTTGGGTGATAATGTCAGCGTTTATGCTGAGATGAAATTTGTTTTTAATGAGCCGATTGAAAGTGCGAGTTTGGCGGGGAGAGTTAGATTGCTTGATGAAAATGAGCAAATAATTTCAATTACGGGTGGGAAGCATATTATTAAAAACGACAAAAGCATCGTGACTTTTAAACCGGCAAGTCCTCTTCTAAATGATAAGGTTTATAAAGTTAAGTTTTCAGCAGGATTGAAAGATTTGTTTGGCAACACGACGCAGGAAGATTATATTTTTACCTTTAGAACTGAGCCCGGGATTTTTTATCAAGGGACTTTGATTGATTCGTTTGAAACAACTGGTTCATGGTGGAAGCCGACGCAAAGTGGAAGCACAATTGGGATTGATTCAAGTGCGACAGACTTTTTTATCACCAATGAAAAGAAGAAGAATGGTTCAAACGCTGGGAAGTTAATTTATAAATTTACGGGAGGAAGTGGGGGCGTTGTAAGAGTCTACAATTCATCAAAGCCATCTATTTCTGATGTGCAGGGTGATATCGGGTTATGGGTTTATGGTGATTTGAGCGGAAATCAACTTGAAATGTGGTTTTATAATCCGAATAATTATATTGTAAACCTTGGACCTGTGAATTGGTATGGGTGGAAATTTATATCTTATCCAATTTCTTCAGTTCCGGGGACAAATAAGCAGTTTCATAGTATTGTTTTAAGACAGCTTCAAGGTGCTGATGTTGAAGGAGAATTATACTTTGATGATTTGCAAGTTGGTGGTAAGATAACTTTTGCCACTGGCCCAATTGCTGGTTATTTGCCCAAAGAGTTTTCGCTTTATCAGAATTATCCGAATCCGTTTAATCCTGAGACAGTGATTGAGTTTGATTTGCCTGGAAGGAGTGATGTTAAGTTGGTTGTATATGATGTTTTAGGTAGGGTTGTTTCGGTTTTGGTTGATGGTGAGTATGGGGCTGGTAGGTATAGGGTTAGGTTTGAAGGTGTTGGTTTGTCAAGTGGGATATATTTTTATGAGATGAGGGCTGGTAGGTTTAGAAGTGTAAAGAAGATGGTATTGGTGAGGTGAGGAGTGTTTTGATGTGATTGATTTGAGTGATTGAGTTGAATGTTAAAAGTTTTCCTTGAGGGATACTTTCGGGGCAATGTTTTGCTGTTTTTGGGGTGAGGTTTAGGGGTGATTTGCTAAATTCGGGCTTGATTTTAAAACTTTTCAGTCGTTAGGCATTTTGGGGGGTAGTGGGATAGGGAAAATTTTAAGAAGTTTTATGTTTAGAGCGATAGAGACTTTATGGCTTCGTTTCAATCCCTCACAGGTTCGATTCAAACCCAGCATAGAAAAAATCTCAAACAAACGATTCAAACTACAATAAATATAAAACCCCCAAGCCCTGTTTTAAAGTGTTAAGTTTATTAGAATCGTCCTGACAAAATGGCAAAGTAAGTGGCAATGGTGAGTAATTTATTGGAAGATAATAAGGTATTGGAAAAATTTAACTTAACATTTAAGTTGCGATCCTCCCCCCTGTTTGGAAATTGTGGGATGAAAATAAATGCTGAAACCAAGTTTGCCTAAGGACCCCTTAAGAAGTGGTGAAATTTGTGATCGCATTAATTCAGGTTAATTATTTTTGCAGGTGCAAAGCGCTTTTGTTATATTTTTATTAAAAATAATTGAACGAGGGGATGAAAAGATTTGTTCGTTCGTTAACGGATGAGGAAATGAGAAAACTTTTAAAGGTAATTGAGGAAGGCAAAGATGATAAACTTAAGCGTAAAGTTAAAGTGATATTTTTAAGCTGTCAAGGTAAATCAATTAGTGAGGTGGCTAAAGAGCTCGGCATAACAAAACAAGCGGTCGTTTATATCATTAATCAATTTGAAAAATATGGGGTTGATGAATTTCTCGGTCGTAAAAGGGGGAGGAAGAAAAAGTTTACAGATGAACAAAGGCAAATGGTTATTAAACTTGTGAATGAATTTGCCCCAGTTGAATTTGGTCTTCAAAAAAATTATTGGACGCTTAGCGTCATTGTGAAAGCGATGAGAAAAATTTATAACATTAAAATTTCAAAAAATATGGTTAGAAAAATTTTAAAATCAGCTGGGATTGACATTAAAGCGATGCGCGATAGGTTTAAGAAGCGAAAATTGGTTGAATATATCAAGTGATTCCCCACAAGTTTCTATCAAGGCTTCTATATTGAATTGCCTCGCTTAAATGTTCTGGTCTTATATCTTCGCTTCCCGCAAGGTCAGCTATAGTTCTGGCTACTTTAAGAATTTTATCATATGCTCGTGCTGAAAGCCCAAGTTTTGTTATCGCGTTTTTAAGTATAGCTTCACCGTTTGCATCAATTTTACAAAATTCGCGAATTTCCCTTGTTTGCATATCAGCATTTTTGTAAAGATTTTTTCTACCCTTGAATCTTCTCAATTGAATTTCTCTTGCCCTTATAACCCTTTCTCTTATTTGAGCTGATGTTTCGCCGGTTGTTTTACTTGCAAGTTCGGAATATTTAACTGCTGGGACTTCAATGTGGATATCAATTCTATCAAGCAGAGGTCCTGAGATTTTTCCCATATATTTTTGGATTTGCGTCGGTGAGCAGGTGCATTGTTGATATGGGTTTCCAAGGTTTCCACATGGGCATGGGTTCATTGCGCACACAAGCATAAAGTTAGCTGGGTATTCAACTGTCATTTTCGTTCGGCTTATAGTGACTTTTTTATCTTCAAGCGGTTGTCTTAAGACCTCAAGGACATTGCGGTTAAATTCCGGGAGTTCATCAAGGAACAAAACTCCATGATGGGCAAGTGAAATCTCTCCCGGGCGTGGGATAGTTCCACCTCCAACGAGTGCTGAATCTGATATCGTGTGATGTGGTACCCTAAAGGGTCGGGTTGCAACAAGTGCTGTATCAGGTGATAAAAGTCCAGCGACGGAGTGAATTTTTGTCGTCTCAAGCGCTTCTTCAAGCGTCATCGGGGGTAAAATCGTCGGAAGTCTTTTTGCAAGCATCGTTTTACCGCTACCAGGGGGTCCAATCATTATAACATTGTGTCCACCAGCTGCTGCAATTTCAAGTGCCCGTTTTACATTTTCTTGACCTTTTACATCTGAAAAATCAATTGTGTATTTGCTCTCTTGATTGAATGTCTCAGCTATGTCAATTTTAAATGGGTTTAAAAGTTGATGTTCCGCATTTAAAAAGTTAACAACTTCATTAAGCGAGCTCATTGGATAAACTTCAATCTCGGATACGATAGCAGCTTCCTTTGCATTTTCCTTTGGAAGTATTAAACCTCTTAAACCAGAGTTCTTTGCTGAAATTGCAATTGGTAAAGCACCGTGAATAGGTCTAAGTGTTCCATCAAGTGCAAGTTCCCCAAGGATTATAAATTGGTCAAGGATATTGGATTGAACTTGACCAGTCGCTGATAGAATTCCTATGGCTATTGGGAGGTCAAATTGTGAGCCTTCCTTTTTTATATCAGCTGGGGCTAAATTTACAGTTATCTTTTTGTTTGGAAATTGAAATCCTGAATTTTTTATTGCAGCGTTAACTCTTTCGCGACTTTCTTTGACCGAGCTATCTGGTAAGCCGACAATTGTAAATGCAAATAGTCCTTGCTCAATGTGTGTTTCAACTTTTACTGTGAAAGCATCTATGCCATAAGTTGAAGCACTTAAAACTTGGGAAAGCATTTTTAACCAATTTTTATTTTTTAAAATGCGGGTCTATCAGGTGTAATCTCCTCTGGCTCAGTTCTTCTTGTCTCAAGTCGTGCAAATTTTGTTGAATGCTTAAAGAAGCTTAAGCGAACTGTTTCAGGTGCTGGTCCATTTCTTTGTTTGCTTATAATTATCTCTGCAGTTCCTTCTGTTGGGGTTCCATCGTCATAGGCTGAAATTCCGTAAACTTCGGGTCTATGCACGAAAATTACAACATCTGCGTCTTGCTCCAAACTTCCACTTTCTCTTAAATCGGAAAGCATTGGTCTTTTATCGCCTCTTTCTTCAACCGCTCTCCTAAGCTGTGATAAAGCCACAACCGGAATGTCAAGTTCTTTAGCAAGTGATTTAAGTGACCTTGATATCATTGATATTTCTCGCTCCCTTGTTTCTGCTTTACCACCTTGCATTAGCTGAAGGTAATCAATGATGATTAACCCAATGTTATGCTCTGCTTTTAAACGTCTTGCTTTTGCGCGAAGTTCAAGCGTGCTAAGTGCTGGTGTATCATCAATGAAAATTGGTGCGTCTGTTAGCCTTCCAATCATAGTTGAAACCCTACGCCAGTCATCGTCGGTTACTCTTCCTGTTCTTACAGCGTGTATATCAATGTTAAGTTCAGCGCAAAGTAATCTTAAAGCTATTTGCTCAAGCGACATCTCGAGTGAAAATATCGCTACTGGGACTTTCCCTTCAATTGCTGCATTTCTTGCGATTGTCAAAGCGAAGGCAGTTTTACCCATGCTCGGTCTTCCAGCGATGATGATTAAATCGGACTTTTGAAGCCCACCAGTTAAAGCATCAATTTCAGGGAAACCAGTTGTAACCCCAGTTAAATGTATTTTTTCCCTGTTTATTTGCTCATATTTTTCAAGGATTTTTTTCAGTGCATTTTTTATGTCTATAGCTTCTGATTTAAATTTTTCCGCGGATATATCAAGTAATTTTCTTTCTGCAAAGTCCAGTAGTTCAAGCGCATCGGCGTCTTCTTTGAAGGCGGAATTTGCAATAGTATTTGATAATTTTATCAATTCACGCAGGACATACTTATCACGGATGATTTGTGCATAATTTTCAACATTTGCGGATGTTGCAACTGCATTTGAAATTTCAGTTAAATATGTCGCGCCCCCAACTTTTTCAAGCAATCCGTTTTTTCTCAATTCCTCCGTTAAAATTAAAATGTCCACACCTTTCCCAGCTTCAAAAAGGTTGACGATTGTTTTGTAAATTATTTGATGCTCTTCTTTGTAGAAACATTCCGGTTTCAAAATTTCAGCTACATTTGGGATGCAATCTTGGTCAATAGTCATTGCAGACAAGACAGCCATTTCAAGGTCAATGGCTTGTGGCATAACTTTAGGGATGACTTCGCTCGGTTCAGCTATGTGTGTAAATTTATAGTTTTTGGTGATTTTTTCAAGCGGGAATTCCTGTTTTAAACCTTTTTCAATTGACATAGTTTTAAGAAAAATTTAATTTTTATTTCCCGTAAAGTATTTCCCTTGCTTTGCGCAGGTCTTCAAAGAGTGGTCTTTTCCATTGTTGATTTCTAAGTGCCGCTGCTGGATGATATGTGACTATCATTTTTATGCCACGCCATTCAAAAATTTGCCCACGCAGTGAACCAAGCGGTGCGTTTGTCTTTAAAAGCGTTTGCACAGGAAATCTACCAAGCGAGACAATCAATTTCGGTTTTATTATCTCAAGTTGTTTTATCAAATAGGGACTGCAAACTTCTATTTCTGAAGGTTGCGGGTCACGATTCCCAGGCGGACGGCATTTCAAGACATTGCATATGTAAACTTCTTCTCTCCTAAAGCCAACGCTTGCAAGCAGTTGATTCAAAAGTTGCCCTGCTCTTCCGACAAACGGCTTACCTTGCAAATCTTCATCTGCTCCCGGAGCTTCACCTATGAAAACAATTTCTGATTTGGGATTGCCTACACCGAAAACAAAATTAGTTCTTGTTTTACCAAGCGGGCACTTGATGCAGTTCTTTATCTTTGATTCAAGTTCGTCAAGAGTTTTTGAATTCACCCATGTCGGGTCAACGCCAGACTCTTCTATATTTATTTCCTTTGCTTCTTTTTTCTCTTCCTTTGGCAAAATTATTTCATCTCCAAATAAACTTCCCTGCTGAATTAAATATCTTTTTGTCTCGTCAAGTATTTTCTTGATTTCTTTCTTCATCTTTCTCTTTAAGCATTTGTGAAACTTTGTCAAGTATTTTATGCGCGACTTCGTATTTTGTCATCTTTGGTAGGTTTTCAATCTTTCCATCCTTTGAAATTATCGTCACTATGTTCGTATCATATCCAAATCCAGAACCTTCACCCAACATATTTAAAACTATGATGTCAAGATTTTTCTGCTTTAACTTCTTGATTGCGTTTTCAATTCCATCATCGGTCTCAAGTGCAAATCCAACAAGTATTTGCTCTTTTTTATTCTCTCCAAGATATTTAAGAATATCTTTCGTCTTTTTTAACTTTAACTCAACAAATTCCTCACTCAAATCTTCTTTCTTTAGCTTTTTTTCAAATTTTTGAACTGGTGAGTAATCCGCAACAGCTGCGGACATTATCACAACATCAAATTTATTGTAAATTTTCACAACCTCATCACACATTTCATCTGATGTCACAACATCTATTCTTTTGACATTTTTTGGTGTGTTAAGTTGGGTTGGACCCGAAATTAAAGTCACCTCGGCTCCACGATGAACCGATGCTTTTGCAATTTCAAATCCCATCTTTCCAGTTGACCAATTTCCGATGAAACGAACTGGGTCAATTGGTTCATATGTTGGTCCAGCTGTGACGAGAATTTTTTTATTTTTTAAATCAAACTTCACGCCAGAAAGGAAATCTTTGACAAATTCAATTATCTTTTCTGGTTCAGCCATCCTGCCAACACCAGTGAGTCCACTCGCAAGTTCCCCTTCTTCTGGGTCAATGATTAAATATCCAAGTTCTTTTAAAACTTTTAAATTCCTTTGTGTGACATCGTTTAAATACATATCAACATCCATAGCTGGTGCAAGTATCAATGGACATCGTATTGCAAGAACTAAGGAAGTTAAAAAGTTATCTGCTATGCCGTGAGCAATTTTTGCGATTGTATTTGCTGAAGCTGGTGCTATGAGTATAAGGTCAGCCCAAAGTGCAAGTTCAATATGGCGTGTTCCAATATCAGTGCTTTCGTGAGAGTTTTTGGGAAACATGTCAACTATAACCTCATTCCCGGACAGGGTTGAAAATGTAAGTGGTGTTATGAATTGAGTGGCCGATGGTGTCATGACTACTTTTACATTGGCACCGAGTTTCTTTAATCCTCGCACAACATAGCAAGTTTTATAAGCTGAAATTCCACCTGTCACACCAATAATTATTTTCTTGCCCTCAAGCACTGGTTTGAAAGTTTTAAATTTCTTTATCAAATTATTTACGAGTTAAAATTTACGAAAAATTTTTTAAAAACAAAGTCTGCCAATTCTGATGCAAGACCTTGAGATAATCTATTTGAACTTTTATGGTCAAAGGAGAGCGACATTTGATGAGCTTTTAAGTGGCACGATAAAATTAAATAAAATCACACCAGAGGATGTAAACAAAATTTTTGAGCCGTTTAGCTTTAAACCTTGGGGTGCGCAAAGGCTGTGGGCGAGAAAGTTTTTGAAAGGTGAAAGCTTTGCTATGCTTGCTCCAACTGGTAGCGGGAAAACCACAACGACAATTGCTCTCTCTTTTGAAAAAATCACTTATACTTTTACCGAACTCAACACTTGCATTTCAAGTAGCACAGAAAATTCAAGATGTCGCAAAAGATAAAAAAGTTGTTCAAATACATTCGCTTGCTAAAAAACCAAAACAGGAAGAAGTAAAAAATGCAGATGTAATAGTGACGACATCAGCCTCAATTGTGAGGAATAAATCTCTTTTTGAGCATTTAAAGGTTGACGCTGTGTTCGTTGATGATGTTGATGGTTTTCTAAGGCGTTCACAGGCGATTGACATGGTTTTAAAAATTCTTGGTATAACTTCCGAACAAATTGAGCTTACAAGAAAAATTGTCAGCAAAAAAGTTGAAAATGAAGAATTAAAAGAGTCTTATTCAAAGATAAAAGTTGAAGGAGCGCAAATTGTAATATCTGGTGCGACACAAACGGCGAAGAGGACATTGAGGGTTAAAATTTTAAGAGAAATTTTTGGCTTTGATATCGGGCAATCTTATTCATTTGCAAGAAACATAATTGATGCTTACCTTGTCTCGAAAAGGAAAGCCGAGGAAGAACTTGTTGAGTTGATTCAGAAGCTCGGAAGCGGTGCTATTGTTTATGTTCGTGGTGCTGAAAAAGCAGAACAAATCGCTGAGTTTCTATCCCAAAATGGCATCAAATCAAGCGCTTATGTTAAGGCATCAAAAAAGATTTTTCAAGCATTTGAAAACGGCGAAATTGATGTCCTCGTCGGAACATCATCAAGACGCTCATCACTTGTTAGGGGAATTGACCTTCCAACAGCGCTTAGATACACTATATTTTTTGAAATCCCGCGACTATCAATCACAATTGACCGTGAATCATTCTCACCTCGTAAAATGATGATGGTAATAAGCCACATAGCAAAATATCTTGAACCTCAAAGAAGGCAAAAAGCAATAGATATAATTGAAAACCTTTCAAAAATAGCTGAACTTTCCCCTGCAAACCTTGAAAAGATAAAATCAAAAGGTTTTGACCCAAACTCTGACAAAATCTCTGAATTTGTTGAGTTTGCTTACAATGTAATGATTGAGTCGCTTGACTTTTTCAATCAAATTTTGTCTGACCCGGTAATCGTTGAAAAAACAGGGATATCAGGAAATTCCCTTATAATACCTGATTCTTTCGCTTACATTCAGGCATCGGGTAGAACAAGCAGATTAACGATCGGTGGCTTGACAAAGGGATTGTCAATTTTAATGGTTGATGATATAAAAGCTTTTGAACTTTTGAAGAATCAACTTGAACCGCTTGATGTTAGCTTTGTAAACATTGAAGAGATTGACATTGAAAAAGTTATTGAGGAAATAAATCTTACACGTGAGCTTAAAGTTGGTGTTGACATTGAGTTTAATTCGCGACTTTTGATAGTTGAATCGCCTACAAAGTCAAGGACGATAAGTTATTTCTTTGGTAAACCTTTAAGGAGCAGAGCTGATGGGGTGCAAATTTATGAAGTTATGGCTTCAAATATGCTTTTGCTTGTTGGTGCGTCCCGTGGTCATGTGACGGATCTTGCAATAAATCAACCCAGCTTTGGAGCAAGGTTAGTAGATTCAAAGCTTGAGGTTAAATTTGAAATAACTAAGCCCGATGTCGTATCTTCGCTCCAAAAGATCGCTGAAAATGTTGATGAAGTTTTAGTTGCAACTGACCCTGATGCTGAAGGTGAAAAAATTGCTTGGGATTTGAGATGTCTTATTTATCCGTTCAATCAAAATATAAAAAGGTTAAGATGGCACGAGATAACGAAAAGGGCGATAATTGAAGGACTTAACAATCCGGATGAATTTGACCTTAACCTTTTGAAGGCTCAGATATTGCGAAAGGTTGAGGACGCATGGATTGGGCTTGAGATTTCAAAAATAGTTCAGAAAAAATTTAATCGTGAGGATTTAAGTGCTGGCAGAGTTCAAACCCCGGTGCTTGGCTGGGTTTGTGAGAGGACAAAAGAAAGCAAGAAGAAAATTGCACAGATAAATATACTCCTTGAGAATAACCTGCGTCTTACATTTACGGCTCAACCTGAGGAAATTGATAGAGTTAAGTCAATTGATAAAATTTTGATTTTTGATTTAACTGATGAAATAATTGAACAAAATCCACTTCCGCCGTATACAACTGACTCGTTGCTTCAGGATGGGATTCAAGCTTTAAATTTACCTGCGAGTGATGTTATGTCGCTTGCGCAAGAACTTTTTGAAAGTGGTTTGATAACATATCACAGGACAGATTCAACGCGGGTGAGCAATTTTGGTATAAATCTTGCAAAACAATATCTTGAGCGTGAAAACCTTGGGGCTTACTTCAAACCAAGGGCGTGGGAAATTGAAGAAGGCGCGCACGAATGCATTAGACCCGCGCGACCTTTGAGCTCAATTGAGCTTGAAACCGACATTGATGCGAAAATTTTGTTGTTGCAGACGAAGTTGAGCAAAAAGCATATAAAGCTTTATGATTTAATTTTTAAACGTTTCATTGCAAGCCAGATGTCTCCGGCAAAGGTAAAGGTTTTGAAGTTCAAAGCTCAGCTTGGTGAAATTGTTCAAGATTTTAAATTTAATAGCGTTGTTGTTGAAAATGGTTTTAATTTGCTTTCCCCGATTAAAACGGTGGGCGAAGTTAAACCTGGTGAATATAGAATTTCACAATTTCAAACTCGTCTTGTAAGTGAGAAGCCACTTTACACGGAGGCAAATTTAATTCAGCTTATGCGTGAGAAAAAGATAGGACGCCCCAGCACTTATGCGCCGACAGTTCAAAAACTCAAAGATAGAGGTTATGTTCAAAGTTTCAACGGGCGATTGTCAGGGACACGTCTTGGGTTTAATGTTTTTAACTTCCTCATCTCAAAATATGAACCGTTGATAAATGAACAAAGAACGCAAATTGTCCTCAAAGCTGTTGATGGCATTGAAAGGGGTGAAGAAAGTTTCATTGATAAGGTGATTGAGTTTAGAAAAGAAGTTGATGAGTTTATAAGATTTAAAAGGTAATCAAAGTTTTGCTTTTAAAATATCACGAGCGAGTTTATAAACTTGCTCAACCGTTATATCGTTTATTTCTCCTGTTTTTGAAAAGAGGAAGAATTTGTTTTCGTTAAGCGGTGACCATTGGTATGGATCGGTAGGACCGAAAAGTGAGATGACAGGTGTTTTGGTTGCACCTGCAACATGCATTATTCCAGTGTCATTTGTGATGAAAAGATCAATTGATTCAATAACTGAAACAACCCTGCTTATCTTTTCATTTTTCAAAATTAGATATTTTAACTTTCCATTTAAATGCGTTATCATTTCCTCGAGAGGTTTATCATCCATTGGTCCAGCAGTTATAAGTGTTAGAGCGTTGAACTCTTCTGCAAGTTTTATTGCCAGTTCTGCAAATTTTTTTGTGTCCCATCTGTTTTTAATTTTCCCAGCTCCAGGGTGATAGCCAATTACGCACTTAAAGTTTTCCCTTTCGTGTAAAAAATTCTTGGCGAAATTTTTATCTTCTTCCGAAGTTGGAATTACATAGGTTAAGTCCTCTGTTTCTATTCCGAATGGTCTAATGATGTCAAGATTTCGTTCTGTTTGATGTTTTTTGGGTTCATTTCTCCAATCAAGTATAACTTGATAATTAAAAAGAAAAGCGGATGGGTTTTCAATTCCATTAAGTGACTTCGGACCGATGCGTATTCGTGCTTTTGAGATATATGCAAGCAAATTGCTTGTTATTGATATTGAAACTGTTGCTGGTACTATGGCGAGGTCAAAACCAGATTTGATTTTATTTATAAATTTTAAAAATTTTGTGGGTGCTTTGAAAAATTCAGCTTTGTTAAAATTTAAAACTTCATCAACAAACGGATTATTCTTAACCACTTCGTAATTTATCGGGCTTGCGATAAGGGTTATCTTCGCATTTGGAAACCTTTGGCGAATTGCTCTAAATAGGGGAACTGCACAAAGCATATCCCCAAGTTGGTTATGTTGCCTTACGATTAAAATTTTCTTGACTTCGCCAAAATCAATATCAGTGCGAGTAGATTTATCAATTATAAGTGCGTTTTCATTTTTGATAAAATTTTTTAAAAGGTTTATGAGATGAAGCTTTATCTTTTTTCCCATACTTTTCACTTTATCTCTTCGTAGTCAGTATCTTTGAGCTCGCTTATTTTCCTTTTTCTAAGTTCTCTTTCAAGCTCGTCAACTTTTCTTTTGTAAGATATGAAAACCTTGTAGAACTTGTAAGCGATGTAAATTAACAAAATTAAAATTAGTAGCCTTATCATATGCTCACCTTGTTTTTTTCTCTGGGTTGTAATACTCAAAGTAAGACTTTCTTGGGCTTAAGATTTCACGCACGAGGTCTTCAAAGTCTTCTTTATTATTTACAAAGTCAATATCGGTGGAATTCACCACCAAGACTGGGCATTTTCTGTATTGATTGAAGAAAAATTCATTATATGCTTCGTAGAGCTCGCGAATGTAATCTTCTGTTATATTTTTTTCATAAGGTCTTCCACGCTTTCGTATGTTTTGCATAAGCCTTGCGACGCTTGATTGCAAGTATATCACGAGGTCTGGTGTTGGTATGTTTTTCTCAAGCAAGCTCACAAGCATTTCGTAGAGCTTAAGCTCGTCCCCTTTCAAATTTATGTGGGCAAAAATTTTATCCTTATCAAAGATATAATCAGTCACAAGGTATTCGTGGAATAAATCCCTTTGCAGGAGTTCCATTTGTTGTTTGTATCTGCTTAACAAAAAGAAAATTTGGGTTTGGAATGCATATCTTTCCCTATTTTGATAGAATTTTTCAAGGAATGGGTTTTCGTAATATTGTTCAAGCACGACTTTTGCGTTAAGTCGCTCGCCCAACATTTTGGCAAGCGATGTTTTACCCGCGCCGATTACTCCCTCAATTGCTATGTATTTTACTTCTCTCACCTCTGGTTCTATTATGTTTTTTAGATTTATTTTTTCTGGTATGTGGATTATTCTTGTTGTGTCTTTACATTCAATTAAAAGTTCGGATATCCTTTTTTTTAAAATTGGATGAACAACATCTGGAGCGATTTCACTCAG
Organism: uncultured Bacteroidota bacterium; assembly: GCA_964438815.1. GTDB lineage: Bacteria > Bacteroidota > Ignavibacteria > Kryptoniales > Kryptoniaceae > Kryptonium. Next base: position 406,336 of record CAYTKW010000001.1, read on the forward strand.
TGGTATTAAGACGAAACGACGATTGTGCATATCTGGATGTGGTATTTGAAGTTCAGGCGTTGAGATAATTACATTGTTATACAAGAGTATGTCAATGTCAATTTCTCGCTCTGCCCATTTTTCTCGCTTTTGGCGACCGAGTTTTAATTCTATCGCTTTACATTTTTTAAAAAGTTCAATTGGGTCAAGCTCGGTAAATATCTCAACCGCGATGTTTACGAACCATGGTTGCTCTTTTCTCCCGTATGGCTCTGTTTCGTAAAGTGAAGATACCTTTGTGATTTTCGTTTTCGGTAATTTTGATAAAACGACAAGCGATTTCTTGATATATGAAATTTTATCTCCGATGTTTGACCCAATTCCAAGGTATGCTGAAGGCATTGCAAATTAACATTAATTTCAATCTCTGTTCAATTCAACTTGAACTTCAACGCAATCAACCACACCGCCAACAGGTGGAGATGGTTTTCTGACTTTAACGATAACTTTTTGAATCTTTTCAAATTTTTCAATTAATCCATGTGCAATTTTTGATGCGAGAGCTTCTATAAGGTAGAATTTCCTATCAGCGATTAAACTTTTCAGAAAGCTGTAAACTTGTTCATAGTCAATCGTGTTTTTAAGCATATCACTTTTTGCAGCTTCGGAAATGTCACAGTAAATTTCAACATCAACTTCAAATCTACCACCAGAGTTTTGCTCTGATGTATGGACTCCGTGATATCCGTAAAAGATCGCATTTTTGATTCGTATTATTCCGGTTAAACTCATATAGCAAGTTGCGGTGAAGTTTTAATTTTAACTTTTGGAAAATATATTAAATAAAACTTGCAATTTCAAACCACTTGTTGTAATTTAAAACGAGAAATTTTAAAAATGAATTAACGCTTGAAATGGGAGTCCAAAAGAAGAAAAGCGAGTTAAAGTTAAGCCATAAGTTAATGGGTGAGATAGAAAAGATTGTAAGCGATAGAGTTAAGGCAATTGGTGTAACGCGCGAGGATTTCAGCGAGCTGAAAGAGATAGTCAAGGAAATGGGAAGTAGCATCCTTAAACTTGCAGAAGCACAGAGGAGAACTGAGGAAGGATTAAATGAATTTAAGAAAATAAGTGAGGAGAGTTTCAGGCGAGTTTGGGAGAGTATAAACCAGCTTACATTGAGGGTTGATCAGCTTGCTGAGGCACAGAGGAGAACGGAGGAAGCGTTAAATGAATTTAAGAAAGCAACGGAAGAAAACTTTAAGCGAGTTTGGGAGGCTATAAATCAGCTTGCTGAAGCACAGAGAAGGACTGAGGAGAGGTTGAACTGGCTTATAGATGAACATCGGAGGACAAGGGAAATCCTGGCTGGTATTTCAGATACAGTTGGTTATGGACTTGAGGATAAAATTATGATTTATATGAAGGGATTTGCGAGGGATGAATATGGCATTGAGGCTGAGATTGTTGAGCGAAGAAATGTGGTTTATCCAAATGGTAAATATAAAGACGGTGAAAGAGCCTATGTGGTTGGAGAGTGTAAGTCAAGACCGAGCAAGAAGGAAATTGATGATTTTGTAAAGAGCAGAAAAAGGTTGGAAAATTATTTAAATTCAAAGGTTTACTCTTTTATCGTTGGTTATTCTTTTGCGCCTGAGGTTGAATCTTACCTGCGGGACAAGTATCCGGAGATTAAGATGTTTAAGAGTTATGAGTTTGAGCTCAGATATGGTAAGGGGAGTGGTTAAATAATAAGTGTTAAGTGCGTTAAATCCCACAAAATTTTTCCGTGAAGATGTCAACGCCGTTGATGAGACAATATAGAAAGATAAAGGCGCAATATCCTGATGCGATAGTTTTATTTAGAATGGGGGATTTTTACGAAACTTTTGAGGAGGACGCGAAAATAGCAGCGAAAGTTCTTGGGATTGCTCTCACTAAAAGAGCGAATGGTGCTGCAGCTGATGTACCACTTGCTGGGTTTCCGCATCATGCACTTGATGCATATCTTCCGAAACTTGTCAAAGCCGGTTATAAGGTTGCAATTTGCGAACAGCTTGAGGACCCGAAATTTGCAAAAGGTATAGTTAAAAGGGATGTGGTTGAGATAGTAACGCCGGGGGTTGCGTTAACGGATAAACTTCTTGACAATAGAGCGAATAATTTTGTCAGCGCATTTTTTTTTAAGGATAAAAAAGTCGGGGTTGCGTTTGCGGATGTTTCAACGGGAGAATTTTACACTGCCGAAGTTACAATTGATGAGCTTCCAAATTTACTTGATACCATAGCCCCGAGCGAGATTCTTTTCAGCAAACAATTTAAAGATGTCATTGAGGAAATTTTAACTAAAACTCGCATAAAGCCAGCTTTGACTAAAATTGAGGATTGGGTTTTTAAGTATGATTATGCATTTGAGATTTTAAAAAATCATTTTCAAACGAAGTCCCTGAAGGGGTTCGGTATTGATGAACTTGAACTTGGGATAATTTCTGCTGGTGCTATTTTGCATTATTTACAAGAGACGCAGAGGACAAAATTAGTTCACATAAGGAAGATTTCTCGCTATGATACTGGCGATTATATGATTCTTGATCCAGCGACAAAGCGAAATCTTGAGATAGCTGTTTCATATTCGGGTGAAACGACTTATGGGACGCTTTTTTCAATTATTGACAAAACGCAGACGCCGATGGGTGCGCGACTTTTGAAGAGGTGGGTGTTAAGACCGCTTAAAAAACTTGAACCGATACAGAAACGGCTTGAGGCGGTGAAGGAGCTTTATGGGGATTCAAAAATGAGAAAAGAACTTTACAGCGTTCTCGGTGAAATTGGGGATATTGAAAGATTGATTTCAAGAATTGCAATTCGTTCACATTTACCTGGGACTACGGGGAGGGCAAATCCGAGAGATATGATAGGTTTGAAGGAATCGCTAAAGAAAATTCCGTTGATAAGATCCATTCTTGCTAATGCAAGGTCAGAAACATTGAGGAAGATATTTAACCTTTTGAATCCACTTGACGATGTGGTTGGGTTAATTGAGCGTGCAATTGTTGATGACCCGCCGGCGACAGTTTCTGATGGTGGGGTGATAAGGGATGGATATAGTTCTGAGCTTGATGAATTAAGGCATATAGCTCGCTCGGGCAAAGAGCTCATAGCGAATTTACAGCAAAAGGAGAGGGAGAGAACGGGGATTCCAAGCTTGAAGATTGATTATAATTCTGTCTTCGGTTATTACATTGAGGTTACCAAGACACATCTTGATAAAATTCCGCCTGATTACATACGCAAGCAAACGCTTGTAAATGCCGAAAGATTTATAACACCTGAATTAAAAGAGTATGAAGAGAAAATTTTGACAGCTGAAGAAAAAATTTCTGCGCTTGAGGCTGAACTTTTCAATGAAGTTAGGGAAAAAATATCTGCTCATACCGAAGCAATTCAGAAGAATGCACAATTAATTGCGATGCTTGATTGTTTTGTCTCGCTCGCGGAAGTTGCAGTTGAAAATAATTACACATGTCCTATTGTTGATGAAAGTGATGTCATAGAAATTAAAGACGGTAGGCATCCTGTTGTTGAAAGGATTTTACCACCGGGGGAAAAATTTGTCCCAAATGATGTTTATCTTGATAATTCAGGGAATCAGATTCTTATAATCACTGGTCCGAACATGTCTGGTAAAAGCGTATTTTTGAGACAGGTTGGTTTGATAGTTCTTTTGGCGCAGATTGGAAGTTTTGTCCCGGCAAGTTATGCACGGATAGGGATCGTTGATAGAATTTTCACCCGTGTTGGAGCTGAAGACAACATTGTTGGAGGCGAGAGCACATTTCTTGTTGAGATGCATGAGATGGCGAATATCTTAAATAATGCTACGCTGAAAAGTTTAATTTTGCTTGATGAGGTTGGGCGTGGGACAAGCACTTTTGATGGGATTTCAATTGCGTGGGCGATAATTGAATATCTGCATGAAAACCCAAGGGTGAAGGCGAAGACAATATTTGCGACACATTATCACGAATTAAATGAGCTTGCGGACATATATCCGGGGATAAAAAATTTCAAAGCGGATGTGAGGGAGGTTGGGGATAAGGTAATTTTCCTTCATAAGATCGTCCCCGGCTATGCGGACCACAGCTACGGGATTGAAGTTGCTAAGATGGCTGGGTTACCTTCGGAGGTCACAGAAAGGGCGAAAGAGATACTTGCGAATCTTGAAAATAAGGAGTTAACACCTGCTGGAAAGGCGCGGAAAAAGTTTTCAAAAGAAGATTTAGTGAAAAAGTTTCAAATAAGTTTGTTTGAACTTGGAGATGATAAATTAAGGGATGAAATTTTAAATCTTGACCTTGATAATATGACACCGCTTCAGGCTTTGATGAAACTTCACGAATTGAGGGGGAAGATAAAGAACGGGGAGATATAACCTTTAGTTTCATTATTTGATATTGAGTTTCACATATTGAGACAGTTAAAGTTTTGACTATTGACAAGTTGTAAATTTTTTTTAATTTGCCTTCAGAACAAAATTTCATCAAGCTATGAAAGGAACACCAACGAATAACTCAATTGAGAAGGCATTTGCAATTTTATCTGTTTTCTCGCAGAATGGGAGGTTTGAGCTTGGGGTTGGGGAGATAAGCAGGATTTTAAAAATGCATAAAAGCACTGTTCATAGGTTTTTACGCTCAATGGAAAAGCTTGGAATTGTTGAGAAGGACGAGGAGACGGGAAAATATCGTCTTGGTTTAAAACTTTATGAACTTGGCAACAGTGTATCGTTGAAAAAGATCATGGTTGACAGGGCGAGGATGCATCTTGAGGATCTTCACTGGTATTTAAATGAAACTGTTCACTTTGCTACTCTTAAAAATGGCGAAGTTGCATATCTTGACAAAATTATAGCGGATAGAAATTTTGTGATAATCTCCGAAGTTGGGAAGCGTCTCCCGGCGCATTGCACTGGGCTTGGGAAAGCAATGCTTGCTTTTTTGCCTGAAAATGAAGTGAAAAGAATTATAAGGGAAAAGGGATTAAAAAAGTTTACAAAAAACACGATAACAGACAGAAAGAAATTCCTTGAGGAATTGAAAAGGGTTAGGGAGCGCGGATATGCGATTGATAATGAGGAAATAGAAGATGGTCTTAGATGTATAGCAGCTCCTATTTTTGATGGTAAGGGCAAGGTGATAGCGGCTGTTAGCATCTCTGGTCCGTCAAGCAGGATAAATGAGCAAACTTACGATGAGTATTCAAAATATGTTATCAGAACTGCGAAGTTAATTTCAGAAGAGCTTAAAAATATAAATTGGAGGTTAGTTTAAAATGGCACAAGTAAATGAGTTAACACAGAGGAAGCAGGGCGTTATAAATAAAGTTCTTGAGTTGAAAAATTTCATAGATGGTAAATTTGTTGATTCGGTCACTGGGAAAAAGTTTGAAAGCAGATATCCTGCGACCAATGAGGTGATCGCAACTGTCCCTGAAAGTGGGAAAGAAGATGTAGAGATGGCTGTGAGGTCTGCGGTTAAAGCTTTTAAAACTTGGAGCAAGATGCCAGTTAAGGAAAGAAGCAAGTATCTTATGCGAATTTCGGAACTTATTATCGAGAGGTTAGATGAGCTTGCTTATCTTGAGTCAATAGATGTTGGTAAGCCGATAAAGCTTGCAAAGGGTATGGAGATACCGCGTGCATCTTATAATTTTTCCTTCTTTGCTGAATTTGCAAAGTATGTTCACACGGAATTTTACGAAACCGATGATAGAGGTGCGATAAATTATGTTTTAAGGCGTCCTGTTGGAGTTGCTGGACTTATAACGCCGTGGAATCTTCCGCTGTTGTTGACCACTTGGAAAGTTGCTCCATGTCTTGCTGCTGGAAACACTTGCATAATAAAACCGTCTGAGCTCACGCCGATAACAGCGACCAAGCTTGCTGAGATTGCTGCTGAGGCTGGGCTTCCTGATGGGGTTTTAAATGTCGTTCACGGTTTCGGTCCTGATTCAGCTGGTGAGTTTATAGTTTCACATCCTGAAGTTAAGCTTATCTCACTTACTGGTGAGACGACGACCGGGCAGGCGATAATGAGAACCGCTTCGCAACATCTTAAAAAACTTTCTTTTGAGCTCGGTGGAAAGAACCCGAACATAATTTTCGCAGATGCTGACATTGAACAGGCGCTTGATGTGACAATTCAATCAAGTTTTTCAAATCAAGGTGAAGTTTGTTTGTGTGGTTCAAGAATTTATGTTGAAAGAAAAATTTACGATGAATTTGTTGAGAAACTTGTCCAACGAGCGAAAAAAGTTAAAGTTAGCGACCCACTTGACCCAGAAGCTGACATGGGAGCATTGATAAGTCAAGAGCACCTTCAAAAAGTTAAAACCTATCTTGAAATTGCCGTTGCAGATGGAGGGGAAATTTTAACTGGCGGTAAAACACCGGGGAACCTTCCTGAAAAATTCAAATCTGGAAATTGGCTTGAACCAACGGTCATTGTTGGATTAAATGATAGCTGTAGAGTTGTTAGAGAAGAAATTTTTGGTCCAGTTGTCACTGTTTCGCCGTTTGATACAGAAGAAGAAGTAATAGAAAGGGCAAATAATACACATTATGGTTTGAGTGCAACGATATGGACGAGGGATTTATCAAGGGCTCATAGAGTTGCATCTCAAATTGAGGCCGGGGTTATATGGATAAACACATGGTTTTTGCGCGACCTTAGGACTCCATTTGGAGGAACTAAAATGAGCGGGATTGGTAGAGAGGGTGGAATTTATAGCTTTGAATTTTATACTGAATTAAAAAATATATGCGTAAAGTTGTAATATGCCCGATTATATTGGGACATTTGCCCAAGAGTTGTATAACGCAGAGATAAATCTTACACCTATTGAACCGTTGACATCAAGGAATGGGAATATCACTATTGAGGACGCATATAAAATTCAGCTTAAAAATGTTGAAAGGAAATTGAAGATGGGGTTAAAGGTAAAGGGTAAGAAAATTGGAATCACAAGTCTTGCGGTTCAAAGGGTGTTAAATGTAAATCAACCTGACTTTGGTTATCTTTTTGATGCGATGTATGTTGAGGATGGGGATGTTGTTAGAATTGACGGTTTAATTCAACCGAGAGTTGAGGGTGAGATTGCTTTTGTTTTGGAGCGGGATTTGAAAGGTCCTGGGGTGACGGAGGTAGATGTTTTAAGAGCTACTGCATTTGTAGTTCCATCAATTGAGATTGTTGACAGTAGAATTAAAGATTGGAAGATAAAGATTCAAGATACAATTGCTGACAACGCTTCTTCTGGGATGTTTGTAGTCGGTGGGAAGAAGACGACGGTTGACAATCTTGATTTTAGATGTCTTGGGATGATACTTGAGCAAAATGGTGAGGTTGTCGTCTCAGGTGCTGGTGCAGCTTCACTTGGAAATCCTGTTAAGGCGGTTGCGTGGCTTGCAAATAAGCTTTCAGAATTCGGTGAATATCTTAAGGCTGGTGAAATTATACTTTCCGGTGCGCTTGCCCAACTTGTAGTTCCGAAAAAGGGCGATTTTTTCAAAGTGACAATCCAAAAACTTGGTAGTGTAAGCGTAAAGTTTGAATGAGGTTTATTCCATGTATGCGAGATTTATAAGGTTTCTTGATAAATTCGTTGAATTTAGACTTTCTCATTATTCAGACTGGCTTGAATCGGGCGAGCTTATAATGCCATATGCGATATTTGAAGACTTCAGAGTGAAAAATAAAATAACGCTTGTCGCAGATACAGATGAGGATAGAAAAAAGATAAATGAGTATTTAAAACATCTTATCAGGTTGAAAATAAAATCGCCTGAAGAAATTGACATAGATGAGTATTTCCCAACAAAATTTTAAAAGCAAAATGTTGGACGAGATAAAAAACGGAAAAGTTAAATGCATAATTGTCGGAAGTGGGAATATAGGCACGGACCTTTTGATAAAAATTTTGCGCTATTCAAAATACCTTGAACCTGTTATGATGGTTGGGATAGACCCGAATTCGGATGGGCTTGCGCGCGCAAGGAGGCTTGGAATAGAGACAACTTATGAAGGTATTGAGGGATTTTTAAAAAGGAAAGATATTGTTGACAAGGTTGAAATTATATTTGAAGCTACAAGTGCCAAGGCGCATCTTCAAAATGCTCCGATTTATAAAGAGCTTGGTAAAATTGCGATTGACCTGACGCCTGCTGCAATTGGTCCGTATGTAGTTCCGCCAGTGAATTTGGGTAAGCATCTTGACAAGTTGAATGTTAACTTAATAACTTGTGGTGGTCAAGCGACGGTACCGATGGTTTATGCGGTTTCAAGAGTTGTTAAAGTTCATTACGCTGAAATTATCTCATCGGTTGCAAGCAAGAGCGCGGGTCCAGGGACGAGGCAAAATATAGATGAGTTTACGCAAACTACCGCAAAGGGACTTGAAGTTATTGGTGGAGCCAGAAAAGGGAAAGCGATAATAATTTTAAATCCTGCTGAACCACCGATAATTATGCGAAATACGGTTTACACGATTATAGATGAATGTGACCCAGAAGAAGTTGCTGAATCAATTTATCAAATGGTTGATGAAGTGAAAAAGTATGTTCCAGGATATAATTTGAAATCTGAGCCAATCTTTGACCCACTTGAAAAATATCCGATCAAAATCCCTGGCTACGGTGAATTTAGAAGGGGATATAAGGTCACAATTTTACTTGAGATTGAGGGAGCTGGGCATTATTTGCCTAAATATGCGGGAAACCTTGATATAATGACATCAGCAGCACTTAGGGTTGGTGAGCTTTTCGCGGAGAAAATTTTAAAGGAAAAAATTGCTCAATAAAAAAGGAGATCACAAATGGACGACAAAAAAATAATCATAAATGATGTCACGCTTCGTGATGGAATGCATGCGCTTTCACATCAGTATGAAATTGAAGATATGGTTCAAATAGCAAAAGCTCTTGACGAAGCAGGTGTTGACATAATTGAGGTATCTCACGGTGATGGGCTTGCTGGAAATGCGATAAATTATGGTTTTTCAAAATATCCTGAAACAGAATATATCTCTGCGGTTGCGAGCGTTTTGAAAAACGCAAAGCTTGATGTCCTTCTTTTGCCCGGAATTGGGACAATTGAAGACCTTGAAATTGCAATTGACCTTGGCGTTAAGGTTGTAAGGGTCGCAACGCATTGCACTGAAGCTGACATAGCGATTCAACATATTGAATATTCAAAAAATAGAGGGCTTGATGTGGTTGGATTTTTGATGATGGCGCATATGCTCTCACCCAATGAGCTTGTCAAGCAGGCGAAGATAATGGAAAGTGCAGGTGCTGATTGTGTTTATGTGGTTGATTCAGCTGGGGCGATGCTTCCACAAGATGTAGCGGATAGAATTAAGGCATTTAAAGATAATTTAAAATGTCAAGCTGGCTTTCACGCTCATAATAATCTTTCGCTTGGAGTTGCAAATTCGCTTTCAGCTGTTCAAAGTGGAGCTGATAGAATTGATGCTTCGCTTTGTGGGCTTGGAGCGGGGGCTGGAAATGCACCACTTGAAGTCTTGATAGCTGTTTTCAATAGAGCAGAGATAAAAACAAATTGCAACCTTTATAAGCTTATGGATGCAGCTGAAAATCTCGTTAGACCAATGATGAGAAGGAAAAATATTGAAGTTGTAATTGACAGAGATAGTTTATCGCTTGGATACGCTGGGGTTTATTCATCATTTTTGTTGCATGCGAAAAGGGCTGGAAAAAGATTTGGAGTTGATACAAGGGATATTTTGCTTGAGCTTGGCAGAAGGAAGATGGTCGGTGGACAAGAGGATATGATAATTGATGTCGCAGTTGAACTTGCGAAAAAACTTGGCAAAGAAATTGAGGTTAAATGATGGGATAGCAAAAAAGAAAAATATCCAAATTGAAAAATTAAAACAAATTGCGAAGTATCTTCATCAATGTGAAATTGAAAGGGAAGAAGCCGAACAAATTGTAAAGACAAATCCTGATATAACAATTGACGATGCATATTTGATTCAAAGGGAACTTGTAAAGTTAAAGCTCTCATCGGGGGATAAAATCATTGGTTATAAGCTTGCTTTCACAACCCGCACAAAGCAAAGGTCAATGGGGATTTCAACGGTTGGTTTCGGTTATCTTTTTGATTATATGAAAATTGATGACGGCGAGGAATTAAACCTAAATGAAGTTATACATCCAAAGGCAGAAGCTGAAATTGCGTTTATAATTGGCGATGACTTGTATGGTGATGTTTCACCGTATGAGGTTATTGAGGCTACTAAGTTTGTCGCACCAGCGATTGAATTTGTTGATTCAAGGTATAAAGATTTTAAGTTCAGTTTAATTGATGTTATCGCAGATAATTTTTCTGCGTCAAGGTTTGCAATTGGCTCAGATGTTAAAAAACCTGGAGAAGTTGATTTGAGATTGTCGGGGGTAATTTTTGAAAGAAACGGCATACCCGAAAAAACGGGGGCACTTGGTGCAGTGCTTGGAAATCCAGCTATAGCGGTTTCTCAGCTTGTAAAGTTTCTTTCAAATCGCGGTGAAAAAGTTAAAGCTGGGAGCATAATTTTAACTGGGAGCATAACAGAAGCAATTGATGTTAGAGAAGGCGATTTTATAAAAGTTTCAATCTGTGGTGTTGGTGAGGTTTCAACTTTTATAGTTAAAAAATAAAGCGAGATTTTTATGCCAGTTGTAATTATAAACATGCTTGAAGGCAGAAGCGCGCAAATGAAGAGGGAATTGATAAAAATGATCACGGATGCGGTTGTTGAATCACTTAAAGTTAAACCTGATAGCGTTCGTGTGATAATTAACGAGGTTCCGAAGGAAAATTTTGCGGTTGCTGGTCTCCCAATTGAGGAGTATAGAGAGAAGCAAAATGGAGTTATAAAATCAGGGAGTAGGTCAAAAAAATAAACAACGGAGGTGCTATATGTCAACACAATATGAGATCAGGCAGAAGGTAATTGAGCCGAAGAGGCAGGCATTTGATTATCTTATCAAAAGATACGGGAATCAGCCTACATCAAGGTATATTGAGGCGACGGTTGACATCCAACAGAGAGAAAATTTTCACTATCGTCCGACATGGAGGCAGGGAGTTGAAATTTTTGACAAGAATTATTCGGAGCTGAAACTGACGGACTATTATTCTTTTCTTGACCCGAGGCAGTATTACTATTACACTTACAATGCTACGAGGGCGAAAAATTATGAGGCGGTTGATAAGTATTTTGAATTTTGTGAAGAGAGAGGTTTGTTTGAAAGTGTTGATGATAAGTGGCTTGAAGTCTTTAACAGGTATTTTGTGCCATTCAGGCATCCTGAATATGCTGGTTGGATTTTGCTTACTGGAGTGGCGAGATTTGGGTATGGGACTTCTCTGACGCAGTGTGCAGAGTTTAACGCTTGTGATAAGTATGGGAATGCTCAACTTATAACAAGGATAGCTTTTGAATTACCTGAACCTGATGGCGATATTTTTGAGAATGCGAAAAAGACATGGTTTGAGGATAAGATTTGGCAACCACTTAGGGAATATGTTGAGAAATTATTAACAGTTCAAGATTGGGGTGAAGTTTTGATTGGACAAGATCTTGCACTTGATGTGTTTGTTCAACCGTTAATTCACATTGAAATTGATAAGCTTGCCAATCAAAATGGAGTTAGTGTATTCTCATTTTTCAGCAAATATCTGTATGATATTTACGAGGATAACATGCGTTGGGTTGAGGAATTTTTTAAGGTTGCGTTGAATGATCCAAATTACGGGGAGCAGAACAAGAAATTTGTTGAGTCAAAGCTAAGTCAGTATTCAAGCGCGATGTCGGAAGTGATTGATGCTTTTGAAGATGTTTTCAAGATGCCAAAGAAGAAGGGGGATTTTAAAAAGGCGAAGGAGAATATTTTGAACAATGCAAATGAGATTTACAGCAAACTTGGCTTAAAAATTAAAATTTAAACGGAGGTGCTAAAATGACGGCGGTTGAAGCAAAAAAAGAAAGATTTGTTGCGGTTGACATTCAAAAAACTGAGGAAGGATGGAATGTACTTCGGGCGATTTTGAAGGATAATCCTGGGGCTAAAATTGACGATTTCCCGGGATATTATAAGATTAAGCATCCGGAAAAGCTTTTAATAAGACGTTCAACTGTTGAGAGCACAATAGGGCGACAGTGGGACACGCAGGAGTTTAATCTTGTGATAATTTCTTATGCTGGAAATTTTGCCGAATGGGATGATGAGAAAATCCTTATTCAATGGGATACCCATATGTAAAAAATTAAAAACAACGGAGGTGCTAAATATGGCAAAAAAGAAATTAACACTGGCTCAAAAGTATCATATTTACACAAGGGGGCTTGACTGGGAGCCAACTTATGTAAGCAAGAAAGATATTTATCCATATGCTGAATATGAAGGGATAAAAATTAAGGACTGGAATAAGTGGGAAGACCCGTTTAGGATGACAGTTGAAGCTTATTGGAAATATCAGGCTGAAAAGGACCGAAGGTTTTATGCTATACTTGATGGTTTCATTCAAAATCAGGGTCATCTTACGCTTTCTGATGCAAGGTATTTGAATTCAATTAAGTTATTCATTCAGGGTGTAACACCACTTGAATATATGGCTCATCGTGGTTTTGCTTTCGTTGCAAGACATCTTCCTGGGGCTGGACCAAGGACAGCGGGCTTTTTCCAATCAATGGATGAATTAAGACATACTCAAATTGAGGTGCACGCTGGGAGCAATTTTAACAAGTATTATGACGGTTTTCATTCTATGACGCATATGCATGATAGAGTCTGGTATTTGAGTGTTCCGAAGTCTTACTTTGACGATGCTGTCACAGCTGGACCATTTGAATATATAACTGCCATCTCATTTTCGTTTGAGTATGCTTTGACAAATCTTTTGTTTGTTCCATTTATGTCTGGGGCAGCTTATAATGGTGATACACCTACTATGACATTTGGTTTCAGCGCTCAATCTGACGAATCAAGGCATATGACGCTTGGGCTTCAGGTTGTTAAATTCCTTCTTGAGCAACATGAGGACAATGTCCCAATAATTCAAGCTTGGATTGATAAGTGGTGGTGGCGTGGCTATAGGCTAACATCCCTTGTTGGGGCAATGATGGATTATATGTTGCCTAAGAGAGTCATGAGCTGGAAAGAATCTTTTGAACTTTACATTGAAGAGCAAATTCTTGAGGGGCTTTTCCGCGACCTTGAAAGATATGGGATAAGACCGCCGTTGCATATGGATCATTCAATTAAAGAGAAGGATTTCTTGTCTCACGATGTTTACTGGATACTCTTTAGTTTCACATTTGCTGCAGCTTTTCATAGTTGGATACCGACTGAGGCTGAGATGGATTGGCTTGCGGAGAAATATCCGAAGACATTTAATCAGTATTATCGTCCACTTTATGAAAAGGCAAGGGAAGCGAAGACACCTTTGCCTGGCGATAGATTTTATTATCTTGGTTTACCGCAACTTTGTCAAGTGTGCCAGATACCAATGGGATTCACAGACCCAGATGATCCGAAGAATGTAGTTCAGAGGTGGGTTGAGTATAAGGGTGAAATTTATCATTTCTGTTCCGATGGGTGTAAATGGATATTTGAGCGTGAGCCTGAAAAATACATACAGGCGTGGTTGCCTGTTCACGAAATTTACAAGGGTAATTGCTTTGCTGAGCCACCTAAAGGTCCAGATGATGTCGTTCCACAGGTTCTTAAGTGGTATAATATTCAGACGGATAATTTTGATTACTTTGTAAGTCAGGATTGCAAGAATTGGAAGGAATGGCATAAGGATATGGCAACCGTTGTAGTTTAAAACTTGGTCCGGGGCTTTTGCCCCGGTGTTAATTTTTAAAAAATTGAAATCAAAATAAGGAGGTTCAAAAATGGCTTTTGGAGAGGTCAAAGCGCTTTACAAATATGAGTTTGAGCCCAGGGATAGGGCTGAAGTTTTTGGCGATGATATACTTGTTTACGCTTATTGGATTGACAACAGATTTTTCTGTAGCGCTTCTGCATGGCGTGTTGCGAAAAATATGAAATGGAAAGATTTCGTAGCTCATATTTCGTCGCTTTATGGACTTGACCCAGATTATAAAAACGTCAAAAAATGGGAATGGTATCATTTTGATGAGAAATTTACCCCGGATGACGAAAAAACTTTAACCGAGCTCGGTTTAAGGCATAAATCAATAGTTAAATTCAAACCTGCATAAAAGGAGGAAGTTTTGATGAAGTATAAAGTCAAAATAGAGCCGATTGAAGTTGAGGTTGAGGTTTCCCAGAATCAAACGATACTTGATGCTTGTCTTAGAAATGGGATTTGGGTTCCGCACGCATGCACGCACGGGACTTGTGGGACATGTAAGTCAAGAGTGATTGAAGGTGAGGTTGACTATGGGCTTGCTTCAAATTTTGCGCTTATGGATTTTGAAAGGGAAGAAGGTTATGTTTTGCTTTGCACTGCGAAACCTAAAAGTGACCTTGTAATTGAAGCTGATGTTGAGGTTGAGGAAGGAATTGAGTTTTTTCCAGTGAGAGACTTTACAGGTAAAGTTTTGAACATTGATGATTGTGCAAGCGATACGAGGCGTCTTGAGATTGAAATTGAAAATGATAAAATTAATTTTCTCTCCGGGCAATATATCCAGCTTGAGATTCCGGGGACTGGGCAGAACAGGGCTTTTTCAATAGCGTCAAAGCCTGAACCGGATGGCAATTCAGTCATAGAGCTTCAAATACGAAGGGTGCCCGGAGGGCTTGCCTCTAAATATGTGTTTGAAGAATTGGAGGTTGGAGATACCGTTAAATTTGCTGGTCCATTTGGGAGGTTTGTTTTAAGAAAACATTTTAACAATCCAATTCTCTTTCTTGCTGGTGGGACTGGGCTTGCGCCAATAAAGTCAATGATACTTGATGCCATTGGCTCTGGTTTAAAGCAAGATATGTATTTATTTCACGGCTCAAGGTCTAAATCGCATGTTTATGATTATGAATTTTTCAAAAATCTTGAATCTGAAAACGAAAATTTTCATTATATCCCTGCGATTGATAAAGCAGAGGAGGGTTGGGATGGTGAGGTTGGTTTTGTGCATGAAGTCCTTGAATGCAGATTTAAAAGATTTGAAGGTTTTAAAGCTTATGTTTCAGGTCCACCGCCGATGGTTGATGCTTGTGTAAAAACTTTGATGCGCGGGAGATTGTTTTCAGAAGACATCTATGTTGAAAAATTCTTCACAGAAAAAGATAGAATAATAGGGGGTTCAAAAGTTGGTCTCATATCAAGAATTTGAAAATAAAGTTAAAATTGAAATGATTGACCTTAAAGCGCTTGAACAAGGTGAATATGAAATAATTGGCGGTCTTAAAACGCACTTTCATAGGGCTGGTTCAGGAAAGCCTGTTGTTTTTCTTCATGGTTCTGGTCCCGGGGTTTCGGCTTGGGCTAATTGGAGATTTACATTACCATTTTTTGCTGAAAATGGATTTGAAGTTTTCGCCCCAGATATTATTGGCTTCGGATATACGGAAAGACCGCAAAATTTTGAGTATAATCACAAAAGCAGAGTTAAACATGTAGTTGATTTTATCAAACATTTTGACCTTTGGGAGGTTAACATTGTTGGAAACTCAATGGGGGGAGCCCTTGCCCTTGCGGTTGCACTTGAAATTCCAGAAAGGATAAGAAAACTTGTTATAATGGGAAGCGTTGGCGTTAAATTCCCAATAACTGAAGGCTTAGTCACTGTTTGGGGCTATAAACCAAGCATTGAAAATATGAGAAAAGTCATAGAAGCTCTATCAAGCAATCCTGAACTTGTCGGCGATGAAATCGTGAGGATGAGATATGAAGCATCAATTCAACCTGGATTTCAGGAAACATACGAAAAAATGTTTTATCCACCATATCAGAAACATCTTGATGAAATGGATGTTGAAGAGCATCTGCATAAGATAAAAGCACTAGTTCTTGTAATTCATGGTAAACTTGATAAAGTTATACCGTATCAAATAAGCATAAGGATTTTTGAGAAGCTCCCGAAGGCTGAACTTCACATTTTCGGTGATTGTGGGCATTGGACTCAAATTGAGAAGAAGGATGAATTTAATGAGCTTGTCAAAGATTTCCTTATAAGACAATAAAAACTAAAATTTTTTATGTTGAGGGAGTTTAAAATACGAATTTTGCCCGACAATATAGTTTTTATATGTCGTGAAGGAGAGACAATTCTTGGTGCTGCTTTAAGGGCTGGGATTGAACTTCCGCATGGTTGCACAGGGGGTGGGTGTGGGATTTGTAAGATAAAATTTACAGGCGCGGTTGATTTTGGCAGAGTTTCAAAAGCGAAGTTAACAGATGAGGAAAAGGAAAAGGGTTTTTGTCTTTCGTGTAAAGCTGTCCCGTTAAGTGACATTGATGTTGAGCTCATTGATGGTTCTCATGTTAAAGTTGTGAGGTATGATGAATTTTATTCTTTCCTTTTTAAAAACAGAACAAATCTTTAAAAAACCAAAAAACGGAGGTGCGCTATGCCATTTAGAATCTCTCGTTTAGGCTATGTTGAGGTCAAGGTCCTTGACCTTGACGACGCTCTTGACTTTTATACAAATGTCCTTGGTCTTCATCTTGTTGAAAGACTTGGTAAGAAAGCATATTTGAAGACATGGGATGACCAGCTTGCTTATTCGGTTATATTGACTGAGTCTGATTCAGTTGGTATGGTCAGGGCTGCGTTTAGAACTGTTGACCCTGAAGATGTTGATTACTTTGAGCAAAAGTTAAAGCGGTATGAGGTTCAGTATGAGGTTGTCCCTGAGGATTACAAACGTGGAAAGGCGTTGAGGTTTAAGACACCGTCGGGGCACATATTTGAGATATTTTATGACATAGAGATTCCAGGTAATTTCCTTCCAAAGGAAAACCCCGACCCATGGCCAAGAAATTTAAAGTACGATGCTATCAATCCGCCCAAGATTGACCATACGCTTATAACTGCGCCCGACCCAACGAAGATGATAAAGTTCTGCGAGGAAGTTCTTGAGTTTAAAGCAACGGAGTATATAGTAAATGGTGATGGACAACCTATAGCTGCGTGGCTTTATCAGGCAAGGCAGCAACCTCACGACCTTGCTATAATCCCGGGCAGGGAAGCCGGAATGCATCACTTCGCATTCCATATTTCAAGTGCACAGGATATATATCATGCTGCTGATATAATGGTTATGAATGATGTTAAAATTGACTGGGGTCCGGGACGTCATGGCATAACGCGTGGAGCTGGGATTTACTTCTTTGATCCATTTGGAAACAGAATTGAAACATTTGGAGGATACACCGCATATCTTTTTGACCCTGGTGCGAAGCCGATCATTTGGACTGAGGAGACAATGGGTAAAGGCGTATTTTACTACGAGCGCAAGCTTGTTGAGACATTCCTTACAGTTTACACATAATTTACAAGTTGCGGGGCGATTTTGCCCCGCTTTTTTCCGCATTTTATACTCCCACCGGAAATGAAACCATTTTAACCCTTCTCTATGTTGTTAAATTGATACTTTGTGAATTTTGTTTATTTTATCTGTTTGGCATAAATTATCAAAACTTACTTGCGTTTTAAAAATAAAATTTCGGATGTCAATGCTAAAACAAGATAAAAATTTGCCTTTTGAACAAGTCAAAGACATCGTAAATAAATCTCAAAATTTTGTCATCACAACGCATGTCAACCCTGATGGTGACGGGCTTGGATGTGAAATTGCTCTCTTATGGTTCTTGCGAAAGCTTGGAAAATCTGTCTGTGTAATAAATGTCAGTGAAACGCCCGGAAATTACAAGTTCCTTGACCCAAATAATGAATTTATAATTTTCAATGAAGCTAATGGAGGACATATTGAGAAAATTTTAAATGCGGATGTGATTTTTATATGCGACACGAATCAGTCAAATAGATTAAGGGCAATGGAAAAATATGTTCTTGGAAGTAAAGCGATTAAAGTTGTGATTGACCATCACATCATTGATGAAAGTTTTTATGAAGGTGAGAAAAATTTTGCCGATTATTATCTCATTGATGTGGATTCGCCAGCAAGTGGTGAAGTATGTTATAGGTTTATAAAATCTTTTGGCGATGTCAGCATTGATGAGAAAATAGCTTTGGGACTTTATACTGCAATTATGACTGATACAGGCTCATTTAGATTCCCAAGAACTGATTCAGAAACACATCGTATAGTTGCTGAACTTATTGATGCTGGGGTTGATCCAGTTGAGGTTTACGATAAGGTTTACGAACGGAGTTCACTTGGGAGAATTAGGCTTCTTGGCAAATGTCTTTCGGAGCTTGAAACAGAGTACAACGGGAGACTTGGATATATTGTCGTGATGCAGGAGATGTTGAATGCATATGGTGTTAAAGAATGGGAAACCGATGGATTTGTTCAATCTATTTTAAGTGTTGATGGTGTTAGAGTGGCTGTTTTCGTCCTTGAGCTCAAAGGCGGAGTTAAATTAAGCTTTAGATCAAAAGGTGACATTCCAATAAATGAGCTTGCTAAGGAATTTGGTGGGAATGGGCATAAAAATGCAGCTGGAGCGAGATTGTATAATGTTAGCGTTGATGAAGTTTTAAAGCAGGTTATTCAAAAAGCTGAAAAATATGTTTATTTTGAAGAAAAACAAATGGAGGTTGAAAGATGAAGTTAACATATTCAAAAGGAACTTTAAACACAATAAAGGCGGATTCAGTTATAGTCTTCACATTTTCTGATGAAAACTTGATTAAAGAAACTGCTACAAAGCTTGATAAGTTTTTAAATGGTCAAGTTAGTGTGATGATATCAACTGGGGATTTTAAGGGCAAGGAGAAAGAGGTCGCCGTTTTTTATCCCGTTAACTCAAATTTAAAATCAAAAAGAATTATACTTGTTGGGCTTGGTGAAAGGGAAAAGGTTACGCTTGAGAAACTTCGTCGTTCTTCAGCGGTTGCTTCAAAGCGGGCACAATCTTTAAAATCTGAAACGATAGCAATTGAATTCCCGGATTATTCCCTTCTTAAAGATAAGATAAATGAAAATGTTGATTACATAGCTCAAGCTATAGCTGAAGGTTCTGTTCTCGCACTTTATAAGTTTGATAAATATTTGACCGATGAGGAGAGAAGGAGTAGAAAGGTTCGTGAGGTAATTTTGTTTTCTGATAAAGATTCAAAAGAGATAAGAGAAGGTGTCAGGGTTGCTGGTATAGTTTGCAGTGCGGTTTATTTTGCTCGTGATCTTGCAAATGCGCCAGCAAATGAAATTTATCCGGAAACGCTTGCAAAAGCTGCTGTTAATTCAGGGAAAAAATATGGGTATAAGGTTAAAGTTCTCGGAAAGCCAGAGATTGAGAAGCTTGGCATGGGTGGACTTCTTGGAGTTAACTCAGGAAGCGCAAGACCGCCAAGATTTATAATCATGGAATACAATGGGAATCCATCAAGCAAGGAAAGATATGTAATTGTTGGGAAGGGAATAACATTTGATAGCGGTGGGATTTCACTTAAACCAGCGCAAGGAATGGATGAAATGAAAATGGATATGTCGGGCGCAGCAGCTGTAATTGCTACGATGGAAGCGGTGGCGAGGTTGAAATTGCCCGTTAATCTTGTTGGGCTTGTTCCAGCAACTGAAAATATGCCCGGCGGTTCAGCTTATAAACCTGGAGATATTTTGAAAACATATAGTGGGAAAACAATTGAAGTTGATAACACCGATGCTGAAGGCAGAATTATATTGGCTGATGCACTTGGTTATGCTCAAAAATATAAACCCACAGCTATAATTGATCTTGCGACTCTAACTGGTGCATGTGTTGTTGCGCTTGGATATTTTGCAACAGGTATGTTTGGAAATGATGAAAAACTTATGGAAGAAATTAAAAAAGCTGGAGAAAAAACTTATGAGCGCGTTTGGCAATTGCCAACTTGGGAAGAATATGACCAACTTATTAAGAGCGATGTCGCTGATGTAAAAAATACAGGGGGAAGATGGGCTGGAGCGATAACAGCTGCAAAGTTTCTGCAAAAATTTGTCGGTGATTATCCATGGGTTCACCTTGACATTGCTGGAACAGCAATGCTTGACAAGGAGTATGACTATCAACCAAAAGGTGGTTCGGGTGTAGGTGTTAGATTGCTTGTTGAATTTTTCAGGAACAAATTAAGAGAAAAGTAAGGTTTCTAATTTTAGAAATTTTACAAAGTCAGAAGGTTTTAAAGTATGAATCCAGATTGTAACTGTAAACACAACAAAATTGAAATCCGTAAGGGATTTAAAATAGATGCTTGGTTCAATTTTATCAAAAATTGGGAACACCCCGCTTATAAAGATAGAGAAGTTAGCTTCTCACTTAAAACACATTTCAATTTACGCCAAAGCGGAATGGTTCAACCCCGGCGGTTCGGTTAAGGATCGCCCCGCCCTTTATATGGTAATGGATGGAATTAAAAGGGGGCTTCTGACCAAAGATAAAATCATAATAGATGCGACAAGTGGTAATACTGGGATTGCTTATGCTATGATTGGTGCTGTGCTCGGTTATAAAGTTAAACTTGCCATACCTAAAAATGTTAGCTCAGAAAGGAAGAAAATCCTCAAAGCATACGGTGCTGAGCTTATCTTCACTGACCCACTTGAAGGGACCGATGGAGCTCAAAAAGTTGTAAGAGAAATTGTTGAGCAAGAACCCAAAAGGTATTTTTATCCCGACCAATATAATAATGATGCAAATTGGCGTGCTCATTATGAGACAACAGCTGTTGAAATTATAAATCAAACCAACGGGGAAATTACTCATTTCGTTGCTGGTCTTGGGACGACAGGAACATTTGTCGGCACAGCGAAAAAATTGAAAGAATTTAATCCAGAGATAAAAAAAATAGCAGTTCAACCCGATTCCCCTCTTCATGGAATTGAAGGTTTGAAACATCTTCCAACAGCGATGGTTCCCGGAATTTTTAAACCCGAACTCGTTGATGAGTTGATTGAGGTTTCAACTGAAGAAGCTTATGAGATGGTGAGAAAACTTGCGCGGGATGAAGGTTTGCTTGTTGGTGTTTCCTCCGGGGCTGTGATGTCTGCGTGTTTAAAAATTGCTGAAAAAATTGAAAGTGGCGTAATTGTTACAGTTTTTCCAGATAGCGGTTTGAAATACTTAAGTGAAAAATTTTGGGATGAAACAAACTTTGAATATGAAAATGCTTATACTCCCAGAAAAGTTAGTTTATGAAATAAAATCACATGGTGAGAAGACTTACCCAGAAGAATGCTGTGGAATTTTGATCGGTAAATTTGAAGATGATAGGAAAGTTGTGTTTAAAATTTTAAAAATTGAAAATTCAATGGAGTCAGAGAGAAAGCGAAGATATTTGATAACTCCGCAGGATTATCTCAAGGCTGAGAAATATGCTCGTGAGATGGGACTTGAAATTATTGGATTTTATCATTCTCATCCTGACCACCCGGCGAAACCGTCTGATTATGACAGAGAGCATGCGTTTCCATTTTTGTCTTATCTTATAGTTTCTGTCGAGGACGGTGTTGCAAGTGATTTTTATAGTTGGACTTTAAAAGAGGATAGGAGCGAGTTTGAAGTTGAGAAAATTGAGATTGAAAACAAAATTTAAAAGTTAACATGCCGGTTAAAGTTATGATTCCGACACCTTTAAGACCATATACTGAAAATAAGGATTCGGTTGAGGTTGAAGCCTTGACTATAAATGAAATTCTTTTGAATTTAACTCAAAGATATCCGCAGTTGAAAAGATATCTTTTCAGTGAGGATGGAAAGTTAAGAAATTTCATCAATATCTATGTTAATGATGAGGACATAAGGTATCTTGATGGCGAAAACACCAAAGTTAAAGATGGCGATGTTGTCAGCATAATACCGGCAATTGCTGGAGGTAAAACAAAATTTTAAAAAGGTGAGCAATTATGAGCAAGTCAAATTTTGGCTCTAAATTTCTTGAACTTAACACAGATGAAATTGAGTTAACGCGTGAAGAATTTTTAAGATATGGTCGCCATTTGATAATGCCTGAGGTTGGGCTTGAGGGACAGAGGAAATTGAAGTCAGCGAGTGTTTTACTCATAGGTGCTGGTGGACTTGGTTCACCACTTGCATTTTACCTAACCGCAGCTGGCGTTGGAAGGATAGGGATAGTTGATTTTGATGTTGTTGATTTTTCAAACTTGCAAAGGCAAATAATTCACACGACAAATGATGTTGGCAGGTCAAAGCTTGAATCAGCTCGCGAAAAACTTGAAGCGTTGAACCCAAATGTTAAAATTGAAACTTATGAAGTAAGGCTAACAAGTGAAAATGCTCTTGAGATAATAAAAGACTATGACATCATCATAGATGGCACTGATAATTTTCCAACGCGTTATCTTGTCAACGACGCTTGCGTTCTTTTAGGTAAGCCAAATGTTTATGGAAGCATATTCAGGTTTGAGGGTCAAGCGAGCGTTTTTTATGCTAAAATGGGTCCTTGTTATCGTTGCCTTTACCAGGAGCCACCACCGCCTGGGCTCGTCCCAAGCTGTGCTGAGGGTGGAGTTCTTGGAGTTTTACCAGGCATAATTGGAACAATTCAAACGCTTGAAGCAATAAAATTGATACTTGGAGTTGGTGAACCGTTGATTGGTAGGTTGCTACTTTTTGATGCGCTAAAAATGAAATTTAGAGAGTTAAAACTTAGAAAAAATCCCAATTGCCCAATTTGTGGTGAAAATCCAAGCATTAGAGAGTTAATTGATTATGAGGCATTTTGCGGTATAACACCTGAACAAACGCTTCGTGAAACTGGGCTTGAGATAACCCCTGAGGAGTTGAAATCAAAACTTGAAAATGACGAAGATATAATTCTTATAGATGTCCGTGAGCCTCATGAGTATGAGATAAACAGAATTCACGGCAGTAAATTGATTCCAATTTCAAAGTTACCTGAAAAGGTTAATGAGCTTGATCAAACGCGCGAGATAGTTTTGTATTGCAAGATGGGTGGGCGAAGCGCGAGGGCAGTTCAATTTTTAAGGGAGCTTGGTTTTACGCGCGTTAAAAATTTAGCTGGCGGTATTGATGCATGGATTGAAAAGATTGACCCAAGCATGCCAAGATATTAATTTGGAAAATTTTTCAACCTTTGATAATTTTTTGAAAAAAGTTGAACCTATATGAAAAAGCTTTGTCTTCTTGTTTTAATGCTTTCTTTTGTTTCCTTTTCCCGCTCACAAGGTAAACTTGGACTTGGCATTTATCTTGGAGCTCCAACTGGCTTAACAGGAAAATATCTTTTATCACCTTCAAATTCTGTTGATGTTTTACTTGCGTGGCGGTTTAATGATGCTTTCTTCGCTCAAGGTCATTATAACTTCAAAATTTCCGAACTTGAAAAATATAGAAACGGCACCTTTAATTTTTACGCTGGTCCTGGCTTGTTTTTCAGGGCATCCGCGAAGAAAGATGATTCATTTGGTGTGAGTGGAAATTTGGGTTTGAATTATTTTTTGAAGGAGAAGTATGAATTTTTCTTTGAGATTTCGCCAAAGGTTGGAATTTTCCCGGAGACTGGTTTTGACTTGACTGGTGGAATTGGTTTCAGGTTTTACTTTTAAATTAAAACTTGCCAAAGGTGAAGAAGATAAAGCTTCTTCAAATAGCGCATGCAAGGTCTGGGGACAAGGGAAACGCAGCAAACATAGGGCTTATAGCAAGAAAGCCAGAATATTACAAAATACTTGTTGAAAAAGTGACGCCAGAGGTCGTTAAGAAACATTTTGAAGGAATTTGTCTTGGTAAAGTTGAAAGATGGGAATTGCCAAACCTTTATGCTTTAAATTTTTTGCTTCACGATGCTTTGGCGGGTGGTGGGACTGTTTCACTTAGAAATGACGCTCAAGGTAAAACTTTGGCTTCAGCATTGTTGAGACTTGAAATTGAAGTTCCTGATGATTTTGAAATTTGATTTTTTGAGATAACGAGTTTAAGTTTTAAGTGAAAGGCGAAGAACAAAATTTTTTCTTCGATGGCTAAAAAAGAAAAACTTTTTCTGCTTGACGGGACAGCACTTGCATACAGGGCTTATTACGCTTTCATCGGGAGACCACTTGTCACATCTGGCGGAATGAATGTTAGCGTGATTTACGGTTTTATAAATTCATTGATAAAAATCCTTGAGGAGGAAAAGCCAGATTATATAGCTGTGGTTTTTGATTCAAACCAGCCTACATTTAGACACGAGATGCACAAGGAATATAAAGCGACGCGCGAGAAGATGCCTGAAGATATGACAACCCAAATTCAAAAGTTGAAAGAAGTAATTGAAGCGTTTAATATCCCGATACTTGAAGTTCCAGGATATGAAGCGGATGATGTAATGGGGACGCTTGCTAAAATTGCCGAATCAAAAGGGATTGAAACTTATTTAGTGACGGGAGATAAGGATTTCTTCCAACTTGTATCTCCGATGATTAAAATTTATAAACCGATGAAAGGACTTGCTGATATTGAAATTGTTGATGAAAGTAAAATTGAAAAAGAATGGGGTGTAAAACCGCAACAGGTTGTTGAAGTTCTCGGTCTTATGGGTGATAAAGTTGATAATGTTCCAGGAATCCCGGGCATTGGTGAGAAAACCGCAATTGAGCTTATAAAAGAATTTGGCTCAATTGAAAATCTCGTTAAAAATGTAGACGGAATCCCAACGCAGAAGGTAAAAGAGAATATAAAAAAATATGCTGACCAAGCATTCTTATCAAAAGCTCTCGTCACGATAAAAACTGATGTCCCGCTTGACATTGATATTTACTCGCTTAAAGCGAAAGAAGCCAATCGTGAAAAGCTCGCAGAGCTTTTTTATGAACTTGAATTTAAAAGTTTGATAAAAAAACTTGGGTTAACATCAGCAGTAAGAGAGGTTGAAGAAAGTAAAGTTGAAGAGAAACCGACAAAGTATGAGTCAATTAAAACAAGACCACATCAATATCATATAGTAAAAAATGAGAATGAACTTATTGAACTTGTTGAAAAGTTAAAGTCCGCCGAATTAATCTCATTTGACACGGAATCAACCGGGATAAATCCTCTTGATGCTGAGCTTATTGGGATGTCGTTTGCGATAAATCCTGGCGAAGCTTTTTATGTTCCAGTTTCAGCTGAAGTTAAATTTTCAAGTTCTCTTTTTGATGTCGGTAGGAAGAAGACTGAAGGGATTGAGATTGAAAAAGTTTTAAAATATGTTAAACCAATACTTGAAAATCCGCAGTTGAAAAAATGCGGGCAAAATTTGAAATACGACCTCCTTCTTATGGCTAACTATGGAGTTTGGGTTGAAGGGGTAAGCTTTGACACTATGGTTGCAGGCTACATTTTGAATCCGGAGGGCTCGCACACGCTTGAGGTTTTAGCGAAAGAATATCTTAAATATCAAGTGATACCGATTTCGCAATTGATTGGGGAAGGGAAAAGTCAAAGAAAGATGAGTGAAGTTTCAATTGATAGAGTTGCCGAATATGCTTGTGAGGACGCAGATATAACTTTACAGCTTGTAGATAAACTTAAATCAGAGCTTGAGAAAAGAGAACAGCTTAAACTTTGCGAGGAGATTGAGTTTCCACTTGTTGAAGTCCTCACGCATATGGAATTTTCAGGTGTTAAACTTGACATTGAATTGTTGCAGGATATGAGCAAGGAACTTGACAGGATGCTTGACAATTTGACTGTTGAGATACATCGCCTTGCTGGGGTTGAGTTTAATATAAATTCACCTCAACAGCTTGCCGATGTTTTGTTCAAAAGATTAAAACTACCACCTATTAAGACGACGAAGACAGGATATTCAACCGATGTTGAGGTTCTTGAGGAGCTTGCGAAGGAACATCCAATAGCAGAGCGACTCCTTGAATATAGACAAATCCAAAAATTAAAATCAACTTATGTTGACGCTCTTCCAAAACTTATAAATCAAAAAACTGGGAAAGTTCACACTTCGTTTAATCAAACTGGAACAGCAACTGGCAGGTTATCAAGCAGTGACCCAAACTTACAAAATATCCCGATAAGAACTGAGATAGGAAGGCAAATAAGAAAGGCGTTTGTGCCATCATATCCCGATTGGTTTATAATGTCAGCTGATTATTCACAGATAGAGCTTCGTATAATGGCTCATCTTTCTGGTGATGAAAACTTAATTTCTGCTTTTAGAAAAGGGCTTGACATTCACTCATCAACTGCGGCGAGTGTTTTTGGTGTAAAGCCTGAAGATGTCAATTACGAGATGAGACGAAAGGCTAAGGAAGTCAACTTTGGGATTATGTATGGAATAAGCCCGTATGGACTTTCACAACGACTTGGAATCCCTCAACCTGAGGCAAAGAAGATAATTGAGACATATTTCCAAAAGTTTCCTAAAGTTAAAGAGTATATTGAGAAGACGATTGAGGAAGCGAGAAGGAAAGGATATGTTGCGACATTGCTTGGAAGGAGAAGATATGTTCCAGATATAAATAGCAGAAATAGAACTGTTCGCGAATTTGCGGAAAGGACAGCAATAAACATGAGAATTCAGGGAACAGCAGCTGATTTAATTAAACTTGCAATGGTTAGAATTTATAGCGAGATGAAGAGAATGAAATTAAAATCAAAAATGATACTGCAAGTTCACGATGAGCTTGTTTTTGATGTGGCACCTGATGAAGTTGAAATTTTAAAAGAAATTGTCCGCGATAAAATGCAAAATGCCCTTGAGCTTGATGTTCCGCTTATTGTTGATATAGGGGTTGGCAAAAATTGGTATGAAGCCCATGAGTGAAATTGTCACGCCTTAACATTTATCCTGCTAACGATTTCTGCAGTGTCAAGTGCTATGACGAGCTCTTCATTTGTTGGGATGACAAAGACTTTTACCGTTGAATCATCCGTTGTTATGATTTTTTCTTTTTCTGGCGAGTTATTTTTTTCATCGTCAATTTTAATTCCGAGAAATTCAAGCCCTTCGCAAGCTTTTTTCCTGACATCGGGGCTATTTTCGCCAATTCCAGCGGTAAATACTATCGCATCAACTCCGCCTATAGCACAGGCATAAGCGCCGATATATTTTTTTATCCTGTAGCAAAAAATTTCAAAAGCAAGCTTTGCCCTATAATTTCCGTTTTTCATTTCTTTTATGATTTCCCTCATATCACTGCTGACGCCTGAGATTCCAATAAGTCCACTGTGTTTATTAAGTAATGCGTTTACCTCAGCCATAGTTAGTCCTTCTTTGCTCATTATATAAAGTATCACTGCTGGATCAATATCTCCGGAGCGTGTTCCCATAAGTAAACCTTCAAGAGGTGTGAAGCCCATGGTTGTATCAATTGAAACACCGAACTTAACAGCAGACATGCTACAACCATTTCCAAGATGTGCGGTGATTATCCTTAACTTTTCAATTGGAACTCCAAGTATCTCGCTTGCTCTTTTTGAAACATATCTATGCGATGTCCCGTGAAATCCATATCTTCTGATTTTATATTTTTTGTAAAGCTCATAAGGCAAACCGTAAATAAAAGCATATTCTGGCATCTTTTGGTGAAATGCAGTGTCAAACACAGCAACTTGTGGTGTATCCGGAAGAAGGCGCTTACAAGCTAAAATTCCGCGCAAATTGTGTGGGTTATGAAGAGGGGCAAGCTCAATGTTTTCTCTTATTTTCTCAATGACTTCATCGGTTATAAGAACTGAACCAGAAAATGTCTCGCCACCATGAACAACGCGATGTCCAACAGCCTCAATCTCAGATTTGTCCTTTATAACGCCATGATTTTTACTCATCAAAACTGCAATCACATATTCAATTGCGATGTTATGGTCAAGTATCTCGGCGCTTATTTTTACCGTATCTCCATCTGCTCTTATATGAGTTAAAACAGCATCATCCATTCCAATTCTTTCAACCTGACCCTTTGCCATAACATTGCGCGTTGATGTTTCAATGAACTGATATTTAACCGATGAGCTTCCTGAATTTAGGACGAGAACTTTCATCGCTTTTTCTTTTTACTTTTGATTAACTTTTAAATGTAAATTTATAATTTGCAAAGAAATTCCACAAGGTTACGACGATAACTGCAAACCCTTTTGAAATGTAAAAATTAATTTTGCCCTTCCCGTGCAAAATGTAGACAACCGAATTATTTATGATAAGACCGATAAGAGAAATTACAAAAAACTTGCCATACTGAGCCAAGACATGTGGATCTGTGCTTTGAAAAGTCCATATTCTGTTAAGAATGTAGTTATTAGTCGCAGCAAGTGTGAAACCGATGCTATTTGCAATGTATTTTTGAATTTTGATCTTTTCCTTCAAAATAAATGTGGTTCCAAAATCAACGAAAACACCTGTGAAACCAACTACGCTAAACTTTATGAATTTAATTAATAGGTCAATCACTGGGAAAATTTGAGTTTAAATTTATCAAACAATAGTTCGTAAATCAATTTAAACCAAATAAATATGCAGGGAGCAGCTTTTAAAACATATGGTATAACGAATGAGTCTCTCAATGTTTTTGGAAATATATCCGTCGGCGATAAAGATGTAAATACAAAAGCGAAAACAAGAAGAAGTAAATTTTCAATTTTTCTAACTTGAATGAAATACCACAAAGCGACGCCAGAAATTGCAATTACATAAGTTGGAGATTCAGCTTTATGATTAAATATCACGACCCATATCAATATAGAAGCAAGAAACATAATTCTGAAACCATAATCATCAAATTTTTTAAATTTTAAAAGAGGAAGAAGTAAAAGGATAAGACCCGGAACAAGAATGTAATTTTTGGGCACTTCTAAATTAAACCACGATCTTAACCAGTTCATAACTGACAAACCATGTGAACCTTGATAGTCCCATTTTAACAAATTAAGCCAGCTTGAATATAAAAATTTCAGTTGCTCAGGCGAGATGACAATAAGTGGAAGTAAGCCCAATACTACCATCCAAATAGCCAGGTAAATAATCGCTTTAAATCTCTTCGGATAAAGAAGGACAAGCAAAGCCCCAAATGCCCCAAATATCTTAATGTAAGCTGTGATTGATATAAGAAGTGTAGCGAGAAGTAGCTTTTCTTTTTCCATAAGTGTGAAGGATAAAATTAACAAACCAGCGATTAAGCCATTGCTTTGTTCGTTTTGAATTGATGTCAAAAGTTCAATCGCAATAAACCAGAGCATTAAGCTTTTGAGTTTGTCGTCAACATTCAAACTTTTAAATGCGAAAAACAAAACAAGCGAATTGACAAGATTCCATAATATCAAACCGATCAAATTCGGCAAATACGCAAATGGAAACATCATTAAGGCAAATGTGGGGCTATATTTGTAGTAATCCCAATGCTCGTCGGGATATTCAATGTAAAGGTCTTTATTTTGAATCAAGTGAAAGTAGGAGTATTTGAAAGTCATATAGTTATTGTAGTGAGTATACAGCCTTCCAGCGAACATTTGTGGACCGATAAAATATGAATGCAAGCTTGAAGCGATCGCGAGGAGTATGTAAATTAATAAAAGCGTTTTTAGGTTTATCAGCGAATTTTTAACTTTTTCAAAATTAATTTTCATGGCGACTTGTTTATTTTTCTTCCGTATTCATCATATTTAAAGAAACCTTCACCGGTTTTTTTACCAAGTTTTCCTTCCCGAACAAGTTTTCTCAGAATCGGGCAGGGTCTGTATTTTTCGCCAAGCTCTTTGTAAAGGGTTTCCATCCATGTTAAAACTTCGTCAAGACCCATTGTATCAGCCATTTCAAGCGGTCCCATCTGAAAATTATATCCAAGTTTCATTGCTGTATCAATTCCTTCGGCGGTTGCAATTCCTTCCATCAAGACATGCATTGCTTCATTTAACATTGGGAGTATGACACGCGTTGTCACGAACCCTGGATATTCGTAAACTTCAACGACAGTTTTTCCTATTTGTTCGGCAAATGCTTTTACTTTTTTAAATGTTTCATCAGATGTCTTAAGCGCGCGGACAAGCTCAACAAGTGGAACTTTTGGCACTGGATTTAAAAAATGCATTCCGATAATTTTGTCGGGTCTCTTGGTTGATTCTGAAATTTTCGTGAGAGACAAAGTTGATGTGTTTGAGACAAAAATTGTGTGTGGTGGACAAATTTCGTCAAGTTTTTTAAAAATTGATTTTTTTAACTCAAAATCTTCATCAACAGCCTCAATCACAAGCTCACATTCTTTTACATCCTCAATGTTCGTCGTCCATTCAATCCTTGATAAAAGCGCTTTCTTCTCACTATTTGTCATAGCCCATCTTTTGATTTCATAATCAAGTGCTTCTTCAAGTTTTTCTTTTGCAAAATTTAACGATTCTTCATCTTTTTCAACTGCTATTACATCAAATCCAGCATGTGCTATCGCTTGCACGATCCCGCGACCCATAACCCCAACTCCAATGACAGCAATATTTCTTATCATTTGTATGTCCCTAACAGATGGTCTTATTTCGTCAAATATACTCTCTTCAGGCGTGGTGGATTTCATAAGCTTTCCATTTTTTGGTTTTTATCTGCCAATGCTTGATTTTCTTTTTACCAACTTTAAATCTCTAAGTTGCGATGCTTTAACTCTTATCTCAAGGTCAAAACCTCTCGCATAACCTACAGGTCTCCATTCAAAATTTGCTTCCCAACAATGTAAGTCGCGATATATACTTATGCTTGGGACTAGAAATTGTTTCATAATGAGGTCGTAACTTCCTCCGCCCATTATTCTCCAGTTTTTCGTGACATCAAGTCCAAATGAAAATCTCAAATTTGCAGATTTTACAGTTTGGGATGGGTTAACTCTGCTTAATCCAAAGTCAAATCCAAATGAGAAATTCCAACTGAATTCAAAACTTGACCTATAAATTTCATAATTTCTAAAAAACTCACCACCCGTCCTTTCTATCCCCTGCATCCTATCGGTTTCAGTTTTTTTCTTCCCTGAAAAAGCAAAGGAAATTGAGAGATTGAAATTTGTCAACCTTGCAATTTTACCCTCGCGAATTAAAGGTTCAGTGCTGTTAAATTTATAAAAGTCAAAAATAGAACTTGAGAAGATGTCAACCCCTGCTATGTTCGTTCTTGCAGTCACAAATAAAGGCGAGAGCTTTTTATTCGGTGCAGCGAGATTGTAAGAAAATGAAAGATTTAAATTCAAAAGCTGATATTTTTTCTGTTCTCCCGTTGAATCCCTCGCGCTGGTTTTCATCTCAAAGATATTTCCTATGCCAAAGTTTATTGATTGCGACTTTCCGATCGGTGCACCACCAAAGAGCAAATTTTCAAAGTAGCTGTATTTGATAACTCTGCCAGTTGAATCAACATAAGTTCCATAGTTTTTCCAAAAAGGTGCTGAAAAATCAGGTTGATATACAAGTGAAATGCTTGGCATAAGTGTGTGTCTAAAACCGGAAATCCCAAAAATTTCAGGTTGCCAAATTCCATAAATTTTTGTTGAAATTGAAATCCCAAAGTTAAAATATCTCGCTTGAAAGAAACCTCTTTGAGTTCGCACTTCAACTTGCTTCGTTTGACTGTTGTAAGACTTCACGATACGTCTATCATACCAATTTTCATTGTAAGTAAAAAATGGAGTGATGTTAAAATATCTCACCGTTGGAGTGAAATTAAGTCTCAAATTATGTGCTATCCCATATCTAAATTGTTTCGTTATGGATGTGCTTCGCTGATTCATAAATCTTGCCGAATATCCGAAGCTTAATTTCTCATACCATCTTGCTCCAGCACCTGACAGAGCATAAAGCCTTTGTGCACTGCCGAAGGGAAAAACTTGTGGAAGTGAAAATGATATTTCTGGGAGTATCTCGTCAACCGTTCCTATGTTTAAATTTTGTGTTCGGAATGCGTTTATTGATATTGAGCCGTTTATTCCTTCAAGTGTTTTTGAATAGCTCACATTTGAGGTTAAAGTTTGCTGAAGAACATCCCTAACAGTTGTCCCAGTTGCTCTGAAATAATTGTTTGTAGAGACATTAATGTTAGCAGTTATCCTTGAGGTTGGGTCTATCGTTTGACTGTGAATTAAATTAAATCTCCATTCTTTGCTTGAGGTTCTATCTGGATCTGTTGGTTCACCAGAATAAAAGTTAGCAAATGCAAATCCAATTGCGCCGTTAAATTTATATCTCAAAGCATACTTGAAATCACCAGCTATTTGCCATCCTCCACGCATATACCAGTCAAATGTCGTAGCAAGGTCTGTATAATCGCTCATAGCCCAGTAATAACCAAATCCTTTAAAATAAAATCCAGCATTGAAGGTTTGTCCCCAAACAGGTGGGATAAATCCAGACCTTCTTCCAGATTTACTTGGGAAAACGCCAAATGGAAGCGCGAAAACCGGAACGCCTTCAATATACAAAATTACAGGTCTTGCTATGACTTTATCGTTAAGTATAATTTTCATCTCTTTGCCTTCAATGTAAAAATGTGGTTCGTTTGCATCGCATGTTGTATATCTACCTTTGTAAGCAAATAGGACATCTTTTTCAACTTTTTTTATCTTTTCACCATAATAATATGCATTTTCCATTTGAGTTGTTGCTTGCGTTATCCGTCCTTTTTGCGTTTTGAAATTATATGCAAGTTTAAATCCATGATATTCCTCCCCTGCATCGTTTAAAATTGGAAGCCCCGTATAATTATTCCCAGTTGAATCAGGCAAGCCAGATGCTTCAAGCACAGTGCTGTCAAGGTTCATACTGACGACCGCGGACCTTAAGTGCATTGTTTTGTATTTTATATCAGCATTTCCAAACAAAAACATTTCTCTTTTTTCAACATCGTAAATTGCTGAGTCAATCGCAGAATAAACAACAACTGTATCTATGTCACTTTTTTTAACCTTCGTCGTGTCGTTTTGAGTTTGAGAATTAAGTAGCGCTGAAAATAAAACCATAAAGGCAATTATTTCAAGTTTCAAACTTTTCATTACAAAAACATAAAAATTTTCAACTTAACAAAAAAGCCGTCCTCGACTCCATATGGAATCGGGACGGCTGAATGCAAGCTGGAGTTTTTGATTTAGTTTTGTTTTTGTTGAGCCCCCTGAGCTTTACTTTGCCCAGGGAAACTTTCTTTGCCATAGTTTGATTCAATGAATATTCTTTCCTCACCCTCAGCTTCAACTCCAACTGATGTAACAGGTGCTCTCATCTGTGCTTCATCTGGTGGAACTGGGTGTTTGTTAAGGAATTCTTTTACAAGTCTTTCTGATTTGTCTTTAAAGTATTCTGAAACAGAAAGTATTATCTTTTGTCTTTCTTTGTCAAATTCAATTACCTTTAATGGCAGAACATCTCCTTCTTTGAAAACAGCGTGTATATTTTTTATTTGAGCTTGTCCAGGCAAAAGATGCGAGATTGGAACAAACGCATCAACGCCGTCTAGAAGCTCAACTATAACACCTTTTTCAATAATTCTAACTATCTTCCCTTGCGTTTCTGCTCCAACTTTGTAAATTGCCTCAAATTTATTCCATGGGTTCGGGAAAACCTGCTTATGTCCAAGCGTTATTCTTCTTTGCTCTTTATCTATGCCAAGAATTACAACATCAATTTCTTGATCTTTTTTCACTACTTCACCAGGATGTCGGATTTTCTTCGTCCACGAGAGATCTGATATATGAATTAATCCGTCAATTCCAGGTTCAAGCTCAACAAAAACGCCGAAGTTTGTAATGTTTCGGACAATTCCTTTATGTTTGGAACCAATAGGATATTTCTCTTCAATTTTTTCCCACGGGTCTGGTTCAAGCCTCTTCATACTCAAAGATAACTTCCTACCCTCCTTGTCAAGGTGTAAAATTGCAGCATCAACAATTTGACCCATCGTAACAAATTGTGATGGATGCTTTATATGCTGTGTCCAGCTCATCTCCGAAATATGAATTAATCCCTCAATCCCTTTCTCTATTTCAATGAAAGCTCCATAGTCGGTTATAGCCACGACCTTACCTGTGACTTTCTGACCAACTTTATACTTTTGGTCAATGTTTTCCCATGGATGTGGTTGCAATTGTTTCAAGCCAAGTGAGACACGCTTTACCTTCTCACCCGTTGGAAGTGTAACTTCATCAACTCTTGTCACGACCATGTCAAGCTCTTGGTCAAGCTGAACGACTTCTGATGGATGATTTACTCTCCCCCAAGAGAGGTCAGTTATATGGATAAGTCCATCAATTCCATCCATATCAACGAAGACACCAAAGTCAACAATTGCTTTGACGGTTCCTCTGACTCTGTCTCCAACTTTAACTGTTTCAAAGAACTTACGTTTGCGTTCTTCAAGTTCCTTCTCAACCAGAGCTTTTCTACTTACGACAACATTTTCCGCTGCTTGGTTTATCTTCACAACTTTACATTCAATTTCCTTTCCAACCCATGCGTCGTAATCTCTTATTGGTTTGATGTCAACCTGTGAGCCAGGTAAAAAGGCAAGCAATCCATCAATATCAACGACAAATCCACCCTTAATTCTCTTTATTATCGTCCCTTTTAAAATTTCATCTTTTGCATACGCTTCGTTAACTCTCTTCCATACCCTTAGAAAGTGAGCTCTTTTGTGCGAGACGACAATTTGACCCTCTTTGTCTTCAACTTTTTCAATACTCACCTCAACTTTATCGCCCACCTTTAAAGATTCAGGATTTCTGAATTCGTTTAAGGGAACTACGCCCGGAGACTTAAATCCAATGTCAATTACAACTTCACCTTTTTCACGATCAATTTCAATGATTTCACCCTCTAAAATATCACCTTCAACGACTTTGCTAAGTGATTGTTCGTAGAGCTTGAGCAATCTTTTCTGCTCTTCCTCATCGTATCCGCCCTCGTTGTAAATTTTTATTTTGTCCCCTTTGCGCTTTTTTAAATAGGCCGCTACCGTCTCATGCTCCTCGCTAAGCGTTTGCGCAGATGCCTGTTCCTGATTCGGATTTAAATTTTCAAGGATTTCTGGCATTAACTCTCTACCTCCTGTTAAGTTTTGGTTTTTGTGCCAGGGTGAAGGTTAACGCCAAAAGCCATCAAAAACTCGCTAACCTTCACCACAGGCGGTTTAACAATTTTGTTTCTCACGATGGCTTTTGAAAACTCTCGCTTTTACCGTTGCATAATCTTTCAATCTCTTTCTTGACCTCCTCCATCAGCCACTGTGGAGTTGAGGTCG
Source organism: uncultured Bacteroidota bacterium (assembly GCA_964438815.1). GTDB lineage: Bacteria > Bacteroidota > Ignavibacteria > Kryptoniales > Kryptoniaceae > Kryptonium. The sequence continues at coordinate 441,664 of CAYTKW010000001.1, forward strand.
CTCCTGTAACACCAACCTTTTCGCAATCTTTAAACCATTCAAGTTTTAACTCCTTCGGCATCTCTATAAAGTAAGTTCTCGCATTTTCTGACTTGCAAATCTCATAAAGAACCTTTCCATTTGAGCTGTTTTTTCCTGCAACGAAAATGACGACATCAACACTCCTTGAAAACTCCCTCAATTTATCATCACGGTTTGAAACTTGCCTACAAATCGTATCTTTTGCAACGAACTCAATAGCTTCATCTTCAATGTTTACAACAACAAGCTTTTCAACTCTTTTCTCAATTTCATCTTTTATCCTGTAAAATAAATCTTTTGACATCGTCGTTTGAGAAAACAAAGCAACTTTTCCTTTTAGCGGGATATTTTCAACTTCTTCAAGCGATTTTATCACAATCGCATTCCCATCGCATTGACCTACAAGCCCAATCACTTCGGGATGGTCTTTTTTCCCAAAGATGATGATTTTATAACCATCAAGGTAAAACTTTCTCACTCTGCTTTGAAGCTTTAGCACAACGGGGCAAGTTGCGTCAACAAGTTCAACTCCGTATTTCTTCGCCAGCTCATAAGTTGACGGTGGTTCACCGTGTGCACGAATTAAAACTTTCGCATCTTTTATATTTTTCAAATCATCATGAGTTATAGTGATAAGCCCCCTTTTCTGCAGTCTCTCAATTTCAACGGGATTATGGATTATCTCCCCAAGCGAATATAACTTTCCTGAATTGTTCAGCTCATTTTCAGCCATTTCAACTGCTCTCACAACGCCCCAGCAGAAACCGGCATTTTTATCTATGATAACTTGCATTTGTTTCCTCGTTTGAATTTTGATTTATTAATTCATATGCCTTTTTTAAAACAATTTCAACTTGTTCATCAATTGTTAAATTTGTGGTGTCAATTTCAATTGCATCGTCAGCTTTTTTCAGCGGCGAAAATTCGCGCGTTGAATCAAATCTATCTCTTTCCTCAAGCTCTTTCATAACCTCTTTAATTTCAATATGGAAACCCTGACTTTCCATCTCTTTTTGTCTTCTTTTCGCTCTTTCTTTTATATCCGCTTTCATAAAAATTTTAAGCTCTGCTTCCGGGAAAACAACAGTTCCAATGTCCCTGCCGTCCATCACGACCCCACCACCTTTTCCAAGTTCACGCTGTTTTTTGACCATTGCCTCTCTGACCTTCGGATGAGCACTAACAAGGCTCACAAGGGATGTCACTTGTGGAGACCTTATTTTTTCAGTCACATCCCTTCCATCAAGTAAAACTCTCAAATTTCCATTTTCATATAAAAGCTCAATTTTTGTATCTTCAGCGATTTCAACAATTTTATCTTCATCATTGGGGTCAACTTCAGATTCAATCACCTTTAATGTAAGAGCTCTATACATAGCTCCAGTATCAATGTAAATGTATCCAAGTTTTTGAGCCACGAGTCGGGCGGTGGTGCTTTTACCCGAACCCGCAGGACCATCAATGGCTATTATTATCTTGCGCATGGTCTTGGAAATTTCAAAATCATTGCCTTTCATTGTGTTTAAATATAAAAAATCAGCTGAAAATAAACAAACTCCCCTTTAAAGTAGCTGTATCGCAATTAGCATTTTAACTTAACTTGTCATGCTGAACAAGTGTCATCCCAAACCATGTCATCCAAAACTCGTTTTGGGATCTCTTGTTTTGGACTCTCTTTTTGGGACCCTGAAATAAACCTATCCTGACGATAGGTCAGAATTCAGGGTGACATAAGTAGAATTATAACATAACCTCCAAGGCTTGAATTTAAACCAACAATTTTTTATTTTTAAAACAAAAATTAACACACAAATGAAGAAATTTTCCTCTGACGAATGGAAAAAACTGCAAGAAAACTTCTTAACCATAGCACAGAAAAAAATAGAGCAAATGAGGGAAGCTTTTTCATCTGAGAATTTTTCATTAATTCAACACTATGCACATCAGTTAAAGGGTTCAGGTTCATCTTATGGTTTCCCTGAAATAACCGAAATCTCGGGGGAAATTGAAAGAAAATGTGCTTTAAATCTATGTAACGAGGTGGGTGAGCTCATTTTTAAACTTTATGCTCTTGTTGAGAAACTTAAATTAGGAATCAAATGATGTTGTTGTTTCTGTTCATTGTAATCTTTAATGTCTCCGCTGTATCACAAGACAAAGGGATTGAAAATGTTAAAAGATATGCTGTATGTTATTCAAAGGTAAAACCAACGGAAGCGAAAGATTTTGACCTTTTAATCCTTGACCCCGACCATTACACAAAAGAGGAACTTTCCGAATTTAAAAAACTTGGTATAATTTTAATTGCTTATCTTAATCTCGCTGAATTTGAGGCATATCGCGGTTATACTCTGCCCGATTCATTGTTGCTTGGCGAAAATCCAATCTGGGAAAACCATTTCTATATTGATGTCACATCAGAGGTATGGCGAAATTTAATCTTTGGCGAGATGATTCCGAAAATAATATCAAAGGAATTTGACGGCTTTTTCCTTGACATGATAGATATAGTTCAAATTTTCCCGCATTTCAAAGAAAAAATCATTGGTATGGTAAAGCTGATAAAAAGTCAAAACCCAGATAAATTGGTCATAGCAAACAATGGCTGGGTTTTAATTGATACATTAAAAAATTTCGTTGACGCCTTTTTAGTTGAGGGACTTTTCACAAGATACGATTTCAAAAAGGGGAAGTATTATGTTCGGTTTGAGAAAGAATATCTTGATAAGGTTGAAATTTTGAAAAAGATAAGCAAAAAAATTTTCACGCTTGACTTTCTACCGGAAAATGACAAGAGAAGAAATTATATAAAAAGGCTTTCGCTTCATTATGGTTTTGTCCCTTATATTTCAACAATAGAGCTAAACAAAATTTACAAATGACATTTGAACTAAAGAGCAAGCTCAACGCAAGTAAAATTTCTGAATTGAGAACAGAGTTAAAAAATTTTTTGCTTTTAAATGGAGTTCAGGATGAAATTGCCTCAGATGTTGAGCTTGTTGTAAGTGAAATGTTGACGAATGTTTATAAGCATTCATATAAAGAAAAAGAGGGTGATGTAGTGATAAGGGCAGATGTTGATGATTTCAAAGTTGTCATTTCAATAAGGGATTTCGGCGAAAAATTTTCTCCCATGGATGTGAAAGAGCCAGATTCGAAGGTTTTGTCAGACCATGGATATGGGCTTTACATTGCAAGCAAAATTATGGATAAAATTGAGTATATACTATCACATGAATCTGGAACAGAGGTAGTTTTAACAAAGCGTTTGGAAAAAGATGGTTGATGTTTGTTTAATCCTTGAAAGCACATATCCTTATGCAACGGGTGGTGTATCAAAGTGGACACATACGCTCGTAAAAAATCTTCCCCATCTTAAGTTTTCAATAGTTCACCTATATGCTGGTGCAAAAGGAGAAAGAAAGTTTGAGGTACCTGAAAATGTTGAAACAATAGTTGAAATTGATATGAGAAATGGGCTTGGATTTAGATTTAATTTTGAGGATTCAATTGAAGTAATTCCTGATGCTAAAATTTATCATAGCCTATCAACGGGTTTTGCAGGGCTTTTAGGATTGCAGATAAAGGGGAAGAAAAATAAGCCCTTAATAATAACCGAACACGGTTTATATTGGAAAGAGCTTGAATTTGGAGTTGATGAAGTTGAATGTGGATTTAAAATTTTTCGGGATGAGAAAAGTAAAAATGAAGCTTGTGTTGAGAGGCGCGAATTCCTAAAAATTTTCAAAGAGATTGCAAGAAGATGTTATCTTGAAGCTGACTCTATCACAACGGTTTGTTCGTATAACCTTGAGCAACAGCTGAAATTAGTTCAGCCAGATGTGGTTGAGAAGATAAAGCATAAATTTAAGGTTATTGAAAATTTTGTTGAAGATAAGTTTTTTGAGTGTAAGCGGGATAGTTTAGATGAAAAAGTTGTAAGCTTTATAGGTAGAGTCGTTTCAATAAAAGATGTTAAAACATTTATAAAAGCAATTCCGTTGATACTTGAAAAAAATAACAATGTTAAGTTTTATGTGGTTGGTGATTTAACGCAGGATTTTGAATATGCTCGTGAATGTTTTAAACTTGCTGAAAGGCTTGGGATTTTAGAACGGGTCGTTTTCACTGGCGAAGCTAATGTGATTGATTATTTGAAAAAAACTGATGTTCTTGTTTTACCGAGCATAAGTGAAGGACAACCTTTTGTCATACTTGAAGCTATGGCATCAGGTGTTCCGATTGTGGCTACATCAACGGGTGGAATTCCTGAACTTGTAAATGAGAATGGGTTTGAATGCGGACTTCTTTTTGAACCTGGCGATTATGTTAAGCTTGTTGAAAATGTGGTCAAAATTCTTACTATTGATAACTTATGGAGAAAATTTTCAAAAAATGGACAAAGAAAAGCGAAAAGATTTAAAGTTGAGAAATTTGTAAAAGAGTATAGCGAACTTTATATGAGGTTTATCAAAAACGACAAAAAGTTTTAACTTGATGAAAAGAAAGTCAATTCTTTTTGAGACAGAAGGCACATATCCATTTGTAGGCGGTGGAGTAAGCACATGGGCTGATATACTTGTGAATAGTTTAAGCGAATTTGATTTTTACATTTATGCTGTCACTGGCATGCCTTATGTTGAGTATAAGTATAAACTGCCTCAAAATGTAAAATTTGTTCGTCAAATTCCATTATGGGGTTCAGAGGAACCATTTGAAGATATATTTTTTGAAATCCCATTTTCAAGCATTTACATCAGAAAGACAAAGGTAAGCGAAAGGGTTGTCTTGAGGAAGTTCATACCAATTTTTGCTGAGTTTATATCTTCACTTATGGATCCATTTTCAAATCCCGAAGATTGTGCAGGCTATATTTGGCTTATGCATAGATATTTCAGCGAATATGATTACAAGCAGACATTTAGAAGTTTCACTGTATGGCAAAAATTTAAACAGATCGTTGTGCTGAAGTATTTTGAAGATAATCCATTTTTATCTGATGATGAGATACCATCAGTTTATGATTTAACGCTTGCTATGAGGTGGCTTTATCATTATTTGATGCCACTTTATGTTGATGTCCCCGAGGTTGATCTAAGCCATGCTACGGCAGCTGGTTTTTGCGGTTTGCCGAGCGTAGTTGCAAAGATGAGGGATAAGACACCGCTTGTTGTGACAGACCATGGTGTTTTCGCAAGGGAAAGATACATTGGAATTGGAAGTGAAAAGGAATTGAGTTTCTTTGCGAAAAAGTTTTTAATAAATCTTTCAATACTTGTTTCAAAAATGCTTTATAAGCTCGCAGATAAAGTTTTGCCTGTGTGTAGATTTAACACGACATGGGAAAAAATTTTTGGGGTTGGGGATGAAAAAATAAGGGTAGTTTACAATGGTGTTGATCCCGAGGTTTTTAAGCCGAAGCCAAAGCCCGAAAAAACGCGTGCTATACCAACCGTCGTTGCAGCAGCAAGGGTTATGCCTCTAAAGGATATTGAGACTATGATAAAAGCGAGCGCAATTGTCCGTGAGACGATCCCAAATGTAAAGTTTATTGTTTACGGTTCACTTGATGCTGACCCGCTTTATACGAGAAAATGTCAAAACTTGATAAAAGAGCTTAAACTTGAAGATACATTTATTTTGGCTGGTCATCACCCCAAGCCAAGTGAAATTTATAATGAAGGCGATATTTCAATACTATCAAGCATATCTGAAGGTTTTCCGTATACGGTGATTGAATCGATGTCGTGTGCAAGACCTGTAGTTGCAACGGATGTCGGTGGCGTCAGAGAAGCGCTTGAAGGTTTCGGGATAATAGTTAAGCCAAGAGACCCGAAAGCACTTGCAGAGGGAGTGATTAAACTTTTAACAGACCATGAGCTTCGCGAGACATTAGGGAGAAGGGCAAGGGAAGAAGTCCTTGCAAAATATAGGATTGATATGGCTGTCGGCGAATACCGAAATGTTTATAATGAACTTATTTGCTCAAAAGATGAAAGAGAACTTATTGCAACGACATATTGAAAGAAAAGTTGAGAAAGACAAGTTTTATGAAAAAATTGAGAAGCTTGCCGATGAAATCGTTGAGAAAATTGGAAATCCAGTAAGCGCTCTTCAGGTTGCAGCAGTTATTGAAAGTTTGGGTTATAGGCACATTGATTGTCCTGTTGAATTTGGAAGGAAAGACATTTTTGAGCTTAGCCTTGATGTTTACAAAATTTGTAAGCTAAAAGTGAGGTTTGATAGAAAAGGCAAGACAAAAGTTTATAAAGATTCAATTGTAAAGGGTCTGTGGAGGTTTGTAAAGCATTTTTCTGCTGGAGTTGCACTTGGGCTTCCAATTGCAAGTCAAGTTGCGTTTATAGTTTTCACTGGATATTCATTGTGGGCATGGATTAGGTTTACTGAAATGCAGGCTACAGCTGTTGCCTTGGGAACGATTTTAAGTTTTATGGTAAGCGGTGGATTTACGCAGGTTATGGGCAGGGAAGTTACGCATTATTTAAGTTTGGGGAATAAAATAACGGCGCGTGAAATTGCGTTAAGGCTTTTCAATTACGGCGCTGTTTTTACAATTGCAATCGCTTTTATTTTGTTTGTTTTTAACTTCGTTTTCACAGTTTTTCCAAGAAAATTTATGTATGTAGCTCTTTCTTATTATCTTTTGCTTTCACTCCTTTGGCTTTCAGCGAGTATGATTTACTCTGCCAAAAGAAAACTTTCAATCTCTATAGTTCTCTCAATTGGGACAATCATTGTGATATGGCTTCATAAATTTAAAGGTTTTTCAATTCATACTGCGCATATTTTGGGTTTGTTAACTTCAAACATTATGATGTATCTTTGGGCCAGGTATGTTTTCAAGTTGAAAAGGGAAGAGAGAAAAATTGGCTATATTTCACTTAAGGTGAAGCGCCCTTCGGTGCTTGTGTATGTGAATAGTCCATTTTTTAAATTTGGTTTTTACTATTTTCTGACTCTCTTCCTTGATAGGATAATTTCATGGACTGCATATTCAAGGGGTAAATTTTATTTCTTCTGGTTCAGGACCCCATATGAGCTTGGGATGGATTGGGCTTTGCTTTCATTTGGATTGATGCTTGCGGTGCTTGAATGGACTGTTAATGATTTTTCCGAAGCACTTGTGCCGACTCAAGAGAAATTTCCAGCGTTTAAGATAAAAAGACATAACTTATGGCATTTAAATTTTTACTTTATTAAACTTATCTTTTTGCTTCTTTTTGGCGCGATGAGCATAATAGTGGTTTATTTTGTGGTGATGCAATTTGGTGAAATTTATCAGCATATAAAAGAGGTTCGTGAGTTCTTCTCAAGCCCGATAACATTTAAAGTGTATTATTTCGCTTCCATTTCATATTTGCTGCTTGCGGTTGGGTTGATGAATAATCTATTCTTTTTTACGCTTTGGAAAACTGATTTCGGGTTAAATGCCATTAGGATTGCGCTTTTTGTTGACTTCATAGTTGGACTTCTCGCAAGTAGACTGATAAGTTGGGAATATGGAGTACTTGGTTTTCTCGCTGGCTCGTTTACATTTGCAATAATTACAAGCCACTATATGTTGAAATTCATCCGCACACTTGATTACCAATATTATTCGGCATTTTGATGCTTGAAGGTTTAATATACATATTTAAACTTTACATCGGGTTCTTTCTAATTTCCTTTGCTTTATGGAAAGTAAGGTTTTGGGATGAATGTTATAAGTTTGATTGCGTTTTTAAATATCTTTATCGCGCATTGGCTTTACTTTTTGTGATTCTTTTTTTAGCGGTCTTGTTAAAATCTTTTGACCTTTTTTTCGTCGTCTCACTTTTTGTGCTGATTTATGGGATTGATTTTGTGCTTGTGAAGAGAAAACTTGCAATGAAAGTTAATTTTTTGAAAATCTCGCTTAACCAAAAAATTTACGACCTTATTGACGGAGCGAAAAAATTTGCATTGAGAATAAATTTAAATTTTAAACTTGAGCATATAGCCTTGATGTTGATATTTTTATTTGGTTTGATTATATGGATGAACCCAGCCCTTCAGAGCAAATCGCTTTCATCAGTTATGCAACATAACAATCTTGTTAAAATCACTTCAATTCTTTTGAATAACTATAATTTTGAGATGCATAGCTTTGCCATAAGTTCAATTTGTGCTTTTTTCTCGCTTGCTTTCGGAATTAATCAGTATATGGTTTTGCATCTTTTTGGAGCTTTTAATTTTGCTCTCTTATTTGTTGGTATTTCGCTTTTGACATACAAGTTAACAAATGATATTTTTTCGGTAGCATTGAGCAGTTCGCTTTTTGCATATTTGTTTGGGTATCTTGGGTTTATTTCAAATCCGGTTGAAGGGAGTTCATTTTTACTTGGGCTTGGGTGGTTGTTTTTTGTGCTTTATTTTTGGAAGGACGAAGATTTGACGCAAAAATTTTTGAGTTTTTTCGTTCTTTTCTTAATTGATCTTTTTCTTGGATTTATCATTTCGGTTCTAATTTTTTCATCAGTGGCTTTGGAATCAATTTTGAGAGGTTCGGAGAAAAGGAAATTTACTTTTATAAGTTTGGTGATTTTGTTTTTATTTTTGTCTGCGATTGAAATTTATTTGAGAAGAAATCCGGAATTGGCATTAAAAGTTTATGCGTTGCTTTATAACCCTGAACCTGTGGGTGTAGCGCCAATGGTCGTGAATGTTTTGATGTTTGTTTTGTCTTTGGTTTTAATTACAACTTTTAAAATTTTCCCCTTTTATGGAATTTTTACGCTCATTTTGTTAATTTTTATTGTAGTGTGTGAGATGTCAATTTTAAGTTTTATCCCTTGTGAGCAGTTTTATCCGCTTGTTGTCTTGATTTCTTTTGTATGGTTTGCGGTTATGTTAAAAAAATTTTTCGCAAGGCGAAAACTTTATCATCGTGTTCTTGTTTCATGCGTTGTTTTAATGCTTATTCTTAATTCTTTTCTCGCTGGCGGGTTTAAACTTGACGCTCGGATTGAGCCTGATGAATTTGTTGAGGTGATTAATAAAATTCAAAAGGAGAGTTTGCCATTTTCAATCGCCATTGTCTCGCATTCTGGGACAAGAGCTACATTTGAAAATTGGGCGTGGTTTATGGATTGGGATTATTTCTTGAAAAGTTATATTTTAATTGATGACAAGAAAAAAATTTATGATAATGTCTATGTCCTTGTCCCAAAAGATAAAGCGGTCGGAAAAATTCATGAATTGTTTATGCCACGAATTGATAACCTAATTGCAGTGCTTGATTCAGTTTGTTTAAATTATAAACACGCACTTGCCGAAATTTATTTTGATGGCGACTATGTCAGAGTTTATAAATTAAGAAAGCTTTAAGTGTGATTGAGCGGATAATTAGAAAATACACCGAAAAATTTTCTCAATTTTCGAATTCAGAGTTTGGTGTTTTTGATGAGTCGGGTAGATTTATCGCGGGAACGAAAAATTTTAAAAGTTTTGAAGAAGGAGTTAAAGTTGAAGTTGAAACAAATTACAGGAAATTGCATCTTTATATCAAGCCGAGCACTAATGTTGAGAGGGAGGCACAACTTTTAAAATTTTTGTATACGGAGCTTTTAAATTACGAGGGCTACATTGAGGACCTCGTCAAAGAGCTTGCACACAGACAAGAAGATCTCGGAATTGTCCACGACATAATGGCAAAGGCAAGTTTGGTTTTTGATGAGTTTGAAATTGTTAAGATAGTTATGGATAAAATTGAACTTTTGATTTCGCCAAAGGCTTGTGTCATTGAAATTTTTGGTGAAAACTTAAATCAAAAGTATGTCAGGGGTCAAATTCAACCTGAAGTTGAAGAGGAAGCAGAAAAATTAATTAAAAGAGCCGTTGAGACGAGAAATTTCGTCATCTTTTCACCTCGTGATGGAATGGTAAGGGGGATGTTGGCAGTTCCAATGTTTTCAGGTGATAATCCAATTGGTGGGATTTTCATTTGTAGTGCGGATAAAACTTTTGAAACCGTTGAAGCCAAGCTTCTTCTTACGCTTGGAAATTACGCTGGTATAATTCTCTACCGAAATAAACTCATTGATGAGATAAAGCGAGCCGAGGCTTTAAAGAAAGAGCTTGAGATAGCAAGGCGAATTCAGGAGAGTTTACTTCCGAATGGGATTCCCAAATTTGAAGGGCTTGATATTTTTGCGTTTATAAAACCCAGTTCAAGCGTTGGAGGTGATTATTATGATTTTATTCCGGGAAAAGAGAAATTTGCGTTTTTGGTTGCTGATGTTTCTGGACATGGGATTGGCGCGGCTCTTCTTCTTGCTGGTTTGAGAAGTACGATAAGATTATCGTATGAAATTGCCTCTAACATTTCAGATTTGATTGGCTCGGTTAACAGAATAATTTACAAAGATACTTCGCATATAGGCATGTATTCAACGGTTTTCATTGGTGAGTATTATCCCGATGGTATGCTTGTATATTCAAATGCTGGGCATATTCCACCTGTTATTTTCAGAAAAAGCGATGGAGATATATTTGAGCTTGAAATTCATGGCTCACCAGTTGGTTTGTTTGATGGTGAAGTTTATGGGCTTGATAAATTAAGTCTTTCAAGTGGAGATGTGATTGTAGCTTTTACTGATGGGGTTGTGGAAACAAAAAATGAAAATGGCGAATTTTTTGGGATTGAAAGATTGAAAAAGATTATATCAATGAACGGCGATAAAAGCGCTGTTGAAATTTGTGATGCAGTTATAAGAGAGGTAATTGAGTTTAAAGGTGATGCTGAACAAAAAGATGATTTGACATTGCTTATAATTAAAAAAATTTAGATTTTTCAGCCTTGAAAAAAGTTCTTATTGCTGATGACGACATAACGGTTCAGCGTCTTCTTGAATTCATTCTTAGAAAATTTGATATTGAAATTTTAATTGTTGGTGATGGCGATTCAGCAGTTGAAGTTGCAAAAAGCGAGAAGCCAGAGCTTATCTTTATGGATGTCATTATGCCAGGGAAAAATGGGATTGAAGCCTGTCGTGAAATTAAAGCTGATCCTGATCTGAAAAATACATATGTGGTTATGTTAACTGCCAAAGGTGAGGAAAGCGAAATAAAAGATATGTTTGACTCAGGTGCGGATGAGTATGTCCCGAAGCCGTTTAGCCCGTCGGGTATAATGGAAATAGTGAGAAAAGTAATTCAAGGGTGAGTTATTATGCTTTGGAAGATCGCCAGCAGGGAAAAGAAAAGGTTTGTTGATGTGTGGAAAGAATTTGGTGGATTTATGTTTTTTGAGAAAGGGACAAGCGAAGGTTTTGAATTTATTTTTGATGTGTTTGAAAGCGTCATCAAAGCCCCGGCTTGTTATATTTACTCTTTTTCCGAATTTAGCCAGAGCCTTATACTTGAAAGCATGCGATTGAGAAATGAAAGGATGAGTGAACTTGATGAAGAGGTTATTGAAGCATTGAGGGAGCCTGAACTAAAGATGATTTTTAGGGATGAGTATAAAAATTTTGGTTTTGCGCTTATATGGGCTGGGAAATTTCTTAACATACCGCTTTATCTATCTGGAAATTACATTGGGAGTTTTTTCTGCGGTCCTTATGAACCGGGTCCAATAAGCGAGGAAATTTCAATTTGGTTAAAAAATTTTTCTGGGGCTTGTGCTGCTGCTTTAAGGCAGATAAAATCAGGTGAAGAATTACGCTCAAAAATTCGTTCGCTTGAATCTCAAGTGCAGGTAAATAAAAAAATGCTTGGTTCTGCACTTGAAGTTAATAAGTTCCTTGAACTTTTGCTTGAGCTTGCGTTGACGGCTACAGGTAGCGATGCTGGCTTTATAGCAATGTGGGATGAAAAAGTAAAAAGAATGAAGATAAGGGCGAGTAAAAATTTAACAAAAGAATTTATAAACGAGATTGACCTATCACCTGACACGGGACTTTTTGAATGGGTTGAGGGTGGTGAAGAGATGATAGTTCGTGATTTTGATTTTTTGTTTAAATTTAAAGTGAAATCAATAATTGGGGTTCCGCTCGTTGAGGGGAAGAAACTTCTTGGGATTTTCGCGCTTGTGAATTTTAAGAAGTTAAAGCAGTTTGAGGAATTTACAGTAAAAATTCTTTCAACTTTCGTTGAGCAAATAAAAATTGTGATTCACAATGTTGACTTGTTTAATCAGTTCACGGAGCGATACCTCAAGACATTGATGGCTCTTTCAGAAGCTTATGATATGAGAAGCGAATATACAGCGGGACATTCAAACAGAGTAGCACAGCTTGCTGTTGAGATTGGGAAAAAACTTGGGCTTGATGCCGAAAAACTTCGTGAGCTTAAAATTGCGGGTTTAATACATGATGTTGGAATGTGTGGAGTTGTTGAAGTAAGCGAAGGCTATCAAGCTGATTACAATCACCCGATAATTGGCGCAAGCATGGTTGAAATTTTGCCTATAAGTGTGGATATAATTGAAGGGATAAGGACACATCAGGAATGGTATGATGGTTGGGGATTTCCGCAAGGTTTGAAAGGGGAAGAAATTCCACTTTTCGGGAGAATTCTCGGTCTGTGTGAATTTTTTGTTGAGATGTCATCAAATTCAAAGCTTCGCAAAGCTTTTTCCTATCAACAGCTTGAAGATGAGATAAGGAAAAGAACGGGTTCACAATTTGACCCGAAAGTTATTTCTGCATTTTTTTCTGTTATGAGCGAGAAAATGGAAAAGGCAGGGACGCAGTGGATTGAGGAATGCTGGAAGTTCAAGGGTGAACCAAGAGATGTTTGTTCAAGATGTCCAATTTACGAAAGCAGCTTGAGCAAATGTTGGCAATCACCTGAAAACATGTGCAGGTTTCATGGTGATTATTCGTGTGAGAATTGTTTTATATTCCTTGAATGGGTTGAAAGAATCAAAACAAAAAAATTGGAGAAAAAGATGGAATACAGCATTACTGAAAAAAATAACTATGCTATCGTTAAGTTTAAAGGTGAGCTTGATGTTGCAAGCTCAATTCAAGCGAGGGATGTGTTTAAAAATTTGATTGACAAGGGCAAGGTGAATATAATAATTGATTTTTCGGATGTGACATTTATTGATAGCTCGGGGCTTGGGATAATAGTTGTCGCTTATAGAAGCGCAAAAGAAAAAGGGGGAACAATAAAATTTGCGGGTATGAACCCGAGAGTGAAGAAAATTTTTGAAATCACAAGGACTGAAAAACATTTTGAATTTTACAAAACTGTTGAAGATGCTGAAAGGTCGCTATAAAATATCTTTTCTCGTTTTCTTGCTGATTTTTATCTCGTGTGGAAAACGAAATGGTAACGAAGACTTTTTAATTCAAAACCCAGCAAAAATTCTTCTTATATATGACTCTTCTGACCTTTACTCTGAGAGCTGTGTTGAAAACGTAAGATGGGCTTTTAAATATGCGAAGATAAATTATGATGAAATTGACCTTTCGGATTATCCCGATGTTAAAGTTGAAAACCTTAAAAATTATTTTGCCATTGTTTTAGCAACTGAATTTATAAATAAGCTTTCAAAAGAGGATTGCGAAAGGATAAAATCATTCGTTCGTTCTGGCGGAGGACTTGCAGTGATATATCGTGGATATAATGAAAATTTATCTGAGCTTTTCGGCGTGAGGTTGAGAAATGCTCAAAAATTATTTCTTAATGTTGGTAATTCAGGGCTTGTTTTCAAAGCCAACTTTCTTCCGATGCTTGAAAAAACAGCAATATCAGATTCAATACTGCGTGATTTGTCAATGTTTGATTTCGTTCACTTTGGTGGAAAGAAGATAATTGCAACATCAAGTGGTAGAATTCCCGTCGTTTGGAGCTTAAGATATTTTCTTGGTAAGGTTATTTACTGGAATACATCTATTCTTTCAAACAAGTTATTTCGGGGTTTTATAACTCAATCAATCGCTTTTGTCTCGGATAAATTCGTTCAACCTATCCCGAATTTTGCAGTTATCTTCATAGATGATTTCCCAACGGCAGTTCCAAATGTTAAAAAGAAGATTATATGGGATGAATTTTTTATGACTATGGCTGAATTTCACTTTTTCGTCTTTTATCCCGATATGATAAAGCTTGCGGATGAGTTAAATTTGAAATACACCGCTGGTCTTGTATTTAATTACGGCGCTAATGTTGAACCACCATTTCATTTGACGGAATGGGGGGTGGGGAAAGCGAAAGTTTTTAATAAGGAGATTGAGGTTTCAAAAATAATAGCAAGGCAGTTTAAAATTAAAAATGAACTTGGGTTTCACGGATATAACCATTTTTCGCTTTTAATTGATGAATGGAAGGATATTGAAAATATGAAAGAAGCCTTAAGGTATTCACAAAAAAAGTGGAAAGAAGAAGGACTTGGAGAACTACCCTTTACTTACATACCGCCAACGAATTTGATTGATTCAGTTGGAGTTCAAGCGATTGCTCAAAGTTTCCCTTCAATAAAAATTATAGCGGGATTATATTCGGGTTATTTTGATGTTGGGCAAAACAGAGAGTTCGGTCCAGAGCCATGGAATGAAAAACTTTACTGGATCCCGAGAGTTTCTTCTGGATTTTTAATAGATGACTATACGAAGGTTATAATTTTAAGTGAAATAGCGATGCTTGGTGTATGGACGCATTTCATACATCCAGATGATATTATTTATACGCCTGATGAAGTTGAAAATCCCGAACTTGTCAGAAACTGGTTTTACCTACCGTGGCGTGGCAAAAAAGGTGAGGGACTTTATTTTAGATTCAGGGATTGGTTGAAAAATTTAAAAGCAAATTATCCTTTTTTGAGATTTATGACTTGTAAAGAGGCTTACGGCGAGATGAAAAAATTTGATGATTTGAAGATTGAGTATGAATTTCTTGATGATGAAATCAGAATAAAAACAAATCAAAAAGATGTTTTTCTTAATGTTCAAGTTGATTTAAGATATAAAAATCTTGAAGTTTCAAACGCTGAAGTTTTGTATTCATCAATAACTCCTGAAACCAATTTCGTCGTTCTTAAAACAAAAAGCGAATCAGTGATTTTAAAACTAAAATAGCAAAAGAAATGAAAAACTCGTTGCTCTATGAAATTAAAAGCACAATTTACCATCTTCGCTTTAAAACCTCTTTTGCACTTCTTCCTGTTTTTCTTTGGGGTTATGTTTTGACTGAGGCTGATATAACAGTAAAATTTTTATATGGCATTTTGATTTTACATCTTTTGGTATACTCTGCAGGCAATGGGCTTTATGCATACTTTGATACCAGAAAAGGAATTATCTCTGGGGTTAGGGATGTTAAACCAGCTTCATCTTTTACGCTTGCTGTTTCGTTGATTTTACTTGTGATTGGAATTTATTTAAGTTTTAAAGTTAATGCGACTTATTTTTACATTGTTTTGCTTTTCAGCATTTTATTTTTTCTTTATTCACATCCGGGTTTCGGCATAAAATCAAAGCCGTTTTACGGTATTTTGTTCATTTCAATTTCATATGGTTTGCTTGGGTTTCTTGCTGGGTGGGTTTGCGCTGTAGATTTAAAAGGTTTGCTTGATATATTTAACATTGGTGGTGCCATTGCGTCAATTGGATTTGTCGCTGGGTTTTATTTGCTGTCGCTAATTTACAGGATTTCGGAGGACTCGGATAGAACGGATGATTTATTTATTGAAAGGCTTGGCTCTGTGAGGGCTTTTAAAATTGCGAAAATTATACTTCCAATTTCATGGCTTATTACGACAATTGTTGTCGCTGGGAAATTTACGCTTTACGAACTTATCGGGGTTATAATTTACCTTTCTATACTGTTTTTGATTATTGATAGATTTGAGAAAAATTTCTACCTTCAGAAGGAATGGCAAAATTACAGGACGATTATGGGAATTAATTTAACTAACTCGCTTATTCTTTCGCTTTATCTCCTTTTTAGGATTTTTGCAGTTCATTATTTATTTATTGATTGAACTGCGGTGTTAATTACAAGTAGCAACTCATCAAGGTCAAATGGTTTTGTGATTATGTAATCTGCGCCTCTTCTTTTCGCTTCTTCTTCCGGGACATCAATTCCCCAGCCCGTTAAAATTATCACTGGGATTTTGTTGTTTTTCCGTTTAACCGCTTTTGAAAGTATCCAACCGTTTACATCTGGAAGCGCAAGGTCTGTGACGACAAGGTCAAAGTTTTCTCTTTGTATGAGCTCAAGTGCTTTTTTGCCGTTTCCAGCAGGTATGATTTTATAGCCAAGACTTAGGAAAATATCTTTTAAAAGATAAAGGACTGATTCATCGTCATCAATTATTAGAACTGTTAATTTCAAAGCATTTTCACTTAACTTATTTTTCTGCACAGATTCTGAAACTTTTTCTTTACTTGCTGGGAGAACTATTGTGAATTTTGTCCCTTTGCCAAGCTCGCTTTCAACGAATACCTCCCCATTGTGGCTTCTTATTATCTCATAGGCTATTGATAGACCAAGACCTGTCCCAGATTCACCTTTAGTTGTGAAGAATGGGTCAAATATCTTTGACATCGTCTCTTCATCCATCCCGATTCCGGTGTCCGAGATATAAATTGCAACTTTTTCATTGTTTACATTGTAAATCCCGACACTAAGTTTACCGCCATTTGGCATCGCCTCAATTGCGTTTATAATGATATTTACCAAAGCTTCCCTCAGCTCAGAAGCATTTGTTATTCCCATTAATCTATCTTCGGGAAAATCTTTAACTATTTCATATTTTACGCCTTTAAGTTCTGATTCGTCTTTCCATTTTGATTTCGTTATCTCAAGTGCTTCTTCAATTATATTTGCGAGGTCAAGTGGGACGAGAGTAAGATGTGTTCTTGGTTTTGAAAATTCGCGCAGGCGGGAAATGATCCTTCCCGCATTTTGTCCTGCTTTTTCAATTAATTCAACTTCACGACGAAGCAATTCATCCGTTAATTTAGTTTTCAAAAGTTGTGCCCTTCCAAGTATAGCGCTCAGTAAATTGCTTAAGTTATGCGCAATTCCACCTGCGAGCTGTCCGAGCGTCCTTAATTTCTCTGTTAAAACCAGCTGTTGATGCACTTTTTTCAGCTCTTCATATGCTTGACGAAGTGATTTTTCTGACTCTTGAAGCTCTGTAAAGTATCTTACTCTCTCAATTGCAACCGCGGATTCATTTGCAATATGTTCCATAAAATGAATATAGTTTTCTTCGATCTCACTTCCTTTTATTAAAACTGTCATTACCCCCAATACTTTTTCCCTTGAAAACATCGGCGTACTTAGAATATAGCCTTCAGCCTCTGACTCTTTAATGAAAAGGTTAAATGGTGGTGGGATGTCTTTGCCAGAGTATTTGATATGTGTTGTTTGCTTCTCATAAATTAATTTTCTCCAAATATAGTGCGATCTGACATTGAATCTATAATTTGGATATGAAATCATAACTTTTCTCCCATGAATTGAATAAACATGAACAAGACCTCTCAATTGTTCAGTCATCTCATCGTAAATGTCAATGAAAAAACCTTCAAGTGGGATTATTTCAGTTATATGGTCATAAATTGCTTTTGCGATTTCATCAATAGTCATAGCTGATGAAAGTTTTGAGCTAAAGCTGTGAAGAATTTTTAATTCCTTAAGGCTATTTTGTAATTTTTCCTCAGCGGTTTTCCTTTCGGTTATATCGTGCATCACGCCCTGGATATACTTTATCTGTCCTTTCTCGTCCTTGACAATTGACCAGTAAATGCTAACCCATTTTATTTGACCGTCTTTTCTTACAATTCTAAATTCAGAAACTCTCGGCAACTCTCCTTTCTTTAATACTTGGTAATTTTCGCGAAGGAGTCTCCAGTAATCTGTTGAATAGACAAGCTTCCTTGCTGTGACCTTCCCATTTAAAAATTCATCGGCTGTATAACCTGTTATGCGAAAACATGATGGCGTTATGTAAATGAAGTCATAATTTGAATCAACGGCGAAGATGACGTCGTTTAAAGCTTCAAAAATTGATTGAGGAAATTGCGTTGTTTTTTCGTCACCCATAAGACTTTGTGATAAATTGTTTTTCGTTTCAATTTACAAAAATATCAAATGGTTATCAAGTTTTGTCATTTTTTGTTTATTTGCTTAAATTTTTCACAGGTCAAAATAAATTTAAAACTTTTTATGGGCAGGTTAATTGTTAGCGTATCTGGCATAAGAGGGATTGTTGGTGAAGGTTTGACGCCGTTTGAGATTGTGAGGTTTGCCTCTGCTTTTGCTGAATTTTGCGAGCATGGGGAAATAATCGTCGGGCGAGATACAAGGGTTCACAGCGAATTTATATCAAGAATCGTCACAGGGACGCTTCTTGCTAAAGGATGCGATGTCGTTGATATTGGAATTTGCCCAACCCCAACCTTGCAACTTGCTGTTGAGCATTCAAGTGCAAATGGCGGTGTAATGATAACTGCAAGCCATAACCCAACACAATGGAATGGACTCAAGTTTATATCCAGCGAAGGAATTTTCTTGACCCCAGAGGAGCATAAAAAATTTGTTGAAATAGCACAGAGAAATTCATTTGTTTATTCAAGATGGGATGAGATTGGGAAGTATAAGCAAGATGAGAGTTTTCTTGACAAGCATATTGAGATGGTTTTAAAAATTGATTTTATAGATGTTGAAAAAATCAGAGCAGGGAAATTTAAAGTCGTAGTTGATTGCATAAATGGCGCTGGTTCAGGGATAGTTCCAAAGCTTCTTGAAGCATTTGGTTGTGATGTGGTAAAGTTAAATTGTGATGGTAGTGGGATCTTCACTCATGAGCCTGAACCAATTCCTGAAAATTTAACTCAGTTGTGTGAACTTGTTAAAAAAACGAACGCTGATTTCGGAATTGCAGTTGACCCCGATGCTGATAGACTTGTCCTTGTCACGGAAGAAGGTGAGCCATTTGGGGAGGAATATACCATAGTGCAGGCGGTTAAGATTACCCTTGAGAAGAAAAATTTAAAAGAGAAAAATGTTGTTGTTAACTTGTCAACTACAAAAGCGGTTGATGAAATTGCAAAAGTTTATGGTGCGAAAGTTTACCGAGCTTCTGTCGGTGAGATAAATGTTGTCAAGAAAATGAAAGAGGTTAACGCAATCATTGGTGGCGAAGGAAGTGGTGGCGTTATATTGCCAGATGTTCACTATGGACGAGATTCGCTTGTTGGGATAGCTTTAATTTTACAAAATCTTGCCGATTTTGGCGGAAAAATTTCGGATTTAAAAAAAACATTGCCTGCATTTGAAATTTTTAAGACAAAAATTGATATTTCAAATGTAAATCCAGATGAAGTTATTGAAAAAGCAAAACAAGTTTTCAACGATGCTGAAATCAACACCGACGACGGGGTCAGAATTGACACCGATGATGGTTGGATTCATATAAGGAAGTCAAACACAGAGCCAATTTTGAGGATAATATCCGAAGCGAAAACAAAAGCGAAAGCACAGGAGCTCGTTCGGGATTTAATAAAAAAGCTCGGGTTATGATGAAAATTTATTTGTTTTTATATCTCCTTTTATTAACCTTTCAAGTTTTTTCAAGTGAAAAACCGAAAATGATATGGTTTGATGCAACTGCAAATTTTGAGCGACTTGGAAGTTATGATGGCATTGTTAAAATTCTTGATAAATGTGTTGATGTTGGGTTTACAGATATAATTGTTGATGTCAAACCTATCTCTGGTGAAGTTCTTTATAAAAGCGAATTCGTACCGCAAATGAAGACATGGGCAAATTTCACAAGAGCGAATACATTTGATTATGTCAACACATTGATAAAAGAGGCAAGAAAAAGAAATTTAAAAATCCACATCGCTTTGAATATCTTCTGCGAAGGTCACAATTATCACAATAGGGGTATTGTTTATACAAAACATCCTGAATGGGCGACGATAGTTTACACGAAAGACGGGTTTATTCCGATAACTCAGCAAAAGCATAAGTACTCAGCAATGGTAAATCCAGTGCTTGAGCAAGTTCAAGAATATGAGCTCAAAATAATTGAAGAAGTTGTGAAAGAATTTGATGTTGACGGCGTTGTCCTTGATAGGGTGAGATATGACGGAATCTATGCTGATTTTAGCGATTCGTCAAGGATAAAATTTGAAAGGTGGCTTGGCAAAAAAGTTAACTTTCCCGATGATATTTTTAAAATTTATGGTGATAGCCTGATTAAAGGGAGATATTTCAGGGAATGGGTAAAGTGGAGAGCGTTGGTAATTAGAAAATTTTTTGAGAGAGCAAGAAATGTAGTTAAAGGTTTAAAACCTAATATCTTGTTCGGCGATTATGCGGGCTCGTGGTATTTGACATATTACGAGCTCGGCGCAAATTGGGCGAGTGAAAAATATAAGCCTGACTTTGAATGGGCTGTTGAAGATTATAATGAAACTGGATATGCGGAGCTTCTTGATTTCCTTTGCTCTGGACTTTATTTTTATGAAGTGTCAAAAGATGAAATTGATGTTTCAAGGTTGACTAAACCGGGGATGAAACCAACGAAAAGTATTTGGTATTCTGTTGAAGGCTCGGCTGAACTTGTGAAGAAAGTAACGATGGGAGTTATTCCAGTTTATGGAAGCCTATATGTTGAACAGTATAAAGATGAACCTGATAGATTTAAAAGAGCAGTTGAAACGGCGCTTGATAAAACCGATGGCGTGATGATATTTGACCTCGTCCACATTGAAAATTACAATTTGTGGGATGAATTGAAAGAAATTTTTAAAAATTAAAGAACGATGAAAAATTGATACTTGCTAAAGTCACTGGGACAATAGTTGCAACGCAGAAAAATAAAAATTTAAAACCATACAAAATTTTGATAATTCAACCAATTGATTTGAAAGGCAATTTCATTGGGAGAGACATGCTTGCGCTTGATATGGTTGATGCTGGTATAGGTGATACTGTGATAGCTCTTCAAGAGGGGACTTCGGCAAGGCAGATTCTTGGCAGAGATGATGTCCCGGTTCATACGCTTGTTGTTGCTGTAGTTGATGGAATTGAAATAAAAGAGAATGAAGATGAAAATTGATATCAGGCATATTTTACAACTGATGACGATCCCAGGGGTTGGTCCTGGTAGAATAAAAAACCTTGTGGATTATTTTAAGGACACGGAGTTGATTTTTAGAGCCACGCCTTATGAGTTGATGAAAGTTGAGGGTATAGATAAAGGGCTTGCGAAGAAAATTTTTGAAATGAGGGGACAAAATTCAAAATTTGCTGACGAGCAAATTTCAAAAGTTGAAAAGTTAAAAGCGAAAATAATAACACTTTGGGATTCCGATTATCCGGAGCTTTTGAGGAAAATTTACGACCCGCCAGTAATTTTATTTGTGCGTGGAGATTTAAATGAGAAAGATAGATATTCAATAGCAATTGTTGGAACGCGGACACCGACGAACTATGGGAGGCAGATATGCGAGAAATTTGCGACAGAGCTTGCGAGGATGAGTTTGACAATTGTCAGTGGCTTTGCACGTGGGATTGATACAATTGCTCACCTTTCTGCACTTAAAGCTGGTGGTCGGACGATAGCGGTTCTTGGCTCCGGGGTTGATTACATTTATCCACCGGAAAATAGGAAAATCGTCAATGAAGTGCTTTCAAATGGTGCTATAATTTCAGAATTTCCCATGGGGACAAAACCAGATGCGATGAATTTCCCAAAAAGAAATAGGATAATAAGTGGAATGTCCGTTGGGGTTGTTGTTATTGAGACAAGCAAAACTGGAGGCGCAATGATAACTGCTGAATTTGCTAATGACCAAAATCGTGATATTTTTGCTGTCCCTGGAAACATTAACAGCATAAAGAGTCAAGGGACGAATTTTTTAATAAAGCAAAGCAAAGCGAAACTTGTTGAAGCAGTTGAAGATATTATTGAAGACCTCAGACCCTTGATTCAGCCAATTTTAAAGTCAGAGCCTCCAAAGCCAAAGGTTGAATTAAATGTTTTTGAAGCGAAGATATTGGATGTTCTATCAGCTGAGGAGCCACTTCATGTTGACAAAATTGCTGAAATTACAGGTTTATCCGTGACGGATACGCTTGTCCATTTGCTTTCGCTTGAGTTTAAAGATCTTGTTCGGCAACTGCCAGGAAAGTTATTTTTGAAAAAATTTTAAATTTTAGCCCAACTTGAAAAACTTCTTAATTTTTTGTAATTTTGTAATACTAAAATTAGCTCCTTACTTAGAGGTGAACACTATGACTGAAAGAGAGCTGAGCTCCCGTGAAAAAACGATTTTAAGATATGTCGTTCAAGAGTTCATAATGAATGCAAGTCCTGTGGGTTCGAAATATCTTGTTAGAAAATATAATCTTAATTTAAGCTCTGCAACGGTTAGAAACATCATGGCTGAGCTTGAGTCTTTAGGCTACTTGTGGCATCCGCACACATCTGCTGGAAGAGTTCCAACAGATAAAGGTTATAGATTTTATGTTGATAATCTTCTTGAGATAAGAGACCTTTCTCTTGAAGAAAAGGAAGCGATAAGAAAAATTGTTCAGGATAAGGAAGAATTTGAAGAGATTTTAAAGGGTATATCAAAACTTATCGGTAAAATATCAAAACAGCTTAGCATTGCTCTAACGCCTCAACTAAATGAGGCTATCTTGACAAGGCTTGACATCATTAATCTTTCCGATACAAAATTGCTTGTAGTTATAAGCGTTAAATCAGGGCTTGTCAGAACTATAACCCTTGAGGTGTCAAGCGAAATTTCAAGGGGTAAACTTGACTTTGTTAAAACTGTTTTAAACGAACGGCTTACGGGATTGACATTAAGACAGGTAAGAGAAACATTTGCTGATAGAGTCAAAGACATTGAGCAGGATTACAGAAGCATTATAGATATTTTTATCAAGTCTGCTGACAAATTATTTTATGACTTTTTCAATGTTGATAAAGTTCACATAGGTGGGATGCCTGAAGTTTTGGAGCATCCAGAATTTAGCAGTCCTCAAAAATTGCGGAATATAATGGAACTTGTTGAGAATGAAGATGCGATAATACAAGTTTTTCAAACGCTTAAGACTCAAGTGTATGGCGGATATGAATCTGACAAAGTTATAATTTCAATTGGTGAGGAAAATTTTGAGAATAGGCTGAAGGATTACAGTTTGATTGCTTCGGAGTATAAAATTGGTGATGCTTCCGGCGTCATCGGCTTGATAGGACCTAAGCGAATGAATTACAGCAGGATGATTTCAATCGTTAATTATACATGCAAAGTTTTATCGGATGTGTTGCATTAATTAAAAATAAAATTTTGAGGTGGTGTAAAATGGTCAAAGATGAGAATATCAAAAATGTGAATGAGGAGCAGAAGAAGGTTGAAAATCTTGAAGAGTCACAGGAAGTTAAGGAAACGGGGACATTTGACGAAATAGAGGCACTTAAATTGGAAAATGAAAATTTGAAGAGAGAACTTGAGGAGTATAAAGACAGATTATTAAGGCGGGTTGCCGAATTTGAAAACTATAAAAAACGGCTTGAGGCTGATTACTCAAATGCGGTTAAATACGCAAATGAAAAACTTTTACTTGAAATTTTACCAATAGTTGATGACCTTGAACGTTCGCTTGAAAGTGGGAAGGAAAAGCCTGACTTTGATTCTTTTTATCAAGGGGTGAAGATGATTTATTCTAAGTTGATGAAAGTTCTTGAATCGCATGGTGTTAAGCCATTTGAATCTATTGGGAAAAAGTTTGATGTTTATTACCATGATGCGTTGTTGAGAATTCCGCGCGATGATGTTCCGCCTGACACGGTCATTGATGAGGTTGAGCGTGGGTATATGTATTATGATAAAGTTTTACGCCATGCGAAAGTTATCGTTTCAAGCCCAACCGACCAGCAAACCTCTTGGGAGGAGGATAAGCAAAAGTAATTTTAATGAAATTTAAACTTTATAATGGCTAAGAAGGATTATTATGAAATACTTGGTGTTTCAAGGGATGCGACGCTTGAGGAGATAAAGAGAGCATATAGAAAGTTGGCAATGGAATATCATCCTGATAGAAACCCCGGGAATAAAGAAGCGGAAGAAAAATTTAAAGAGATAACGGAAGCGTATCAAATTTTAAGCGATCCTGAGAAAAGGAAAAAATACGATATGTATGGACACTCTGGAATAAGTGAAAGCGATTATATTCATTTCACCGATGTTCGTGATATATTTGATGTTTTCAGAGATATTTTTGATTCGTTTGGTGGTGGATTGTTTGAAGATTTCTTTAGGACGAGAACTCAAACGCGGAGAACGCAGCGTGGGATTCCGGGCTCAGATAGAAAATTGCGCCTCAAGCTTACACTTGAAGAAATTGCAACTGGTGTTAAGAAAAAGTTAAAAATTAAGCATTTTAAAACATGCGATGCTTGTGGCGGGACAGGAGCAAGATCAAGGGGTGGCTATGCAACCTGCTCTGTTTGCAATGGAGTCGGCGAAGTTAAACAGGTTAGAAAATCGTTCTTTGGGCAGATGGTAACAATTACAACTTGCCCAAACTGCGGTGGTGAAGGCAAAGTTGTAAAAGAACCGTGTAATGTATGTGGAGGTGAAGGTAGAGTTTACGGTGAAAGCGTCATTGAAGTTGAAATTCAAGCCGGCGTAAAGGAAGGAAATTACTTTACCGTTAGAGGTTATGGCGATGCTGGGATAAGAGGTGGAACCCCGGGCGATTTGATAGTCGTAATTGAAGAAGAGCAACATCCTATCTTTGTTAGAAAAGGAAATGATATTTATTACACTCTTTTGATAAGTTACCCCGAAGCAGTGCTCGGTTCCGAAGTTGAAGTGCCATCCCTTTATGGAAATGTGAAGGTCAAAATAGACCCTGGAACGCCTTCGGGCAAAGAGATAAGATTTAAAGGTAAAGGATTGCCATCTGTAGAAAGAAATTCAAGGGGTGATTTTATCGTCAGAGTTGAAATATGGGTGCCGGATAAGGTCACGGGAATTGAAAAAGAATTGCTTCAAAGGCTTTTAAAAGAGGGTAAAAATATGAAGCCACCTGAATCAACTAAAAAGACATAAATACACTTGATAAAGTGAGTATAATTTCATAAATTTGAATTAAATTTTTTATATGTATTGATATGAAAAATTTGTTCAAGAAAATAAACGATGCGATTGGTTTAACCAAAACTGAAGCGGTTGTCTTTTGGTTTTTAATTTTTGCCTTTGCTTTAGGTGTAGCTATAAAGTTTGTTCGCGGTGATGTAGCTGGACATTCAGCGGAATCAAAGTTTGATTATTCTGTCTTTGATTCGGAATTTGAAAAAAGGTCTGCCGAGATTGAGAAGTATGTTGAAAAACCTAATACGGTAATTGAAACGGATGAACCCAGCTTTAAAGTAAACATAAATACAGCAACGAAAGAAGAGTTGATGAAACTCCCTGGAATAGGTGAGCAAATGGCTGAGAGGATAATTCAACATAGAAAAGTTTATGGAGAATTTAGAAGAGTTGAGGATATAATGAATGTCAAAGGCATTGGGCAGAAAAAGTTTGAAAAAATAAAAAGATATTTAACAACAAAATAAAGAAAAACAAATGGCACAAGTAAAAGCGAAAGGTTCAATCATTCTTGAAATACTTATTGTTGTATTAATTGGAGTGCTTGTTTACACAATTTATGACCCAGCAGTTAAGATACAAGCCGAAGAAGAACTTAAGAAGGTGTGCAGGTTCAGAATGAAAAACATAAGACAAGCTGAACTTAGATATTTTGATGAATATGGCAAGTATACTGGAAACATTGATTCTTTGATTGCTTTCATAAAATCAGCTAATCTTCCTGATTCACTTTTCTTTTCAACCGCATCGGAAAAATTTAACCCCGATTCACTTCGCCGTTGTCCTAAGTTAGGGGAATACTATATTATGGGAGCTGACTCTATTGGAAAGTATTATTGGGTTGAATGTCCATATGGTCATGGGATAATAGGTTCAAAAGAAAAGCCTGAGGATGTGAATAAAGTTTCATGGGAATAAATGATTTATATTTCCGTCAGGTTAAATAAGGAGCGACTTGATGTTGCTGAACTTGAAGGGCTTTCGAAAAAATTAATTTTAAAAAAAATTTTCACAAATAGGATAAACCTTGATTCGTTTTCCCGTGAAAAGGCTGAACAAATAGCGTCGGTAATTTCATCATCTGTAAGTATAAATGAAAAGGTTGCAAAAATTTCATTTTGTCTTGGAACTGAATTCACCTTTTTAAATGTCATACCCGCTGATGCAAATTTGACTGAACAAGATTTGAATGAACACTTGCTTTGGGAAGTCTCGCAATATTTCCCAGATGAGTCAATTGGCAACTTTACCGTCAGAGGTTACAGATTTGGGAATTCAAATGTGCAAAGAGTTCTTCTGGTTGCAGTAAAGAAAGAGATTATTTCATTTTTGAGGGTAATAGCTGATAATCTCAAACTGGGAGTTCAAATAATTGACATTGACCATTTTGCCGTAGAAAATTGCCTTAGAGAGCGGATAAGTTCAGTTAGGTCAAGATATTTTTATAGCAATTTTATTCTCGTTGGGCTGAAGAGTTCAAGAGTTGATGTCAGCATTTTCAGGGATTATGAATTTCAAAGATATTTTTATCATGTTATCAGCGGGGAATCTGATATGAGATATTTTCTCATTAAGCTGATAAATGAGCATATTTCGGCCGGATTTGAGAAGTTTATTTTTTATGGTGAAGGATTTGAAAAAAGGTTGATTGATTTTATAAGTGGTATGCTTGGAGTTAAATTTTCTCTGTTAAATCCATTTGAATCCCGTTTATTTCTTGATATCAAGGCTAATGTTGAATCAGCGCATGTTTATGCACCAAATATAGGTCTTGTATTGAGGATGTTATGGTCAGGATAATTACTGGGAAGTATAAAGGACGCTCACTTAAGCTTTTTAAAGGAACTGATGACATAAGACCAACATCTGATAGAGTGAAAGAAGCACTTTTTAACATTCTTTCAAGTAGAATTAATTTTGAAAATCTCCTTGTGCTTGATTTATTTGCTGGGACAGGGGCGCTTGGTTTTGAAGCATTGAGTAGAGGCGCGCAAAGAGTTATTTTCGTTGATAACTATCGCAAGGCTTTAAAATTGATAAATGAAAATGCTCAAATCCTCGGCTGTAAAGATAAAATTGTGACAGTATATGACGATGTTTTGAATTTTCTTAAATATGCCGATGAAAAATTTGACCTCATATTTGCTGACCCACCATATATGTATCCGCATATTGATGATCTTGTCCATAAAATTTGGGAACGAAGGTTGCTTAGTGAAATTGGTTTTTTTTCGCTTGAGCATGATTCTGGGATTGCTTTCACTGATGAGACGGTGCCTTTTGAGGTTGAAATTAGAAGGGAATTCGGTAGAACTGCGATCACGGTTTTTAAATATAAAACCTCAGGGAGTGAGCCATTATGAAAAGAATTGCAATTTACCCGGGAACATTTGATCCTATAACAAATGGGCATATTGATGTTATAGAGCGTGCGTCAAGATTGTTTGATAAGGTTATTGTTACGGTGGCGAAAAATGTTGCTAAGACGCCACTTTTCACAGTTGAGGAAAGAGTAAAGATGATCAAGGAAGTTGTGAAGAAGTTTGATAATGTTGAGGTTGATAGTTTTGATGGGCTTTTGGTTAATTACGCGCGGATGAAGAATGCAGTTGCTATAATAAGAGGATTGCGAGCTG
This sequence comes from uncultured Bacteroidota bacterium, assembly GCA_964438815.1. Classification (GTDB taxonomy): domain Bacteria; phylum Bacteroidota; class Ignavibacteria; order Kryptoniales; family Kryptoniaceae; genus Kryptonium. Next base: position 469,442 of record CAYTKW010000001.1, read on the forward strand.
TTTCGGATTTTGAATACGAGTTTCAGATGGCTTTGATGAACAGGAAGATATGTGATATAACGACGGTTTTTCTCGTCCCACATGAAAAATACACTTATCTTAACTCAACGATAGTTCGCGAGATAGCATCTTTTGGTGGTGATGTGAGCAATTTCGTTCCGAAGATAGTTGAAAAAATGCTAAAAGAAAAGTTTAAACAGGGGCAAAATATAAAGAGAAAGCCCAATGCCAAAACTTTCAGAAAAAATACTTAACCTACCCGAATCAGAAACACTGCGCATTTCTGCAATTGCTAAAAATATGAAAGCGCAGGGAGTTGATGTTATTTCTTTAAGTGCCGGTGAACCTGATTTTCCAACCCCAGAACATATAAAAGAAGCTGCAATTCAAGCTATAAAAGAAAACTTCACAAAGTATACTCAAAATCAAGGAATACCTGAACTTATAAATGCGATAATTGAAAAATTTCGCCGTGATAATAACATTGAGTATAAGCCCAGTGAGATACTCGTCTCAAGTGGAGCAAAGCATTCTATCTTCAATGCCCTGCAAGCAATTTGCAATTCCGGGGATGAGGTAATAATCCCGTCTCCGTATTGGGTCAGCTACCCACCTATGGTTGCTCTAGCTGGTGCGAAACCAGTTATTTTGAAAACTGATATAAAAACAAATTTCAAAATAACGCCAGAACAACTCAAAGAAGCTGTTACAGAGAAAACAAAAGCACTAATTTTCAATTCTCCGTCAAATCCAACTGGAACTGTTTACACAGAAGATGAAATAAGAAAAATCGCTGAGGTCGTTTACCAGAAGAATATCTTCGTCATCTCTGATGAGATTTATGAGAAGATAATTTATGATGAAAAACATTTCAGCATGGCGTCAATTAGCGAATTGAGAGATCTTGTTATAACTGTAAATGGTGTTTCAAAAGCATATGCTATGACAGGATGGAGGATTGGCTATATGGGGGCAAATGAAGAGATTATAAAGCTTGCCAACAAGGTTCAAGGGCAAGTCACATCAAATGCGAGCTCAATTTCTCAAAAAGCTGCTCTTGCTGCTCTTACGGGAACGCAAGAGCCTGTGCGTAGAATGGTAAACGAATTTAAAATAAGGCGCGACTTTTTATGTTCAGAATTGAAGCAAATCCCCGGCATTGAACTTTTCGTCCCTTCTGGTGCGTTTTATGTCTTTCCAAAAGTTTCAGCTTATTATGGGCGAAAATATAATGGCTTTGAAATAAAAAATTCAAACGACTTTTGTGAATTTCTTTTAAAAGAAGAAAAACTTGCAATTGTTCCAGGGGATGCATTCGGAATGGATGAATGCGTTAGGATTTCGTATGCTGCTTCAATGGAAGAGCTTATGAAGGGAGTTGAAAGATTTAGAAGGGCAATTGAAAAATTGAGCGATTAAATTTTTTCTGTTGAAACTTTTAAAGCTCTTTTGTTTGTTTTGTCAAAATGAAAAAAGAAAAACAAAAGAAGGCAAGGTTAAGATTATGCCAACTTATGAGTATAAGTGCAACAGCTGTGGTTATGTTTTTGAGGAATTTCAAGGCATAAACGATGAACCAATTAAAATTTGCCCAAAGTGTGGTGGAAGCGTAAGTAAAAAGATAAGCGCTGGCGTTGGTTTAATCTTTAAAGGTTCAGGATTTTATATCACCGATTACAAGCGTAGGGATTCATCAAAGGACGGTTCAAACTCCGATAAAAAATCAGAAACTTCAAAGTCTGAATCATCGGGGTCAAAAGATTAATCACAAGGAGCGGTTTCCTTTCCCGCTCCTAATTTTAAAACTCAAATCGTCATTAAAACTCCTAAAGCAATTGAATTTAACTTTGCCTCCATCTTATCTGACCTTGATGGTATTAAAACAGGTGCCTTTGCCCCAATAATTACATGCCCAATTTTGTAATGTGCAAAGTATGTTAAGCTTTTCCCAAGTATATTTCCGCTCTCTATGTTTGGCACAATTAAAACATCAGCCTTTCCAGCGACATCTGATTTTATCCCCTTTTCAATTACTGCTTCTTCGGAAATTGCGAGGTCAAGCGCAAGAGGTCCATCAATGACACAACCTGTTATTTTGCCCTCTTGGTTCAGCTGTTTTATTTTAACTGCATCTGTCGTTGATTTTAAATCTTCAATTACAAGTTCAGTTGCTGATAACAACGCAACTTTTGGATTTTCAATTCCAAGCTTAACCGCGACTTCAACAGCATTTTTAATTATTTCAATTTTTTGCTCAAGCGTTGGATTTAGAACCACACCACCATCCGACATCAAAACAAGTTTTGATTCACTTTTCTTTTCTGGGTATTCAAAGACGAAAACATCGCTAAGCAATCTTTCGGTTCTCAATCCAGCTTCTTTACTTAACATCCCTTTCATAAGAGTTGTCGTATCAATCTTGCCCTTTAAAATTATTTGGGCTTCCCCGTTTCTTATAAGAGATGTGGCGGTTGAAACAGCTTTTTGCGGTTCTTTTTCGTCAATTATTTCAAATCTTGCTGGGTCTTCGCCAAGCTCGTCAATGATTTTTGAAATTATGCTTGAATCACCAATTAAAATTGAGTTTGCTATTTTTCCCTTTTTTGCTTCAATCACTGCCGAAAGGGCTGTTTCCTGATGTGCGCATACAACTGCGATTGTTTTTGCTGTGCCTTTTACTCTTTTAAGTAGGTCATCAAAATTTTTTATCATATCTTTTCTAAAATTTTGTTTGCTGTTTTTTCAGCGCTCATAAGGCAGTCGCCAACAGCTATCCCACCGCGATAATTTGCACAAAAGTAAATTCCTTGATTTTGCTTCTCAAATTCATCTATCAATGCCATAATCCTCAAATGCCCAACATTATATTGAGGTATAGCTTTCTCCCATTTTGAAATCCAGACAAATTCAGGTTCGCCAAAAACTTTCATTATCTTCTTAAGCTCATCGCTTACAATTTTTATGAGTTCATCGTCACTTTTAAGCGCAAATTCTGGTTGTCTTGTCCCTCCAACAAATGTTGTTAACTCAACATAACCTTCAGGGGCTCTCTTTGGAAATATGGTTGAGCTCCAAAGCGTGCCAAGTATTTTTCTATTTTCTTTCTCTGGAATTAAAAACCCAAAGCCATCAGGTTCAACGCCAACCATTTCTTTTTTATATCCGAACACAACTTCGGCAACGGGCGGATAATAAATTTGCCTTAACGATTGAGAAACCTCCATTGATAGTTCATTTACAAGCTCAGATGCTACATATGCTGGTGTTGATATGATAATTATTTTTGATGATAGGCTTTCAATTTTTCCATCTTTTTCAAATTCAACCGTAAAAGCTTCTTTATCTTTTTTTATTGATTTTGCCTTTGCATTTAAAATGACGGAATCACCAAGGTATTTTGCAATTGCTTTTGGAAGAGTTCCCATCCCATTTATGAAGGAAAACATTCGTGCAGTGACTTTTGACTTTTCGGCTCTTCTTTTTCTTTCCTTTGCACCTTTTATAGTTCCAATTATCAAACCGCCATATTTTTCTTCAAGCGCATAAAGTCGTGGAAATGCTGATTTAACTCCAAGTTTTTCCGGGTCCCCGGCGTAAACGCCAGCGACGAATGGATTAATTGTGTAATCAAGAAATTCCTTACCAAGACGTCTTCTTACAAACTGTGCCACTGTCTCTTCCCAAAACGGGTCTCCAGATGTGTTTTTAGCCCGACCATGAAAAGGTTCAAGCATAATATGAAGCTTACCTTTCAGACTCCATAATTTGCTTTTGAAAAATTCCTGTGGTTTCATCGGAATTTGATGAAGTTCGCCATCTCTGAGAATATATCGCTTGTTTGAGGATTCGTTTGCGTATACCTTTTCACTTGCAATTCCAGTTTCGTCAATAATTTGCTTGAAAAGAGGTGTTGTCTCAAGGGCGCTATTTGGACCATATTCAACGAGATAATCATTTATCCTTTTGCTTTTCATCGTTCCACCGACTTCACTGTCGGATTCAAGGACTGTAACATTTAAACCGTTCTTTTTCAGCAAAAATGCTGTTGTTAGTCCAGATATACCAGCGCCGATTATTATTGCGTTATCTTTCATTTTACACCACCCCCAAAATTATGTTTTTTAAAGCTTCAATAAATGTCTCAGAATCGTTTAAAGCTTCTGCGACGACAAATTTTTTTATGCCGTTTTCAATTGCTATGTTTTTTACTAAAATTGAAAGCTCATATAAAGTTTCAATGTTGTCAGAAACAAAGCTTAATGGAACAACAAGTATGTTTTTGACTCCTTCCTTTGCAAGTTTCTTAACAGTATCAATAGTTGAGGGCTCAAGCCATTTCACAGGTCCAACTTTACTTTGAAAGCAAAGTTCGGTTCTTATACTTTTGTAAATCTCTTTTTTATCTGTTTTGGCCATCAAGCAATCAAGTATGGCGTTATATGATTTTTTTGTTTCCTCAAGGTATGGATCTCCATTTTTGATAAATTTCACAGGCAAGCTATGGGAGCTAAATATCATCGCAAAACTTTTTAAATCTTCTTCGTTAAAATTTGTCATCGCTTCTTCTATCCTCTCCACCATCGCTTTAATGTAAAGCTCGTTTTCAGGATAGCTTTTTATCTCAATCACCCTTTTATCGTGAAGGTTTAATCTTTCTAAAACACGATAAAATTCGTTAAAACTTGAACCAGTTGTTGTAGTTGAATACTGTGGATATAACGGGCAAAGGATTATTGTATTGACATTGTCTTTTAAAGCTCTTTCAACTGCTTCATCTATCATGGGATGCCAGTATCTCATACCAATGTAGACTCTGGCATCAAGATAAGGGGAAAGTTTTTTCTCAAGTGATCTTGCTTGGACGAGCGTATAGCTTAAAATTGGCGAGCGACCCCCGATTTGAAGATAGTTTTTTATAACTTTTTTCGCTCTGAGTTTTGAAATTAACTTAGCGAAAAATTTTTGCGTCAGTTGTGAGGATGAAAATTTGAAAATGTCCGGATCTGAGAATAAATTGTAAAGAAAGGCTTCAACATTTTTAACTGAATCAGGTCCACCAAGGTTTAAAAGTATTACTCCATATTTTGACATATTGGATAAGGTTTATTAATTTTTAGCGGGATGAAGATATCACTCTGAATTTTTAACTACTTTTCCATCTTTCATCACAAACTTAACATCTTTTAAAACTTTTATGTCTTGTAGCGGGTCTCCTTTGACTGCAATTATATCCGCAAGTTTTCCGGGCTCAATACTTCCAATTTTGTCTTGCCATCCGAGAAGTTCCGCTGCGACGCTGGTTGCTGATTTTATCGCATCTATTGGCCTCATCCCATATTTCACCATTAACTCAAACTCTTCAGCGTTTGTCCCATGCGCTTCCGTCAGATCACTTCCAAATGCAATTTTAACTCCAACCTTTAATGCTCTTTTAAATGTTTCAGCGTGAAGTTTAACTGTATTCTCAATCATTTTTCTAACCTCTGGCGATAGACCTTCCCTCTTTGACCAGCGATAATAAGCAAGCAAAGTTGGACAGTAATAAACACCTTTTTCTTTCATAAGCTTAAGGGTTGGCTCATCAAGATATAAACCATGTTCAATTGAGCTTACGCCGGCATTTATTGCTTTTTGCGCAGCTATTGAGGAATAACAATGTGCAGCAATTTTAACATTCATCTTTTGCGCTTCTTCAACTATGGCTTTGAGCTCATCATCAGAAAATGTCAAATACCATGTAAGCGAATCCGCGACTTCATTTCTTCTCCTTCTTGAATCTGCATAAATTTTTATCCAATCGGCACCATATTTTATCTGTTCTCTAACTGCCTTTCTTGCTTCGTCAACTCCATCAACGAGTTGAGCTCCTGTTGGAACTTGGATTTCCCATGAATAACCCATTAAAGCATATCCGCCTATAACTGACAAGGCTCGTGTTGAAACTTGCATTCTTGGTCCGGGGATTATCCCTTGATTAATTGCTGTTTTAAGATCAACATCTGCATATCCAGCGCCCTCTGTTTCAAGGTCGCGAACGGTTGTAAATCCAGCTTCAAGTGTTTGTTTTGCATGGACGACAGCTCTTATCGTTCTGTATGGAATGGATTCTCTAAGAAGTTGCTCATCGTAGCTTCCCTCGTGGAGGAAAAAATGAACATGTGCATCAATTAGTCCCGGTAGAACAGTCATATCAGAGAGGTCAATTACATCTGCGTTTTTGGGGATTTCAAAGTTTCCAACTTTTTCAATTTTGTTACCTTTGATTAGGATAAGCACATTTTTCTTGATCTCATCACTTTTCCCATCAATTAAAGCGCCACATTTTATAACTGTCGTTTTCTCTTGAGATGTGGCGATGAGGGCTGGTATTATAAGGGCAAGGAAAAATTTTTTCATTTTATTTCCGTGATTTTATTTTTGACTTTACAAAAGTAAATATAATCCGACTTGTTGATAATTTCAAGACTTTCAACTTGAAAATTTCCTTTTTCTTTTTTAAATTAATAATAACTTCACTTTGGGGCGTCGCCAAGCGGTAAGGCAGCGGTCTTTGGAGCCGCCATTCGGAGGTTCGAATCCTCCCGCCCCAGCAAATTTTTTGAATTTTTAATTCCGACTTCTCATTTAAAGTGTTTATGGAAAACCTTTAATGTGTGAAGCAAAGCCTGGGAATTATATCTTTCATCCTACGGAGGCTGCATCATAATCCTTTTATGTCACCTTGAATTTATTTTCCCGAAGGTTCTCTAAGACCCCTTAAGGGGGATGCCTTAGGCACAGGGTCTAAACGAGGCAAGAGATGCTGGAACAAGTTCAGCATGACAAGTTAAGTCAGAATGCTAATTGCGACACAGCCAACTATGGATTGGTTAAGAAGGACAAAATAGGCGATACGACGGCAGCTTAATTCAAGAGGCTGGAGATTTCTGGTAAATATCGGAAGATAAAACCCATCAACCTAAATATACACCAATACTTCCTAATTCCCCTCAAACTCATAAAGCAAAGACAAATACATTAACAAACTTGCTGTTCCGTCAAGCGTAGGTTCGTTTGTGGAATAATCACCGTAATCATCGTGATAAACAATGTAGTCAGTTTGAAATTCTGAATATTCATCTTCGGAGTGTAATCTTATTCCGATTAGGCTTTTAAAGATTGAAGTATAAACAGGTCCATCAACAAGTCCTCCATCAATTTTATAACCATAAACTGCACTTAATGCTGAATGGGGCTCGTTCGGATAGTCGCCCCACTCCGGTAACCCAATAACCATGCTTGTTCCCCAAGGGTTGCATCCAAATAGCCAATCGCGATGTGAAGCTTCAAGCTCTATAAATTCATCGTCACCAGTAAGCTCATTATATAAGCGAAATTGTGTTAAGATACTTGCAATTAAATTGTTTGAACACCAAACAAATGGAACGCCAATTCTAAACGGGTTTGATGTAGATTTAGCTTTTATCAGTTCAAGTCCTTCTTTTAAGTAAAGTTTAAATTCAGATGAGATTTCTTTAGATGGATTTTTTGCAAGAAAGTAATGACCGAGATTTACGAAAGGATAAAATTGGTAATGTTTAACTGTATCTTTTCCAATCCACGGGCTAATTTTTTCAAGGTGACCGTAGTAAATTGATTTTTTTAGGAAAACTGAATCACCTGTGAGTTCAAATAAAACTGCTGACGCAAGTTCCATATCGTCAAAGTAATTTCCCTCTTCGTAAAAATATGGGGCTGAACAAGGTGCTGTTTGACAAACTCCGGGTTTAGTTTCAGCAAATGCGAAAGCATCGAGCGACTTTTGAAGTAATTTCTCTGCAAGATTTTGGTCAAAATCTTTTAAAACTATTGACGCAAGTGCAAACGCAGAGGCAAACTTTGCTGCAATTGATGAAACCCCGGTGCTTTTATTTTTGTATTTAAACAAACCCTGTGGCTCGCCCGTTACAAAATAAACAGGTCTTTCAAGTCCTTTCCCATAACTAACGGTGTCCTCACTTGGCAATCTAAACCCGCGATGGTCACGGTCATCGGCTACTTGATGATACATTTCATTTTTATCGGGATTCATTTTCATAAGCCATTCAATTCCCCAAAGCGCTTCATTCAAAACATCGGGGATACCATCAGGTTGAAATTCACCATTGCGAGATACGAGGTCAAGAAAGGCGTTTTTATTTTTGTAGTAAGCAAACATAAGTTGAAATGTCGTTGTCGCAGATGTAGTCACATATTTAAGATAATCCGATGCATCGTGCCATCCACCAACTGCGTCAATATGTTTTTCTTCTTTTTGAGGATGGTAAACTATGAATCCATCGTGAGTGTGGCAGGAATCCTTTAAAAATGGGTTATATCCGCACCTTTGTTGGCGAATATATTTTAACAAGAAATCAGGGAGACCGTTATAAATTCCCTTTTGAATCTTGAAATTTGGTGACTTAAATTTACCAACTCTTATGTAAAAAATCCCCTCTTGATTAAATTTGGTGAATTTTAAACGATATATGGTTTTAAATTTTTGCCACGAGCCCGTTTCAATAAAATTTTTTGAAACGAAAACTTCTTTATCTGTAAGTGCATCGTGAATTGAAAATTTCTCTATCCTAAAAGATGAATCACTAATTAAAACAGCGATTTTTACACCGCCGGGCTCGTAGCCAAGCTGATTAATCCTTATGTAAGTTCCAGCAAAACTATCTTCGGTAAGCAGAACAAGAATGAAAATTGGGAATAAAATTCTTTTCAGTGCTCCATCTCTTTATGTGTTTTTTCGGGTTTTTTGTCGTTTGCGGTAAAGCCAGCTTTTACGATGGCGTCTTCAAGGTCACTTACCTTCGCTTTTTCGGGGTCGTATACAACCTTCACAACTCCAAATTTCTTTTTGTAATCCTTGCTTTCAAATTCAACGCTCTTGACACCGTTTACTTTTTTAAGCGAACTTTCAACAGACTTAACACACCCACCGCATTCAATCCCCTTGACATTTATTTTTACAACATTTCCTTCAACCTTTACATCTTCTTTCTTCTTCTGTAAATTTGTCTCAAATCCAGCTTCATTTATCGCATCAGCAATTTTATCAACGCTAGCTTGTTCTGGATTGTAGCTTACTTTTACAATCCCGAAGTTTTCTTTAAAATCTTTCTTCTCAAATTCAACAGAACTTACACCTTTAACATTCGCAAGAGCAGACTTAACCTCTTTAACGCAGTGCTCGCACGAGATTCCTTTGATCTCCAATTTTGTTGTTGATAGTTTATCTTGTGAGATGGCGATAGCTGTGATTAAGAAAAGAAGCATCCCGAATGAAATTATCTTCTTCATTTTTTCACCTTTATTTCGTTTTTGTGAATTAGCTTTAAAATTAAAAACAGACAAATTATGGTTTGGGTTTCAGTCAAAAATTATAGATCTCATTTCTCTTTGGGAAAAGTTCAACATGATTTACGAGGAGCGTCTTTCTTATCTTTTCAAGTGTGTTACGGTATGCTGAAAAGGTGTATATTTTCATTCTGTCATAAAGAAAATCAAATGTTGAAGGTTCAAGCAATTCATCAAGCATGTCAAGAAATTTTTTGGGCTTAAGATTTGTCCCGGAAAGAAGTTTACTTTTGCGTAGCAAACTCAAGACATAAAAATTCTTTTTTGTGTGGGTGTGATAACGACGGATTGTGTTTATCGCACTTATTTCACTTCCCGAAAATGCCACTGCAAGTGAAAATGAAATTGCTGTTTCTTTTCTGTATGTTTTATCAAGATAATCTCCCGTTAAAAGGTTTATCATAATTTCAGTCCATCCCTCATAAAATAGTGCCCATGTCCCCGTTCCACCCGTTAGATATTGAATGTGATGTATCATCTCGTGGAGTATTATGTCAATTGGTATTGGAATGTATTCAGGGATTAAATGCTCTTCACCATTGACAAGGGTGTAATCCCTTATGACTATTGATTTATCCGCGTTGTTATAAAATGAGCTTGCTTCAGAGTTAATTTCTTTAACATCAGTTGCAGACTTGAGCCAATGTTTTTTATCTGGATGACCGAATTGATATAAGCTGGCATATTCAAGGGCAGATTTTGCGAGGATTATTTTAGGTATCGGGACTTCAAAGTTAACATTAAGATGATATTTCAAAAGATTTACAAGGTTTTTTAAAGTTTTTTGTGAATATGGTTTCATTTCCCCCTTTTAGTATTATTTGCTCATTTCAAGCATTCTTTCCAACGGAATTAAAGCTTTTTCAATTATTTCCTTCGGTAAAGTTACTTCAGGTTTTTGGTCCCTCATGCATAGGTAAAGTTTTTCAAGCGTATTTTTCTTCATATATGGACATTCGTTGCACGCGCAACCGGAATCAGAAGGAGCGGGAATAAACACTTTATCTGGACAAGATTTTTTCATTTGGTAAATTATCCCTGGTTCAGTTGCAACTATGAAAGTTTTATCTGGGCTTGATTGAACATATCTTAATAGCGCGCTTGTTGAGCCGATGAAGTCAGCTTTATCAAGAACTGGGTCTTCGCATTCTGGGTGTGCAATTATCTTTGCCTCGGGATATTGGAGTTTTAGTTCAAGGATTTTCCTTTCGCTAAAAGTTTCGTGAACTATGCATGTTCCTTGCCAAAGCTCCATTTTCCTGCCTGTCTTTTTCATCAAATATCGCCCGAGGTTTCTATCTGGCGCGAAAAGTATGGGCTTGTCGGGTGGAATTTGCCTTATGATTTTTTCTGCGTTGCTTGATGTAACTATTATATCGCTTAAAGCTTTGACTTCAGCTGATGAATTAATGTAGGTTATCGCGATATGGTCAGGGTGAGCCTTACGCCATGCTTTGAATAACTCGGGTGGGCAGTTGTCCGCAAGTGAGCACCCGGCTTCGGTGTCGGGAATAAGGACCTTTTTATCTGGATTTAAAATTTTTGCCGTTTCAGCCATAAAATAAACCCCAGCAAATACGATGACATCCGCATTCGTTTCTTTTGCCCGCCTTGAAAGCTCAAAACTATCCCCGACAAAGTCAGCCAAATCTTGTATTTCTGATTCCTGATAATAATGAGCAAGGATGACCGCGTTTAGATCTTTTTTCAGCCTCAGGATTTCCTCTTCAAGTTCAAGCGTTATCTCTATTGGTTGGGTCATTTTTTGCCCGGGTTTGATTTTTGTTTTGTGTGAATATAAATTAAAAAAAACCAATTTGCAAATTCCATTTATTGATAACAAAATTTTGGTGAGAAATGTTTGCTGTTACATCTTTATGGAGCAAATTTGTGCTTTCTTTTGTCCCGCTTTTTGTTGCAATTGATGTTTTGGGAATTTTGCCAATTTTTATATCATTGACGGAAGGATTGAGTGAAAAGCAAAGGAAAAAACTTGCAGTTGAATCAACACTCGCTGCATTGATTGTCGCGGTAATTTTCGCTGTTGCTGGAAGACCAATTTTTACATTTCTTGGCATAACTATAACTGATTTCAGAATTGGCGGAGGGATTATACTTTTGGTTCTTGCAATCACAGACCTTTTATTTTCAACAGAGGAAAGAAAGAAAAAGGAAACATCTATTGGGGTTGTTCCAATTGGGATACCGTTGGTAATCGGTCCAGCTACATTGACCACGATACTTCTTTTGGTTGACACATATGGGCTTTTGTTGACTATGTTTTCAATTTTTATTAATTTGATACTGGTTTTAATTGTTTTCGCTAATTCTGGTTTTGTTATAAAAATTCTTGGAAACGCAGGTTCAAAGGCATTTGCAAAAGTTGCTTCGCTTTTTTTAGCTGCGATAGCGGTGATGATGATAAGAGTTGGACTTGTTGAAGCACTAAAACAATAAGTCAAAAAATTGAAGTAAAAATTTCAATGCTAAACAGAGATTATATTCTCGGCGTCATAGAGAAAAAACTTGACAAAGGGGATATTCCTGGAGCGATGAAATTTATAGAATCGCTCATAAAGGACAACCCCAATGATCTTGATGCTTTGAATTTACTTGCAATTGCTCATCGTCTCCAAGGTGACTTTAACGAAGCTATGAGAATTTTGAAAAAAACTTTAAAAATTGACCCGAATTATCCCGAAACACACTATCATATGGGATTGCTTTATTACGAGCGCGGGGATTATCTCAAAGCAATTGAAGAATTTTACAAGGCTATTGAAAATTATCTTCCGCGCGATAAAAGCTGGATTTCTGATGCTTACACTGCGCTTGGTGAGTCGTTTTATAAGCTTGGTATGGTTGATGATGCGGTTAAATCTTGGAAAAGGGCAATTGAAATTTATCCGAAGAACAAACGGGCGAGATATTATCTTAACAAAATTGAGATTGGAAAAATTAAGAAAGTAAAAAGTCCGATACTTGTCTTTGATTTTCTTCGCTTTAGCGATATGAAGATAGGTGAATATCTTAAGCAAAAAGGTAAGGATAAATTTGATTCGGAAAGGGAATATAAAAGAGTGCTTGGGAGAATTGTGGATGTGTGGAACAGCAAGGTTGCCAAGAGTCAAGATAAATTGAAAAGGATGACGGATAAAGAAAAGATGAACTTTTTTAAGTCAATCAAAATAAAGTTTTAAAATCGCTATGGACCTTGGCTTAAGGGGTAAAGTTGCAATAGTTTCTGCTTCAAGTAAAGGACTTGGCAAGGCGTGCGCGCTTGGTTTAGCAAGTGAAGGAGCTAATGTTGTAATATGTTCAAGAAATTCATCTGAACTTGAAAAAGCAAAAGCCGAGATTGAGGAAAAGACAAAGAACGATGTCTTTGCAATTCAGGCTGATGTGACAAATCCACAAGATGTAAAAAATTTGGTGAAAAAAACTGTTGAAAAATTTGGAACTGTTCATATTCTTATCACAAATGCTGGGGGACCACCTATGGGTTATTTTGAAGATTTTACTGATGAGGATTGGGAGAAGGCTTTTAATTTAAATTTTATGAGTGCAGTCAGATTGATAAGGGAAGTTTTACCTATTATGAAATCGCAAAGATGGGGGAGAATAATTAACATTACATCTGTTACCGTCAAGCAACCGATAGATAATCTCATACTTTCAAATTCAATACGGATGTCAGTTCTTGGGCTTACGAAGACGCTTGCACTCCAGTTAGCTCAATATAACATTCTGATAAACAATGTCGCCCCAGGTTACACTCTCACTGATAGAGTTAAATCGGTAATAGAGCAAAGAGCTAAACAAACGGGGAAAACATTTGATGAGGTGAAGCTTAAACTTGCGAAGGATATTCCGCTTGGCAGACTTGCCGAGCCGGAGGAGTTTGCAAATCTTGTTGTTTTTCTCGCCTCTGAAAAGGCAAGCTACATAACCGGCGCCACAATTCCAATTGACGGAGGCTGGATAAAGGGAGTTTATTGATGAAAATAAAATTTGTTCCTGCTGATGAGAAACTTCTTTCTTTTTATTTTTCTCCTTCATAATCTTTACGCTCAAATTTTAAAATCCCCGCCTTACGAAAAATATGTTGATTCCGTTAAAATTACATTCTCGTGGAGAACTGTATCTGATTCGGATACACGGGTTAAAATTGGTAAAACGCCCAATTTTGAAATTGGTGAATTTGTTGATACAACGAAAACAAGAGAACATGAAATAACGATAACTGGTCTTGAACCTGCAACAATTTATTATGTTCAAATTTCGTCGTATGGAATTATTAAAGATTCAGTTCGCTTTGTTACTACAACTTCATCTGATTCAAGGTCAACCGGAAAGATAAATGTTTATTTTAACAAAAGCGTTGACACGACAGTTGCTATTTGGGGAAAGGCGCAAGGAAATGTTGATTTTAAAAATTTACTGATACAGAGGATAAATCAAGCAAGATATTCAATTGATGTCTGCATTTATAATTTTTCTGGGACGGTGGCAAGTCAAATTGCTGACGCGCTTGTGTCTGCTAAAAATCGTGGCGTAAAAGTTAGATTTATAACCGAGGCTGAAAATTACAATCCTTCGCGCGCTGGCTATAGTAAGTTAATAAGTGCTGGTATTCCAATTTTAACCGATAATACGGATGGAACTATGCATAATAAGTTTGTTGTAATTGATTATCGTGACCCGAATTCGTGGGATAATGTTTGGGTTTTGACAGGCTCTTGGAATTTCACAGATGAAGGGACATATAGGGATTTTCAAAATTTGGTGGAAATTCAAGATAGAGCTATTGCCGGAGCTTTTACGCGTGAGTTTGAAGAGATGTGGGGAAGCAGTGGGGATAGTCCAAATACTTCAAATTCAAAATTTGGCATAAATAAATCAGATAACACACCTTATGTGTTTAATATAAACGGAAGGCGGGTTGAGGTTTATTTCAGTCCATCCGACCAAGTTGCTTCAAGGATAACTAATGTCATAAATCGGGCGAATCATTCAATTTTTTTCGCAATTTTAACATTTACAAATTCAACACTTTCAAGCGCCATTAGGTCAAGATATGATTCGGGTGTTAGAAACATCAAGGGGATTCTTGACAATAATACTGACACAGGAAGCCAGTATTCTTTTCTTTCAAATTTTGCCGAAGTTTTAATTGATACCGATAGAACGGCTCAATTACATCACAAATATTGTCTTATTGACCCAACGCATATTTTTTCAGAGCCTATTTTGATAACTGGTTCTTACAATTGGAGTTTAAGTGCTGAAAACAGAAACGATGAAAATGTTGTGATAATTTGGGATTCTGTGCTTGTAAATTTTTATCTTCAGGAGTTTGTCGCAAGGTATAAGCAGAATGGCGGGAGTGATGTCATAACATTTGTCAAGGAGATTGAAGATAATGCGGTTGATTTTGAGCTCTGGCAAAATTATCCGAATCCATTTAATTCTGAAACAAACATAGTTTATTCAATACCTTTTGATGGTTTTGTAAGTTTGAAAGTTTTTGATGCCATTGGGAGGGAAGTTTTTTCTGCTGTGAATTCTTATCAAAGTGCGGGGAGATATCGGTTGAATTTAAAGTTTGATGATGTTAATTTAACTTCTGGAGTTTATTTTTACAGGCTTGAGCTTTACGGCTCAAAGCAATATCTTTACAGAGTGAAGAAGATGGTATTCATAAAATAGTTTGGTGTTGATGGAGAAGAACTTACCTTACGAGGAAATACGCAGGAGGTTTGCTAACTCGGCAGACTTTAACGAAATTTTTGATGCAGTTGAGGAAGCGATAAGGCAGAGGATTGAAGACATAGAGCTTTACAGATTACTTTTCTGGAACAATTCTCTTTCAGCTGAGGCTGTGGCGATGTTCGGGGAGAAAATAGCTAATGAATTTCCTTCAATTGCATATGATATTTATATGTGGCTTGCAAGCGTTTTTGAGGCTGTTTATTCAAAGTTTGACAATTATGAGGGCGCTTTAAAATTTTACAAGAAAGCATCCAGCGTTAAACCACAAGAGATTGACCCGTATCTTAACGCAGCTGATTGCTATGACCCTGACCTTAACATTCCGCCAGCTGAATCGTTGATTGAGTTTTTGCTTGAAGGTTTAAAACATGTAAGAACTCCTAAACCAATTTACCAAAGATTATGTGCTTTGCATAGAGCTATAGGTGATGAAGAAAAGGCGATGTATTATGAACAAAAGATAAGAGAATCTTGAAAGTAGGTGATTTGCGAGGTTATATCAGCATAATTTTTGCGACAATTTTTTGGGGACTTTCTGCGACAATTGCAAAATTTTTATTCAAACATGAAGTTGATTTGCTTGTTTTAGTGCAAATGAGATCAACCCTTTCATTTCTTGTTTTATTTTTGATCCTTTTCATTTTTAAGCGGGAGCATTTGAAAATGTCCTTGAGTGATATTTATCGTTTCATTTTGCTTGGTGTCATAGGAATAGCTGGGTCAAATTTTACATATTATTTCACTTTGAACGAGATAAATGTTGCGACTGCAATAATTATGCAGTATACAGCTCCCATTCTTGTGGTGATTTATGGGATTTTATCGGGAATAGAAAAGATAACATCTGTTAAGATAGTTTCAGCAATGCTTTCACTTTTTGGATGCTCATTAGTTGTTCGCTTTTTTGAGTTTAAGTTTTTTAATGTAAGTAAGCTTGGGTTGATAAGCGGTGTTGCTTCGGCGTTTTGTTGGGCTTTTTTCAATGTTTATGGCAAAAAACTTGGCAGTCGGTATAGTACTTGGGGGAGTTTAACTTTTGTTTTAATGTTCGCTGGAATTTTTTGGCTCTTTTTCAATCCACCGTGGAAAATTATAAACTCAAATTATTCTGTCAATGATTGGCTAATCTTTTTCGTTTTTGCTATGATTTCCGTTTTGATTCCATACTTTTTCTATTTCAGCGGCTTGAAGCTTATTTCTCCGTCATCGGCTATTATAACGAGCACACTTGAGCCGGTCGTCGCTATAGTTTCAGCGTGGATTATTGTTGGTGAAAAATTGTCGTTAATTCAAATTCTTGGTGCGGTTCTTGTTTTGAAGTCAGTTATTTTGTTGCAAATAAAGAGAGATGTAAATTGAGAACACAAAGAAGGATAGAGAGAATAAGGCAAGTTTTATCTCGGAGGCAAAATGATTTAACCGTTGTTGTTGAAAACATTCACGACCCTCATAATGTAAGCGCCATTATAAGGACATGCGATGCTGTTGGTGTCTTTATGATAAACCTTGTTTATACTATAGAGCAATTTCCCGACATTGGGAAAAAATCAAGCGCTGGGGCGATGAAGTGGGTCTATAGAAGAAATTTTAAAAACATTGACGAGTGTTATAATACATTGAGAGATGAAGGATTTAAAATTTATACGACGAAGTTGAGTGATGAAGCGAAATCTCTTTATGAGCTTGACCTTACGGAAAAGGTTGCTTTTGTGTTTGGGAATGAGCATCGCGGAGTATCTGACGAAGCAAGTGAAAAAGCAGATGAAATTTTTATGATACCAATGTTTGGAATGGTTCAAAGTTTAAATGTGTCAGTTGCGTGTGCTGTGACGCTTTATGAGGCTTTAAGACAACGCCTTCTATCTGGTCATTATGATAGACAAAAGTTAAATCCAGAGCTTTTTGAGAAAGTTTTTCTTGAATGGCTTGAAAAATAAAAAGGGAATTTTATGTTAGTTGATACACACGCACATATTTATTGGGAAAGTTATGACAGCGATAGAGAAGAGATGTTAAAAAGAGCTATTGACTCGGGGGTTAATTATATCATTTGCCCTGGGACTGATGTTGAGACGAGTATCAAAGCGATTGAGCTTGCTGAAAAATATGACTTTGTTTATGCTGGTGTTGGTTTTCACCCCCACGATGCTATAAAAGCTAACGAGAAAGAACTTGAAAGAATCGAAGAGCTAAGCTATCACCCTAAAGTCGTAGCAATTGGCGAGATAGGACTTGATTTTCATTATAATTTTTCGCCAAGGGAAAAACAAATTGAAGTCTTCCGAAAGCAAATCCAAATAGCCAAGCGAAGAAATTTACCAGTAATAATTCACAATAGGGAATCGCACAAAGAAATTTTTGAAGTGATTGAATCGGAGATTGATGAAAAGTGGACAGGATTTGGAAAGCTTGCGGATGGAAAACTTCCACCACCTTGTGGGGTTTTTCATACATTTAGCGGAAGTGTAAAAGATGCTTGGAGAGCTATAAACCTTGGTTTTTACATTTCAATTTCTGGTGTAATCACATTTAAAAATTCAGGGCAATTAACGGAAGTAGTCAGGGAGATTCAACCGGAACATCTGCTTGTTGAAACTGACTCGCCTTTTTTAACTCCGCATCCATTTCGTGGGAGAAGAAATGAGCCGATGTATGTTAAGTTCGTCGCTGAAAAGATTGCGCAAATTCAAGGCTTTACACTTGAGGATATTGAAAGAACGACAACATTTAATGTTTACCGTCTTTTTAGAATTGGACCAAAGCCTGAGCCCAAGATTGCCTACAAAATTAAAAATTCGCTTTGTCTTAATATAACTTTGCGATGTAATGCGGATTGTGTTTTCTGTGACCGCAAAGGTGAAGCGATAGTCAAAGGTTATTATTTGAAAATTGACCGTGAACCGACAGCTGAAGAATTTATAAAAGAAATTGGAGACCCGAAGCAATACGATGAAATTGTATTTGTTGGTTATGGTGAGCCGACAATACGGCTTGATGTTATTAAAGAAGTTGCCAAGTATGTTAAGGAACATGGTGGAAGAACCAGGCTTGACACAGACGGGCATGGGAATATAATCAACAAACGAAATATCGTCCCAGAGCTTGTTGGTTTAATTGATTCAGTTTCAATTAGCTTGAATTCAATTGACCCTGTTGAATATGGGAAGCTGATGAACATAGACGGTGAAAAATTTCATCCTGCTATGATTGAATTTGCGAAGGAATGTAAAAAATACGGGATTGAGACGGTTATGACTATAGTTGGAGTAGATGGAATTGATATTGAAAAGCACAGAAAGTTTGTTGAAGAAGAAATCGGGGTAAAATTTAGATTTAGACCTTTATTCTAATATGCCGAGCATATTTGACATACTTGGACCTGTGATGATAGGTCCGTCAAGTTCGCATACCGCTGGAGCTGCAAAACTTGGTTACATTGCAAGGCAACTTCTTGGCGCTGAGCCAAGGCGTGCGGAAATTACACTTTATAATTCATTTGCAAGAACATATAGAGGGCATGGAACGGATAGGGCGATAATAGGTGGGATTTTAGGGATGAAGCCAGATGATGAGATGTTAAGAAATTCGTTTGAAATAGCAAAAGGTAGAGGATTGAAGTATGAGTTCAAGCTTATAATGAAAGCTCCGAAATTACATCCTAATTCTGCAAGGATAAAGCTGTTTGATTCGGATGGGAATAAAATTGAAATGGTTGGTTCATCGCTTGGAGGTGGAAGGATTGAAATTGTTGAGATAGAGGGCTTTAAGGTCAGCTTTTCTGTTATGACGCACACAATAGTTATAATTGCAGATGACATCCCTGGTAGTATTGCTCATATAAGCGGTGCGATTGCAGAGAAAAACATAAACATTGCGAATATGTTTGTATCACGGGAAGAAAAACTTGCAAATATGATAATTGAGGTTGATCAAGATGTCCCTGATGAAGTTATTGAGAAAATTCGCTCTTTCGGGTGGGTTCATTATGTTCGTCTTGTTGAGCCAATTCTTTAATAAAATTTAATGGAGGTTATATCGCTATGGAAATAAACTCTTTTGAGGACATTTTGAGATATTGTCGCGAATTGAAGATGACAATTCCAGATGTTATGGTGGAATATGAAGTTAGAAAAACGGGTAAAACGCGTCAACAAGTGATTGATGGCGTGAGAAAAATTTTAAATGTTATGATTGAATCCGTTAACGCTGGTTTAACACGCGAGGTTAAATCACCAAGTGGTTTGCTTAACAACTTTGCTAAAAAGGTGTTTAATGCGAAGGTTGATGTTTTAACTCCGAACTTTAAAAAGGCGATATCAAGGGCAATGGCTGTAAGTGAGGTAAATGCCTGTATGGGAAGGATCGCAGCAGCTCCAACTGCTGGTTCTTCTGGAATTATACCTGCTGTTATAACAACGATGATGGAGGAACACGGGATAAATGAAGATAAAGCAATTGAAGGTTTGCTTGTTTCTTCTGCTATTGGTTTGTTAATAGTTAAAAATGCTTCGGTTGCTGGTTCCGAAGCTGGGTGCATGGGTGAGACTGGAAGTGCAGCTGCTATGGGAGCTGCAGCTATTGTTTACCTTCTTGGTGGGGATAACAAACAAATTGAAAGTGCAGCGTGTTTTGCAATTCAGGGAGCTATGGGGCTTGTGTGTGACCCGATAGCGGGTCTTGTTGAAATACCTTGCATTTTTAGAAATGCGATTGGCGTTGCAAATGCTTTTACATCAGCGCAAATTGCTCTTTCAGGCATTGAATCTATTGTGCCTCTTGATGAGGTCATACTTGCGATGAACGAAGTAGCTGAGCTTATGTCCCCTAAGCTTAAAGAGACAGCACAAGGTGGTTTAGCCAATACGAAAACAGCAAGGGAAATACAAAGAAGATTTCTTTATCAAATTGACATTGGAAAATAGAAATGACATTTTTGAACCCGACTTTTCTATTTGCACTTTTTGCTTCAGCGATACCTATTTTAATTCATATTTTGAACCTCAGAAGATTAAAAACGGTTGATTTCAGTAACCTTAAATTTCTTAAAGAATTACAGCGTTCAAGGATAAAAGCTATTAAAATTAAGCAGATAATTCTTCTAATTCTTCGCGTTCTTGCCATAGTTTTCCTCGTCCTTGCTTTTTCAAGACCTGTGATAAAGGGTTATCTTTTTAATCCTATGATTTCGGGGCAGGCGAAAAGTAGTGTTGTGATAATTCTTGACAATACATTAAGCATGGCTTCAGCGGATGAAAACGGTGAATTTATAAATCAAGCTAAATCATCAGCACAAAGCATAGCGGATATTTTAAGCGAGTCCGATGAATTTGCTCTTGTTCGTTTATCTGAGCTCCCATCTATCGCGACGGATGGCTTTACTCATAACATTTCATTTTTGAGGAGATTAATTGATGAATCAGAGTTCACATACACGCATAGGAAGATTTCTGATGCGATTGTTGTTGCGAGCAAATTAATTGAAAAAGCAAAAAATTTAAATCGTGAGGTCTACATAATATCTGATTTTCAAAAAGGGGGATTTTCATCTATTGACACACTTTTAAAACTGCCAGCTGATGTGAGGGTTTTTCTTGTAAACGTTGGCAAATTCAATGGCGAAAATTTTTCTGTTGATAAGGTTGAGTTAAAAAACAGAGTAATTTTTTCTGGGCGAACTGTTGGAGTTGAAACGGTGATTTCAAATCACACCGACAGGGATGTGTCAAATTTTGTCGTGAGCCTTTTCTTGGGCGGGAAGAGAATCGCTCAAAGAAGTGTTAACTTGAAAGCTAATGCATCACAGACAATTGATTTTAATGTGTTGACTGAAGATTTATCTGGATTCGTTGATGGATTTGTTGAGATTGAAGATGACGATTTCAATTTTGACAATAGAAGATATTTTAGCTTTTTCATTCCGACGGAGATAAAAGTTTTGCTCGTTGGTGTTGAAGATGACTTGAAATTTTTAAAACTTGCTTTTCAAAGTGCTCAAGAGATGTATAATAAATCATTTTTCAAGATAGCACAGATTTCGCCGCAGATGGTTTCGGGGGTTAACTTTTCCAATTTTGATGTCGTTTTTATAGTCAAGCCGAATCAATTTGATGTTGGGGTATTGCGCAAGTTGAAAAGTTTCGTCTCAGAGGGCGGAGGATTAATTATTTTCCTTGGTGGAAATTTAAATTTGCAAAGCTTTAATCAAAATTTTAGCTCCGTTTTTGGATTGTCGGGTTTTGGTGAAGTCGTAAGGCAAAGGGTGTCATTTTCAAAACTTGATATCAATCATCCAATTTTTGAAGGTGTGTTTGCTGAGATGCCGAAAAGATTTGATTCTCCCGAGATAAGAGAGTATGTTAAATTGAAAGCGGATTATAGCTTTACAACAATAATTGGGCTTTCCGACGGGAGTCCATTTTTGATTGAAAAGAAAGAGGGCAATGGTAGAGTTTTAATTTTCACATCTGAACCTACCGATAAAGTCTCTGACTTTCCATATAAGGGGATTTTCATTCCACTTGTTTTTCAATCTACGCTATATCTTTCAAATTTTTTGTTTTTAAGCGCTGAGTATACAATCGGTGATACAGTTGAGTTCAGAGCTGAAATGTTTTCTCGGTTTTATGGGCAGAGTTTAAAGGATTTAAAGCTTGGTCGTCCCGATGGTAGTGATTTCGCATTTAAACCAGATGCAAGTTTTATAAAAATTTATCAAACTACGATACCTGGGATTTACACAATTTCAAGCGCGGGCTCTAAAAATTTGCTTAAGCTTGCATTTAACCCACCTAAAGAGGAATTTAATTGTGAAAAAGAGGATGAAAGTCAAGTTGAAATATTTCTTGATAAATTTGGCGTGAAGCAATTTAAGAAGATTGATTATTCTGAACGCTTGAAAATTAAGGATGAGATTTTAAGGTCAAGATATGGGGTTGAGTTGTGGAAGTTTTTTGTTGCTCTTTCAGTTTTAATGCTTCTTGCAGAAAGCATAATATCAAGAAAAATGTGAATTTAAAATGAAGGTTGAAAGGAAGAACCTTGTTTTGAAAAATTTTTCTGGAGATAGTTTTTATGCCGATGTTCATTTTGTTAAAGATTTTTTGCCAGCACCTGTGGTCGTTTATTCGCATGGGTTTTTAAGTTTTAAAGATTGGGGATTTATACCTTATGTTGCGGACAAATTTGCTGAAAGTGGATTTATTTTCATCAGATTTAATTTTTCGCATAATGGCATTGGTGATGACCCTAAAAAAATAACCGAGTTTGATAAGCTTGCTAAAAATACAGTGTCAAAGCAAGTAGAAGACCTTTCATCTGTGATTGATTATGTTTTCTCGGATGAATTTGGGATTCCAACGACAGGACAGATATTTTTGCTTGGGCATTCGGGTGGGGGTGGGGTTTCAATAATAAAGGCAAGTGAAGATGAAAGAATTAAAGCATTGGGTTTGTGGGCTTCAATAGCGACTTTCAGAAGATATACAGCAAGTCAAGTTGAAAAATTAAAGGAAAATGGTTATATTTTTGTGCGTGTTCCTGACTCAGTAATTCAAATAAGAATTGACAGAGTTGTTTACGACGACTTCATTCAAAATCAAGAAAAATATGACATTATAAAGGCGATCTCAAAATTGAAAATACCAATTTTAATCATACATGGAACAGCTGATGCCATAGTTCCGATGATTGAAGCAGAACAGCTTAGGAATGCAAATCCAAATTATGCAAAACTTATTTTAATTCACGGGGCAAATCATCTTTTTAATATAAAACATCCGATGGTTCAGCCGAGCGAACATATCAATAGGGCGATTGATGAAACAGTTAAGTTTTTCAAAAGTTTAATTGAAAACAAAAATTTGGATTGAGATGAAGCAAGCGAAAGTCCTTACTCTTGAATCTGTAAAAACGATGGCATTTATTAAATCACTTTGGGTAATTGCGTTTACTTGTCTTACATTTTTAGGGGCGAAGGTTGAAATACCCGTTCAGCCTGTTCCATATACATTGCAGACGATGTTTGTAATGTTAAGTGGTGCATTTCTTGGTCCATATCCTGGCGCGTTGAGTCAAATTCTTTATCTTGCGCTTGGTGCTTTGGGTTTGCCTGTTTTCGCTGGACCAACCGCTGGATTTGTAAAACTTATTGGTCCAACTGGTGGATATCTTCTTGCTTTCCCGATTTCTGCTTTTGTCATAGGTTATCTTGTTAAACTTAAAGATAGCTTTATTTGGGTTGTCTTTTCAATGTTTGTCGGTTTAATTTTGATTTTCATTTTTGGAACAATACAATTAAATCTTGTTTTGATTCACAATTGGAATGAATCTATAAAATCCGGCTTTTTGATCTTTTCGTTTTGGGATGCTTTAAAGCTTGTAGCTGCGAGCTCAATTTATAGAGTGTTAAATAAGAAGGTATTTTGACGATGCACTTAACCGAAACATTAATGTGGATTTTGTTCAATATCTTTGTCTTAGGGATGCTTGCTCTTGACCTTGGGGTTTTTCATAGGAAAGCGCATGAAGTGAAGTTTAAAGAAGCTGTGATATGGAGCGTTGTTTGGATCGCTCTTGCTCTTTTGTTTAATCTTTTGGTTTACTTTTGGCATGGGACTCAATCTGCGCTTGAATTTTTAACTGGTTATTTAGTTGAGAAATCTTTGAGCGTTGATAATATATTTGTGTTCTTGATGATATTTACATATTTTGGTGTAAGACCGATGTATCAGCATAAGGTTTTATTCTGGGGAATTTTAGGGGCGATAATTACAAGGGCAATTTTTATTTTTGCTGGAATAACTTTGATTAAAATTTTTCATCCGATAATCTATATCTTTGGGGCTTTTTTGATTTTCACTGGGATAAAGATGGCAATTCAAGAAGACAGGGAAATCCATCCGGAGAAAAATCCTGTGATAAAGTTGTTCGGGAAATTTTTCAAAATCACGCCTGATTATGTTGATGGTAAATTTTTTGTTAGGCAAGGCAAGAGTTTGATCGCAACGCCACTTTTTGTGGTTCTTCTTGTCGTTGAAAGCACTGATGTTATGTTCGCTGTTGATTCAATTCCAGCGATAATTGCTATAACGCGTGACCCTTTCATAGTTTACACATCAAATATATTTGCGATACTTGGTTTGAGAGCTCTTTACTTTGCTATAGCAGGTTTTGTGACATTGTTTAGATATTTTAAATATGGTTTGTCAATTGTTCTCCTTTTTATTGGGGTGAAAATGTTGATTTCTGATTTTTATAAAATTCCAACGGTCATTGCGCTTGTTGTTGTATTTTCAATAATTGCAATTTCAATACTTGCATCGGTTTTGATACCTGAGCCGAAGTCCAAACTTGCAAATCCAAACGCAAATCCTGATGATGATTCCAAAGTTAAAAATAAAGTTGGTGATGAAAAATGAGGCTTGCACAATTAACAACACAAACAACCGGGTTTCCATCCGTTAGGCTCCGCAGATTGAGGATGACGGAGCAATTTAGGCGAATGGTAGCTGAGACGAGCCTATCGGTTGATGATTTTATTTATCCGCTTTTCGTTTGTCCGGGTGAGAATGTAAAGCGTGAAGTTCGCTCGATGCCTGGGGTTTATCAGCAATCAATAGATAACATAATTCGCGAGTGTGAAGAAGTTTATAAGCTTGGCATTCCAGCTGTGATTTTATTTGGGATCCCGGAGAGGAAAGATGAGGTTGGTTCGGAGGCGTATGATGAAAATGGGATAATACAAAGGGCGGTGCGGGCGTTGAAGAGGGAAATTCCAGAGCTTGTCGTTATAACTGATGTTTGTCTTTGTGAATATACATCGCATGGGCATTGTGGCATAGTAAGAGAGGTTGCACCGGGCAAATATGAAATTGTTAACGATGAAACAGTTGAACTCCTTGCTAAAGAGGCATTGAGCCACGCTGAAGCAGGAGCTGATATGGTTGCTCCAAGCGATATGATGGATGGTAGGGTTGGTGCGATAAGAAAAATCCTGGATGAAAACGGCTTTCAAAATGTCCCGATAATGTCATATGCGGCGAAATATGCTTCAGGCTTTTATGGACCTTTTAGAGAAGCGGCTGAGTCAGCGCCGAAGTTCGGAGATAGAAAAAGCCATCAAATGGACCCTGCAAACTCAGATGAAGCATTGCGCGAGATTGCACTTGACCTTCAGGAAGGAGCTGACATCGTTATGGTAAAGCCGGCGCTTGCTTATCTTGATGTGATTTACAGAGTAAAGCAAGAGTTTAAAGTCCCTGTTGCAGCTTATCAGGTCAGCGGGGAATATTCTATGATAAAAGCAGCTGCTTTAAACGGTTGGATAGATGAGCAAAGGATTATGCTTGAAACATTAACGGCGATAAAAAGGGCAGGCGCTGATTTGATTTTAACTTATTTTGCTAAAGATGCAGCGAGGGTTTTAAACGCTCGTAAATAAATTAACTTTGTTGAATTGGAGCCGATAAAAGTTACTTTTCTGTGGCATCACCATCAACCGTATTATAAAGAAGATGGTGAGTATTTGCTTCCGTGGGTTAGGTTTCACGGTGTTAAGGATTACTGGGACATGGTTCGCATACTTGATGATTATCCGAAGATAAAGCAAACATTTAATTTTGTCCTGTCGCTTATAGTTCAAATCATTGATTATGTCAAGAATAAAGCGGAAGATAAAGTTTTAATTTTGACCAAGAAGAAACTCGATGAGCTAAACGAGGATGATAAGTTTGAGATTTTGAAAAGTTTTTTCCTTGCGAATTTTGATAGAATGATAAAGCCGTATCAGCGATATTTGGAGCTTTTTGAAAAACGCGGAGGGTTTTCTTATACACCTGAAAGATTTGAAGAGGTGGAGCGTAATTTCACTTATCAAGATTGGCTTGATCTTCAAGTTTGGTATAATCTTATCTGGATTGGGGAATACAGCAAGTATGACGAGCCGTTTAAAAAGTTTTTTGAGAAAGGGAGAAATTTCACCGAAGAAGAAAAGCAAATTTTAATTGAAGGACATTATGAAATTTTATCAAGGATAATTCCGAAACATATTGAGGCATATAATCGGGGGCAAATAGACATCAGCGTAAGCCCTTTTTATCATCCAATTTTACCGCTACTTTGTGATACTTCAATTGCTAGAGTTTCATCCCCAGATGTAAAATTACCCGCTAAAAAGTTTTCTCACCCTGAGGATGCGGATGAACAGATAAAGAGAGCAATTGAATTGTTTGTCAAGGTTTTTGGCGTGAAGCCAAAAGGTATGTGGCCAAGTGAGGGAGCGATAAGCGAAGAAGTGTTAAGTTTGATGGCTGAAAATGGAATTAAATGGACAGCTTCGGATGAAGAAGTTTTATTTAAATCACTAATGTTGGAAGGTTGGAATAATTCAAACGATAGGCTTAAAATTTATAAACCGTATAAATTCAAAACATCTTCAGGTGAGATAAAAATCGTCTTTAGGGATAAAATTTTATCAGATTTGATCGGCTTTGTTTACTCAAGTTGGAGTCCAGATGATTCTGCTCGTGACCTTGTCAGTAGAATTTTAAAAATCCGCGATGATATAATAAAAGTTGAAGGTGAAGAAGCTTTAAGAGATTCGCTTGTCAGTATAATTCTTGATGGTGAAAATTGTTGGGAATATTACCAAAGTGACGGAAAGGATTTTTTGAGGACTTTATATTGGTTGATTTCAAATGACGAAAGAATTGAAACCGTTAAATTAAGTGATTTTTTGGAAGATTGTAGAGCAGTTGAGTTAAAGACAATTTTCCCGGGCTCTTGGATAAATGCTAATTTTAACATTTGGATTGGGCATGAGGAGGATAACAAGGCTTGGGACTTGCTGAAACAAGCGCGTGATTTTCTTGTCAAGGAAAGTTTAAGTGGGAAACACGACAGTGGGGTGCTTAAAAAGGCTTGGGAAGAAATTTACATAGCTGAGGGGAGTGATTGGTGCTGGTGGTTTGGAGATGAGCATGTCATAGCTCAGGCTAACCAGTTTGATTTATTGTTCAGGAAACATTTAATTAGGGTTTATGAGATTCTTGGTGCTGAACCCCCGGTTGAACTTTATCATCCGATAAAGAGAAAGTTTGTTAAGTTCTTTGTTGTTAAGCCTATTAAATTTATCCATCCAACGATTGACGGGGTGAGGACGAAAAATTTTGAGTGGGAGGGCGCTGGGCATTACGATGTCGCTCATACTGGGATAGCGATGCACCAAGTTTCAGCGATTGTTAGGCGAATTTATTTTGGTTTCAATGAGGCAAATTTTTACTTAAGGATTGATACCTCAAAAGATCTAACCGATAGGCATCGCATAGAGATACATTTCATTGAGCCATGTGAAATAAGGATTGAGTTTAATCATGAGGGATTTTCTGTGAAAAAGTTAAGTAAGAAAGATAAACGGGAAATTTTTGAGATAAAGTATGCATTTGCTGAAGTTTTTGAGTTTGCCGTTAGCAGGGGTACGCTTTGCGCTGCTTCTGATGATGTTCCAAAGGTGAAGTTTCACATTCATGTTTATGAAGATCATCGAGCAGTTGAGAGATGGCCAAGGGATGAATCAATTGTTGTGGATTTAAAAACAAAATCCCGGTGAGCAGGCAGGCACCCCTGCGTCACACGGAATTAATTGCCTACCGTTGCTCCCTTCCGGGCCTGGCGGGGTTCAGCAATATTCCGTTGCGCAGGACCTTACCTGAACACCGGGAATAGTGCCCGGGACCGGACTCGAACCGGTACGTCCCTTTCGGGACACAGGATTTTAAGTCCTGTGCGTCTACCAATTCCGCCACCCGGGCGATTCAAAAGTAAATATAAAAATTTTTGATAAAAATGAAAAATTTCGCTTCTTGACTTTAAAATGACGATTTTTTATATTATGAACAAGTTTTTGATTTGTGATTTTTAAAATACAAATTTGAAACCGATGTTCTAATGTAAAGAAAAGGGGAAGAAGAAAACATGCCTAACAAAAAGTATGTAGAACTCCTCTGGCATGGGAAATATGATAAAATAGAACTTGGAAATAAGCTACCAATTGAAAAACCAAACCTCCCATTCCAGATAGTTGAAACCATAAACAAACCAAGATTAAAAGACCTTGAAGGTGGACTTTTTGACCCATCTAAATTTTATCCTGAAAATGAATATCCCCCACACTATCCAAAGGACTGGAAGAATTTGCTTATCTGGGGCGATAATAAACTGGTGATGTCTTCACTCATAAAGCAGGGCTGGGCTCTGGAAAGATAAATCTTATTTACATTGACCCGCCGTTTTTCACAGGTGCGGATTTTACAGTGAGAACAAAAATTGGAGATGAAGAGATAGAAAAAGAGCCGTCAATTATAGAAGAGCGTGCTTACAAAGACACCTGGAGCGGTGGAATTGCCTCTTATTTAAAGTATATGTATGAGCGATTGGTTTTAATGAGAGAACTTCTGGCTGAAAATGGCTCTATTTATGTACATCTTGACTGGCATGTGGGACATTATGTAAAGGTGATGATGGATGAGATTTTTGGGTATGAGAATATGGTAAGTGAAATTTCTTGGGAGTGTGGGATGATGGGAATGGGAGCAAAAACTTATGTCAAATCCCATGAGGTAATTTATTTTTATGCTAAGAACGCCAATGATTTTATATTTAACCAGCCAAAGCTTCCTTATAGCGAAAGTATAATTTCATCTTTAAAGAAGGATAACAAAGGTTGGTTCTATACAAGAGGCCGAGAAACTACAGAAAGCGGCGGAAAATGGTTAAAGACCTATGTGGCACCTCCAGAATGTGAATCCCTTGAACAGGTGTTGCAATGGATAAACAAGATTGGAAGAGGTGGACCACTGGGGGATTTTTGGAAAAGAGAAGTTGCAGGGTCTTATGCATTGGGTGGGGAAAATGTAGATTACCGAACACAAAAGCCTGAAAAATTGCTTAAAATTATCATCCTCGCCTCTTCCAACCCGGGCGACATTGTTGCTGATTTCTTCTGTGGCTCAGGCACCACTTTAGCAGTAGCAGAAAAACTTGGCAGGCGGTGGATTGGCTGTGATTTATCCAAGTTTGCCATTCAGGTAACAAGAAAGAGATTGTTGGACATTCACAATTCAAGGGATTTGCAAAACGAAGGCAAGAAATACGGTAAGCCCGCAAGACCTTTTGAACTCTGGAATATTGGCAACTACGAAACCGTTTACTGGCAGGAAAGACAGGATGAATACCTTACCTTTATGCTCAAACTCTATCAGGCACAGGCATTAACTGGTTTTAGGTATATTCATGGAAGAAAAGGCGACAGGGCAGTTCACATTGGTCCTTTGAATGCACCTGTTACGATGGAAGAGGTTGAAAAGGTGGTTGTTGAGTGCAGAGCTAATAATTTTAATAAAGCGGATGTTCTTGGCTGGGAGTGGAGTTATGAGGTTAATGAACTTGCAAAAGAGCTTGCAAAGAAAAACGGGGTTGACTTAAAACTTGTGCAGATTCCATCGGTCAATGAAATCAAATCATCACTTGTTGGATTTGACTTGCAGTTATTGAAAGTTCCAGATGAGACAGTTGAAAAAGAACTATTGCCACATATAAAGTTTGTTGAGGTTGCATATCTTGAGATTGAAACAAAAGTAAAGGGCAAAGAAGTAACTTTGAACATTACAGACTTTCAGATACCACCTACAGCCGAACTTGCCGAGATTGCAAGTAAAGTGAAAGACTCAAGGGAACTCATTGACTACTGGGCGATAGACTGGGACTATAAAGGAGACACATTCCACAACCAATGGCAGAGCTTCCGAATAAAGAAGAATCCAAGAGTGGACTATGAAGCAACTCATAAATACGAGGAACCCGGAGAATATCAAATAATGGTCAAGGTCGTGGATGTATTTGGGAATGATACAAATAAAATAATCAAGGTGAAGATAAAATGAATAGCAATAATCTTCCTCATCGTGATGAAATAAAGAGATTTTATACTTTATTTTGTGAAGTATTTACGGCATTTCATAACCATGCAGTTGCGAAAAAATTATTTAAAAATAAAATTTATTCTTGGTCTTTAACTGCTTATTATTATTCACTGATGCATTGTGGACGTGCTATTTGTTATATGTCTTTGAATTGTTTCCCAAAAAGACATGAAGATTTACACAAACTTCTTAAGGGTAAAAACCTAAATAATAACGTTAAGTTTTGGAAACTGGAAAGTCCAGAAGGTGTAAATGAGACACATGATTTTGAAGAACTAATAAGGGGATTACCTCAAATAAATGGTGGGGAAAGGGAAAAGATAAGACGATTAGGAAACTATTTAGAAAAAATTAAGAAAATAAGAGAATTTAATAGTTATGAAATGTTTATAGTTGCTCATCAAATTGAACACGCTGTCTCGTCGCCCAAATTACAAGAAGGTACCAAAAAAATAGACAAAATTGTAGAAGATTATTTAATCTTTATATCTAAGTTGTTGTTTCACTATACCGAACAAAAAGGAGAGCATTTTAAAGCGTTTTTATTAGACAAAAATCCAAACTATAAATGGGCTTTTGAATATCTAAGAAAATCATTAAGAGAACAAAAATTGAACGAGGGAATAATCAAAAGAATTATAAAACCAAATCTGTTAGATAGACTCAAGTGTAAAACTAATTGTCCTGATGAATTTTATGATACAATTTCATTTGAATTGTTTGGTGAGAAACAAGGGATCATAGAAAATTGTATAAAACTTTTTGATGAGGTTAAAAATGAAACCAACTGAACTTCTTCATCCAGCCCAGAGGCTTCCAAGCAAAGCCTACTTGGTGAATGAACTTCGCAAAGCAGTATATAGTTGGCGAGAACAAGGTTATCCTAATGTTACTCCTACAACAAAAAGGCTATTGCAGTTTTGGTTCAACGAAGACCATATAGTAAACAATGAGCCTTTTCAATTCTGGTTTTGCCAGAGGGAAGGTATCGAGACCCTGATTTATGTTTATGAAGTGATGAAAAAGAGAAATTTTATAGATATGGCAAGGGAGTTCGGGAGTGGTCCCATAGTGGGTTATGACCCATCCTATGACCAGTATCCGCTATATGCCTTCAAGATGGCAACAGGCTCAGGTAAGACCTATGTAATGGCATTAAGCATCGTCTGGCAATATTTTAATTATAAGAAAGAGAACAAGAATGATTATACCTCAAAATTTCTTCTCATTGCTGGCGAGAAGAATGTAATTTATGATAGGCTGACGAGGGATTTCAAAGATGGTAAGATATTCCGAGAACTACCGCTTATCCCACCTGAGTGGCAGAAAGAATTTGACCTGAAAGTAATTCTTAAAGAAGACCCGATTCATATAATTCCAGAAGCAGTACTATTTTTGACCAACATCCAGCAGTTAGAAGAAAGGCAAGCTAAGAGAAAAGAGGTTGAACGGTATGTAGACAGAGTTATGGAATTGCCAGAGGTTTATAGCGTCTCTGATATTTATCAAGAGAACAGAATAAAAGAGGTTTTGACTACCTGCTCAAACATAATGATTTTGAAAGACGAAGCTCACCATATTTACCATTTTGAAAGGGCGTGGAAGAGAATCCTTCTGGAACTACACAGAAAATTAATATCTCAGTATGGAAAAGGCATTTGTATGGAACTTGATTTTTCTGCAACACCCAGAACTGAAACAGGTGCTTTATTTCCATGGATTATTGTTGAC
Source organism: uncultured Bacteroidota bacterium (assembly GCA_964438815.1). Lineage (GTDB taxonomy): Bacteria > Bacteroidota > Ignavibacteria > Kryptoniales > Kryptoniaceae > Kryptonium. The sequence continues at coordinate 501,304 of CAYTKW010000001.1, forward strand.
TTTTCTTTAAAAGAAGCTATTGAAATGAACATCGTTAAAAGGCCTTTAAAAGGGCGTGTAGAAGGTGCTCATGAAATCTCATCCAGGAAGACAGTTGAGAGATACAGAGCCTGGATTGATGCAGGAATAAGAAGATGGCGGGAATATAAGAAGGCATTAGCTCCATTAGGAAAGAAGCCGGTATTGTTTTTTCAATGTCCTGAGAATGAAGAAGCAGACGAGATATTTAGTTACCTTAATTCCGCTGTGCCTGACCTTAAGGGTAAAGTATTGTTGATACATACAGATAGCACAGGTGAAATAAAAAAATCAGATTTACCCGAAGCAAGAAAATATGCAAAAAATATTGACGATCCAGACCCTGAAAAAAATCCCTACGAAGCAATAGTAAGCACGATGATGTTAAACGAGGGCTGGGATGTCAGAAATGTGAATGTAATCGTTGGGCTTAGGTCATATACATCAAAAAGAAAGGTGCTCCCAGAACAGGTCATAGGGAGAGGTTTAAGGAAGATGTTCCCTGAAGAGGATGCAAATGTTGATAAGTCAATAAATGTCCTTGAGGTTATTGGACCACCTGGCCTGATAGATATTCTTGAGGAGTTGGAAACACAAGAGGGTATCAGGTTTGCTGAGTTTGATACCGGGGCATCGATTAATCTAACAACGATATTCGTAGATGAAAATAAGCTGGATAAAGACATTGAGATCCCAATACTTTCTCCAAGAATTATCATAAGGGAATTTCAGTTAGATGAAGTTGAAATTGATAAATTACCATCACTCGCAATACCATTGGAAAACAAAATCCTGGAAATGGAATATGTAGCTGTAGATATGCTAAAAGGGGTGGAAGTTATAAGAAGAAAATGGGATTTACCAGTACCTCAGGACTCCAAAAGTGTTATTGCCTATTATACTGATCAGATACTTAAACAGTTAAAAATTGGGGGCGTTTTCGCCTCTTTCTATCCTCTTGTGAAAAAATATGTCATAGAAAAACTATTCACTGAAAAAGTTGATGTTGATGACCCCAGGGTTCTTTATAAGTTAAGCCTGCCGGAGGTTCAGGAGCAGTTAATAAATTTATTCGTAAATGCATTTAGGGATATGACTTTCATAGAAAGAGAGCCAGACAAAGTAGATTTTATTAAACTTTCAGACACAAGACCTTTTGTTTGGTCAAAATTGGTTTATCCAGCCAATATATGTATCTTCAACTATGTCCCCTGCGATAACGATTTTGAAATAGAATTTGCTAAATTTTTAGATAGGGCCGAAGATGTCGAGGCATTCTCCAAGATTGTTCATAAAATAAAATTCTTTGTTGAATATAGAGACTCAGATGGAAACCTCAGGATGTATTATCCTGACTTTGTGGTAAAAACTACCAATGGTGACCTCTGGATAATCGAGACAAAGGGCAGGGAAGATGTAGATGTTGAACATAAGGACAAGCGAATAAGATTGTGGTGTGAAGATGCTACAAAATTAACAAAGAGCAAATGGTCATTCATAAGGGTTAATCAGGAAGATTTTGAGAAATATAAGTTTAAGAGCATTAAAGAGTTAATTTCTGTTTTGAAAGTAGAGAAGAAACAGGGGTGAATGTAAGCTGTAATAAAGAAGATTTAGAAAAGCGGTGTTTACAATATGACAGCATTAAAGGGGGTGATGGTTAAATTATGGTGAAAAGATTATCAGCGGATTGTCAAAGTCTAATTAAGTTTCTTAGATTTGAAGAAGGAATTTCAATTTTACTTTGCAATTAGAGATGCCAATTTACTAAACAAAGTGGTGTAATCTATTAAAGAAGCGCTCAAACAATTTGGAAATTGGTTTAAAGACTTCCTTTTGGCTATAGATTAACCGTGATGTTAGGAAAAATTCTATGGATTTGCAAAAAATTTTTGTAGTTTTTATATTTTAAATACATGCCGAAGTGGCGGAACTGGAAGACGCGCGGGACTCAAAATCCCGTGGGGCTTTAAACCCCGTGTGGGTTCGACTCCCACCTTCGGCACTTTAAAATTTTTTTACCTGAAAAATTATGACAAATACCGCAAAAGAAAAGCTCACTTATGCTAAACGGTTCTTGAAGAATGCAAAAGTTGAATTGAAAAAGGCTGGGATTGATTTGAAAGTTGGAATATACAGGGATTTAAAATATGTTACGAATGCGAGTGGGACAGCTTATCTTGCTGGACTTGAAGTGTTAAAAGCGATCTTGGTAAAATTTAGGGTAATTGACGAGAAAGATATAGTTAAAAAGTTGAGAAATGTCAATGCTCACATTGAAAATTTGAAGAAACTTAACATTGGGAAAGATGGAGATGTTTTGTTGAATTTGTTCAATGAAGCTTACATTATACTTCATGTCTCTGGTTATTACAGGGAGTTAAGAGATAAAAAGGCTATTGATAGTGGTTTTGAAAAAGTTGAGAAAATAATTGAAGTGGTTGAAAAGTATGTCGGTGATGAAGTAAAAACTCATGCAAGTTAAATTATGGAGACACTTTATATAATTCCAATTCTTCTTTTCAGCGTCGTTGTTCACGAGGTTATGCACGGTTATATGGCTTTAAAATGTGGTGATCCAACGGCAAAACATATGGGAAGGTTAACTTTAAATCCAATTCCTCATATTGACCTTTTTGGTTCAATTCTCGTACCATTGTTTTCAATTCTTGTGGCTGGACGTGTTTTCATAGCTTGGGCTAAACCAGTTCCTGTTAATCCATTAAATTTTAAAAATTACAAAAGAGATTCAATTCTCGTTTCAGCGGTTGGACCGATTTCAAATCTTTTTCTTGCCTTATGTTGTGCGTTTGCCGTAATAGTGCTCTTAAATCTTGAAAATGTGTTTAACTCTTTAAATTCTGAGTTTATTGGCTTTGCTTATGAATTTCTTGTGAAAATGTTTTATGGCGGGATTTATCTTAACATAGTTCTCGGTCTTTTCAACCTCATACCAATACCACCGCTTGATGGTTCGCACATTCTCGCTTCAGTTTTGCCTGAACGGATAAGCAAAAGCTATAGGCAAATTGGTTTTTTGGGAATTTTTATAGTTATATTTTTGATGCGTGTGCCAGCATTTTCACATTTATTTTTCTCGGTTGTCAGAGCTATAGCTGCTCCAATGGAGTTTTTGATAAACGTTTTCATTTAACCAACCAATACCCCTGCAATTGTTGCAGTCATTAGGTTTGCCAGTGTTCCACCGGCAACAGCTCTAAGCCCAAGTCGTGCAAGGTCGGCTCTTCTATTTGGAGCCATTGGACTTATCCCACCGATTTGAATTGCGATTGAAGAAAAGTTTGCAAACCCGCAGAGTGCAAAGGTTGTCATAGTTATAGTTTTTTCAAGCACTATTTTATTTTGAGCTATCAACTCGGAAAATTTCAAGTAAGCTACGAATTCGTTCAAAACTATTTTCGTTCCAAGCAAGCTTCCGAAGTTTAAAGCATCGCTTGGTGGAATTCCAATCGCTATACCGATGTATTGAAGCACAAGACCGAAGATAAGCTCAAGTTTAAGTGGTGAGCCAAATTTTTTAATCAAGAAATCATTAAGCCCACCAATAGTGCCAATTTTTTCAAGTCCCCAGTTCGTTAAAGCTATTAAGGCGATGAAAGCAATTAACATCGCTCCAACATTTAAAGCGAGATATAAACCATTTGAAGCGCCTTCAGCTGCTGCTTCTATCACATTTTGAGCGGTTTTTTCAATTTTCACTTTAACAGTTCCCTTTGTGACGGGTTCTTCTGTCTCTGGCCACATTATTTTAGCCATAACAAGTGCAGCTGGTGCAGCCATGACACTTGCTCCAAGAAGTTGTTCGGCGAATTTAACTTGAGCTGTCATTATATCAAGGTTATGCGCTTGCGCAAATGAATATCCAAGCATTTGAACATAAGCTGCCATTACTCCGCCGGCTATCGTTGCCATACCGCCAACCATAACTGCGAGAAGTTCGGACATAGTCATCATTGCGATAAAAGGTCTCACCATAAGTGGTGCTTCAGTTTGACCAACAAATATGTTCGCTGTGCATGATAGACTTTCGGCTCCGCTTGTTCCCATAAGTCGCAGCATAATCCATGCCATTGCTTGAACAACTCTTTGCATGATTCCAAGGAAGTAGAGAATTGACATCAATGAAGAGAAGAAGATGATCGTTGGTAGAACTTGAAAGGCGAAGAAAAATCCAAGCGAGTTATTTTGTCCTGGGCTTATTGCAAGGTCTCCAAAGACAAATTTTGCTCCTTCAATTGTGAATCCGAGGATGATGACAAAAGCTTTACTTATCCATTCAAATAAAACTTTTGGCCATCCAAGCGGTGTCCAAATGTTTGCAAGTTCTCTTCCTTTCAAGATAAAAATTGCAAAGACAATTTGAATTAAAAGCCCTGAGATTACAAGTCGCCAGTTAACTCTTTTTTTATTGTTTGAAATTAGGAATGCTATTCCGACTATAACAAGTATCCCCAAGAGTCCATTAAGGAGGGAGAGAAGTTTCATTATCCGATTTCTCCATTTTTAGTTTTTGATTTATTTAATTTTCGGATAGTTCTTTAAGTCGTCTTTTTGATGCTTTCTCACATGGCATTCATATCTAAGTTCTTAAAAGTGAGATGGCTTTGCTGTCCGCGTTCATAATAGCTATTTCTATATTGGGAGATTCGCTGAAAAATTTTTTAATTGTTTCAAGAGATTTTTTAAAGGTTGGATCCTCGCGCATTTTTGTTTTCAAAATTTATTCTTCTGGCGGTTCAAAACATCTTCTGCATCTTGCTTCGTATATATCTGATGCACCTATGACAATTCTCTCACCTGCTTTTATTTTTCGCTGTGTTTTGCTCGCTGGATTTCCACAGACTACGCAAATTGCGTGGGTTTTAGTTATGTATTCTGCGATTGCGAGAAGTTGTGGCATGGGTTCAAATGGTTTACCTCTGTAATCTTGGTCAAGTCCTGCGACTATGACTCTTTTGCCTTCGTTTGCAAGTTGCTCGCATACATCAACAAGGTCAAGGTCAAAAAATTGTGCTTCATCAATACCGACAACTTGAGCATCTTTTGCGAGTTCAAGGATTTGTCTTGCGTTATCAACAACGATTGATGGTATTGAGATGTCGCTGTGGGATACAATTCTATCAACGCTATATCTTGTATCAATTCTTGGTTTGAAGACGGCAACTTTTAATTTTGCGATTTGAGCTCGGCGAATTCTTCTTATCAGTTCTTCTGTTTTACCGCTGAACATACTGCCAGCTATTACTTCAATCCAGCCGGTTCCTTTAGCTCCTTGCGGTATTTTTTCAAACTCTGTTATGTCCATAACTTTATTTCTCCTTTTTCTTTTTTAAATCTTTTGAGCCAAATGGTAATGGAAGGAGTTCAGAAAGTTTTGTAATTTTTTTGTTCCCGGCTGAGTTTGTTAATATGACTTCAAGTTCACCTCCGGCTAAATCCATAAGAACTTGTCTACATGCTCCACAGGGTGAGATGTAATTTTTTGAGTCAGATACAATTGCTATTGATTTAAATTTTCTTTTCCCAGCCGAGTAAGCTTTGAAGATGGCGACTCTTTCGGCGCATATTGTTAGGGAGTAAGAGCTGTTTTCAATGTTGCAACCTGTGAAGACATCCCCATCTTCGGTTAGGATAGCAGCGCCGACTTTAAATTTTGAGTATGGGGCGTAGGCGAGTTTTTTAGCTTCAAGGGCGAGTTTGATCAGTTCATCATGCTTCATCAAAATTTTCTGTTTAATTTTGAATGCAAATAAAAATATATTCAAAGTTGTAGATAAAATCAATTGGTGTGTTTTACGAAAAGTTTTTAGTATATTTTTAACAAAAGGAAACAAAAAAATTTTACATTGGCTATGAACATCGGAATTACAAAAGAAAGCGACAGCCGGCAAAAAATTCTTGAAAGAAGAGTAGCACTTACACCTGCGGGAGTAAAAGCGCTTGTTGAAAGAGGTCATGAAGTATATGTTGAATCTGGGGCTGGGGAGTATAGCGGTTTCAGCGATGAAGAATATGAGAAGATGGGGGCTAAAATTGTTTTCTCTCGCGAAGAAGTTTATAAGAGGGCTCAAATGGTTGTTAAAGTTGCACGACCTTCGGAAGAGGATTATGCTTATCTTTGTGATGAGCATCTTTTATTTGGATTTCTTCATCTTGCGGTTGCTTCAAGGAAGTTTATTGAAATTTTACTTGAGCGTAGGATAACAGCTATAGGTTATGAGGTTATTGAGCTTCCGGATGGTCGCCTTCCAATTCTTCAAGCGATGAGTGAAATAGCTGGGCAATTAGCGATAGTTATTGCAGCAAGGTATCTTCAAAATGAAGATGGTGGAAGAGGTATAGTTCTTGGCGGTATCCCTGGGGTTCCGCCAGCGACGGTTGTCATACTTGGTGCGGGTGTTGTAGGGCAAAATGCCGTAAGAGCAGCTCTTGGGCTTGGTGCTCATGTTATGGTTCTTGATAAGGATATAGACAAGCTTAGAGAAGTTGAAAGATTATTCAATAAAAGAGTTGAAACAGCTATAGCAAATGTTTACAACATTGAGAAAGCGGTTCAATTTGCGGATGTTTTAATAGGTGCAGTTTTAATTCACGGAGCTCCTACGCCTAAGCTTGTCACTGAAGAGATGGTTAAGAAGATGAAACCAAGGTCGGTTATAATTGATGTTTCAATTGATCAAGGTGGATGTGTTGAAACAAGCAGACCGACGACCATTGCCAATCCTGTATTTGTAAAGCATGGAGTTATTCATTATTGTGTTCCGAATATGGCTTCAAATGTTGCTCGCACGGCAACTTATGCGCTTACGAATGTTAGCTTGCCTTACATACTTGAGATCGCTGATAGGGGTCTTTCGCAGGTGGTGAAGGAGATGCCTTCTTTTAGTAGAGGAATTTATACTCATGCTGGTTATTGCACAAATGAAAACATAGCAGAAATTTTCAGCCTAAAATACAAAAAAATTGAAGAACTCATATGAGCTGGACAAAGCACTTTAAAGAAAGAACAGTTACAGCTGAAGAAGCAGTAAAAGTCATAAAATCTGGGGATAGGGTCTGGGTTCATCCCGGATGCGCAACCCCAGAACCTTTAATAAAAGCACTTGTTGCCAGGAAAGATGAACTTGAAAATGTTGAAATAGCACATATTTTAACATTTGGTGAAGCTCCTTATGTTAAACCTGAGATGCAGGGGCACTTTAAGCATAGGGCATTTTTCACTGGTGCAAATGTGAGAGATGCTGTAAATGATGGCAGAGCTGAATTTGTCCCGATATTTTTGTCTGAGATTCCAAAATTGTTTTACAGCGGTGAGTATAAAATTGATGTCGCATTGATAACTGTTTCGCCACCTGATGAATATGGTTTTTGCAGTTTTGGCGTTGGGGTTGAGTGCACAAAAGCAGCTGCTGAGATGGCGAAAATTGTGATAGCTGAGGTTAACTCAAACATGCCAAGAGCGCTTGGAGATAGTTTTATACATGTTAGCAAAATTCATTACTTTGTTGAATCTGACAGACCTTTGTTTGAGCTTCCAAAAGAAGAGATAACTGATCTTCACAAGAAAATTGCTGGATACATTGCCGAGTTGATTGAAGATGGTTCAACTTTACAGATGGGCATTGGTGGTATTCCTGATGCAGTTTTGCTTTTTATGAAGGACAAGAAAGATTTAGGCGTTCACACGGAGATGTTTAGCGATGGTCTGTTACCGCTTATAGAATCGGGGGTTGTGAATAATGAACGAAAAACTTTACATAGAGGTAAGGTTATAGCAAGTTTTGTGCTTGGTACGAAGAAACTTTTTGATTTCATTGATAATAATCCACTTTTTGAATTTCATCCGTCGGATTATGTAAACGATCCATTCATCATAAGTCAGAATGAAAAAATGGTTGCGATAAATTCGGCGCTTCAAATAGACTTAACAGGTCAAGTTTGTTCTGATTCAATAGGTCATAAAATTTACAGCGGTATTGGAGGACAGGTTGACTTTATTCGCGGGGCTGCTCGTTCAAAGGGTGGAAAACCAATAATAGCTTTGCCCTCAACGGCAAAGAATGGCACAGTTTCAAGAATTGTGCCTGTTTTAACTGAAGGTGCTGGTGTTGTCACATCGCGTGGTGATGTTCATTATGTTGTGACAGAATATGGAATTGCTTATTTGCACGGCAAAAGTATAAGGGAAAGGGCAAAAGCTTTAATTGAGATTGCGCATCCCGATTTTAGGGATTGGTTGAAGTTTGAAGCGAAAAAGAGGTGTTATTTGTAAAATCAAAAACAAAATTTTGTGAAATTATGCTTTCATTGAAAGAACAAGACCCAGAAATTTACAACGCTATTGCGGGTGAGGTTGAAAGACAAAATTATACGCTTGAGCTTATAGCAAGCGAAAATTTTGTGTCAAGAGCTGTGCTTGAGGCAATGGGTTCGGTTATGACAAATAAATATGCGGAAGGTTATCCCGGGAGAAGATATTACGGTGGATGTGAATTTGTTGATATAGCGGAAAATTTAGCTCGCGAAAGGGCAAAGAAGCTTTTCGGGTGTGAATATGCGAATGTTCAACCGCATTCGGGAAGTCAAGCGAATATGGCTGCTTATTTTACTTTTCTTCAGCCGGGGGATACGATAATGGGATTAAATCTTGCTCATGGTGGACATTTGACGCATGGTTCCCCTGTGAATTTTTCCGGCAAGCTTTATCGTGCTGTTTTCTATGGTGTTTCAAAGAAGACAGGGATGATAGATATGAATGAGGTTGAAGACATTGCAAAGCGCGAAAAACCGAAATTGATAGTTGTTGGGGCGAGTGCTTATCCGAGAGATTATGATTATAGAGCATTTCGTGAAATTGCGGATAAGGTCAGCGCTTATCTTATGGCTGATATCGCTCACCCAGCTGGATTGATAGCTTCGGGTTTGTTAAATAATCCATTGCCATATTGTGATATCGTCACATCAACGACACATAAAACATTAAGGGGACCGCGTGGAGGTTTAATTTTGATGTATAAAGATAGGGAAAATCCGTTTGGGATAAAAACTCCAAAGGGAGATCGCCTTCGTATGATGTCTGAGTTAATTGATGGTGTCGTTATGCCTGGGATTCAAGGTGGACCGTTGATGCATGTGATTGCTGCAAAGGCGGTTGCGTTTGGTGAAGCTTTAAAACCTGAATTTAAAGAATATTCAGCGCAGATTATAAAAAATGCAAAAGCGCTTGCAAATAAATTGATTCAACTTGACTATAACCTTGTCTCGGGTGGCACGGACAATCACTTAGTTTTAATTGATTTGAGGAATAAGGGCGTAACTGGTAAAGATGCTGAAAAGGCACTTGAGATGGCAGGTATAACGGTTAACAAAAACATGGTCCCATTTGATGATAAAAGTCCGCTCGTGACAAGTGGTATTCGTCTTGGGACCCCAGCTTTGACGACCCGCGGTATGAGGGAACAAGAAATGGAATTTATTGCAGAGCTTATTGACAAGGTGATTTCAAACATTGGAAACGAAGATATTTACAGGGAAGTAAGAGAGCAAGTTAGAGAGCTTTGCGAAAGATTTCCGCTTTATGATTTTGTGTCTTTAAGCAGTATAAGTGTTAAGTGATGGAGAGATTTATGGGTTTAAAAACTTATCTTGATGTTGAAAACCCATCTCACAGGAAAAGGATAAAGTATGTTTTGAGAAATTTTTCGCTTGTTTACAAGATTGATTTTGAATTCGTCAATTCCATTGATGATGTTGGTGAGAACGATTTATTGATTTTCTATGGGAAAAATTTTACGAAAAGGGATAAGGTTATTTTTATCAGTTTGAGTGAAGACGCAATTGAGCTGTTTGAAAAGAGAAAATCTTACGATGAGATTTATGATATCGCTACTGTTCATTATGTTAAGTTGTCATCACCGCTTGTTCCGAATAGGTTTGATGGGTTTAATCTTCCTGTCTTTTTTAAAGCTGATGAGCCAGTTTTTGAATTTGAAGATGGCGTTAGGATAAACTTTGATATTCTTTCGTGTGCTTTTTACTTTCTTTCATCGTGGGATGAAAGAGTTAAAGATGTAAAAGACGAGATTGGTCGCTTTCCAGATGAGGAGAATTTAATTGTTAAACTTGGTCTACACAATTTCCCAATTGTCAATTTTTATTTTCACATTTTAAAAACATTAATTGAAAGATTTGAATTTGAAATTGGTCAAAGGAAATGGGGTGGGAAAGATTTCGCGTTGTGCTTGACGCACGATGTTGATGTTTTGAGAAAGTGGTCGGCGTTTGGTGCTTATGATGAGTTGGTGAATAAATTCATAATGGGTAAAGATGATATCCAAATGAAACGGCATAGGTTTGCGAAATTTCTTTATCTTTTTGCAAAAGGTGTTGACCCATATCGTGATGGGATGTTGAAGATACTTGAGTTTGAAAGGTCGCTTAATGTCAAGTCAACATTTTTTATGAAGTCGTCATCAAGGTCAAAGTATGATGCAAGGTATAAATGGGATAAGCTTTTGAAGAGTTTTGTTATTAACCTTAAAGATTGCGGATTTGAAATTGGGTTTCATCCTGGCTTTTATTCTTTTGATAAAATTGAGGTGATGAGGGAAGAAAAGGAAAAATTTGAAAAAGTCGCTAATTTAACACCTATCGGTGTCAGACAACATTATTTAAGGTATGATTTTAAAGTCACACCTTTTATTCAAAGTGAGCTTGGTTTTAGGTATGATTCAACGCTTGGTTTTGTCTCGCGTTCTGGTTTCAGGTGTGGTTATGCTTTTCCTTTTAAAATTTATGACATTGATAGAAATGTTGAACTTGAGATTTGGGAGATGCCAATCATCTTTATGGATGCAGTTTATCAATATGGTAGAAGTGAGAAAAACATTGATGAGATATTTGTTGAGGTTTTGAATCTTGTTGATGTGGTTAAAAGTTTTGGTGGTGTGATGACTGTTTTGTTTCATAATTCGGTTTATGATGAATTTGACTTCAAAGGTTGGGATATGGTGTATGAGGGATTGGTTAAGTTTGCGTTTGAAAATGATGCTTTTGTTGGAAGTTGCATAGAGGTTCTGAATTTATTTGCTGGATAAATTAAAATTTCCTTAGTTGAAGATGGTTTATTTTTGGTTGATGATACAGACATTAATAGCAAGTTTAACGCATATAATTGCGAAGGCGGTTGTAAAGGAGATTCCACCATTAACCTTGACGCTTTTCAGATCTGGGATTGCTGGGCTTGGTTTTGGTTTTTTGCTCTCCTTTTCAAGATATCGTAGGATAAAAATTGATGATGAAGATAAACTTAAGTTTTTTGTGCTTGGAATTTTATCTGTTCCGTTGAATCAGTTTGCTTTCATACTTGGGATAAAGTATACAACTCCTGCAAATGCTTCTTTAATTTATGCGATGACGCCAATTTTTGCTTTGATATTCTCGGTTTTGATTTTGAAGGAAAGATTGAATTTTTACAAAGTTTTTGGTGTGGTGTTAAGTTTCATTGGTGTTGGGATTGTTTTCGCTGAGCATAGGTTGAGTTTAAATCTTGAGTATTTAAAAGGAAACGTCATCATAATATTTGGGGCGATGTTTTGGGCGCTTTATTCAATTTTGGGTAAACCTGTGATAGTGAAATATGGACCTTTATATGTGACGGGTGTTGCGATGATAATTGGAAGTTTAGTTTATTTGCCAATTGGTCTTTATGATTTTGTAAGGTTCGATTTATCCTCTATTTCTTTTGGTTCTTATCTTGGGGTTATTTATCTTGGTATAGGAACATCAATTTTTGGCTATTTTCTTTGGTATTATGCGATTGGAAAGATTGAAGCGAGCAAGGTAGTAATTTTTACAAATGGTCAACCGATTATGACGGCGATACTTGGGATGATAATTTTTGGAAATCCTCTAACTTTGCCATTTTTAATTGGTGGGACTTTGGTTATAGCTGGTGTATTTCTTGTTCAACTTGGATAAATTTTTCTATGCGAGAAAACCACAGAAAATATCTTGATCCGAGAGTTGTATCAAAGTTATCAAATCTCGAGTTAATCGCACGGCTTGTGGTTGAGGGTTTTATTGTTGGGCTTCATAAGAGCCCGTATCATGGTTTCAGCGTTGAATTTTCGGAGCACAGGCAATATTCTCCTGGTGATGAGACCAGATATATTGATTGGAAAGTTTATGGGAGGACGGATAGATATTTTATAAAGCAGTTTGAAGCTGAGACGAATCTAAGAGCTTACATAATTCTTGACGCCAGCAGGTCAATGGCTTATGCTTCGGAGGGTAATATAACGAAGTTTGATTATGCGTGTTACCTTGCAAGTGCGCTTGCTTACCTTATGATATTGCAGAGGGATGCGGTTGGACTTGTGATTTATGATGAGGGGATAAGAAAATTTATACCGCCTCGCTCTGTGAGAAGCTATCTTGATGTAATTTTATCTGAGCTTGAAATAACAAAGCCTGGAAACAAAACGAACACTGCCAAGTCGCTTCACCTTGTAGCTGAAAGGATAAAGCGCAGGGGATTGGTAATTGTGTTAAGTGACCTTCTTGATGAGCAAAATGAAGTTATAAGTGCATTTAAGCATTTCAGATACAAGAAAAACGAATTGATAGTTTTCCAAATCCTTGATCCGATGGAGCGAAGTTTTAATTTTAATGCTGATGCTTTATTTAGAGATATGGAAACATCCGAGAGGATGATGACGCAGTCGCTTTACATTCAGAAGGATTATCGGCGGGCGTTTGAGGAGTTTATAAAAAGGTACAGGCTTGAATGCCTTATTAATAGGATTGATTATGAGCTTATGGATACAGCAACACCATTTGATGTTGCACTTTTTAGGTATTTGAGCAAGAGACGTGAGTTGGTGTGAATTTTTTTTAAGTTGAATTTTTAGGCAATTTTTTTATTGACAAACATTATGCGATTTTTTTATATTTTAGCAAAAATAGATTTGCTTTTGTGATGAGATTTTTTTTAATCATTTGGCTTATTATCTCCCTTGTGAATGTTTCCATCTCTCAGGCAAAAATCTCCGATAGGGAGAGGGCGCTTAAAATTTTGCGTGAACATTTTTCCAAAGAGCGAGAGGAACAAAGAGAGATTGAGCATAAAATTGTGAAAGATTATTCCATAAGAGTTTTGCAAATGTATCCGAAAGCGAATGGGGGTGAAAAAACTATAAATTTAAAGTCCACATGGGGTGATAAATTTAAAAAGGTTAAAGCTTATGCAGATAGAAAGAGTTTGATTATGAACGGCAATAAGATAACAACGATAATTTACAATTATGGAGCAATTGGCGCTGGTGGGAATTTTAATAGAAGGCTGAATGTGATATGGAATAATTTGCCTTACCTTTTTGAGTTCAGCCCGCTTGTTGCTGCTTCGGTTGTTGATACGAATAAACGAATAGTTCACGTTGTGAGTGATGGTTTAAGGTATTATAGCACTGTTTCACCTGATGGAATTGAATTTTGGACATTTAATCCGCTTCCTGGATATGCTGATCCTAATCAGGATCAGATAGCACATAATCCGGATAAAGACAGGGATGGTGATGGCAAGCCTGACTCTTGGCCAGCGAGTTGGTATGATCCTGTTTTGGGAAGGTATGTTTGGCCTGGATATTTGTCAAGGGATGCTACGCAAGCTGACCTTGAAGCATTCTATGTAATGGATGATAGGGATAATGAAGAGCATGCATACTTTCCATTTCCCAATGATTCTTCACGGCGTGGTTTGGGTGTTCAAGCACAAGTTAGAGTTTTACAATGGAGTAATCCGCTTGCTGAAGATGCGATTTTCATTGTTTACACGATTACGAATGTAAGCCCGAAAAATCTTGATTCCGTTGTCTTTGGAATGTGGGGTGATCCGCATGTAGGAGGAGCGACAGATTATTCGGATGATGATTCTTATTTTATTCCGCCGTATAATGTTCCCAATTATCCACCTGTTGATAATATACCAGTTTATGCAAGAAGTATGGTTTATTCATGGGATCACGATGGTAAAGGTATGTTTGGTTTGAAGCCTGGGTATTTTGGTTACAAATTTTTGGAGTCGCCTGGTAATCCATATGATGGTATAGATAATGATGGTGATGGTATGATAGATGAGAGTCAGCAGGATGGTATAGATAATGATGGTGATTGGAATGTTTTGATAGATGATGTTGGTGTTGATGGTGTTGCTGGGACTGGTGATGAGGGGGAGGGAGATGGGGTTCCAACGAGAGGTAGGTTGCTTCCAGATGGTAGTTTAGATCCGTTAAGCCCAGGAGAACCAAATTTTGAGTTTACAGACCTTGATGAATCTGATATGATAGGACTTACAAGCTTTAATGCTTTTATTTGGTCAACTGATTATGTAAGCAACGATGAGAATATCTGGAATAGATTGAAGCCGGGCAACTTTTCAGAAATTGTTCAAACGGCAGATAATGTTTTTCTCTATGGTTCAGGATATATTCAACTTCCTGCTGGTCAAACGAGGCGTTTCTCGGTTGCTTTACTTTTGGGTGAGGATTTGAATGATTTGTTGTTGAATGCTGAGACGGTTCAGCGTATATACAATGCTAATTACAGGTTTTTCCGACCGCCTGAGAGGCCGCGTGTTCGTGCGGTGGTTGGGGATGGTTGGGTTAGGTTGTATTGGGACACGAGGGCTGAGCGTAGTTTTGATCCTTTGTTTGGTCGCAATCCTTTGGATGGGAATGATCCTGGTTATGATTTTGAGGGGTATGTTATTTATAGGTCGACTGATCCGCAGTTTAGGGATATTGAGTTGATAACGGATGGTAGGGGTGTATCGTATTTGAGGGTTCCATTGAGGGATGGGTTTGGTAGGGAGGCGAGGTTTGACAAGGTGGATGGTTGGCGTGGGTATAGTGTGGTGTCGTATCCTGGGCGAGGGGTTCATTATTATTTAGGTGATGATGTGGGTTTGGTTCATAGTTATGTAGATAGTGTTGGGGTTAGGAATGGTGTTAAGTATTATTATGCTGTAGTTTCGTATGATAGGGGTGATAGTTTGGGGATACCTCCGAGTGAGTGCACGATGAAGGTGGTGGTAGATCCTATAAGTGGGGAGGAGGAGTTGGATGAGAATGTGGTTAGTGTAGTTGCTGGTGGTAGGGCTATTGGTTATGTTGGTCCTGATGTTAGTGTGGTAGTTGATGGGGTTAGGTTTAGGCATGAGAGTGGTAGGGGGACTGGTAGGGTTAAGGTTGAGGTTTTGAATGATTTAGAGGTTAGGGATATGGGGTATAGTATATGGTTTGAGGGTAGTGGAGATAGTTTGCGGTGGAATGTTGTATCGGATGAGGAGTTGGTTGAGAGGTTTGATTTTGTGGATAGTTTATGGCGTAGGTTGAGTAGGTTGCCGTTTGGTGTTGTTAGGGTTGAAGGTTTTGATGAGGGTTTTGATTATGAGGTTGATTATGTTCGTGGGTTGATTAGGGCTTTGGGTGGAGGTAGGTTGGTTGGTCGTAGGGGGGTTGAGGTTAGGTATAGGTATTATAGTGTTAGGGGTAGTAGGGAGGTTAGAGGTGGGGATGGTAGTGAGGTTTTTGATGGTATGAGGTTGAGGGTGTGGGATGATGAGTTGGGTTTGGATTTGGATAGGAGTGGGTGGGCGAGGGGTGGAGTGAGGATTGGGTATAGGATAAGCACTGCTACGCTTGGTATAGGTAGGAGGATGTATCCGGCTGATTTTAGGATAGTGTTTGGTAGGTTGGATACATTGGTTGATGGTAGTTTGGCTAGTCCTTTGGATACGAGTGTGAATGGGGTTAAGTTGCCTTTTTATGTTGAGAATGTTACAGAGGGTTGGCGTGTTAAGGTATATGTTAGGGAGGTGATTAGGAATAATAGGTGGGATTTGGGTGAGGATATTATATTTTTGGAGCGTGGTAGCACTAATAGGACTACGTGGCAGGTATATTTTGAGCCTTTGGTTATTGATAGTATTGAGTATAGGTATCCGAGGGTAGGGGTTGATATAGTTGATGGTGATGAGTTTTGGGTTAGGACGAGGCGAGGTTTTAACACTGTTGAGGGTGGGGTTGTGGATGTGGATAGTTTTAGGCTTGAGGTTAGGGGTCATAGGTATGATTTGGGGGTTGCGCGTGGTTTGATGGATAGGGTTAGGGTTGTTCCTAATCCTTATGTAGGTATAAATGAGCTTGAGCCTGTTAGTAAGTTGCCTGGGCAGGTTAGGGGTGAGCGTAGGATATATTTTGATGGTTTGCCGAGGGAGTGTGTTATAAGGATATACACATTGAGTGGTGAGTTGGTAAAGGAGATAGTTCACAGGGGTGGTGTAGATAATGGTCGTGAGTATTGGAACTTGCTCAACAGGGATGGATTGGGAGTAAGTTATGGAGTTTACATAGCTCACATTGAAGCCCCAGGTATAGGTGAAAAATTATTAAAATTCGCTATAATTAAATAAAACTTAAGGAGGTTGTATAAAATGAAACGGCATTTGATGTTTTTAATTTGGCTGTTTTCATTTATTGGTTTTGTTTACGGAGGAACAAAGGGCAAGATTGCGGGCAGGGTTATTGATTCTGAGACAAAAGAGCCTTTGCCAGGAGTGAACATTGTTATTGAGGGGACAACGCTTGGAGCTGCAAGTGATTTAAATGGTTATTATGTTATCACAAATATACCACCTGGAACTTATACAGTTGTTGTTTCTGCGGTTGGTTATAGAAAGATAACTGTTAAGAATGTAAAGGTCTCAGCAGATTTGACAACTACTTTAAACTTTGAAATGGAGCCTGAAGCTATAGGTTTACCACCTGTGGTTGTTGAAGCTGAAAGACCACTTGTTAGAGCTGATTTAACATCTTCACAAGCTGTTGTTGACGCGGAGCAGATAAGAGAACTTCCAGTTGAAAATTTCCAGCGTGTTTTAACATTGCAAGCTGGTGTTGTTATTGGGGCTGGTGGTGATATCCACATAAGGGGCGGTAGAGCAAGTGAGGTTGCTTATACAATTGATGGGCTTTCTGTAAATGATCCGTTTTTCAACACGCTTGGAATGCAAATAGCAAGGAATGCTATTCAGGAAATGACAGTTGTTAGCGGAACTTTTAACGCTGAATATGGTAACGCAATGAGTGGAGTTGTTAACATTGTTACAAAGGAGGGAGGACAAAAATATACAGGTGAACTTCTCGTGTATAGTGGTGACTTTGTGAGCAGGCGTAAGGATATATTTTTCAATATAGATAAAGTTGAGCCATTGAATAATCCTGTTATTGAATTCAGTTTTGGAGGTCCATTCCCATTACTAAATAAATCTGTTTCTTTTTTTACCTCGTTGAGATGGGAACAGAACAGAGGATGGCTCTATGGTGTAAGGGAACATCAACCCAGCGACCAACCGAATTTTAATGATGCCAACAATTGGATAATCCCAATGACAGGTGATAGCGCTATAGTTCCAATGAATCCAAGTAGAAGTTTAAATACGACAGCAAAATTAACTTTTAGAATCACGCCAACGATCAAGGTTAATGTTGATGGGCTTTATGATAAAAGTTGGTATAAAACTTACAATCATCTTTTTAAGTACAACCCCGATGGGACATATCAATACAGAGATGAAAACTATAGAGTTGGGTTCGCTTTATCACATGCTTTGAGCAATAGGACATATTATGAGTTAAGGGCGTCTTACAATTATCAAAAGTTTCGTCAGTATGTTTATGAAGACCCCCTTGACCCAAGATATCAACCTGTTGAAAGGCTTGCAAGACCAACAAGTTACACATTTTACTTTGGTGGGACGCAAAATGACCATGTATATCGCGATTCAAGGATATTTACTGCTAAATTTGATATAACAAGTCAGGTTTCAGATTATCACGAGGTCAAGGCTGGATTTGAAGTTCGTTTGCACAAGCTTGACTTTGTTTATTTCACAATTTTGAGAGATACTTTGAGATATCTTGAGCCGACGATTCCAGATATAACATCACCATATCACAACCGATATACACGCAAGCCGGTGATTTTCTCAGTTTATGCTCAAGATAAGATGGAATATAAAGATATGATTGTTAACCTTGGAATAAGGTATGATTATTTTGACGCGAAAGCAAATTATTCAAGGTTTATATTTTATCCTGACCCCAATGACCCAACGATCCCACCAATAATCGTTCGCGATACCTTAATTGCGAGAGCTTCGCCAAAGCATCAGGTAAGCCCGCGACTTGGTGTTTCATATCCGATAACTGATAGAGGTATATTGCACTTTTCTTATGGATGGTTTTTGCAGATGCCACCATTTGCTTATCTTTATACCAATCCAGAATTTGAATCAGCTCTTTTCGTTGGGACGCCGACATTTGGGAATGCGAATTTGAAGCCGGAGAAAACTGTTGCTTATGAGTTTGGGCTACAACAGCAATTAACTGATAATCTTGCGATCAATATAACTGGGTTTTACAAAGATGTGCGCGACCTTTTGGCTTTACAAAGGACGAGGATAAGTCAAGAAAAAGTTTACAATCTTTATGTGAATAAAGATTATGGAAATATCAAAGGTTTCACATTTTCACTTGTAAAGCGTAGGTTGAAGGGAGAACTTGTAGCTGCTACGCTTGATTACACATATCAAGTTGCTGAAGGAAACGACCCTAATCCAGATGCATTTTTCATTGATTTAAAATCTGGTCGTGAGCCCGAAAAAATCCTTGTTTATCTTGATTGGGATCAAAGACACACTTTAAACGGGACAGTAAATATAGGTGTGCAAGATAATTGGAACTTGAGCTTTATCGGTCAGTATAGTTCGGGTCTTCCTTATACGCCTTATATAACTAATAATCGTCTTGAGTTGAGAAGAAACAGCGAAAGAAAACCGGCAAGGATGCAGGTTGATATGATGTTTGAGAAGTTATTTAAATGGTTTGGCTTGAGGTGGAGTTTCTTTGTAAAGGTTTATAATTTGTTTGATAATCTTAATGAAAGATATGTTTACGATGACACCGGAACAGCTCGGTATACTCTTGCAAAGCAAAGAGGTGAAGGAATTGTTGTTGATCAGTGGGTTGGTAAAATTCCAGGAGTTCATTCATCAGATGATTATTACACGAGACCACATTATTATTATCCACCAAGAGAAGTCAGAGTTGGTTTTTCAATAGGATTTTAAAAATAAAATTTTCTAAGCCAAAATGGTTAAGAGAATAGTTTTAATTGCACTTTGCCTTTTAATTGCGGGTTCGTTAATTTCTCAGCAAAAAAAGTCCGATCGTGAAAAAGCTCTTGAGATTTTGCGTGGACATTTTTCAAAGGAAAGGGAAGCACAAAGGGAGGTTGAGCACAAGATTATATCAGATTATATAAAGAGCGGTTATGAGGAGATGTTACATAAGTCCGTATTGCTGAAGCAAAATATTGAAATTGTTCCCCCACCACATCTTGCTAATGATCCAGATTGGAGAAAGAAGTGGAAAAATCCGAAAGAAATGACACCAGAACAAAGAGAAAGATATTATAAGGAAATTGATAAAAAGATGAGAAAAGTTGGTGGAGAAGCGGATAGAAAGAAGCTTGTGATGAATGGTAATAAAATCACCGTCACGATTTATAACTATGGCTCACTTTCTGCTCCTGGTGACAGAATAACGGATGTTGTGTGGAATGGGTTGGGGTATGCTTATGAATTTGGTCCGCTTGTAGGTGCTTCCGTTGTTGTTGATACTGCTACTAATAGGAGAATTCACATAATTACCGATGGTTTACTTGATGGTGGTGATCGTTCACCAGATGGGACTAAACGTTGGGGATGGCAACCGCTTCCTGGATATGCTGATCCTAATCAGGATCAGATAGCACATAATCCGGATAAAGACAGGGATGGTGATGGCAAGCCTGACTCTTGGCCAGCGAGTTGGTATGATCCTGTTTTGGGAAGGTATGTTTGGCCTGGATATTTGTCAAGGGATGCTACGCAAGCTGACCTTGAAGCATTCTATGTAATGGATGATAGGGATAATGAAGAGCATGCATACTTTCCATTTCCCAATGATTCTTCACGGCGTGGTTTGGGTGTTCAAGCACAAGTTAGAGTTTTACAATGGAGTAATCCGCTTGCTGAAGATGCGATTTTCATTGTTTACACGATTACGAATGTAAGCCCGAAAAATCTTGATTCCGTTGTCTTTGGAATGTGGGGTGATCCGCATGTAGGAGGAGCGACAGATTATTCGGATGATGATTCTTATTTTATTCCGCCGTATAATGTTCCCAATTATCCACCTGTTGATAATATACCAGTTTATGCAAGAAGTATGGTTTATTCATGGGATCACGATGGTAAAGGTATGTTTGGTTTGAAGCCTGGGTATTTTGGTTACAAATTTTTGGAGTCGCCTGGTAATCCATATGATGGTATAGATAATGATGGTGATGGTATGATAGATGAGAGTCAGCAGGATGGTATAGATAATGATGGTGATTGGAATGTTTTGATAGATGATGTTGGTGTTGATGGTGTTGCTGGGACTGGTGATGAGGGGGAGGGAGATGGGGTTCCAACGAGAGGTAGGTTGCTTCCAGATGGTAGTTTAGATCCGTTAAGCCCAGGAGAACCAAATTTTGAGTTTACAGACCTTGATGAATCTGATATGATAGGACTTACAAGCTTTAATGCTTTTATTTGGTCAACTGATTATGTAAGCAACGATGAGAATATCTGGAATAGATTGAAGCCGGGCAACTTTTCAGAAATTGTTCAAACGGCAGATAATGTTTTTCTCTATGGTTCAGGATATATTCAACTTCCTGCTGGTCAAACGAGGCGTTTCTCGGTTGCTTTACTTTTGGGTGAGGATTTGAATGATTTGTTGTTGAATGCTGAGACGGTTCAGCGTATATACAATGCTAATTACAGGTTTTTCCGACCGCCTGAGAGGCCGCGTGTTCGTGCGGTGGTTGGGGATGGTTGGGTTAGGTTGTATTGGGACACGAGGGCTGAGCGTAGTTTTGATCCTTTGTTTGGTCGCAATCCTTTGGATGGGAATGATCCTGGTTATGATTTTGAGGGGTATGTTATTTATAGGTCGACTGATCCGCAGTTTAGGGATATTGAGTTGATAACGGATGGTAGGGGTGTATCGTATTTGAGGGTTCCATTGAGGGATGGGTTTGGTAGGGAGGCGAGGTTTGACAAGGTGGATGGTTGGCGTGGGTATAGTGTGGTGTCGTATCCTGGGCGAGGGGTTCATTATTATTTAGGTGATGATGTGGGTTTGGTTCATAGTTATGTAGATAGTGTTGGGGTTAGGAATGGTGTTAAGTATTATTATGCTGTAGTTTCGTATGATAGGGGTGATAGTTTGGGGATACCTCCGAGTGAGTGCACGATGAAGGTGGTGGTAGATCCTATAAGTGGGGAGGAGGAGTTGGATGAGAATGTGGTTAGTGTAGTTGCTGGTGGTAGGGCTATTGGTTATGTTGGTCCTGATGTTAGTGTGGTAGTTGATGGGGTTAGGTTTAGGCATGAGAGTGGTAGGGGGACTGGTAGGGTTAAGGTTGAGGTTTTGAATGATTTAGAGGTTAGGGATATGGGGTATAGTATATGGTTTGAGGGTAGTGGAGATAGTTTGCGGTGGAATGTTGTATCGGATGAGGAGTTGGTTGAGAGGTTTGATTTTGTGGATAGTTTATGGCGTAGGTTGAGTAGGTTGCCGTTTGGTGTTGTTAGGGTTGAAGGTTTTGATGAGGGTTTTGATTATGAGGTTGATTATGTTCGTGGGTTGATTAGGGCTTTGGGTGGAGGTAGGTTGGTTGGTCGTAGGGGGGTTGAGGTTAGGTATAGGTATTATAGTGTTAGGGGTAGTAGGGAGGTTAGAGGTGGGGATGGTAGTGAGGTTTTTGATGGTATGAGGTTGAGGGTGTGGGATGATGAGTTGGGTTTGGATTTGGATAGGAGTGGGTGGGCGAGGGGTGGAGTGAGGATTGGGTATAGGATAAGCACTGCTACGCTTGGTATAGGTAGGAGGATGTATCCGGCTGATTTTAGGATAGTGTTTGGTAGGTTGGATACATTGGTTGATGGTAGTTTGGCTAGTCCTTTGGATACGAGTGTGAATGGGGTTAAGTTGCCTTTTTATGTTGAGAATGTTACAGAGGGTTGGCGTGTTAAGGTATATGTTAGGGAGGTGATTAGGAATAATAGGTGGGATTTGGGTGAGGATATTATATTTTTGGAGCGTGGTAGCACTAATAGGACTACGTGGCAGGTATATTTTGAGCCTTTGGTTATTGATAGTATTGAGTATAGGTATCCGAGGGTAGGGGTTGATATAGTTGATGGTGATGAGTTTTGGGTTAGGACGAGGCGAGGTTTTAACACTGTTGAGGGTGGGGTTGTGGATGTGGATAGTTTTAGGCTTGAGGTTAGGGGTCATAGGTATGATTTGGGGGTTGCGCGTGGTTTGATGGATAGGGTTAGGGTTGTTCCTAATCCTTATGTAGGTATAAATGAGCTTGAGCCTGTTAGTAAGTTGCCTGGGCAGGTTAGGGGTGAGCGTAGGATATATTTTGATGGTTTGCCGAGGGAGTGTGTTATAAGGATATACACATTGAGTGGTGAGTTGGTAAAGGAGATAGTTCACAGGGGTGGTGTAGATAATGGTCGTGAGTATTGGAACTTGCTCAACAGGGATGGATTGGGAGTAAGTTATGGAGTTTACATAGCTCACATTGAAGCCCCAGGTATAGGTGAAAAATTATTAAAATTCGCTATAATTAAATAAAGGGTGATAAACTATGTTGAGAAAGATTTTAAATGTTGGATTCTTAACACTACTAATGGTTTCAGTTTCATTATCGCAGATAGGAAGCAATTTAACTAAAACTGGGACAACATCTGCGCAATTTTTAAAAATTGGAATTGGTGCAAGAGCTATTGGGATGGGTGGAGCTTTTGGTTCGGTTGCTGATGACATAAGTTCAATTTATTGGAATCCAGCTGGATTAAGTCGGATTATGGGCAGAGGTGAAGCGGTATTTAATTATGTTGATTGGATTATGGACATAAAATATAGTTTTGCAGCTTTCGCTTTAAATCTTGGAAATCTCGGCACGATTGGAATGCAAATTTCATCTTTGACTATGGATGAAATGGAAGTTAGAACTGTTGAAATGCCAAATGGCACAGGTGAAAGGTTTAAAGCTGGAGGTTTGATGATGGGGATTTCCTACGCGAGGCAATTAACGGATAGATTTTCAATAGGCTTTAATGCAAAGTATGTTAGAGAATATATTTGGCATGAGGTTGCTCAAGGATTTGCATTTGATTTTGGGACATTGTATATAACGCCGTTTTTAAATGGTATGAGAATTGGAGCAAGTATGTCAAATTACGGAACGAAGATGCAACTTACAGGTCGTGATCTAATAATTATTTACACTGTTGGCGGTGGAACAGGAAACAACATAAACGCTTTCATTCAAACTGATAAATTTGAAATGCCGTTAATTTTTAGGGTTGGATTGTCAAACGATTTTATTAAAACAGAATCACAAAGATTAACTACCGCTATAGATGCAATTCATCCCAATGATAACACCGAATACTTAAATCTTGGCATTGAATATTCTTTCAAGGAAATTTTCTTCCTCAGAGGTGGTTATAAATCATTGTTTGAAAAAGGAGGTGAGCAAAGATATACATTTGGAGCAGGGGTGAAGTATTCAATGGCTAAAGGTTTGGCTCTTGCTGTTGATTATGCGTATCTTGATTTTGGTCGTTTGAAAAATGTTCAGTATTTGACTGTTGCGATAAAATTTTAAATAAAGCTTCTTTATATCGTGAAATGCTTAATTGGAATTGATGGCGGTGGCACGAAAACACATGGAATCATAACTAATTTTGATGGAGAGATTCTTGCTGAAATAATAGGTGGTTCGGCTAACTTCCAAATGCTTGGTGTTGAACCAGTTGCAAAAGCACTTGTTGAATTGATTTATAAACTTGCTGATAAAGCTTGTTGCAAAATTTCAAACATTGAAGTTGCAGTTATTGGGCTTACGGGGGCTGGAAGAGAAAAGGATAGGGAGAAGATTTTTAATGGTTTAATTGGGTATGCGAAAAAGGAAAATTTATCTCTTCCCGAATTAGTAATTGAAACTGATGCAAGAATTGCTCTTGAAGGTGCTTTTATAGGGAAGCCTGGGATTATTCTAATTGCTGGGACTGGCTCGGTTATGTTTGCAAAAGATATAGAAGGTAAAATTCACAGAGTTGGTGGATGGGGAAGGTTCATTGGTGATGAGGGAAGTGCATTTGTTATAGGACGTGAGGCTTTGAGAGCGGTTGCAAAATATATTGATGGCAGAGGGAAAGAAACGATTTTAAAAGATTTAATTTTTGAGGAGTTTAACCTGACAGATTTAACGCAGGTTGTGAGTGGAATTTATTTTGGCGAATTTGACATAGGGAAAGTTGCCCCTGTGGTGATGAAGGCAGTTGAACTTGGTGATGATGTTGCGAAGGAAATCCTTGACAATGCCTGTGATGAACTTTTAAGTCATATTAAAGCTATGCTTGAAAAAGCAAACTTTGGCGAAAGACCAAATCTTTCTCTTCTCGGTGGAGTTCTTCAAAATGATAATTATGTTTCAAGAAAGCTTAAGAAGATGATTGTCTCAAAGTTTCCAAATGTTAATTTAATTGAGCCAATTTCTTCGCCAGCATACGGTGCAATAGTTTATGCGAAAAATCTTTTGAAAATAAAGTCGGCATAAAAATGAAAAAACTACTTCTCCTATTTGCAGCGGTTACTTTATCCACAGTTTTAATTATCACAATGGTTGGTGGTGTAAATGATGAGTCAATGGGGATATTTAATTCAAACCAGAAATCCCAAAAAGTTAAAAAGGTTGACTTGTCAAAGTTTACAAAAGATGAATGGGTTAATTATTGGATGAAGAAGTTAACACTTGAGGAGAAAGTTGCGCAGATGATAATGCCTGATGCTCGCGGAATTTTTCTCGCAAGAGATAACAAAGATTTTAAAAGACTCGTCTATTATGTCAAAGATAGGAAGGTTGGAGGGTTAATTTTCTTTCATGGAGATGTTTGTGAGACGGTGGATATGATAAATTATTTTCAAAATCTTGCTGAAATTCCGCTTTTAATTTCTGCTGACTTTGAATGGGGCACAGCTATGAGACTTGATTATACAACATACTTTCCACCTGCGATGGGAATTGCAGCGACTGGCAATCCAGATTATGCTTATGAAGCAGGAAAAATTATAGCAATTGAAGGTAGAGCTGTCGGAATTCATCAAAATTATGCCCCAACTGTTGATGTAAATAACAACTACAAAAATCCCATAATAAACATCAGGTCATTCGGTGAAACGCCCGAAATTGTATCAAAGTTTGCAATTCCATTTATAAAGGGTTTACAGGAAAATGGTATGATAGCAACCGCAAAGCATTTCCCAGGTCATGGTGATACAGATGTTGACTCTCATTTGGACCTTCCCGTTATCAATCACCCAAAGTCAAGATTGGATTCAATTGAGCTTAAACCTTTCAAAGATGCTATAAAAGCTGGTGTTAAATCAATTATGGTTGCACATATCTTTTTCCCTCAAATAGACACAGGCAAAGGTCTTCCGTCAACGCTATCCTATAACATCGTGACGGGAATTTTGAAGAATGAGCTTGGTTTTAAAGGTTTGATCGTAACTGATGCGATGACGATGAGAGGCGTTACGAAACTTTATTCAAATGCTCTTGCTTCTGTCCTGGCTGTTAAAGCTGGGAATGATATAATTTTAATTCCGCCTGATATTGATGAAGCAATTGATGCTATCGTCAAAGCAGTAAAGCGAGGTGAAATAAGTCAGGAAAGAATAGATGAGTCAGTTAAAAAAATTCTTGAGTTTAAGTATGAACTTGGCTTGCACAAAAATAGATTCGTTGATGTAAATAAAATAAGGGATGTAGTTGCACGGGAAGAACATTTAAGAAAAGCGAAAGAGATAGCCCGAGCGTCTATCACCGTTGTCAAGAATGATGGTATTTTACCACTTTTACAATTTGACGATAAGAAAATTCTTCACATAACTATAGTTGATTCAAGAAACCTAAACAGTGGAAATTCATTTGTTGAAGAACTTTCAAAAAGATACGATAAAATTTCTTTTGAGAGGGTTGATTTAAGAAGCACAGATGAAGAACTTAACCAGATACTTTCAAAGGTAAATGGTTTTGATATCGTCATTGTTTCAGCTTATGTCCGCGTCAGAGCATATCAAGCATCGCTTTCGCTTAGCGAAAAGCACGCTAAATTTTTAAGTCAGGTTATTAACATAGGTAAACCAGTTATTTTAATTTCGTTTGGTAATCCATATGTTGCGATTGATTATCCCGGAGTAAAAGCTTACATTTGTTCTTATTCTGATGCTCAACCTGTTGTTGAAGCTACTGCCGAAGTTTTATTTGGTGAAATTTCTCCGCAGGGAAAGTTGCCGATAAATATACCTGGATTTGCAAGTCTTGGAACAGGTTTAAGCTATCCGAAGACAACGCTTCGCTATGATTATCCTGATGAAGCTGGGTTTAATGCAGATAAACTTTCTGTACTTGACTCAATAATGGAAAAAGCAATTCAGGATTCCGTCACCCCGGGTGCTGTTCTCCTCGTTGCGAGGAATGGAGTGATAGCGTATCATAAGGCTTTTGGAACATATACTTATGACCCATATTCAAGAAAAGTTAATCCAAATTCAATTTATGATATGGCTTCAATTACAAAAGTTGCTGCGACGACCGTCTCAATTATGAAACTGTATGAGGAGGGCAAAATTAACCTTGACGATCCAGTTGCCAAATATCTTCCAAGGTTTGCTCAAAATGGAAAGGATAAAGTGACGATAAAAAATCTTCTCCTTCACAATAGCGGTCTTCCTTCGTGGAAACCATTTTATCAACTTTGTAAATCCCCTGATGAAATTCTTGATTCAATTTACGCTCAACCGCTTGTTTATAAAACTGGCGATTCAACTGTTTACAGTGACCTTGGCTTTATAACGCTTGGTAAAGTAGTTGAAGCTGTAACTGGGGTATCCCTTGATCAATATGTTAAGAAGACATTTTATGTGCCTCTTGGGATGAAATCAACGACATTTTTGCCTCCTAAGGATTGGGTTGATGTTATCGCACCAACTGAATTTGACAGCTCGCTTGGTGGATTTGTTCATGGTGTTGTTCATGATGAAAATGCGCGGGCTTTAGGTGGAGTTTCTGGGCACGCTGGTTTGTTTTCAAATGCTCGTGACCTTGCGGTGCTGATGCAGATGATCCTTAACGGTGGAGAATATGGAGGTAAAAGATTTTTCAAAAAAGAGACGGTTGAACTTTTCACGAAAAGATGGTCAAATAATCGCGGTCTTGGTTGGGATAATGCTCTATCGCCTTACGGGAAAAGCGCTCTTGATGGTGCATTTGGTGAAAATGCATTTGGGCATACAGGTTTTACGGGAACATCCGTTTATGTTTATCCCGAGAAAAATTTAATAGCAGTCCTTCTTACAAATCGCGTTCATCCAACCAGGGCAAACCAAAAACACATAGCTTTGAGAAAAGCCGTGCATAAAGCAATAGTTAACGCGCTTGTCAATTGATAAAAAATAAAAATCCCGTTTAAAGATGCAATTTATTGACTGGTTAATTGTTGCTTTATATTTTATTTTGAGCATTGGAATTGGAATTTACTATTCAAAAAGGGCGGGGAAAAACATAGGCGAATTTTTTCTATCGGGGCGGAATCTTCCTTGGTGGCTTGCTGGGACATCAATGGTTGCTACAACTTTTGCAGCTGATACACCACTTGCAGTGACTGAACTTGTTGCGAAAAATGGAATAGCTGGGAATTGGCTCTGGTGGAATTTTCTATTTGGGTCAATGCTCACTGTTTTCTTCTTTGCAAGGCTATGGAGAAGAGTCGGGGTTTTAACCGATGTTGAATTCGTTGAATTAAGATACTCTGGAAAACCAGCATCTTTTCTTCGTGGGTTTAAAGCACTATATTTAGGATTATTTGTTAACACTGTAATAATTGGCTGGGTTAATGTCGCCATGATTTCAATTCTTACGGGTTTCTTTGGCGTTTCTGAAGAGTATGTTAGGTATTATGTTTTCTCAGTGATGTTAATAGTTGCAATTTATTCGGCTTTGTCGGGATTGTGGGGTGTTGCTGTGACGGATGCGGTTCAATTCGTTATAGCGATGGCTGGAACAATTATACTTGCGGTTGTAGTCGTAAATTTGCCTCAAGTTGGCGGTATTGCTGGTTTAAAGGGTAAACTTCCCGACTGGGTTTTTAGGTTTACTCCAGCTATTGGTTCAACTGAGGAGCTTGCATATGGCGGTGTTTTGGCTCTTTCAGTTTCATCTTTCATCGCTTATATTTTTGTTCAGTGGTGGGCTTCTTGGTATCCGGGAGCTGAACCCGGTGGTGGTGGATATGTCGCTCAAAGGATGATGTCTGCAAAAGATGAAAAACACTCGCTTCTCGCGACATTTTGGTTCACGATAGCACATTATTGCATAAGACCTTGGCCTTGGATTATAACCGGTGTTGCAACGCTTATCCTTTATCCAGAACTTGGTCTTGATGAAAAGAAACTTGGTTATATTTATGCGATGAGGGATTATCTTCCCGTTGGCTTAAAGGGTGTGCTTATAGCAGCTTTTTTTGCTGCTTATATGTCAACTATAGCGACGCATTTAAACTGGGGCACTTCATATGTCGTAAATGATTTTTACAAAAGGTTTATAAAAAAGGGCGCTGATGAAAAACATTATGTTTTTATAGCAAGGCTCACAACATTACTTATTATGATTGCGTCTGTTTTAATAACATTAATTATAAAAACAATTTCCGGGGCGTGGCAATTTATAATTGAAGCAAGCGCAGGACTTGGGCTTGTTTTGATTTTAAGATGGTATTGGTGGAGGATAAATGCGTGGAGTGAAATCGTTGCGATGATAGCGCCATTTTTCGGCTATGCTTATATAAAATTTTTCACGAACATAACTTTCCCGCAAACCCTTTTCTATATCGTCGCTTTTACAACACTTTCATGGATTATCGCGACATTTTTGACAAAACCTGTTGAAATGGAGCATTTATTGGAATTCTATCGTCGCACTCATCCGGGTGGCGTCGGTTGGAGAAAAATTGAAAAACTTGTGCCAGATGTAAACAGCGACTCTGGATATGCCTATCTTTTTATTGATTGGATAAGTGGTGTAGTTATGGTTTATATGTTACTGTTTGGGTTTGGAAAAGTAGTTCTTGGCGAGTATACATCAGGAATGATTTATATAGTTATTAGTCTGATTGCTGGTTTGATAATTTACATTGATCTATCAAAGCGCGGTTGGAAGAAAGCGATTGAGTAGTTTTTATTTCAGCTCTATTTCAAAATTGTTAACAAGTTTTGAACACCAACCTTCGGTTTCGGAACAGTAAAAACAGATAAATTTGCCTTTAAGCAGTTTTAAGTTTTTTGATTTTGACTTTATTTCAGCTTTTATCGGCTTATTGGTGTCAATGTAGTTTTTCTCCGTCTTTTCAAATTTTATATTCAAAATTTCAACTTCATTATCATCAAGAATTATCTCTGGTTTCGGCTCTGAATTTATGTGAATTCCGTCCATTGTTTTTAAAAAGATAAAAAACACTGCTTTGTCTGTTCCTCGTTTTTCAGCTTTAAACTTGAGCGAGACATATTTATTCTGCTGAAAAAGAGCAAAGAGAAAAAAAATCAAAAGAAGTTTTTTCATTATCATATTTTTAATCTCTTTTAAATTTTATGACGCCTTCGTATATCGTCATATGGACATTAAAGTTTTTGTCAAGTACAACTATATCTGCATCTTTTCCAGTTGCAAGTATTCCCTTACGATGCTCTTTCCCTAAAACCCTTGCTGGATTTAATGAAGCCATTCTAACTGCCGATGTAATTGGGACATCAACAAGTTCAACCATAACCTTAACCGCTTGTTCCATTGTCAGGGTGCTCCCAGCAAGAGTTCCATCTTCAAGAAATATCTTGCCATTTTTAAGGATAACTTTTTGGCCGGCAAATTCATATTCACCGTCTGGCATACCGCACATTTTCATTGCGTCAGTTATAAGTATGATTCCCGTCGGACCCTTTATTTTGTATAGAAGTTTCATCACCATTGGATGGACATGAATTCCATCTGCTATTAGTTCAATTTTAAGCTCATCAAAAAGAAGCGAACCAGTTATAACTCCTGGATCACGGTGGTGAAATAGTTTCATTGCATTGAACATATGTGTCACATGTGCAGCGCCGTTGTGGATCGCAGTTTGAATTTCTTCAATGTTTGCAACTGAATGTCCAATTGAAAGTATAACTCCATCAAGCGCAGCTTCTCTCATGACTTCATAGGCTCCGGGAAGTTCCGGTGCTATTGTCATTATTTTAATATATCCGCGCCCAGCATCGCGAAGCATATACCAAGCGTCAAGTGATGGTTTCATCAAATAATTTGGATTCATCGCTCCGCGTTCTTCTGGATTTAGGAACGGACCCTCAAGGTGAATTCCACAAATGTTTGAATTATTTTGCTCTATGAAATCCGCAAGCCTTCTAAGCTCATTTATAAATTCTTTCTCGGGTTTCGGGTAAAGCGTCGCAAGAAGCCCAGTTGTCCCATGTTGAAAGAAAAATTCGCTTATCTCAAAGAGTCCATCTTCTTCGTCTTCAAATCCATATCCAAGCCCACCGTGAACATGTAGGTCAATGAATCCTGGAACAGCATACATGTCATCAAAATCAAAAAATTCATATTCATCGTCTGGGTTAAATTTTAAATCTTCAAGCTTTCCAATTTCTGCAATTTTTTTGCCTTCTATTACTATGCCAGATTTTTCAATTACTCTAAATGGCGTAATTGCGTTAACATTTCGCAGGACGATTTTTTTCATACGAGCTTAATTTTGTTTTTTATCTCATAGTTCAAAAACTTCTCTTTGAATTTTCTGACAGTTTCAGTCACGTCGTTTGAATTAAATATTGATGAGCCAACGACGATTATATCAGCTCCAGCTTCAAGTAAAAGTTCAACATTGTTAAGGTCAATTCCACCGTCAACTTCAATTTCAACCTTTAAATTTCTCTCGCTTATAATTTTTCTTGCTTGTATTATTTTTCTTATGGCGTTTTCAATAAATTTTTGCCCACCGAATCCGGGGTTAACGGACATTATCAACAAGATATCAACATAGTCAATAATTTCTTCAAGTGCGTTAACAGGCGTTGCTGGGTTTATTGAGACCCCAGCCTTTGCCCCCGTCTCTTTTATTTTCATTATCGTTCTATGTAGATGGGTGCACGCTTCAAGGTGAACGGTAATTATATCTGAGCCAGCTTTTCTGAATTCTTCTATATATTGGTCTGGGTTTGAAATCATAAGGTGTGAATCAAGGGGGAGGTTTGTAAGTTTTCTTATCGCTTTTACTATCATTGGTCCAAAAGTTAAATTTGGCACAAAATGCCCATCCATCACATCAAGGTGGAATAAATCTGCTCCGCCTTCTTCGGCTTTTTTTATCTCATTTTTTAAATCAGAAAAATCCGCCGAAAGCAAAGATGGAGCTAACTTAAACATCTCATACATTAATAATTTTGTTTTCGCTCTGATATTTCCTTTGCGACAAATATATCAACACTTGAACCTTTTTGAACATAAAACCCAGGTCTTGGGAATTGCTCAATAACTGTGTTTGGCAAGACATCAGCACTTGGCTCATATATCACTTTGCCAAGACGAAGTCCAGCTTCGTTTAAAATTTGTTCAACTTTTGAGAGTGGAATCCCTGTAAGGTTTGGCACTTGAGTTTTACCCTCAGCATTCCCAAGGCTGACAACTACAGAAATGCGAGTTCCAGCTGAAACCATCGTCTTTTCGGGTATTGACTGTGAAAATATCGCTCCTTCAGGGATTTCATCCGAAAAATCATATTGGACATCACCAAGTCGTAATCCTTGCTTTTCAAGTATTAACTTTGCTTCCCTGACTGATTTCCCAATTAAAGATGGGACTTCAATTTTTTGTTCACCCGAGCTTATAGTAAGATAAACGCGTCTTCCCTCTTTTACTTTCATTCCTGGTCTTGGGCTTTGGATTATGACATATCCAGCTGGAAATCTCGCATCGTGTCGCTCTATGAAACTTTCAAGCTTGAGATTTAAAGAGTCAAGAATCTTTTTCGCATAATCAAATTTTTTACCGATCAAATCAGGCATTGTAACTGTTTTAACCGAACTGACATATAGAGGCATCGCAAGTTTGTCTACAAACAGAACAAAAATTATAAGTAAAACCGCAATCAAGGCGAGATTTTTTAAACTTTTTTTTCTCACTTTTTGCTTCGGGCTATCTTTATGTTTTTGAAAAAATATAAAAAAATTTTGCGAATTCATAATCATAATAAATGTGTCCAAATACTTTAGGCGAATCCACAACAAGTTCAGGATGACAATTTAAGTCAAAATGCTAATTGTGACACGGGTGTGAAGCCTGCGATTACCTGTTTTTACAAAATTCACACAAAATTGACACTTTGACATTTGACTAACAAATTTGCAAAATGTCGCTGTAAATTTGGCAAATTGAGTCTAAAGTAAGCCAATTAATTTTTAATTAATTTTTTTGGCACATTGTTTGAATGTATAAGTTTGTGGAAAAAATAAAAACTAAGACAAGGAGGTGATGAACTATGTTGATGAGATATTCACCGTTCAAAGAAATTGAAATGCTTGAAAGAGAAATCAATAAAATGTTCAACGATTTCTTCAGAGGTGTAGAAACAAGTTACGAGTATCCGCTTATTGACATGATTGATTCAAAAGATGAGATTTTGATTTACGCTGAGCTTCCAGGTATTAGCAAGGATGATATTAAGGTTAAGATCCATGATGGTATCCTCACGATTTCAGGCGAAAGAAAAGAGCTTGAAGTTCCTGAAAAGGCAAATTGCTTGATTCGTGAGAGGGAATTTGGGAAGTTTATGAGAAGCATAAGGTTACCCCATACTGTTGATGTTGAAAAGGTCAGCGCTGAATATAAAGATGGGATTTTGAAAATAAGACTTCCAAAGAAAGAAGAGTTTAAACCAAAAGAAATTCAAATTAGTGTAAATTAAAAATAAAAATTTCATTGGGGAGGTGATGTTGTATGAAAAGAACCAAAGCTATTGTTAAAGATGAGAAAGATTTGAGAAGATATATAACACCTGCAGTTGATTTGTTTGAAGCACCTGATTCATATATCCTGTTCATTGATATGCCTGGTGTTTCAAAAGAGAATTTAAGTGTGAAAATTGTTGATGATTCTCTGGTTGTGCAAGGTAAATTTGATATCCCTATCGGCAAAGATGAAAGGGTTTTGTTAAATGAGATCGCTGATGGTGAATATCGTAGGGAGTTCGTGCTATCGGGCGATGTTGATAGGAATAAAATTGATGCAAAACTTGTGAATGGAGTTTTAATCTTAACACTTGGAAAGAGTGAAAAAAGCAAAGAAGTTGAAATTAAAATAGAATAAAAAATAAAAAGGAGGTGAGGAGCTATGACACTCATAAAATGGAGTCCAATAAGAGACCTTGCAACTGAGATATTTGACCTTCAGAGGGAAATAAACAGAATGTTTGACAGATTCTTCCGTGGATTTGATGAGGAAGAAATCGCTATAAGCACATGGAGTCCGAGAGTTGATATATCCGAGACCGATGATGAATACATTGTGAGAGCTGAGGTTCCTGGGGTGAGCAAGGATGATATAAAGGTTACGATAAAGGATAATGTTCTCACGATAAGCGGTGAGAAGAAGCAAGAGAAGGAGAGCAAAGGTGAAAACTTCCATAGGGTTGAGAGAGTTTATGGGACATTTTCAAGGACATTTACTTTACCAGGGGTTGTGAAGGTTGATAAGGTTGAGGCGAAGTTTAAGGATGGTGTTCTTACGATAAAGCTTCCGAAGGTTGAGGAAGCTAAAGCGAAAGAGATTGAAGTTAAGGTCAGTTAAAATTTCAAAGCCCGCCGTTTTTCGGCGGGTTTTTGTATTTTCAATTTTTCTTGTAGATTTTTAAAAAAACATCAAATCAAAATATGCCTATGGAAGCACAAGCAAAGAGAAAAGGCATAAGCGAAATTTTAAAAAGTTTATTTATGCCTTACCTTTCCGAAAAAGAGGAGTTGATAAAAATTTTAAGTGATGATTATTCAAAAGAGATCGCGATTGCAAAGATGATGGATGAGCATGCGGAGATGATACCGTTTGACTTTTTAAAGGAAAGGTTGAAAAAGATAGCACAGGAAGAAAAAGCGCATGCCGAGAAGCTGAAACATAAAATAATTGAACTTGGCGGGAGCGTCAACCCTACGCTTAAAATTTATGATGTTAAATCGGTTTCAATTCATAGCGAGAAAGGGTTTAGGAAGCTTATCGCTGACCTTGAGTTTGACAAAGAAATTTACGAAGATTATATTGCCCAAATAAACAAAATAGGAGACGATGACATTAAGAAATTGCTTCGCGAGATCGCTGAAGATGAGTCAAGGCACAAAGATGTTTTGACTGATATAGTGATGAGGTTGTGTTAATTTTTTAAAATAAAATTGCTTAAAGATCATGGGAGAAGAGAGCAGGCATACAACTCCAGAAAGGCACATTCACATTCCTGAAGCTATGGCGATTTTGCCGTTGCGAAATTCCGTGTTTTTCCCGAAGCAATTTATGCCTCTTTCTGTTGGACGGGAAAGCACGATAAAGTTAATTGAGGATGTATCAAAGACAGGCGAGTTGATTTTAATCGTAGCGCAGAAAGAGCCTCAAATAGAGAAGCCGACCCCGGATGATATTTATCATTTTGGAACAGTTGCAAAGATACTTAAAATTTATAACCTTCCCGATGGTTCAAAAAGTGTTTTCGTTCAAGGCTTGCACAGAGCAAAAATTTTATCTTTCATACAGCAGGAACCGTATTTGAGAGGAATAGTTCAGCAAGTTGATGATGAAGGTGAAATTGACCTTGAAGCAGAGGCACTTGGTGTTACGATAAAAAATGTTTTCAAAAAAGTAGTTGAACTATCACCTGACTTGACGCCTGAACAAGCGAATATGGTCAGTAGCACGGATGATATATTTGCGCTTCCGGATATAGTTGGTTCGGTTTTGAATGTCTCGGTTGCAGAAAAGCAGGAAATTCTTGAACAGGTAAACATAAAGGAGCGTTTGAGGAAGTGTCATTTTATTTTAAATCGCCATGCACAAAGGCTTGAGCTTGGGAATAAAATTCAGGCTGAAGTTCAAGATGAGATTACTAAGAATCAGCGCGAGTATTTCTTGAGGGAGCAGTTGAAAGCCATAAAAAGAGAGCTTGGCGAGGATGAGGAAGGAGCGGAGATAAGAGAGCTGAGGGAGAAGATTGAGAAAGCCAATATGCCTGAGGAGGCGAGAAAAGTTGCACTTAAAGAACTTGACAGATTATCAAGGATGCACCCTTCATCAGCTGAGTATACTGTTTCGCGAACTTATCTTGATTGGCTGATAGAATTGCCGTGGAGCATATCAACCGAAGATAACCTTGATATAAAGAAAGCCGAAGAGATACTTGAACGTGATCATTATGGGCTTGAGAAAGTTAAGAAGAGAATACTTGAGTATCTTGCTGTGAGGAAGTTGAAAAACGACATGCGTGGTCCGATCCTTTGTTTTGTTGGTCCACCTGGGGTTGGTAAGACATCGCTTGGCAGGTCAATAGCTGAGGCGCTCGGTAGAAAATTTGTCAGGATTTCACTTGGTGGTGTTCACGATGAAGCTGAAATAAGAGGACACCGCAGAACTTATATAGGTGCTTTGCCTGGAAGGATAATTCAAGGGATAAGAAAAGCTGGTTCAAATAATCCTGTTTTTATGCTTGATGAGGTTGATAAAATTGGCGCTGACTTTCGCGGTGACCCAGCTGCTGCACTTCTTGAAGTTCTTGACCCAGAGCAAAATCATTCATTTAGCGATCATTATATTGAAGTCCCATTTGATCTTTCAAAGGTTATGTTTATTGCGACTGCAAATATGGTTGAGCCGATTCCGCCAGCTTTGAGGGATAGGATGGAAATAATTGAGATACCAAGCTATATTGAGGATGAGAAACTTAACATTGCAAAATATTTCCTTGTGCCTAAGCAGATAAAAGCTCATGGGCTTACAGATGATATGATAAAGTTTGAAGATGATGCTTTGCGCAAGATAATTAATTCATATACGCGTGAAGCTGGCGTTAGAAATCTTGAAAGAAGAATTGCTGATGTTTGTCGCGGTGTTGCAAAAGATGTCGCTATGGGCAAAAATGAACCCGTGACTATAACCGCTGACATGCTCCCTAAATACCTTGGGCAACCAAAGTATTATCACGAAGTTGCAGAAAGAATTAACAAACCTGGCATCGCAACAGGACTTGCTTGGACGCCTGTCGGTGGTGAAATTTTGTTTGTTGAAGCAACCAAAATGAAAGGTAAGGGTGGACTTCAGCTCACAGGTCAACTTGGCGATATAATGAAGGAGTCTGCGCGCATAGCTCTAAGCTACATAGCTTCAAAAGCTGAAGAATTCAGCATTGACCCGGATTTTAAAGAGAAGTATGATATACATGTCCATGTGCCAGCCGGGGCAATTCCTAAAGATGGTCCATCAGCTGGGATTACGATATTTGTTGCATTATATTCGCTTCTTACCGGGAAAGTAGTCTACAATGATATTGCAATGACTGGTGAGATAACATTGCGCGGTGCAGTTTTGCCAGTTGGAGGCATAAAAGAAAAAATCCTTGCAGCTCATAGAGCAGGGATTAAAAAAGTTATACTCCCAGAAAGAAACAAACCCGACATTGAAGAGATACCTCAACAGGTGAGAGACGAGATTGAGTTTTTCTTTGTGAAGGAGATGGATGAGGTTATTGATATCGCTATTAAGAGAGAAGAATTGGTTGAACAAGTTTAGGGAAACTTTTAGTTACTGAAAACTCAAAAAGGCGAATCGTTCCGTGAAAAATGGAATGATTCGCTTTTTGTTTATATAAACGGAGGTGGGATGTTATGAAGGATTACTATAAAATACTTGGTGTCAGCGAGAACGCAACGCAAGAGGAGATAAAGCAAGCATATAAAAAGCTTGCAATGAAATATCATCCAGATAGAAACCCCGGAAATAAACAGGCTGAGGAAAAGTTTAAGGAAATAAACGAAGCATATAGTGTTCTTTCTGACCCTGAGAAAAGGAAACAGTATGACCAGCTTAGAAAATTTGGCGCTGGTGCTGAAGTTGGCGGATTTAATTTTGAGGACATATTTTCTGGTTTTCGCACGGGATTTGGTGAAGGATTTAATTTTGGGGTTGGAGATTCATTTATTGAAGATTTGTTGAATCAATTTTTTGATCGTGGTGAATTTTTCAGGCGAAGTAGAAGAGGAGCTGTGAAAGGTGAAGATATAAACATTGATGTTGAGATACCTTTCTCAACAGCGGTTTACGGTGGTGAAGTTTATGTTGATGTTCCAAAAAAGGAAGTTTGCAGTGTTTGTGGTGGAACTGGGGCAAAACCGGGAGCTCGGGTAAACACTTGCACAGTTTGCGGTGGGAGTGGAACTATTTCTGATGTCAAAGGTATGTTTGCCTTTTCAAGACCTTGCCCGAGGTGTTATGGACGTGGAAAGATAATATCCGAAGTCTGCTACAATTGTAATGGCACTGGTCAAGTTTCAACTGTAAAGAAAATAAAAATTAAAATCCCAGCGGGAGTTGATACTGGAACAACATTAAGAATTCGCGGTGGAGGTGAACCTGGATTAAATGGCGGTCCAAATGGCGACCTTTATGTTCACATCAAGGTTCAAGATGATAAATTCTTCAAACGTCGTGGCGATGATATTTATGTTGAAATCCCAATAAACATTGTGCAAGCGATACTTGGAAGCAGGATGAGGATAAGAACGATTTATGGGAATAAAGTTGAACTTAAAATCCCACCTGGAACGCGAAATGGCACAACTTTTAGGTTGCGCGGGCTTGGGATTAAAAGGGATGGAAGCGTTGGTGATATGTATGTCACCGTTAAAGTTGAAATACCTGAAAAGATAAATGATAAACAGCGCAAGTTGATTGAAGAGTTTGCGAAGGAAGGGAATTTGAAGTATTAAAAAGTGTAAAGATTTGGATAAAAATTTTGATTTTGCTATTTTCAAAACGAAGCGCAAATTTTGTAAAGATACTTGATGAGTTTTTATGAAAAAAGTTTTTACCATTGCATGGTGGGAGTATATAACTAAAGTGAGGACCAAGACATTTTTAATTTCAATTATTTTAATGCCAGTTTTAATAATTGCCTTTTCCACCCTGCCAACAGTTCTGGTAGAAAAGTTAGAAACAAAGCAAAGAATTATTGGGGTTGTCGATTTAACCGGGTGGATTTTTGATGAGTTCAATAAGAAGTTAAATGAATTTAAACTTCCCGACGGGAGACAAAATTACATTCTTATCAAGGTTCAAATCGCAGGGGATGATATCAGCAAAATTAAAAAATATGCCAATGAACGCGTTGTAAAGGGCGAATTTGAAGCGTATATCATTATACCCCGAAATTTTGAGGATAGTTTGAGCTTTCAGTATGTTGGTCAAAATGTTGGCAATGTAAGAGATATTGAGAGATTTAAAAGCACATTACAGGAGATTGTCATAGCCACAAAGCTTGAAAGATACGGGGTTGAAAAAGAAAAATTACCTCAACTTATAAAACCAGTGAAATATACGACGATTAAAATTTCAAAGAAAGGTGAGGAAGAAAAAGCCGATTTCATCGGTATGTTCTTTAGCTCTTATATTTTTATTTTAGCGCTTATGGTGCTCGTCATCACTGGTGGACAAATGTTAATAAGGAGTGTGGTTGAAGAGAAATCAAATCGTGTGGTTGAAATTCTTTTATCTTCATGCACTGCGAATCAATTGATGGCTGGAAAGATAATTGGGCTTGGGTTTGTGGGTTTAACTCAAATGCTAATTTGGCTTGCTATTGGCTTTTATTTTTTATCGGGCTATGCAGTTGTGTCAATAAACTTGGAAATTTTATTAATTTCTTTGCTTTATTTTATCCTTGGTTATCTTTTTTATTCAGCACTTTTTGTAGCAATTGGTGCGCCTGTAAACTCTGAATATGAAGCCCAACAAGTTGCCGGATATTTGAGCTTGCTTTTAGCTTTCCCAATAGTATTTGCCTTTTTGATAATGCAAAATCCTGATTTGAGTTGGATAAAAATTTTATCTTTCTTTCCTCTTTTTACGCCTTCTTTCATGGTCGTGCGAATTCCAATAAAGATGCCTTCTGCGTGGGAAATAGTTGGAACGATTTTAGTCCTTGCGCTTTCAATTGTCGGTATGATTTGGGTAGCGGGGAGAATTTTCAGAATAGCAATTTTAAGCTATGGTAAATTTCCGAGTTTGAAGGAATTAATCGTTTGGGTTAAAACAAAATAACGAGGATTTTAAAATGCAAGATGCGTCATTTGTAACTTTGATTGTAAGCACAGCTTCAATAGCTTTCCTTCACGCTTTAGCTCCTGACCATTGGCTTCCTTTTATAATGATAGGCAGAGCTCAAAAGTGGTCAATTAAAAAATTAATTTTTGTAACTTTCATCGCTGGGATTGGACATGTTGGTTCTTCTGTTTTGCTTGGGCTTGTGGGTTTGTTTATAGGGATGGAACTTAGCAAGCTTGAGGGGCTTGAAGCTCTGCGAGGTGATGTTGGGCTGTGGCTTTTGATTGGGTTTGGCGTTGCTTACGCTCTATGGGGATTAAAACATGCGAAACATCCACATAAACACGAAATTGTTGATGAAAAGATTTTAAATAAAAAAGTTGTAACCGTTTGGACATTGTTTGCAATCTTTGTCCTTGGTCCATGTGAACCGTTAATACCTCTTTTCTTCATCTCACTTAAATTTAATCTCGCTGGAATTATCGCAGTTACGGTGGTTTTCAGCGTTATGACTTGGATTATGATGATAGCTCAGGCTTTGATAGGCTATCTTGGAATTCAAATTGTGAAGTTAGAAAAGCTTGAAAAATATTCTCACACTATCGCTGGGATAGTAATTGCATTGACGGGTGTTTTCATTCTTGTTTCAGGGATATAGTCAATCAAGGTTAAATCTTGTTTCAATTTCAACATATTTTTTCCCCATTTTGACGGTGGCACAGTCAGTATACGGATCATGCTCAAAGAATAAAATCCAGTTCTCTTCAACGGCTCTTTTTAAAAGTTTCTTTTTCTCTTCCATCGTCACAAGCGGTTGAAGGTCGTAAGCCATGACATATGGGACTGGTATGTGTGAAGAAGTTGGAATTAAATCACCACAATAAACGATCGTTTTCTCGCCGTCGGATACTTTTACAAGTTGTTGACCAAATGTATGTCCATCTGAAACTATAAGTTCAATCCCATCAAAAATTTCAAACTCACCTTCAACTATTTCAAGCTGATTAAATTCAATCAAAGGCATGAAATTTTCAGGCAGATAGCTTGCCCTATCTTTTTCATTCGGGTTCATCGCAAGTTCAAGGTTTCGCTTTTGAACATAGTAAGTTGCATTTTTAAATGTCGGTTTTAGAATTCCATCCTCAATCATCGTAGATCCACCGGCGTGATCAAAGTGAAGATGTGTTAATATAACATCGGTTATGTCATCTGTTTTCAAGCCAAGTTTTTCAAGTGAACTTTCAAGTGTATATTGAGTATGGTCAATTCCGTAGATATCAATATATTTTTCCTCCCATTTTTTGCCTATTCCTGTATCAACGAGAATTTTTTTATCGTCGCCAATTATAAGGAGTGTGCGCAGGGCGAGCTCAATTCGGTTTCTATCATCCGATGGATTTAACTTATCCCATATTGTTTTTGGAACTATGCCAAACATTGCTCCGCCATCAAGTTTAAATCTCCCTGTTTCAACGGCGTGGATTTCATATTTACCTATTTTCATTTTCGCTGTAAAATTTTATTTTTGGTAGTTCTGTTAGGTTAAAATTTTCTTCTTCTCCATTAAGGGCGTTTTCTGCTTTTTCAAGCCAAAGCTTGACTTCGGAGAGGAGTTCATAAAGATTTATGTTATTGTAAACTTTTGGGAAGGTGTCAAGTTTATCAATTGCTTTTTTCATCTGGCTCACAGCGCCGCGGAAATTGTAATTTGTCAAATGATAAAAAGCTACAGCTATATGTATCAAGCCGTGATAAAATTTTTTCAGTTCGGGGTTTCGTTCCTCATTCCAAATCTCTTCAAGTGTATCGTGGCATTCAAAGAAGAAACCGTTGTTAAACTCTTCTATTGCTTTTGTAAAATTATCTATCGTCATTCGTTTTTGTCTTATCGTTTTGGCAATTTTAAAATATGAAAAATGTTCAAAATTATCAAGGTTAATTTGGAATAGCGGTTTGTTGTTTTTAAATTTTTTAAAAACAAATCGCAAACGCTTCATGCAGAATTCGCTTGGAGTTATCTTTTTGACTGTGTTGATAGACTTGATCGGATTTGGAATAGTGATTCCACTTTTGCCGTTTTATGCCCTTAGTTTTGGTGCCACTTCTTGGCAAATTGGATTTCTTGTTTCTTCTTTTTCACTTATGCAGTTTATTTTTAATCCAGTTTGGGGTAGGATTTCTGATAAAATTGGGAGAAGACCAGTTATATTGATAAGCGTTTTTGGTTCTTTTTTATCTTATCTTATTTTCGCTCTTGCGAATTCGCTTTCGGTTCTTTTCGTTTCAAGAATGCTTGCGGGGTTGATGGGTGCGAACATAGCAACAGCACAAGCATACATCGCTGATATAACACCACCAGAAGAAAGAGCGAAGGGTATGGGGATAGTTGGAGCTGGATTTGGAATAGGATTTGTCGTTGGTCCATTTATAGGTGGGATATTAAGCAAGTTTGGATACACTGTCCCGATTTTATTTGCTTCGGGGCTTTCATTTTTAAATTTCATACTTGCTTATAAATTTTTACCAGAATCGAGAAAGCATCGCAAGGTTGAGGCTCGGAAATTAAGCTACGGGTCGTCAATCCGTAAAATTTTAAGTGATAGATTGCTTCTTTTCTTTTATTTTGCTTTTTTCGTGATAACATTTGGGATATCGTTAAATTATGTCGTGTTTCCGTTGTTTACAAAAGATATGTTCAAATTTGACGCATCACATAATGGTCTTTTGTTCGGCTACATTGGGATGATGGGCGTATTCACGCAGGGTTATTTAATCGGTAAAATTACAAGGAGGGTAAGGGAAGAAGTAGTTTTAATTGCAGGGACTTTTATTATGGCGCTTGGTTTGACGGGAATTATTTTTTCATCAATCTTTTTGAAATTTTTAATTTCTGTGACATTTTTTACATTCGGTAGCGGCATAACGACTCCAACTGTGTTAAGTTTAATTTCAAGGCGGGCAAATCCTGATATTCAAGGTGTGACGCTTGGATTTGGGCAGTCGCTTTCAAGCCTCGCTCGTGTTTTCGGTCCATCAACGGGTGGATTTTTATATGGTAATTTCGGGCATAGGTCTCCGTTTGTGCTTGGAGCTTTAAGTATGGGAATTAGCTTTATGTTGGCACTTGGAATTTATAATAAAATAAATTCATCAGAGAAAACAAATTCTGAAAATGGATGAGCGTTTTACTTTTAACTCTTGTCGTCTTTTTAATCATTGGTTATGTCATTACTGTTAATTTCGTTGGTCCGTCAATGATTTTAAAACCGAGGCGAAGAAATTATCCATTTAATAATATAACTCCATCTGAACTTGGGCTTAAATATGAAGATGTTGAGATAAAGGCATTTGATGGTGAGATTTTGAAAGGTTGGCTTGTAATTTCAAGCGTTAAACCTATTGGAAATGTAATTTACATTCACGGGACTTACACAAATAAATCTTTTGGGCTTTGGAGGGCTAAATTTTTAAGCGAGGCTGGTTATAATGTTTTGCTTGTTGATCTTCGCTTTCACGGTGAAAGCGGCGGAAGATACTGCACATATGGTTATCTTGAAAAATTTGATATTTCCGAGTGGATAAGTTTTATGTTGCAAAGGTTTCCGGGACTTCCAGTAGCTCTTTTTGGAATTTCGCTTGGTGGGGCAATCGCAATTCAAACTGCAGGAATTGATAAAAGAGTTTGTGCGGTCATAGCCGAGGGAAGCTTTTCAAATTTCTTTGACCTTATTTATGATTATCAAAAAATGAAATGGGGATTTGCATCAAAAATTTTAACTGCTAAAGTTATCAATAAAGCAGGGGAAATTGCTGGTTTTAGCGCAAGTGATGTCTCACCAATTGAATATGTTGAAAAAGTTTCTTGCCCAATTCTTTACATTCACGGCACTGATGATAAAACTGTAAAATTTTGGCATTCCGAAGCGCTTTACCGCCGAAGCCCGAAAGGTGAATTGGTTTTGGTTGATGGAGCTGGACATTTGAATTCGTGGGAAGTTCTCGGGGAAAAATATAGCGAGAAAATAATTGAGTTT
Organism: uncultured Bacteroidota bacterium; assembly: GCA_964438815.1. Taxonomy (GTDB): domain Bacteria; phylum Bacteroidota; class Ignavibacteria; order Kryptoniales; family Kryptoniaceae; genus Kryptonium. The sequence goes on from CAYTKW010000001.1 coordinate 545,007, forward strand.
TTAAAGTTAAACTGTTCAAAACAAAATTAGAAAACTTATGTCCAAAATTGCAATTTTAATGGGAAGCAAAAGCGACGAGGAGGTAATGCAGAATTGCGAAAGATATCTCCAATATTTTGGGGTTGAATATGAGAAAAAGATTCTTTCAGCACATAGGAATCCAATTGAGACAATTGAGTTTGCACGCAATGCTCATTTAAATGGTTTTAAAGTTATAATTGCTGGCGCGGGAATGGCTGCACATCTTCCGGGTGTGGTAGCGGCGAATACAACATTGCCTGTAATTGGGGTTCCATTGCCAGCATCGGAATTAAATGGTGTTGATGCACTTTATTCAATTGTTCAAATGCCACCTGGGATACCAGTTGCAACTGTCGCGATTGGAAAAGCTGGCGCTATAAACGCTGCAGTTCTTGCGGTTCAAATACTTGCGATTGAGGATGAAAATTTGGGAAGAAAACTTGAAGAATTTAGAAAGCAAGGCTCAAAAATATGAAATATGGCATTGTTGGACATCTTTGCCTTGATGTGATCCACCTTCCCGACGGTAGCGAAGTTCAAAGTTATGGTGGGATATTTTTTTCGCTTGCCTCACTTGCAAATATAGTTGACGATGAAGATTTAATCTATCCTGTATTCGGCGTTGGAGAAGTTGATTATGATAAATTCATTGAAAGGGTTAGTATCTATCCGAATGTTGTCATTGATGGAATTTTTAAATTTCCCGGGTTTACAAATCGCGTTCATCTTTTTTATCAAGATAGGCAGGAGAGAACTGAATGTTCAGTTCACATAGCAAAGCCGATTGAATTTGAGAGGATAAAAAGGTTAAAAGATTTAGGGGTTGATGGAATTTTTATAAACATGATTTCGGGGTTTGATATTGAGCTTGAAACTTTGAAATCACTTCGCAAAATTTTTGACGGATACATTCACTTTGACATTCACAGTGCAACGCTTGGAATTGATGAGAAAAACATTAGGTTTAGAAAGAAGATAGGTAACTGGGCTGAATGGCTTGAAAATGTTGACACCGTGCAGATGAACGAATTTGAAGCAAGGTCAATAGGTGAAGAATGGTGGGATAATGATATGCTTGCAAAAAATGTCCTTGAGCTTGACGTTAAAGCTATGGTTATAACGAGGGCAAGTCTTGGTGCAACTGTTTATTATTTTGATGATGGGTTTAAGAAAGCTGATGTGGAAGCTTATGAAGTTCAAGTCGTTGACCCAACTGGTTGCGGTGATGTTTTCGGTTCGGCTTTCTTTTACAAGTTTTCAAAGACCAAAGACCCATTGACTTCAACTGAATTTGCGAATTATGTTGCTGGTTTAAATGCGATGATACCGGGCTCAACTCAAATAGATAAACTTAAGGAGCTCGTTAAAAAATGAGGATTATGATAACAGGTTGTCATGGACTTTTGGGTCAGAGCGTGTTGGAGCTTTTTTTGAAAAATCCCGATTTTGAAATTCTTGCAACAGCTAAAGAGAATAAGACATTTCTTGATTTCAAAGGGTTTGATTATACGATGCTTGATATTACTTCCAGAAGTGATGTTAAAAATCTTGTTGTTTATTTTCGTCCCGAGGTTATAATTAACACTGCAGCATATACAAATGTTGACGGTTGTGAAACTAATCGTGAGCTTGCTTGGCGTGTAAATGTTGAAGGTGTCAGAAACCTTGTCAATTCCGCAAGAAGAGTTGATGCGAAGTTAATTCACATTTCAACAGATTACATCTTTGATGGGAAAAATGGACCATATACGGAAGACGCAATTCCAAATCCAATAAACTATTATGGTAGAACCAAGCTTGCAAGCGAAAACGAGATAAAAATTGGCGGGATAAGATTTGCAATTTTAAGAACCAATGTTTTATATGGTGTTGGGAAAAATGTTAAAAGCAATTTTGCTCTCTGGCTTTATAATAAATTGTCAAACGGTGAGAAGATAAAAGTAGTCACTGACCAAATTGGAAACCCAACTTATGTTGAGGATCTTGCGTTTGCGATTTTGAAAGTTGTTGAATTTGATAAAGAAGGAGTTTACAACGTCGGCGGGAGGGATTTTGTTAATAGATATACATTTGCGGTCAAACTTGCTGATATTTTCGGTTTTGATAAAGAGCTTATAACTCCTGTTAAAACTTCTGATTTAAAACAAGTAGCTCCACGACCTTTAAAATCTGGGCTTATTACACTTAAAGCTGAAGTTGAACTTGGACTTAAGCCTTACGGTGTTGAAGATGGGGTAAGACAATTCAAGTATAAGCTTGACTTGTTTTCTTAATGCTTGTTGTTTTGCAAATTTTTTTTAATTTTTTATTAAAAACGCAAAGAGAACTTAAAAATGCTTGACCTTAAATTTATTCGTGAGAACCCGGACCTTGTCAAAAGAGCTATTGGGTTGAAAGGGGAAAGGGATAACATTGATGGAATTTTAAAGCTTGACGAAAGAAGAAGGGAGCTCATTAAAAAAGGCGATGCACTGAAAGCGAGGCGAAATGATGTAACTGAAGAGATAGCTAATTTGAAAAAGCAGGGGAAAGATGCGACTGAGCTAATTGAGGAGATGCGAAAGGTTTCGGATGAAATTAAAACAATTGACTCAGAATTGAGGGAGATTGAAAATAGGCTTGAAAATTTACTTCTTTGGGTTCCAAACATACCGCATGAGTCAGTTCCAATTGGTAAGGATGCAAGTGAGAATGTTGTTGTCAGGACATGGGGTGAAATTCAAGAGTTTGATTTTGAGATTAAAGATCATTTGACGCTTGGCAAGAAGCTTGGGATAATTGATTTTGAGCGTGGGGCGAAGTTGACAGGTAGTGGTTTTCCGCTTTACATCGGTAAAGGGGCGACACTTGAGAGGGCTTTGATAAATTTCATGCTTGACCTTCATATTCAAAAGCACGGCTATGTTGAGGTTTTCCCACCTTTCCTTGTGAATGAAGCCTCAATGCGCGGGACAGGGCAAATTCCAAAACTCAAAGAGGACATGTATTATTGCCCCGAGGATGACCTTTATTTAATTCCGACTGCTGAAGTTCCAGTGACAAATATACATCGCGATGAAATTCTTGATATAAGTGAGTTACCGAAAAAATATGTCGCTTATTCTGCTTGCTTTAGGCGTGAGGCTGGCTCGTGGGGTAAGGAAACGCGCGGGTTTTTAAGAGTTCACCAGTTTAACAAAGTTGAACTTGTAAAGTTCACGACGCCTGAGACATCTTACGATGAGCTTGAATCACTTGTCAATGATGCGGAAGAGGTGCTTCAACTTCTTAACATACCTTATAGAGTTGTGCTACTTTGCACTGGTGATATGAGCTTTTCTTCTGCTAAAACATACGACATAGAAGTTTGGTCTCCGGCTGAAAAGAAGTGGCTTGAGGCGTCAAGCTGTAGCAACTTTGAAGATTTCCAAGCGAGAAGGATGAATGTAAGATTTAGAAGGGATAAAAAGTCAAAACCTGAATTTGTTCACACGCTCAATGGCTCGGGGCTTGCCACATCAAGATTGATGGTCGCATTACTTGAAAATTATCAAACGCCTGAAGGCAAGGTTATAGTGCCTAAAGTTTTGCACAAATATACTGGTTTTACAATCATTGAATGATGAAAAACAAAAAAACGGATGGTGATGAAAAAGAACATAATCGTTGCACTTTTGATATTTGTTGTTTCAGGTTGCTCTATCTTAAAAAATTTCGGGCTTGTTGAAAAAAGAGAATATGTCGCAAAAGTTGGGAATGAAATCATAACTATTGACGAATTTGAAAAATCGTTTGCAAGAAATAACGGTGGATTTGAAAAAGCTAAGGAGAAAAAACTTGAGGACAGAAAAAATTTCCTTGACCTTTTAATCAAGTATAAACTTAAAGTTCTTGACGCAAGGGATAAAAAACTTAATAAAGACCCGGCAATTCAAAAAGAGGTAAACGATTATTACACCACTTTGGCTCTTTCTTATTTGACTAAAAGGGAAGTGATTGACCCTGGATTGAGAAGGTTGTATGAAAGGAGAAAAGAAGAGATAAGAGCAAAGCATATTTTAATTGAGATAATAAACAACGACACTGCATCTGCATACGCAAGAGCTAAAAAAATTATAGAAACATTAAAATCAGGCGTTCCATTTGATTCTCTTCTTGCTGAATCTGATGACCCGACGGTTATATTCAACAAAGGGGATTTATATTATTTCACAGCTGGTTCAATGGTTCCCGAGTTTGAAGATGCGTGTTATTCAATGAAGGTTGGTGATATAACTGATGAACCTGTTCGCACAAGGTTTGGGTATCATATAATTCAAATTCTTGACAGAAGACCGAGGGTTGAAATGGTACGCATAAGTCACATCGGCAAAAGGGTTGACCCGAAAGCGACACCTGAGGACACGCTTAGACTTTACAACGAAATGAAAGCTGTGCTTGATAGCTTGCGTAAAGGTTTTGACTTTGGTGAGTTGGCAAAGAGACATTCGGATGATAAAATCGCAAATCAAAAAAATGGTGATTCAGGATATTATCCCAGGGGCAGGACTTACAGAGAAATTGACCAGTTTATGTTTAATGCAAAAGTTGGAGATATAAGCGACATAATAAGGACGAGGTGGGGTTATCACATAATTAAAGTCACGGACATAGTTCCAGTTAAGCCATTTGATGAAATAGTTGATGAGCTTAGCAAGACATATCAATCTTATAGGCTTGAGTATGATTTCAAAAATTACATTGAGAGGTTGAAAAAAGAGTATGGCTATTCTCTAAATGAAGGGGCTTTTGAGATTTTAATCTCAAAAGCTGACACATCTAAGACGACATCTCATTCAAACTGGGATAGCGTTTATACGAAAGAAGACAGGGGAAAAGTTTTATTCCAATTTGCTAATCAAAAAATAACAATTGATTCGGTTATAAACATAATCAAGCAAAGCGCTGAATTTTCAGGAAGAAAACTTGAGCGTCAATCATTGAAAGGTATCATTGACAGGATTACGGAGATGAAGTTGACGGAATACAGGGCTAAAAATGTTGAAAAAATTTATCCGGAGTTTAAAAACGAATTAAAGGAGTTTGTTGATGGCATACTGCTTTATCACATTGAGCAAAAGATGGTGTGGGAAAAAGTTGATTTAAGTGAGGATAAATTGAGGGAGCATTATGAAAGAAATAAAGAAAAATATCGTTTTCCTGATAGAGTCAGATTCAGTGAAATTTGGATTAAGAGCGAATCGCTTGCAAATGATATTTATTCAAAAATTAAAAATGGGGTTCCATTTGATTCGCTTGTGGAGAAATTTACAGAAAGAGCTGGGATGAAGGAAAAGAAAGGCGATTGGGGACTTGTTGAGTCATCTGAAAATGAGCTTGCGTGGAAGGCATGGAATATGAAAGTAAATGAAGTTTCTGAGCCGATTAAATTTCAGGGAGGATATTCAATTATAAAAGCGACAGGTAAAGAGCCAAGCAGAGTGAAAACATTTGAAGAGGCTTTCAGTGAGGTTGCAAGCGAAGTTCAGGAAAAAGAATTGAAACGGCTTGAAGGTGAATGGATTGAAAGTTTGAAAAAGAAATATAAAGTCCTTGTCAATGAAAAGGCACTTGAAAAAGCTTTTAATCGTTAGCATAGCTTTATTCATCGGATGCGGAGAAAAACCAAAAGACAATGAATATATCGCCAGAGTTGAAAGTGAATACCTGCTTAGACAAGATATAGCTGAATTTGATTCAAACTTTGTGAGAAACTATGTTGAAAGTTGGATAAACAATAACTTGATTTATACCGAAGCAATTAAAAAAGGTTATGAATCGGATAAAAAAATTAGAAGGATGGTTGAGGAATTCAGAAAATCGCTCATAGTTAAAAATTTTTTGCAAGATGAGATATTGAAAAAAGCTGAACAAATATCAGATGAAGAGGTTATGAACTTTTATCAAAAGAATCAGGATAGGTTTATACTTGACAGACCGATCGTTAGGGTTGGTTATGTGAAGTTAAATTCAAGGAATGAAGCTGTGGCATTGAGAAGTAAAATTTTGCAAAATATGAATTTTCAATCTATGGTTAGTAATTTACAAACTGAAGCTGGGGTCGTTGAAGTTGTTGCTGCGAAGTATTTTGATCAATTCAATGTTCCGTTTCCCGATTTTTGGCGAGTTTCCTGGAATTTAAACAAGGGTGAGGTTTCGTTCCCGGTTAGATTTGAAGAAAGTTATTTTTTAATTTATCTTTACGATAAAAAGAATGTAGGGGACAAGGCTGATTTTGAGTTCATTGCTGATGATGTGAGAGAACAAGCAATTATTGAGAAGCAAAACATTTTGCTTGATAGCTTGATTACAAATTTGAAAAGAAAATATCATTATGAGGTAAAATGGTGAGAATTTTGTTTTTAATTTTTGTTTTTAACCTTACTGCGTTTGCGCAGGGAAAAGTCATTGATAGAATCATTGCGATCGTTGGAAATGAAGTTATACTTGAATCTGACCTAAATTATCAAACTTACATTTTCGCAATTCAAAATAATTTAAGACTTGATGACCCGAATTTAAAAAGGTATGTTCTGCAAGAGATGATAAACGATAAACTCGTTCTTGCCAAAGCAATTGTGGATACGATAGTTGTTTCTGATGATGAAGTAGAAAAGCAAATAGATGCGCAAATTCAAGGACTTATCCGTCAATATGGTTCTGAGCGTAGATTGGAGGAAATGTATGGGATGCCAATTGGGAGAATAAAGCGTGAGATAAGAGAGGATGTCAGAAAAAGATTGATGATTGAGAAGCTCAAACAGCAAAAGTTTGGAATGATGACTCTTTCGGGTTATGAGGTTGAGAAATTTTATGAGACATATAAAGATAGTTTGCCCGAGGTTCCTGACATGGTTGAGCTTTATCACATTATGATGATTCCGAAACCCGTTGATTCGGTTGAACAAGCGGTTTATCAAAAAGCTAGGGCGATACTTGATAGCATAAGGTCTGGCGGTGATTTTGCTTATTTTGCAAGAGTTTATTCAGAAGATAGGGCAACTGCTGGGGATGGTGGGGACCTTGGATGGGTGAGGCGTGGGATGTTCGTTAGAGAATTTGAAGAGGCTGTTTTTAGATTGCAAGAGGGGCAAGTTTCAGATGTTGTGCGTACCCCTTTCGGCTATCACATAATTCAACTGATTGAAAGAAGAGGTGAACAAGTTCATCCAAGACATATACTTTTCAAAGCCTCGTTGACGGAGGAAAGCGATAAAATTGTGATTTCAAAACTTGAAGAGATAAGGTATAAAATCGTGTCAAAACAGGCGAAGTTTGAAGATATGGCGAAAAAATTCAGCGAAGATGAAAATACAAAACTTCAAGGTGGTTATCTTGGGATGATTGAAGTTGATGAGCTTGAACCTGAACTTAGGGAAGTAGTTAACTCGCTTAATGAGGGTGAAATTTCACAGCCCGTTAAGATGAAATATGGAAACTCTTACGCTTATCATATCGTCCTTCTGAAGAAGAAAGTCCCTGCACATAAAATGAACTTAAAAGATGATTACATGAGGATTTATCAATATGCTTTAATTGAGAAACAAAACAAGGAGTATCAAAAGTGGATTGATGGGTTGAGAAAAGAAGTTTATATTTTTGTTGCAGAGGATTTAAGGTAATTGAAAATTAAATTTCGGAGTTGAGCTATGAGGCTAAAACTTTTAATTTTTGCGGTTTTATTTCCTGTTTCAATTCTTTTCTCGCAGGGTAAAATTAATTTTATTGAGTATGACCTTCCAAATGGTTTGCATGTTATTTTGCATGAGGACCATTCAACGCCAATTGTTGCAGTTGACATATGGTATTATGTAGGTTCAAAGAATGAAGACCCAAATAGAACTGGCTTTGCCCATTTGTTTGAGCATATGATGTTTCAGGGTTCAGCAAATGTGAAAAAAGCTGAACATATGGCTTATATTCAAAAAGCTGGTGGCACTTTCAACGGTTCAACTAATTGGGACAGGACAAATTACTTTCAAGTTGTTCCTTCAAATCAACTTGAGTTAGTTCTTTGGCTTGAATCAGACAGGATGATGAGTTTAAATGTAAATCAAGAAAACCTTGACAATCAGCGTGAGGTTGTAAAAGAAGAAAGACGATGGAGAGTTGATAATCGTCCTTACGGGACGCAGTGGGAGGAGACATTTAAAAGACTTTTCAAGGTTCATCCATATCGCTGGCCAGTAATCGGCTACATGGAGCACCTTAACGCAGCAAGTCTTGAGGAGGTTAAAAGATTTTTTGATACTTATTATGTCCCGAACAATGCAGTTTTGGTAATAGCTGGAGATATAGATGTTGAGAGGACTAAAAAGCTTGTTGAGAAATACTTTGGTGATATACCCAAAGGTAAATATGAGATTAAAAGACCGAATACTGTTGAACCGCCGATGACGGAACAAGTGAGGGATACAATCTATGATAACATAAGGTTGCCTGCTGTTTTCATTGCGTTTAGAATTCCAAAAGATGGGGAAAAAGATTTTTATGCTCTTGACTTGCTTTCAAATATCTTGGGCTCTGGTCAAAGCTCGCGACTTTATCAGAGGCTTGTTTATGAGAAGAAAATTGCCAGAAGCGTCAATGTTTATGCGATAGGTATGGAAGATGCAGGTGTTTTTAAGATAGATGCATATTGCTCAATTGGTCGTACGCCCGAAGAAGTTGAAAAAGAGATATGGGATGAGATTGAGAAAATTCACAAGGAGTTAGTTGCTGAAAAAGAGCTTCAAAAGGCGAAGAATCGCGTTGAATTTGAAAGAGTCTCAAGTTATCAAAGTGTTTTGAGCAAGGCGGATCAACTTGCACATTATTATGTGATTCGCAAAAATACTGATGAGATAAATCGCGAGCTTGATAAAATTTTGGAAATTACAAGGGAAGACATCCAGCAATCTGCTTTAAAGTATCTCAAACCTGAAAATTCTGTTGTTCTTTATTATTTACCAAGGGAACAGCGCACTTCAAAATAAACGGAAAAAATAAATATGAAAATTTTAAAACTAACCCTGATTTTGGTGATGGCGAATGTTTTAATAAATCCTGTTGAACTTTATCCACAGAGTGAGGGTAAAGTTGACTTTGTTGAATTCACGCTTGAAAACGGGCTTCATGTGATACTTCACGAGGACCATTCAACTCCGATAGTTGCGGTCAATGTCTGTTATCATGTCGGTTCAAAAAACGAGAAACCCGATAAAACTGGCTTTGCTCATCTTTTTGAGCATTTAATGTTTGATGGATCAAAAAATGTAAAGCGTGGCGAATTTGACAAGTATATTACTCAAGCTGGGGGCTACGATAATGCCTACACGACGGAAGATAAGACGAATTATTTTGAAGTTTTACCTTCAAATTATCTTGAGCTTGCTCTTTGGCTTGAATCCGATAGAATGCTTGGGTTTTCGATTCAGGAAATAAGTCTTATCACGCAAAGGGAAGTTGTCAAGGAAGAGAGACGTTGGCGGTATGAAAATAGACCTTATGGTTCAGTGTGGATAAAAATTGCTGAAAAAAGTTTTAAAAAGCATCCATACAGATGGCCTGTGATAGGTTATCAAGAACATCTTAACAATGCAAGCATGGATGATGTGAGAGAATTTTATGAAACATTTTATGTTCCAAATAATGCTGTCCTTGTGATTGCTGGAGATATAGATGTTGAGAAGACGAAAAAACTCGTTGAAAAGTATTTTGCTGAAATACCGAAGGGTCCAGATAATATTCCACGCCCTACTCCGGATGACGAACCTCTTAACGGTGAAATTAGAGAGGTTGTTGAAGATGTAAATGCGCCTCTTCCAGCTGTTTTTATGAGTTATAGAATTCCTGAGGAGGGTAACCCTGATTCATATGCTCTTTCGCTTCTTTCAAGTATACTTTCTGTTGGTGAAAGCTCAAGATTGTATCAAAGGCTTGTTTACAAAGATAAAATCGCAAGTGAAGTTGAAACTTATTCTGATTCAAGGGAGCATCCGGGGTTGTTTTTAGTTTATGCAATCGCAAACCCTGGGTTTGGGTCAGATACGCTTGAGAAAGTTATTGATGAAGAGATTGAGAAGATAAAAAATTATGGTGTTGATGAGAAGGAACTTGAGAAGGCGAAAAATAAAATTGAGTCAGCTCTTGTTGCGAGGAGGCAGACCGTTCAAGGTAAGGCAGATTTGCTTGCCCATTACTATACATTTTTCAAAAATCCAGGGTTAATAGACACTGAGATAGAGCGATATAGAAAAGTGACAGCTGAAGATGTGAAACGGGTTGTGCAGAAATATCTATCTCATGAAAATCGTGTTATTTTGCATTATCTACCCCCGAAGAATTAATTTTACATAACAAAATTTTTGGAGGAAGTTATGTTGAAGAAAATAGGGACATTACTTATGCTCGTATTTCTCTTAACATCAGGTTCAAATTCTCAAGAGAAAGTTGACAGGACAAAACCACCGAAGCCAGGACCTGAAAGTAAGGTCAAGTTCCCATCTTACTTTGAGAAAGTTCTACCAAATGGGCTTAAAGTTATAGTTGTTGAAGATCATGAACAGCCGATCGTTTACATTAGTTTTGTCGTAAGGAGCGGTTCTACTTATGATGGGGATTTGCCAGGGCTTGCTAGTGTGACTGCAGAGCTTTTGACCAAGGGCACGAAAACCAGAACTGCAACACAAATAGCTGAGGAGATTGATTTCGTTGGTGGCTCGCTAAATGCTACGGCGTCTTGGGATGCGACTAATATCAATGTGCTTGTCCTTAAGAAATATCTTGGCGTTGGCATGGATATACTTCAAGGTGTCGTTCTCAATCCAACTTTTCCAGATGAAGAACTTGAGAGGATAAGGACGCAACGTTTAGCTTCAATAAAGCAAGCAAAAGCTGAAGCAGGTTATCTTGCTGGAGTTAGGTTTTCAAAAGAATTGTTCGGAAATCATCCATATGCGAATGAAATTGGCGGAAATGAGGAATCAATTCAAAAGATAAGCCGTGATGATATAGTTAAGTTTTACAAAAAGCATTTTATACCGAATAATTCGTTTATCATCTTTGCTGGAGATATAACTCCAAAAGAAGCTGTGCCATTGGTTGAGAAGTATTTCAGCAAGTGGGAAAAAAGTGAAAACCCGCATCAGAAATTTCAAACGGTAAACGATGTCGCTCAAACAAAGGTTGTCATCGTTGACAAACCTGGCGCTGTTCAATCAGCGATAAGAATTGGACATCTTGGTATTGACAGGAAAAATAAGGATTATGTTAAAGTTTATACGCTTAACACTTTGCTTGGTGGTTATTTTAATTCAAGAATAAATATGAATTTAAGGGAGACACACGGTTATACATATGGTGCTTCCAGCTCTTTTGATTCAAGAATTTATCCTGGACCATTTATAGTTTCAACGGATGTGAGAAACGAGGTCACTGATTCATCCGTTGCTGAGATAATAAAAGAACTCAAAAGAATAATTGATGAACCTGTTCCAGAGGACGAGTTAAAAATGGCGAAGGATTATATTGTCGGCTCGTTTCCGCTTCAAATTGAAACTCCTGCGCAGGTTGCTTCAAGGATTATGACGATTGAGATTTATGGGCTTCCGAAAGATTTTTATGACAAATTCAGAGAGGAGGTGAAAAAGATAACGCCTAAAGATATTCAAGAGGTAGCGAAGAAGTATCTTCACCCAGATAGACTTTTGATTGTGATTTCAGGAAATTCAAAGCAGATAAAACCGGTTCTTGGGAAGTTTGGTCCGGTTGTAGTTTATGATGCTGATGGAAAGAGAATTGATTAAAAAAAATTAACATATAAATAAAGTGAGAAAAGAAAAAAGCGATGTTGAGGTTGTTCAAGAGCTCAACAAGGCATATAAGAGGATAAAAAATGAAATTTCAAAGGTAATTGTTGGGCAAGATAAAATTATTGAGGAGCTTTTAATTGCTCTGTTTGCCCGTGGGCATTGTCTTTTGGTTGGTGTTCCAGGTCTTGCGAAAACTTTGCTTATAAAGACGCTCGCCCAAGTTCTTGACTTGAAGTTTAGCAGGATTCAATTTACACCAGACCTTATGCCAAGTGATATAACTGGGACTGAAGTTATTGAGGAGAACATAAGCACAAGAGAGAAATTTTTTAAGTTTGTTAAAGGACCTGTTTTCGCGAACATAATTCTCGCTGATGAGATAAATCGCACTCCGCCGAAGACACAATCTGCCTTGCTTGAAGCCATGCAGGAATATCGCGTCACTGCTGGTGGACAAACTTATGAGCTTGAACAACCATTTTTCGTCCTCGCTACGCAAAATCCAATTGAAATGGAAGGGACATATCCATTGCCTGAAGCCCAGCTTGACAGATTTATGTTTAACATATGGATAGATTATCCAAGTTTTGATGAGGAAGTTGAAATCGTTAGAAAAACGACGAGCCTATATCAACCTGAAGTTGAAAAGGTTTTAAAGCGGGAAGAAATTTTGATGCTTCAGAATTTGGTTCGAAAAGTTCCAGTCGCAGATAATGTCATTGAATATGCTGTTAAGCTTGTGACGATGACGAGACCAAATTTAAATGGAACACCTGATTTCATCAAGCGTTGGATAAGTTGGGGTGCAGGTCCAAGAGCCTCACAATATCTGATTCTGGGTGCAAAAGCTCGCGCTATACTTGGTGGTAGATATACACCAACAATCGATGATGTGAGAGCAGTTGCGCTTCCGGTTTTAAGACATCGCCTCGTCACGAATTTCAACGCTGAAGCTGATGGAGTTTCAACGGCTGATATAGTGGATAAACTTTTAAAAATAATATGAGAGGGGAAATTATGTCAGAATCATATCAATCACCGAGCTTAACGCCTGAAGTAAAGCCAATACCCTTTATTGACAAACTTGCTGGAATTTTTACATCGCCAGGGGAAATTTATGAAAACCTTGTAAACTCAAAAAAGACCGTATCCAATTGGCTTATTCCATTAGCAATCCTTATATTTCTTACCATTGTGTCAACACTTTTAAAATTTAGCAATGAAAGAATAAAAGATTCGTTGATTCAATTTCAAGAGCAAAGATTTGAACAGCTTATTGAAGAGGGAAAGATGACCAAAGAACAAGCTGAGATTGCGAGAGAGAGAATTGAAGCATTTGGAGGAGCTCAGAAGATTTTCAGTGTAGTTGGAAGTTTGATAGGAATTCCAATTACATTTTTAATTGTCACGCTTGTATATTTTCTTCTTGGAAGATTATTCTTCAAGGGCGAGGTTGAGTTTATGACTGTGTTTTCAATTTATTCGCTTTCAAGTTTGATTTCTTCGGTTGGAGTGATAGTTTCAACGATTCTTGCTTTCGCTACTGGTTCATTTTTTGCTAATGCGAGCCTAGCGATTTTTATGGAAGTTTCAACGAGAAAAGCATATATTCTTGCATCACACTTTGATGTTTTCAAATTATGGCAACTTGGTGTTTTTTCGGTTGGAATGGCGAAAGCATTTAGCAAAAATTATACTTCTGCGTTTGCTCTCGTTTTCGGTGTGTGGGCTGTATGGATTGTACTGACTTTGGTAGTCCCTTTTTTCAGATAATTTAGATTAAGCTATTAAAAATGTTAAGATTTATGCTTGTAATAATTCTTTTAACGGGCGTTGGCTTAAAAGAGTATAACTTTGCCGATTCATCAAGCGTTGCAGTAAAGGGCACGAGTGTAAATAAATTTAAACTTGGAATAGTTGTGGTTGGAACTGCTGGGTTTGGGGTTTTAACTTATGATTATTTCAATCGCGTTTGGTGGAAGCCGACCAAAGTTAAAAAATTTATATGGAGGGATGATTGGAACGATGTCATAAGAGCGGATAAAGCTGGGCATTTCTATTTCTCTTATGTTCTTTCAGATGTGTATAAAAGAATTTTTAACTGGGTTGGGTTTAGTCCAAAAATCTCATCTTTTTGGGGGGCAGGGATAAGCATATTTTATGAGGTTGGGATTGTTGAGCTTACTGATGGATTCACAACACGCTGGGGATTTAGCCCAAGTGATGCAGTTATGGATATTGTTGGTGCTTTTTTCCCTGTTGCACAAGAATATCTTTCATCGTTGAAAATGATAACTTTTAAATGGAGCTACACTCCATCAGGCTATACGTGGCTTGACTATTTGCGCGTTGGGAGTTTAAAAGATGCGCTTTATAAAAAGCAATTTCACACTGATTATGAGGGTATGATTTTTTGGATGAGTTTTGAGTTTAAAAAGCTTTTGCCACAGGAGGTTAAAAGATTTATTCCCAACTTTTTGAATCTTGCCATTGGCTACAGCGTTAAAGATATAAATTACGCTGGCAGAGGTTATTCTGAAATTTACATTGCTCTTGATTATAACCTTTTGAAGGTTAACACTGGCTCAAAATTTTTAAATGGGGTAATACGAACTTTGAATTACATCCATTTCCCTGCCCCAACTTTAAAGGTCAAACCTCGTGTTAAGTTTTATTATCTTTACTTTTAAAAAAAATTCTCAAACAACACCATGCGAAAGCACTTTCTTTTCGTGTTTTTTTCTTTTCTTTTTCTTTCCTGTTCCAACAAAACTCCTTCCGAGATTTTTCAAACAAGTGGTATAGTTGAAATAAGGGAAGTCGTAGTTAGCTCTGAAGTCAGCGGGAAGATAATTCAAATTAATTTTGATGAAGGTAGCAAAGTTGACAGTGGTTTTGTTTTGTGTCAAATTGATACGGAGTTAACATACCAGCGTTATCTTGAAGCAAAAGCTCAGGTTGAGGCATTTTTTTCTCAGTATCAGCTTCTTTTAAAGGGGGCGAGGAAGGAGGAAATTGAAGCTATGGAGGAGGTTGTGAACAGGGCTAAAGTTAATTTTGAAAATGCAAAGAAGGAGTTTGAGCGAATTAAAAGTTTATATGATGATGGTGTCGCAACGCAACAGCAGTTTGAAAATACGAAGACATTTTTTGAATCAAGCAAATCCCAATACGAAGAAGCTTTAAAAAAGCTTGAAATTTTGAAAAAAGGTGCGCGAGAGGAAGAGATTAAAATTGCGCTTGCGAATTATAACCGAGCGATCGCGCAGATTAGAGCAATTAAAATTCAAATTGAAAAATCCCGCATAATATCCCCATTATCGGGTTTTGTGATTGAAAAATTTGTTGAACTTGGTGAATTTGTCTCGCCTGGAACCCCCATAGCCAAGATCGCTGACATTAGTGAAGTATATGTGAGAATTTATGTCCCTGAAAAAGAGCTTGGTGTGATAAAAATTAACGATACGGTAAATGTTAAAGTTGATTCCCATCCAGATAGAATTTTCAAAGGGCGGATTGTATTCATCTCACCAAAGGCTGAATTTACGCCGAAAAATGTCCAAACGAAAGAAGAAAGAGTCAAACTTGTTTACGCAGTTAAGGTGAAAGTTAAAAATGATAAAGGGATTTTCAAGCCTGGCATGCCTGCAGATGTTGAGATAATTAAAGGGAGGTGAAGCGATGTTTGATGTTGAAACCTTTAACTTGACTAAAAAATTTGGTGATTTAATAGCTGTTAACTCCGTTAACTTAAAAATTGAGCATGGCGAAATTTTTGGTTTGCTTGGTCCAAATGGTGCAGGGAAGTCAACCTTAATACGACTTTTATGTGCTCTCTTGAAGCCGACATCTGGAGACGCGACAGTTGGTGGATTTTCAATAACTAAAGAACCTGAAGAAGTTAAGAAAATAATCGGTTATATGTCCCAAAGGTTTGGGCTTTATGATGATTTAACGGTTGAAGAGAATATAAGTTTTTATGCTGGGATTTATCTTAACAATAAAAAGCTTGCCCGTAAGAGAACTGAGGAAATAATTGAACATCTTTCGCTTGAGAAATATCGTAAGACGCTTGCCATGCACCTTTCAGGCGGATGGAGACAAAGGTTATCTTTTGCGACCGCGATCGTCCATGAGCCGAACATAGTTTTCCTTGATGAACCCACATCGGGTGTTGACCCCATTTCAAGAAGACAATTTTGGGAGCTTGTTTATAACTTGTCTGCGCGTGGTAAGACTGTTCTTGTGACAACTCATTATATGGATGAAGCGGAGCGGTGCAATAGGATTGCCTTTATATCGCAAGGTGAAATAATAGCGATTGGCTCGCCAACCGAGATTAAAAAGAAATACATGCGTGGTGAGGTTATAACTATAGTTCCAAAGGATTTGATGACGTGTTATAATGCTCTTAGCTCTTTGAATTTTATTGAAGATATCGGCATATTTGGTGATTCAATTCATGTCGTTGTTGATAACGCGGACGAAAAAATGCCCGAGATTTCACTTTTCTTTAAGAAGAAGAACTTATCGTTCATCAAGATTGAAAAAATTCAACCTTCAATTGAAGATGTTTTTGTTGCTCTTACAAAAAATAAAAGTGCAAGCACTTCTTAATATCATATCAAAAGAGTTTGTTCAAATAAGCCGTGATATAAGAAGCATCATACTTATCATTTTCATACCTCTTTTCCTTCTCGTCGTTTTTGGGTATGGGGTTACAATGGATGTAAAAAATGTTAATCTTGTAGTTTGCGATTTAAACAGGACACAGTTTAGTCGCAGTTTTATTGAAAGGTTTACATCCTCTGGATTTTTTAATCTCATTGGTGAGGTTGACGATATGGATGATGTTGATGCATTTTTCATTTCGAGCAAAGCGAAAATTGGGATAGTTTTGCCGTATAATTTTTCAAATGAACTTGGAGCTGGGAGACGAGTTAAAATTCAAATCGTAATTGACGGAAGCGACGCAAATGTCGCAAATGTTGTGCTTGGATATGTCCAACAAATAGTTCAAGGATTTTCAAGTGAAATTATATTTGACTATGTTTTCAGAAAAACTGGAAGGGAAATTTCAATAGTTGACATGAAACCACGAATTTGGTTTAATCAAGAACTTAAAAGTGTTAACTTCTTTATCCCTGGTCTTATGGGTTTAATCATGATGATTTTAACTGTTTTGATGACATCCCTTTCAATATCAAGGGAGAGAGAACTCGGCTCGTTTGAAAGGCTGATATCAACGCCTGCGAGCCCATTTTTTATAATCATTGGAAAAGTAGTGCCTTATGCAATTCTTGCTTTTATTGATTCGGTTTTAATTTTGTTCGCCGGATATGTCCTGTTTAATCTTGAGGTGAAAGGAAGCTTGTTTTCACTTCTTATTGTGACTATAATTTTTATATTCTGTGGGCTCAATCTCGGCTTGATAATTTCAACCGTCGCAAAGTCTCAGCAATCAACGATGGCGATTTCGTTTATCTCAACTGTTGTTCCAACATTTATACTTTCGGGCTTCGTTTTCCCGATAAGAAATATGCCAGTTGTATTGCAGCTGCTTTCATACGTTGTCCCAGCGCGGTACTATCTTGAAGCTATTCGCGGGATAATTTTAAAGGGGAATGGAATTTATGAGCATGTTGATGATGTTATTTTCCTTTTATCTTTTATGCTTTTGACATTTCGTATAGGTTCATTTAGATTGAAAAAATTAATGCGCGAGATTTGATGTTTAGAATTTTTTCAGTTTTCAAAAAAGAAATCGCCCAAATTCGCAGAAACAGACTTTTAATAGGTATAATGCTTATAGCCCCTGTGCTTCAACTTTTCATATTGGGATATGCTGTAACTTTTGAAGTTAAAAACCTACCTATCGCAATCCTTGATTACGATAAAAGTAAATTAACTCGTGAAATAACAAGTGCTTTGAATTCAACCGAGACATTTGAGGTTGTTTTGCATCTTGAAAGCTTAGAAGAAATTGATGATGTTTTAAAGAGGGGGAAGGCAAGTGTGGTTGTTGTTTTCACAGAAAATTTTGAGAAAAAGTTGACAGAAGGTGAAAAAGTAGAATTACCTTTGATAGTTGATGGAAGCGATGCAAATTCAGTGACTATAGCGATTGGGTTTATGACAAGCATTATAATGGATAGATTTATCTTGGTGATTGAGGGAAATTTCAAATCAAAGGGATTAAAATTTTTCCCCTTCTGTGAGCCCGAGGTCAGGGTTTGGTTTAATCCCGAGATGAGGTCAAGCGTGTTTATAATTCCGGGATTGATTGGGATGATACTCGTGACTGTGACGCTTGTGTTGACATCAATGTCAATGGTGCGAGAAAGGGAGCAGGGGACAATTGAGCTTTTGCTTGTCACCCCAGTTAAGCCGTATGAATTATTACTTGGCAAAATTTTGCCATTTGTTTTAATTGGTTTGATTGATGCGACCGCCGTCATCCTCGTTGGCAAGTTTTGGTTCAAAGTTCCATTGCAAGGGAGTGTATTTTTATTGTTTGTTTCAACTTTTGTTTTTCTTTTAACTACATTTGGACTTGGGATTTTTTCATCAGTTATTTCAACAACTCAGCAACAAGCTCTTATGACTGCTTACTTTTTTGCTATGCCGAATATAATTTTATCTGGCTTCGTTTTCCCGGTTGAAAGCATGCCAGCGGTGATAAGGTTTATCACTAACTTTGTTCCTTTGAAATACTTTTTAATTATACTTCGTGGAATTTTTCTCAAAGGCGCTGGGATTGATGTCCTTTATCCGCAAATTTTAATTTTGTTTTGTTTCGGGGTTTTGATTTTTGGCTTTAGCGTTTTCAGGTTTAGAAAGTATCTTGCGTAAGTTTTTGAACTTGATTTTTTGTTTAAAAATTTCTAAACTTGCTATGTGAAAACGCAACACAAACACAAACGGGGATGATTGACATGACGCAATTTCAAAATCTCGTTGAGTTGTTTGAATTCGGGGTAAAAACCTACCGCAATCCCAAGCTCCTAAACTACAAATCAGCGGAAGGGGTTTGGAAATCAATCCCAGCTGATGAGGTTGCAAAGCGCGTTAGAAACATAGCTCTTGGACTTCATTCTCTTGGAATAGGATACGGGGATAAGGTCGCAATTTTATCTGAGAGTCGTCCCGAGTGGACGATGACAGACCTTGGAATACTTTCCACTGGTGCAATTGATGTGCCGATTTATACGACGCAGGCACTTCCGCAAGTTGAGTTTATACTCACAAATTCTGAATCAAAGCTAATTTTCATCTCAACGAAACAACTTTATGAAAGGGTTTTACCTGTGCTTGAGAAGTTGAACTTTAAAGACAAGGTCATAACTTTTGAGAAAGAGCTACTTGAATCTGGAATTATGACGTTTGAACAACTTGAAAAAATTGGCGAAGAACTTAACAGTAAAAATCCTTCGCTTTATGATGAGCTGAAATCAAAAGTCAAACCAGATGACCTTGCCACGATAATTTACACATCGGGGACAACGGGAGAGCCCAAAGGTGTTATGCTTACACATTCAAATTTAATTTCAAATTCTGTAACTTGTGCTTCACTTTTCACTTGGAATGCTCCTGATGAAGTTGCCCTCACATATCTTCCACTTTCGCACATATTTGAGAGGATGATAATTTACCTTTACCTTTACATAGGGATTCAAATATGGTATGCCGAATCAATAGATAAACTTGCTGATAATCTGCTTGAAGTTAGACCAACTGTTATGACGACTGTCCCAAGATTTCTTGAAAAGGCTGAGGAGAGGATGTTGGCTCAAGTTCAAAAGATGTCGCCGTTGAAGCGTAAACTTTTCAATTGGGCTATGGACATTGCAAGACAATATGACCCGGAGAAAAGGTTTCCTCTTTCATACAGGATTAAGCATAAAATTGCGGATATCCTTGTTTACAAGAAATTGCGTCAACGTTTTGGAGGAAAATTTAGATTTATCGTCTCTGGTGGAGCTGCTTTAAGACCAGACCTTGCACGAATTTTCACAGCTGCTAGAATCCCAGTGCTTCAAGGTTATGGTTTAACTGAAACATCACCTGTAATCTCAGTGAATCGGCTTGAGAGAAATAGAATTGGCTCGGTTGGTCCTGTAATACCTGGGGTTGCGGTTAAAATTGCAGAAGATGGCGAAATTTTAGTTGATGGTCCAAATGTTATGAAAGGTTATTACAAAAACGAAGAAGCAACTGCAAAAGCTTTTTACCATACATGGTTTAGAACTGGGGACATAGGCTACCTTGATAAAGATGGTTTTCTTTTTATAACTGATAGAAAGAAAGATTTAATCAAAACAAGCGGTGGGAAATTCATCGCTCCACAAGTCATAGAAAACCTACTTTCTTCAAATATCTATGTTGACAAAGCTGTTGTAATAGGCGAGGGGAGAAAATTTGCCTCCGCTTTGATATTTCCAAACTTTGAAGCTTTAAAACAATTTGCACAAGAGAATAACATTTCTTATTCAAACAACACAGAGCTTGTCAATCATCCAAAGGTTCAAGAGCTTTATCAAAAGGTTGTTGACGAAGTTAACTCTCGGCTTGCCCAGTGGGAGACGATAAAAAAGTTTGCTGTAATAGATGGCATCTTAACAATAGATGATGATTACTTGACGCCAACGCTTAAGGTTAAAAGAAGAAATGTTGAAGCAAGATATAAAGATTTGATTGAATCTTTTTACAAAGAGTAAACCTTAAACCAAAGTCAAACAAAAGAAGAGTTAAAAATGAAACCTATTAAAAAAGTTGCAGTTTTAGGTGCAGGTGTGATGGGGGCGCAAATATCAGCGCACCTTGCAAATGCCGGAATCCCATCATACCTTCTTGACATAGTTCCAAAAGAATTAACAGAGGAAGAAAAATCGAAAGGGCTTTCGCTACAAAGCCCTGAAGTAAGAAACAGAATAGCTCGCGAAGGGCTTGAAAAAGCAAAAAAACTTAAACCAAATGCATTTTTCATCCCAGAACTTGAAAAACTAATAACGATTGGAAATTTTAAAGATAACTTAAGTTGGTTATCTGAGGTTGACTGGATAATTGAAGCTGTTGTTGAGCGACTTGATATTAAAAGAGAACTTTTCAAAAGAATTGAGCCATTTATAAAACCTGGGACGATTATAAGCACGAACACATCAGGGATTCGCATAAGTGAAATTGCTGAGGGTTTCAGCGACGACTTTAAAAAGTATTTTCTTGGGACGCACTTTTTCAATCCGCCAAGGTATATGAAACTTCTTGAGATAATCCCAACACCAGATACATCAGGGGAAGTTATTGAGACGATATCTGAATTCGGGGAGAGAGTTCTCGGTAAGGGAATTGTTTATTGCAAGGATACACCTAATTTCATAGCGAATAGAATTGGTGTTTTTGCAGTTATGTATGTTTTGCATTATATGCTTGAAAAGGGCTTTACAATTGAAGAAGTTGACGAGTTAACAGGACCTGTGACTGGAAAGCCAAAGAGCGCAACTTTCAGAACTCTTGACATCGTTGGGCTTGATACACTCGTCCATGTAGCGAACAATCTTTACAACGCTGTTCCAGATGATGAGATGCGGGATTATTTTAAAGTTCCAGATGTGATTCAGAAAATGATTGAAAATAAGTGGCTTGGCGAAAAATCAGGGCAAGGATTTTATAAGCGCGTTAAGAAAAATGGTGAAAGTGAGATACTGGTTTTGGATTTTTCAACAATGAATTACAGGGAAAGACAAAAAGTTAAACTTGGCTCGCTTGAAATGGCAAAAGCGACCGAGGGCTTAAAAGATAAAATTCAAATCTTGATGAATTCAAAAGACAAAGCAGGCGAATTTTTCTGGAAAACAACAGGGGCTGTTTTAGCTTATGCATCAAATAGAATTCCTGAGATAAGTGATACAATAGTTGATATTGACAACGCGATGAAATGGGGATTTAACTGGGAACTTGGTCCGTTTGAAATGTGGGATTTGATGGGTGTTGAAAATTCAATTGATAGAATTGAGAAAGAAGGTTTCAAGGTTGCTGACTGGGTGAAGGATATGGTAAAGTCGGGAAAGAAGAAATTTTATGAGCGTAGGGATGGTAAAATTTATTTCTATGATGTCGTTAGAACAAGGGATTATGTGGAGCTCAAAACGAAGAAAGAGGTAATTAATCTTGAGCTTTTGAAAGAAGACAAATCAAAGATAATCAAGCAAAATGCGGGTGCGAGTTTAATTCACCTTGGCGATGGCGTTTTATGTCTTGAATTTCATACGAAGATGAACGCTATCGGTGAGGACATTCTCGTAATGGCTGATTATGCTTTAAATGAGCTTGAGAAAAATTACGAGGCTCTTGTCATAGGAAATCAAGGTCAACATTTTTCCGCAGGGGCAAATCTTATGATGATACTTATGCTTGCGCAAGAGGGTGAATGGGAAGAAATTGACAGGGCTGTTAGAATGTTTCAGCGAATGAATATGCGGATTAAGTATTCGCCCAAACCTATTGTCGTAGCTCCACACGGGATGACGCTTGGTGGTGGATGTGAAATAGTCCTTCACGCTCCGAAGGTTCGTGCTTATGCTGAAAGCTATATTGGACTTGTTGAGATTGGCGCTGGAGTTATACCAGCTGCCGGTGGGACGAAGGAGATGCTTTTAAGGGCAATTCAAAAAGCTCCAAAGCAAGACAATATTGATTTAACGCCATTTATCCGCGAGGCATTTGAAACAATAGCGTTTGCAAAAGTTTCAACAAGCGCACTTGAAGCCAAAAAACTTGGTTATCTTCGCGAATTTGACTCAATTTCAATGAATAAAGATTATCTGATTTACGATGCGAAAAAGATAGCGCTTTCAATGGTTGAAGAAGGCTACAAACCGCCACTTCCAGCTGAAATTGTAGCTCTTGGGGAACAACTTTATGCTAATTTTCTTGTTGGAATTTATTTGATGAGAGAGGCAGGTTATATAACAGAATACGAAGCACATATTGGGGAAAAACTTGCTTACATAATGTCAGGTGGTGATTTTACATCACCGCAAATTGTCAGCGAACAACATATACTTGACCTTGAGCGCGAGGCATTTTTAAGCTTATGTGGCGAGAAGAAAACGCAAGAAAGGATGCAGTATATTTTGAAATACGGGAAGCCATTAAGAAATTAACAAAGTTTAAAAATAAAAATTTTGGAGGGTAAAATGCAAGATGCGGTAATAGTGACAGCGGTAAGAACTGCCGTTGGAAGGGCAAAAAAGGGCACCTTAAAAGATTTTCGCCCTGATGAAATGCTTGCTGCTGTAATTTCAGAAGCGGTTAAAAGAACACCGAATTTAAAACCTGAAGAAATTGATGATGTTATCATAGGTTGTGCCTTCCCAGAAGGTGAACAAGGTTTAAATGTTGCAAGAATTGCAAGTTTAAGAGCAGGAATTCCAGTTAATGTCCCAGCTATGACGATAAACAGATTTTGCTCATCAGGTTTGCAATCAATTGCACTTGCAGCTGAAAGAATTAAACTTGGCTACGCTGATATGATAATTGCAGGTGGAGTTGAATCAATGAGTATGGTTCCAATGATGGGAAACAAATTTTCTGCAAATCCATATCTTGCCGAAAATTATCCCGAGGTTTATATCAGTATGGGATTAACCGCTGAAAGGGTCGCGGAAAAATATCAAATAACAAGGCAAATGCAAGATGAATTTGCACTTAAAAGTCATCAGAAAGCATTGAAAGCAGTTCAGGAAGGAAAATTTAAAGATGAGATAGTCCCATTAAAAGTTGTAAATAAATACATCAATGGTAAAGGTGAGAAAGTTGTTGAAGAAAAAGTTTTTGATACTGACGAAGGACCGCGCGCAGATACATCGCTTGAAAAACTTGCACAATTGAAGCCAGCTTTTAAGGAGGGTGGAACTGTAACCGCTGGAAATTCTTCACAAATGAGCGACGGTGCAGCTGTGGTTGTTGTAATGTCTGAAAAGAAAGCAAATGAGCTTGGGCTTAAACCAATGGCGAGTTTTGTCTCATATGCTGTTGCTGGCGTTCCACCCGAAATAATGGGAATAGGTCCGGTTGAAGCAATCCCGAAAGCGCTTAAACTTGCTGGGCTTAAACTTGAAGATATAGGTTTAATTGAATTAAATGAAGCTTTCGCTGCACAATCACTTGCTGTTATAAAACTTGCTGGATTAAACGAAGACATAGTGAATGTAAATGGCGGAGCTATTGCCCTTGGTCATCCGCTTGGTTGCACTGGTGCGAAGTTAACAGTGACAATTTTAAATGAGATGAGGCGAAGAAATGTTAGATATGGAATGGTGACGATGTGCATAGGTGGTGGAATGGGTGCAGCGGGAATTTTTGAATTGCTTTAATAGCAAAGCCCCGACGAAATGTCGGGGCTTTTTGTTTTTAAGGTTTTACATGCTCAAGATAGATGATGATTAGTGAAGCTCCTGCAAGTGAAAGATTTTTCATAAAGTGAGCCATTTGATTTGCTGCAAGCCCTGGGTCTTGAACACCCCAGAACCTATGCATTATGAAAGCAGTTGGAACAAGGAAAACGAAAAGCAAAATGGCACCGATAGTCGTGTAAAAATTGAATAAAACGCTCAAACCACCAAGAATTATCATAACGCCAGTAATTGGAACAGTTACATTTGGAGCTGGCGCCTTCATCATTTGGGCATACTGAATCATATCTTTGTAATTTCTAAAATGCCCAAAACCAGACATGATAAAAAGAGCAGAAAATAAAATCCGTCCAATTAACCAAAGAACTTCCATTTTAACACCTCCTAAATTTTTGTTTTTTAAGAAATTTCTTTTTTGAATAGACCAAGTTCAACTGAAATTGAGCCTGGTCCAAAGACTAAAACCGCAAGCGCAAGTGCAAATAAAGCAAGGCCAAGCTCAGCTCCTGTCCCAGGTTGATTTGGTGGGACGATGAGCCCAACTTTAACTTTAACTAAAAGTATTGCAACAAGCATGTTAATTGTCATCAAAAGCCCAATCCACCCTGAGAAAATTCCAAGTATGAGAAGAATCCCTCCAACGAATTCAACCAATGCAACTATAATAGCAAAAAGCCCAGGCAATGGAACTCCAAGCTGAGATAGAAATTGGGAAAATCCAGATATCCCGAAGACGAAAAATTTTGGATATCCATGAGCGATAAATATAATGCCGAGAATTAACCTTATTACCAAAAGCGCTATATCTGTAGCTGTTTTGGTTGAAAGTTTTGTTAACATTTTTTACCTCATTTTGTTTTTAATGTTTCTAAATATCAACTGCCTTTTTCTTTACGAGTCGACCTTTTTGATAATCTTCAATTGCCTGATAAATTTCCTCTTTTGTGTTCATAACAAATGGACCCCATCTGGCAACAGGTTCGTTTAAAGGTTCTGCACATCCCATTAAGATGATTGAATTTTTAAGCGCATAAAACTTTACAAGATTTCCATCTTTTAAAATAACGAGACCATGTTCTTTAGCCACTGTTCCATCCTGAAACTTTATCTTTCCTTCTGAAACAAGACAAAACACATTCATTTTTTCTGATACCTCATATTCAAATTCATCCCCTTCTTGTAATCTGATGTCAAGATATACAACCGGATAATGTGCCCAACTTTTTTGTTCAGCTTCGCCAAAATTTCCCGAAAGCAGTTTAATTTTAACATCGTTTTCAGTTAATTCAATTGCTTTAAAATTATGATAAAAAGGATCGCTCATCTTTTCACTCGTTGGGGAATTAAGCCATAGCTGATATCCCCAAAGTAAACCTTCCCTCATGATTGGCATCTCACTATGTATCACACCACTTCCAGCGTTCATCCATTGAAGTCCGCCCGAGCTTAAAATTCCACAACTTCCAGTGCTATCTCTATGCTCAAAATCGCCACTTATCATATATGTCAATGTTTGGAATCCCCGATGCGGATGTGGTGGAAAGCCAGCGATGTAGTCGTCGGGATTTTCGCTTTTAAATTCATCAAGTAGAAGAAACGGGTCAAGATAATCCAAATACGGAGAACCAATATATCTTCTCAATTTCACCCCAGCACCATCAATAACCTCAATGCCTGGGACAATTCTATGAACACTGCAATATTTGGTCGTTTTTATAAGCATAAAATTTTTATTTTAATTTGCAAATTTGTTTAGATAATCTGAGAACTCCTTTAA
This sequence comes from uncultured Bacteroidota bacterium, assembly GCA_964438815.1. GTDB lineage: Bacteria > Bacteroidota > Ignavibacteria > Kryptoniales > Kryptoniaceae > Kryptonium. The sequence goes on from CAYTKW010000001.1 coordinate 571,028, forward strand.
AACTTGTTTATTCACGCTGAAGTAGTGGAACTGTCCTTCTTTTCTAACATTTACAAGTTCGCTTTCTTGAAGTGTTTTTAGATGATGTGAGATTGTAGGTTGCCTTAAGCCAATTTTTTCAGTTATTTCTTTACAGCTTATCTCTTTTGATTTTGCTATTAATTCAAAAATTTTGCATCTGGTTTCGTCTGAAAGTGCTTTTGCAATTTTTGATATTTTTATCTTTGCCATCAACCTCAATTTTTTGTTTTAAAAATAAACATATAGACAAATGTCTATATAAATATAAGCAAAAAATTTCGCATTGTCAAGTTAAATTATAATGTCGGTTTATTTATCGTTGATGCCTCTGCAATCGGGCTTGGAGGATATTTTTTCTTTTTCTCTTTTTTGTTAAATTTTAAAAAAGAAATTTAGAGAGGTAATGGCCAAACTTGAAGTTGGAGAACTTAAAAAGAGATTAAAAAATATAAAGCTCGTTGCTTGTGATATTGATGGAACATTATTAACATCGGATAATCAAATCGGTCAAGGGACAATTCAACTGGTTAGTGAGTTGAAAAATTACGGCGTCAAATTCACACTTATCACAGGTCGTGTTCATTCAGCATCGGTTAAATACGCAAAAATGCTTGGGGTTGATGACCCAATCGTCTCGCTAAATGGAGCTTTGGTTAAGTTCCCAAATGGGGAAACTATAAAGGCTTTTTACCTTCCCGAAAAAAAGGTTCTGAAAGCGCTTGAGCTTGCAGAAAGATATTTCGTCAATATACTTTTTTATTCCGAGGATAAAGTTATCTATACCCACGAAAACACGATTTTCCCGTCATATATCGGAAACCTTGAGGCTGAGACGATGGAGGTTGATTCATATTATGATCACACAGATAAAGTTTTGCGCGTTGTTTTAAGTTCGGATAGAAATTATATGCTTCATAGAATTGCTCATAAACTTGAGCCACCATTTTTCTCAAACATATCAATATCAATTTATCCATCTCTTAAGTATGATAGATTGACTTACCTTGAGGTGAAACGCAAAGGGATTTCCAAGGCGGCGGGTCTTAAGTATGTTCGTAAGCATTATGGTTTGAAGCGTAAGGAAGTCGCTGGCATTGGAGATTTTTACAATGATATTGAATTTTTGAAAAAGGTTGGGGTTGCGGTAGCGATGAAAAACGCGGTTGCGGAAGTGAGGTTTAATGCTGATTATGTCACGACGAAAACGAACGATGAAGACGGTGTCGGCGAATTCCTTGAGATTTTGCTTGATTCCAAAAAACAATCTTAACACATGAAAATTTATCTTGTAAAGATATTTGAGTTTTTCCCGAGGGATTTGATTACGAAAGTTTTTATGTTTTTTCTGATACCATTTTTTGTAGTTATCTTATTCCCGAGCCCTCATTCATTTGAATATAAATACGAGGTGGGAAGCGTTTGGCTTTATAATGATGTCGTTGCCCCATTTTCATTCCCAATTTATAAAGATGAAAAACAGTATCAGGAAGAGATATCCAAGGTTTATTCAAGCGTTTATTTCATTTTTGATGTTGATACGCAAACATACAGGGAACAAGTAAAAGAATTTCACGAATTTCTTGTGAATTTAAAATCTTATCTTGACCTTAAGCGAAATTATCGGGCGAGGATAAATCGTGGAATGAATTTTAATTTTTTAAAGCACGATTCAATTGAAATTGAAAGATTGAAAAGTTCACTTCTTCGCAGGATTTCACTTGATGATATCAACAAGATTGAATCAATGTGGAAGATAGGTTATTTTGATCTGAATAGATTAAAAAATCTGGGTGAAGAATATCTTCACGAGGTTTACCAACCTGTTGGCATTATTTCAATCCCAAGGTCGGAGCTTAAAAGGGGCGAGATAATTTTAAGGAGGGGAAGGTTTGAGGAAATTTATGGACAGGGGAAGTTTTATGATTTAAATTATTGCTTTAATATCGCTGTTAATTTCGCAAGGATGGAATTTCAAGAGATTGAGAAACTTGACAGTGCTGGCTTTAATGTCATTGTGAGAATTTTACATTCTTTCGCTAAACCAAATTTAATTTTTAATGAGAAAGAAACGAATAAGCTGATAGAAAGAGAGAAAAACAAAGTTTCAAAAACCATCGGCTTTGTTAGAGAAAATGAGAAAATCATATCAAAGCATGAGATAGTAACTCCAGAGATATATTTAAAGCTTGAATCTTTGAAGAAAGCTGAAAAAGAGCGTGGAATTGGCATGGGTAAATATCTTAGGGATTTCGGTCGCTTTATTTTAATTGGGAGTATATTGGCGATTTTCTGGATTTACCTTTATATGTATAGGAAGAAAATTTACTTTGACAACCGATTGCTTTCTTTGATAACTGTTTTATTTTTGTTTGAGATTTTGCTTGCATTTCTTGTAAGTAGAGTGAAATCTGCTGAATACGAGATAAATTACCTTATTTTGGTTCCGACATTTTCAATGTTGATGACGATAATTTTTGATTCAAGGGTTGCTTTTTGGGGGACAGTAGCGGTTTCGTTTATGGTTGGTTCTTTAGTTGGATACAGCTATGATGTGGCGGTAGTTTCATTTGTTGCTGGAACTGTAGCTCTTTACTCGGTGAGAAGTATTGAAAATAGGATGCAAATTTTCAGGAGTTTTATTTTTATCTTTTTTGCTTACTTATTTGTTATACTTGGCTTTTCGCTACAAAAATATGAGAGCTTCAACGCTGTTCTCGTTAAGGTTGGATTTGCTGGCGTAAATGCTTTGCTTTCGCCAATTTTTACATATGGTTTATTGATTTTCATTGAGCGTATCTTTGGAATTATGACGGAAATAACTCTTCTTGAGCTTTCCGATTTCAATCATCCACTTTTGCGGGAGCTTTTGGCTCGGGCTCCTGGGACATTTCACCATAGTATCGCCGTTGCATCTCTTGCTGAATCAGCTGCAAAGGCAATCGGTGCAAATCCACTTCTTGCTCGCGTTGGAGCATACTATCACGATGTTGGAAAAATTTTAAATCCGGAATTTTTCGTTGAGAATCAAAAGGATTCAGATAAACTTCATAAATCTATAACACCTGAACAAAGCGTTCAAATAATTATATCTCATGTTGAAGAAGGTCAAAAGATAGCACAGAGATATAAACTTCCACACGAGATAATTAAATTCATACCTATGCATCATGGCACAACGCTTGTAGCATATTTTTATGGAAAGGCTTTGAAGAGGAAGGAACTCCAAGGTATTGAGATTGAGGAGGAGGATTTCAGGTATAAAGGACCAAAACCTGATTCAAAGGAAACTGCGATAGTTATGCTTGCTGATTCAGTTGAAGCTGCTGTTCGTTCCCTTGACAATAAAACGCCCAAAAGTATAGAAAAGATAGTTGAGGCAATACTTGAAAACCGAATTGAAGATGGACAACTTGACGAGTCAAACTTAACATTTAAAGATATTGAAGAGATAAAGAAGACATTTATTCAGATATTGATAAATCTTTATCATCCGAGAGTTAAATATCCGGAGGAGAGAGAAAAATCCGCCAAATCTGGAGTGGAAAGGGCGAAGGAAGAATCTAAAAGGGTAAAAAGGTTAAAAAATGGCAAGAGTCAGTAAAAGACATAATTTTGATAAGTTTTTGTTAAGAATTAAAAGTAGCGAATGGAGAAGGTTTTTGACTCACTTTTTAAGGTCAATTGAGATTGAAAGTGGATACTCAAAAAATACGGTTGATTCATATTTACTTGATCTTGTTCGGTATGTCTCTTTTCTTGAGGATAATCATATAAGTCATCCTGATGGTGTAGATGAGGATTTGGTGAGAAAGTATATCCAAGAACTTGGCATTTTGGGATTAAGTTCATCCAGCATTTCAAGGAATGTTGCTTCAATAAAGACATTTCATAAATTTTTGTTACTTGAATCTTATTCAAAGGTTTATCCGGTTGAAAATTTGGAACATCCGAAGCTCAAGCGAAAGCTTCCGGAGGTTCTTACTGTTGATGAGGTTTTTGCTTTGCTTGAACAGCCTGATACTTCAACGCCGATGGGTATAAGAGATAGAGCGATTCTTGAAACGATGTATGCAACTGGGATTAGGGTTTCGGAGTTAATAAATTTAAGACAAATTGATTTGCTCTTTGACATGGAAGTCATAAAAGTTCTCGGGAAAGGTTCAAAGGAGAGGTTAATCCCTATAGGCAAGGTTGCGATTAAATGGATAAAGGAATATCAACTGAAAGTTAGACCTAAGCTTGTCAGAGTTGGTAGTGGAGATATTCTTTTTTTAAGCAGGCTTGGGAAGAAGCTCACTCGTATGAGTGTATGGAAAATTGTGAGGAAGTATGCTCTTATGGCTGGAATAAGGAAGGAGATTCATCCGCATACATTGAGACACTCATTTGCGACGCATCTTCTTGAGGGAGGTTCGGATTTAAGAGCTGTTCAAGAGATGCTTGGTCATTCAAGTATAACGACAACCCAAATTTATACGCATGTAAGCAATGAACTTATCAAGGAAATTTATCGTCTTTATCATCCGAGGTCAAATTAAAACATAAAACAAAAAAGGAGGTAAAAATGGCATCTCAGCTTCCAAACTGGGAGAACATAGTAGAAAAGCTCAATACTTATGTTGAAGATGTAAGGAATGAATTTGAAGAGATGCTTGGTGAAATAGTTGAAGTTCCAACAATTAGCATGGACCCAGCTTATAAAGGTGAGATTGATAAGGGGGCTGACCTTGCGGTTGAATTTTTGAAGAAATTTGGCTTTGAAGCGAAGAAGTGCGGTACCCCAGGTAATCCTGTTGTTTTAGGTTCGTATGTGACCGATCCTAAAAATCCTACTGTTGCTATTTACAATCATCTTGATGTTCAGCCTGCTGGTGGACCTGAGTGGGTTCGTGAGCCTTTCAAGTTTACGAAAGAAAATGGGAAATATTACGGGCGTGGGACAACAGATGATAAGGGTCCTGCTTTGACTGCACTTTTTGCAGCTCGTTTTGCAGTTGAGAATGGGATACCGATAAACATTAAGTTTATATGGGAATTTGAGGAGGAAAATGGTAGCCCGAATTTTGAATATTTCATTAAAAATTACAAGTCCGAATTGAAGACTAACTCTGTACTTGTTTCAGATACGCTTTGGATATCCAGGCAGAAGCCGACGATTACATATGGTTTGAGAGGATTGCAAGGAGCTCGCCTTGTACTTGAAACTGGGACTAAGGATGTACATTCAGGGACAACCGGCGGGGTAGCAAGGAATCCAATTGGGGAATTATGCCAACTCATATCGCAGCTTTATGATGCAAGGACTGGTAAGGTGAAGATCCCTGGATTTTATAAAGATGTTAAAAAGCTGACTGATGCAGAGCTTAAGAATTTCCTTGCCTCTGGATTTGATGTGAAAAGATGGATCCAAGTTTATGGGTTCAAGAGCGTTAGGACGAAGAATAAATCTGAGATATTGAAGAGGATATGGGCTGAGCCGACATTTGAAATTCATGGAATGGTAGGCGGTTATACTGGGCCTGGGATAAAAACGATAATCCCGCCAAGAGCTGAAGTCAAGATAAGTATGCGTCTTGTTCCTGATCAAAAGCCGGATAAGGTTTTCAAGCTCTTGAAGGATTATGTTAAAAAGTTAAATCCAGATGTTCAAGTAATTAAGGAAAATTCCCTCGAGCCATATTATGGTGAATTCACTGGACCTTATGCTGAGGCAGCTGTCAGGGCAATTGAATTTGGCTTTGGGTTTAAGCCTGCATTTATAAGGGAAGGTGGCTCTATAGGGGCAGTTGTTACAATGAAAAAACATTTGAAAGTTCCTATTGTCTTTATAGGATTGAGTTTGCCTGAACATGGTTATCATGAGCCGAATGAAAACTTTGACTGGGGTCAAGCTTCTGGTGGTATGAAGACATTTGTTAAATACTTTTATGATATTAGCCAGATTAAATGAAAATTTTGAAACAGGGGCTTTCGGTTGAAGGCCCCTTTTTGTCTTTAGTCTTGAAACTTAACAAAAAATTTATTATTAATTATTGTGTTTTTGGAATTGTTAAACTCTAAAAAACAGGAGGAGGTGAAATTGAAGGCATTAGGCAGGCATCTTCTGATTGAGCTTTTCAACTGTGACAGAAAGCTTTTAAACGATGTCGCATATGTTGAAAAAGTTTTGACCAGATCAGCTGAGCTTGCCGGGGCGACCATCGTGAAGACTTTCTTTCACACTTTCAACCCACATGGAGTAAGTGGGGTTGTTGTAATTGCTGAATCGCATCTTACAATTCACACTTGGCCCGAATATGGATATGCAGCAGTTGATGTTTTCACATGTGGAGATGATGTTGACCCATATGTGAGCTATGAATATCTAAGAGAGAAATTTAAGGCTAAAAGTGCGTATCTTATGGAGGTAAAGCGCGGGTTGTCAGAAAATATCCACACGGCAATTTCAAAGAAAATAACAGCTGAAGTTCTTGCAGGAGAAAGGTGAAATAAATACTGAGCTTCCAAATAGTAGCTGGGAAAATTACTGGTTCACTGAATATGGTCCGGAGAATACTGCTATATCTTTAAGGGTGAGGTCTAAACTTTTTGAGAAGGATACGCCTTATCAAAAAATTGAAATTTTTGATACCTATGATCACGGGAAGGTTATGGCTTTGGATGGGTTTATTATGTTTACTGAAAAAGATGAGTTTATATATCACGAGATGATAGCCCATGTGCCATTATTTACTTGCCCGAAGCCGAAACATGTGTTAGTTATCGGAGGTGGAGATGGTGGAGCTGTGAGAGAGATTTTAAAACATGAAAGTGTTGAGAAAGTTGATCTTGTTGAAATTGATGAAGAGGTTGTTAATGTATCAAAAATTTATTTTCCACAACTTGCATCTTATCTTGAGGATAAGCGAGTTGAAATAAATTTTCAGGATGGTGTTGAATTTGTTAAATCAAAAAGTGGGGTTTACGATGTGATTTTGATAGATTCGCCTGACCCCATAGGTCCGGCAATTGGGCTTTTTGAAGAGAGCTTTTATAGGGATGCTTTTCTTGCTTTAAATAATTCTGGGATAATGGTTGCGCAAGCTGAATCACCTTTTATCTACCCAAATTTGATAAAGCAGATTAATTCAATTTTCAAGAAATATTTTCCCATTGTTTATTTTTATCTTGCAAATGTTCCAACCTATGCAAGTGGGGTTATAAGCTTTGTTCTTGGTTCTAAAAAATATGACCCGATAAAAGATTTTGATTTGAATAGAGTAAAAAGTTTTAATTCAAAATTGAGATATTATAACGAGCAAATTCACATTGCATCTTTCGCTCTTCCGAACTTTTTTGTGGAGTTGTTAAAATAAAATTTTTGATTTTTTGTTTTACGGCTTTAGGGCAAAATGCGCGCTTTTGATTTTTGTTATCTTTCTTTCCTCCTGTCACGCTGATAAGCAGAAAGACAAGGAGGAAAAATTCGCCAGAGTATATGGGGAAGTTTTGTTTTTTAGCGAAAAGTTTAAGAATGATACACTTGAACTTAAACGAAAAATTGACTCTGTTTTGAGTGTAAATAAAATGACAATGACACAAATTGATTCTCTTGCCAATGTATATGTTAAAAATCCAAAAAGATGGTCGGAGTTTTTTGAAAAGGTCAAAAAATATCTTGAAGACAAAAAATTAAATGTCCAGAAAAAGCATTGACGAAATATCTATCCATTCAATTTGGCTTTCTTACGGCAGCAAAGTCGCATTGAGGACCAAAACCGAGGATCAAATAGAGGTTCTTGAACCCGGAGAGATAAACACATCCGATGGGGCTGATTTTACAAATGCAAAAATTAGAATTAATGGTAAACTTTACCGCGGAGATGTTGAAATTCATATAAAAGCATCCGATTGGAAAAATCATAAACATTATCTTGATGACAGATATAATACCGTCATCCTTCATGTAGTGCTTGAGGACGATACAGAAGATGGATTTGTTCAGACAAGCTCGGGGCGAAAGGTTTTAACTGCAAAAGTTGAAGGGATTGAAAAATTTTTAAAATCAAATCTTACCAAAGATGATAAAATAAGGTGTTATAACATTAACAGGATAGTTCCAATTGATGAAAAGTTAAAATGGATAAAAAAACTTGGTCTCACGAGGCTATCTTTCAAGGCAAGGAGTTTGGGTGAGAGGTTGATAGAGATAATTGATGAAAATTTCTTTTTAATATCCGAGTCGCCTGAGGATTATCTTGGGACATATAGTGGTTATTCGCTTTATCAGCTTTCGCACAAATTCGTTTGGGATCAGCTTTTGTATGAAAAAGTTATGGAGGCGCTTGGATATTCAAAAAACAAGTTACCATTTCAAAAACTTTCTCAAAACCTTACGCTTAAATTTATCTCTGAACATTCATTTGCTCATTCTTATGAAAAGCAAATTTTGAAAATACAGTCAATTTTATTTGGTGTTGCTGGATTTCTTGAGTATTATGCGAAGAGAAAACTTGATCATGAGACGAAGTTATTTGTTGATGAGCTTTTGGAGGAGTGGTTAAAGGTTAAGGTTCATTATCATCGTGAAATTTTGCATCATTCTGAATGGCATTTTTCGGCAGTGAGACCTGCAAATTCGCCTGTTTTTAAGCTTGCTGGAGCTTCGGTTCTGATATGGCGGATGATATATAATGATTTTTATGCACAAATAAATGATATTGTGCTTTCAAATTTGGATATCAATGAGAAGGTGCACAGATTTATGGAGCTATTTCGTGTTAAATCGGATGGATATTGGGAAAACCATTATCATTTTGGGCGAGGGCATCGTGTTAAGACGGGTTTTTCCGTAGGGACATCAAAAGCAAAAGAGATAATTGTAAATGCAGTTTTGCCAGTTATGTTGTTGTTTTCAAGGATTTTTAAAAACAGGGGAATTGAAAGGGGAGTTGTTGAAATTTACCAAAAATTCCCGGGTCTTTCAGCGAATTGGATAACTGCAAAGCTTGAGCAGGAGCTTTTTTATGGGAAGCTAAAAATTTCGTCTTCTGGTTTGACACATCAGGGTGGGATTCAGCTTTACAAGTTTTACTGTTCAAATTCGCTTTGTGATATATGTGCGATTGGGAATAAGCTGTTCCTTTGATTTGGTTTTGTGTTTTTGTTTAATTTAATTTTTTTTATTATCTTTGTTTTGACCTGTTTTGAAACGATGGAAAAGTAATAAATAGAGTAAATTGAGTCAGCTTAAGATTTTTTCTGGAAGGTCAAGTAGAGAGCTTGCCGAGAAAATAGCTGAGGAGATAGGAGAACCGCTTGGAAATTGTGATATACGAAATTTCAGCGACGGTGAGATTTGGGTTAAGTATCTTGAGAATATTCGTGGAAACGATGTGTTTATAATTCAATCAACTTTCCCTCCTTCGGATAATCTTATGGAGCTTTTGATAATGATAGATGCTGCTAAGAGGGCATCAGCGCGCAGGATTACTGCTGTTATACCTTATTTTGGTTATGCGAGGCAGGATAGGAAGGATCAGCCGAGAGTTCCGATAACATCAAAACTTGTGGCAAATTTGATAACCGTTGCTGGCGCCGATAGAGTTTTGACGATAGACCTTCACGCGCCACAAATTCAAGGTTTCTTTGACATACCGTTTGACCATCTTTATTCTGCGGTTGTTCTTGTTCCAGCGATTAGAGAAACGCTTGGTTCTGAAGATTTTATTGTGGTTTCGCCAGATATAGGTGGTGTTAAATTTGCTCGCGGTTATGCTAAAAGATTGAACGCCGAACTTGTTTTGATTGACAAAAGAAGGCTTCGTGCGAATGAGTCTGAAGTTGTCAATATCGTTGGGGATGTCAAAGATAAAACTGTTGTGATAGTAGATGATATTATTGATACTGCTGGGACATTCGTAAATGCAGCAAATGCGTTAATTGAAAGGGGAGCAAAGAGAATTTTCGGTGCTTGCACTCATCCAATTTTATCTGGGAATGCGGTTGAAAAAATTGAAAACGCACCTGTTGAAAAAATTTGGGTTACAGATACAGTTCCATTGAGAAAGCAATCGCAAAAGATTGAGGTCAGGTCTGTTGCGAAAATTTTCGCTGAAGCGATAAAGAGGATTCATTGTAATGAGTCGTTGAGTGTTTTATTTGAAATTGAAAACTAAAAAATTTTGAATTTAGGATATGACGGAAATAGTTTTAAATGCAGAGATAAGAAAGCCTGGTAAAAGCATTTCAAACCAGTTAAGGCGCTCTGGTAAGATTCCTGGGATTTATTATGCTCCTGGAGATGAGCCTATTCCAATAGCTGTGAAGGAATCTGAACTTAAAAACTTGATTTATACAACTGAAACGCATATAATTAAGTTAAAACTTGGGGATGGGAAGGAGTTTAAGTGCATTTTGAAGGATGTTGAATTTGACCCTGTGACGGATAAGCCGGTTCATTTTGACCTCTATGGGCTCAAGGTTGGTGCTACTGTCACGCTTGAGGTTCCGATAGTTTTAATTGGCAAAGCTCCTGGAGTTGAAAGAGGAGGAATCCTTGAGCATTTACTTCACACAGTTGAGGTTGAGTGTCCGAGCGATGCTATACCGGAGCACATTGAGGTTGATATAAGTAATCTTGACATTGGCGATTCAATTCATGTCAGGGATTTGAAGATACCGAATGTTAGGATACTTGAAAATGAGCTTGCAGTTGTAGTTGCTGTTGTTACACCGGCTAAAGGTGTTGAGGAGAAGGCGGAAGTAGCAGAGGCTCAACCATCTGCGCCGTCTCAATCTGAGGAACAGAAAGAGCAAAAGTAGTTCTTTTAAAAATATATGATTGCTATATTTGGGCTTGGAAACCCGGGCAAGGAGTATGAGATGACGAGGCACAATGTTGGATTTATGGTTGTTGATGCGATTGCGGAAAAGCTTGGGGTTGATTTTAAAGCTGGAAGTGGTGATTATTTAATTAGCCGGGGTAAATATGCTGGGAAAGATATTTTGGTAGTTAAACCGTTGACATATATGAATAGCAGTGGAATTGCTGTGAGGGATGTTGTTGAAAAATTTAAAATTGATTTGAGAGATATTCTTGTGATATGTGATGATTTAAATTTACCTCTTGGAGTGATCAGGATGAGACAAAGGGGTAGCAATGGTGGACACAATGGACTTTATTCAATAATTTATCATTTGAAAACGGTTGAGTTCCCACGCCTTAGGTGTGGGATAGGAAATCCGGAAAAGATGAAGAATATGGTTGATTTTGTTCTTTCAAAATTTGATGACGATGAAGTTGAACAATTAAGAGAGATGGTGTCTATAGCTGTTGATGCGACATTGTGTTTTATTTCGGATGGGATTTCGGTTGCGATGAATAAATTTAATCGCAAAGTGAAATCAAAAAATTCTCCATGATCCGAGCTATGTTCTTGGGTCCGAAAAATTTTTAAAACAAAAGACCATATGGAGGTAATTTAATGGCGAGAAAAATTCCGCAGAATATGTTGTCAAGGCGATGGTATGAGACAACTTTTTTAATCAATGCTTCGCTTGATGATCCGATAATTGAACAAATAATAAAGAAGTATGAGAACTTCATAAAGGAGCGAGGCGGTGAGATAATTCTGATGGAGCGCTGGGGAAGAAGGAGGCTTGCGTATCCGATAAACAAGAAGAACAGCGCTTTCTATGTTTATTTTGAGTATTTTGCTCCACCGACGATAGTTAGTGAACTTGAGAGGGCTTTTCAACTTGATGAAAACATAATGAGATATCTTACTGTTGTTGTGACCAAGAAAGCTTTAAAGGCGAAGGAACAGGAGAAGAGACGCGGAAGAATAACTATTGAACATCTCGGTCTTCAAAATGTTGAATCTGTTGCGCAGACTGAGACGGACACATTTGAAGAGGAGGATGATGAAGAATAGAGTTTCTTTTTGTTCAATGAACATGTTAAGTTAAAACTTAAATGATGGAGGGAGAATCTATGGCAAAAGAACTCAAAATGCCTGAGCTTAACAGCGTCGTCATAGTTGGCAATTTAACAAAGGACCCGGTGTTTCGCCAGACGACGAAGGGGACACCGGTGGTTAATTTTACAATTGCGTCAAATCGTAGATTTCGTGACAGCAAAAGGCAATGGAAGGAAGATGTTTGTTTTGTTGGTGTTGTTGCATGGAATAAGCTTGCTGAGTCGTGCAGGGGCAAGTTGAGAAAGTCAAGCGCTGTCCTTGTTGAAGGTGAGCTTCAGAGCAGAAATCTTAAGACTGCTGATGGCCGGACGAGAACCATTGTTGAAATTAAAGCCAGGAGAATTCAATTTCTTGATAGGAGAGTTCCAGTATCTGGAAATAATGAAGGTCAAGCCTCTTCTTCCCAAAGTCAGCAGTCCGATAGCTTGAACAAATATCTTTCAAATGAAGAACCGAAACTTTAAAAAATAAATTAATGTAGGTTATGGTTGAAAACAACGATGAAAAAGTATTACGGCTGAGGAAGAAGAAAATATGCAGGTTCTGCGAAGCTGGTGAGATATATATTGATTACAAAGATGAGAAAAAACTTGGTAAATTTCTGACGGAGCAAGGTAAGATAATACCGCGCAGAGTCAGTGGTAATTGCGCAATGCATCAGCGTCAGTTGGCAAGAGCTATTAAACGAGCTAGGCATCTTGCTTTGCTTCCGTTTGTTGCTGAAGCTGTGAAATAGCTTTGATTAAAACTTAATGGAGTCGAAGAAAATGAAGGTTATATTGCGTCAAGATTTTGAAAATCTTGGCAAATTTGGCGACATAGTTGAAGTTAGGGATGGTTATGCGAGAAACTTCTTGATACCGCGTAAAATTGCTCTTCCTGCTACGCCTGGGAATATAAGGATGATTGAGACGGAGAAAAAACAGAAAGCATTTAAACTTGAGAGAGAACGCCTTACCGCACAACAAATAGCTGAGAAACTTTCTAAACTTGAGATAACGATTCCTATGAGAGCTGGAGAGAATGAGCGCTTGTTTGGTTCTGTAACTGCCCAGATGATAGCTGATAAGCTTGAGAAGCTTGGATTTGAAATTGAGCGAAGGAAAATTTTACTTGACGAACCGATAAAGGCACTTGGCAGTTATGAAGTGCCGATAAAGCTTCACCCTGATGTAAGCGTCAAGCTTAGGGTTAATGTTATTCAACAAGTTGAGGAAAAAAGTAGTTAATTTTTTAACCCCGGCGTTGCGTCGGGGTTTTTATTAAAAATAATTAGGTAAATTTAAATGGAAAGCGTTGGATTATTTACTGCGTTTTTGTTCGGGATTTTGTCATTCCTTTCACCTTGTGTTTTACCACTTGTGCCGGGGTATATTTCTTTTATTTCTGGGCTTTCGTTTGAGGAGTTGAGAGAGTCGTCAAGTGCAAAAAAATTTTTAATTAAAACTTTGTTAAGTTCGCTATTTTTCGTCCTTGGTTTTTCGGTTGTTTTTGTTTCGCTTGGTGCTTCAGCTACAGCGGTTGGTAAATTTCTTTCGGAAAATATGAATTGGATAGCAAAAGTTGCTGGTGTTATCATTGTTTTATTTGGATTGCATATGACGGGGATTTGGAAGATAAAGTTTTTAAATTATGAGGCGAAGCTTAAAATAAGCGGTAAACCACTTGGTTTGCTTGGTGCGTTTTTGATAGGTTTTGCGTTTGCATTTGGTTGGACGCCTTGTATTGGACCTGTGCTTGCAACAATACTTGTCCTTGCTTCTCAGCAGGAGACGATAAAACAGGGGATTTTACTTCTTTCAATTTATTCGCTTGGGCTTGGAATTCCATTTATTTTAACGAGTTTAAGTGTTAACTTTTTCTTCAAATGGTTTTCAAAGGTCAGAAGGTATTTGAACATAGTTGAAATTGTAAGTGGTGTGATTTTAATTTTACTTGGTGTGTTAATTTTTACTAACTCACTTGGTGTTATCTCATCTTACCTAATGAAGTTGTTTCCGTTTTTGAGCAAATTTTCATAAAAACAAAAAGAACATAAAGTAAAAATGTCTGTAAATGGCAAATTTAGCGATGTAGTCGTTAGAATTGGTGGAGAAGGTGGAGAAGGAGTTATGAGCGCTGGGGAGATATTGACTTATTCATCCGCAAGGTCTGGGTATCGTGTTTTCACATTTAGAACCTTCCCCGCTGAGATAAAAGGTGGGCTTGCTATGTATCAGTTTCGCGTAAGCCCATATGATATTTATTCAATGGGTGATAAACTGCATATTTTGATGGCATTTAATCAGGGGGCTTTTGATAATTATACTGATGCGCTTAGGGATGATGGTGTTCTCTTTTATGACCCAGCTGAATGTAAGCCACCGGAGAGATTCACAAAAGAAAAATATGAAGTTCCACTTAAAGAGCTCGCAATGGCAGCTGGGACTCATCTTGCCAAAAATATGGTTGCGGCTGGGTTTTTAACAGCTGTGCTTGGTATCCCGGCCGAAAAGTCGGAATATCAAATCATTGACAAATTTAAACGCAAAGGCGAAAAAATCCTTGAACAGAATTTAACAGCTTTCAGAAGTGGGATTGAATATGCACGAAGATATCTTGATAAGTTGAATAGATTTAGGCTTAGCGAGCCCGAGGGTAAAGATTTGCGTGTGATTTTGTCGGGTAATCAAGCGATTGGTTTTGGAGCGATAGCTGCTGGCTGTAAAGTTGCTGTTGGTTATCCGATTACGCCAGCTTCTCCTGTGCTTGAATTTCTTGCAAGACATCTTCCAAAGTTTGGTGGTAAGGTGATTCAGAATGAGGATGAAATTTCGGCTCTTGCGACATGTGTGGGTGCTTCTTACGCTGGTTTAAAGGTGATGACGCCAACCTCTGGACCAGGGCTTGCGCTTATGACTGAATTGATAACATATGCCTCAATGGCTGAGCTTCCAGTTGTTATAGTTGATGTTCAGCGTGCAGGTCCTTCAACAGGTATGCCGAGCAAGACTGAACAAACTGATCTTTATCATGTTGTATTTGGTGGTCCAGGTGAAGCTCCGAGAATCGTTCTTGCTCCAGCAAATGTAAGCGATTGTTTTTATCAAACTATAAGGGCTTTTAATCTTGCAGAAGAATATCAAATGCCTGTTATCGTGCTCTCGGATCAGGTTCTTGCTTATCAAACCGAAGCTATTCCTAAACCAGATGTTAATTCAGTTCAAGTTGTCAACAGGGTTGAGCCAAATTATGAAGATGCAAATTCATATCTTCGTTACAGGATAACTGAAACTGGGCTTGCACCGATTGCGATACCGGGTCATCCAGGTTTTGAGTATATTGCCCCTGGGCTTGAGCACAATGAACGCGGGAACCCTAATTATACTCCAAAGGTTCACACACAAATGCAAAAGAAAAGATTTAGAAAGCTTGAAATTTTAGCTGAAAAACTTGAACATGAAAACGATGATTATTATGCCGTTGATTCGGCGAAAATTTTAATTGTGTCTTGGGGTTCAACTTACGGTGCGATCAGAGAAGCTATAAGAAGAGCTGAAGCAGATGGGATAAAAGTTAGCCATTATCATCCGAGAATTTTAAATCCATTGCCAAGGCGAAAAGTTGAAAATATAATTAAAAGTTACGATAAAGTCATCGTCGTTGAGCAAAATTATCATGGACAATTTGCAAATATCTTAAAAATGTTCATTGATTATGAGCCGATAAAGCTTAACAATTATGGTGGTATACCTTTCACTTCGGAAGAAATTTACAACAAAATAGTAGAGGTGACGAAATGAGTGAAGCGATAGAAAAAATAAAACAGGCAAAGGTTGAATATAAAAGCGAAGTCAAGCCGACATGGTGTCCGGGATGTGGTGATTATGGTGTTCTTGCTGCGTTTATAAGAGCACTTGGGGAGATGAAAATACCGACGCATAAATTGAGCATAGTTTCGGGAATTGGTTGCTCAAGTAGATTTCCGCACTTTGTCAAGGGTTATAATTTACACACGGTACATGGGAGAGCCTTGCCGGTTGCACTTGGAGTTAAAATTGCAAACCCAGAGATTGAAGTTTTCGTAGTTGGTGGCGATGGTGATGGATTTGCAATTGGCGGTGGACATATACCTCATATAGCGAGAAGAAATCCAGATATGGTTTACATAATTCTTGATAACGCAATTTATGGCTTAACAAAGGGTCAAGTTTCACCAACTTCAACTTTGACCATGATGACCACTACGACACCGTATGGAGCACTTGAGCCACCACTTAATCCAGTTATGTTATTGTTAGCTTATGGTGCAAGTTTTGTAGCACGGGGATTCTCTTCAAATACGAAACAGTTGACTCAACTAATTATTGAAGCTACAAAGCATAAGGGATTTGCTGTAGTTCATGTCATATCGCCATGCCCAACTTTCAATATGGAGGTTACATTTGATTTTGTTCGCGAAAGAGTTGTTGAGATCCCACCTGAACATAACCCAGCAGATAAGCTTAAAGCCTTTGAGCTTGCTATGGCGCAGGATAAAATTTACACTGGGATATTTTATCGTGAGGAAAGGCCGACTTTTGAGGAAATGCTTGAAAAGGTCATATCAAAATTTGATGGTAACATTACCGAGTTAGCAAGGAAGGAAAGGCTGGAAAAATTGTTTGAACAATTCGCTTAAGCACTAACCCCGGGCAAATTTTGCTCGGGTGCTTTTAACGATAAAAGTTCCTTACCCACCTGTGTTTCCTTAACTCAAGTAACATCCTTGACGAAAGTTTTCTCCCATCCGAAACCGAACAATTCTCCTCAACATGTTGAACTTTTCTCATTCCGGGGATTACCGTTGAAACAGCTTCATGACTTAGGCAGAATCGTAATGCAAGCTCACTTAATGTTTTCGCTTCTTCACCAAGAAGTTTTTCAAGTTTTTGAACCCTTTCCCAAACTTGTTTTTTTCTGTCATCCTTAAAATATCTATTTCTCCAATCGCCCCCGGGGAATTTTGTCTCTGGCGTTATTTTTCCAGTTAAACTTCCTTCATCAAATGGGACTCTGACAATCACGCCGACATTGTATTGAATGCAAGTGGGGAAAAGTTCATCTTCAGGAGATTGGTCAAATATGTTGTAGATTACTTGGACTGTGTCAACTCTTCCTGTTTTTATGAGTTCAATTGCGTTCCATGGTTCATGGTCATTTATTGAAACGCCGAAAAATCTTATTTTTCCATCTTCTTTTAATTTCTGAATTGCTTCCCACCATTCGTCCATCCTTGCCCATTCATCATTCCAGACATGGAATTGTTGAAGGTCAATTGTTTCAACGCCGAGGTTTTTTAGACTTTGTTCTGTTAATTTTATTATATGCTCATATGGGAAAACTTCCCTTAAAGGTGTTCCTTTTAAAGCTGGCCAAATCATATTTTTAGGTGGTATTTTTGTAGCAATGTAAACTATTTCTCTCGTCTCTTTTAAAACTTTCCCGATCAATCTTTCGCTATGTCCATCGCCGTAAACGAGAGCGGTATCAATGAAATTAACGCCAAGTTCTATTGCTTTGTGGAGTGCTTTAATTGATTCTTGGTCATCTGAATCAGCCCACATCTTCCCCCCAATTCCCCATGCTCCAAATCCAATTTCAGAAACAAGAAGTCCCGTCCTACCAAGAAGACGATATTGCATTATTTTTTGATTTTTGTTTTAAAAATTTACTCCTTGAAGCAAACATTTACATTTTTTGAAGCGTATGCGTCATCAAGTCGCTTGACCGGTGTAGTGTGGGGTGCAGTTAATACAACCTCTGGGTTTGTCTTTATCTCTTCAGTTATTTTAATCAACGCATCGGCGAAAGCATCAAGCGTTTCTTTTGTTTCTGTCTCAGTTGGTTCAATCATCAAAGCTTCGGAGACAATCAATGGGAAATAAATCGTCGGAGCGTGAAATCCGTAATCAAGCAATCTCTTTGCTATATCAAGCGTGCGGACATTGTATTCAAGTTTATATCTACTGCCAGAGACCACAAACTCATGAAGTGGCTTGCCAAGATAAGGTCTGTCAAAGTAATCTTTTATTCGGCTTAAAAGATAATTCGCATTTATAATCGCGTTTTCGCTTACTTCTTTTAACCCTTTGCTTCCAAGCATTCGTATATAGGTGTAAGCTCGGACCATTATACCAAAGTTTCCAAAAAATGTATGAACTTTTCCAATTGAATCTGGATAATTGTAATTTAAAATGAATTTTCCATCTTTTTTCTCAATTCTTGGGATTGGCAGAAATGGAAGAAGTTTTTCATTGACTGCAACTGGTCCAGCTCCTGGTCCGCCACCACCGTGTGGAGTTGAAAATGTTTTATGAAGATTTAAATGAACAACATCAAACCCCATGTCTCCAGGTCTTGTTATACCAACAAGCGCATTCAAGTTAGCACCATCCATATACATAAGTGCCCCAGCGTCATGAATTAATTTT
This sequence comes from uncultured Bacteroidota bacterium, assembly GCA_964438815.1. GTDB lineage: Bacteria > Bacteroidota > Ignavibacteria > Kryptoniales > Kryptoniaceae > Kryptonium. The sequence goes on from CAYTKW010000001.1 coordinate 589,461, forward strand.
TCAATTTTGAGTATATCTTTTTCAAAAATTCCAAGTGTATTTGGGTTTGTCAACATTATCCCTGCGACATCTTCATCAAGTTTTGATTTAAGGTCGTCAAGGTCAATCGTACCGTATTCGTTTGATTTGACACTAACAGCTGTATATCCAGAGATTGTAACGCTTGCTGGGTTTGTTCCGTGCGCTGAGTCTGGGACGAGAATTTTTTTCCTTGGGTTGCCAAGTTTTTCATGATACGCCCTTATCATTAAAATTCCCGTCAGCTCTCCTTGAGCTCCAGCAGCTGGTTGAAGCGAGACCGCTTTCATCCCGGTTATCTCAGCAAGCATTTCAGAAAGCTCATACATAAGTTGAAGAGCGCCTTGGACAAGCTCGTCGTCCATATAGGGATGTATTTCCTTAAACCCAGGTAGAGATGCAGTTACTTCGTTTACCTTCGGGTTATATTTCATCGTGCAAGAACCAAGCGGATAAAACCCTTTGTCAATGTGATGATTTAAAGTTGAGAGTCTGATGTAATGTCTTATGACTTCGTTTTCGCTTATCTCGGGAAGTTCAGGTGGTGCTGAGCGAAGAAACTTTTGAGGGATTAAATCTTCAATATGCTTTTCTGGGACATCAATTTTGGGTAGGGAATAACCTTTTCTGCCTGGTCGGCTTAGTTCAAAGATTAACTTTGATTTCATTTTTAATTCTTGCGTTTATTTTTGTGTATGTGCTTTTCAAAGTGAAAGTTAAAAAGAAAATGAAAATTTTGCAATTTAACCTTCAAATTGTTTATTAGCATTTTTTTTGTTAAATTTTATAAAAATTTTCAAGAGAATTCCGGCGGAAAAAATTTTAAAAATTCACGAGGAGTTTTAATGGTTCAATCCTTTGATATCTTTTTTCTCTCCAGCGAAGTTGCTCCATTTGCAAAGACAGGTGGGCTTGCGGATGTTTCCTTTTCCCTTCCGCAGGCTATAAAAGAACTCGGGCATGAAGTAAGAGTTATGATGCCAAAGTATGGGTTTATAAGCGAAAGAAAGTTTGGCATTCATGAGATTATTAGACTTAGAGAAATGGAGATTCCAGTCGGGGATAAACTTCAAAAGGGAAATGCCAAAGCGTCCTTCATCGTTGGGCAAAAGATGAAAGTTCAAATTTATTTTCTTGAGAATGAATTTTATTACAATCGGGATGGACTTTATGTTGATCCAAAGACGAAAACAGATTACCCTGATAATGATGAAAGATTCATATTTTTTTGCAAAGGGGTTATTGAGGTATTGAAAAAGTTGGGTTGGTGTCCGGATATAATTCATTGCAATGACTGGCAAACAGCTCTTGTTCCAGTTTATCTTAAAACTATCTATAAAGACGACCCATTTTTTAAAAAGGTTAAAACTGTGCTGACAATACATAACATTGGATATCAAGGCATTTTTCCAAAAGAATCTTTTCTTAAATCGGGCTTGCCAGATGAAATTTTCCCAGAGATTGAGCATAATGGGAATTTTAATTTTTTGAAGGCTGGAATTTTATATGCTGATGCTATAACGACAGTTAGTCCAACCTATGCCAAAGAGATAATAAGTGACGATGAATTTGGAGCGGGACTTTCAAATGTTTTGAGAAAGAGAAAGAAAGATTTTTATGGGGTTTTAAATGGTGTTGATTATTCCGTGTGGAGCCCTGAAAATGATAAATTTATCCCTGTCCCATACAACATTCAAACTATTGAGAGTAAATATGAGAATAAAAAAGCGCTTTTGAGGTATTTTGGTTTACCATATGATGAAGATGTTCCAGTGGTTGCGCAGATCTCAAGACTTGTTGAACAAAAAGGTTTTGACTTAATTGCTGAGATAGCAGATGAGATGATGAAGCTTGACATAGAATATGTAGTTCTTGGGACAGGTGAGCCAAGGTATGAAGAAATGCTTGAGGGATTGAAAAAGAAGTATCCGAAAAAAGTTGGTGTTCACATTGGCTTCAGTGAGGAACTTGCTCATTTGATTGAAGCTGGTGCTGATATGTTTCTTATGTCGTCAAGGTATGAGCCGTGCGGTTTAAATCAAATATACAGTTTAAGATATGGAACTGTGCCAATTGTTAGAAAGACAGGTGGTCTTGCGGACACAGTTGAAGAGTTCAATCCGGGAACTGGCAAAGGGACTGGTTTTTTATTTGAAAAGTATTCTGGGCAAGAACTTTTGAAAGCGTTGAAAAAAGCACTTATGATTTACAAAAATAAGAAGGCGTGGATGAAATTGATGAAAAATGGTATGACGAAAGATTTTTCATGGAGTGCATCAGCTAAAAAGTATGTTGAACTTTACGAAAAATTGCTTTCAAAACAAAGGAAGAAAACCACTGGTAAATCCAAATGAGTCAGCGCTTTACAGCTGTATTTCTTGATAGAGATGGGACAATAAATGAAGATGTTAATTTTCTATCTTCACCTGAGCAACTTATTTTGATAGATGGTTCAGCTGAAGCTATAAGGGAGATAAACGAGCTTGGTTTGAAAGTTATTGTTTTTACAAACCAAAGTGGAATTGCCCGTGGCTATTTTACCGAAGATGACCTACATAAAATTCATAAACGACTTGATGAACTTCTTGCTCTGCAAGGTGCGAAAATAGATGCTTACTATTACTGCCCGCATCATCCGACAGAAGGGAATTGGGAATATAAAGTTGAATGTGAATGCAGAAAGCCAAAGGATGGAATGCTACAGCAAGCAGCAAGGGAAGAAGGTATTGACTTAAAAAAATCTTTTGTCGTGGGCGATAGATGTGTTGATGTCCAAGCAGGGAAAACTGCTGGGGCAACGACGATACTTGTTCTGACTGGCTATGGTCAAAAGGAGTATGAAAATTGTAAGGATGAAAAGTTTGAGCCTGACTTTGTCGCGAGGAATTTAAGGGAAGCTGTTGAAATCATAAAAAAATGTTTAAACGAGAGAAAGGAAAAATGAAAAAAATTACCACCATAATTCCAGCGCTATTTTTAATTTTATTTGGTTGTGGCAAAGAACCAAACGATATCGGATTTGGGCTTTTGCCCAAGGATGAAATTTTTAATGTTGAAGTTTATGAAGATTCAATTGAAGTCAGCGCGGAAAACATACAAAATTTTATCACTAATTCATCTTCAAATGTTTTGTTGATCGGAAATTACGACAACATATCGTGTGCGATTTTAATTAGGTTTGAAATACCCGACACACTTAAAGACATTAAAATAAACAAAGCTTGGATAAGATTATTCAAATCAAATTTTATACTTGGCGACAGCACGATCCCGGCTCATTTCACAGCACATAAAGTTTTATCAAATTATTATGACACCCTTTACGATTCAAGAGTCATAGGAGAATTCAATCAAGTCCCAGATTCTGTTAACTATTTTGATATTGACACTTCTGTTGTGAGAGAGTGGTTTATGGGTAAAAATTATGGGCTTTACCTTAAACCTGTGAATGATGGCGTTATATGGGGATTTAACTCGCTTGATGAAATGTTGTTTGTGCCAGCTCTTGAAGTTGAGAGACAAAAAGGTGATAATGAAGTTGACACGCTAAGGTTTTTATATGGGAGTGATGGTTATATAGCTACATTAAATGAGAAAATTGACACAAATTACATCATCTTACAAGCTGGCGTGGGGTTAAGGAGCATTTTGAAATTTAACATTTCAAATCTTCCGAAAGGTATCATAGTGAACCGCGCGGAAGTTTCACTTTATCTAAAGGAAAGGAAAAAATACACGGATGGAGTTGATTCAATAATTGCAAGTTTTATCACCGATTCTGCTCTTGTAAGGAAGTCACTTGGTGGCTTTGAAGGGAATTATCTCGGGGTTAGAAATCCGCTTGATACGCTTGAATATAAAATTCCTATTACAACGCCTGTTCAACGCTGGATTAATAATGAACCAAATAATGGAATTTTGATAAGGTGTTTCTCTGAACAGGATAATTTTGAAAGATTTGTATTTTACTACACCGAAAGAAAACCGAAGTTAAAAATTTATTATACAAAAAAACCGGGAATTTGATTGACATGGTAAAGAGAATTTTAATTTTGTCGCTTTTTTTGTTTTCAATTTCCTTCGCTGATGGTTCAATTTATTCAAGGTTTGGAATTGGGATTTTGCGTTTTTCAACGGTTGATAAAACTGCTGGACTTGGTGGGCTTGGAATTGCGCTTTTTGACCCAACTTACATAAATAGATATAATCCGGCGCTTTGGTCTCAGCTAACAAGGGTTAGGCTTTCGGGTGGTTATCTGTATGAGGGGACTTCAACGCAGGATAAATCTAAAAGCACATTTTTAACATCGGGGAAATTTGATGGTGTGTTTTTGGCGATACCGTTTTGGAAAAAATATGGCTTCACATTTGCCACTGGAATTATGCCGTTAAGCAATGTGAATTATAACATTCGTAAAGATTCAGTGATAAGCGATAGATACTTTACAATGTCGTATAAAGGTGAAGGTGGAATTTCAAGTTTTATATTTGGCTTTTCATTGAGACCATTTAGTAAGTTAAGTCTTGGGATAAGAGGCGAATATTACTTTGGGACGATAACGAATTTATGGAATACTGATTTTGGGACATCTGAATTTTTCTTTTCAAACATAAAGCGAGAGAAAAATTATGGTGGGCTTGGTTTCACTTTCGGGGTCGCATATGGGCTTGGAACTCAAAAAAATTCATTAACGCTTGGTTTTGTTTTTTCGTCGCCGGTTACTTTAAAGGGAACTTCAATGATTGAGTATTCGGTCCCTGTGTTAGGGCAGTCAACCATTTCAGATATTAGTGAGTTCAATGCTTATTTACCTTATCGGGCTGGACTTGGGTTAAGTTATTTTGTGGCGGAAAGGGTTCAGGTTTCTGGTGATGTTTATTATCAAAACTGGGAAAAGTTTAAAATAAATGATGAGCATCCTAAAGAGATAACAGATGCTTTGAGGGTTGGTCTTGGTGTTGAAATTTTACCGTCGCGTGAGATTCTTGCCGGATTTCTTGCTAAAACATCGTATAGATTTGGAATTTTTTACAACAAAATATATTTTAATATAGAAAGCAAACAGATAAACGAAATGTTTTTGACCGCTGGATTTGGTTTTCCAATAAGTTTTGATACAAGGTTAAATGTTTCAGTTGAGTATGGAGTTAGAGGTGATGTTGAAATTGTTCGGGATAAAGTTTTAAGAATTTCTTTTGGAGTTAACACTGGAGAAATTTGGTTTGTAAAACAAAAACTTGAAGATTAAAATGAAAAGGATAGTTTTATCATTATTTTTTATTTCTGGATTTATTTTAGCACAGGGAACACAACAAGATTCAATCGAAGTTTTAAAGAATTGGTCTCTGTTTTATGAGTATTATAAAACTGGGGATTATAATACTGCTGTTCCATATGGTTGGCTTGTTATGAAGATGCAACCGACAAGGTTTAAGACGCTTTATAAAGCTATGGAAAAAATTTATCTTAAGTATTATGAAGAAGCACCGCAGGATAAAAAGCAAGCTTATGCTGATACTCTTTTAATTATTTATGATAATGCGATAAAGTATCATCCTGAAAATGCTTCTGAATACTATCTGCGCAAAGGATATGTTCTTGAGAATTACTACACGGGCATGGATACCGAGGCAATATCTGCATACGAAAAGGGCATTGAGCTTGATTTTGAGCATACAGAATTTTATTACATTGATCGTCTTGGCGTTCTTTACATAAAGAATATGGAACAGCATCCAGAATATAGGGAAAAGGCAATTGAGCTTTATCGCAGAGTTATTGAAAAAGACCCACAAAATGTGACGGCAAATGATAGGTTGAGAGCTCTTGTAAAAGATATAAATGAGTTGATTGAGCTCAGCAAGAAACGCCTTGAAGCAGACCCTGAAAACACCGAGCTTATTTGGACTGTAGTAAATCTTTACATCAGAGCTGAAGATTACAAAAATGCTATTCCATATCTTGAGAAGTTGACGAAAAAATTCCCTGACAATGAAATTTATTGGAATCGTCTTGGATATTGTTATCAACGGATTGGTGAATACAGGAAGGCGATTGATGTTTACAATCGTTCTTTGAAGATAAACCCTGATGCAAAGGAGATAATACTTAACATTGCTGTTTGTTATCGCGAGCTTGATAATTTTGAGCAAGCGAGGATTTGGGCTAGAAGAGCAATGGCGAAGGATAAAAACTGGGGCAGACCCTATATTGAGATAGCGCAAATTTATGAATCAGCCGTTGCAAAATGTGTTAAGACGACTAAAGGTGGCGATTGGACGAAACTTGATTTTACTGATAAGCTTGTGTATCAACTTGCGGTTGAGTATTATGAACTTGCGAAGAAGATTGACCCGAGTGTTGCAAACGAAGCTAATCAAAGAATAAAGAATCTTGAAACGCTTGTCCCGACACAAGAAGATTACTTTTTCAACAAGCGTAAGATAAAGGATGGTAAAATTCCGATAACTGGCGGTTGTTACGATTGGATTGGAGAAAGCATAACGGTACCATACAAAATTTAAAAGTTTTACTATGAAAATAGCTCTTGCAAGTGATCATGCTGGATTTGAGTATAAAGAGAAGATTAAGGTTTTACTTAAAGATCTTGGTCATGAGTTTATAGATTTCGGTTGTTTTTCGCCAGATTCAAGCGATTATCCCGATTTTGCCTATCCAGCGGCTCAGGCTGTTGGAAATGGTGAATGCGATAGGGGTATTTTTATATGTGGCACTGGTGTTGGTGTTTCAATAGTTGCGAATAAAGTTAAAGGTGTAAGGGCAGCGAATTGTTGTTCGGTTGAGGAGGCAAGACTTTCACGCCAACATAACAATGCAAATGTCTTAACATTTGGGGCAAGGTTGATATCTTTTGAGCTTGCAAGCGAGATAGTTAAAGTGTGGCTTGAAACTGAATTTGAAGGTGGAAGACATGCAAGAAGGGTTGAAAAAATTCATAAATTGACGGGGCTTTGAGCAACCCAGACTCATAGGGAAAATTTTTAAATTGGTGGGCACAGCTACTTTTGATTGCCAAATTCTCACTTTAGAAAATTCACTTGGCAAGG
>CAYTKW010000002.1:0-63191 GCA_964438815.1 uncultured Bacteroidota bacterium
ACAGGCAAAATAAAAAAGCTGGACTGAAGTCAACCTTTCTAATTTTGGTTTTCTTATCTGTCATATTCTTCGTTTCATTGCAAATCGGTGGATTGGTTGCACAGGTATTTACGCTAATTTTAAATGATGAAAGGACAATATCAAGAAAAGCTATTCATGATACGGCAACCTTACTAATTGCCACATTCATTGAGACACCAATTTGGTTTATCTTTTTGAGAAAGGGCAAGCAATCTTAAAAATGTTTACAAACTGAAGAATTCAAGACTTCTTTACACACTTCTTAACCAACCTCAAAATTCAACGCCAACTTTAAATTTATTTTGAAAATCTTTCCGAAATTCATTACATTTTTAACAAAACTAAAACAAATTTGGCGTTTAATATGTCAAGGACTTTAATTGCTATACTCGGGACACTTGGATTTATCCTGATAATAGCTCTAATAATTGTTGGATGGATAACATCAACATATAATAAACTTGTTTCACTTGATGAAATGGTCAATCAAGCATGGGCACAAGTTGAAAATCAATATCAACGAAGATATGACCTAATTCCAAATCTTGTTGAAACTGTAAAAGGTTATGCAAAACACGAACGCGAAGTTCTCACTCAAGTCACTGAAGCAAGGGCAAAAGTAGGTCAAATTACAGTCACTCCCGAGGTCCTGAAAGACCCTCAAGCATTTGCAAGATTCCAACAAGCTCAAGATGCCCTAAGCTCTGCAATTTCAAGGTTGCTTGCTGTAGCTGAAAATTATCCACAGCTCAAAGCAAATGAAAATTTCCTTCAGCTCCAAGCGCAACTTGAAGGGACAGAAAATAGAATTTCAGTTGAAAGAAGAAGATATAATGAAGTCGTTCAAAATTATAACACATACATAAGAAGATTCCCAGCGAACATAATTGCTGGGATGTTTGGATTTAGGGAGAGACCTTACTTCAAATCTGCAGAGGGAGCACAACAAGCACCAAAAGTTCAATTTTAAAAACAAAGCAAATAAAATTCCAATGAAGCACATAATAAAATCATTTAGCCACTCATCAAAGTTTTTACTTATCTTCTTTATCTCAATTTTATTTTATTCTTTCGTTTACCAAGATGAACCGCTTAAACATCCATCTGAAAAACATTTAAAGAATATCCGTCAACTTACATTTGGTGGTGAAAATGCGGAAGTATATTTCTCGTTTGATGAGACGAAGCTAATTTTCCAATCAACGCGCGATAGTTTTGAATGCGATCAAATCTTCATAATGAACATTGACGGAAGCAATCTACGGCTTGTAAGTACTGGAAAGGGCAAGACCACATGCTCTTATTTTCTGCCTGGAGACACTGAAATAATTTATTCATCAACTCACCATATCAGTGAAAAATGTCCACCCAAGCCTGATTATTCAAAAGGTTATGTTTGGGCACTCGACAATTATGATATATTCAAAGCAAGAGACGATGGCAGTAATTTAAGACAGCTGACAAATACACCTAGATATGACGCTGAAGCGACCGTTTCACCAAAAGGTGATAAAATCGTTTTCACATCAATGAGAGATGGTGACCTTGAAATTTACACAATGGACCTTGATGGGAAAAATGTAAAGCGATTGACATTTGAAAAAGGATATGATGGTGGCCCTTTCTTTTCTTGGGATGGGGAAAAGATATGCTATAGAGCTTACCACCCAAAGGACTCAGCCGAAATAGCAGAATATGAGCAACTTCTTAAAGATGGATACATTAAACCGATGAAACTACAAATTTTCATCATGGATGCTGATGGTAAGAACAAAAGACAAATCACAAACAACAATGGAGCAAACTTCGCCCCATTTTGGCATCCAGATGGTAAAAGGATAATTTTCTCGTCAAATATGCACGACCCAAAAGGCAGAGATTTTGACCTTTATATGGTTAACATTGAAACCGGTGAAATTGAAAGAATTACTTACTTCCCTGACTTTGATGGCTTCCCGATGTTTACACATGATGGGAAAAAACTTGTTTGGGCTTCAAATAGAAACAGCAAAAAAAGAGGTGAAACAAATATATTCATAGCTGACTGGGTTGATTAAAAGCGCAAAGGAAATAGAAGAAATTTTTGAGGATATAATATCTTGCAAGTTCAACACCGTAAAAGTTGAGCTTAAATACGACGATTTTGATTTGACCGATGTTTTCGTAAAAAAGCTTGAGGAATTAAATTTTATCCCAAAGAAAATTAAAGAAGTTGAAGTTGAGCCGGGATTTCGCGTCCCGGCTTTTTATGTTAAAAATCACGAGGCTTATTTTGGGTGGGTTTTCTGGGAAATTTTTACCGAGATGAAAAGAAGGAAACTTTTCGGTTCAGCCATCAAAAATCAACGCGGAGATTGGGAAATTCAAATCACCGAAGATAAAGAAGAATTCGTATATGTGAACGAATCAAGGAAAATTGAAATTGACCTTTCAACGATGGCGTGGTAAATTTTTAACCCATCCCAGCCTTCCTCAACGCTTCAGCTCCACCTGCTATCTCAAGCATCTCCTTAGTTATAATTGCCTGACGCGTCTTATTGAAAAGGAGTTGAAGGTCTTTCAAAAGCTCCGCTGCATTTTCGGTCGCATTATCCATAGCCATCATACGAGCTGCTTGCTCAGATGCGTTTGATTCAAGCAAAATCCTAAAAATATATGTCTCAAAATACCTTGGGAGCAAGCTATTTAGAATTTCAATTGTCCCAGGCTCATAAATATATTCAATAAGCGGAACTTTAAAACCTTTTGAAGGTTTAACAACTTCAAACTTTGGAACGATCGGCAAAAATTGTTCAACTACAATTCTTTGATGTGCTATTGATTTAAACTCGTTATAAATTATTTCAACTTTATCAAACTCACCATCCAAAAAACCTTTGACAATTCTGTTTGTTATCTCATTTGCCCATTTATATTCAACTGTCTTTCCAAAAACGCCAACATAATTTGCCACTATCTTAACATCTTTTCCACGCCTGCTAAAATAATCATATCCCTTTCTTCCAACACAAATTAACTTAACACTACCATCCCACGATATCTCTTTCTTTTTTTCCTCTATTAAACTAACCGTCTTTCTTATGATATTCGTATTAAATGAACCACATAATCCTCTGTCGGCAGTTACAACAACAATGGCGATGTTTTTAACTTCTCTATTTTTAACAAATGGGTTTTCAGAAAATTCAGTAGTTGAAATAAATCTGCCGACGATTTCTTCAATTTTTTTAGCGTATGGACGTGCGTTTATAATTTTTTCTTGCGCCCTCCTCAAACGAGATGCTGCGACCATTTTCATCGCCTTAGTAATCTTCTGAATGTTTCTGACAGCGTTTATCCTTCGTCTTATATCGCGCAAAGATGGCATCCTTTCCACAAAAATTTTATTTTAAACAAAAAAGCGGGGAAAATCCCCGCAAAATTAATTATAAAGTTGCTTTGAAAGAAGAAACAAAGTCTTTTAAAATTGAATGAAGTCTTTGAATTGTCTCATCATCAAGGTCTTTTGTTTCAGCAACTCTATCAAGTATATCTTTATGCCTTGCTCTCATAAAAGACAAAAATTCAGTCTCAAATCTTCTTATTGATTCAACAGGAAGCTCATCCAGATAACCTTGCGTTCCAGCAAAAATTAAAACAACTTGCTCCTCAACGGGCATCGGTTGATATTGATCCTGCTTCAAAAGTTCAACAAGTCGCTGTCCCCTTCTCAATTGCGCCTGCGTTGTTTTATCAAGGTCAGAAGCAAATTTCGCAAATGCCTCAAGCTCCCTATATTGAGCAAGTTCAAGCCTTAACCTTCCAGCTACCTTTTTCATCGCTTTAATCTGAGCATTTCCACCAACTCTTGAAACAGATATACCAACATTTATAGCAGGCCTTACGCCAGCATTGAAAAGACCAGGCTCAAGATAAATTTGTCCGTCTGTAATTGAAATTACATTCGTTGGAATATACGCAGCAACATCACCAGCTTGAGTTTCAATTATCGGCAATGCGGTCAAGCTTCCACCTCCAAGTTCATCACTTAACTTTGACGCTCTTTCAAGAAGTCGCGAATGAAGATAGAAAATATCGCCCGGATAAGCTTCTCTTCCTGGTGGACGTCTCAAAAGAAGCGAAACTTGCCTATAAGCCCAGGCATGCTTACTTAAGTCATCGTAAACAATAAGAGCATGTCTTCCCGAATCTCTGAAATATTCACCCATGGTGCATCCCGCATATGGAGCTATATACTGCAACGGCGCTGGATCACTTGCTGAAGCAGCAACGACTATCGTATAATCTATCGCCCCTTCCTCTTCAAGCTTTGCAACAACCTGGGCAACAGTTGACATCTTTTGTCCAATCGCGACATAAATGCAATAAACAGGCTTTATCCCAAGCTGTCTTGCTCTTTCCGTGTGTGTAAACCTTTGATTTATAATTGTATCAATCGCAATCGCAGTTTTACCCGTCTGCCTATCTCCAATTATCAATTCTCTTTGACCACGTCCAATCGGAATCATAGCATCAATTGCCTTTATACCTGTCTGCAAAGGCTCTTTAACAGGCTGACGATATATAACGCCAAGAGCTTTACGCTCAATTGGCATATATTTTTCAAATTCAACTGGACCTTTATCATCAAGCGGTTGACCAAGCGGATTTATAACCCTACCAAGAAGTTTTTCACCAACCGGAACGGAAAGAACTCTTCCAGTCCTACGAACAATATCGCCCTCCTTCACAAGGGTATCTTCACCAAACAAAATGCAACCGACATTATCTTCTTCAAGGTTCATCGCAACTCCCGTAACCCCGTTCGGGAATTCAAGTAATTCGCTCATCATAACCTTTGACAATCCATAAACACGTGCAATTCCATCGCCAACCTGAAGCACAGTCCCAACATCGTAAACATCCACCTCCTTTTCAAATCCTGTCAATTGCTTCCTTAATATAGCTGAAATCTCGTCAGGTCTTATTTCAACTGTAGCCATAATCTCACCTTTGTTTTTTCTTTTTAACTCCCATAAATCAATTGTTCTCTCAAAAGCTGAATCTTTCTCCTTATACTTGCATCATAAACAGTATCTCCAATCCTTATTACAACGCCACCAATTATAGATGGATCAACTCTATAAATCGCTTTTACTCCTTTAGCCCCTGTTAATTCCAGAATTTTCTTCTCAATTTTTTTCCTCTCCGAAACATTCAACTCATAAGCAACCGTAACCTCAGCGCTAACAATTCCCATCTTCTCATCATAAAGTTGTTGATATGTCTTCACAACATCTTGAAGCAATTCTTCTCGCCCTTTTTCAACGAGAAGAATGATAAATTTCAACGTCACAGGATCAACCCTACTATCCGAAAAAATCTCTTTTAAAATTTCCTTTTTTTTCTCCTTCTTTATAATCGGGCTCTTCAACAAAAGTTGCAAATCACGCGAACTTCTTATAACCGAATCAACAAACTGAACATCGCTGGTTATTCTATCAAGCTTTTTCATCTCCTCAGCTATTTTAATCAACGCTTTCGCGTATCTTTTTGCTATCCTTATATTTGCCATCTTTCAAATTATGCTCTTTTTTCAGGGGAAATTTCCTGTAGATACTTTTCAACTAACTTTTTGTGCTTTTGCTCATTCAATGTCTCATCTATCAACTTTGATGCAATTTGAATAGCAAGGTCAGCAACCTGAGCTCTCAGCTGAAGCATTGCCTGTTCCCTATGCCTTTCAATCTCTTCCTTTGCTCGCTCAATCATCACATCTGCTTCCCTTCTTGCCTTCTCAAGTATTTCAGCTCGTATCCTTTCGGCTGTCTCACGACCTTCGCGAATTATCTTTTGAACCTCTTCTTCAGCACGCGCAAGCCTGTATTTATTTTCCTCCATCAATCGTTCAGCTTCTTCCCTTGCCCTTTTTGCATCCTCAAGCACCTTCCTAATGCTTTCTTCGCGTTTATTCAACGCTTCAATTATCGGTTTCCACGCGACCTTCTTCAAAATCGCCACCAAAAGCAAGAAAGTAATTATCGTCCATATTGCAACGCCTGGATTTACTTCAAGCATGCTTTAAATACCTTTATTTTAATGCAAGAATTATACAAATGACTTCAGCAAAAAGCGTAACGCCTTCAATCAATCCTGCTGATATAATCATTGATGTCCTAACTTCACCTGCAACTTCAGGCTGACGTCCGGAGGCTTCCATCGTCGCAGCAGCAAGTTTGCTTATTCCATATGCTGCACCGATGACTGAAAGCGCTGCTCCGAATCCACCTGCAATATGTGCTAACTCTGGCATATTTTCCTCCTTTTTGTTTTTATTTTTGTTTTTAATGTTGATGAATTGAAAGACCCACAAATAAAGCAGTTAACATGGTAAAAATATATGCTTGAATAAATGCAACAAGAATTTCAAGCAAACTGATAAAAATTGCAAATGCGATTGAAATCGGTGCGACAAGAATACTCTTGAAAACAAATATCAAACCAATCAAAGACAAAATAACAATATGTCCTGCAGTCATATTTGCAAACAAACGAACGGTCAAAGCAAATGCTTTTGCAAAAAGCCCAAGAAATTCAACTATAAACATAACTGGAGCAACAAAACCCGGAACGCCGTGCGGAACAAGCCCTTTGTAATAGCCAATTAAACCATGTTTCCTTATCCCAGCAATCTGAATTAAAATAAAAGACAAAAACGCAAGCCCTCCCGTCACCGCAAGATTTCCAGTAGCTGTAGCTCCATAAGGAACTAAACCCAAAAGATTACACAAAAGAATGAAAAAGAAGAGACTGAGAAAATAATGAAGATATTTCAAACCCTCTTTACCTATAACGGACAAAACTATCTCATCACGAATGAAAACAACAAAAACCTCAATTAAATTTGCAATACCGTGTGGAACAGTTTGTCTTCTATAACTCCTTGCGACAAAATAAAGAAAAGTTACAAGAATCAAAGAAGCAAGCCACATAAAGAAAACATGCTTAGTAATTGAAAGGTCTATCGTCAAACCCCCAATTTTAATAGGTGGAAATTGCGGTAAAGTTATATACCCAAATGGTTCAATATCAATTGTTCTTGAATCAGATATATGGTGAAGCATCCAGCTTGAGCTTTCACCGCCGTGTGCATTTCCAGAGTGTTTTAAGGTATCCTCCGCAAGGACAAAATTATTTACCCACACCTCCAGTAATTTCTCCTTTTGTTACTAATTTGCCCAAGACGAAAATTTCAACAGAAAGAAAAATGAAGTAAAACAAAAGAAGCGAAAGCATAAGCCCGTAAATTTCAAAGTTTAAAAATTTTAAAAGAACGATAACAACTCCCGCAATTGCAAATAGTCTTATACTCATACTACCAAGCGTCAATTTCAAAAACTCTTTATCCGACTTAAGCATCGCATGTTTTATTATCAAAAACCCGACAACCGAATTAACAAAACTTATTAAAAAGCCAGTGATAAATGATTTAATAAACACCGCATCCGCAAATTTAAAAAGTGGATAAGAAAGCAAAAGCCAAGCTAAGACAACCACAAACACAATGTATTTTAAAAATTTTCCAGTGTCAACTTTCATCACTTTGTTTGTCTTTCTTTTTTCCGATTTCAAACACAGCTTTTATAAAGTTATACATCCCAACCACAATCCCGAGCATAGCTCCAGCAATCATCCACAATGGCGTGGTCCCATAATGGTCATCAATCAATTTCCCAATGAACCAAAATATCACAACCGTGACCGCAAGTTGTAATCCAAGTCCGCTATAAGGTGCCAGCTCTTTTATAGCACGACCTATGCTTTGGAAACTCCTTCCCTTTCTCTCTTCATCTTGCATTTCATGTTGTTCTGTTAACTGTTGAGGCGCTCGTCATCACGCACTTGCCATCAAAAATCGCTCCCTCATCAACGACAAGTTTTGACGCTTTGACATCGCCTTTTATAACCGCCTTGCTTTCAAAAACAAGTTTCTCAGCTACAACTATCGTCCCGTTGACTTTCCCGCCTATGACGACATTTTTAGCTTCAATATCACCATTGACCTCGCCCGTAGTTCCAATCGTCAAATTCCCATTAACATGGACATTACCAATCACACGACCATCAATTCGCATACTCCCCTGACTTACGATTTTACCTTCAATCACAGTCCCATTTGCGATGATGTTGATTTCAACATTTGATGATTTACCTTCCTTGTTTCCGCCGATTAAAGCCATTTATCCTTGATTTTATTAATTTGGAATATAAAACTTTGGATTTACCGGTTTCCCATTTCGCCACAGCTCAAAATGTAAGTGTGGTTCGTTTCCTGTTTTACCTGTCTTCCCGACAAGAGCTATTGCTTCTCCTTGCTTGACGAAAACATTTCTCAATTTCAAATTCATCTGTGCATGCTTATAAATGCTTATATAACCACCACTGTGAAGCAAAATTATAACATAACCATCTCTATAAGTCCAATCAGAAAAAATCACATAACCATCGCTAATAGCCCTTATAACATCACCTTCTCTCGCTGCAATGTCAATCCCATAATGACCTATTTCAGGCTTAAATTCGCGAGTCATAAAACCATTGTAAACCGGGGAAATAAAGTAAGGTTTGGCATTTAAGTCTTCAACAACTTGAAGGATATTAAACTCATCACCAACATAATTTTGAGCCCTTCGTGATAAATTTTCAATTTTACTTATATTCACTGCAATGCTATCGCTGACTTTTTCACCAAGGGCTTGGCGAAGCAGGTTATTGTAAAGTTTCACCTTCTCAAGTTCATAAGCGAAATTTTCAAGACGATTGTATAACTCTTGCATCTTTTTTGCTCTTTCCCTGCTTTCAGCAAATGTTTCAGGAAAAACAACATATTTAACGGGAGTATGTATTACGACGACTAAAACGACAGTAGAGATGAACATGACGATTAAAATAATGTAAGCGATCAAAGTTTCGCGACTTAACTTAACACCTTTTGGCTTTTCATCGCTATCCGAAAAAAATAAAATAGTATAAAACCTCCGTCTCCGACGACCAAAACCTGGAAACTTCAATTTAGTAGAAAATTTATTTTCAGTATGTTAATATAAATAAATTAATCCAAAAAAACAAATTGCAAATCCCTCAAAACGATGGATTTTGATTTGAAAATCAGGTTTTTTAATTTTTGAAAAAAATCCATTTAAAATATGACAAAAATAGTTGAAGTCAAAGATATAAAAATCGGCGGTGGGAATCCAATAGCTGTAATCGCAGGTCCATGTGTGGTTGAAAACTACGAGATAACTTATGAAACCGCAAAAAAAGTTAAAAAAATAACCTCAGAACTCGGGATGCCATTCATATTTAAATCAAGCTATAAAAAAGCAAACAGGACAAGCCTTAAGGGTTTTTCAACTATAGGTGAAAAAGTTGCACTTGAAATATTAAAGCAAATAAAACAAGAACTCAACATCCCAGTTCTAACCGACATACACTCTGAACCCGAGGCTGAAATGGCTGCTGAATATGTTGATGTGCTCCAAATCCCTGCTTTCCTATGTAGACAAACTGAACTTTTAATCGCAGCTGGAAAAACAGGCAAAGTTGTCAATATAAAAAAAGGTCAATTCATGGCTCCAGAAGATATGAAATATGCAGCCGAAAAAGTGGCTTCAACGGGCAATGATAAAATACTACTCACAGAAAGAGGAACAACATTTGGATATCACAACCTTGTAGTTGACATGCGTTCTCTCCCGATAATGCGCTCAACAGGCTATCCTGTGGTTATAGACGCAACTCACTCAATCCAACTGCCAAGCATCAGCGAAAAATCCGGAGGTAAACCCGAATTCATCTTTCACATAGCAAGAGCAGCTGTTGCGGTTGGAGTTGATGCAATTTTCCTTGAAACACATCCAGAACCATCAAAAGCATTAAGCGACGCAGCAAGCCAACTTAAACTTGATTATCTTTATGAATTGCTTTATCAGGTAAAACAAATTGACGAACTCGTCAAAAAATTTGAAAAAATAGATGTAAAATGAAAGTAAGAAAAAATGCAAATGAAAAGGCTAAAAAAGTTAAAATGATTTTACTTGATGTTGATGGAGTCCTAACGGATGGAAGTATAATCTATTCATCAAGTTGTGGTGAGATAAAAATTTTCAACGCTCAAGATGGCTATGGCATAGTCAGGGCAATTGAGCTTGGCTTAAAAGTTGGCATCATAACAGGGAGGGAATCGGAAATAATCAAAAAAAGGGCAAACGAACTTGGGATAATTGATTTAATTCAAAATGCAATTAATAAAGTGAAACCATTTGAAAATTTAATGGCGAAATATAACTTAAATCCTGAAAATTTCTGTTATGTCGGTGATGATATACTTGACATCCCACTTTTAAAAATGGTTGGCTTCAGCGCAGCACCTTCAAACGCAAGAAGGGAGGTCAAAAGAATCGTTGACTATGTCGCCTCTGAATCGGGTGGAAATGGCGCTGTAAGAGAGATAATTGACTTCATATTAAAGGCACAGAAAAAAATTTGACTCTAAATAAAATGCTTGACCAAATCATAATCAAGGGAGCAAGACAACACAATTTAAAAAACATAAATCTTAACATACCGAGAAATAAATTAATCGTAATAACTGGTGTTTCAGGGTCAGGGAAATCATCTCTTGCTTTTGACACAATTTATGCAGAGGGACAAAGAAGGTACGTTGAATCGCTTTCAGCATACGCAAGACAATTTCTTGACATAATGGAGAAACCAGATGTTGACTTGATAGATGGGTTAAGCCCCGCAATTTCAATAGATCAAAAATCTATAATTCACAACCCGCGTTCAACAGTTGGAACTATAACTGAAATTTATGATTATCTGCGTCTTTTGTTTTCAAGGGTTGGGATTCAATTTTGCTATAAATGCGGAAAAAAGGTCCAAAAACAATCAACAGACCAAATAGTTGAAAACATTTTTAAACTTGGCAATGGAACAAGAATTGATATTTTAGCACCCGTCGTCAGAGGTAGAAAAGGACATTATAGAGAACTTTTTGAAAAAATTTTAAAAGATGGCTTTCTGCGAGCCAGAGTTGATGGCAAAATCGTTGAAATTACCCCAGGGATGCAAATTGACAGATACAAAACTCATAACATTGAAATTTTAATTGACCGAATCACAATCTCAAAAGAATCAAAACGAAGAATTTACGAATCGGTTGAACTTGCGCTTGAATATGGCAATGACTCGGTGATAGTAAACGATGGAAAAGAAGACTTCTTCTTTAGCAAACATCTCGCCTGCATTGATTGTGGGATAAGTTATGAAGAACTTTCACCAAATTCGTTCTCCTTCAATTCCCCATACGGCGCTTGCCCTGAATGTGAAGGGCTTGGAGATAAAAAAGAAATTGACATAAAACTTATAATCCCTGACCCCTCACTTTCAATTTCCGAAGGTGGCATTGCCCCTTACGGCAAAGAAAAAGACACATGGGAATGGTCGCTTTTAAAATCTGTCGCAAAAAAATATCAAATTGATTTAAACAAACCGATTAAAAAACTCACAAAAGAACAAATTAACATTCTACTCTATGGCGCCGGCGAAGAAAAATTCCCCGTAAAATATGCCTACTCAGATGGCTACATCGCAACATATTCGCACAAATTTGAAGGTGTGATAAATAACTTAAGATATCTCTACAACAACACAACATCCGAAGGGATACGCGAGTGGGTTGAAAGTTTCATGAGAAGCCAGCCTTGCAAACTATGCAACGGCAAAAGATTGAAACAATCTTCGCTTGCAGTAAAACTCGTAGATGCAAAAACGGGGAAGAAAACAAGTATTGATGAAATATCTTCAATGACAATTAAATCAGCATACGAGTTTTTTGAAAACCTAAATTTAACAGAAAGAGAACTTTTAATCGCAAATCAAATTATAAAAGAGATAAAATCAAGATTAAAGTTTCTCCTTGACGTTGGACTTGATTACATAACACTTGATAGACCAGCAAAAACTTTATCCGGAGGCGAATCTCAAAGGATACGGCTTGCCACACAAATCGGCTCTCAACTTTCGGGAGTGCTATATGTCCTTGATGAACCAAGCATTGGACTTCACCAAAGGGATAACATAAAATTAATCCAATCACTTAAAAATTTAAGAGACCTTGGAAATACTGTTATAGTCGTTGAACACGACAAAGAGACAATTGAAAATGCTGATTTTGTCATTGACCTTGGACCAGGAGCTGGTGAAAATGGCGGATATGTGATTGCAGTTGGAAAACCTTATGAGCTTGACCACAATTCAATCACCGCACAATATCTCAGAGGCGAAAAGAAAATTGAAATCCCGAAAAAAAGAAGAGAAGGAAATGGCAAGTATCTAATTTTAAGAGGGGCAACGGGAAATAACTTGAAAAATATAGATGTTAAGTTTCCGCTTGGAAAGTTTATCTGCGTGACAGGGGTAAGTGGTTCTGGAAAATCAACACTTATAGACGAAACACTTTATAGAATCCTTGCAAAACATTTCTACAACTCACCTGAAGAACCACTACCATACAAATCAATAGAAGGAATTGAGCATATTGACAAAGTAATTGAAATAGACCAATCTCCAATTGGTAGAACTCCGCGTTCAAATCCAGCAACATATACTGGCGTTTTCACATTTATAAGGGAACTTTTCTCACAACTTCCAGAGTCAAGGTTAAGAGGTTATAAGCCTGGAAGATTTAGTTTCAATGTTAGAGGTGGTAGATGCGATGCTTGTGAAGGTTCTGGTGTGAAGAAAATTGAAATGCATTTTTTACCAGATGTATATGTGACTTGCGATGTCTGTAAAGGCAAAAGATATAACAAAGAGACTTTAGAGGTAAGATACAAAGGCAAATCAATAAGCGATGTTTTAAATATGACTGTTTCAGAAGCGCTTGAATTTTTCAAGGATATACCGAACATAAAAAGAAAGTTACAAACCCTGTATGATGTTGGGCTTGGATATATAAAGCTTGGTCAGCCAGCTCCAACTTTATCTGGTGGAGAAGCGCAAAGAGTTAAACTCGCAACTGAACTTTCAAAGATTGCAACTGGAAAAACACTTTACATACTTGATGAACCAACGACAGGGCTACATTTTGAAGATGTAAAAATGCTACTTGATCTGTTAAATAAACTTGTTGACAAGGGTAATACAGTAATAGTCATAGAGCATAATCTTGAGGTAATTAAAGTCGCCGATTGGATAATTGACCTTGGTCCAGAAGGTGGAGATGAAGGAGGTTATATAGTTGCAGAAGGAACACCCGAAGAAATCGCACAAAACCCAAAATCGTATACTGGAAAATTTTTAAAAGAATATCTTTTAACATCCCGAACCGAGCCTGACCTAATGTCAGACTCAGTTCAGAACAACAAAAAATAAATCAAGTAAAGATAACTTTACTCTCGTGACATCAAATTCGTTTCTACTTTATCATTACCATTTTCCTCACACTTCTGAACTTCCCAGCTCTCAACTCATAAAAATAAACTCTGCTTGACAAATTACCAGCATCAAACTTAACTTTGTATCTACCTGCCTCATACTCACCATCTACTAAAACCCTCACCTCGTGACCTAACACATCGTATATAACTAACTTTACATTTGCCCTCTCTGGCAAATTAAACTCTATCGTAGTTGACGGATTAAACGGATTAGGATAATTCTGATGAAGCGCAAAACCAGACGGTATCTCATTTACATATTTTTCAACATCAACTATCACTCCACCCTCACGATATACAACGAATCCCGAACTTATACCAATCCACTTGTTCCCAAACCTATCTACTTCTATTGCGGCAATATAACCGCTGGGCAATTCAGAATTGTAAACCGTCCAATTTACATCATCAAACTTTGCAAGACCCCGCTCTGTTCCAATCCACTTATTTCCCTGCCCATCTATTGTTATTGTATTAACACTATCACAAGGCAAACCTGAGTTATTTCTGTTATAAATTATCCAGTTTACCCCATCAAATTTTGCCATTCCATTTCTCCATGTTCCAATCCATAAATTTCCACTACTATCTATTGCTAATGCACTGATAAAATTTTCGGGTATTCTTGAATTACTTATATCGTAAACTACCCAATTTATACTATCAAACTTTGCAAGACCACCACCCCATGTGCCAATCCACTTATTCCCTCGCCTATCTATTACTATTGCACTAACACTATTATTAGGTAACCCAGAGTTATTCGTTTTATAAACAGTTCATCTTGTTCCATCAAAACTTGCAAGCTCGCCTAAGTGTGGAGCATATGAGCTAGTCCCAACCCATATTTTACCTGAATGATCAACCGCTATAGTTCCAACCCAGTTTGAACTTAATGGTGAATTACTCGTATTATATACAGTCCAATTTGTCCCATCAAACTTTACCAAGTCCTTTGTAAATAGTTCCAATCCAGACATTTCCTTGCTGATCCAGTGCAATTTTAGTTGTGAAATAATCCGGTAAACCTGAATTGCTTGGATTATAAACAGTCCATTTTGATAAAGAATTGCTAATTTTTAAAAGCCCTGCGCCAGCAAATGTAATCCACTTATTATCTAAATCATCAATAACAATATCACCAACACCTGTGGACAATACTTCTATGCCCAAAATAGTTGATTCCACACTATCAAATTTAACAACACCCCAATTTGTCCTTGCCAATATATTACCTGATTCATCTTTTATAATTGTATTCACATAATTATAATAAAGATCAGGCCAAAGTGAATTTTGCCAGCTGTAATTTGTCCAAGTAGAATCATCAAATTTAAAAATTCCATTAGATCTTGTAGCAATCCACTTATTCCCTTTATAATCTATGGTTATTGCTTGTATTCGCATATTTCCAACATCATAAACTGTCCAATTTAAATTATCAAATTTAATAAGCTGTGTTAAAGTGGTAATCCATTTATTACCCTGCGCATCAATGGCTATTCCACTAATGTACGATCCTAGTGAGTCATATGTATAAACTGTGTTACCATCATACCTCATAATCTTCCCCATCCCTGTCCCAATCCACTTATTTCTCTGTTTATCAACTGCTAATGCGGTAATTCCTTCCGTTAGTAGTATAAATCCAGCACCTCCACTACATACATTGCTAACCCTGCGTCTATTCCAAGTAGCGAACCACTACGAGGGTAAGACGAATATAATCTTATTCCCATCCAGATTTTATTTCCCTCTATCGCCAAAGGATGGGCATCGTAATAAGGCTCATAAATAGTATCTATCTTAGCTGGGATTGAAATAGATACCCAATTTTCTCCATCAAATTTTACAAGCCCAACATTATCTGAACCTATCCATAAATTACCCAAACTATCTACAGCCAATGCTTTAATAGAATTAGATCGAAGCCCTGAGTTTGTTGTGTTAAATATCTTCATTACCCCAGTCTGTTTATCAAGTCTTATGAGACCTTGTCCTCCTGTTCCAATCCATAAATAATTACCCTGACTGGCAAGAGCTATAACGATCGTACTTGTCGTTGAGTATCTCAACCATTCAGAATTTTGTCCGAAGGAAAATGAAACAACTATTAAATACCAAAGTAAAATAAATATCTTTTTCATTTCATCCTCCGCTATTATTTTGTTTTTATTTCAAATAATGCAAAACTTACAAAAATAAATTTTGATTTACATTACACATTTGGCTTAAAAGTACCACAAATTGAAACTACCTTTAAAACTCAAAATTCCGCCATCCTTTTTAAGTTCCAACCATTTTGCAAACTCAAAAAATTGCACGCTTTATTAAGTATTGACATCTTGTAAAAGATTTTTTAAATTTTTTAAAAAAAAACCTAAAAACGATGAAAACGAAAATCTCTTTTATTTTCTCAATCATTGCTTTTGTTTCTTGCTTTCAAATAGTGGGACAAAAACCGCAAGAAGTTGAAGATATCTACCTTCCAGGCGGGGACAATGTTTTGACAAGTGTATGGATAGATAACCTTGAAATCCCCTGGTCTTTGGTTTTCCTACCCGATGGAAGAGCACTTGTGAGCGAAAGACCCGGAAGAATTCGCTTGATTGAAAATGGTAAACTATTATCAGAGCCATATATGACAATTGATGTTAAACACATAGGTGAAGGTGGTTTAATGGGACTTGCTGTTCATCCCGATTTTCCGCAGAAACCATATATTTATGCGATGTATACTTATGAAAGCGATGGAAAAATTTTTAACAGGGTGATAAGGATAAAAGACACTGGTAAAAAAGGTGTATTTGATAAAGTTATAATTGACAGCATTCTCGGTGCAAGATTTCACAACGGCGGAAGGATAAAGTTTGGACTTGATAAAATGCTTTACATTACAACTGGAGAGATATTTAAAGGTGAACTTGCACAAGATTTAAATTCTTTAAATGGTAAAATTTTGCGTTTGACACCAGATGGAGAGATACCAAATGATAACCCATTTCCAAACTCTCCAATTTATTCCTATGGACATAGAAATCCACAAGGAATAGCATGGCATCCTGAAACAGGCGATATGTTTGAATCCGAGCATGGACCATCAGGTGAATATGGACGATTTGGACACGATGAGATAAATGTGATAATAAAAGGTGGGAATTACGGATGGCCTAAGGTAATTGGCGCACCAGGAGAGAAAGGATATATTGACCCTATCGTTGTTTGGAAAGGTGCAACTCCACCAGCTGGGATAACATTTTATAAAGGTGATCTTTTTGTTGCGACTTTGAGAAGTGAAGCGTTGATAAGGATTAAACTTCAAAAATCTGGAAATAAATATAAAGCGGTGCGAATTGAAAGATGGTTTGCTTTTGATAACAGAAGAGGTAAATTTGGAAGGTTAAGAGATGTAGTTGTTGGTCCAGATGGAAATTTATACATACTCACAAGCAACAGAGATGGCAGAGGAAACCCACAGCCAGGAGATGATAAAATTTACAAAATTGTTTTCAAAGGCAGATAAAAATTTATAAGTTAACATAAAGTGAGTTTACGCCTCTCAGAAAGACAATTCATAAAGTTTAGTTTTTACCAAAAGTCTCAAACGTATTTCATTAGATTGAGATTTTACTAATACGATCAACCCAGCGTTGATATTTGTTTATTTGGAAATTCACTGCTTCACCTGTAGTTTTTAAGCCATCATTCTAAAACTGGAATAACCAATTCTTCTGGAAATGCCCGTGAAATTTCATCAATTTTTTTATTATCAATTTCATCAAAAAAGCCAAAAACAGCCGAACCGCTCCCCGACATAAGTGAAAATACTGAACCAAGTTCATAAAGTTTTCTTTTCACTTCACCCACCTTCGGATAAAATGAAAATACAAGCCCTTCAAAGTCATTCTCAATAAGCTCTCTCAATTTTTCTGGACGATTGATGTTTTCAATTAAAATTTTCTTTAAGCTTTCTTTACCATCGTGATTTTTTAGCTTTAAATTTCCATAAGCCCATGCAGTTGAAATTTTGACATTTGGATACACAAGAACAACTTTGTATGGAATTTCTATATAAATTGGCTCAATTACTTCACCCCGACCTGTGGCATAGGCTATTCCGCCTTTTATAAAAAAGGGAACATCAGAACCGATCAAACTTCCAAGTTCACACAACAAATCATCATCAGCCCCAACCCCAAACAAAATGTTAAGCCCCTTTAAAACCGATGCTGAATTACTGCTCCCACCACCAAGCCCAGCGCCAACAGGTATTCTTTTCTTCAAATAAATTTTTACACCAGAATGTATACCAAAACTTTCAAAAAAAATTCTAACAGCCTTCAAACAAAGATTATCAAACCCCAACGGGATTTCATCAGAGTCGGTTTCAAATTCAATTTCATCCGAAATCTCCATCTCAATCTCATCAAAAAATTTAACTTCATGGAAAATTGTCTCTATGTCGTGATAACCATCTTCTCGCTTTCTTAAAACCCTCAAGCCGATATTTATTTTAGCTGGCGAAAGAATTTTTATCCGTTCCATTTTATATCATCAACATTTTCAATTTTATTCGCATATCTTGCCAACACAAAAAGCAAATCAGAAAGGCGATTAACAAAAGGTATCACTTGTTCGTTAATTTTTTCTCTTTCGGAAAGATAAACAATCCTCCTTTCAGCTCTTCTACAAACAGTCCTGGCAAAATGCAAAAGTGAAGCGAGAAAAGTTCCCCCAGGAAGAATGAAATTTTTCAATGGTTCAAGCTTACTATCAATTTCATCAATAAAAATTTCAATCCTTTCAACATCAGACCTTGAAATTCGTTTAACTTTCCTGCTTTCAACATTAAGCGGGGTCGCAAGGTCGGCTCCGAGTGTAAATAGATAATTTTGAACTTCTTGAATTATCTCAGAGATTTCATCACTTTTTGAAACAGCTCTTGCAACACCAAGAATTGAATTAAGCTCATCTATCGTCCCATAAGCTTCAACCCTTGGATCGTCTTTTTTTACTCTTCCAGCTCCAAAAAGCGATGTAGTTCCATTGTCACCCGTTCGAGTGTAAATTTTCATTGAAATGCTCAATTGTTTTTATTATCTCAATTACCCTGTTTGCCTTTTCAACATAACCGCTGTTTTTATATGCAACCACAAGGTTTTCAAACATACGTTTAACTATACTTTCAGGCGTCGCCCTTAAAAAATATTCTTGCTTTTTGGGGTAACCAAGTTGAGAAATTAACTTTTCACAATCGGTTCTGCTCATCAATTTCCCCCCATTAAAAGTATCAACATAAATTTCAAATCCATTTAATTCATATCTAACGACGAAACGACCCGGAATCCCAACGCCATAAACAGGCAAATTCGCCCCTCTACCAATAAGAATGTAAACCAACGAAAGCGTTATCGGAATGCCAACACGTCTTTCTATCACACGATTTATAAAAACATTGTCAGGTTCATAATAATTCTCAAAATTACCCCTGAACCCCTTTTCAACAAAGAAAAAATTATTAACAGCATCAATTATCTCAAACAAATCATTCTTGGTGTAAATTCTTTTTTTCAAGTCAAGCGACATAAGATTAAGCATCTCAGAATACTCCTTAAAATTTACATCAGGATAAGCAAACCTTGCCACAAGAAACGCTCCCTGTTCAATATCTTTTTCAGCATCCTTAAAATACGAAATAACATCATCAACATATCTCCTGTACTTTAAAACATCAATAATTTCATTAAGCAAATTTTTAAGCCGTCCATCAGCACTTTCTTTAAATTTTGAAATCAACGGAACTATATCAAAACCAAGTCTAATCAACTCGTCATAAGCGCTCCTTGAAACAAAAGCATCCTCATCATCGAGAAGTTTGACAAGTGAAGCTATGTGCCTTTCGCTGATCACAGATAATGCTTGGTTAATTCATTTTTCAAATACTCAAATGCTTCAACTGGTGAGTCAACAAATTTAAAAAGTTTAAGGTCATCCTTGTCAATCACGCCATGTTCAACCATTGCGTCAAAATTAACAATTTTCCTCCAATATTCGCTTCCATATATCAAAACAAGCATCTTCTTTTTTATCTTTCCTGTTTGCAATAATGTCAATATCTCAAACAACTCATCCAAAGTCCCATATCCGCCAGGAAATATCACGAGAGCTTTCGCCAGATAAGCAAACCAAAACTTTCTCATAAAGAAATAATGAAATTCAAAGATAAGTTCTTTCGTAATGTATGGGTTTGACTTTTGCTCATAGGGTAGGCTTATGTTAAGTCCTATACTTAAACCTTTCGCCTTTGCAGCACCTTTGTTTGCTGCTTCCATTATCCCAGGTCCTCCGCCTGAGCAAACGACAAAACGATGCCCATTTGCATCTCCAAGTCCCTTTGACCATTCGGTTATCAAGCGTGCAAGTTCAACAGCATCTTCATAATACCTTGACATATAAAGGTCAACCTCAGCCTTTGCTCTTTTATCAAGCAAACTTTGAGGCACATTTTTACCCTTTAATTCAAACTCTTTTACCTTCTCCTCAATTTCACGCAACCTCGCCCTTGCCTCTTTCATAGGTTTCGTCCGCGCCGAACCAAAGAAAACTATGGTGTCAACAATTTGATACTTTTTAAACCTCGTCAACGGCTCAAGATATTCAGCAAGAATTCTTAAAGCTCTCGCATCAGGACTGTTCAAAAACTTTAAATTTTTATAAGCCTTTATTGGTTGCCTATTCTCGTTCAGTGTCCCAGGCTTTTTTACATCTTCTTTCGGCATAGAAAAATTAACTTTTTGTTTATAAAATTGACCTTCCACCATCAACGAAAATAACTTGACCCGTTATATAATCTCCACGAGTTGCAAGAAAAACGACAATATCAGTTATATCAGAAGGCTTCCCATATCTTTTCAAAGGAATTTTATGCTCAGGTATATGCTTTATCTCGCCCGACTCCTCACCTGGAATTATTATCGTTCCCGGTGCGATTGCATTCACAGTTATATACGGTGCAAGCGCCTTAGCCATTGCTTTTGTAAGCATAATTAAACCAGCTTTTGCGACATTATAAGCTATATGTTCAGTCCAAACCTGCGCCCCACCGAGAGAGGCAATGTTTATAATTTTCCCCTTTTTTCTTTCAAGCATAAACTTAATAACTTCCCTTGAGCACAAAAATTGACCTTTTAAATTCGTATCAATCACATAATCCCACAATTCATCGGTTATCTCCCAAAATTTCACCGGCTTTGGGAAAATCGCTGCGTTATTTACAAGTACATCTATTTGCCCGAACTTTTCAATTGCCTTTTCAACCATTTTTTTAACCTGTGTGCTTTTCGTGATGTCAGCTTTTACAACAATTGCATCGCGACCAAGTTGCTTTATCCTTCGTAAAGTTTTCATCGCCTCATCTTTTGACTGATTATAATTAACAACGATATCAAAACCAGCCTCAGCAAGCGCAATTGCAATTTGTCTCCCCAACCTTCTGCCTGAACCAGTGACAAGTGCAACTTTTTTACCCATATGCCCTCAACCTTAAAATTTTGAAAGAAGTAAATTAACAATTTTTTCAAGATAAACTTTATCAACCTCATCAAAATTATTTAACCTATGGCTATCAATATCAAGAACGCCAAGCACTTCATCATTTTTAATTATTGGAACAACTATTTCAGACCTTGAATCGGGGTCGCAGTAAATATGTCCCGGAAACTCTTCAACATCTGGGACGATAATTGTCTCTTTTCTTAGTGCTGATGTCCCGCAAACGCCACTTCCAACCTTTATCCTTGTGCAAGCAAGTTTACCCTGAAATGGACCGAGCACAAGTTCACCATTTTTCATTAAATAGAAACCAACCCATGAAAAAGACTCAAACGCCTGCTTTAGAGCCGATGTCACATTCGCAAGATTCGCTATTAAATCTGGCTCATCCTCAATTAGCGATTTTATTTGAGGTAAAAGCTCAAGATATATTTCTTCCTTTGTTTCGCCTTTTATAACTATCTGCTCCATTTGCAAGTTGCCCTTTGTTTTTAAAATGAAAAAGGTGGAATTACAATTATTGCAGTAAATTCATTACCATCAGATTGAATTTCAGCTCTTCCCCCCTGAACCGCATATTTTGTTTTAACATAACCAAGAGCTACAACTTTTTGAAAACCATAAGAATAAGCAACGCTTGTTAAAATTCCAATTTCTTCACCATTTAAATAAACACGTGCTCCTTCTTCAACTCTGCCTTTGCCCCTTCCTTTTTCAACGATAAAACCAACAAGCTTTCTTTGTAATTTGTTATACGAATCAATCCTCGCAAGAACTTCCTGACCTATATAACAGCCCTTTGAAAAGCTGACAAACTTTCCAAGATTTGCCTCAAGTGGATTATAATCCGATGTTATCTCCTTACCGTAAGCTGGAATTCCCGACTCAATTCTTAACACTTCAAAAATTTCCTCCCCGATTGGCATCAAACCATTCTCCATTAGAAGTTTCCATATATCAACCGCTAAATCATTCTTAAAAATTAAATTATATCCTGGCACCATGAACTCATCAGTCCTCGTTAATATCACTTCACCATCAAGCATAAAACCGCGAACAAAGTTATAAACAGGCATCTTTGATATATCAAGGAAATGTTTATGGTCAAATTTAAAATGCGATTTAATAACATCGCTTACCCCTACACCATATACTGAAAGAACCACAAAATCATCAGTTATATCTTCAAATTTAACATCATCCATAATTATCAACTTGCTAAACCACTCTTTTACTCTTTCAATTGCTTCATAACTTAACAGCGCAAGTATCTCCTGATAATCTTCGCTTGCTTTTAAAACATAGATTACCATAAAATCAATCATCTTCCCCTTCTCATCAACAAGCACAGTCCCAGCCCCCGTCCCTGCAGAAAGACCTCTCAAGTCATTTGTTGAAATTCTATTCAAAAAATCAATCGCATCTCTACCCCACAACTTAATTTTTCCAAAATATGTTCTATCAATAATCACAGATGAAGTTTTGGCAAACCTATACTCTTCAATTGGGTTCACATAATGCTTGGGCAATTCCCAATTATGAAAAAGACCAAAATCAGCTCCAAGGTCAAGGTGTATTTCATAAAGTGGCGTTCTTTTCACAAAGAAAACTTCTTTATTTTTAAACCATTTTTTGAAAAAATAACGATTTTTTGAAATCTAATCAAATTCACCAGCGAACAAAACTTGACTTTTGATTTCAAATTTATTATATTAGTTAGGAATCCTAACAAATTTAAAAACAAAAACATACGACTGCCATGGTTAAAAAATTTTTCGTTTTATCAGGGTTAATTGCTTTCGCGCTTTCTCTCTCGTTAGTTGACCTTTCAGGTCAATCAAAGTCAGTGCCCTATCCAGAAGGCTATCGCAATTGGGCGCATGTTAAATCAATGTTAATTCTTCCAGGTCATCCGCTTTATGAGGCATTTGGAGGAATTCATCATATCTACGCAAACGACAAGGCGATGCGCGGTTATAAAACTGGTAAGTTCCCCGATGGTTCAATTATCGTTTTTGACTTACTTGAAGCGAAACTTGAAAATAACACATATGTTGAAGGTCCGAGAAAAGTTGTTGGAGTGATGTATAAAAATTCAAAACTTTTCAAAGATACAGGCGGATGGGGATTTGAAGCATTTAAAGGCGACACGAAAGAAAGAGTCGTGAAAAACGCCGAACAAGATTGCTTCTCCTGCCACGCATCGCAAGATAAAGAAGATTTTGTTTTTAGCAAATATAGGAAGTAAATTTTAAGTAAATTTATTGCGGGGCTTTTAAGCCCCGCTTTATAAAATAAAATAGCTTTAAATGTGAGCTCAATTTTTGACCCGAAAGAACAAAACGAAAATATTGAAGCGAAAATAACAGCTGGACTTGAACGAATTTTAAGAGTCTTTAGACTATTGCTATGGGATGTCGCAAATGATGAAAATTTAAGCCCAATTCAAATTCAATTTTTAATTTATTTGCTTTACAACCAATCATCAAGATGTCGCGTCACGGACATTGCTAATGAATTTAGCCTTACAAAAGCAACCGTCAGCGACGCTATAGCTTCGCTTGAAGAAAAAGGATTGGTGATGAAAGCCGAGAGCGAAAATGATAAGAGAAGCTATTTAATT
Organism: uncultured Bacteroidota bacterium; assembly: GCA_964438815.1. Classification (GTDB taxonomy): domain Bacteria; phylum Bacteroidota; class Ignavibacteria; order Kryptoniales; family Kryptoniaceae; genus Kryptonium. Next base: position 23,680 of record CAYTKW010000002.1, read on the forward strand.
AAGTTAACTCCAAAGGGTAAAAAAGTAGCAACGAAGATATCAACTTGGGCTGATACTTTAAAAAACAACTTGAAAAAATTCAACAAAAAAGAAAAAGAGACAATTCTTGAATTTATACTTAAAATGATTGAGTCCCTATATGATGCTGGAATTATAACTGTTCAAAGGATGTGTTTTTCCTGCCTTTACTTCCAGAAAAATGCTAACCCAGATTCAGACTCGCCACACTACTGCAACCTCCTTAACAAACCGCTTTCAACAATTGAGCTTCGGCTTGATTGTGAAGATTACATAAGCGCAATTTCCTAAAAAATATCTTGCACTTTTCAAAATTTTGAATTAACATTTTATAGGTTTTTTAAAAACAAAAATAGCCGAAAGATATGAAGACAAAAAAACTTGCAATTCTATTTCTCACCTTAACCCTCATCCTGCAACTACAAGCACAAAAGAAGCTAACACTTGAAGACATATTTAAAACGCGAAAATTTAGAACCAATTTCCTCTCCAAGCAGTGGCTTCCCAATGAGGACGCCTACACTACATTGAAGTATGATTCACTCTCAAAATCAATGGCAATTTTCAAATATGATTTGAAAACTGGCAAAGAGGAGCTCATAGTTTCTTATGCGCAACTTGATGCACAGATTCAAGACTTCTCAAAAAATACACACGCTTATTTCTTCTCTCCTGACAAAAGATACATACTTTTCACAGGAAGTTTGCCTGCACGAAGGTTGAAAACCGGAGGAAATTTTTATTTATACGACACCCAAACCAAAACATTAAAACAGATAACTAATACCAATGAACCACAAGCCATAATAAAGTTTTCGCCAGATGGCAAATTCATAAGTTTTGTCAGGAATAATAATTTGTTTGTTTATGAAATTTCAACTGGCACATTTAAGCAACTTACATTTGATGGCTCGGAGACAATTTTGAATGGACTTTTTGATTGGGTTTATGAAGAAGAATTCAGCATAATTGATGGTTATGAGTGGTCACCAAATTCAAAATTTATAGCCTTCTGGCGACTTGACCAATCAAATGTTCCTGTTTTTAAGTTAATTGATTATGACCCAACCTATCTCAAAGTTATTGACCAGCGCTATCCATACGCTGGCTATCCAAATTCAACCGTGAAAATTGGAATTGCAAATATCCAAACCGGAGAGATAAAGTATATTGACCTCGGTGATGCCGATATTTACATACCAAGAGTTAATTGGACAAACGACCCAGATATTCTCTCATATCAAAAACTTAACAGACTACAAAACAAACTTGAGTTGATTTTTCATAACATCAAGACTGGTGAAGAAAGGGTAATTTTAACTGAGGAATCCAGAACTTGGGTTGATGTTCACGACCATCTTATCTTTTTAAAAGATGGTAAAAGGTTCATTTGGGCAAGCGAAAGGGATGGATGGCTTCATATTTACCTTTATGGAACCGACGGAAAATTGATAAACCAAGTGACAAAAGGTGAATTTGAAATTGAAGAAATTTGCTTTGTTGATGAAAAGAGCGAAAAAATTTATTACACATCAACAGAGGTTTCACCGCTTGAAAGACATCTTTATATGATTGATTTCAAAGGTAGAAACAAAAAACAGCTTACCACTGAAAAAGGATGGCACAATCCTGACTTTTCACCCACAGGGAAATTTTACATTGATAATTACTCAACTATAACTCAATCGCCAAAGTGGAAACTTTACAACAAAGATGGTAAATTTATCCGCACACTTGTTGATAACCCCGATGACATCCTTGTTGGGTATGATAAAGGTGAGGTCACATTTGAAGTTGTTGAAACAAGCGACGGCGTGAAACTCAACGCATGGATGATAAAGCCAGCAAACTTTGACTCAACTAAAAAATATCCAGTTCTTTTCTATGTTTACGGTGGTCCAGGGAGCCAAACCGTTAGAAATGCATACTTGGGGAATTATCTTTGGTATCAATACATCGCTCAAAATGGATACATAATTTTCAGCGTTGATGGTCGTGGGACAGGTGCAAGGGGAAAGGCGTTTAGAGAAGTTATATACAAAAATCTCGGATATTATGAATCAAAAGACCAGGCGGAAGCAGCGATGTATCTTGTCAAAAAGTATAAATTTGTTGACAGTTCAAGAATTGGGATTTGGGGATGGAGCTATGGTGGCTATATGTCAAGTTTAACGCTTTTCAAATTCGGGAATATATTCAAATTAGCTGTTGCAGTCGCGCCAGTGACGACCTGGAGACTCTACGATACAATCTATACAGAAAGATACATGCAAACACCACAAATGAATCCTGAAGGATATGAAGAGAGTTCGGTTTTGAAATATGTTGATGCTTTAAAAGGCAAGTATCTTGTAATTCATGGAACGACTGATGACAATGTCCACTGGCAAAATACAATTCAACTTGTTGATAAGCTCCAAAAGGCGGGAAAACAATTCAGCACTTTGTTTTATCCAAATAAAGACCACAGCATAGCTGGTGTAGACACAAGATATCATTTATTTACGCTTATAACGAATTTTATCCTTGAAAATTTATAATTCAATCCTTCGTTGCCACTTGGCGTGATGAAATCGCGTAAATTAAAATGTTTGAGAAAAGTTGAAGTTGAGGTGTGTTATCAATTTTAGGATTATCAAATTTGCTTAAGATTCTCATATAACCTTTATTTGAGAAGACGACCCCGAGTCGTTTTTGCCAAAAAAGACCTTCAAGGTAGTTATATTTTTCTTCCCTTTCAAACTCTTTCTGCTCAACTATATCGTCGGCGCCAAGTGGCAATTCTTTTATCCTAACCCAGATTGAATACACTGGATGAGTCATAAAAATTTTATCAATATAGCTTCCGTCAAGTCGGGATTTTATCTTATCAAGCAAATCCCTTATGCCAATGTTAAACTGACTTGACCTTGAATGGTTTAAATCATCAATTAAAATTATACCCCCGTTTTTAACACAAGCGATGAAGTTATCAACCGCAAGAGGTGAAAAATGCGGCTTAACAACGCCACCAGATATCACAACAAGGTCAGATTTTGAAACATCAGGTGATTCAGCCTTCCCACTTTCAAGCGAAATTTCCAAACCTTCTTTTTTATTGAGAAACTCAACTAAATTTTTCAAACCAGCCTCAACAATTTCCACCCCATCTCCACCATACTCGACCTGAAAAATTTTTATTTTTCTCTCCTTTAACTTTTTCAAATCAATGTTCTCAGCACCCATAGCTACAACTTTTTCTGTTTCCGCTGTTCGCCTAAACACGGGGACTCGCTTGAAATAAAAGCTTATATCAATAAAGTCACTTGGAACATTGTTTTCATCATAGCCAATTATAAAATTTTTAAAAACTATCTTGATTCTTTCAACGCCATCCGATAAAGGGTCAAAAACGATAAACCCTTCACGGTTATCGCCTTTGTAAAACGGTCGTCCATAAGTTAACATAGTTCTCCTTGCGATGCCCATCCTCGCTTCAAAGACATCTTCATCTATCCCAGTTGAACCTTTCCTTGCCCTGTAGTATTCCTCTATGCTATGGAATTTACTGATTTTAGCATCAAGCCCATAAGCTGTAAATCTATCTCCACGGTCACTTAGCAAAATCGCATTTTGAGGGTCAAAATTTATCTTCGGCGCTGCATAATTGTAAATTGAAACCTTAAAGACAGTGAAACGATTCGGCGTGTAACCAAGATCTGGGTCAACCCAATCCCCATATGTATATGGATTCGTTGAATAAATTCCCCCTTTTGACTCCTCAGGAAATTCAAAATTGTTAAGTTGATAATCGCTCATATATTTGATTTCAACCTTAAATGTTCCCCTGTCAAAAACTATGCTCATTGAATCTTTGCCAATATAATAACTTGTGTCCCCAATCATTTTAATCATTTCAAAATCTGGGACAAGCTCATATTCAACTTTCTCTGGCGGAAATAAAAGAAAACGATAAACACTATCACACCCAATTAAAAACGCCACAAATAAAATTAAAAATAATTTCGCTTTCATCACTGACTTAAAACATTAGTTTTCATTTACAAATTCAAACTTAAAGTCAATTTCTTTAACCTTAATGTTATCCTGATAAATCGCCACCTCCGGGATTATAAGCAATAACCATTTAACTTTTTCTTTCGGTTTCCTAAAAACAACAAAACCTCTTCTGACAACCCCAGGGTAAATTTTTTCATCTCTAAGCAATACCTCTCTAAGTAACTTTCTATTGAGTTCAGCTCTTCTTTGACTTGTTAAAAGATATCCAGCCCAGAAAGGATCGTAAATTGTGTATGGGTTAATATACCGCATTGGATAAGGGACTGTTTCGGTTTGAATTATATCGTCAACTTCAAGCGCCCTAAATTGATTTTTCCTATCATCAAGTAAAACACTCGCAGATGGTTTGATCTCAATCTTATCCTTGCGTGCATTTTCAATTGCAACCTCAAAAGCTAAATATGGAATTTTACCAAAATCGTTTTCAAATGGACTTGGGATATTTTGTGGAAGCACAGGGTTACCAAAGGCATCATAATAGACATATTCTTGCTGGTTTAAGTACTCATTATATTTTGAAAGTATCTCGGCATTTTCATCTTGAGCATAATTTATGTATTCGTCTTTGAGGATTTTTTCAAAATCCTTTTTATCGTATGGTTTGCCAGCGGATATTTTGTGAATTTCAGATGGAGTTAGAAGCTTAACACTTACTTTAACGCTATCTTTAATCACAGTTGCAAGGGTTTCCTTGACTGCATATCCAGAAGGTGTTGGTTTTGGTGCTTCTTCATAACTTTCACTTAAAAAATAAGCACAGCCGTAAGAGAGAGCTAAAATTGAGAAAATTAAAAACTTAAATTGCATTTTGAATCACCCCAGTTAAGAAATTTTTATTTTTGCATAACGACTTTTTCTTTGTTTTTTGAAACTATGCCACCAGGCTGACTCATCGCAAAGATAAGTATATTCAATCCCATTTGCAATTGCCTCACATTATCAAGTGGTGGTGTTGAATAAGGCCAATCGCCCCAAGCCTGGGTATATCCCCTGTTTGATAAAACGACAGCTAAGCGCCCACCAAGCCATATCCCCTCAAGATAATTGTAAATCTCCCTCGCTGGTCTTCTTGAATCAACTCTTGCAAGGTCATCTCCAGCAGGAGGTCCATCAAAATCTTTCCATATATGATAAATCGGATGATTATTTGGGATTCTCTCCCATACAGCATCATAGCCAAGAGCGTCTTGAATCAACTGCTTTACAGACCTTGTAAATGGTCCATAAGCTGATGCAAGCCCATCATCAATAAATAAAAAGCCACCTGAGCGAAGATACTTCGCAAGGTTTTCAACTTCATTCTTCGTGTAAATAACTTCACCATCATAACCCATCATTATTAGAATTGGAACATCTATGATATTTTTTGAATCAAGTCGTATTGAACCCATGAGATTTAATTGCAAATTAGGGAGCACCTCCATAGCATATCTTTGTAGATTCTGCAAAGCAGCTGGTCTATAATTCCACATCGGTTCCCCATTTGGCGCTGATTTACTGCTTCTATATTCAACTTGGTAAACATTTAAAAAACCTCTCCAATCTTCCTTGCTCCTTCCACGCTCAAGCCATCCTTCAAACCTGTCCATAAAGTTCGTATAGCTTATAAGCTCCTCTTGCAAACTTTTCACAGACTTCCCAGCGTGTCGTGTATCAACTATGTCATAATTTAAACTTGGACCGAGAAGAATTGCTGGTGGTGAATAAGTTCTTTCAACATACTCGCCAGGTCTTGCAAGTGAAGCCAGAGCTGTCCCACCGTGCATTGCTGCAGTTGTCATTGAACGAGCCATCATTTTCTGCTTTTGAGGCGCTGTGAATTTTCTTAAAACACGTTCAACAATCGTCGGCATCTTTCTAAATTCTATATTCTTCGTCAAACGAGGCGGACGCTGAATGAACTTAACAGTGGTTGGCGGTCTTTTAATTTCTTTCTTCTCTGGAAGTTTGATATTTAAAATAACAGGCAAACTATGAATCAAAAACGCGATAAGCAAAAACTTTAACAATGCTTTTCTATTTTCATAAATAAACTGTGCTATCTTGTCACTTAACTCAACACCCGGTATTTTATAATTTCCCTGTGCCATCTAAATTGAACACGACAATTATTATTTTACTTGAACCTCTTCCTCCTCCTTTTCAGTAGCAATTGCAAGCTGGTCAATTCCACACATCTTAGCAATGTCCATAACTTTGACAACTATCCCATGTAAAGTTTTTTTATCAGCCTTTATTATCAAAACCTTACTGCCAAAAATTTCTTTATCTTTAAGCATTTCTTCTTGTAAATTATCAAAAGTTACACGTCTGCCGTTTAAATCCATTTCGCCATTTGAGGATATAACTATAGTTAAGTCTTTTTCAGGCGGTGCATCAGAAGACGCAGCAGTCGGTAGATCAACCTTTAAACCACTTTGAACCGCAAAAACTGTCGTGACCATAAAAAATATCAAAAGCTGAAAAACACAATCAATCATCGGTGTAAGATTAATGTCAACTGAATAATCGCCGTCATTTTGCTTTCTCTTCATAGTAGTAAAATTCGCTTTATTTGTCTTTCAAACTTTTTATAAGTTCTTCTTCAATCATCCTCGCCTCATCTTCCGAAATATCAAGTTCAATCCTTTTACGCCTCAAGTATTCACTTCCTTCTTCAGTTAAATTTCCATTTTTATAAATGCTCGCTACAATTGTTTTATAAGATTCAATCCTTCCATGTTCGCGAAGCAATGTATTTATAAAGTGATTCTCAAAAGGTTCAAGATGTCTGACGATTTTCTGTGCCCTTCTTCGCAAAAAGCTATAACCAAGAACTGACGGAATCGCAACTGTCAAACCAGCTGCTGTCGTCAAAAGCGCAACGGAAATACCATGTGCCACAACTGCTGGATCACCACGCCCACCTTTTGCAAGCTCGTCAAATGATATTATCATACCAATAATTGTCCCAAAAAGTCCAAGCAATGTCGCAACATTCGCAATCGTAGCAACTGTTGGCAAAAACTCCTCAAGATATTCAGAAGTTGAATCAACAGCGGTATCCATTAGCTCTTGACGCATATCGTTTATGGAGCGATTTTCATGAAGCAAAAACTCGTATCGTTTCAAAACAGAAAGAAAAGCAAAAGACAAAACATCATTTTTCCTCTCAAAATATCTAACGAGCGCTCCAATATCTTTGTTCTCCCTTAAAATTTTCTCGACCTCCTCAAGCCTTTGGGCAATTCGCCTGTCCCTTGGAACTTTCAAATACCTGTAAATTCTTTCTATAATTATCCCAATTGAAATTACCGAGAAAATAAAAATTGGAACCATTATGTAAGGTCCACCTTTTATGATTATATCAACAAGCCAATTATCCCAAAGCCACGAAAACCACGACTTTTGCTGAATTAAAAGCATAAACCATCACCAAAATTTATTTTTCTCAAAAATTAAAATTACTTCTCAACCATTCAAGATGTTCCTTTGCAAATAAAACCGCTGCACGAGCGTTATCATCGGTTGAATTCCCATAATCGCGAATTATCTCTTCATACATCCTCGCTGCTTTCCTCCAGTCACCCAACTGCTCATACGCAGCTGCTATATTTACACGACAACCAACAACTATATCAGAATCGAGATACTTTTGCCATATCCTCGTCAATTCCTCAATAGCCTTGCGGTAATCTTTATTATCAAAATACTTCATCGCTTCCTGATACTCTGCGTAGACATTTATTAACTTTAAATCACGAATTAACATCTCCGCTTCTTTTGCCTTCTCATGCTCAGGGTAAGCGGTTATGAATTCCTCATATGCTTGCTGAGCCTTTGTATAGTCTTTCAAGTTATAGTAATAATCCCCTATTGTGAAAAGCGCAATAGGTGCATATTCGCTCTTTGGATATCTTTTGCAAAGTTGTTTGAAAACCTCAATCATTTGCTCCGGTTTTTGAAGCTCAAAATAGCACCATCCCTCACTATAAATAGCAGCTGGAGCAATTTCACTTAACAGGAAGTTTCTGTATACATTTCTATATTCACGAATCGCCTCTTCATAATTGCCCAGGTTATAAAGTGACTCCCCAATGTTAAAATATGCCTCTGCACTTAACTCATCTTTCGGAAACTCACGAACAAATCTTCTGAATAAATTCACCGACTTATCCCAATAACCAAGTCTAAAATATGAATAAGCCAAGAAGAAAAGAGCATTTTTGTAATTTTCAGCACCAGGATAAAACTTTATAAATCTATCAAACACTTCAATAGCATTCTCATATTCTCCACCATCATAGTAAGTTGCTCCGACAGAAAAGAAAACATCTTGAATAAATTTTGACTCTGGGTATTTTTTCACAGCCTTTGAAAGAACATCAATAACTTTGTCAAACTCTCCAAGCTCTTTGTGTGAATTCGTAAGTATGCGAACCGATTTTGATATCACCTCTTCGTCAAAAACATCGCTTTGAAAAACATCATTCGCAAACTTAAGTGCATTTTTGTAATCCTTTGCTTCAAAATATGCCTCAGCAAGAACAGCCATATATCTAACCTTCTCCTTCGCTTCAGCGGTTTCACCTATCAATCTTGAAACAAGATTTATACCTTTTTCAACTTGACCATCTTTGACATAAGAAAGAACAAGTTTTTCATTTACCTGCGCAATTAAATGTCCAAGAACCTCTGCAAACTTTCTATTTGAAATACAAATTTCAAAATCGTTAATCGCCTCCTTATACATTTGAAGCTGATAATAAAGTGAACCCCTTGCGTAAAATGACTGAAGCTTCAAAATCTCATTCGCTTTCGGGTCATTTATAACAAATCCAAGTTCTTCAACCGCTTCCCTATACTTCCCCTGCCCGATATAAATATCAGCGAGTGAGAAGTGAACCTCGGGAATAAAGTAAATACTATCTTTAATCGCTTCAGCTATTTTCAAAACATTTTTTATAAATTGTTCACCTTCGGCAAACTTATTTTGAACGCTGAATGACTTTGAAACCTTGATGAAAGCCGGGAGATAGAAATTTGAAGTAGGCAAGATTTTGGAAAAAACATTTAGCAGACTATCATATTTCTGCGTATCAAAGTAAACGAGAAGAATGTAATAATAAGCTTCGTCTCTATTAAGTCCTGGCAAATTTTCCCCAAGTACAGACCTTAATTCATCAAGCGCCTTATCATATCTTTTGGACTCATAAAAAGTTCTTCCAAGTTGAACTCGTGCAGGGACATATTGTAGCGAATTTTTATACTTTGATATTATTTCAACAAATGAACTTTCAGCGTTAGAATATTCACCAAGTGCAAGGTGTGAAACCCCTTTAAAGAACAACATATCTGGAATGTATGAAGCCCCCGGAAATTTCATCAAAAAAGAGTCACACTCACTCACCGTCTCTTTATACTTTCTCGCATTATAAAGGCAAATAACCTTTGAATAAATTGCATCCTCAATCGGAAAATCAACTAAAAGCGCGACCTCACTATAAGCCTTGATGTAAAAGTCATATTCATCAGCTGCTTTATCATACTTAAGCGAATCTTGATATGTCTTCGCAATAAGATACTGCATTTTCGCCTGCAACTGCTTTTTATCAAAATTTTTATCAATCGCTTCCCTATAAACTGCAATTCCAGCATCAAGACCTTTCTTCTCAAGCGTATACTGCGCCATCTTTATGTAAGCTGTCTCAATTAAACTTGGCAAAAGTGTATAAGTCGCTATAACATTATTATATGCCTTAATTGCCTCATCAAAATCATCCATCATCTTATAGCAATCTGCTATCCTTAAGCCTGACTTTGCAACTATCTCAAGTGGCGTTTCCTTGGCTTCTCTACCTGTGACAGCTTCAAATACCTTCCTTTCCCTTACAGCCTTTAGCTCAATCTTTTCAAATTCTTCTTTTTTAAATGCCTCTGGCTTGAATTTTTCTGTTACTTCTTTAAACCAGTTCAGCGCGACATCATAATTTCCTTTGTCAAAATAGTTCTGCCCTATTTGATAAATTGAATGTGCGACGAGTTCGCTTTTTGGATATTTGTCAACAAGATTTTTGAAATAAAATGTTGAGCTATCTAACATTTTCAATTCTTTAAACGCCCATCCAATGGTATAATAAGCTTTCGGGATGCGCTCATCGTCTGGGAATTTACCTATTAACTTTTTTGCTTCTCCTATCGCCTCTTCAAATTTCCCCTCTTCGTAGTAAATATCGGCAATTTGATATTGTGCAAGACCAGAAAGCCAAGGCGAATCCGTTCTATAATCCGCAACAACTCTAAAGCTTTCAATTGCCTCTTGAATCATATTGAGTTTTCTAAGGGCATTTCCCTTCTGATAATAAGCTGCAGTTTTTGCGCTGACGATTAAATCACCACTGAATAGTTCAACCTTAACGCTGTCTTCATTTAAAAACTTGCTTTCAGTATTTATGATGAAATCATACTGCTTTATCGCTTTCTTAAAATCTCCAGAGACATAAAAATTTTGACCCGAAATAAACGCTTTTTGAATTTCAAGCGGTGTCGCGATAAAATTTGCTATTATTGAAGCAGCTAATGTGACTATTATTATAATCTTCCACATAAGCCTGAATCATTTGTCATTTAAAATCCTGCTATAACTGTGAAAAATATCGCTGACTCATCTCTGCTAAACCTTTCTTCACCTGGTTTTATGAACTTCCTTTTCGTAAATTTATATCCGAAGTCAACAACTATTGAATAACCTTTATATGAGCTTTGATTTGTGAGCGAGAACGCAATCGTCCCTCTATTTTCACTTCCTGTTCCATCCTTCAAATTTCTTATCCTGTATGCAAGAGCATCTGGCAAACCAATTATTGTAAGCCCTTGAAGTCCAAAATTGAAAACAGACTTATCAGTTAACTTATAACTAATTCTAAAAATCGGTATCGTCTCTTGAGTATGCTGGTTTATGATTGTAACTTTTCTCAATTGTCCGCCGACATCAACATAACCAAGTTTTGTCTCTTTAACGGTTCTGACTTTGAATTGAGGTCTAATTTCAAGATGTCCGTTGAAGAATTTAACCACATAATCAATTTTGTTAACGATTCCCCAAAGTGTTAACCTGCCTTCAAGCTGGTCGCCAGTGTATTTTGCCTCTGGAAGCAAAGCCTTCGCTGGGTCTCCAAGTGGACGTTGGAAGTTGAGTTCAAAACGAATTCTATTCTCAATGTTAAGATTTGGTATTTGCGTGTATCTTGTCTCAAGATAGAGATTATGAACGAAGCTATTTCTATAATTTAACAGATCCTCTGTAAAAACAGGAAATGGACTTGTTATAGTGATTACGCCTTTATACTGGTAAACAGGATTTGGTATCCCATCACGGACACTTTTCGCAACATAATAAAGCAAAAGTGAACCAAGCCTTGGATTTGAAGAAGTGTAAAATGTCTTTATGTAATTAACTTTGTTTGTCCCACCTCTTGCAATGGCATTTTCATTTATAAACCCAACCTGCGCCTGCCAATTGCGAGTTAAATTAATCTTTATAAAAGCATGATAACCATTTATATCGGGCTCATAAGGATAATCGGGATAAATATCATTTTCTTGCTCATCAATTACTCCATTGTTGTTCCAGTCATCGCCATAATCAAAAATTGGAGGGTCACTATAATATGTGAGAAAATCTTCCTGATAATCTGGGATTCCGTTCGCGTTTTGGTCATCATCGGGAATTCCATCGTTGTTTCTATCTTTGCCCGGGAATATGCCCGCATCAGGTCTTCTTATTATGCTTGTCAATCCAATCAACTCATTTGCATTTTGCCTATAACCAAGCAAAAATGGATCAGGCGTTGGATTTAAAACATCCCTATTTTCAAATGTTGGATTTGGTGTCGCATTGTAAAAATAAAACCCATCCTCCCATCTATCCCTGTCGTCATTATCGTCAACGAGCGAAAAATACGCCCCACCAGGAGCATAAGATATATCACTTGAAATATCATAAGCGGTCACACCATAAACATCAGGAGCAAGATAAGAATAACCAGAACCTGTAAATTGCATGTAATAGCTATTTTCAAGCGAATAAACATTTAAAGCAGTCGTATAAAGAGGCTCAATTTTGTATCTTTCAAATCCGAAAGTTAAACGCCCAACCTTTTTTGATGCTTTTATATAAAATGCATTCCCAATCTGTGTAAACCATGGACCTCTACCAACGGGATACTTTGACCATTCCAAACTCTGCGCAAACTCACCTTCAATGTTAAATCCTTTCCAATTAAATTTAAAATTCAAACTATAAACGCTCATACCAGTCGTAAGAGCATAATTAAATCTCACCACCTGCTTATTTGAAGCATCTTTAACATTACCTTCCGCTCTCTTTATAAGACGGAAAAATGTCGGCGTCCCAACAGCTATTGAATCATAGTGTGGAATAAACTTCGCTCCAGTCGGCTGTTCCCAATCATCAAGACGATTGACAAAATCATGAGCAGCTTCAATTTTAAAATCATTCGCAACTACAATTTCAAATTCTACAGATTCTACCCCCGGCGGAATTATATAAGCAAATGTTATATTTCCATCGCTCGGCATTTGCTCAGGATAAACAGGTAAAGCTGATAACATTGACCTAAATTTATAGCCAGGTCCTCCTTGAATTGGAGTATATGCGGTGTAGCTTAGCGTATCAGCTCCAGCAACCCAAAGCGTCCTATCAATGCTGAAATTTCTAAAAACATAATACTGAAGTGGAGCTCCAAGAACTGTCTCCTGTGGTGTTGGCGTCTTTCCATTTATGCTTTTCGTTTGAACTTTCCTGCCATTTATCTTTACAACCGGATCAGCATAAATTATCGGACCTGAACCATCTTTTGGTGAATCGTCGCTTATCCTAACAAAAATTATCCTCGGGACACCGTTTGGCGGAACACCTTTAAATGGAACATCTCGTGCATTTATATCCATCCTTCTTGTATGTTGGTTAACATAAGTTGCCCCAATAGTTAAAACATCACCAATATCAGTTTCAAAATGACCTCCAAAAAGATATTGTGCCCAGTTGCGAACCCTTTGAATCCCATCTATAAGAAGTGGCGAATCAAATCTGAATCTTACCGGGTCGCTAACTCTTGACATCAAAAACGTGCCTCTATGTTTGACTGTCGCAAAGTCCCACCTGACCCCGTTAAATCTTGCCTTATCAAATGTAAGTGATGTAAACTTCGTTCTTACCGCATCTCCTATCATTAATCTTGTTTGAAAATCACCGTAGTTATCGCTCGCTATAACAAGGTTCTGAAAATATTGATAATAAAATCTTGACTTCGTCAAACTGCTAAGCCCACCAAGCTCTTGACCAGTATATTGCCTTTGATTTTCAAGAAGTTCAAATATCAAACTACCGTCAATCAAAAAATTCCCAAAGTTGTCATAAAATCTTTTTCGCAAAAACGAAATGCTGTAATTTTCATAATTCCTGCCTGAATAATTCAAATAACTTCCCTTATCCCTCGCTATAAACTGCGAATTAACTTCATCAAGTAAAATCATGATTAAAAATATCGCTATTAAACCTCTTCTCATAATCCTTGTTCTTGAAATTTTTTAGAAGTTAAATTCAATGCTGAACTTATGACTACCACCAGCATCCGCAAGCTCACTTTGATAGACATAAACATAATCAATTTTGAACTTCCGGTATTTTAACCCAAAACCTGGATTTAAACTGCTCTGTTTAACGCCACTGATATTCAATCCACCTGAAGCTCTTAAACTGAACTCAAAATTACTTTTTAAAAATTCTGATGAAAACGCAAGTATTTCAAATCCAGCATCAACTCTAACATCGTCAACTGATTTCAAAACACCAAGTCCTACTAAATAGTTAAATGAATTTGAAACATAAACAAGTCCACCTGCTATCTCCAACGACAACTTTGCATCGCTTGATTTATTCATTGCGACGCTTGGCTGTGTTATATTTTTCACCGAAATCCCGAACCGTAAATCAGAACCATTAACAAAATTTTTCCAAACAAAAACTGCACCAGCGTCAAATGTAAAATTAAAATATGAATAAGCCGACTCACCCTCCGGAGCAACAGAGGACCACCTCAAAAATTTAATGCTTCCACCGAGCGATAAACCTTTAATGTATTTAAATTCTCGTGCTACTGAAAATACGAACTGATTCTCACTCCACATCCCAGTTTTAAAAAAGGAAAAACCAGCTCCAAAATCTAAAATTGAAAAAAATGGCAAAACCGCACAAGATGTTAAGTAGTAAAGATTCTCATCTTGAACGAAAGGATATAACCTTGAATAAGTTGACGCGAAACTTAATCTTTTCAACTGCCCAATCCCAGCTGGATTGTAGAAAATAGCATACGGATTATCGGAAATAGCGATGTAAGATAACCCGAGTGAAATAGCCCTCGCACCATTCCCAAGGTCCTTAAACGCACCGGAATAAGAAAGGTTAACTGAAAACACAATCAAAACAACAACGGGCAAAAATCTGCGCATAATTTTTAAAAGATTACTTTTCAATAAACTACAGTTATCGTCTTAAAAACTGACTCAATACCTTTATCAGCATCAACCGAAACCCTCAAAAGATAAACCCCAGGTCTTAAAATTCTACCCGAGTCATCCCTACCATCCCAAGTAAAAGAGTTAGACGAAATATAAGCGAAAGCTTTGCTCGGACCCTCATAGATTGTCTTGACAAGTCTACCAGTTAAATCAAAAATTTGAATTTTTAATGTCCTTTCAGTGGTTAAATTTGCAAGAAAGAAACTTATCTGTGTCTTATCATTTAACCCATCACCGTTTGGTGAAAACGGATTTGGACTTACTTGCAAATCAACGATCAACTTATCTGGAACATCACTGGTAAAAACAGTCCAACTACTTGAACCACCTCCTTGCCTGGTATCTACAAATTGAGGATTATTTGGGGTGAGTTTACCTATCGCAACGCATGGGAATTCATTCACATCAAGGTAAAGTGTTAAACTTAACTTAACAACCAACCTCGCGCTCGCTCTGATAGACTGAGGAAACCCAACTTTAACATATTCTGGTGTACCAACAACAGAGTAATTAACCGGACTACCGTTCAAGGTGACTACCTCAACTTTTGCTGGTGATGGTGTGAATATGACAAGCGTATCAATACCAAGTGAATTTTCATCCATTTTAATATCAAAATTGCAAAATATTTCCGCTCTCTTGAGTATTGGCACAACTTGCGGTTCAACTTCAACGACGATGTCCCTTGCCACAAGATTTTTATTATAAAAAATTGAAATCCCTTTTAAAACTGGTGTTTCAGTCGTTGAAGTTGATAAATTTGCTCTAAATTGAATATATCTTCTTGGTTCCTTAACTCTTAAAATATCACTGCTTGTAATTTCTGCTGACCATTGCCCCCAAGTGTCATCAACAACATCAGATGAACCAGTTCTAAACTGAAAACTAATACCTGTCCCCTCAGGCAACTCAGCATCCCATTTAACCCAGCCCCAGTTCACCGGTTGACCTACATCTATCACCTTTGAAACATAAAATCCGGATGACAAATAACCAACTCCATAAACTTCAATCTCCGAAATCACAGTTGCGCTGAACTTATCTATCACATCAAAGCTTACTTTAACAAACCTCGCCAGCATAGGGTCAAAAATATCAAGCGTCCTGACATCAAGATTATCCGTTTTCTGAACTATCCTCGTCAACTGAAGCGAATCCAACCCAGCATAAATCGTATACGCCCTCGGTCTTAAGGATTGATTGCCCCCAAAAGTCACAATTACAACTTTATTAATTCTTCTCACAGCCATCAAATCAATCATAATATATGTCCTTTCTCCCCCAGGTCTTATTTGACAAAATGTTCTAACATCACCATCAATGACTTTCATTGGATTGCCTGTAGTTGTATCAATATCTCCTGTTCCAGTTCTTGGTGCCCCAGTTCCATAATAAGTTATTGTCGCCTTCCGATTTTTTGCAAGGTTTTCTTGCTCGCTGGTTTTAAGAAGCATATAACCAGAGGAATTTCCAACATCCACCCCTTGACTTAGCACACTATCAAAATATTGAGAAAAATTTGAAATAACTATTGAATCAGTTGAAACTTGCGCCAGGCAGGTTAAACTTGTTAAAGCTACAAGGATAAATGAAACTTTTATTGATTTCATAATCTTGAGAGCGTGTTTTAAATTTCAGACTTTAATTTATCAAATTTACCTAAATCAAGTCAAGAAAATTTTTGCTAAAATTTTAAAAGTTTAAAATTAACGGTGGGATGCAAAAGTGAAAGATAATTTCTCATTTAACAAGTTTTACAACCCTTTCCAAACCTTTTGAATAAACAACATACCACAAACTTTCTTCCGTTAGATATTCGTTCACATCAAAGATAACAGGATGATGAATTTTTCTAAACTTCATATAGTAAATTTCCTTCCCTTGTTCTCTCCATTTTTGCTCATATTTGGTCGGATAATAACCTGGATTTTCAGTCACAAATCCATTGGGATATTCACTTTTGAAAACCCCAGAGTCAATCATTGAATCAATTACAAAGTCTCTAAATTCTGGATGGTCTGTAGCTATTGAGACTAACCCATTATCCTTAAGCCGTTTAGCGAGCAATCGGTTGAAATTTAACTTAAGCAGCCTCCTTTTTTTATGCCTCTTCTTAAACCACGGGTCCGGGAAATTAAAATATATATGGTCAAATGTTCTATCCTCAAACAAAATCAAAAGCAATAACTTCGCATCGCCGACAAACAATCTAACATTTTCAAGCCCAGCTTTACTCAACTTTTTGTCTGCCTTCTTAGCAAAAAAATTAACAAGCTCAATACCAACAAAATTTTTATCCCTGTTATCGCTTGCAGATTGAACCAGAAAAATCCCATTTCCAAAACCAACCTCAAGTTCAACTTCTGAATTCCTTCCAAACAGCAAGTTTAAATCCAAAGGATAATTCAACTCTTTCCAATTCACGATGAATGAGTTCATATCCCTTCAAATTTAATTTAATTTCACTCCAACACCATGTTCAAAAACAAGTTTCATCCCAAGATAAGTTGTCCTGTAGACAAATAATAAACCGAACACATACAAAACAAGTAAAATCAGAAAAATTAACACTGATGTATTCTTTCGCTTCAAAAAGATGTAAACTTTAAACATAAAGATAAATCCTAAAAGAAAAACGAAAAAATTTGCGCTTGACTGATGGTCTTTAAATATATTTTCAGCGTCGCCAGTTAAGTTTAAAGCCTGCGCCTCAATATTTCCAGTTTGAACCGAGATAAGGGAAAATAAAAGTGCGAGAAACAAAAACAAAAGCGATGAATTCGCAAAATAATTTTTCTTAAACATCGCGATGATTTCAAAAATAAATGCGAGGCTAAAAAAAACAACTGGAAAATGAACAAATATAGGATGCAATTTCATCACAACAGTTAAATTTTTGTTTTGTTCATCCTGGTGGCCACATCATAATTCTTCCCCCAAGCAGATGTAGGTGCACATGATATATGCTTTGCCCAGCCTCACGATTACAATTAAACACAAGACGAAATCCTCGTTCATGAACTTTAAATTTCTTAGCAACTTCATTTGCAACCAAAATTAACTTCCCCACAAGCTCGGCATCTTCAGGTTCAAGCTCAAGCAAGGTTGCTTTATGCTTTCTCGGGACCACAAGTATATGGATGGGCGCCTGTGGATTAATGTCTTTAAATGCAACTATTTCATCATCTTCATAAACAAATTCAGCAGGCACCCTCTTGGCTATGATTTCACAAAAAATGCATTCATTCATTTCCTCAATGAAATTTATTTTTACGCAATTATTTTGTATGTGATATACCTACGCGCTGAAACCCAACTCCCAACTAAACCAAAAACACAACCAAGAAAAACAAGTAAAGGATAGAACTCAACTGGCATCTCAATACTTGCAAGCACATCATCAGGCAATCGCGGAATTACTAACTCAACAGCCAAATATATCACTAAAGCTGAAAATATTCCACCTGTTAACCCTTGTAAAAAACCCTGAATTAAAAATGGCATCATTATAAATCCACGTGTCGCCCCAACCAACTGCATAATCTTTATTAATCCACGCTTTGCATAAATTGTTAAACGTATCGTATTCACTATCAAAAAAATTGAAATTAAAATCAACAACGCCCCAACAACAAGAAAAGCCTTGCTTAAAATTTTAAACCTCCTCTCAATTATACCAAGCAAAGACTTTCTATATTTTATATCTTCAAACTCTTGAAAAGTTTTCAAACTTCTCACGACGCTTTCAACCCCGCGAGATGTTCGGAAGCTCTCCTTAAGTTTGATTTTAAACGAAGCTGGAAGCGGATTAAAATCAAGAACATTATAAATGCTTTCGCCAAACTCCTTTTCAAATATCTTCGCTGCTTCGTCCTTTGAAATGTACACCACCTCTTCAACACCATTTATTGACTTCACAATATCTCTCAAAGAATCTATCCTACTTTGCGCAACCCCATCCCTTATGAAAACCTCAATCTCAATTTTCTCTTTTATTGACCTAATAAGTCTGTTAACATTATAACCCGCTACCACAAACGACCCTATGGCAAGCAAAGATACAAAAAGGGAAAATGTTGAAGCAAATGAAGATAACCTTGACTTTTTAAACCCCGAAAAAGCCTCTTTCAAAATATACCAAAACTTCATCCGATCTCCCTCCCTTTTTCATAAGTTCCAAGAAATTTATAATACCGCGTCATTTTCTTTAGCTCTTTTATCGCCTCAGCACAAACTTTTTCCTCAACGCTTCCTTCAAAGTCAAGATAAAACATATAATTCCACGGCTGACCGACTATTGGTCTCGATTCAATTTTCAAAAGATTTATCCGCCTGCGAGCAAACACCTCAAGAGCTGAAAAAAGCGCACCCGGGACATTTCTCGTCGTGAAAATTATTGATGTCTTTGGGTTTTTGCGCGCAAATATCTTTTCCCTTGACAAAATCAAAAACCGCGTAAAATTTTTCGCGTGATTTTCTATGCCAGCTTTCAAAATCTTCAACCCATAAAACCTTCCGGCTTGTTTTCCGGCTATAGCTGCTCCATCAAGTATATTTTGTTCTTTTATCATCTTCGCTGAACCAGCCGTGTCATAAACGGGTATTATCTCAACGCCACGCAATCTTCTCAAAAAATTTTCGCACTGCGCTATCGCTTGAGGATGAGAATAAATCTTCTTTACATCCTTTAGCTTAACTCCATAATTTGCAAGCAAATAATGTCTTATCCTCAATTTCACTTCCCCAACAATGTAAACATTGTATTTCTGGAGCAAATCATAATTTTGATGTATGCTACCATAAAGCGAATTCTCAATCGGTATCACTCCATAATCAACCTCACCTTTCTTAATACTTTTAAAAACTTCTTCAAAAGAATAAAGCGGGACAGATATCATCTTCCCTCCAAAAAATGCCAACCCCGCTTGCTCGCTAAAAGCACCTCTTTCTCCTTGAAACGCAACTTTTATCTTCAATTTCAACTCCCTCCATCAATAATTTGACTCATCTCTCCAAAAAAGAATAAGCCAAGGGTCAGTTGGACTCTGACGCTTAAGTATAAAATTCGCCCTACCATCTATCTTGACAACATCAGCTGGATTAAAAGTTACCGTTAAATTAAAACTCCTCACAACATTTCTATAAAGAGAATCACCCGAATCAATGATTATGTTGTTCCATATCAAATCAAGATTTTGAGTATTCCTAAAAAGTCCATAAGTTGCCCTCATTTCATCAACTTTGCCCCATGATATATCTTGACCTTTATCATAATCGCGATAAACGAAAACGAAATTCTCATCAAGCAATCTACTGTAAACCGCAGTATCCTTGAATGTATAAGCATACCTAAAATTTTGAAACACACCCTCAATTGTTCTCTGATCACCAAGCAAATCAAACTCTTCAAATTTCTCATCAAGCCCTGGCGCAAATGGATTAACACAAGAAAGAACCAAGAATGAAAGTATAAAATAAAACAAACGCATCTTATCAATAGCTAAATTTTGCTTTCAATTCGCTCCAACTAAATTCATTTTGAATCTTCACATCAATCCATTTGTATATAACCCAATTCCCATTTCTATCAGGAGCAAGATAAAATTGAAGCTCTCCCTTCGCGCTCTGCGGTATGTCCCTCACTGTATGCTGAAAACTAACAAGATAACTTGCATGATAAACGGCTGAATCAGTCCCGAGACTTTGAAAATTTCCTGACAAAAAAAGACCAGATGTTCCAGTTGATGGGACATTTGACTTTATGTTATTAAAGTAATTTCTCTCACTGTTTAAGTTCCAATTTTTGAAAATTTCAGGATATTGTATCTGCGCCTCTTGTGTTGGGATAAATACAAATCTTCTCTCAGAAAAATTTGAATCAACAAAGCAACGAATATAATTTTCCGCATTTCTATCATAAACTGCGTTTTGCAAATCCTCAAGCGTTATATCTGGGGTAATGGGTTGTTTCCAATTTGACCGTGAAGAGATTTCAGTTGGAAATTCGGGATCACGAGTTCTAAAAAGTTGACATGAAGCAAAAACAAGACAAAGCAAAACGAAGTTAAACTTTACCATACTTTACTTTTCAACCAAAACAGTTGATTTAAATTTTATATACTTTTCAAAATCTTCCCTGAACCTTTGCACACCAAACTTTATTGGCCAAGCTGCAGCATCACCAAGAGCACAAATTGTGTTGCCTTCAATATTACCTGCAATGCTCACTAAAAGGTCAAGGTCTTCAGGTCTACCGCCACCTTTAATTATCCTATCAAGAATTTTAAACATCCATCCCGTCCCCTCTCTACATGGCGTGCACTGTCCACAGGACTCATGCCAGTAAAACTTTGCAATCCGCCATAAAACTTTAACCATATCAGTATCCTCGTCCATAACGATGACACCACCAGTGCCTATCATTGAGCCAGCATTTCTTAAACCATCAAAATCCATAGTCACACCTTCAATTTGATCCCCTCTTAACGCTGGAGTTGAAGAACCACCAGGGATTACTGCTTTAATTTTTTTATTATTCCTCACACCACCAGCATATTTATAAATCAAATCAGTTAAAAGTATTCCTGTTGGAAGTTCATATATCCCTGGCTTATTCACATGACCACTTACACCGAAAAGAATTGTTCCAGGATGTTTTGGAGCACCAATTTTCGCATACCAATCCCCACCTTTATCAATTATAACTGGCACATTTGCAAGAGTTTCAACATTATTTATAGTTGTCGGATAACCCCAAAGCCCATACTGCGCTGGAAACGGTGGTTTAACCCTTGGATAACCGCGCTTGCCTTCAATTGATTCCATCAAAGCAGATTCCTCACCACAGATATACGCACCCGCACCTCTGTGAATATAAATGTCAACACTGAAATTTGAACCAAGAATGTTTTTCCCAATATAACCTCTTGAATAAGCTTCATCAATTGACTTCTGTAAAATTTTCATCCACTTGATATATTCACCGCGGATATAAATATAAATAGTTTGAGCCCCAATTGCATAAGCAGCAATTAAAGCACCTTCAATTAACTGATGTGGATTTTTTTCAATTATTGCCCTATCTTTAAATGTCCCCGGCTCACCTTCGTCAGCATTGACAATTAGATATTTTGGCCTTGAATCCTTCGGCATAAAGCTCCACTTCAAACCCGTTGGGAAAGCAGCACCCCCCCTTCCTCTCAATCCAGATTTCTTTACCTCTTCAATTACATCATCTGGCTTCATACCAAGTGCTTTTTTCAACGCTGAATATCCGCCGTTTGATTCGTAAACTTCTATCTTGTAAAGCTCAGGTATACCCCTTAAAATTAACTTTATCTCCTCCATTATTTCCTATCCCGACTTAGTTGTTCAATAAGTTTGTTAAGTTTTTCTCTGTCCATATTCTCATAGTAATCATCATTTACTTGAATCACAGGTGCGGTTCCACAAGAACCAAGACACTCAACCTCAGTAAGCGTAAATTTCATATCAGGCGTAGTTTGACCAACTTTAATGTTGAGCTTCTTTTGAAGATATTCAAGGTTCTCATACGCACCATTCAGCATACAACTTACATTAGTGCAAACCTGAATATGATACTTACCCACAGGCTTTTTATTATACATTGTGTAAAATGTAACCACGCCATAAACATGGCTGTAAGGTAAACCAAGCAATTCAGCAACATACCGCATAACATCTTCAGAAATCCATCCAAATTGTTCCTGCGCTATCCAAAGGACAGGTAAAAGTGCTGATTGAGGCGTTGGATATCTTTTTTTTAATTCTTCAACTTTTTTCAAGTTTTCCTCAGTGAACATCTTTCCCAAAGGTTTTTATTTTTTATTTATCAACTTCGCCCATAACTGGGTCAATGCTACCAATTATTGCAACGAGGTCAGCTATCATATGACCTTTTAACATCAACGGCAATGCTTGAACGTTTGTAAATGATGGTGATCTAACCTTTAACCTCCACGGATAACCAGTCCCATCGCTGATAATGTAAAATCCAAGTTCCCCTTTTGGATTCTCAACAGCATGATAAACCTCGCCAACAGGTGGAGTCCCACCAAAATTTGTAAGCACAAAATCATGGATTAACTCCTCCATCTTTGTATAAACCCTTTCTTTCTTCGGCAATGTAGCTTTGGGCTCATCGGCTTTGAATGGACCTGGTGGCAATTTCTCAATGCATTGTCTTATAATTTTAACACTTTCTTTCATCTCATCAAGACGAACATAATACCTTGCAAGGCAATCACCCTCCTCATAAACAGGAATATCAAAATCAAGCTCATTATAAACAAGATATGGTTCATCCTTTCTCAAGTCTCTTGCTACACCAGACCCTCTCAAATTCGGACCACTTAACCCTATATCAATTGCTTGCTCTCTCGTTATTACACCAATCCCATCCGTCCTTTCAATGAAGATTCTATTTTTATTCAATAACTTTTCACATTTTCCAAGCTCCTCCGGGAAATTCTCTATAAAATTCTTTATCGCATGTATCGCTTCATCAGTTATATCCTGAGCCACTCCCCCAATTCTGGCATAGCTTGTTGTAAATCTAACTCCTGTGACCAAGTCAAATATACTTAAAATTTTTTCCCTCTCCCTAAAGCACCACATAAACACAGTCAAAGCCCCAACATCCATAGCAAATGTCCCAAGCCACACAAGATGTGATGATATCCTTGAAAGCTCACTTAAAATAACTCTTATGTATTGAGCTCTTCTTGGCGCTTCAATACCAAATAACTTTTCAACTGCAAGCATATAAGCAATGTTGTTAGCAGGTGGCGCTAAATAATCCATTCTATCTGTGTGCGGTAAAAATTCAAGAAAAGTCATGTTTTCAGCTATTTTCTCTTTACCCCGGTGCAAATATCCAATCTCTGGAATAGCTTCAACAATGTATTCTCCATCAAGCTTTAAAACAAGCCTCAAAACCCCGTGCGTTGCTGGATGTTGAGGACCTACATTCAATATCATCTCCGTTCCTAGTGGGTCCTCGTGAACTTCAACACCTATGTTTCTTTTTTCAAGTGATTCAGCTATCCTATCAAATTTTTCGCTCATCTATTCAAACCTTTTTTGTTTTTCTTGCCCGGGCAAAGGTATTGAACCCGGAATACCTTGCAATGGAAAATCTTTCCTTAACGGATAATACTCAAAATCTTCAGGCATATAAATTCTTCTCAAATCAGGGTGACCCGAAAACTTTATTCCAAACATATCAAATGTTTCTCTCTCATGCCAGTTTGCAGCTGACCAAACAGATGTAACCGACGGAACAACAAGGTCAGGCTCATCAACAAAAGTTTTCAATCTTAACCTGAATTTATTTTTCAAAGACCATAAATTATAAACTACCGCAAACCTATCTTTATCCCTGTAATAATCAACCCCGCATATATCAACAAGATAATCAAACGAAAGTTCAGGGTCTTCTTTCAAAAATTTGCAAATATCAACTATTTTTTCCTTTTTTACTACAATTGTTAACTCGCCCCGAAATTCATTTATCTCAACTATGTCCTTTTTAAAAGTACTGTTTAACTTTTCAATTATTCTTTCCTTCATTTCCAAATTCTTTTTGATTTAAATGTAAATTGGATCTCTTTCAGGTGGCACACCTTTTTTTATGAGTTCCTGAATTTTAAGCAAGCCATTTATCAAGTTCTCCGGTCTTGGTGGACATCCAGAAACATAAACATCAACTGGTAAAAATTGATCAATTCCTTGAACAACAGCATACGACCTATACATTCCACCGGTTGATGTGCAAACCCCCATCGCTATGACCCATTTTGGATCTGGCATTTGGTCATAAATTTTTCTCACAACGCGAGCCATTTTATATGTCACTGTCCCAGCAACTATCAAAAGGTCTGATTGTCTTGGTGAAAACCTCAAAAATTCAGAACCAAACCTTGCAACATCAAACTTTGGCGCTGCAAAAGCCATCATCTCTATAGCACAACACGATATACCAAGTGGCATCGGCCATAGAGAATTCCTTTGAGCCCACTTAATGAATTCACTCAACTTCGTTGTTATGAATCCCTGCTCCTCTATGTTAAATGTATTTATTCCCATCTCAGTGCTCCTTTCTTTATTATGTATAAATAACCAACAAGAAGAACAACAATGAAAAGAAACATCTCTACATAACCTAACACTCCAAGCTTGTCAAAAGTTACAGCCCACGGATAGAAAAAAACGATTTCAATATCAAAAATTATAAAAAGCATAGCAACAAGATAAAATTTAACAGAAAATCTGTCCCTTGCTGTTCGTATTGGCTCCATCCCACTTTCATATGTTGAGAGCTTTTCAGGGTTGGGTCTTTTAGGACCGAATATCCTGTTTGACAAAACCATAAATGCAGAAAACACAAGTGCAAAAGCCATCAATATAAAAATCGGTAGATATTCACTTAACATATTTCACCAATGTGCTTTTGTTGATATTTTTGTATAAATTTAAACTTAAATTGCTAAAAATCAAAAAGGAAAGAGCGCGCATATAGCGCGCCCTGAAAAAATCATTTGCTCTTCTGTTGTGAAGCATAACGAATTGGTATAATAATCAAAAGAAGGGCAATTAAAAGTATAACGATTAAACTGATTAAATAAGAAGGCTCAGCAGTAACTGGTTTTATTTTAACTTCATAAAACGCCAAACCAGCAAAAATTAACCCCATAAGAGCCTCACCTGCTATAAGACCTGAAGCAATAAGCGTCCCGTTGTTTTCAAGGTTTGACATTTGCTCCTGTGTGAATCCTTTTCTCTTCGCTATTAAATCTGTTATACCTCTTATCAAACCACCGACGAAGATAGCTGATGTCGTCTCAAAAGGCAAATACATTCCAACGCACACAAGCATTGGACTTCTGACTTGCAAAAGTATGAGCCCAAACGCCATAAGCATACCAACGATTATAAGTGGCCATGCCATTTCTCCACCAACAATTCCCTTTGAAAGCATAGCCATCAAACTCGCTTGCGGCGCAGGCAAAGCCTTACCACCAAAACCAGTTCCACCAGCTTTTATATCACCTTGGTGCAAAATTAACAACGGAAAGTAAAGAACAAACGAAGCAACAAAAACACCAATTATATCCCCAACTTGCATCTTCCACGGCGTCCCACCAAGTATATGTCCAACTTTCAAATCTTGAAACATCTCACCAGCAACAGCAGCTGCAACACAAATAACCGCTGCAACCCCAAGAACAGCTGCAACCCCCGGAGTTCCCTTAACCCCAAGAACTACCATCAAGAGCGCAGCAATTATCAAAGTTGAAAGCGTAAGACCACTCACAGGGTTATTGCTTGAACCAATTATACCAACAAGATAACCCGATACAGCTGCGAAGAAGAATCCAGCTATTAACATCACAATTGTCGCAGTGATTGAAGCATTAAACATGCCGCTGAAATAATAATAAAGTGCAAATGTCGCAACAGCAAAAATTAACAACAAAGGCAAAACCCATCTTAAACTCAAGTCCCTATCAACTCTGCTAACCGTAGTTGACTCCCCTGCGGTCGCCTTTTTCAAATCTGTAATTGAACGCTTTAATCCAACCGCAAGACTATTTCTCATTCTGTAAAGCGTATAAATCGCGCTTAAAAGCATCCCCCCAATCGCAATCGGACGAACAATAAATTTCCATATAGCATATGCTAATTCAACCCAAGATGTCGGCTGCCCTTCCCGAGCAACTAAAGGTTCAAGTTGTGGTCCAAGAAAATACATAAGCAATGGAACGAACAATCCCCACGCTAAAAGTCCGCCACTGAAGTTTAAAGCAGCAAGCCTTGGACCAATTATAAAACCAACGCCTATATAAGCTGGGCTCACAGCAGGTGCAGTTAAAAGCGTCCCACCACCAGCTGAAACGCTTGTTATCTCCTGCCCTCTACCACTTAATAACTTAACACCAGTTTTTGCAAACATTGTGAACTTCTCCCAACTTGTCGCAAAAAAATTAAACTTCCCAAGCGTCTGAATCAATGCACCTATACCCATAGCTCCAAACAAATACTTAGCTCCACTACCACCAGCTTGACCAGCCTTATGAATTTCTGAAGCTGCAACAGACTCTGGAAAAGGTAACTCCGGATCTTCAACAAGAACTCTTCTTAACATAGTGACAAAAAGAATACCAATGACGCCACCAATTAACATTATGAAAGATGATTCAAGGTATCTTTGCGTTGAATCAAAATTGCTCCAAACACCCGCAATTAAAAACGCAGGAATTGTAAAAATCGCACCAGCTGCAACTGACTCACCAATTGAACCAACAGTTCTCGCAAAATTTTCTTCAAGTATTGTGCCTCTTAACAATTTCAAAAAAGCCATGCTTATAACCGCAGCAGGATAAGTCGCAGCTATCGTCATCCCAGCTTTCAAGCCAAGATATGCATTAGCAGCTCCAAGAACAACAGACATAATAAGACCAAGAACTAAAGCCCGAACCGTAAATTCCTTCATCGTTTGCTCCGGCGGAACAAGTGGCTTATACTTTAAGCCAGGAGAACTTTTAATTTCTGCCATTTTCCCCTCGCTTTTGTTTTTAAATTTTAGCTTACTCTAACCCGACAACTTCAATATCTTTTGGATGCTCAATGTAAAATTTTAAAATTAAAACTTTCTTTTCTCCAGACTTTAAATTAATTCTCCATGTCACAATCCCATCGCTCCCTATCTCTGCCTCCTTTTCCGAAGGTGATTCAAGCACAACCTTTATCTTCTCATTTCTTGAAACAGGAAAATTATCTTTTACCTCAATCAATACATCACGCATCTTGCCATTCTCAACCTCTATCTCATACTCATACGAAATTTTTTTATTCCTACCGAAAGCACCTGTATATTCAGTAAACTTTTTCTTCAACCTTCTATCAACCTTAATCCCCCCGTCAACCCCAAACGATAAATTAAATATCTCCCCAGGCAAAATTTTCTTCAAAGAAGAAGTAGAAACATATCTACCATCAATGAAAATTCTCGCCTCCCCAGGTAGAATAGTAAAACTAAATTCATTTTTTAAACTTGCCCTTAAATACGCATATCTTGAAAGCTTTGGCACCGCATAGTAAACCAAAGGCACTTCACTTGAAAATGAAGAAAGAAAAACTTTATGCAGTTGATTGTCCGATGGAATACTTAACTTTTGAAGTTTAAAATTTACAGATGTGATCGCCGATTCAACCTCAGGAACGACAAAACCTGAAGATGGCTCAGGCATCTCAGCTTTTAACTCTTCTCTCTCAACCCCTTGCACTTTTCCCAAAAATGGCTTGATTGGTGTTGGCTGGTAAACATCAACATTCCAAGGCATAATCTCCGGCGGCATCCCCCAAATTGTCACTTGAGCGGTTGAAATTTCAACCGGAACATTAACCCAATCCTCGCCTGTTGACTGCCTCACAAATGCAAAAAAGTTAAACTCAACCTTCCCCTCCAACGAATTAACCCTTACCTCATATCCAGACAACCACCCAGCTGAAAAAACAAGATATGAAATTCTGAGTGCAATTTCACCTTTAAAATCTGACAAAAGATATATCTCTATATTCTTCCCCTTCTCTTTAACAAACGTAATCTTCCCAAGCTCATCTTCAAGAGTTTTCTTCTCCTGTTTCAATTTCTCCAGCTCCTTTTCAAGCTTGATCTTTTCTTTAAAATTCTCATTTAAAGTCTTCCCGTAAAATTTAAAATAGTTCTCAATTTCAGTAACTGTAAATCTCTGAACTTGCAAAGAAGGTGACAACTTTTTTAAAAACTCTATTTTTCCAGAAACAACCTCAATTTCAACTACTTTTAAACTTATTAAATCATTTAAACTATCTATCTTCGCCTTTAACTTGCTAACTTTTTCAACCTCTGGCTTCTCAAGATAAGTCTCCTCAACTTTAACATCAGTAATTTTAACGCCTTTACCCTTTACAACCTCAACTTGAACCGATTGATTTGCAATACTTGAAGGTAATCCGCTTAGCTTTATCAAGTTCTCCCCCTTATTAACACTGGCATTGATGACCTTTGTAACCGAAGCATTGTGTGGATAAATTGTAACAGATGTAATCTCATGCGCAGGCGTTGATGAAAAGAAACTCTGAAAGATAAAGCTTAAAAGCAGTAATTTTATCATCTTTGCCATTTTTTGATTGCAAAACTAATTCAAATATAAAAATAGTGCGATAAATTTTCAAGAGCTAAAATATGCCGCCTGCAATTGCTCTTCCAAAATCTTTTTAACTTTATTACTCTCTACTTGTGGTTTACTTTCCTTTAACAGACCATTACCGATTCCCCAATCTAAGGCAATGCACACTTTAATGCTTGAAAGAATACCTCGGTGGCAAAATAAACATTATAGATATGCAGGATATCTTGATGTTTCGGGACACGCAACGGAGCTTGGCAAAAGAGAAAAATATTTGGAAAGATACTAATTAACTGAATCAGCTATTTGCTTGGCAACTATAAACATATTAGCGAAATCTTGAGGCCTTCCATTAAAATTACCGAACACCTCAATTATCTTATCTTCAAAATTCCTTAATTCTTTAGCTCCCTCTTTCCTTCTAAAAATTCTACGAATTTCAATTTCAAGAATTTCATTAACCTTATCCTTATTCTCATCAGTATATAAACTTTCAACAACTTCTAAAACCTCATATCCAAAACGAGAAGAAATCTTATCATTTTTAAATTTACAGATTAAATCTTCAAAAAATTCATATAAATCCCACCTCCCACCAGTCTTCCTTTCAGATCCACTATGAGCAATATAATAAATACAAAAGACATTCTTACCATAATCCTTTTTAGCAATCTGCTCAGCCTCCCTAACCTTTTTTAAAGCCATTGATAGTGGATATTTATAATGAACTATAACAATTCCAGCACTCATAGAAGCTTTATCCCCAAGAATTTCTTTAAATTTTCCTTGTAATTTATAAGCACATTTCAAAACCTCATCAACTGGTAAAAATGCCAAAACATCATCCCCGCCCGCATATACAAGTTTTCCATAAAAATCCTCTTCAACCGTTTTCCTTACATCTTCAAGTGCAAAATTTGAAAGTCTTCTTGAAAAAGCAAAATGAAATGATGCACTCATAGGATGACGAGAGCATAATAGTTCTTGAAGTTTTTGTTTATCTTTTTCTTCTGAATACTCTAACAGACTATCTACAACTTTTTCATGAATAAAATCTTTAATTTTTGGCATTAATTTTCCTTTAAGCCATTTACCCATATTATCCCCATCCATTAAGAAAATAGCATAATACGGATTTGGTTTTTTAAATTTTGATATTTCTTTAAGTACTTTAATTACTTCTTCAAAATCGTTTTCATCAATTTCTATATTATATTCTTTTTTAAATTTCTCTTTTCTATAATTTTCCTCAAAAAGCCATTCTCCATCTATACTACAAAGTGGATAACCTTTCAATTTTGGAACAGAAATTGAATTAGGTAATGATTTCACTTTATTTTTTAACTTCTCAAATTCTTTCTCAAATTTTTCAGCTAATTTTTATGTCTATATTATACTTATACTTTACGGTAGATATTTCAGAAGTTGAAGGAAATCTAATTTCTTCTGATAAATTCAAAATATCTTTAATAATTTTTGGAAATAATCTTTTAGTTAAACAAACTCCACAAAGCCTTTCATCTTCCCTTACTATATCTCGTGGTAGTTTATTCCAAATGTCACTATTATTTAAATTATTACCCCAAAGAACATCAAAATTTCCACATAAATGACATTTTTCACCCTTTTGATCCTCTATCTGTTCAGTTTCTCTTATAAGTTTTCTCGATGCTAAAAACTTCTCAGTAAGTTCAACAAGTAATGAATAGGCAGAGGCAACATTAGCAGGTCTATAAAATGGATGTTCTATTACAGTTTTAACTACATTATAAGAATCATTTTCACCTATAAAGATTCTTATATTCTTCTAGTATTGTCTCAATATCATTAGTATTACTTCCCCAAGGAACAATTACATAATAAATTTTGAAATAGTATTTTAAATGTTCTTCAATTGTTTCTTTTATTTGATTTTGAGTTTTTAAAATTTCCACAACTTTATTTGCCCATTCTTCAAATTCATTAATTATTCTTTCCTTACACTTATCAGCTACTTCCTTTGCTTTCCCATAAGGTAATATAGCTAAAAATCTGTTTGGGAAATTGGCAATAGTTAATTCATCTTTATATCTGTTAAAATTTCTCCATTTTTCAAACCACTCCTCGATTTTCGGATGAATGTTTTCTAAGTCTTCAAGCTCCTCATAAATCCACTTATCCACTAACGGTTGTTTTAAAAGTGCTGGGAATATAACATGGTCAGGACCAAACTCTTCCATTATTACCTCAACTGCTTTATAAATCAAATATGAAAGCATATAACTTCCAGCCCATAAATCAGAAGTTTTCCTTGCTGTTGAGATAAATTCTTGAACAGGTCCAATTGTAAAGAGTAAGAAAGCAGGTGTTGGTAAAGATGAAACAATAGCTGAAGTTTAAATGAGATGTTCGTAAATTGAATGGTTTGGAACTCTTGTATCTGCCGGATGTTTCTCAAGCCAGAGGAATAGAAATATAAGTTTTGCCTTATTTTCTGAACTTGAGAAATTTAACTGCCCAAGTTTTTCAAAAATTTTTATAACTTCATCATCGCTTTTAGGTATTTCAATCAAACTTTCTTTTAAGGGAAAATGGATCAATAAATTTAGCTTCACTAAGCTCAACTTTGCTTTTATCTCCAAATCCTTTCTTTTTTCTTCTGGCAAATCCGGAGTAACGGTTATTCTACTTATTGCTGATGCTACTTGATTAGCTAAAGTTATATCTTTCTTATCTATCTTCTCTCCAGGGAAGAGTTTAGCAAAAATTTCGTTAGCAACCTCTACATGGTTTTTTATTATATACCTGCTTGCTTATGAACAGGTTCATGAAGTAAAGCCTTAAGTTTTAGTTTATAATCTGTCATAGTTCCTCCTTTAACCAATTTTACATATAAAGTTCCTTGGCTTTTCTTTATTTGAGTAATCAGCTTCTCAAAGCCAGAGTGTGCAAAAAGTTTCTTTTATTAGGGTTTTGGTTTTTATGCTCAGGAAAATAATTGATAAAACTTTCCCATTCCTCTTTTATTTCTTCTTTTTTTCTTATTTATGCTATCAATCTCACTTCCAAGAAAAGAGGTATTAAGGGATAATCCAAAGGTTTCGTAAATTTTTTTAAAGTTTTGTCCTATGATATCAATTGAGACATCACAATTTTTATTTTGTTTATCAATTCGATGTTTCTTTAAATTTTTAAGAATCCTTTTTAAGAATCCCTGCATATAAAGCTATAGAAAGAAAGAACTTTAAATAAGCATCTTTATTAAGTTTAGGACTTTTTTGCTTATTTTCACACAGTCTTTCCTCTGTCAATTTCAATACTTTTTGTAAAACACTTCAAACATCATTAATTTCATCAATATCAAATGTATAAATGGCAAGCGGAAAATTATTTTTAATCGCAGAAAAACAAATAACAAAGTGATCTAAGAACTCGTTTATTTCTCTTTTTAATTCTCTATTATCACCAGCAATTTCTTTTGCAATCTCAAACCGAAATATGTTTTTCTAGATACTTGCGATATCATTACTTTTTATGGGTGAGGAGAAAAAACTTTACAATTTAGAATATAATCGGTATATATCTTGTGTGTTTTAGCAGATGAGCCTATTATAGGGTCGGCATATGTAAGGTAAAACTTAATTTGACTTTCTTCACCTTAGAGAAGAGTCTGGTAAATACATAAAATTGCCTAATAGCTTCAAGCAAAGCTGAAACACAAGTGTTTAACCCAGTAGAAATATCAATATAAATTTCTTCAAATCTTTTCATTTTCCAGATAATTCTTAACAAGATAAGCAAATATCTCAAGCACTACATCATCAAAATAATCTTCAAACTTAACTCCTTCATATTCACCAATAGAGTGGATAATTAAACAATCATATGCATCTTTTCCGTGAGGCTGTTTGTTTTTGAAGAAACATAGTGGATTTTTAAAATATTGGCTTGGATTTCCAATTATATTAGCTATTGAGGATTTTAAGCAATTATTTAAGGAAGATTGATTATCAATTAACCTTTTGTTGAGAGGCAAACTAACAGGAAAAATAAGAATAACAGAAGTATCTTTGAAGTGCTCCTTTAACGCAAACGAGGAAAGGGGTTTTTTATATTCATTTGAATCAACCACAAAAGTTATCCCATTAGTAAAACCTTGATCCAGCCTTCCTATTTGAATTATCAATCTTCTCATAACCTTACTTCTCATTATTATTCCAAAATCCCATATCCTAATATCGTTTTTGCACCAACTCCAAATTCTTTAAGCGCTTTTCTATTATGCATTCTACTTCACTTTTTACATTGCTTAAATCTACATTCCTGTAAGGTTCCTTCTTAAACCCTACTCCCGGTCTAACAGTTAAGAAAAAAATTGGATTTGGATTATCCCAATCTCAAGGTGGTTCCCCACTCCTATAAATAACTTGGATAATGAACATTCATTATATCTAATTCAAATATATTTTCATTTTCTTTTAAAATCGGATAAGCATCTAAAAATAGAAGAAGATCTTTAAAATATTGTGTTCCAAAAAGAAGTTGATATTTTAGAATTTCTTTATCATTTTTTATCAGATTTGCATAAAAAACTTTCTGTAAATTGTTTAACTCATTTTCGTTATTCAAGTTTTCCTTTATTTCTTGCCAACTCCCAAAATGCCACACTCCTACAAACACCTTTTAAAGCAGAACCCGGAATGTATGGAATTCCAAAAATATGGTGTAAAGACAAGGTAGTTTCAAGAACATGAAAAGAACCAAGACCAATAAAGAGGCGAGAGGCGATTGTTAAGCATTTATTAAATATCAATTCATATTTGTAATTTTTACGCATTGAACTAAGTATTGAATTATAGAATTGTTCAAGTTTATTGTTTGCATTCCTCCAAATTTTTCCAAAAGCGCTTCTTAAACTTTCCGCCTATACTTTCTCCTTGAAGTGAAAAAACTTTCTCTTTGAGTTTACATTCATTGTTTTTATTTTCGCATATTTTTGTTTCATCAAAAACAAAGAAAGATTTTCTACTTTAAATCACCTTTGAATTTTTATATAACTTTTTTCATAGTTCTTCCTCATTTGGTCCAGATTTTGAAAAAAACTTAAACCCCCTCTGTTTGGGAATAATTTTACTTTACCCCTTATCTTATAAGATTTCTGCTTTAACCAATTGGCAAACTCAAGGGCTTCCATCGTTAGTATTCTTAATTTGACAAAATCCGTTTCTATGAGAAATTCAAGTAAATCTTTATCTTTATTATTAACATCATCTTCAAAAATTTTTCGTAGTTTATATTTTAACCATATTTAAAGATCACTATAAATTTGCCTTCTATCATCACCTTTGGATTTATAAAAAAGCAACAGCGGGAATAAGCCCATCTTCATCAATTCTTTCACCAGAGAGGTATTTTCTGAATAAATTTCTTAAATTATTATCTACTTTTTCTATAAGATCATCGCCAAATCCTTTCCACTTTTATTTCTTTAAATTCATCTTTATCCGATATATATACTTCCATCCACTTAGCAAAATTCAAACAAAATCTTGGCCTTTCTTGGTTCAAGGTTCTTAAACTCATAACTAACCTCTTTTTTCTTTAAATCATTAACAAACTTATTCGCACTTTTTAAAAGTTTTACCATTTCTTTCAATTCTTTTTCAGAGATTTTGTAGTATTCATGAGCTATAAGATTATAATAAAAAATTAATTTTATTAAGAAACTTATTCTTATAAAGAATTTCAAAAGTTCTCTATAAGTTGATGGAAAACCAAGTTTATTTTTACTAACCAATATATTCTGCAATGTCTATAAGAGAATTTACAACCTGAAAGCATTCCATAGAGTAAGAGTAATTATAAACAAAGTAATCAGATAAATCCCTTTTTGAAGCTTTAAAAGCATTTTTATAATTATTTTCAAATCTCATTATCTATTACCCTCCTTTATCTTTTCGTAAAATCTTGCCATTTCAAGGTATTCCTTTAAAACTTTAAGCTTAATTTAGAAGAATACATACTGCCAATTTCAGCCTCCATATTCTTATCTATACTATCAAGAACAACACAAATAATCTATATCTGAAATTGGTCTTGGATTACCCTTCGCATAAGAGCCAAAAAGAATTACTGAAAAAACCTTATCATAATTTTTGAGTTTCTCAAGTATTTTATTTATGAGTTTTTTCATGGATATATCCTCCTTCTTATTAAGTTATGACTTTCAAGCGAAGAAATAAACTCATTTATAACTTCCGTCTTTGGACTTGGCATATTTAAACGAACTCTATTCAATTCCAAAACTGCTCTATCAGGTAAAAACTTCCAACTACCTTCTTTAAACCTTATGAAAAACCCTTCAAAATTATTACCATCAGAAATTATCTTAAAAATTAAAGGTGAAGCTCTTCTTAAATTTTTATTTCCTAGTTTTGGCATAACCATACCCCTTCTTCTATTCAAAGAACTAAAATAAAAATTCAAAGGAAGACCAAAACTGACTTTTTCAATTTCTGGCTTTTGATTTTGATATTTACCTTGATTTCCTCTTGAAATTATTTCCTTCGCTACATCATAATTTGGTTTGTAATAACTCATATAAGCCATAAGGATAAATCCCATAAAATCAAGTAAATCGTTTAGTGTTTTTAGACCACTTAAAGCCCAACCCTTGTGGAAAAATTTGCCTAAATTTCCATTTTTATCTTTTCTATCTTTTTTAATATCTTCAAACCAATTTTGAAAGCTCTTATAAACCTCCAAATCCTCAAAAATATACGGAATATACTCTATTCTTTTCCAATGATTAAGCTTTTTTATTTTTTCAAGATTTTGTTTTAAACAGTCTGATATGTTTCCCTGAGGTTTAAATGATATAAAATTATTATCGCTTATGATTTTCTTCAAATCGTTATCATATACTACAATTGAACCAAATCCTCTTCTACTTCTACTTCCAAAATTCCCAAGATAAAAGGCGCACCAAACAGCAGACATATATTTCTTAATGTCCTCTTCCGTCAAGGATGGATGAAATTTAATAGTAAGATCAAAAGAAGTATCTTGAACAATATACTCTCTTTTCTGATCAAGAGAAAAACCAATATAATTTATTCCTCTGTCGGAATAACTCTTCCTGAATTATTATCAAACACCTTTTGAAATTTCGTAGTTTTGACTTTCCTTCTCATATCAATAAAAAGTCCGACTTTTCCCTTATTAGCCCCTTTTGCCCCCATCCAAAAAATTTCTTTTCATCCTCAAAATTTCCTCCAAGAATTCTAAACCAATATCTAAATAAGCCTTTAAAGGACTGTATTCTCGGTTCTGCCTGCTGTTCAACCCCACTCATAAACAAGTAGGTAATAATTTTACAATTTAGAGTAATAACTTTCATACTATTTTAATTCCTTCTATGTGAATAAGTTTTTTGCCTTTTCCTTCACATTTTATGTAAAGCGAATAACACAAGCGTCTTTTGTAAAGAATTCTCCACAATACTTCATGAGCAATAAAGTAGAATTGAAAATCTAAATAGTAATCACACAAATCCTCAATATCTAACCAAAGGAATCGAGAGTATGCTATTTTGCTATATATCCAATAATCATAACGAAATCCAATTTCTAAACGTAAATCTGGCAACTCTTCCGTTACAATAACTAATAGTTCAATATTTGAACAATATTTTGCCCAATCCCAAACAGCCTTTGAAAGACCTAAATAGTAACTCCCTCTATATTTTTCTGGTACAATCGCAAGAAATATAGGCTTACACCCTACAGGAACTCATGGATAAGTATTTATTAAACCTCCTTCCACTAAACTTTTTCCCGAATCTCCTGAACCTTCTCCTCTTCTTCTTTCTACCTCACCCTCTCTCCCTTCTATTCCTGCGAGTAACTTATACAGCTCATCTATATAATCAGACAGATTTTCAAATTTTCCTATATCATCAAGCATTTCCTTTACATCATCCAAACCCAGCATATCCATTTTCCCATTTTCAAAAGATATGGCTAAACCCCCCTTTATGTGAAAAAGATTAAGTCCATTTATCCAACTTATAACTTGCGAGCTTTTACCCCATTTTTCCCACACTAAAATTAATCCGAAAAATCCATCTTCAAACTTTTTAATCTGAATGATTAAAGGCGAAACTCTTTATAAAAATTAACCCTTAAATCATTCATAGCATCTTCCCAAATTGTCCATTTATTTATTATTTGGTTTCAGAACGAAAATTTTAACATTTCCAAGATGCATAAAATTGTTATTCACATTCTGTCTACTCTTTGATTTAAGAGTTTTTATTTCATTCATAACAGAATTTAAATCTTTGCTTATATCTTCTTCTCTCATTACTGAGGCAAATCCCCTTCTCCACCTCGCTCCAATTCCACCAAAAAAGAGATAAAAATCCAAGTGTTTTTTAAATTCATTAATATATATTTTCTTTCTAATGTTAGGAAATTTTTAAATTCTATATTTAGTTTTTTAGGATCATAAAATCTTTGTCGTTTTATTCCATTATATGATCGTTTAATCCCATTTTCCCCCTCTTTTCTCTTATCATTCATACATAAATAAATATCTTGACTAATAAATTCTTTATCTTTCATTCTAATCCTTATTCTTAAAGACCTCTCCTGCGACCCAAAAATTTCAATCTCTTCCTTTCTTAACTCTTCCAAACTTAAAAAAGCCCCTTATAAAATCTATACCACCATCTTAATAACCCCCTCATTGATTGTTCTCTTAACTCAGGTTTTTTAACATCTGCTTCTGCCATTACAACTGGAGTAATAATTTGAAAACTATAATCCTTTGTTTCAAAAGTTATCTCTTCCTAACCTCCCCTAATATCAGAAGGACCTTTATTTATTATTTTTATTCTATACTGATCCCCTTCTTCATCTTTTTCAAGTTCAACAAGACCGTAAATAGCAAGCCTTTCTATTTCTTCACCAAATTGATCTTTCAATTGCCTAAATTCATCTCCACTTCTTGGATTTGTATCTGAAAGCTTATTCAGAAGTTCTAATTCCCTACCTCTTGGTATATAAAAAAGTTTAGGTAAGAAAACAACTTTATTAAATTCTTCATTCATATAATAATCTCATAATTTGTTAAAAATCTTGCAAGAGCAGTTACTATAACATGGGCTTTCAATCCACCCGTTGAATTAAAATAAACTTTATATTCTTCTTGAGCTTTCCTTCTGGCAAGATATATAAGTCTGTCAAGAAGTTCTGAAATTCCCTTTTTAAATTCATCAATAGCATACCTTTCATCAAACTTTGCTTCCAAAAAATAACCACTAACTTCATAAGGAGTATAAATTTTGCATCCTTGTTCTTTTAAGAATTTTTCAATAACTCTTCTGCATAATTCATTTGAATCTGCAGAATTTCTCTTGGGATCACTTTTTAAGAAATTATATAACCTTGGAAGGAAAAATTCCATTCCTTTGAGCATTAGTTAATAACGAAACCCCACTTGAAACTATATGAAATTCCTTCATTTCTGTGCATCCTGTTCCTGTCCAGATTTCGGGTGGTCATATACTTTAACCTCCATAAGACCCATTCCAAGAGTTTCATCTCCACCAATTCGGATCCGTTATAAACAAAAGACTATAAAACACGCTTTCAGAAGGAATTAACTCTATTGAAAATAAGGCGCCCCCTCACCCACGGTTCCCGTTGTCTGATCAATCCTGATTCTTGTCCTTATTTCAACAGCATATTTTGTAAAATCTCTAAATGTATTATCTGAAACAATAGCAAAGTTCTTTTCAAAATCAAAAGGCAAATTATTGGAACTAGGTAAAAATTCTTTTAAGCATTTATCAATATTATCACAATTTTGATTATATACATTAAAAACAAACTCTTCAAGCACAACTTGATTTCCATTAACTCTTAATTGTGAATTTGAGCAAACGATAATTTCATCTTCTTTAAAGTTCAAATCTTCTAGAAAATCAAAGGAAATTCCAATACTTCTCAAATCTCTTGAAAACCTTCTTAAAACATTTGGACAAGTTATATAAGCAAAAACTCCTCTTACTGAACGAACAGGGAATAATAAAATTCTTGCATCAGTAAAAGCAATACAAGAGGCATAATCACTACCATCGCTTGGACCAAAAACTAAATTCACTTTATCTTCATCATTCCAGTTGCGAGAAGCTAAGTCTCTTATTACTCCTTTTATTCCACTTGCTGGTATCATTGAATAGTCCGTATGTTTTTCTCTTTGTATTGGTAAATCTATATAACTAACACTTGTCCCACTTCCTGGATGAAAGGGTGCTTTGAGCATAGAAAGTTATTAAAAGTTTCTCTTTATACATAATTTAAACTCCTTAAACTTTTGTATAAATTGCCAAATTAGAACCTATAAACTCTCCGGATTTTGGTTTAAGCCACAAATTTTTTACTTTACCTTCATCATCCACTTTGGCATATAGAGCACTTCCTGGAACTAATGCTCTTTTCACATTTTTTATTATTATATTATTATAATATAATTTTTTATTGTCAAGCCTTTAACTACCCCTGAAATAATCTCACATCCAAAATTTTTTAAATCATACCAAATATTTTCTTTAATCACATAAGGTGTTAGGAAATAGAATTTTAATAATATCTCCCTTTTTATATCACCTGGTTCCTT
>CAYTKW010000002.1:63291-423291 GCA_964438815.1 uncultured Bacteroidota bacterium
GTGTTAGGAAATAGAATTTTAATAATATCTCCCTTTTTATATCACCTGGTTCCTTATTCTCTAACCTTAGAAGCTTAGATTGACCTATTAAATTTAAAACCTTTATATTCTCTACTTCCCTCGCCTTTTCTTGTTTAATATATCCAAAGGTTTTGGAAAATAAACTTTACCCTTATATTCTAAAAATGAACCATAAACACTTTTTAGTATTTGATCAACATCAATTCCTTTATGATGGTAAACTGCAGAACAGATAGAAGAAGCAAGAGTATGGGGAAATGGCGGAAAGATGGATATAGTATCCTGACTACCTATATTGAAGGGCTTGCCACTACCAAAAAATAAAACATCAAAAGGATTGAGGATGAAACTAATCATTGCCACTAAAAAATTTCTTACTAAAAACAAATTACAAAAAAAATATAAAAAACTTTAACTTTATTGTCAAGACTCAGGGGAGCACGAAAAAGATTTCTATATTAAGTGAGACCTTAAGTTGAGGGTCATCGTGGAAATGGATTGAAAATCAGAATGGACTTGATTTTTTCAACTTTTTATCTTTAAACAAAAAACATATCGGGGATATGCTTGGCTGTTGGTGAATAAATTTTTACGACTCGTCATTTCTACTTAAACCCCTGGACCTATTATAAGGAACAAGCAACTTCATGTAGAAATTAGAAGTGGTGGCAATAAATTTACACCTTCATCAATAATATTTTTGAATAATGATTGAGATGAAATGGGAGGCATTTTGTGGGGAAGAAGAATTTCAAAATTTCAAAGTAAATAAAATATCTGCAGGGAAAACACGAAAAACGGTCTTGAATACTTTAAACTCGCAATCTATTAAATTTTCAGCGCTTGGCGTTTCTCTATAGCTAATTCTTGACATTAAAAAGAATTTTCATTACAATTAAAGCGAAAGTAAAATAAATCCAAGGAGGTTTATCATGCGCATTCTTACAATTTTCTTTACGCTCATCTTTTTAATAACCACCTTGTTCTCACAGGAGCAACCGCAATGGACTTCAAAATGGTATTGCGTTTACGCCACATATGATGATGAAACAAATGGGACTGGACATAATACCACAAGTGTTGGGGTCATCAAAGAAAATACATTTACCGCTTGTGTTACTACTTACAACGCAAGAAGTTTTCTTGTCCCTTATGTAAATGCTGACTCAGCACAGGGTCGGCTTTATTATTACGGCTACGGTTCATCAGGAATAGGCAATTTCTACTTGCCATGGACAAACCCAAATGATGTTTTTGATGAAATTCTAATGAACAACGCGTGGTTCATCCTTGCAACACCACAAGATAGCTTAATTTATGTCGCAAATAATGATGAAAATCATAACATTCTTGTCTTCAAATTCACAGGCGACACAATTTTGTCAACACCATATCGCCTTGAAACTGGAGATAACATAATTTTCGCGCTTGATATTGATGGTCAAGGTAATATCTATGTTATCAACGACAGCTCATTTGGAAAATCTGATGACATCAAAATTTTCCCATCAATTCAAAGCAATACAAATGCTTGGGAAACTCACACGGCAACACCACTTCTAACAATTGACCTTCCAGATGGCGTTTATAAAGGAATTGAAGTTAATAATGACGGCACATGGCTCTATGTTTCATATTCTGATACGACACAGAGAAAAGTAGTCAAATATGTTGGTTCAATTCAAAATGGCTATCAAATTGATCTAAAATTTAATTTTCAGCTAAGTGATGCTGATACAGGTCAAACTTCAGCCTGGAAAGCAAGCCCGATTGGTCTTGAATATCTTGATGAGAATAACCTTCTCTTTGTCGCTTGTGCAGTGTGGAGACCATCGCCTCTTTCAATGGGTTATTCATATGGCAGAATTTATGTTTTAAGTGGAACGACTGGCGAACCCATTGACACAATTGATATAGCAAAGTGGAATTACATAATGACAGGTGGTTATAACCTCAGAACTGATGGGATTATTCCAGGAAACGCATCTGGATATGCATCTGTATACGATGTCAAGTTTGACGAGAATAAAAACTTATATACTCAATCTTATTACGGTTGGACTGTTGACAAGTGGATTTACCAAGGAACATTACCCGTCATACCACTTAAGGTTGAAAAACTTGGCGAGCAAATCCCGACCGGCTACGAACTAAAACAAAATTACCCGAATCCATTTAATCCATCTACAACGATTGAATTTTCAATCCCAATGAGACAGCATGTTAGCTTAAAAATTTACACAATTCTTGGACAAGAAGTCGCTACGCTTGTTGATGAGGTTCTTGATGCGGGAACATACAAAGTTACATTTGATGCGAGCAAGCTTGCGACTGGTTCATATATTTATACTTTAAGAGCTGGTAAATTTGTTGAAAGCAAGAAGCTTATGTTCATCAAGTAAAAAAATTAAGGGGCGGGATAAGACCGCCCCGGTTCATTTTATTCTTAATCCATTAAAAAACATTTTCAAAAGACTTTGCGCCTCATCTGCCATTATCCCGCCTATGACCTCAACCTTATGACTTAAATTTCCATCTTCAGCGATATTGTAGACACTTCCGCATGCGCCAGCTTTTAGATCATAAGCACCGAAAACAATTTTATCAATTCTTGAAAGAACTATCGCCCCCGCACACATCGGGCACGGTTCAAGTGTTACATAAATTGTGCATCCAGTAAGTCGCCAACTTCTAAAATAATTATATGCAGCTGACAAAGCTATTATTTCCGCATGAGCTGTCGCATCTTTAAGGGTTTCCACTTGATTATATCCCTTTGCTATCAATGTATCCCCACAAACAATCACAGCTCCAACAGGAACTTCTCCAAGTTCAAAAGCCCTTTGAGCCTCCTTTAAAGCGTATTCCATCCAGTATTTATGTTGATGCATCAATTAAACCTCTTTCTTGGTTCAAATCCTGCATCTTTTATAGCTTTTAGCATTTGGTCAAGTGTGACGAGATGTTTTGTCCCAGCTGCGCTTACAACATTTTCTTCTATCAGCAAACTCCCAAAGTCATCGGCTCCGAATTTCAATCCGATTTGAGCCATTTTTAAACCTTGCGTCACCCACGAGACCTGAATAGTTGGGATATTATCAAGCATTAACCTTGAAATGGCAAGCGTTTTAAGATAATCAAAACCTGTTGACCTTTCTTTCAAATTATCCATATTCTCGGCAAGTTTTGTATTTTTCGGTTGAAATGTCCATGGTATAAAAGATGTAAAACCTCCCGTTATATCTTGAAGTTCACGAATTAACAACATATGCTGAACTCTATCTTCATAAGTTTCAATATGTCCGAACATCATTGTTGCAGTTGTTTTTAATCCAAGTTGATGTGCCTCATACATAACTCCGAGCCATTCATCAGCGGTACATTTTTTAGGTGAAATTTTTTCCCTGACCCTATCAACCAAAATTTCAGCTCCACCTCCCGGGATTGACTGCAAGCCAGCATCAATTAGTCTTTTTAAAACATCACGAACTCTTAACTTAGAAACAACCGATATATGCAAAATCTCCTCTGGCGAGAGGGCATGGATCCATATTTGAGGATAGTTTTGCTTTATCCAACGGAATAAATCTTCGTAAAATTCAATTCCAAGTTCCGGGTTCAATCCTCCTTGTAATAAAATTCTTGTCCCACCAAGCTTAATTGTTTCTTCTATTTTTCGGGCGATTGTATCATAATCAAGTGTATAACCTTTAACTTTATCTCCGACCTTTGCGTAAAAGGCACAGAAAGTGCACTCCGTAGTGCATATGTTTGTGTAATTTATGTTCCTATCAATTATGTAGGTTACAACTGGTTCTGGGTGAAGGCGCCATCTGACGATATCAGCCACCATTCCAATTGTTATTAAATCATCTGAATTAAAAAGTTTAAGTCCATCTTCAAAGTTCAATCTTTCGCCATCTTCAATTTTTTTGTATATATCAAGCAAATTTTTATCCATGATAAGTAGCTTTTGTTTTAGTGTTAATTTCGTTAAAAAATATAAACTTAAAATGTAAAATCAAAACTTGGCTATTTAGTTGGGGTTGGTTTTAACACACCATTCTTATCACGCCTTAATGGATATTGATGCTGAGGCAAAGGCGCTCCGGGCGCTTCATTTACAGAAACTCCATATTTCCAATCTGGTGGGCAGATGGCAATAAATCTGGCAAATCCACCTGTGCCACCTTCAGGCTTAGCAAAACCAATGACTATCAAAGCACCAGCTTCAGGAACTTGATCAAGATTTGTCACACCTTCAGCTTGACAGAAATTGTTATGCATGAGCCAGTGCTCTCCAACCAGCGTGGCAGTTGTGTCAGTATCAAGTGGTTCATGCCCGTGAAACAATATCTTCCTTTCAAGATGTAAAAATTTCAACGCTTCAAGTGTAATTCCAGGGAAGGGTTTTTTGTTATAACGCTCGGGTTCAGTGGTCCATTTCTTATGCCAATCAGAGCGTATCATGACAACTGAACCTTCAGGGATCTTCCCATATTTGGACTCCCATTCCTTTATATCTTCAAGCGAACAATGATAGCCCGGGTCTTTAGCCACTTTATCGCTAATGTTTATAACTACTAAAGGTCTCACAGCGTAAGTCGGCGGAAGGTCGCTGATAGTTGCACCATATTCATTCCAATGAGCTGGCGGATCAAGCTGTGTTCCATATTGGTCTGTGGGGAGAAAGTATGCGGTTGCTATAAAACCGTGCTCTTTATATGTGTATTCCTGACCTTTCTTGACATAACCGGGTATATCTGTTCCAGCTTTTGCAGGCATAAAACGAGCGTTCTCAAATCCTGGCCATACCGGTATTGTAGGGCTGAAAGCAAATGTAAGGTCAACATATTTACAACTTTTCAACACAGAATTATAAAAATCCCACAAATTTACTTGAGCAGTTTGGCTTCTCAATATAAAAGGAAAAAGCAAAAGCGCAATAATTAATTTAACTGCCCTCATGGACAGCACCTCCGTTTTATTTTGATTTATAAATTGAAATTAAATCACTTAACAGTGCAAATCCTGTTTCACGAGCTCCTGCGCCAGGACC
Organism: uncultured Bacteroidota bacterium; assembly: GCA_964438815.1. Lineage (GTDB taxonomy): Bacteria > Bacteroidota > Ignavibacteria > Kryptoniales > Kryptoniaceae > Kryptonium. Next base: position 68,372 of record CAYTKW010000002.1, read on the forward strand.
TATCACCGTTAGCTCTGTAAGGCAATCAGTCGTAAATGTTATAGCATTTAAAACACCTCTGACAATAGATAACGGATGACCAAATGGAATTTTACGCGGTTCAACTGTAGCAATTATACCATCGTCAGTTTTCTCCAAAGATGCTATTAATTTCCATGTTTTTGACTCATTTTTAGCTAAATTGACATCCTCAAGTGTTAGATGTGTAATCCCCTGGCGTTTCACCTCGTTTATTGGAATTTTCACCCCGTAGATAACCTGCGCAAGGATCAAAAGCTTTGCAACAGAATCCCAACCTTCAACATCAGCTGTTGGGTCAGTCTCGGCATAACCAAGCCTTTGAGCTTTTTCCAAAGCCTCATCATAAGATATCCCCTCCTCCATACATGTCAAAATAAAGTTGCATGTACCGTTGACGATGCCTTTAACTTTCTTAATCTCAACTCCCCTCAAATTGTTTTCTATCAAGTTTATAACTGGGGTTCCTGACATAACTGTGCCTTCATATTTGAATAACACACCATTTGCTTTAGCAAGATGTTTAAGTTCAGTCAAAAATAAAGCACATGGTCCTTTATTTGTAGTTATAACATGATGCCCAGAAGTTAACGCAAACTTTATAAAACTTATCGCTGGCTCACCAGTTTGAAGATTTGTCGGCGTCACCTCAACCATGACATCATAATTTTGCCCTCTGAGAATTTCCTCTACAGATTTATTTGCCATAGGAAGATTATATTTTGAAAATTTCTCGCCTCTTCTTGCAACATCAAGTGCAATCTTGACATCAATCCCATCCTCGTTCATGATATTTCCATATTTTGGGTCAATAATTGATACCACCCTCCATTTAAGATCTATTTCACTTTTAAGATAATCATCCTTTTCAAGAAGTAATTCAACAAATCCTTGCCCAACAGTTCCAAACCCAACCAACACTATTCGCATAAAATTGACTTTTTGCTAAAAAATATAAAAAATAAAAAAAGACAAGTCAAGAGGTTAAATTTCAATTTTGAATTTCGGCAAGAATCATGGGTATTAGCTTTTTACAAGCTAACTTAACTTCACTTGAAATTGAAGCCCCGATGTTAAAATTTCCCCCAACGATACCATAAATGATAAACTTTTTTGGCAGTTTACCAAGCGCTTGAGCAATTCTAATATATTCAGCGATGCCAATTGAATGAGTTGAAAAAAATTTTAAATCCAGCTCACCAAATTTTTGAAATTCTTGCCCAATCTCAATTTTATAAACATCTCCACTTCTCCCCCCAGGTGCAATTGAATCAATTAAAATCACAACATCAAAATTTTCCCACATTTCCAGAAGCTCCTCAAATGAAAGATCATAATCAATAATTTTAACCCTATCTCCAAAACATCCCCTCAAAAATCTTGCTACTAAAACTCCAGCTCCATCGTCTCCACGATATACATTTCCAATGCCAACGATGATAAAATTTTTCTCACTCTTTTTCAATGTAAATTCTTAAAAAATGAGTTGCGCATGAAATACAAGGGTCATAATTTCTAACAGCTTGTTCACATTTCCAAGTTAGTTCATCTTCAGGCAAATTCAAATTCGTCGCGACAAACTTCCATAGATCGCTCTCCATCATCTTTAAGTTTTGAGATGTCGGTGGGACAATTTTAGCATCAAGAATTGTTCCCTTCTCATCAATTTTATATCTGTGATAAAGTATTCCTCTTGGTGCTTCAGTGCAACCATATCCAACGCCGGGTTTAATCTCAAAGTCAGAATATGGCTTTTCTGGCTCCTCATATTCCGAAATAATCCTTAACGCTTCCTCACAAGCATAAATGGTTTCAATCATTCTTGCAATTATACTTTTGAAGGGATTATTACAAATCGGTTTAAAGTCAATCTCATTTGAAATTTCCTTCGCTATTTGCGACAATTTATCAAAATTAAGGTTAAATCTTGCAAGTGGTCCTACGAAATAAGCACCTCTACTAATAATCCTTGAATGTAGGGCATTTGAATGTGCAACATGTTCTTCAACAAAATAATTATCATACCCATTAACAGCAATGTCAAGTCCTTTGCTTGATACAATTCTTCCCTCGTTAAATGGATATTCATCTTGATGTCTTAAAGCGACGAACTCATAATCTTGTTCAAAGTCCGGGAAGTTAAGTTGAGCGATCCACTTCGTCGCTTCAATTGAAAAATCAAGCGCCCAATTTAAATCGCCTTCAAGCTTTTTTAAATCTTTCTTCCTCGATATCTTATAAAAACCACCAACTCTAACATTTATTGGATGGATTTCTCTGCCACCGATGACCTTGACTATTTCGTTTCCAATTTTTTTAAGTTTCAAAGCTTTTTGCACAATTTCAGGGTAATCCGCAGCCATCTTTATGACATCAGCATACCCGAGAAAATCAGGTAAATGAAGCATGAAAACATGAAGTGCATGGCTTTCAATCCATTCACCACAGTAAATGAGCCTTCTAATCTCACGGATTGGCTTATCAACTTTAAGTCCCAAAATATACTCAATAGCGTGAACTGAACTCATCTGATATGCAACTGGGCAAATACCACAAATTCTTGCTATGATATCAGGAACTTCCATAAAACTCCTTCCACGGAGAAAAGCCTCAAAAAATCTTGGTGGTTCAAAAATTTTAAGTTTTACATCAACAACATAACCGTTTTTAACTTTAACATAAAGTGCGCCTTCGCCCTCAACTCGGGCGAGATAATCAACTTTAATTACTTTATCTTTCATATATCTCACTCCCTTTTCTGAATGGTTCAGCATAAGAATTAAAGTTTCTCAAAATTCTGACAATATCGGCTGATTTTAATCCAATTTTGCTAAAATGTTCAGTAAGCGAAAAAACATTCGGCGTTTCTTTGGGTCCAAAACATCCATAACAGCCTCGGCCATAAGATGGACAAGTTGCTCCACATCCTGCTTGAACAACCGGTCCAAGGCAAGGTGTCCCCTTTGCAACCATGACGCAAACATTTCCATTTCTTTTACACTCCACACAAACGCTGTATGTCGGGATATTTGGCTTTCGTTTGTTAAGAAGTGCACTTATAACTTCAATTAATTGATATTTATTCACAGGGCAACCGCGAAGCTCAAAATCAACGAAAACATGGTCTGCAATTGGTGTGGACTTGTTCAATGTTTCAATATAAGACGGATTTGCGTAAACAATTGATATAAACTCCTTAACATCTTTAAAATTCCTTAACGCTTGAATTCCCCCGGCTGTAGCACAAGCTCCAATCGTTATGAGATACTTTGAAACTTTTCTAATTTTGTGTATCCTTTCGGCGTCGTGCGGTGTTGTTATAGAACCTTCAACAAGAGAAATGTCATACGGACCAGGGATAACATCCCGCGAAGCTTCAAGAAAATATGCTATTTCAACCTCACCGACAGCTTCAAGAAGTTCATCTTCACAATCAAGTAAACTAAGCTGGCATCCATCACAAGAAGCAAATTTCCAAACTGCAAGTTTTGGCTTTTTTGCTTTCATTTTCAAATTTCCCGTTTAAATATCAAACTTTTTACCTGACTATAACTAAAAACAGGACCATCCTTACAAATGAACACAGGTCCAAACTGACAATGACCACACAAACCAACGCCACATTTCATATTCCTCTCCATTGAAATGAAAATATTATTCTCGCTTACCCCCCTTTTTACAAGCTCAAGCGCTGTAAACCTCATCATTATTTCAGGTCCACATACAAAAGCAACCGCATTTTGTGGGTCAAATGGTGCACGCGGAATTAATGTTGTAACAACCCCAACATTACCTTTCCAACTTCCGGTCCCCCTGTCAACAGTAACATAAACCTCAAAATCAAATCTCGCTTTCCACTTTTCAATTTCGCGCTTATAAAGAATATCTTCAGGAGTTCTAGTACCATACAAAAGAAGCACCCTGTTATATTCATCTCTTCTTGAAAGTGCATAATAAATTACTGGTCTTAATGGTGCAAGTCCTATCCCCCCTGCAACTATAACGATATCATGCCCTGTATATTTATCAATTGGCCAGCCCGAACCAAAAGGTCCTCTTATCCCAACAGTGTCACCTTTTTTCAATTGCCCCATCGCCTTTGTCACAACACCGACCATCCTTGTCGTGTGAACTATTCTTGACACTTTGCTTGGATCGCCACTTATTGAGATTGGAACTTCACCAACGCCAAAAACATAAATCATATTAAATTGACCAGGGACAAATTTAAATTCAACCCCTGGCTCTGTCGGTTCAAGTTCAATTGTAAATGTGTCTTTTGTTTCTTGCTTTCTTGAACGAATTTGAAAAATCTGAGGAAACATTGGATTTTTTTCAGCTGTCAATGTTTCTCTTTCACTTAGTAATTCCATACAAATCCAGCAATTGTATTCTCGTTGCTTGAAGTCTTTGTTCAACAATAACAACAAATCTTTTCAAAAGCTCATACCCCAAACTATTGTCTTCTTCACATTTATTTCTCAAACATTTCCCATCAAGTGCAATTGCTCTTGTCGGTTCAACAGCTCTCGCGTCAAAGTGCCAATAATATGGCGGAACAAGCCAAGACCAACCAAGGACTTCCATATCCTCAAGCGTTTGAATTATTATGGGATTTCTACCTGGCGCTGAAATCTCAAGTGAGACTTTCCCCTCTCGTATTATGTAAAACTCATTTGCTTCCTCACCTTCACGAAATATGAAATCCCCAGGTTTATAGAGAACATTTCGCGCACATCCAACAATGAATTCAAGATACTCCTTTTTCAAACCCTTAAAAAACGGATGTTCCGAAAGCAACTTTTCAAGCGTCTCAATTGACATATCACTTCACCATTTAAATTTTAATTGATGATTCTTTAAAAAGTTTAACATTTTCAACTATATCAATCCCAACAGGACACCATGTTATGCACCTTCCACAACCAACGCATCCTAACATACCGAATTGATTCTTCCAAGTTGAAAGTTTATGCACCATCCATTGCCTATATCTTGACATAGTTGAATATCTGACGCTCCCGCCATGAATGTATGAAAATTCCATAGTAAAGCATGAATCCCAACGCCTTATCCTCTTCGCACTTTGACCCTTTAAATTAGTTACATCTTCAACTATATGGCAGAAACAAGTCGGGCACACCATCGTGCAATTCCCACAAGCGAGACACTTCTCCGAAACTTTATCCCAGAGTGGGTTTTCATAATTTGACTGCAAAACCTCAACCACACTTGTTAAATCAACTTCCTTTTCAAATTTATTCACAGCATCATGAGCGATCTTTTCAGCTTCTTCAACTTCATTTTCAGTAGCTTCTCTAAAACCAAGATATGCTAATAACTCTTCACCTGCTTTTGAACCTGCATTCGCAATCAAATAGTGTTTTTCATTTGAAAAAACCTCCGTTAAAACAATATCATAACCGTTTAAAACAGTGGGTCCAGTTCCTGTTGATAAACAGAAACAATTTTTGCCCGGCTCAACACAATTAACCGCTATCAAAAATGCATTTTCCCTTCGCCTAATGTAATTTGGGTCAACATATTCCCCACCGCTGAAAATTTTATCTTGAATCAAAATTGCCGAAATTTCACACGCTCTTACACCGACGAAAATAAACTTCTCCACCCCAAGGTTTACTTCCTCAACTTTAAATTTTCCATCTACTCTTTTCGCTTCCCATAGAGTTAAAACCGGTGGGTATAGAAATCTCTTCCATGAATGTGGTCCGACAACATAGCCAAAGATGGCATCATCATTTCTTTTTCTCAACCTGTAAACCCCGGGCGACTGCTCATCAGTCCAACCAATGGGCAAATCATTAACAGATTCAATTTCATCGTAAACAATTGCATCATCTTTAATGGTAGGACCCAAAATTTTATACCCCCGAGATTTAAAATGTTCAAAAACTTTGTTTAAATCCTCAGGCGCTAAATAAAAACTCTTTTTCAATTTCACTACAAATCTATTTGTTAATTTTCAAACAAAAATAATGCAAATAATATGCCAAATTTTAAATGCTTAAATATCAACAATTTCCCCAGAGCAAAAATTATAATTTGAGACAAATAAAGACACAAACGCACATTCAAAAATTTCACACCGAAATTTTACCAGCGATAATAATAAGGGTAAAGATCATAAAATGGAAGTTGACGATATTGGATGTTTATTAAAATGTTATTGGAAGGTTTATAATTGAGCTCAAGACGGTTTATGTAAATTCCATTTATTTGGTTTTGCAAATTCTTTCCAAATGAACTAAACGGTGAATTCACCAAACTTATATCTGCCTGAAGATTTAAGTTGTCTGAAAACTTGTAAAAGATTGAATTTGTATAAGAGTTGATCATCATTCCCTTGCCACCAATGCTTAAATATGAAATAGAAAAACTATGTCTCATAAATAAATTGGCTGGATTGAAAAACCCAAGATAACTTCTATTCCCACCTTGAATTATTGACTGGTAAACATCTGGTTTTGATTCAATTTGCTCTTTGAATTGTCCCATCGCTAAAGCATTAGCGAGTATGACGATGGATGCAGCTAAAATTAAGCGCTTCATCTTTCGTTCCTTGCTTTTGTTTTTCTTTCTTAAATATAAGAATCTTGGAAACAACTTTCAAGTTCCAATTATGTCGTTTTAATTATTCGCTCAATTTTTTAAATTTACTTAACGACAAAACAAACATAGGTAAAATTTTATGTTCAGGAAAATCTTCCTCGTTCTAATCTTGAGCCAATCCCTTGCTATCGCCCAATTTAACTATAATTTTGAGTCAAATTTTGCTCTTGAAAAGAGCCTCCTTTCAAAGAGAAAACTTACAGCACTTGTTTATTCAACCTTTATCCCAGGTGCGGGGCAATTTTACCTTGGGCACAAATTTAAAGGTGCAATTTTCACGCTTTCTGCCTTTGGCTCTTTGGTTACGACAATTGTATCGCATAACAATTTAGTTGGTGGAAATGAAAGGCTTGAAAATCTTGAGATTCAATATCAAAGCACTATGAACTGGGAAAAAGCTGAACAAATATGGCAGGAGATGTTGCAGGTCAAGTCCGATATTGACAAAGATTACAAAAGACGAAATCTATTTCTTGGAGTAACTATTGGAATATGGATTGCAAATATAATTGATGTCTTATTTTTCACATCGGATAAAGGATCTAGGGATATATTTGGTTTGAATTGGTTAACGTTTGAAGTTGAGCAAAAAGGTGAAGTTTTAGCCATAACAACAAAACTTAATCTACAAAAAATTAAACTTTCACATGCGTGGAAAAATTGAAAAACTTTTAAACGATTATAAAAATGGCAAAATCGGCGTTGATGAATTCATAAATGAAATTAAATGGTTACCGTTTGAAGATATAAAATTTGCAAAAGTTGACCATCATAGGACATTGAAGCATAATTTCCCAGAGGTGATACTATGTCAGTGGAAAACTCCAGAACAAGTGAAGGAAATAGCGAGAAAGATACTTAAAAGGTCAAATTTACTCCTTGCGACAAGAGCAAGTGTTGAACATTTTAAAGCTGTTAAGAAAATTGCAAAGGATGCGAATTACAACGAGATCGCAAGGACTATAACCGTAGTTCGCGATGAAATAAAAAAAGATGACAAGAAAGGTAGAATTTTGATAATAACTGCTGGAACAGCTGACTTGCCAGTTGCCGAAGAAGCAAGAGTTACAGCAGAGATGCTTGGAAACGAAGTTGAGGTTTTATATGATATCGGTGTTGCTGGAATTCATAGGTTATTTGCAAATCTTGACATGCTTAAAAATGCCAGTGTTATAATAGTCGTCGCGGGGATGGAAGGAGCTTTGCCAAGTATAGTTGGCGGACTTGTTGGAGTTCCAGTAATTGCTGTCCCAACTTCAATTGGTTACGGGGCGCATTTCGGTGGACTTGCTCCACTTCTTACGATGTTAAATAGTTGTGCTCCCGGGGTTGTGGTGGTAAACATTGATAATGGGTTCGGCGCTGCTTTCGCTGCAACTCTTATGAACAGAAAATTTTAACGAGATGAAGAAAGTCAATCTTAAATACGGCAAAAGCTTGATTGAAGTTGAACTTCCCGAACACGCAAAAATTTTAACCTGTCAAACTAAGCCTCCCAAGCGGGATGAAGCTGAGATTATAAATGATGCGCTTGATAACCCAATTGATTCACCAAAGCTTGAAAATTTCATCGACGCGAACGACAAAGTTTTGCTCGTTGTCCCAGATAAAACTAGAAAAGCGCGAATTGACTTTGTTTTGAAATTTATACTTGAAAGAGTTAGAAGTTCAAATATAAAAATTCTTTTTGCGAACGGCACTCACACAAGACAAAGTGAGACAGAGAAAAGGGAAATCCTCGGGGATGAGATTTACGATAATTTTGAAATTTTTGAGCACGATGCGTATAATGGTGAATTTATCTATTATGGGAAAACGAGTCGTGGGACGGAAATTTTGTTAAATAGGCTTGTATCGGAAGCTGATAAAATTATAATTGTTGGCTCGATAACACATCATTACTTTGCTGGCGCAGGTGGTGGAGCAAAGATGATAGTCCCGGGTATTGCATCATATAAAACAGCAATTCAAAATCACAAACTTACCCTCACTTCAAATGGCGATATAAACCCAGAAGCAACTAACTTAAAGCTTGACGGCAATCCTGTTTACGAAGATATAATTGAAGCATTTAAAATTTGCAACTTAAAAGCAATTTGTCTTGGCGTTATCCTTGATGAAGATGATAAGATAACAGGCGCATTTTTTGGTGATGTCATTTCATCGCATAAAGCTGGGATTGACTTTTTGAAAAAATTTTTCACAATACCTGTGGAAGAAAAATTTGACGTCGTGATATCAAGCGCTGGCGGTTTCCCAAAAGATGTAAATTTCATACAATCGCACAAGTCAATTCACCACTCACATTATATCGTTAAAGACGGAGGCTTATTATTTTCATTTATTGAATGTCGTGATGGAATTGGTTCAAAGACATTTCTTGATTGGTTCAAATTTGCGAACATTTCCGATATGAAAAAACATCTTATTGAAAACTATTCAATGAACGGACACACCGCTTTATCGTTGCGAAATAAGTTAAAATTTATTAATATAAGTGTGAAGTCAGAGCTTAAACCCGAAATTTTAAGCTTGATGGGCTTATCTGAAATTGGCGACATTGGAGAACTTAAAAGAATCAATGGCTCAGTTGCTGTTCTTCTAAATGCATCCGTTTATTTACCAATTTATCAAAGAGGACGAAAATGAAGTCAACAGATTTAATTAACGCCTTAAAAAACAATAAACTTCTGCAGAATCTTTCGGATGTTGTTATTTCTGAGATAGTAAAAAACTCATTTGTTGAAAAGTTTAAAACTGGTGATGTTATACTTCGCGAGGGCGAATATGGGGATAAAGTTTGTTTACTTTTAAAAGGCGGTGTTAAGGTTCTAAGGCTTTTAGATTCAGCTGGGAGAGTTTTATTTGAAATGCACGAGGGCGATTTCTTTGGTGAAATGGCTTTAATTGATCTTCGCCCAAGGTCGGCAAGCGTTGTAGCGTTAAATGATTGCAAAGTTTTATCAATCCCAGCTGGATATTTTGAAAAAATTATACACGAGCACCCACAGATATTGATAAACATCGCAAAGGCACTAAGCGAAAGATTAAGAGTATCAAACGATAGACTTTTAAAAGATTTTCTAAATTATGAAAGGGAGGTCACCGAGCAAATAAACAAGCTGAATTATTTAATTGAGATAACAAAACGAGTTAATTCAACAATACAACTTGATGAACTTTTAAAGACAATCCTTGAAATTGCTCTTGAAATAACGAACGCTGATAGAGGAACGGTATATCTTGTTGATGAGTTAACAGGTGAGATATGGTCAAAGGTGCTTCAAGGTGATGAGGTCAGGGAAATTCGTCTCCCAATTGGTGTTGGTATTGCAGGTTATGTAGCTCAAACTGGCGAGACTATAAACTTAAAAGACGCATATGAAGATCCGAGATTTAACCCTGAAATTGATAAGAAAACTGGATACAGAACGAAAACCATGCTTTGCCAAGCGATAAAGGACAAAAACGATAAAATTGTAGGCGTATTTCAGCTGATAAATAAAAAAGATGGCATTTTCACCAAAAAAGATGAAGAAATGCTAAACGCTCTTGCAATTCATGCTTCAATTGCGATCCAAAATGCAAAGATGGCTCAAGAGCTTGTAAATAACGAAAGGCTTGCAGTAATAGGCAGGATGGCAAGCTCAATAATTCACGATATAAAAAATCCAATGACGACAATCAAAGCCTACGCACAAGTTTTGAGGAAAAAAGTCGGCGAAGGTGAAGCGATAAAACTTGTTGATGAAGTTATACGACAAGTGGATAGACTTGTCAATATGGCTCAAGAAATACTTGATTTCTCAAGGGGAGTCACAAGCATCAACTTCACAAAAATTAGTCTCGCTGATTTTCTTGAAGCTACCCTCGCATTTATAGCCAGAGAATTTGAACAAAATAAAATCACAATTGAAAAATATTTTGAGTTCACTGATGAAGTTGAGATTGACATTGATAAAATGATGCGCGTCGTCTTCAACATTGCTCACAATTCAAGGGATGCGATGCCTGAGGGTGGGAAATTTATTGTTAAAACATGGCGCGAGAATGATTTCTTCTATATGCAATTTACCGATACTGGGGAAGGGATGCCTGAGGAAGTCAAAAAGAAACTCTTTGAACCATTTGTCACATATGGGAAAAAGCAGGGGACTGGGCTTGGAATGGCGATAACGAAAAAAATTGTAACCGAACATAAAGGTGAAATTTTTGTTGAAAGTGAGCTTGGTAAAGGAACAACGATAACAATTAAACTTCCAGTAATACAACAAACACAAATGGGGAGCTAAAGCCATGTTTGATAAAATTTTCCTTCTTCTCGTTATAGCAATGATTTTATCTGTTATCTTTACTGTTCTTGCTTTCACGCAGGAGAAAAAGCTGAATGTTGGAATTCAAATGATAAAATTAAAATCAAATGGCGATGAATTTCCCGCATTTCTTGCTGTCCCGAAAGTTGAGGGGAAATTTCCAGCAATTGTTTTAATTCACGAATGGTGGGGATTAACAGATTGGGAGAAGGAAAATGCCATAAGGTTTGCAAGCAAAGGTTATGTAGCTATAGCTGTTGACCTTTACCGCGGAAAACTTGCTAAAACACCGGACGAGGCGAGATCATATATGCAATCTCTATCTGCAAATACAGTTGTTAAAGATATAAAGTCAGCGGTTGAATATCTCAAATCAAGAGATGATGTTTTACCAGATAAGATAGGCATAATTGGGTGGTGCATGGGTGGAGGATTCGCTTTAAGAAGTTTAATTGAGATTCCGGATTTTTCAGCCGGGGTTATTTGCTATGGTAGGCTTGTTGAAGACGAAGAGCAACTTGAAAAGATAAATGCCCCAATACTTGGAATTTTCGCCGAAAAAGACAGAGGAATACCACCTGATGTTGTGAAAAATTTCAATGAAAAAATGAAAAAACTTGGCAAAGAGATTGAAGTTAAAATTTACCCTGGCGTAAATCATGCGTTTATGAACCCAAACAACAAAACAAATTATGATGAAATATCAACGAAAAACGCATGGGATTTGATTGATAAATTTTTCAAAAAGAATCTTAAACCCAAAGACTGATCAATCTCGTATCATTTCCTCAATAAGCAAATCAACATAATTCAATTTATCGCTAATCGCATTCCAGTGTTTTATGAAAACAGAGCGAAGTGTGTTAAGTGAATCATCATCAATTTTAAATTTAGGGTTAATTTTAAAAGCTGTTGATTTATCAACGATGAATTTTGAAAGGATAAATCTTGCCTTCGGATTTTCAATTGAAAGGCGGTTATAAATCTCAAGTGTTATTTTATTTATTTCATTTAGGCTTAAACTCCCATTGTGTTTATAAAAGCAAACTATGTCAAGGTCTGGCTCGGTAAGAGGTGAAAATCCAGGTAGGTTTATAAGTTTTTTATAGAGGTAATTTGCCGATTTCAATGTTTGACCCAAAATTTTGCCAAAGCCATTTTTGTTAAGTGGGAAAATCCTATGAGTAAGCCACACAGCTCCAGCAGATGCACCAGGTCTTGAGCCTTCAAGTTGGAACATACCGATATTCGGCTTGTCTTTTTTATGATATGTATACGGTGATGTGTTAAGTATAACCTGTCGTAAATTTTCATCCTTATATAAAACTCCACCAGCCCCATACATTACAAGCCCGTGCTTATGTGGGTCAATCGTCAAAGAGTCAGCATCAGAAAGAGCAAGCAGATTATCATAGACAAATTTTTTCAATGGCGCATTAACATTTGAAAAGTCAATCATCTTCCCATTTTCATCAATTATAAGACTTCGCATATATCCACCATAAGCTGCGTCAATGTGGAGGTGAAAACAGTACTTTTCTTTTAACTTCAAAATTTCAACTATTGGATCAACCGCCCCAACTCCTGTCGTCCCAAAATTTGCCATCACGAACATAACATCGTTATTTTTAAGGACATGTTCAAGCTGATTTAGGTCAATTCTATAATTTTCATCAACATCAATTTCAACAAAATCAACTTTTAAAATTGAGCAAATTCTCTTCCACGAATAATGCGAACCTTTTGAAAAAACCGCTATTCCCTTTCCCCTAAAATCCCTGACAGCCCATAGCGCTTCAAGATTTGCAAGTGAGCCACCACTTGTCAAATGCCCCCAGCCTTCTTTAAACCCAACAAGATTTAAAAGTTCATCAACAACCTCCATTTCCATTTCTGTCGTCACAGGTCCACCTTCATACGCGTGGTTATTTGGATTTGTCATCATAATTGTAAAATAACCGAGAAGCGCAGGAATTGACGGGTCTTTTAGCATTTGCGCTGAATATCGGGGATGGAAATATGGAAGATTATTTTCAAGTCGTTTTAAAAATTCTTCAAATACATTAGCAAGCTTTTCAGATTCTTCTTTGAAAATTTCAGAGTTGAAGAAATTCTCGGGATAAATACTTTCATCATCAAAAAAATTTTCACGCCACTTTTTATTCCAATCAATTGCCCTGTTGACAAGTTTCCTAAAAAACTCAAAATTTTCCCCTTTCGGTCCGAGAAAGTATGTGAAGAGTATATCCATTTTCAATCGTATTTTGTTTTGGACTTTAAACATAAAAAAATTTACAAACCCACTCAAAATTTCCAAAAATTAAGCTTGACCAAAAATTATTTTTTACTATCTTAAAAATAAAAACACCAATTTACAATGTTGCGAAAGCTCTTAATCTTGCTTTTAGCTTTAAGCGTTATTTTAAGTCTCACGATTTCGCAAACGAAATTTGATTCAATTTCAGCGTGGAATTTTAACAAAATTTTGACTTCAAAAGAATTTCAAGGTCGTAAATCTGGAACACCCGGGGGCGAAAAAGCAAGCGAATGGATAGCGGAAAAATTTAGAGAATTTGGGCTAAAACCATTTGGAGACAATGGAACTTATTTTCAAAATTTCAAAATTCTCGCAACACAAGATAAAGTTTCAAAATTAACACTTTTAAATGGAAGAAGAGGAAAAACGCGATATTCACTTGGCGATGATTTTACAATCTTGACAAACAGTGGAAGTGGCAAAGTTAAAGCAAAAGTTGTGTTCGTCGGTTATGGAATTTCAGCTCCAGAAAAAGGAAGAGATGACTACGCAAATGTTGATGTCAAAGGCAAAATAGTAATTTTACTTGCAGGAAAACCACCAGACGATGAGGGGAAATTTAACATTGAAAGCTCAAGAGGATATAAAGTGAAAAAAGCATTTGAAAAAGGTGCAGTTGCAGTTTTGTATGTCCAAGGTGATAGACCAATAAGAGGTGGAGCAATTACTGAAGAATATTATACTCCGCAGATTCCAGCGCTTTGGATCGGAAGAAAAGTCGTTGACGATATTTTTTATAACACTGGTGTAAGTTTTGATGCTTTGAAAAGTGAAATTGATTTCAAACCGAGAACTTTTGAAATTAATAAAATTTTTGAAATTGAAACCAAAGTTGAAAAACTTGATGGATGGACGAGAAATGTCGTTGGCTTACTTCCTGGTTCAGATGAAAAATTAAAAGATGAATACATAATCGTTGGAGCACATATGGACCATAATGGAGTTGATGCTGAAGGTTTTATGTACCCTGGGGCTGACGATAATGCTTCTGGAACATGCCTTGTTATGGAGCTTGCAAGAAGCATGATGGCAAATGGAGAAAAACCGAAAAGGTCAATAATTTTTGCTCTGTTTGCGGGTGAGGAGCAGGGGCTTCTTGGCTCAAAATACTTTGCGTCTAACTTACCTATTCCAGCAGAAAATGTGGTAGCAATGTTTAACTTTGATATGGTTGGGAGAGGCAACGGAAATATAAACATCGCTGGAACTGAAAATTTCCCAGGGATGTGGAATATAATCCAGAAATTTTTCCCCTCTGAGAAACTTAAAAATCTTGGAAAATTTCGCGCTGGAGCTAACTCTGATCATTACCCATTTCAACAAAAAGGAATACCATCTTTCTTTTTCATATCTGCTGGACAACATCCTGAATATCACAGAGCTGACGACAAAAGCGACAAAATTCAGCCGTTTGTCCTTGGCGAAGTTGGAAACGCAGCATATGATGTAATCCTTGGACTTGCAAATTATCCTGAAACTTTGGAAAGAAAATTAAGATACGAAAACTACCTCTACGCAAATTCAAGTTCAGTATTTTACACTCAACTTTATCCTGACTCTTTAAATAAAGACTGGCTTTACAATTTAAGAAATAACTTGAAAAACTATGGCGTTGAAGCTGTCATTTTTGAGATCGAATCAAACTCAATAGATGAAATTTTCAAAGTCCTTCACTTCGTTGATTCAATTGCAAAGCGTGATTACAGAAATTTCAATGTAGTTTACAAAAGCTCAGATTTTTTGACTTCTCCAGATGTTTTAAACATAATTTTCTCCGCAAAAGCTAAGCTGTTTTCAAATCTACCTCAATCTTTAGCAGTTCTATCCAAAGCTGGCTTAAAGTTTGTTGTTTTTGATAATCAAATCCAAGATGAAAATGTAAAAGATGTCGTTGATGTGGTTAACGATTTTTACCTTGATATGATTCCGGTTTTCAAGGGTGAAACGGCGAAAAAATTTGATGTTAAAAAACGATATATTGTCTTTGATCCAGACACAATTAAAGAAGATGCAAAGGATGTGTTTTATATTTTCACAGACAAAGAGAAATTTCTGCAAAAATTTAGCTCAACCAAATCAAATCGCATACTTATAAACATAAACCCTATTGAAGCTGGGGCATTTGTATCGCAGCTTTTGAAAGACGGTTGGAGAGTCGAAGAAATCGGAGAAATTTTCGGGCAAAATCTTTACAGATTCATAAAATAAATATGGTTGGTAAAATGCTGAAGAAGGGATTTTTAATTTTGTTAATTTTCACATCGCATCTTTTCTCTCAAATTTACGAGCATCGTGGTGTTTGGTATGTTCCAAGAAATGGCAACGCATACAAGACGAAATATGAGATAGCTTTGGATATGGAAAATATTGCAAATAATAATTTTAATGCCGTTTATGTTCTTGTATGGGCGAGGGGATATCCGCTTTTTAGAAGTGAGGTGTTTTACCGTGAAACTGGACTTTACACAGATCCACAGCTTGGGGAAAGAGATTTACTTCAGGAGTTGATAGCCGAAGCGCATAGAGTTGGACTTGAAGTTTATGCATGGTTTGAATATGGATTCATCGGTGGATGGGGTGGATATTTGCCTGGGAACAGCGGTAAAGGAGTTATTTTTGATTTTCATCCCAAATGGCTTGCTAAAAGAAACGATGGTTCAGATACAGGCTCGTCCGAAGACCAGATAAATACAAATTTCTACTGGATGGCTCACGCAAATTCAGAGGTGCAAAACTTTCTAATTCAACTCATACTTGAGATGGTAAAGAAATATAATATCGATGGTTTTGAACTTGACAGGATAAGATATCCCGACCCAAATTGTGGATATGATAGTGCAACTGTTGAGCTTTACAAAATTGAACACAACGGTGCAACGCCACCGCTTAATTACAACGATGCCGAATGGAAAAACTGGAGAATTCAGAAATTGAATCAGTTCGCAAAGATGGTTTATGATTCGGTTAAATTTTACAGAAAAGATATGCGCCTTACAAATGCGGTGGGGGTTAGCCCTGACTGGGCAAAATCTGAAAAATTGCAAGATTGGATCACATGGATTAACAGCGGATGGCTTGATTATGTTGAACCGATGAATTATAGATCAACTGCAAACGCATTTATAAACGAGTGTATGAATATATTTGCAAAGGTCAGGGATAGAGGGAAAATTTTGTTCGGGATAGATAGCCAAAATTCAACGACATCCGAATTTTTAAAAATGATTCAATATGTAAGACAGCAAAATCTGAAAGGATTTGTTGTTTGGTATTATGGTTCGCTTTCAGATGATTTTGACTCGTTGAAGATTCTTTTGAATGAAAAAGCACTTGTCCCAGATAGACCTTCAAATTGGAGACCCCCAGCGATTATAATTGATGAGCTTGGTTCAAATGTATCTTATTCTGACGGTTGGGTTCAGCAATCTGTTTACATTCATTGGGGGGATATCTTGCATCTCAGTCAACATCGCCACAATGGGTAGAATATTACTCTGATATACCAGAAAGTGGCTATTATGAGGTTTATGCTTTTGTGGTGCGTTCAACATCAGACAGCGCTGTTTACTATGTCTACGATTCATCAGGAACAGCGGTTAAATTTATAGTTAACCAGACAAATCCAAATGGATGGTATAAACTTGGCGATTTTTACTTCAAAAAGGTAGGCAAAAAATTTTAAAGATAACGAATGAAAACTTTAAATCTCCTGGCTTCATCACAGCTGATGCGGTGATGCTAATTTTAAATCGCAGATTAACCCAAATTGTGACTTCAGTGGGTGATGGATTTGGTGAGATTTTGCCAAAAGGTTTTGAGATAGAGGTTTACCCGAACCCATTTAACCTTGAAACAAATGTGAATATATCATTGCCCGTTAAATCTTTCATCAAGGTTGAGATTTACAACCTTCTTGGTCAAAAAATTGGAAATTTAGCATTTGGAAATTATCCAGCAGGCAAACATAAAATTAAATTTTCGCCGGGGGCAATCGCCTCCGGCGTTTACTTTGTAAGAGCTGATTTCACACCGGCAGATAATTTTAAAAAGTTAACACTTGTAAAGAAAATTCTTTTGATTAAATAGCTCGCTCAACCAAATAGTTTATAAAAAACCTCAACAGCTTGTTTTACCTCTTCCATTGAAACATCAAGGTGTGTGACGGCGCGTAGTTTCATATAACTTCCCGAACTTAAAAGCACACCATTATCTTTAAGCATTTTTAAAATTTCATCTAGGGTTTTCCCTGTCCTTTCAACGCCAATTATAACGATATTTGTTTGCACTGCTTCAAGGTCTATGTCAAAAACTTTTAATTCAGAAATTTTCTCCGCAAAAAATCTTGCTTTTTCGTGGTCTTCCTTTAACCTCTCAATGTTATGTTGAAGCGCGTAAATTCCAGCAGCTGCCAAAATCCCAACCTGTCTCATTCCCCCACCGAAGATTTTTCTATATCTTCTAACTCGTTCAATAAATTCCCTATCGCCTGCAACAACCGAGCCAACCGGTGCACCCAGGCCTTTGGAAAGGCAAACCAAAACTGAGTCAAAATACTGTGCATATTCCTTCGGACTTATTCCAGTTGCAACGCAGGCATTCCAAAGTCTTGCGCCGTCAAGATGCATTTTTATCCCATTTTCAAGCGCAAACTCGCGAATTTTTTTTATTTCATCAATCGGATAAATCGTCCCGCCAGCGCGATTGTGAGTGTTTTCAAGGCATATCAAGCGAGTCCTCGGCATATAATATGCCTTCGGTCTAACCGCTCTTTTAATTTGCTCAACCGTTATAACGCCGCGTTTACCTTGAATTGGATAAAGCTGAACACCAGATAACATTGACGGCGCAGCAGTTTCATAATTCATTATATGTGATTCAGCTTCAACAATGACTTCATCGCCCGGCTCTGTGTGAGCTTTTATCGCGGTTTGATTCCCCATCACACCACTTGGGACGAAAAGAGCTGATTCCTTACCAAGCATTTCAGCGACCATCTCTTGAAGCTTGTTAACGGTCGGGTCTTCTCCAAAGACATCATCTCCGACTTCTGCTTCCATCATAAAGCGTCGCATTTCGGGCGAAGGTTTCGTTACAGTATCACTTCTTAAGTCAATGTATTTTTCCATTTTTCAAAATTAATTTTGTTTAAAAAAGACCATATATATTGCCGTGTTCGTCAACATCCATATTGAAAGCTGCTGGATTTTTTGGAAGCCCGGGCATAAGCATTATATCACCACATATAGCAACGACAAAACCAGCCCCAGCAAATAAACGTGCATCTGTCACAGTTAAAGTCCATCCCTTTGGAACTCCGATAAGTTTCGGATTATCGCTTATTGAATTTGGCGTTTTAGCAATGCAAACTGGAAGATGGTCATAGCCGTGTTCAATATATTTCTCAAGTTTTTTCATCGCCTTCCTTTCAATATAGACATCATCAGCACCGTAAACTTCAGTCGCGATAAGTTTAACTTTATCAATCAATGGCATTGATAATCTGTAAAGTGGTTTAAAATCAGATGGCACTGTTTCAGTTATTTTGACGACTTTTTCAGCAAGTTCAATTCCACCTTCACCTCCCTTTGTGAAAAACTCAGTCACAGAGCATTCAACTCCAAGTTTGGCGCATTTATCTTTTATAAGCTCAATTTCAAGCTCTGTATCAGTTGCAAACTTATTTATTGAAACGATAGCTGGAACACCAAACTTTCGGATGTTTTTCACATGAAATTCAAGGTTTTCAAGTCCCTTTTTAAATTTTTCAACGGTAAAATCATCTTGAGATTTTATTCCGCCGTGATATCTTATCGCTTTTGCTGAAACAACGATGACAGCAGCTGATGGTTTAACTCTGTGAATGTGTGCAACTATATCAAAAAACTTTTCCGCTCCAAGGTCAGAACCAAACCCAGTTTCAACGACAACATAATCTGCAAGTTTAAGTGCGATTTTATCAGCAATTACGCTATTTGTTCCATGTGCTATGTTAGCAAACGGACCGCCGTGAATTATAGCTGGCGTATGCTCACTTGTTTGGACAAGGTTTGGCATTATCGCTTCGTTCAATAAAACCATCATCGCTCCACAAGCTTTCAAATCTCTTGCCTTGACCGGTTTTCCATCAAGGTCATATCCGATAACAATTTCACATAATCTTCTTTTCAAATCCATCCTTGAACTCGCCATACAAAGAATAGCCATTGTCTCAGATGCAGCCGTTATCACAAAACCAGACTCACGCGGAACCCCGTTGACTTTGCCCCCAAGTCCGATCACGATATGGCGCAAGGCTCTATCGTTCATGTCAATAGCTCTTTCCCAAGTGATATTGTTGACATCAATTCTTAACTCATTTCCATGATGAATGTGTGCGTCAATCAAAGCTGCAAGCAAATTGTGAGCAGATGTGATTGCGTGAATGTCGCCGTTAAAGTGAAGGTTGATAAGCTCCGACGGTATAACTTGCGATTTTCCACCACCAGTTGCACCACCTTTGATTCCAAAAACTGGTCCAAGTGACGGCTCCCTTAATGTAACTATTGCTTTCTTTCCAATTTTGTTAAGTGCTTGACTTAAGCCAATTGAGGTTAAAGTTTTGCCTTCTCCGGATGGTGTCGGTGTAATAGCAGTGACAATGATTAACTTACCATCGGGTTTGTCTTTCAATTTCTCCATCACTTCAAGCCTTATCTTCCCCGTAAATTTGCCATAATATTCAAAGTCATCATCGGTAAGCCCAATTTGCTCCATGATGTGCTTAATGTGTAATGGTTTTACTTTTTCTTCAAGTGCTACTGAATTTGTAATCATTTTTCTTGCCGTTTTTATTTTTAAATAAAAAATCCCGGCTTTTGACCGGGATTTAAAACCCTAACATTTTTTAACTTTTAAACAAGTGCTTTTTAAAACTTTTAAGCTATGCTGAAAGTCTTTGCTCACTATAGATAAAAATTGGTTCAGCTCTTTCATAAATTGTTTCCTTTGTAATGATGCATTTTGATATCGGCTGTTCTTTAAGTCGTGATGGTAACTCAAACATTATGTCAAGCATAATTTCTTCAATTATAGCTCTCAAACCACGCGCACCAGTCCTGCGTTTCAAGGCAAGCTCGGCAACGGCATCAAGAGCTTCAGGCTCAAATTCAAGTTCAACGCCATCAAATTCAAATAATTTTTTATATTGCTTCACTATCGCATTCTTCGGCTCGGTTAAAATTCTCACAAGTGCCTCTTTAGATAAAGAGTGGAGCGTCGCTATCACCGGAAGACGCCCGATGAACTCTGGAATAAAACCAAATTTTAAAAGGTCTTCAGGCTCAACAAGTGGGAGAAGCTCGTCAATCATTTCATCTCTATTCCCGCGAATTTCAGCTGTGAAACCAATTGAATTTCTATTCACCCTGCTTGCGATTATTTTCTCAAGCCCTTCAAAAGCCCCACCACAAATGAAAAGTATATTTTTAGTGTTTATGTAAATCAAGCTTTGCTCCGGATGCTTTCTCCCACCCTTAGGTGGGACGCCAGCGATTGTCCCTTCAAGTATTTTCAAAAGCGCCTGCTGGACACCTTCACCCGAGACATCGCGCGTGATTGACGGACTGCTTGTCTTACGGGCAATTTTGTCTATCTCGTCAATGTAAACTATCCCGCGCTCAGCCCTTGCAACATCATAATCAGCATTTTGCAAAAGGTAAAGAAGTATCGTTTCAACATCATCACCAACATATCCAGCCTCAGTAAGGGTTGTCGCATCTGCAATGGCAAACGGGACATCAAGAATTTTAGCAAGGGTCTGTGCAAGAAGCGTTTTCCCAGTTCCAGTTGGACCTATTAAAAGGATGTTGCTTTTTTCTATCTCAACATTGTCAGTTAAGTTCTTTACCTGTCCATTTGATTCAAGGTTGTTTTCAATTCTCTTGTAATGATTATAAACTGCTACGGATAAAATTTTCTTCGCCCTCTCTTGCCCAATTATATATTCATCAAGCGCCTTTTTAATTGCAACTGGGGTAAGCGGGGCTTTCCCCCGCCCCTTCCTTGATGAATACGCAGCTATGTTGCTTCTTAAAATGTCAACCGATTCACTCACACAAATATCACAGATGTAAACATCTGGCCCAGCTATCATATTTCCAACTTCATCAACGCTCCTACCACAAAAAGAACAAACAGGTTTTGCTCTTATATTTGGATTTTCAGACATTTTGCTCATTTCTTCTTTGTTGATGAAATTTCCCTTCGCACAAGTATTTGGTCAATTATTCCATACTCTTTAGCCTCCTCAGCCGACATATAATAATCACGGTCGGTGTCTTTTTCAATTTGTTCAACTGGTTTTCCTGTGTGCCTTGCAAGTATTTCATTTATCTTCCTTTTCATTCTCAAAATTTCTTCAGCCTGAATCCTTATATCCGCCGCTGTTCCTTGCACCCCACCCCATGGCTGATGTATCATAATTCTCGCATTTGGAAGCGCTGTCCTTTTACCTTTTGCACCTCCAGCAAGTATCACTGCGGCCATGCTCGCAGCCATACCAATGCAAATCGTTGCAACATCAGGCTTTATATACTGCATCGTGTCATAAATTGCTAAACCAGCCGAAATAAGCCCACCAGGACTGTTAATGTAAAGATATATATCTTTATCTGGGTCCTCCGATTCAAGGAAAAGTAATTGAGCTATAACAAGGCTTGCAACAGCATCATCAATTGGAGTACCTATAAAAACGATTCTTTCCTTTAAAAGTCGTGAAAAAATATCATATGCCCTCTCACCACGACTTGTTTGCTCAACAACTATAGGTACCAGCTGGTCATAAAGTTTCGTGCTCATAGCTGTAAATGGTAATTATTTTTTTATGTTTTGCTTCTTATCAGCAACAATTAAATTTGCAATTTGACTTTTCTCAATTCTTTCAAATGTCATATTCATCCTATCAGGCAATTCTTTCGTCTCCCGACTCATCCTTTCCATCAACTCCATATCTTCACGACTTGAAATCGCTATATCTTTCTTTATTGACTCGTTCAACTCCCTTATGCTCTTTTATCATAACCATGCTCTCAACATGCATCTGCTTCATCAACTTACTACTCTGACAAGCTTGATACGCAAGTATAAGTGAAATCAATGTAATCGCTATGCCCGAAATCTCCATAACTTATTCCCTCTAAAATTGCTAAACAACCTTCTCAACAACCTTAACCTTGTTCTTCAAAAATTCAAGTATTTTCCTATTCAACAACTTTTCCTTTATATGTTCGGATCTTTTGTAAAATGGAATTAATTTCTCCTTCTCAATTCCGGTCTCAGCCGAATCTTTCTCAGCTAGCTTTTCAAAATCTTCATCTGTTAACTCAATCCCTTCAATTTGCGCAATCCTATTTTTTATAACATACCACTTCGCATTAAAAACCGCGTCAGCCCTTTTTCTCTGTCTAAAAAACTGCTCATCAAAATCCGGTGGCAACTTCCCATCTGGATATTTGCTCTTCTCCTCATCAATCATGCTTCGGATGAAATCCTCAATCAAACCTTCAGGCACGGTGAAATCATTTGTTCTAACAAGTTCAGAAATTATTGAGTCATAAAACTTAAGCTCGCTGTATTCATCCCACCATCTTTGAAGCTCTTCTTTTATATAATTTCTCAACTCATTAACACTGTTAACTTTTCCATTTGTAATCTTTGATGCAAATTCATCGTTTAACTCTGGCAAAATTTTCCTCTCAATTTTCTTAACACTAACCCTCACTTTCTCAGGCTTATTATCAACCATAAGTTCAATCACAAAATCATCTCCTTTTTTAGCCTTAAGGAGCCTTTCTCTCAAATTTTGAACAACGCTTTCATCATCAAGGTCAATCACCACATTTTCACTTCTTCTCCCGAGAACAGGCAGATTATTCTGATCAACACCTTGAAGGTCAACTGTCACTCTGTAAAGCTCACCCTTAACTTCATCATCTTCAATATATGAAGCATTTGCGACAAGCAATCTTTTTATTTCATTTTCAACCTCTTCATCATCAACTGTATGGACTATTTTTTCAACTTGAAGGTTTTTATAGTTTGAAATTTCAATTTCAGGCAAGACTTCATATTTTATCTTAAAAATCAGGGATTCACCACGCTTATAGTCAATATCCAAAAGTTCGGGTGTTCCAAGCGGGTCAATTTTTTTATCCTTGACAAGGTTTTGATAAACATCATTCACAATATCATCAAGGGCATCGTATTCAATTTGTTCACCGAATTGTCTTTTGATTAATTCAATTGGTGCTTTGCCTTTTCTAAAGCCTTTAATTTCAGCTTCAGCTTGGAATTTTTTATAAGCCTTGTCAAAATAAGGAGCAAGTTCATCCCAGAGAAGTTTTATCTCTGCTTCTGCTTCGGTTTGACTTAATTTGTTGATATTGATTTCCACTGATTGACTTTTGAATTTATTTTTAAATTTTTTCCGTGGGCACGGGGGGATTTGAACCCCCACGGGTTTTACCCACTGGATCCTAAGTCCAGCGCGTCTTCCAGGTTCCGCCACGTGCCCAAAAGAACTCAAAACTTAAATCTTTAGATAAAATATACAGAAAAATTTTAAAAAATGACAACTTAACACCCCAGAACATCCAAAAAGTGCTCCACCAAAAAGTTTTGATTTATCAGTAGCTGAATGAAACAAAGCCTAAAATTCTGAATTTATTATGATATGTATTCGCTATTACCTTTACCATAGTAATATACAAAACTAACTCCAAACACAACTCTACCTTTATGGAGATATGATAATCCACCCGATAATTCCCCACCAGAAGTATTAACAGAAATTAAATTGCTTAAAGAAGCCCTCAGATTTACAAAAATAAATTGCGATGTTCCAACACTTATACCAATATAGTCTCTTGCAAAGTAATCTTTATTATAACCCAAAATAGCTTTACTATCTCTTTTAACGAAAGATTTAATGCTATCAGTTTCTATCCCAGTAAAACCTTCAGACCTAAATGCATAATCAACCAGTGCCCAGTGATATTTTCCCTCGTGAGCCAATCCAAACGACGCAGAGAGCTGATTCCGCTTTTTCTTCCCTAACTTTAGCATTTCCGAAAAGTATTGCTCACTTCTACTTTTGAAAATCCCTTCAATATAAATCCTAAAAATATCCGTCTGTTTAGAGATATTAAATCCTATGGAAAAATTTCTAAGCTTTTCATAGTAAAAGTAGATGCCTGAATAGATACTACTCGTTTCAATTTCTATTTGTTTACCAATGTTTATATCTTTCCATTTCTTTGCTTCAGGTGACCACAGAAAACCCCCTACCGAAATATATTGTAAGATGATCCAATCAAGCTGTATCAAACCAGGTCCATATCTCTCCAAACGTTCCAATTCTCCAAGTGTTCTTTCTTTTGGGCTTATTCTATTTGAAAAATTATGGAAACTTGCCAATCCAAGCTCCATCTCTCTCTTGCCAATAGTTAAAAAACTATAATCAGTTAAAGGCACCTGAATATATAATTGCCTTATAACAAGTGTATATTTGTATGGTTGGGGAGAATGTAGAGGTATACCTTAACTGCACCTCATATTGAGTCTCTGCAAATTTCC
Source organism: uncultured Bacteroidota bacterium (assembly GCA_964438815.1). GTDB lineage: Bacteria > Bacteroidota > Ignavibacteria > Kryptoniales > Kryptoniaceae > Kryptonium. Next base: position 93,260 of record CAYTKW010000002.1, read on the forward strand.
CGCCCCGAAAGGAAATTTGACAACCCATAGCTGAAAGATAATTTGACCACTCGCTACTATCAGATTTAAGGACATAATGATTATTTTGCTTATGATACCCCTGCGTAGCGAAAAAATCAAAATCAATTTTACTTCTTTTCTCCTCTTGAGAAAAAGTTACACCAAATAGGATGAAAAAGCTAATTAAAAACCTTACCTTCACTCAACCGCTATCTCCATATATTTTTTGGTGAACATTTTATCGCTTAAATCACTGAAATATTCAAAATCTTTTATCTCCACTTCTGTATATGTTCCTTTTCTCAGCAAATCATACATAACAAAACGGATATATTTCGTCTTCTCACCTTCCTTTTTAATTTCAATTACCTTCATCTCCCTTATTTTATGATTTGAAAATGAGTAATAATATCTTTTTATCGGAAGGAATGTTTCACTATCTATAAAAGATTCAATTTTGTAATAAGCGGTTTCTTTACTAGGCGATTTTAAAGTCAATTTCAAAACTTTTCTCCCATCCAACTCTACCTCCTCCACCTTTTCCAGATTATAATAATAACCTAAAGACACACTCAGCAAATCCTCCTCAGCGAGTGTGCTCTCCGCAAATGCAGCTTTAGCTGATATCTCCTTCGTTCTATTTATCTTACCAAAATATATCCATATCTTTTCGCCAACTCTTAGATGTGCTATCCTTCTCACTACTGGAGGGTCTTTAAATATAGCCAAATATTTCCCTATTACCCTTTACATAACATTCAACCTCATAATACCTATTATATTTGTCATTCTCGTATAAATCAAGACGGACTTTAAATTTCGCGATTTTTGGGGAAAAAGTGCATCATCGCTTTTCTTTAAAATATCTTCAGAAGGGATAGCCTTAGCTTCAGTTAAACCATTTACAATCGTTAGCAATGTTAACAAAAAAGATATAATTTTTGGACCCATTTTTGCTCTATAGATTTTAATTTCATATATACCTCTCATCATTTCCCTAACCTCAAGTTTGAAATACTTCTGAAGTGAGTGAATGCTTGAATATAAGCCAACTCCAAATATAAATAATGATATTAAAGCTACATCACCCAATGTAAAATAAAATTGCAAATTTGGACCTCCAAGGACAATAACCATCTCGCTGGATACATGTCCCATATTTATTCCAGTTAACACCTCACCCAAAAACAATGAGAGGATAACTCCAATCAATATGCTCACCAAAAACAACAACACGGTTTCCCAAAATACCACTCTATATATTCTGAAAAACTGCATACCATATGTTGTTAAAAACAGATATTTCATTAGATCTCTCGTTTAAAATAAGATAAAATGCGTTTTGAATCCCAAAGAACAAAATTATCAAGGATACTATTGAAACTAAAGACACTAAAATTTTAATAAAAACTTGAGAAAATTGAAATATGCGAAAAAACAAGTGTCCCTCAGGCTCCCATCTCCAAACACTGATATTTGCGATTTTTGAAAAACTTTTCTCCATATCACTAACTATCCTGAATAACAATGCCTCATCATCTGGATTGAGCAAATATATCTTAAGATGGTTTATTTTGCCCCACATCATGCCAAGATTTTGTGCATCTTCCAAGCCAACATATAAAGCATCACCAGAACATACTTATTCCCAATAAATATTCCTGCTACCTCATAGATAGCGGTATTTATAGCGCCCTCCGGAGTTCTATATTCAACAATTATTCTATCTCCAGCAGATGCCTCCAAATTTAAAGCTACGCTCCTCTCTATTATTACCTTATTCGGCTCGTCTAAAGATAAACCCCCATCAATCCAACTTACGCTTTTACCCATCCATTTAAGATAATTTGATGAATATCCCCTTACTTGAACATTCGCTAAATACCCGTTATCTGATACCACTTTTGCACCACCAATAAGATATCCACTTACTATCATTTCAATGCTATCCCTACAAGAAGCATTTTCAAGTGACTTTTTAACAGCTACTAAATCATAATCCTTATCTCTGGAGCTTAATGTTATATCACCAGTGTACATTCTCAATGTCTCTCTCATTTGTTTCTGTGAACCCCTTATAAAAGCAAAATTTAAAAATAATATGGTTGAAATTATCACAATAAATATACTTGTCTAAATGTTCGCCCTTTGTTTCTAAGTAAATTCCTTAAAGCCCACGAGAGATAAAACATAAACCTTTACCTCTTAAATAGTTTTACAATAATCCCCTCATTTATCCCGTTTAAAATAGGATACAAAGACGCAGTTATAACTGTAAACCATAATATCAAGAATGAATAAAGATAATGCCTTAAACTCAAATCAATCACAAATTGAGAACTACAAAAAAAATGCCTCCATCTCTATGCTTGTCGCATAAATTTCAAGACCATTTATACCTAATATTAATAAAGTTGAAGCTATCGCACTAATAATTGAATAGTATAAAGTGTAAAAGGTGAGCTCGCCCATCAGGATGAGAAATATCCATTTCCTAGAGGCACCGAAACTTAAATATACACCTATTTCCCTGTAACGCTCTATTATCATTAGGTAAACATTGTGATATATAGAGCTGAAAACAACCCCAATTATCAATATAACCAATAACCATAATAGAAAGCTAAATATCCATCTCATAGTAAGCGTTATCTCCTCAGATTCCCACATATTAACAATTTTAAATTTTTTCGGAATCACAAAATTCAAAAGCATATTCCTTAAAAAGCCACTGCCAAAAAATACCACCTCACTTATATAATCCTCAGGCACACCTTTAATTGAGGTTGCAAATGAACGAGGGATAAAGCCGACATAATAACCTCCATAAAAGAACTGAACCTTTCTGGGCTGAAGTATTCCAGATACAGTTAAAATGTCAAAATCTATATAACCATCAACATTTTTAACATAAACTATAACTGTATCTCCTACCCCAACCCCAAGACTGCCTGTATTGACTAAAAATAGAGCTATCTCCTTTTTCACCTCCTCTGGGAACCTGCCAGTAAGAAGTTTAACATTTGATATGATATTTTGTTCATCTTTCATGTCAGCCCCTATCAATATCATCGGTATCTGTTTCTCACTTCTGAACCCTTCAACTAAGGTAAGCAATCTAAACCTTTTTGAAAAATTCATCCATTTGACTTCCTTTAAACTTTCCTTAATCTCTTTAACTGAAAAATAATATTCCCTTTTCGGTGGTTTAACAACCTTATAATTATCATAATTTTTAACAACTATAGCCCCATCCCCAAGGAGCATCTTGCCCCAGTATTCCCTTATATTTGAAAACATCGTATTAAACAAACCGATAAGAAATAGCAGTAGAAAAAAAGCACCTATCAACACAAGTGTAAGATTTTTTCTTCTTTTTCTAAACTTCAAGAAACCTCTCAATGATATTTTCAAGTAAGAGAAAATATACTCGCTCCTCTCACCATTTTAGTTCATCTTCATAATCATTATACAGACTTCACATAATAAATTAAGGACGGATAAAGTTTTTCAACAAAAAACTTTAAAAATTTTTTAATATAACGAATTAACATTATAACCCCTCCAAATAGGATAAGGATGTTTCTCAAAAGCTCATTAAATAGTTTACTATTCCAATTTTCAATTAATATCTTTACTTTTTATCATCATATATTTGCTACTTTATAGGAATAGTGATAGAAATGCATACATAAAGATATTTTGGGGATAACTCCAAAATGGGTTGTTCGCATTTGTCCTCTTAAAAAGTTTTGAAGGTAAATATTGATACAAAGTATATTTTAATTCTAGTCTGCAAATTTGGCACGCCCAAAACATCACAGAGAAACCAATAACCATCCATTTTAAGAAATGGATTAAATGTATAAATGAAAAGGATATGAAACAATAACAAAAAATCAGCAATTGTTTTAGAATTTAACCAAAAAACTAATATAAACAGCGGTATTGTAGCTATTATATTACAGTAAAATCCAGCAATAGATACCACTCTTCTCTGATACATAGGCAAATTCCATGTTTCGCGAACATCAGCATATGCAACTATAAAATAATAATAAATTCCAAAACCTATTCCACCAGTTTTAGCTCCATATTTTTTAGCTGCGCTAATGTGTCCGATCTCGTGCAACCAGATGGTAATAAAACTGTAAAAACTCATAAGAAAATAATCTAAACTAGAATAGTATACCAAATGTTTTCCCCAGCTTGTAAAGAAATATAAAATGAGAAAGATAATATCAAAAGTAAAGAATAAAAAGAAAGCAGGAAACACAAACGCTTTTGAAAATATAAAGGAGATAAATTTAAAAAATTCTTGATGTTTTTCCGTATCTATTAACTTACAGCGAACCCAAAGGTTTTCCATCCTATTGCGATAAGTAAATTCCCCCGGCTCCTAAACCTCCCTTTTCTCATTACTTAATACTCCTTTCTCAAATAACAATAAAATTATTTTCCCTATATTCTCTTTATCTACGCCACTTTGCATATGGTATGTTTCAACGATATAATCAAAAGAGGAACCTTCATTTAACTTTATAAAATCTATCAACTTTTTGACATTTTCATTAATCTCAATATCACAACTTTTTGTTACAAGGCGATACCGTTTTTGTATACTCCTGGTATCAAAATTAAATATTTTAAAATTATTTACATATACTGGGCTCTCTTGCATTTCTAATCTAGATTTAATGAAATCTATAACTAAAGTACATACTGGTGCTAACAATTTTACCTAAAGATTCCCGAATTAAATTGCGAAAAGAAACAGAATGATCCCGTTTAAAGTATTCCTCAATAATTCTATAACCAATAAAATAGCCAAATGGAGGGAAAGTAGCGCCCTCTTCACTATCATGGCGAGAGAAAAATCTGCTTATTGTATTTACATCCCGACTATATAAGTACTGTTTAATATTCTCTCTTAAGAACGATTCATTCTTCAAACACCACTCAATTTCTGCCAATGTTAAGGAAATGCAGTATGATAACAGATACTCTGGGAATACATTTTTTAAAAAGTGGGATATAAATCCCTCTTCACACAATCTATCTAAAAGTGTTTCTCTAACGAGCCCGGATTTGTAAAAAATCAGATGACAGTATTGAGTCCCGATCATCAGCTCTATTCTGCTTCTTAAGTCATTATATTTATCATAAAAATACTCCCTCCCATCCAATCCACAACAAGTTTCGGTTGGTAACCCTAATGAAATAATTATAGCTAGTCTATCATTCAAAATTGCCCAAGTACCTTTAAAATTATATGGGCCAATGCATACATATATAGAGGGAATTTTATCTAAAGGCAATGTTTTAAAACAACGGCTCACACTTCGCTTACAAATTTTTATGAGTCTCTTTTCATCTAATTGTTTTATAAAAATTTCAAACTTATCCACATCACATAAAACTTCAATAACCTCCTCATATGAGAGCGATGAAATTCTAACTAACTCCTTAAATATTAAATTATTTGGAGAAATGTAAAAAGTATCCAATAGCTTATGCCTTTCTTCTTTCATTTCATCTTTTGATAAATGTAAAAAATTAAAATAATCCTTGCAAACCAAATAAATTTGTGGATTAGGCTTTTTATAGTCAACCTTTTGAAGAGCGCCTTTCTTACCCTTTAGATTTAAAAATGGTAAATTAATTAAAGCCAACAAAACTTTTAAGCAAAACTGCGTGGTTATCACTTTGCTTTTGTAAGTATAAGTTGTTTTCCCCACATCCATTTTAATAAACTCAACCTTATCCCAATATCCTTTCTTATTCTGGGTGAGGCATAGGTATTTTATCCCTCTAATATAAGTTTCATATGAACTTGAACCTAAAAAAGACAGAGATAACAAAGCTAATGCCGTATTTAAAGGATCACTTCCTATATCTCCCCATCCGCCATCATAGTTTTGACTGTTAATTAAAAATTCCTCCGCTCTTTTCAATGAGGGAGAACCTGGCTTTACCGCCTTTATAATTCTTACTGCAACATATGTGCCATAAAATTTTCCCCAATACCAAGTACTATCCCAATATCCCTCTTGTGATTGCATCCGCTCTAAATAACTAACTCCCTTTTCAATCCCATCTTTAAAATTTTGATAATCATAAAGATAAAGACCGTAAAGAACATTAGCTATTACCTCATAATCCTTACCTCTCCTCCAACCCCATATCTTTTCTATGCTTTTTCTAACCAAATCTGCTCCATCAGAGGGATCACTTATTATCCACTATCCAAGTTTCAAATGAACCATCTTCATAACTACAATTATTTAACAATAAAAAAATTGGCTCAGAAACTACTTCATGGATGTTCTTATATTTACTTTTTGTGAAAACTTGAAGCACTTGACCTAATGTATCTGCATCTGGAGGAAGCTCTCTTAATTGCGGAAAATAACTCCATCCACCTTTAACCCCCTTTAATCTAGCAGCTACAATTTTCTCAACCTCTTCTTCAATAATATTATCTAAGCCACTATCGGGGCACATTGATAAAAGGTCAAGCAAAGTATCAACCACAAGAGCTCGCTGGAACACATCCCCACATTGCACCTCATCACTTGTAAATCCATATTCCCTCGGAAAAACCATTGTATGCTTCATCTCCGGAAAATCTAACTTCTGCTGAGCTATAATATAATTTATATCTCGATTAATACATTGATTAAGCTCTAATGAAACTCCCTCAAAAACACATTTAATTTTAAATTCTTTCTCCCTTACCAAAGTCAACTTTCCCCTCATTTTAATTAAATTATTTTCAGTTTCTCGAAATTTTTTCTTAAACTTTAATATGTTCTCTATCCAATATGGACAATTTGGACTGTAAGAAATAGCCTTATAAAGAAAAGAAATAGCATCCTTTATTTGGGATTCCCCAAAACCAAAAAGATAAATAGCTTTTCCAATTACCTCTAAATCAGGGGGGCTGTCCGACATAACAGCATCAACTAATTTATTATATATAACATTCGTTAAAAGATAGGAATAGTGACGAGTCTTGTAATCTTGCTTCCAATCCTGTTAAATCATCACAAAGTTGTAAAGCGGTGAAAAAATAATCTTGTGATTTCTCAAGAGGTTCAATTTTCTCTATCTTATTACAAAGCACGGCAAGAGCCGCTACAGCACATTTTGCTATAGCGCTTTTCCCCTTGGCTATCATTTCAAATTCTTCCCACGGGTAAACAGATATAATCCCAACATGCTTAAGCCTCTCTATATAATAAAGCCCGGCTAAACTCTTTAAAATACCTCTCAAAAAATTCCAAAACATAGAATGTGGTGGAAAAAGTGAATGCAAAATCTCAGGTGACTCCCTCAACAAAAAATTACTATACAATATAATAAGTGGATTTGGACTCTGTTCAGAATCTATCAGTAAATCATTTAATAAAAGATGCTCATAATATAGCCCCCCACTTAACGCTATAGCTCTAAATTTCTCTATTGGAACATCTCTAAACTCATGCCAGAAAAGGAATGGATAATAGTGATAAAACTCAATTTTATCCCCTCGCCTTTAAAGCACTATCAGAATAAAAATTAAATGTTTCTCTATACTTATTCCTTACACTTGATAGTGCCTCCTTTATTCTTTCAATTTCTTCACTCAAATTAATTTCCATAATTCATCACCATTTTTGGTTATACCAATCATCTTCCATCCAATCAGGTCTAATACCAATCTTCACTTTAAATCTCTCCCACTCCTCAAGGCTCATCCTCCTCACCTCAACAAGCCGATACTCCATAGACTGAAAAAAGGAACTCTGACGATTATCATTTATATACCTAACCATATACCTTGTTTCATCCTCCGCTGTAAGCCAAATATATGCATCCTTAGGCTTCTGGATAAGTGACAAAAGCAAACCAACCTTGAATCTCAACCTGAATTTGTGACATAACACATCCTTATCACCAACCCTCACCCTCTCCTTCCCCATATACCTTATCTCAAGCGGCATATCGTAACCCTTAGCATTGTGATTCACAACAACCTCCTCCCTATCAAATGGATAAAAACGCAAAGCAAACCATAATGGGATTAACTCATCTAACAAATAAAAATAAGTTGGAACCTTGTTAAATTTATATACACGATTGAAAATCTCACCCTTATTTAAACTACGGTTATATATCGTCATAGTTGAAAAATCAACATTCTGAGAGGATTTTATCGTCCCACCCTTAGGTATATCTTGCTCATCCCTAAAATTTTTAAATTTACTACTTTCAAGCATCATATAGTCCTAATTCATCTTAAAAACTCCGATACCAGGAGCTCTCCCAGAATCTTTTTCCTTAAGAGGTATCTCTTCTATCTCATTTTCTCGCTTAACATAATAGTACACATACGACTCCGGTTTTGATTCCTTATTTTCATAAAATTCGTAAATATAGAGGGCTCCAACTTGAATTCTTTTGCTATCAAATTTAAATGGTATATCTTGTGAGAACAACTCAATTACAATGCCAACGAATATGAAAAATAAGATAAATCTACGCATCTCTTCACCTAAATTTTATTTTTAAAAACAAATGGTGAATATAGGGGGTGATGAATTAAAATTTATTTTTGTCCACATTTGCCATTACAACAGTCGGTGCTACCATCACCCCAGATTTCATAATCCAACTTCTCCTCCATATCCAGAACCTCAAACACATCATCCATTTCATCTACCGGCTTTATTTCATTTAATTTCTTCATATCTCCTCACCTCCTTTTTTATTTTTTTCCCTCCCTATTCGGGAAGGATGTTAATAATTTTAAATGAGTTTAACAGCTCCCCCTATATTCACCATCCTCTTAATCTTCTCCTGTAGAATGTCCCTAATAATAAAATGAACACCGCATTTATCTTCACCTTTCAAAAAATCGTTTAAAAATGGACATAACCTCTGACAATATAAATAATAAATACACCTTTTATCATCACAAAAACTTTTAAACAATCCTTCCCCCCAACCATCATTATAACTCACCTGCCCCGTAGTGATATCAATTTTGCCTATAAAATCCCCATTGACGAGTTTTCTAATGCAATACGAAACTTTGCCTTCACTATCTATAAAAAATGTTTTATAAAGAAATGGGCAAAAGAATGGATGGGTTTCAAGGAATACTACCTTTTCCTCTTCTATTGTTCTCCCATCATTTAATCTGTGAATAGATAAATAACTGAAATCATCCCATCCATACTTTATATTTATCACGATAGGAGATGAGATAAATCTCATCAACCAATTTCTGATCTCTTTTACCTCACATTCATCTTCAGCGATGGTTATTACTATTCCTCTTATCTCCGCCTCTTGCTTATCCATAACCATTCATCAATCCTATCAACCACATTAAACCATATACTTACTTCACTTGCCAACTTCTCATTGTTAATTGCCCGTAAAATATTTGTAAATTTCTCCCTATCCATAGAAAAGTTATTTTTTAAATATTCCCGAGTTGTGATGGAACACCACCTATCACCCACAACTGAATCTACCAATATTGAAACAGTTTTTCTTTCTTTTTTTATCATCTCTTTATATTTCTCAAATGCCCATTTTGTTTGTTCTTCTTCCTCACTCTCAGAGTAATAAACTATATACCCCCTTTTTAACATTTCCTCAATTAAAGTTTCATTTAATAATTTACAATCAGCCTGAGTGAAGTGTTTTATTTACCTTAACCTTTTAATTTCTTCTATTAAATAATCTTCAACTTCATCTATTGCTCCAGTTCCAAAGTTAAATAGATAATTTCTTCCTTGAACTTTAAAAATCTCTGTAAATTTACTTATTCTCATTTCTAATCCTCCTTTCTTTAAGATAACGATACTTAATACTATCAATATCTCTGCTTATTATCCAATCACCAGGTTTATTTTTAAAGCAATTAATCTTTATAAAATTATCGAAATCATCCAAATAATTTTTGTAGATACAACCCCTCCAACAGAAGGGCAAATATTCGCAATCATAACAGTATTCATAAAATTTACTGGAATATTCTTTTCTTATTATCTTAGAAAATCTTTCAGGAAATATCTCAATTCCATTTTCAGTCAATCTCCCCACAGCTCTCTCCCTCTCAATGGCGACACTACATTTGGTTAGATATCCATCAGGTCTTACAAGCCATCGTTCCATTATATCAAACTCACAAGTAGATAAGTATGCTACATTTTGAGAATATGGCTCCATAGAATAGCCTAATTTTGAAATTTCCTCACGAATTTTAGAAGTTATATATACAATTTTTGACTCTTCTATCTTCTCATCATCATTTATTTTGCATTCACTATAACACTCGCTTGCCCATGTCCCAGTGCAAGCTGGAAAAACCACATGAGTATAGAGAGATATTCTCTTACAATATTTCTCATCAAATCCATTTAAAAATTCAGCAATTTTTAAAATATCTTCTTCATTCGTATCCCTATCGACATGGATTCGCAAACGAACTAAATTTTCATCACTTGCTTCCAAATAATTTTTGATATTATTACAAATAATATCAAAAGTCGGTTTACCACTAACAGTTACCCTAATTCTATCATGTTTTTCCTTTGGACCATCAAAGGTCACCTGTATTCTATGAATTTGACAATCTGTTATAATTTGAGCATTTTTTTATTTAAAAGAACTCCATTTGTGACCAAGTTCGACAAACATAGATCTAAACAAAATTCAGAGATTTCTTTTATTATATCAATACACAAAAGAGGCTCCCCTCCAAACCAGCTTATGACTAATTTCTTTAGATTCTTTGCTTTTTTAGAGATATAGTTCTTTAAGTTATTAATTGCCTCCCTACTCATTTTAGATTTTGTTAAACTCGGATGCAACTCATAACAATAAGTGCATCTGCAACTACAAGCTAATGTTGGTATAATAGTAAAACCCAGATAATCAGTTCTATGAATATATCTGTAATGTAAGTTTAGGAGAAAATCATACTCATTAAAATCATCTGGGATCAAATGCCTATTCTCGCATAACTTACTATAAATTTCCACATCTGTATGTGTAAGAATTTCATCAGGATATTTTAATATCCTATCCACTTGCTTCTTAAACTTTATCGGAAAAGCAGTAAAATTATTTGAAAGAAAGGAATAGCCAACATACTCATCATCCATTTCAAAAAAATATGAATACTTTGATTTCCTCATTTTTAATTTTCTAATTTATTTTTATTTCAATATCAATAATTTCGCCATCCCTTAATTTTACAATTTTGGCAACTTTCTCCAGTATAAGTGTATCATGAGTAGCGATTATAAATGTTATATTATGAGCCCTGTTTAAATTATACATAAGTTCAATTATAGCCGAACCTGTCTTTGAATCAAGATTTGCCGTCGGTTCATCAGCTAATATCAACGGTGGACTTTTCACCAGAGCCCTTGCAATAGATACCCTTTGCCTTTGTCCACCGCTCAACTCATCTGGCTTATGATCTATGTGGGTTAAAAGCTCAACCTCTTCAATCGCTTTTAATATCTTATCTTTTCTATTTTTTACATTTGCTATTAAAAGTGGAATCTCTACATTTTCATAAACTGTTAACTCGGGTATTAGATTATAGTCCTGAAAGATAAATCCGAGATTTTTCGCCCTGAATTTATTCCTTTCCTTTTTTCCAAGCTTTGAGATATCTATACCATCAAAGATAATCTCACCCTCAGTAGGCACATCCAAAGCCCCAATTAAATTTAAAAGTGTGGTCTTACCGCTTCAGGAAGGACCTACAATTGCAACGAACTCTCCCCTTTCTATGCGCAAATTTATCTCCCTCTTAATGCCTCTACATCTTTGTTACCCAGCTTATATACCTTCCATACATTTCCCAACTCTATCACGGCATTCACCCTAAACTATTTTACTAATTTAAAAACCTCTACTATAAAATATTAAAAAAAGATAATTGTCAAGACCCTCAAGGAAATGTGTTTAAAAATTCTTTTTGATTTTTAATAAAGCCATATCCCAAAGCAACCAAAGTTGATAATAAAACAAATCTCGACTTAAACGATGTCACCCTGAACTTGTTTCAGAGTCTAAAAAGTGCTGATTACGAAATGCTGAAGCGAGTTCAGCATGACGGATTATTATCCATCACACTACACCTTTTCTTCTACTCAAATTTTTTAAACACACTCAGAGAGCTGGTTAAAATTAAAAGGTAGTGAATATCGTTGTTCCAAAGTTGGCAAAAAGATACCCAATTAAAAATATATGTGAGAAGATTTTTTATTTCAGGTTATTTCTTTATTTTTATAAAAAAGTTTTAACAAATGAAAAAATTCACCAAAGATGCTTTTAACTTTCCTCAAAATGACAGGTGCAGGAAATGACTTCATAATTTTTGACAATAGCGATGGAAAAATACAAAAACCTTCAGAACTTGCACGACAAATTTGCGATAGACACTTTGGTGTTGGCGCTGATGGTATAATTTTAATTGAAAAAAGCGAAATTGCCGATTTTAAAATGGTATATTTCAACTCTGATGGAAGCTTTGGTGGAATGTGTGGGAATGGTGGAAGATGCGCAGCTGTATTTGCAAACTTGCTCGGAATCGCAAAAGAAAAAATGGAATTTGAAGCAAATGGGAAATTATATCGCGCTGAAATAATTGAACTAGAAAAAGTCAAACTTTATCTGCCAGCTCCAGAAATAAAAAAATTTAACCTTAAACTCAAACTTGGAAAAAAATTTTATAAAGCTCATTTTATAGATACTGGTGCTCCTCACCTTGTGGTATTCACAGACGAAAATGGGATAAAAAACATTGAGAAAATTAACATAAATCATCTCGGCAGGAAATTACGCTATCATCCACAATTTGAAAATGGAACAAATGTTAACTTCGTCTCAATTGTAAATGATAACACAATTAGAATGAGGACATATGAGCGCGGTATTGAAGGTGAGACCCTCGCCTGTGGCACTGGTTCAGTTGCGAGTGCAATTGCTTCAGTTGAAATAAAAAGGCTTAAACTTCCAGTGAAAGTTAAAACGACAGGTGGCGAAATCTTGACGATAAACTATATTCAAAGTGAAGGCAAATTAAAATATATCTCGCTTGAAGGAAGTGCGAAAGTCATATGCGAGGGGAAATTTAAATATGGAGATTGAAGAATTTGAGAAAATAGTTGAAGAGGCGATTGAAAGCTTGCCCAAAGAGATAAAAGAAAAAATTGATAATGTCGTTTTCATAGTTCAAGATTATCCAGATAGTGAGGAATTAAAGATGTCACAGGCTTCAAAATATAACTTGCTTGGACTTTACTCTGGGATTCCACTTTCAAAAAGAGGGACGACATATGGGATGTATCCAGCAACCCCGGACAGAATTTTTATCTTTAAAGCAAACATTGAAAGAATTTGCAAAAACGAAAAAGAATTGCAAGCGAAAGTTAAAGAGGTCGTATTCCACGAAATTGGACATTATCTTGGGATGAGTGAAGAAGAGGTGAGAAAAGCATTGAGAAAAAGTTGACAATTAAGGGAAAACAAAAATTAAGGTTGAAAATGAAAAAGCAAACACAATTTTCAATCGCATATTATATAATCGCCGTTATAATTTTAATCTTGCTTCAGTATTTCATATTTCATCCACCTTTGAAAGAAATTTCATACAAGGAATTTAAAGACAGGTTACAACGCAACGAAATTGAAGCAGTTCAAATTGGAAATGAGAAACTCGTTGTAAAGATAAAAAAAGATATAGCTGAAAGTCAGAAAATACCGCAAATGGTTGAGGTTGTAAAACTACCAGATGAAAATTTAATAAAAGAACTTCAAGAGCGTGGGGTTGATTACCGTGGTGTAATTGAAAGCACTTGGGGCAGGGATTTACTTCTTAATTGGATTTTACCCATAGCTTTTCTTGTCATCATCTGGGCTGTGCTAATTAGAAGATTTTCACCAACTCAAAATGTGATGACATTTGGCAAGAGCAAAGCGAAAATATATGCTGCCGACGAAAAAAATAAAGTAACTTTTAAAGATGTTGCAGGGCTTGATGAAGTAATTGAAGAAGTTAAAGAGATAGTTGATTTCTTGAAAAATCCAAAAAAATATCAAAAGCTTGGGGCGAAAATTCCAAAAGGTGTTTTACTTGTTGGACCACCAGGGACAGGGAAAACTCTCCTTGCAAGAGCAATCGCTGGTGAAGCTGGGGTCCCATTTTTCTATTTGAGTGGTTCAGATTTTGTTGAGATGTTTGTTGGTGTTGGCGCAGCAAGGGTTCGCGACCTTTTCGCTCAAGCAAAAGAAAAAGCACCATGCATAATTTTCATTGATGAAATTGACGCAATCGGAAAAGCAAGAGCAAGAGGTGTAGTATATGGCGGTATAGATGAAAGAGAAAACACCCTGAATCAACTACTCGTTGAAATGGATGGGTTTGACTCAAGCATCGGCGTGATAATAATGGCTGCAACAAATAGACCAGATGTCCTTGACCCGGCACTTTTAAGACCTGGGAGATTTGACAGACAAATAGTTTTAAATAGACCTGACCTAAAAGGTAGGATTGAGATTTTCAAAGTTCACACAAGAAATTTAAAGATAGCTGAAGATGTTGACTTTGAAACGCTTGCTGCACAAACCCCGGGATTTGCTGGAGCTGAAATAGCAAATGTTTGCAACGAAGCTGCGCTTCTTGCTGCGAGGAAGGGAAAAGATAAAATTGAAATGTCAGATTTTCAAGAAGCAATTGAAAGAACCATCGCTGGACTTGAAAAAAGAAGCAAGGTAATAAGCGAAAAAGAGAAAAAAATAGTCGCATATCATGAATCAGGTCATGCAATTGTGGGCTATTATATCCCCCGGGCTGATGTGGTGCAAAAGGTTTCAATAATCCCAAGAAGCATAGGAGCGCTTGGATACACTTTAAGAACACCAACTGAGGAAAGGTATCTTTTGACCAGGGATGAACTCATGGGCAAAATTGCTGGGATACTTGGCGGAAGAGCTGCTGAGCAAATTGTATTTGGGCAAATTTCAACGGGTGCGCACGATGACTTGAAAAAAGCAACTGAGCTTGCCCGACTTATGGTGACGACCTACGGGATGAGCGAAAAACTTGGGAATGTGTCCCTATCTGAAATAGAAGAAATGGATTTCTTGAACAAAGGACCATTTTCAAAACCATACAGCGAAGAAACAGCAAAGTTAATTGATGAAGAAGTAAAAAGAATAATTGACGAAAGTTATAAAATGGCTCTTGATGTTTTACGCACATATAGAGATAAACTTGATAAACTTGCAACCCGCCTTCTTGAAAAAGAAGTGATTGATAGAAAAGAACTTGAAGAGATATTAAACCAAAATTGAGGGCAATAATGATTAGAAAAATTTTAATGCTGATTTTAATTAGCACCCTTTATCTGTTTTCACTTGAGGATTCTGAACAAAGCACAGAATCAAAATCACAACCTTTACAAATTCAAACGACGCTTGGTTTTACACTTACTGCAGGAAATTCCGATACAAGAACTTTAACATTTGATTCAAATATCAAAAAACCTTTTAAAAGATTTTTATACTATATCAAGTTAAACCTCGCTTACGGCACATCAAAATATGGAAATGGTCCAAGAATTGAAACGACGAACAACTGGGCAATTTCAACCCGTATGGACTGGTTTACGACAGAGAAAAAGAAAAGTTATCTTTTCATCTCAAATGGATTGTCAGGGAACAAGTTTCGGGGTTATTGGTCAAGGATAAGCCTTCAACTCGGCGCTGGATATAGTTTTGAAGCAATTAGATTGAAACTTGGACTTGGGGTTGATTATTCAAAAGATAACCTAATTGTGAAGGGAAGTGCTGATGACGAAATCTTTTTTGCTCTTTTAAAGCCTGAATTTGGAAGTATATTAAAAGAAAGCATAAAATTTGGAAGCAACGCTAATTGCTTCATTGATTTTCAACAATTTGATAATTATCGCATAAACTCACAAACATATCTAAACCTTAAAGTCACAAGTCGTCTCGCCATAAATTTTAACTTCACATTGAATTATGATAACAAGCCAAGACTGATACCTGAAATAGGAGAAAATGGACGACCAACTGGAAAACTAACACTCGCAAAGCCAGCTGATAAAATTTTTAACATAGGGATTTCCATCTCCGTGTGAGGAGCAGACCAGCCTTGAAATTTTCGCTTGCACTTTCAGCGGGAATTTTGCTTCAATATTTTCTTGGCTTAAAACCCGAAATTTTGCTTCTTTCTTCAGCTGCTTTGCTAATTTTATATTTCATTTTCACAGCCCTAAATTTTAACCTTCCTAAATTTACATCAATTTATCTACTTATTTGTGTTGTTGGAGCTTTAAAGTATACCACTGACGCTGAACTCTATGAGAAAAACTCAATTGCGAAATTTGCAAATGATACGGCAATAGTGAAAGTTCAAGGAAGGTTAATCTCCACGCCAGAAGCAAAAAATGACAGAATAAATTTTGTTATCTCATCCACCAAAATTTTAACATCAAATTATCAAGCTGATGTATTAGGTGATGTCTTCGTCTCAATAAGAAAGGGAAAAGCACCCGCTGATACATTACCACAGATAAATTACGGTGACGAGATTCAAATAATTGGAGTTTTGAAAGAGCCGATAAAATCAAGAAATCCGGGCGAGTTTGATTTCGCAAGATACTTGAAGATGAACGATATTGATGCAGTTTTGTTGTCATATATTTTAAGCCATGTTAAAGTTGTAGAAAAATTCAAGCCACAGATTTCGCAACCAATTGAGTTTTTAAAAAGCATTACATTCAAAATTAGAAATTTTGCTCTTAAAGCCATAGATAAACTCCTACCATCTCAAGAGGCATCTTTTCTCAAGGGACTGCTACTTGGATACAGAGGTGAACTGCCAAAAGAGGTTCGCAAATACTTTATAAATACTGGGACATACCACATTCTCGCAGTCTCGGGTCTGCATGTTGGTATAATAACCTCAATGTTTTTCGTTTTAACAGGCTTTTTAAGAATTGGTTTGACATTTAGAGCTTTGCTGACGATAATTGGTTTAGTTATTTATTCCTTTGTTGTTGGTTCACCCCCATCTGTTGTTAGAGCATCTACAATGGCTTCAATTATTTTAATTGGTATGGCGATTGAAAGAAGGGTTGATATTTATAACATGCTTGGTTTTTCAGCGATTATCATTTTCCTCTTTGATACGAAACAAATTTTTCACCCTGGTTTTCAACTTTCATTTTTTGCAGTGGCTTCAATAGTATATTTCTATCCGAGAATTTCAAAATTCATTTCAAAAAATTTGACCTTTATAAACAAAGCAACCTTTTCAAAAATTTTATCCCTTGCTCTTGTCTCAATTAGCGCGCAGATTTTAACATTGCCTTTTATAATTTCTTATTTCAATAAAATTTCATTAATTTCCATCGTCGCCAACATTTTTATTGTTCCACTTATTGGCATTGCTGTTCCGCTTGGATTTGCGATGGTGCTTACTTATTCTTTTTCTGAATTTATTGCTCAAATTTTGGCAAACAGCACATGGTTGGTTTTGAATTTAACCTTATCACTTGCAAAATTTTTCGCTGAAATTCCATATGCTTATATTGATGTCAGTAAAAAACTTTCAATATACATCGCTTTTGGTTTGTTCTTCATCTTAATTTTTTCAAAAGTAAAATTCCAAAATGCGATGAAAAGGTTAATTTTCGCCGTTCTGCTCTTGGCAAACTTTTACATATATTTTGCGCCGAATGGAGCTTTACATATCTTGGCTGGTAATTCAAATTTAGACTTTGAAATAACGGTTCTTGATGTCGGGCAAGGGGATGCGATTTTTGTCCAGTTTCCAGACGGAAAAAATTTCTTGATTGACGGAGGTAATAAAACATTTAACTTTGACACAGGCGAAAGAATCATTGAACCATTCCTTAAAAGCAAAGGAATTAAAAAACTTGACGCTATTCTTGTAACTCATCCGCACAACGACCATATAGGCGGAATCCCATACATACTTGAAAAATTTGATGTCGGAATGGTAATTGATAATGGACTGAACTACAACTCAACTATATACGAAAGATATCTTGAAATCATAAAGAGGAAGGGGATAAAGTATGTAATCGCAAGAGCAGGGAATAAAATTGAAATTTCAAATATGGCAAGAATTTATGTTTTACATCCAACTGAAATTTTCATCCGTGCAAAAGAAAATGAAGACAAAAATGACAATAGACATGATATAAACAATTCATCCGTTGTAATAAAAATTCAATACGGCAAAAATTCGTTTCTTTTAACTGGTGATGTTGAAAAAGAGGCGGAAGAATTAATGATAAAAATTTATGACACATTTTTAAAGAGCGATTGGATAAAGGTTGGACACCATGGGAGTGAGACAAGCAGTTCACCTACTTTTGTTTTAAAAGTTAAACCAGAATGGGCTGTAATATCAGTTGGGAAATATAACAAATATAATCACCCATCGGATATAGTTTTGAGAAGATATTCCCTTATTGGAAGCAAAATTCATAGAACTGATGAGGAAGGGACTGGTTTCTTTAAATCAAATGGAGAAAAAGTTGAAAAAGTTCAATGGAGAAATTGATAAATCGGAAGTTAATTATTATATTTAACTTGAATGAAAAATTAACGGAGAATATCCTATGGCAGTTAAAATCACTGGGCATCACATTGAGGTGACGGACCAGTTAAAAAATTACATTGAAAAGGAAATTGCGCGACTTGATAAATTTTTTGATGGCATAATTGATACTGAAGTTATTTTTAAAAAAGACACAAAGCATAATCATTTAAATGAAGCGGAGATAATTGTAAATGTTTATGAGCACAGACTAACTGCAAAGGCCACAGATGCGGATGTCCTTAAAGCATTTAATAAATCACTAACGAAAGTTGAAAGACAGCTTATAAAATTCAAAGACAAATTGAAATCGCATAGATGAAATGTTTAATAAGGAATTAAAAGAAATACGGAAGACACATATAACCGTTGGCTTTTTTTATGAGTTTGGGAAAGAAATTTTTAAACTTAAAGCTTTAAACGGCGAAGTTGGTTTTGATAAAAAAATCACCGATAAAAACATCCATCGTCCTGGGTTAGCTCTTGCTGGTTATGTAGAGCTTTTTACATATAATAGAATTCAAATTTTCGGGAACACCGAGATAAAATATCTGCAAAGCCTTACCCCTGAAGAGCGCACTAAATCAATTAAAAACATTTTGCAATTTGAGATACCTTGCGTTGTTATAACAAACAATAACCTTCTACCCGATAATTTAATTGACCTTTTCACTGAAAAGAAAATCTCGGTTTTCCAAACACCACTTGAGACAACAAAACTTGTGTATTTCATAAGTGACTTCCTTGATGACCAATTTGCTCCGCAGACGGTTGTTCACGGCGACCTTGTTGATGTCTATGGGATTGGCTTGTTATTTGTCGGTCGTTCTGGGATTGGAAAAAGTGAGATTGCACTTGACCTTATTGAAAGGGGGCATCGCCTCGTCGCTGACGATGTCGTTTTGATAACGAAAAAAGGGGAAAATATCTTAATCGGAACATGCAACACCGTGACAAAGCATTTTATGGAGATAAGAGGGCTTGGGATAATTGATGTGAAAAATATGTTTGGAATAAGAGCGATAAGGTATCAGAAAAGAATTGAAGTGGTAGTTGAACTCCTTGATTGGGACCCGAAAGAAGAATACACGAGGACAGGGCTTGATGAAGAGAAGGTTTCAATACTCGGAGTTGAAATCCCGCTTGTGAAACTCCCAATTTTTCCAGGTAAGAACATCACAGTTATAGCAGAGGTGATCGCGCTTAACCATCTGTTAAAGCAGTATGGCTACGATTCAGCCAAAGAGTTCAACAAAAATCTTGAAACACTTCTCAAGCAAAAAGCGTCTACTTTAAAAACAGATGAACTCCCAATAGAAAGAATAACCAAATACTTTGAGCACGACTTTGAATAAATAAAAAAAGAAATTAAATGCGGATTAATTATCTCCTGTTCTTTTTACTCCTTGCGTTTTTAATACTCTTTGCTGGCTGTAAAAGAGAAATAAAACAAAATTACATAGTCATAGGTAGCATAATTGATATTGATTCCTTTAACCCTTATTTGAGCGCTTCACTTTTCACACAGGATTTACTTGACAGAGTTTACCTTAGACTTGCCGTTGAACATGAAGATTATAGAACATTTACACCGCTGCTTGCCAAGCGATGGGAATGGTCAGAAGATTCAATACAGTTGATACTTTATCTGCGTAATGATGTTTACTGGAGCGATGGAGTTAAAACAACTGCTTATGATGTTGAATTTAGCTTTAAAGCTGCAACCTCGCCCGAAGTTGCCTGGCCAAATGCTGAAGATATCATAAGAAACATTGAATATGTGAAAGCAGTAAATGAAACGACATTGATTGTGAAATATCGTTATGTTTACCCATATCAATTGACCGATATAAATGATGTGTGGATAATTCCGAAACACATATATGAAAAAATCCCATTTTCAGAGTGGCGAAAAAATGGCTATTTTGACGAAAAGCCAGTCACAAACGGACCATATAAAGTTGCACGATGGGAAAGGGGTCAACTTATTGAGCTTGTGAAAAATGAAAATTACTTTGATAAAAATTATCCTAAAATTGAAAGAGTTTTCGTAAAAATTGTCCCGAATGAACCGAATTTAATTTTGCAATTTTTAAACGGCGAAGTTGATGTCCTCCCATCAATTCCACCTGCCGTTGCAGAAAAATATAAAAACAATCCAAACATAAAATTCATCAAATATCCATTTCTCGCCTACGAATACATTGGGTGGAATCAAAGGAATCCAATTTTCTCGGATAAGAGAGTTCGCCAAGCTCTTTCATATGCTATAAATGTTGATGAGATAATAAGCTCACTATTGAAGGGTTATGCTGTTCGTTCAACTTCGCCATTCCCATCAATATTTTGGGCTCACAACAATAAATTGAAACCTTATCCATACGACACAGTAAAAGCAAAAAAACTTTTACTTGAAGCAGGCTGGAAAGATTCCGATGGAGATGGAATCCTTGATAAAATTATAAACGGCAGAAAAGTTGATTTTAAATTTACACTCATAACAAACGCTGAAAATCAAACAAGAAAGGAGGTCGCGACGGCAATTCAAAACGACCTTTTAAAGGTTGGGGTAAAAGTTGAGATACAAACTTATGAATTTAACACATTTATAAGGCATATACTTGAGAAAAATTTTGACGCTGTCCTCTCCGGTTGGAGAGTTGCGACGAAACCCGACCTTGCAACTTTATTTCACACTGAAGCAATAAAGTCAGGACATAACATTGTTTCTTATTCAAATCCATACCTTGATAAACTCAACGATTCAGCAGCAGTTTTGCAAAACTTATCAAATGCTAAAATAATTTGGGATCAAGTTCAAGAGATAATATACGAAGACCAACCTTACACATTTCTTTATGAACCGGTAAGAATCAATGGCATAAGCAAGCGGGTAAAATCAGAAACAGTAAAGATGAACAGCATAAGTTTTCTTTATAATTTGCACGAGTGGGAATTAAAATAAACTATTAAGATGAGCTATATCCTAAAACGACTTATCAATTCAATTTTTCTATCTCTGGCTATAGCTTCATCTGTTTTTATTTTGTTAAGAATTCTACCTTCAGCTTCATTTTCCGATATTTACCTTAACCCAAGACTATCAGAAGATATCATCTTAAAGATAAGGGCATCTTATGGGCTTGACAAGCCGTTAATAGTTCAATTTTTAAATTGGCTTAAGGAAATTTTAACTGGAAACCTCGGCTTTTCGTTTATCTACCGGAAACCGGTGATAAGTTGCATTATTGATGCTTTTGGCCCAACCTTGATGGTTGGAATTCCAGCTATTATTTATAGTTTTGGGTTTGGGGTTTTGCTTGGTGTTAAATTAGCTCAAAACCGTGGCAAACCTATTGACCGTATAACAAACACTTTGCTTTTAATTTTATACTCAATTCCATCATTTTGGCTTGGGATAATTTTAATTTTGATTTTTAGCTACACTGCCGGGATATTTCCTCCATCAGGATTGCATTCATTTAATTTCAATGAGATGAGATTTTTTGAAAAAATTTTTGATACCCTTTGGCATATATTTTTGCCCGCCTTAACGCTTGGAATTCCACCAATGGCATCCATTGCAAGATTTACGCGAAACACGATGTTAAATGTTCTATCGCAGACATATATAAAGACAGCAAAAGCAAAGGGGCTTGACGAACGGTCCATTTTTTACAGACACATACTTCCCAATTCACTTTTACCTGTTATAACTCTCTTTGGTCTTTATCTTCCTCTTTTCCTTGCGGGTTCAATTGTAGTTGAGGAGATTTTCTCCATCCCCGGGATTGGCAAGTTAACCGTTGATTCAATTTTTCAACGCGATTACCCGCTCACAGTTGGTATAACTCTTTTTGTTTCTTTTATTGTAATAGTTGGCAATTTTATCTCTGACATTTTATATTCAATTTTTGACCCAAGGATAAGGTTAAGATGAAAAAACAAAAGAAGATACTTTACATCGCCGTCGCAATTGTATCTTACCTTATGTTTGCGGATTTACTTATTCCGTTTGACCCGATAATTTCGCTTGACAAAGAAAACCTTTCAGCCCTTCCACCGCTTTCAAAAGCTTATGAGTTGAATTTAAAAAATGGAATTAAAATAATCGCCCTTGATTACGAAATCAAAAATGGTTTTATCTATTATAAACAAAGAGCCTCAAGCGGGGAAATTAAAATTGAAATGCTTGAAGATGTTAAAACATTATTTTTCTTTTTTGGCACAGATAACCTTGGACGTGATGTCTTAAGCAGGACCATTTACGGCGGAAAAATCTCATTGATAATTGGCATCTTTTCATCTTTACTTGCCTTCATCATCGGTGTTACAGTTGGGGCTTTTGCTGGTTATTTCGGCGGTATCACTGATAAAATTTTAATGAGGATAACAGATGTCTTCCTCGCTTTTCCAAAATTATTTTTGATACTTGTGATTGTTGCATTTATCAGAAGTCAAAGTATAATTTCTTTAATTTTCATATTATCTCTATTGAACTGGATGGGGATTGCTCGTCTTATCAGGGTTGAATTTTTAAAAGTAAAGCAAATGGAATTTATTCTTGTGGTTGAATCGTTTGGTTTTCCCGGACTTAAGATAGCAATAAAACACATTCTTCCAAACGCAATCGCACCAGCTTTGATAATTATACCTTTGACCATAGCTGATGTAATTTTGACTGAATCAATTTTAAGTTTTCTTAGCTTTGGAATTCAGCCACCGATGCCAACTTGGGGGAATATGATAAGTGAAGCGGAAAAGAATTTGCTTTTGACTTGGTGGCTTCCAATTTTGCCTGGAATTTTAATTTCTGCGACAGTTTTGCTTATGAATTGGATTTCAGAAGCATAAGGTAGCCTGTTTTTATTTAAACTTTCAATTTGCTATATTATTTTATATTCAAAAACAAAATTAGACAAACTTCCTCCCTATGGAGATAAATGTTCTTTTCATTGGAGATATCATAGGTGAACCTGGGTTGAGAATAGTTGAGATGCTTCTTCCAAATTTCAAAAGAGAATATAAAATAGATTTTTGTGTTGCAAATGGTGAAAACCTCGCTGAAGGTAAAGGAATAACACCTGAGACTGCGCAAAGACTTTTCAGAGCAGGGGTTAATGTTATAACAACAGGAAATCATGTATGGGATAAATTACAGCAAGTAAAAGATTATCTCATCAATGAGCCAAATTTGCTTAGACCCTTGAACTATCCAAAGGGGACTTATGGAAAGGGATATGTGATATATAACCTTCAAAACGGCAAAGGCAAAGTTGCGGTTATAAACTTACAAGGACGTATTTTTCTTTATCCTATAGATTGCCCATTTAGAACGGTGGAAATGGCTCTCGCTAAAATTTCAAAAGAGACAAATGTTATAATCGTTGATATGCACGCTGATGCAACCGCCGAGAAGATGGCTATGGGATGGTATCTTGATGGAAGGGTTAGCGCTGTGCTTGGAACACATACACACATACCAACAGCTGATGCGAGGATTTTACCTGGAGGGACAGCTTATATAACCGATATCGGCATGACGGGTCCATATGATTCTGTCATCGGAATTGAGAAGCGAACATCAATTTTGAGATTTTTATATCAAACGCCTCACAAATATGAAGTTGCTCAAAACGATGTTAAGCTTTGTGCTGTCTTTATCTCAATTGACTCAGAGTCAGGGAAAGCGTTGAAAATTGAAAGCATAGTCTACCCTGAATTTAACAAAACAATAAATGAAGGAGCATTACAAAATGCCAGCACAAATAATCAATGGGAAGAAAATCTCTGAAGAAATTAAACAAGAAGTAAAACAACAAGCAAAAGCACTTTTTGATGAAACAGGCGTTATCCCAGGGCTTGCCTTTATCCTTGTGGGTGATAATCCAGCATCTCAAGTTTATGTTAAAATGAAAGAAAAAGCGTGTGAAGAGCTTGGCTTTTATTCTGTGACATTCAAATTGCCAGCTGAGACAAGCGAAGATGAACTCATTGAAAAAATTAACTCCCTAAATTCTGATCCACAAATACACGGAATTTTAGTTCAATTACCCCTTCCCTCTCACATTGACGAGCAGAAAATTTTGCAGGCTATTGACCCGATTAAAGATGTTGATGGTTTTCATCCTGTAAATGTTGGTAAGCTTGTAATTGGGCTTGAAACATATCTACCATGCACCCCAGCTGGAATTCAGGAATTGTTGAAAAGAAGCGATATCAATCCATCTGGTAAGCATGTGGTTGTGCTTGGAAGAAGCAATATAGTTGGAAAACCAATCGCAAACATCTTGATTCAGAAGAAAGAATGGGCAAACGCGACTGTAACGGTGTGCCATACTGGAACGAAAGACATCGCTTATTTTACAAAACAAGCAGATATACTTATCGTAGCGATGGGAAAACCTGAGTTTGTAAGAGGCGATATGATAAAACCAGGTGCTGTAGTGATTGATGTTGGCATCAATAGAGTTGATGACCCGAGTTCAGAAAAAGGTTATAAAATTGTCGGAGATGTAAATTTTAAATCAGCTTATGAAGTTGCAAGTGCTATAACACCGGTTCCAGGTGGCGTTGGACCTATGACGATAGCAATGCTTATGAAAAACACTTTACAAGCTACGATAAATCAAGTTAAAGTCAAACAGCTTTCAAATTAAAAGATTTAAAGGCTTGGAAAAAGCTTTCTTTATATCGGATGTTCATCTTGGACATGGGACAAAGGAAAGCAATCGCGCAAAGGAGATAGAGCTTGTTCGCTTTTTAAATTTTGTCGGCGAAAATTCAAAGAAGCTTTTTATAGTTGGAGATTTTTTTGATGTATGGTTTGAGTATAAATTTGCAATTCCAAAGGGTTTTGCAAGAGTTTTAGGGAAACTTGCCGAACTTTCGGATAATGAAGTTGAGATTTTTTATGTTCTCGGAAACCACGATTTTTGGGTTAGAGATTATTTTGAAAATGAAATTGGGATAAAAATTTTTAAGGATGAGTTAAAAATTGAAATAAACGGGAAAAAATTTTACATAACTCACGGCGATGGCTTGTCAAAAAATGACACTGGATACAGGATACTGCGAAAAATTATGAGAAACAAAATGAACATATTTTTTTATTCACTTATCCATCCAGACATTGGGCTTTGGCTTGCGAAGTCATCATCGCAAAAAAGTAGAGAATATTCCGAAAGGAAGGATTCATCGGAAAATGAAAATGATGTAATTGAATTTGCGAGAGAAAAAATTAAAGAGGGGTTTGATTATGTCGTCATAGGTCATTTGCATAAGCCAACAATTAAAGAGCTTGGTGGTGGATTTTATATAAATACTGGTGATTGGCTTTGGAACTTTACATTTGGAGTTTTCAGCGATAAATTTGAGATAAAAAAGTGGGAATTTTCAAACGATGAAGTTAAGAAATTACTTCAAAAGCGAAATTGATAAGGAAAGATATTTTAACGACCCTGATTACAGAAGAAAAATCCTTAAAAAGGTGAAACAGCGAGAAAGGCTTAGAAATATAATTTTGCTTTTGCTTGCGATTTCATTTATCGCCTATGTTATCTATCTTGTCTCTGGGCTACCGTCATTGCAACAACTTGAAAATCCAACCCCTGAGCTTGCAACAAAGGTTTATTCATATGATGGCGAACTCATCGGTCAATTTTACATAAAGCAAAGAATTTACACACCGATTGATAGCATTCCACAAAATTTAATTAATGCTTTGATCGCAACCGAGGATAGAAAGTTTTACAGACATTGGGGAATTGATCTTGACAGAATTGCGAAAGCGATGGTGAAGAACATTTTAAGTTTTAGAATTCGCGAAGGAGCTAGCACTATAACGCAACAGCTTGCGCGAAATCTTTATCTTTCACAAGAGTTATCACTTACGAGGAAAATTCGCGAGGCTATAACGGCAGTTCAAATTGAAAGAACTTATACGAAGCAAGAAATACTTGAGATGTATTTAAATGTCGCATATTTTGGAATGAGTGCTTATGGAGTTGAGTCAGCTTCTTTCGTTTATTTTGGTAAAAGTCCAAGTGAGCTTACACTCGCTGAGTGCGCTTTGTTAGTTGGAATGTTAAGGTCGCCAGCAAGATATAATCCATTTGAGTATCCGGATAGAGCTATAAAAATTCGCGATGTTGTTTTGAAGAATATGCTTGTGATGGGATTTATAACCGAAGAAGAATATGAAAAAGCGAGAAAAGAGCCATTAAATTTGAACCGAGCTCGCGAATATACATCATCCGAAATTGCACCACATTTCCTTGAGTATGTTAGATGGCAATTAACTAAAAAAGCAGAAAAATATGGATTTAACATTTACAAAGATGGGCTTGTTGTTTACACAACACTTGATGCGCGAATACAAAGGCATGCGATAAGAGCGGTGAAAGAACAGCTTGGTGAGCTTCAAAAAGAATTTGACAAAGCGTGGAAGTGGGATAGTTCACTCTTAAATTCAATTTTAGATAAGGCAATAAGGCAAAGTCCAAGATACCTTAGCGCCGACTCTGCTGACAAATCAAGGGTTTATAAGGAATTGATGAACGATAAGGCATTTGTTGATTCTGTAAAAAGAGAAGCAACGCGAATTCAGGTTGGTTTTGTAGCAATTGAACCTCAAACTGGATACATAAAAGCGATGGTCGGAAGCTCAAACTTTGAAACCATCAAGTATGGACTAAATCATACAACACAGATAAAAAGACAACCTGGCTCAGCATTTAAACCATTCGTTTATACCATTGCCATTGATAACGGTTACTCCCCCGCATATCAACTTCTAAATCAGCCTATAACGATAATCATGGCTAACGGTGAGAAGTGGACACCGTCAAACTTTGATGGAAGTTTTGGTGGCAAGGTGACCCTTAGAGAAGCACTGAAAATGTCAATAAATGTCGTCGCTGTTAGAGTTCTTCAAGAACTTGCACCTATAAATCAAGTCATAGATTACGCACATAGGATGGGAATAAAAACTGATATACCCCCTTATGAGTCAATAGCTCTTGGAACTGCGGAAGTAGTTCCACTTCAATTGACATCAGCTTACGGAGTTTTCGCAAATGAAGGTGTTTATGTTGAACCTATTTCAATTTTGAGAATTGAGGATAGATTTGGCAATGTAATTGAAGAAGCTCAGCCTGAAAAGAGAGAAGTCATAAGCAAAGAGACTGCATATATAATAACCAACATGCTTGAAGATGCGGTAAACTCAGGAACGGGTATACGCGTGAGGGAATTTTTCCATTTGCCGTGCGCTGGGAAAACTGGGACAACACAGGATTTCGCCGATGCGTGGTTTGTGGGATATACACCTAATCTTGTTGCAGGGGTATGGCTTGGCTTTGACGAAAGAAGGATAACATTTGGTGGAAATTTCGGTCAAGGCGGAAGAGCTGCTGCACCACTTTGGGGAAGATTTATGAAATATGTCTATGATGACCCTGAAATAAATATGCCAATACTTGACTTTGAACAACCTCCAGATGTTATCTTAGCCACTATATGCGCCGAATCTCAAAAACTTGCAACCCAATATTGCCCTCAAAAGATAACTGACCTTTTCATCAGGAAATATCTACCAACGAAAGAATGCGATATACATACAAGCGAGCAAAAACCAAGAATTATGTTTTAAGCAATGAAGATAAATTTAAAGAAAATTTTCCCTCTTTTCGTCATAGTAAATTTTCTCCTTGCGCAATCGCAAAATGAATTAAATTTGCTCCGACTTGCACAATCTTTTGAAAGAGCAGGTGAATATGAAAGAGCCCTTAAAATTTACGAGGAACTTTACACAAACAACCCTCAAAATAGAGTTTACCTTGAAGCTCTTGTTAGATTAAACACACAATTAAAAAAATACGATACTGCGATAAAACTTGCCAACTTGTGGCTTTCAACTCATCCAGATGACATTGACACCAAAGCCCGACTTGGGGATATACACTTTAAAGCGGGGAAAGAAAAAGAAGCGATTGAGATATGGGATAAAATAATCAAAACTTATAAAGATAACCCCGGCGTTTACCGAATGGTGTCCGACTATTTGATTCAAAATAGACTTTATGACAAGGCAATTGAATATCTTAAAACAGCTCAAAAAATTTCCGGCGTCCCTGAACTTTATGCATACGAAATTGCGATGCTATATGAATTCACTATGAGATTTGATAAAGCGGTTGAAGAGTACATAAAAGTTTTACAAAGAACTCCAAGCATGATTCCAAGCATCAAATCAAGAATGTCATCTTACATTGATAGACCTGAAGTTTTAAAACAAATTTTACCTGTGCTTGAATCTTCGGCGAATTTGCAAAAATCAAACATTGGAATTTTAGAACTTTATGCATGGGTCTTGCTTGAAGCCAAAGATTATCAAAGAGCGTTTGAAGTTCAAAAACAACTTGACAAAATCACATTTGCAAATGGAGAAGTGCTTTTAAACTTTGCTCGCGATTTATTTAATCAAGGAGCTTATCAAGTTTCAAAAAAAGCATATTCAGAAATAATCACAACATATCCGAATTCAAAAATTTTACCTGAAGCAAAGCTCGGACTGATACGCTCAAATGAAGAAATAATAAGGTTCAAGCTTTCAACTTTGCAAAAAGAAGATTCATCACTTTATCTTGAATTGAGGGATGTTGAAGATGGATATATAAAATTAGCATCCGAATATCGCGGGACAAAGTATGAAGCAGAATCTCTTTTCAAGCTTGGGCTTTTAAAGTTTGACATTTATTTTGACCTTGATGGTGCGCAAAGATATCTTGAAGAGGTTGAAAAAAAATTCATGCTTTATCTTGGGAAAGAAGCGATTTTTAAAATTGGTGAAATTTTAACTTTAAAAGGTGATTTGAATTCAGCGCGTGAAAAATATCTTTACCTTTTAAGCACAAAAAATTTCGCCGATACACTTAAAGCTAAATTTTTACTTGCACAACTTGATTATTACACCGGGGATTTTAACTCCGCATTAAAAAAACTTGAAGAGATTTCAAAATCAACATCATCTGACTATTCCAACGATGCAATAGAGCTTATGCTGAAAATTCAGTCAAACCGTTTCCCATCCGAAGAACAGCTTAAAAAGCTTGCAATTGCGGAGTTGAAGATAAAACAGAAAAAATTTAGCGAAGCCATCTCACTTCTTGATGATATAATTTCAAATTGCTCAAATTGTCCAATTTTTGACGATGCCATCTTCACACTTGCAAAAATATATTCAAATTTAAACAAACTTGACAAAGCAATTGAGTATTTTGACATTCTTTTAAACGAATCGCCTGAAAGCATCTATGTAGACGATGCAATGATGGAGAAAGGAAGCATCTACCAAAAACTCGGAAAGACTGACCTCGCAATTGACACATATGTGAAACTTATTTCAAAATTTCCAAATTCTATATTTGTAAACGAAGCAAGAAAGAGAATAAGAGAATTAAGAGGCGAAATACAATGATAAAAAAATTTCTCATCATAGCTTTTGTTCTCGTTCAAACCATCCTTGGACAAAATAAAATTTTGATATACATGGATTTAAAGCAAACCGACCATTTAAAAGCATACGGTGTTGCTTATTTTGCGCTCAAACATGGTGTTGATGTTGATTGGCTTTTGAATTATCGCGGTGGCTCTTTTATGATGGATTATCACGATGAAATTGCAAACGAGTGTAAAGTTCGTGGCGTCTCATTTGATGTGATTTCTGCTTCTGAAGCAATGCAAATTTACGCACAGATTCAAGATGAAAACAGCAATATGGAAGTAATTAAGCTTGAAAAAGCGCCTAAAATTGCAGTTTATGTTCCACCAAATTTTAGACCGTGGGATGATGCTGTTACGCTTGCGCTTGAATACGCTGAAATTCCGTATGATAAAATTTGGGATGAGGAAATTTTAAATGGAAAAGTTTACGAATATGATTGGCTTCATCTTCATCACGAAGATTTCACAGGTCAATACGGCAAATTTTATGCCTCTTTTGGGAAAACGCAATGGTATATTGAAGAGCAGATGTTGCATGAAAGGGAAGCGAGGCGACTCGGTTTTAAGAAGGTTTCAGAGCTAAAAAAAGCTGTCGCACGAGGAATAAAAGAATATATAGCTTCGGGCGGGTTTGTTTTCGCAATGTGCTCAGCAACTGATGCACTTGATATCGCACTTGCAGCGGAAAACACCGATATTTGCGATGTTATGTATGATGGGGACCCACCTGACCCCGATTGTCAAGAAAATCTTGACTTTTCAAAAACACTTGCTTTTGAAAATTTTAAACTTGAAATGAATCCATATAGATACGAATACTCGGACATTGACCTTCCACCAAGTGACCCACCGCCTCTGCGTGATCCGACAACTGATTACTTCACACTCTTTGAATTTTCCGCAAAATATGACCCTGTCCCAACAATGCTTACCCAAAACCATGTCAATGTTATACACAATTTTATGGGGCAGACTACATCCTTTAACCGAAAAGTGATAAAAAAATCCGTCATCATATTAGCTGAAAAAG
Source organism: uncultured Bacteroidota bacterium (assembly GCA_964438815.1). GTDB lineage: Bacteria > Bacteroidota > Ignavibacteria > Kryptoniales > Kryptoniaceae > Kryptonium. The sequence goes on from CAYTKW010000002.1 coordinate 124,465, forward strand.
AGGAAACAGACGAAGTTAAATACATTCACGGGAATTACGGGCGCGGAACTTTCACATTCCTTGGCGGTCATGACCCTGAAGATTATCAGCATGCAGTTGGAGATCCACCAACTGACCTGTCGCTTCACAAAAATTCCCCAGGCTATCGCCTGATTTTAAACAACGTTCTCTTCCCAGCAGCGAAGAAAAAGAAATTAAAAACATAAACGAGATGAAAATAACCCGAAGAGAATTTCTAAAAAAGATGGGGACAACCGTTATAGGTATTAGCTTAACCAAGATAAATGAACCAAAAACAGAAATTGAAAAAAGAAAACTTGGAAAGACAGGACTTGAGGTTACAATCCTTGGGCTCGGTTGCGCTCAAATTGGAACGATTCGCAGTTTTAAACAGGCAGTTAAAATAATTGAAACTGCAATTGATCTCGGAATAAACTACATAGACACCGCAAGCACATACGGTGACTCTGAAGAAAAAGTTGGGGAAGTTATGAAAACCAGAAGAAAAGAAGTTATACTTGCCACAAAAACACTCCAACGAGATAAAGATGAGTCATGGCGAGAAATTAACACAAGCCTTAAAAGATTAAAAACGGATTATGTTGACATACTTCAAATCCACTCCGTCAACACTATGTATGAGCTTGACAAGATAACATCAAAAAGTGGTTCGTTATACGCGGTTATAAAGGCTAAGGAAGAAGGGCTTTGCAAACACATTGGGATCACGGGACATGCAAGACCAGAAGTGATAAAGGAAGCACTTAACAGGTTTGACTTTGAAACAGTTCTTGTTCCATTAAGCTCTGTTGATAAACTTGTAAATGATTTCGGCGAGGTAATCTTTCCAATAGCGAAAAAGAAAAACATCGGCGTAATCGCGATGAAAGTTTTATCAGATGGAAGATTTACAAAATTCGTTGATGAGAGTTTAAGATATGTTTTCTCATTACCTATAAGCACAGCAATCGTCGGAATGAGAACGATTGATGAACTAAAACAAAATGTTGAAATTGCAAAAAGTTTCATACCGATGACAAAGGAAGAAATGTATCAATTCATTGAAAAAACGAAAAGACATGCCTCAACCTCAATCCTCTGGTGGAAAAGGGTTTAAAATTATCTTTGAAAATTTTACTCAAATTCCATATCGCTCTTGGGCATATTTTAACAAGTTTGAAATGACGAGAGGAAAGATACTACAAGCTTTCACCATTCAAATATTCAATTATCACAGGTGTAATATCAAGTAACGATTTTATTTTTTGCGCAACTTTTTCTTTACTTTTCCCCCAAACGATTGTCGGGACTTTGTTCATAGTATGTGTTTTAACAGATAAGTCTTCAATGTTTCCGTGATCACTCGTCAAAATTATAAGATGCTTGTCAATTTTAACATTTAAAAGCAACGAATCAAGAAATTTTTCAATCCTATCAATATATTTCATGGCAAGTTCAAAATCTTGGTTATGCCCAGCTTCATCCGTAAATGGAAACTCATACATAACGAAATCATATTCATCAAGCAAATTTGCAATCACTTTGCCAGATTCTTCTGGAGTAATTATCTTAACATCAGGGTAATATCTCTTTAAAAATTCACCCGTCAAATCAGCAGGCACAGCTTTCCCCTCTTGAAGCTCTTTATCATACCATCTAAATGGAGTTTCTGAAGCCATCACAGCGTATGTCGTGGCAGAAAGTCTTTCACCGCGAATTTCAAAATAATGTCTTGAATAAGCATTTGCAAATGTCGCTTTCTTCCCCAGCTTCTTTAACTTTAAAAATATGCTTTCAGACAGAAGAACTTGCCTTAATGTCGGGGTAGGAAGACCATTTATATGCCCTTGCATTATTTCTGGAGCATTGACGCCAGTGAAAATAGCTGTCTGCCCCGTGGCACTTTGTGGCAAGCCAGGTATATCTAAAGACGCATCCGTAGGAACAATGATACCATCATAATCAGCGGTAAAGCTTCCACCATCAATAAAAGCACAGAAAAATTTTGATTTATATCTCGCAAATGGATTTTTATCCGGATTATTCTCGCCAATCCCAATCCCATCAAAAAATAAAAGAGCAACTCCCATAGTTAAAAATCAACGCTTAATTTTACCATCGCTATCAAACCAACATTTAGATCATATTTCAAATTGGTTTCAGTTCTGAAACCTTTATTTTTCAAAACCGCGGTTATACTTGCATCAACAGCACTCAAAATATGATTTGCAACTATCACAAGCGCTGATGTCGTAGCAATTGAATAAAAATCGTTTGCTTTGCCACGCTCACCTGAATAAAACTTAAACCTCGGGGTCGGCTTTAAACTATCAACATTTCTTGGCAAAAAATTCCTATCAAAATCATTCCACCCAGGGGCATACTGATGATACTTGCCTATGAGTTCATAATATTGTTGCTCACCATAAAACGGAAGCGTATGCGAAAAACCACCAGATATACGGCTTATGTATTTTTCAGCTTCGTTCAACTTAAACCAATCAACTCTTTCCCACGGTTTTTTGGAGATATCCGGATCTATCGAGATTATAGGTCTATCTTCTGTTCCGTAAGCTTCCATCCATCTATTCATCCACTTCGCATAATCAACAACGCTCCAATTTTCATCAGCATATTGCTTAAATCTCTTGGTCTGCTCATCGCCTTTTTTCGTATATATGAAATAAGTAGCCCAAGAAGCAACTTCAACAGCGATGAAAAGAGCAGATTTAAAATAACTTTTCGTGTAAATTTCTCCACTCCCAGGAATTAATGCGGACATAATCCCAGCCTTTAACGGAGAAAATTTTTCGCTTGAATTAAGTTGAGATTTCTCCATCTTAACAACAGATAAAATATCAAGCCTCGCATCACCTGTTATAATTTCATTCTGCGCTTTTAAATTGAACGCCATAATTAAAATTAAAAAAATATAACGCAACATATACTCAAATCTCCTACTTTCATTTTTTAAAGTTTTGGGAATTTTCGCTAAAAACCAAAATCATTCAAGCGAGTCAAACTCAAAAACAATTCCAAAGTAAAATCTAAACTCGCAACCATAGGTAAATTTTTCTTTATTCACAACTTTATCAAACTTATCAAAACTATAAGCAACGCTTGCGAAAATCTTCATCGGAAAGACATAAAATGAATTTCCATCTATCCTCAATTCAATTCCAACATCTTTCTTAAAATCTCTAAAATTTACTTTCTCCTCCCACGCCCCACCGAAATCAAAAAATGCCCCAAGATAAATCCTTTGAACACCAACATTCAAAACTTGAAGTGAAATGTCATCAAAGGCAGGAAATCTGTAAACTGTCCTTAACATCATAACTTCATTCCCGCCAAAAGAATAAAATGAATAACCACGCATACCAACTAACCCACCAATATAAAAATTAAAAAATTCATTCACCGGCTTTCCAATTATGCTTCCATATTTAAAACCAAAACCAAGCACATGATTTCTCAACGGCAACCGAATATATTCGTTCCAGCTTAACTCAATCCTCCAGAAATTAAAATTAGTGTAAACAGGAACAAGAGAACCATCTTTTAGCTCATATCTTCCATCTGGGTTTAACTTGTTTAGCTCGTAGCTTAATCTCAGGTTTATTTTTCTCCCAACTGGATTTATATCAGAATTACTTGCTGGATGAATGCTTCGCAATAAAAAGTCGCAATAAAAATTTTTACCGATAAAATAAACATCATCAGAAGATGGAACAAGAATTTGAGTTTCGGGGATTGTAAAGCTTTTCACCTCAGCTGAATATCTTGAAAATGTGAAGCCAGTTTTAAAATTTAAACTTGGAAAAATGAGCTTCCATCTAAAGTAGAGGTCAACTTCCGTAAGATGGTAAACTACATCAACAGGGATAAAATTTTTACCAAGTTCAAGTGTAAACTTTGTCGTCCGTGTGACATTGTAAGCTTCAACTGTGAACCTTGGTTTGAGCCCAAGCTGGTAAAGAAGCGGGAATTTATCGTTAAATTCAAACATCAAAAAAAGGTCTCGTTCAAGTTTTCTGTTTATCAAAGCGCCAGCAAAAAAGCTATGTTTTCCAAGCATATCGGTTGAATAAGCGTAAAAGCCAAATTTTAAAAGGTCAATCCCGCGATCGTGCTTGTTGTAGTTGTCAAGCCGAATCACAGGATAAAAAGAAATTGAAGTGTAAACATTTTTATATTCACGAACTTCAAAATCGGGAATTACGGTATCGTCGTAACCATTTGAAGGATTGGGATGTAAATTGTAAAATAAACCTTCACTTGAGGCAAGAAACTTTAAACCATCGCGCGGTTTAAATTTTTCAAACTTTTTCATATATGCAATTTTAAAACCGGATGAAGTGTATGTTGAATAAACGAGATTACCGTTTTTCACATCTGGCATAAAAGCACCGCCGTAAACATTTGTGATTTGATACAGTTCGCCAGTTGAAATGTCAAGCTCATAAATGTTAAAAATCCCATTTCTATCCGAAGAAAAATAAACTTTATTTCCATCCTCCGAAAAAACTGGATTTCGCTCATCACTTGAAGTTGCAATTAATGGTTGAAAATTCAATGTTTCAAGGTCAAGTATTCCGATATCACGATTATCTTTCAAGGAATAATCAAATACAATTTTCTTCCCGTCAGGCGAAAAGCAAAGATTGTAAACTTGCTCACCATTTTTAAATTGAGTTAAAATTTTAAAATTAGAACCATCTTCAGCGATCATCCCGATATTTGCAGTTCCATCATTTGAAATTACAAATGCAATATACTTCCCATCTGGGGAAACATATGGATTATTTCCTCTAATTCCACGCGTTAACCTTTTTTCCTTTTTCGCTTCAATGTCATATATGAAAATATCATACAAACTTCGCATTCCTTTGTTTTGTCTTGTCTTCTTTGAGTAAAAAATTTTTTTACCATCAGGCGACCATGAAATTGATGAGATTACGCCTTCAACAAGTTTTTCTTCTTTTCCAGATTCAATGTCATAAAGAAAAATTGCCGACGGTGAAAAATAATCATTTCCTTTGTTTGAAATATAAATGAATTTCTTTCCATCTGGCGAGAACCTTGGATAAAAATTTCCAAATCCAACATCTGCAAGAATTTCACCTTCAACTTTTTCACCTATTGCCTCAACTTGCTTTAAATATATTTCTTTTAAATTTATCTTCCATTTGTTATAAAGCTCCTTCCCATCAATCCCAATTGCTTTTTTCAAAGCTTGGTCTATAGTCAAGCAAAATGGTGATTTAAGATTTCTTGAAATTTCTTCAAGTTTATCAACACCATAATTTTTCGCTATGAACTCAACAAGCGAAAACCCCGAATTATAAACTGATTCATTCCCGAGGCTCGTTTTACCAAACGAATTTAACTGTTCCCATGATAAAAGTTTATCATCAATAACTTGCATTCTTAAAATCATATCGCGATGTGTATCCCAATAATCATAATTAAGTTCAGGATGATTAAACTGTGCCGTTCCTTCAGCAAACCACGCTGGGACATTCACCCCAGCAAATGGATAAGAGATGATCACATTTGGAAATCCATACAAGACATCAGGTCTGTTTTCTTTTTCATAACCGAGCCATTGAAAATAAATCGCTGGAACCCTACGCCCAAATTTAAAGGCAACTTGCATTTGAACATTATGCGTAAACTCATGCGTCACTACATCCCTTAACCAGTTATGCGTCCCACGAAGTTCAAAATCAAGAGCGCTCGCCCATATCTCAATTCTATTGTCATAAAAGTAAGTTATACCGTTTGAGTAATCGTCATAATCTTTTATGATTATGTTAACTTTTTGATCAGGCTTATGATTGTAAAGAGATGTTATATGTCCGTAAATTTCCTCAGCAATTTTAGCCACAACCTTCGCGGTCCTTTCAGCACCAGGGTGAAAATGAATTAGAAAATGTTCTGTTTCAATCGTATACCAGTCAAGCTCGGGATGTATAAATTCATCATCTTGGGAAAAGCAGAGCAACGGAAAAAGAAAAATCAAAATTAGCTTTCTCATCTCACAACAGCAATTTTTATTATTTTAACATCGCTTTTTCCATTAGCATTTGCTTCAATTCTCGCATAATAAATCCCACTTTGAACATTTTTGACATCCCACTTAACTTCTGCCTCAAAATTAGCAACCGTTGAGATATTGAATTCATCAACTTTAAAACCAGCAAGGTCAAAAATTTTTATATTTACCTTTGCGTCATAAAATGTCTTTACACGGATAAATGTGAAATCATCATAAACAGGATTTGGCCAATTGTAAACTTCCCTTTTATCAAGGATATCAGCAAAAGGCTCAGGAGCAATCCCAAGCGTCCCAGATGAATAATTTGAATGTTTTTCATCTTTAAGATATCCCGACCACAAAATGCGCACAGTAGAAGTAGGCTTAATCGTCCATGCATAAAGATAACCATCAAGGCTCAGGACAAAAAGATAAACCAAGTTACTTTCATAATAAACCGCAGGTGAAGATAAACATGCGCCACTTATTGAAATTGGAAATCCCGGGATAATTTTACCACTAATATCAAAAGCGTAAATTTGAAAATTATCTGCACCAACGATTATTTCCGGCAAACTATCTCTATAAAAATTTACAACAACGGGGGATGAAAGCCGTGTCGCATTTTTCACTTCAACAGGAAAATTCAAAAGAACCGAACCAAGATAATTAAAAGCCCAAATTTTATTTCCAGCGCAGATAATGATATCGGGATAACCGTCGGAATTTAAATCAGCAATTGCTGGTGATGTAGTTAGATTTTTAACACCTGGGATATCTGCTCGCCTCACTGTGCCAGTTTCAGTGTTAAATATAATAACCTCGCCACTTTCACCAACTCCAACTATAGTCTCAACCTTTCCATTTTTATCAAGGTCAATCCCTGCCCCAGAAACGAATTTAACATTAAATGCCAACTCATTATCCTCCGTCTTTATCTTACTCTTTGAGATTGCAACCCAATTAGAATCAGCACAAATTAAAGAAACTATGGGTAAATCGTCAACCTTAATTTCTCTATTTTGCGTTCCATCTTTATTAAGGAAGATGACTTTACCAGCGCTATCTCCGAAAATTATCTTGTCTTGAAAAACTGCAGGTGGTGTTGAAATAGAGTTATCATTTTCAAATACCCAAACGCTATCTACAAATCCATCAAGATTTGAATCATTCGTTTTAAAAACATAAACTTTCTTGCCATCAACTCCTATCACATCTTTTTTCCTATCACCATCAATATCAAAAACTGTGCAAGCAAAATCGCTTTTAACATTTGTATAATAGCCTTGCTCATTAAGTGTTAAACTTGTTCCAGATGGATTAAAAGCAAAAATTCCAGTTGAAGAGTTAACTACTATCTCGTTTTTGGGGTCGTGGTCTATATCAGCGGTCGTTACAAATGATTTCTCAGTTAGCCCGAGCGTCATTTTAGGAAATGCTGGCGATGGAGTGATTATAGAGTCTGAAAACCCAACCCGAAATGTCATAACAGGCGAAGGTTGGCTAAAGTCATAAATTTTAACATTAAAATTTGATAACCCATTAGTTGGATTCCATAGATAAGCATTCGGTGAAAATTCATTTTTATATGTTGGTGCTGTATTTCCATAAAACCACATGTCATACACCCAACCAATCTCATCACCATAAATTACTTGTGGACCGTCTGCTTCAACAAGCTTTACTCCAAGCCGTTTAACATCGTTATTTATTGAATTTGTCTTTTGTTTCTCCTCAATTACATTTTCATCAACATACCATATCAAAATCCCCGAGCCTGGCAAAGCCCAATCCGGTTCATCAACATAAATTAAAACTCCATAAATTGAATCAACGCTGAAATAATTAAATCCCGATTCATCCCTGACGAAAGTTCTTTCAACTATCCTTTCACCTGTTGAATCACGCCAATAAAACTCCATCTTAACACCGTCTGAATAAACATCGCGATTTCTATTTTCAATTAAAAAATATTCCTTCGCATTTATCGGTATTTTGTAAATTGCACGGTTTGGGTCATGTTGAAATGAATAAATTGTGATAGTTGTATCCTTTTCAATTTTAATTTCCACAGGTTCACACACACCAAGCTTAATTTTCTCCCAAGCCGATGGTTCGAGCGGTAGAATACCACGATATGAAAAAATTCCTGGCCCATCCATCAACCCAAATCTACCTATCCTCGGTCTACCTGTATTTGTGTCAAATAAATCTGGCAAACCAAGAAAACTTGCAAAACTTGACACAACAAGCCCATTTAATCCAACCCGAAGAAGTACTTCACCAGTTATGCTTTGAATAAACCTTGATTCAGTCTCTGGAAGAATGATTGAATTTTTAATTTCAAAATTTTCTGAAATCCCGTTTTTTCTTAAGAAGTTCAAAATTGAATCAGAATTTACAAACACGGAAGGGATATCAAATGGAGTGGGATTATAACCATACTCAGCGGTCAAATCTATATCTCTTCCAACCCCGGCATGGAAAATTATATAACAATCATATGAGGAAAGCGGATAATTTGTCCTAACCGATGAATTCTTAACACTTGTCCAAGTATCGTAAACGAGTCTCAAAAGCCTATCAAATCCTGAATCGCTCGGCGGTGAATAATACCGCATTTGTCTTTGCAGTTGAAAAACGCTGTCAATTACCTCGTATTCAATTGAAATTGAAAATTTTGAGAAGTAATTTTTTAAAAATTCAAGGTGAGCTTCAAAATATCTTTTATCATGCGGTGGGGGATCTATTATCTTTCGCAAGGGATAACTTAAATCAAATTTACCATTCCCCGTAGTAAGAGGGTCATCATCCTCCTGAAATTCCACCATGACAGCAAGGATTTTATAATGTCTTGATTGATTTTGTGAAAATAGGTTAACAATAAAGCAAATAGAAACCGCAAAAATTAAGAAAACCCTCATCATGCAGATTAAAAAGTTATTTTATCAAAAAGGGCGGGAAAAACCGCCCAATAAAATTTATTCCTCCCCACCAAAATTTAATAAAACAGAGAAACGAAGTGTATTTGCAAGTGGATGATTCTCCTCAAATGTTGAAATGTAACTAAAATCAACGCCAACTATACTATATCTTATACCCGCTCCAAAGGTTGCAAATTTCCTTCCACCCGCTCTCGGGTCCTCATAAAAATATCCAGCTCTTAAAGCAATAAGTTTTGGACTGCCATACCAATATTCAAATCCAGCCCCAACCGTAACCTTTCTCAAACTCCCTTGTTCATCCCACGCTGTTATCAACGATTTTGGAAGTGGATCAGGCTTTCTCCCAGTTCCAGGATATCTTTTGACAAGAACTCTACCAAAATCAAAAGCTAAAGTAAAATTGTTATATTTTGTCTGAATTAAATCAAAAGCAAAACCAAGTCTTAAATGAGTTGGAAGCGGGTCAGCCTGCTCTCTATCAATATAATGAATCATTGGACCGAGATTTGAAAGATTTAATCCCACACTGGACCTTATCCCAAAAATATATTCTCTGAATAACAACCCAATATCAAAACTCACACCATTTGCAACCCCCCTACCCTGCTCTTCAGCAGTTCCAAACGGAGCAAGTTGACTATGTATGTATCTTAAATTCAAGCCGAAACCAAAGCTATTTGTCAATTTCATCGCATAAGCAAGCGCGACTGCATACTCAAACGCTTTGAATGTGCCAAGGTAGGTATTGTTTTCATCCCTTCTTTCAAATGAACCAAGATTAAAGAAAATTATATTAGCCCCAATGGTTGCATCAATTGCCTTAAGATAATGCTTTGCACTCAGATATTCATAGAAAAGATCGGAACTAAATTGAGGAAGCCACCTTGCATGCGTAAAACTTACTTCAGTCCCTCTCTGAAAAGCAAGCCCAGCAGGATTCCAAAAAATAGCGTTGGCATTATCTGCGATTGCAGCTCCAGTTTCACCCATAGCACCGGCTCTTGAATCAGGCGCTATCAATAGGAACGGAACAGCCGCATCTCCACCTTGCGCATAAAGTCCCGAAGAAAGCATAACGATAAGGATTGCGATCAAACTAATCATATTTGCCTTGCGCAACAACATGATTTACTTACCTCCTGATTTTTGTTTTTACAAATAACAGCAAAGCATTATCCTTATTTTCCGCGCCTTTATCTTTTTTTGTTTTAAATATACAAAATTTTATCAAAAAACAAACCTTATCTCATCACAACAAGCCTGCCAAGCGCTTCTGCCTTTCTCGAGCCATCAAATGTCTTCACAACAACCTTATAAATATAAACCCCATTCGCTATCTCATCACCATCCATGTCTCTCCCATCCCATTCAATGGCAATAAAATTGCCCGTCAACCCAAACCTTTCAATTTTATTTATCAATTTCCCGCTCAAGGTGTAAATTTTTATCTCAACATCAATCGGAGAATTATCCTCCGTTGCAACCTTTTGAAATGTGAAATATGTTTTATCAGAAAATGGATTTGGATAATTGAAGACATTATAAATTGAAATCTTGCTTGATTCAATAACCTTAAATTCAACTTCGCTCATAGACGAATTGTTAAATATATCCCAAGCCTTGACCTTAACCCTATGCCTTCCAGGCGACATCTTCGGCATCTTGTAAACAATCTCACCACCTCGGTAATCATCAAGCTTTGCTTTGTAATATTCCAATAAATCAATTCCCAACGGACTGTCATCAATAAACGCCTCAACCCTATGACCTATTGAAGATGCTGATATATTTACACCACTCTCGTCAAAAATATCAACTATTAAAACAGGTTCAGCAGTCACAACATCACCAGATTTAAAGTTTCTATTGTTTAAAAATATCTCAATCTCCGGTCCTTTCAAATCACTCGCAAAACTTGAGTCAATCCCATTGATGACTATGTTTCTTGTATAACCAACTCCATCAACTCCATCTCCGTGAAAATAAACGATGGCTTTAGCTCTTGAATTTGAAAAAGATATATCTTTCGGAAGCATAAATTCACCGCTAAAGTTACCACTGTTAAGCGAATACAATCCCTTGAAAAGCAAATTACCTTGGTCAATGAAGTTAAATGTCCAACCTTTTTCATCAAGATATGTTAAATTTTTCTGCGCATCAAACAACATAAACTCAACTTCACCTGGGATATTAAGAAACTCACCATTATTTTTCTGCGCCATTCCAGAAAAGTTAACCTTTCCTAAAGCCTTGAGATTAACAATTTGACTATTATCAGTGTCATTTATCCTTTCAATTGTCGCTGAATACCTAGGCATGATAAGACGAGTCGCTGGATCAGCAAACAAAATAAATTTTCTGTCATTTAAAGATGCATAAACTTGCTTAACTCTAAACATTGCTTCACCAAGGCGTGAAATTTTATATTCATCTGTACACTTGAACAATTCCTCAAAAAATTTGTAATTAAATGCTGCATTATCACTTGAATAAACTAACCTCGCCGACGAAAGAACACCTATAGCACCTCCATCTTTTAAGGTTAATAAAACCTCAGTTGAGCTTTGCGACTTGGGATTATCAAATCGCCCAAAATCACATGTCGCTGCAACCACAAACGGCAATCGTCCGCCGTTTTTCAAATTTTGTATAGTATAACCAATTTCAAAAACCCTCTCGTGAGCCCAGACAGATGGATTTCCATGCCCTATCCAATTAACAATTGCACAACCACGATTTATATAATCAACTAAAGCTTTTGAAGCCTCAGGCTTGCGTCTACCTACAGATGTGTAAACAGTAGGATAAGCGACGAGATAAAGTTTGCGCTTGTCAACAAATTCAGGCGTATAATAATTTGAAAGAGTCTCACTCTGAATTGTATGTATCTGACCATCCGTATCATCGCCAGATGTTAGACCATCATCAGCGACAAATAAAACTATATTTCTCCATGCCCCAAAATCTTGACTGTTTTCATATTCAATTATCTTTCTCACCACCGTCTCGGCTTCTTCTTGCGTTCGCACAGGAAGGCGACCTATTGTCATGTCAATGTAAACATCCGGGGTCAAGAAAACAAAGAAATCGTCGGATGTATATGTTAAAATCTGCTGTAAGCCATCTTTGCTTTCATATGGTGGGACCCAATTCTTATCTGAAACCTCAACATTTCTATAATCATAATCGCCATCACCAAACAACAAAACATAAAAAGGTTTTCTGTTCCAAGTATCAAACGCAAATTTCAAAAAATCTCTTATAGCAACAGGGTCAAGCATCCCACACGAGAACTCATTATAAATATCCATAACATCAACAACCATTGTTTTAAGTGAATCTTTCCTCGCCCTGTAATCTGCTAATTTCTTCGCTTGCGTTATAAAATCCGTGTGTGTTATTATAACCCAATCAGCACCCTCAACCTCACCACGCAAATTTGTATTTTTAACTTTCTCAATTCTTGAAATACCTTTATACCCATTGCTTCCAACACCAATGAAATGTCTAACCTCACCCCTGTTTTGTGAAATTTGAAAAACAAACTCACCAGCGTTTATATTTCCAGAAACCATCTTAACATCTTGAAAATCGCTAACATCAAAAACCTTAATATCATTTGATGAAAAACCGTGAATTTTATATTCAACAACCGCGCTTGTATCATAGGAATAAAAAGATATAAAATCATTTACCGCTTTAAAACTTCTCGGATAAATTATCTCAAACCAATCAACATAACCAGCAACAGCCTCCCCAGCCCAGTTAAAATAAAATTTTAAATTGCTTCTTGAATCCCTAATCTCACCATTGTAAATAAATTCTTTTGGCTCCGATTTCACAGCATAAAAATCTATCAAAGACGCCCATCCGCCAAGAGAAACCGTCCCAAGATTTATTGCCCCAAGCTCATGATCACCTTCTTTTACCACAAACCAATTCGGTCCACCAGACCTTGATGCGACTTGTATTCTGTATATAATCGGTTTACCGGGAACAAGTTCATCAAGTTTAGTAACATAGCTCACCATGTTAAATCCAACCCTTGCCTCAACCGAAGCCATAAACCAATCCCGACCCGATTCAGTTAAGTTTATCCTTTGCTCATCCCTAAAATAAAACCCAAATGTATATTCAGGTCTAAATGGATTCTCTACTCTCGGACCTTGAACCACCGCCATTCTTTTGCCAAAAGCTCCACCAAAGGTGAGGAAATAATAATTTTCATCGGTATAATCATTGATATAATGTGTAAATTTTTTCGTCGCAGGTTCATAATTCCAACCACTTGTTCCACGCCCATAAAAAATTATGTAATCACCTTGGTCGAATCTTCCATCCCCTTCACCGTGAACATAAATTGCATTTTCAATTAATCCTACAGGTCTACGCTCACGAACATCTTCAGGTAATTGTAAACCCCCATTGTTGAAAATTTTAATTGTCCTCGGGTCAATGTTGTCAGGGTTTATCCCAGCATTTCTCAAATCTGCATAAGTTATCCTATAAATCCCTTCTTCCTTCACCGGAATCTTATACCAGTCTCCCGAGGCAAGTTGGCTTGTTTCAATTTTTTTGAAACCAAAATCTAACTTGCCTATTCTCCAATTTTTTGCCGTTTCATAATTAATAAAACTATACGCAAGCTTTAAATCAAACTTATCCGGAGCTGAAAAACTTATTTGAGATTGCCCATACCTTAACAGAAATCTTATTCGCGTATATATCCTTACCCTACCTTCAATTGGATTATACTGCATTGGATAAACCTTAACAGCTGAAACGATATAATTTCTTGCGACGCCAGGTTCACCAAGCTCAACAATTTTTTCTGGAACAAAACCATATTGTTTATAACCGTCGCCAAAAACGAAAATCTTAACATAAGAAATTGTATCACGCCCTATCTCTTCTTTTTCACGAACCATTTGCGGGAATGGTTTGATCTTAACATTTTCATATTCAGTGAAAGAAAAATCTATAACTTCAACAAAATTTCCCTCAATTGATTTTAAAACAACTGGAAAGATTCTCAAAGGAATTTGTGGTTCGCCAACCTTTGCATCATATGTAGTGTTAAGAAACAGGAAAGACAAAAGTAATTCATCCCCATATTTAAGTGAATCTATCTTTAAAAGGCGTGGGTTATATTCAATGACTATTTCATCCTGTCCTTGTGAAATTATTGAAAAATCACGCGCATCTTGCGAGAAAAGAAATTGAAAAGATAGAACCGTTAAAATCAAAAAAAGAAAAGGGCAGTTACCAAGCGAACTTGCGTTAAAGGCTGGACCTTTTCTCATATCGCTATTATTCGTTTTTGCATTGAAATTAAGCATCCTATTCAAAAAATAAAACCTTTAACGAAGTCGCTATAGGCAACCGCCCTTTGATTTTTAATTAATCTTCAATTCCTCTCGCAAATCTTTTTTCCTCAAATTCACCACCAAACTCATACGGTATAGCATATCCATACCAATCAAGTTTTGACTTCTTTATAAGTGAAAGAACATGCTTTTTGATCTTTTTCTGAACATCAAGCACTCCCTCGGCTTTTTCAAAGGCTTCTGGGAGTGGCTCACCCGGAAATAGAAATTTCAACATTGCAACGACCATTTTCTCATCTTGCCTGAGCATAACTCAAATAACGCATTAAATTTTTCACGGTTTAATTTACAAATAAACTAAAAACAAAGCAAATTTAAATCAAATCACTCACTTTAAAATTTTGTTTTTTTCTCTCAAATTTTTTATTATTATTTTTGATAAAATTTTAAAGTTCAAACGAGCATGTTAAAAAGAAACAAAGTCCAAACCTTTGCCCCAGAGCTTATCTTTGAGGGCAACAATAAAAAATTCTATACCTCTGAAGAAGAAAATTGCTTGATAATGAAATTTAAAGACACGATCACACTCAGAAATGGAACTGTTTTCAAAATGAAAGGACACGGAGAGCTAAGAAATAAAATATCAACGATCTTGTTTGAATATCTGCGAAACTTTAACATCTTAACACACTATATAAAACCAGTTGATGAAAGCTCAATGCTCGTTCATAAACTTAACATGATCCCAATTAAGGTTGTAGTAAGAAACATAGCTGCTGGAAATTTTTGCGATAGGTTCGGCATTCAAAAAGGGACAATCCTTGACCAACCAGTCATTGAACTTTACTACAAAAACAACACCTCGCAGTATCCGTTTGTGAACGAGTACCACATCTATGCTCTGCATATATCTACTCCAGAAGAAATCGCTGTTATGACAAGGACAGCATCGAAAATAAATGCTATTTTAAGATCATTCTTTGAAAGAAGAAATTTAAAATTTGTTGATGCTAGATTTGAATTTGGAGTGTTTGGGGATGATATAGCCCTCGGAGATGAAATATCGCCAAGAACCTGTAGGATATGGGATATGGAAACAGATGAACCACTTGACTTTGAAAGGGTTCGCTTCAATATGGGAAATGTCCGCGAAAGTTACACCGAAATTTTAAAACGCATCTCAACCTAACAAACTGGAATGGATTTGATAGCAAAATATGGAATATCAACTGTTATATTGATAATCACATTTTCAATCATCCTGTTGGGAATATCATTTTTAATTAAATTTTTTGCTCTAAGGCTACTTTTAATCTTTGTGGCGATTTCCTTAAGTGCATTTACACTTTTCTTTTTCAGAGACCCTGAAAGAAATGTTCCCGAGGGTGATGACTTGATCGTTTCACCAGCAGACGGAAAAGTTTTTTTGATAAGAGAATTTTTTGAAAATGAATTCATCCTCGCTGAGGCAATCCAAGTTAGCATCTTTATGTCCCCACTCAATGTACATGTAAATAGGATACCCTTAAGTGGAGAAGTAAAATTTTTAAAATATATCCCAGGCAAATATATTGTTGCATTTGACGAAAAATCTTCCGAAAATAATGAAAGAAGAATTATCGGAATAGAAAATGAAAAAGGAGTAAAAGTCCTTGTGAAACAAATTGCAGGTTTTATAGCAAGAAGAATTGTATGTGATGTCGAAAAAGGAGATAAAGTGAAAAAAGGACAAAAATACGGAATGATAAAATTCGGTTCAAGAGTTGATCTTATCATGCCAAAGGAAAAAGTTGAACTTTTAGTTTCGGTTGGTCAAAAAGTAAAGGCAGGTGAAACTATAATTGCAAAGATTAAGAGGTGAGGTAAAATGAGTAGGAAAAAATTTATATTTGTCCCAAGTTTGTTTACAGTTTTAAACATGTTTTCAGGTTTTCTCGCTATTTTGAACGCAATAAATGAAGCATACATACAATCTGCATGGTTTATAATAATTGCAGCGGTGTTTGACTCGCTTGACGGAGCAATGGCAAGACTGACAAAATCAGCAAGCGAATTTGGAGTTGAGCTTGATTCACTCGCAGATGTTATATCATTTGGCGTTGCTCCATCAATTTTAGTTTATAAATTTTATCTCCATGAGTTCGGAGAAATTGGCATTTTTTTAAGCTCGCTACTTATGATATTCGGTGCGATGAGGCTTGCAAGATTTAATGTTGAACTTGTTGGATTTAACAAAGAATTTTTTAAGGGACTTCCAATACCCTCTTCAGCATCAACTATAGCATCGTATATAATTTTATTTTACAATGGTGAGATGGGAATGTCAAACCTCAATAAATATGCGCTGATACCGATGATTATAGCACTTTCGCTACTTATGGTAAGCTCAATAAAATATGACACGATACCTAAGTTTTCATTTGCATCGTTAAAATCATCTCCTATAAAATTCCTTTACTTTTATCTTGGGATAATTTTAGCAATTTTAACGAAGGGTAAAATTATCTTTCCATGGTTCGTGATATTTATTTTATTTGGCGCGATAAGGTCACTTATCAATACATTTAAAATAGTTCCTGGACTTGCCAAGGCAAGTTTACCAGGTGAAGAAACAGACGAAAATGAAAATTTTGAAGATTTTGATATCTAAAAATTCAAACCACAAATGTTGAAAGCAAAAATCATAGTTAAATTAAAAGACACCATACTTGACCCCCAAGGCAAAACAATCCATCATGCCCTTGAAACACTTGGCTATAAAAACATTGAGAAGTTAAGATCGGGGAAATTTTTTGAATTGAATTTAAACCTTGATGACAAAGAAAAAGCATATAACCTTGTTGACGAAATTTGCAGAAAATTACTTGCGAATCCAGTGACAGAAGATTATTATTTCACAATTGAAGAAAATCCCAATTCATAATATCTCAAACTTTCCCCCTGAAATTTTTCTGTAGATGTAGAGCAAAAATAATACAAACCCACTTAACACAAAAGCTATAGCCGAGCCAAACGGTTTATCACGTGCAACCATAAATTGATTCTGAATTAAATTTCCAATTAACATACTTTTAGCGCCACCAAGCAAATCAGAGACAATAAATGAACCAAGCGTCGGAATAAACACTATCACAATTCCAACTATCACCCCTGGTAATGTCAAAGGCAAAATAATCCTTTTAAAAGTCCCAAATTCATCAGCTCCAAGGTCTTTTGAAGCTTCAATCAAACTTATGTCAATTTTTTCAAGTGAAGCATAAATTGGCAAAATCATAAACGGTAGCTCGCCATAGACAAGCCCAAGCAAAACCGAAAATTCATTATAAAGCAAAGGCAACGGCTTACTTATCAATCCAATTTTCATCAAAAGAAGATTCAATAACCCTTCATCCCTCAAAATCAATATCCAAGCGTAAGTTCTTATCAAAAAGCTCGTCCATAAGGGGATGATGATAAAAGACAAATATAAAAACTTTCGTTCAGGCTTAACCTTCATAGCGATATAATAAGCGACAGGATAACCAACAAGAAGACAAATAAGCGTTGTCAGAAGTGCTATGTAAAACGAGCGAATATAAATTGGAATATAAAGTGGGTCAAAAACACGAGCATAATTTTTTAGCCAAGAAAAAGTTAAAATATATTCAACGATATCCTTAACTGGTTCAATACCACCGTAAACCCCACGCTGTAAAAAGCTGTAATAAAACATTATCAAAATTGGGAAAAGGAAGAAAAAGACGAGAAAAAGCGTTGACGGGAGAAGAAAAAGCCAGTAAACTTTATTTCTCATACCGTCTCAAGAAAAACCATATTTCTTTTCTCCCACACTACATAAACTTCATCACCAGGATAAAACTCATCTTTAAATTTAATATCCCTATTTTGCTCTTCAACAAAAATCAAAAAACCATTGGCTTTTAAAACCCAACTCGTTGACGCCCCATAATAAAGTTTTGACTCAACAACCGCTGGAATTGAAACAAATGCAGGATTTTTTAATGGGGACTTTTTTATGAAAATTTTTTCAGGTCTGACTATGAATTTAAATTTCCCCTCAAGCAGTTTAAACTTTTCATTCAATGAAATTTTAAATCTCACAAGATTTGGCAATTCAACCTCGCAAACATGTTTATTCAATCTGTAAAGAATTCCAATAAATAAATTTTTAGCTCCCATAAAGTTAGCGACAAATTCCGTCTTTGGTCTCTCAAATATCTCATATCCAGTTCCAATTTGTTCAACCCTTCCAGCATTTATAACTGCAATTCTATCTGAAATTGAGAGAGCTTCTTCTTGATCGTGGGTGACGAAGATAAAAGTTATTCCTACTTCATGTTGGAGTTTTTTAAGTTCAATTTGCATTTCTTTCCTCAACTTTGGGTCAAGTGCATTCAGGGGCTCGTCAAGAAGCAAGACTTTGGGTTTGAGAACTAAAGCTCTTGCAAGCGCAACCCTTTGCCTTTGCCCACCACTTAACTCCGATGGTTTTCTTTTCTCAAACCCAGTTAACTTAACAAGTTCAAGCACTTCAAAAACTCTTTTCTTTATTTCAAACTTATCAAGATTTTGATATCTCAAGCCAAAGGCTACATTCTCAAAAACATTTAGATGTGGGAAAAGAGCATAATTTTGAAAAACCATATTAACA
This sequence comes from uncultured Bacteroidota bacterium, assembly GCA_964438815.1. GTDB lineage: Bacteria > Bacteroidota > Ignavibacteria > Kryptoniales > Kryptoniaceae > Kryptonium. The sequence continues at coordinate 143,428 of CAYTKW010000002.1, forward strand.
GGTCTTTTGTAAGGTGGGACTTCTGTATAATCAACTCCATCAATTATAACTTTCCCAGAATCTGGAAACTCAAATCCAGCTATTATTCTTAAAAGTGTTGTCTTACCGCATCCACTTGGACCAAGTAGTGAGAAGAATTCCCCTTTGTTTATGGAAAGATAGATATTGTTAAGAACTTTAACATCTCCAAAAGATTTACTGACGCCCTGAATCTCAACCAGGGCACGCTCCGAAGATGAGATACTGCTTTCCATTTCGTTCCGCTTTTTCTAACTCATCTTTGTTTTTCAAATAAATATAAAATTTTTTTCAAAAAAGTCAAGTATACAGCTTAAAATCAAGTCTTCTATGGATAGCAAGATACGGAGGCGTTCTGAAAGGCAAAATCCTACGGACAAAGTAATAGCGAGCTATATGATAGCTAGTATCAAAGCCGTAAAAATTAATCTTCATTTTCTCAAGTTCTTCCTCCCTATACTTGGATAAAGGCTTCATCGCTTCATCTTTCATCATCCTTTCCCTCTTCTCTTTTAAAAAAAGCACATAATCCTCTGAATTAACAAACTTCTTAACCCAAAGACTAAGCTTTTCTCTGAAATCTTCCGGAGTTTCGCCAAATACCCCATCTATGAGTCCAATTTGAAAAGCTTTAACAGAACTTATCGGCATTCTATTTTCCATAACTTCTTTACCATTTTCCCAACCAATTCTTTTAGGCAAGGTATAAGTCCAAAATTCTGACCCATAAAGATTTCCTATGTTTTTATAATGTGGATTTAAAACGACACCTTCTCTCGCAAACACAAAGTCACAAGTTAAAGCAAAGAAAAAGCCACCAGCACCAGTGTTTCCTTGAATGCCTGCAATAGTGAGTTTATCACCAGTTCTCAATATCTCCTCACAAACATCATCAATAGCATTTATATTTCTCCACGACTCATCAGCCGGACTATCCGAAGCTTCTATGGTGTTCAAATTCATCCCATTTGAAAAGAAATCTTCTTGACCCAAAAGAACAATAGCCTTCACAGGTCTTTTCTTCACATACTTTATAACCTGAAGAAGTCTCTCACATTGTTCAGTGGACATAGCGCCATTGTAAAAGTTAAAATAAATATAACCGACATCTTTACGCTCCTCGTATATCAACTCCCTGTATGTTCTGAAATCAACTTTTTCCCAAGGCATTAAAGGTTCTTCTTTAACATCTTTCAAAAGATGCGGAATAACTCTCACAGCGGGCAATTTTATGGAATCTTTCTCCACCTTTCTAAGATGTGTTATCCACACAGCTCCATCAACTGTTGCTCTACATATCGCTTCATCCCTGATTGCTATAATCTCACCCGGCTTTCCCTTTAAGTAATCTTCTGGATACGCGTTGAAAATGTAATACATTTCACCACCTATTTGGTCAAGGACACCAGGTTGCCCATCGGAAGCGTAAATTTTTCTAAGTATATCAACCGTTTTATCTTTTTCCCAGTCTATTTTTCTATACTCCTGACTCATATACGGATTCCAGATACCCGTTCCCTGTTTTTCGGTTTTAACATTTCCTGTTTCAATTTTATCAATGATTTCAAGAACGCACTCAATAGCTTTTTCAGTCACCTCATTTCTATATATGCTTGATTTCCTCGCAAATCTCATGGGAAATTCTCTCCACGCCCATATATCGCCAGCATCGTATTCTTCTTGAGCTTCAATAAATGTCACACCCCAAATTTTTTCTCCCCTTAATATCGCCCAATCAAGAGCAGAAGGTCCTCTATCTCCCCTTACGCCAGGGTGCAAAACAAGAGTTTTATACTTGCTCCATATCTCTGAAGGAATTTTACGCTTTAAAAATGGAGATATTATCAAATCTGGCTTATAAAGTTCCACTGCCTCTACCATAAGTTCAGGATGAACATCCAACTCTATTGATACCTCGTGTCCTCTTTCCGTAAGTTCACAATATAACCTTTGTGAAAGCGAGTTAAAGCGATGACAGAAGAAAAGTATTCTCAATCCCGACATTTTCATCTCAATAATTTATAGTTGTAATACGCTGCACAAGCTCCTTCAGAAGAAACCATGCATGAGCCTATCGGATTCAAAGGAGTGCAAACTTTTCCAAATAGTTTACATTCAGTCGGTAAAGCCACGCCTCTTATAACTTTTCCACATATGCATGCTGGATGTTCTTTGGGCTTTGGAAGATTTACAAAAAATCTTTTTTCGGCATCAAATTCCTCATATGCCTTTTTTATCTTTAAAGCACTGTAAGGTATCATCCCAAGACCACGCCACTCAAATTCTTTCCTTAACTCAAAAACTTCAGATACAAGAGCTTGTGCTTTCACATTACCTTCATAAGACACAAACCTGGAATACTGATTCTCAACTTCAGCTCTTCTTTCTAACATCTGCTTCACTATCATATGAATGGATTGCATTATATCAAAAGGTTCAAAACCTGAAATTACAACTGGCTTTTGAAATTCCTCAGCAAAGTATTGATATGGTTTTATCCCTATTATTACGCTTACATGCCCAGGACCGATAAAGGCGTCTATTTTGACTTTCCCAATATCTCTTATTTCAGGTGAATTTAAAATATGTTGTATCGCAGCTGGTGTTATAACATGATTACAGACAACCGAAAGATTTTTTATCCCCATTCGTTTTGCATTTAAAATAAGCATAGATGTTTGTGGCGTCGTTGTCTCAAAACCTATCGCAAAAAAGACAACTTCCTTATCAGGGTATTTCTGTGCTATTTTTATAGTGTCAAGACAAGAATACAACATCCTTATATCATAACCTTCTGATTTCAAATTCATAAGACTTTTACGATTTGAACCAGGAATTCTTAACATATCCCCATATGTGCATAAAATTACATTTGGAAGTTTGGCAATCTCAATGGCAAGGTCAACCCTTTGCATTGGAATGACACAAACGGGGCAACCCGGTCCGTGAACAAATTTTATATACCCATTTAGAAGTTCATCTATCCCATCTTTTACAATCGCATGCGTATGTCCTCCGCAAAACTCCATAATATGCACTTCTCTCCCAAGCCTTTCAACATCCTTTTTTATCGCTATTTCAAGCGCTTTAATGCTATCTTTATCCCTGAAGATGCTTTTTATCTTCTCTAATTCACCCGTTTCCATAGAGATTCACTTTTTCTGTGATTTCCACTTTTCATAATTTTTGCGTATATCTTGCAAAACTTCAATGTCAATCATATCATCATCTCTTATCCTAACATCATAATTTTCCCAACCCATGAAATTTTGTAAAGATTTTTTCGTCTTTGCATCAAAAATGCCATTAACTGGCCCATCGTAAAAACCGCGGTCCTTCATAATTTGCTGAAGCTCCTTGCATATCTTCTCATCTATCTTGATAAGATTTTTCGGATCGCTTTTAAAAAAGTAAAGTTTATGAAGTTGATAAAGTCGTTGAAGCTCCTCAAGTGGTTTGGGATGATCATAGATGCTTATATCAATGTAATTATCCATTGTACTGTCATATCCGGCAGCTTTTTTAACGACAAGCAAAGCTGCTGACTGTTCACCTCGCCTGTCGCCCCCAGCTTTCCCACCAGCAACCAAAGCTGCAACGAGTCTATCTGCAAGAGTTCCTTTCGTCTCCTCAAAAGTTTTCGCCATAGCTTCAACTGTTCTCTGATCAACAAGTATATTGCCCTGTACTGCATAATACCTGCCAACAATTATTTGCCCTTTCCCACCGTATTTCTTCTCGCTCCCATATCCGACAATTCCGCCAGCCCAATCAAAACACTCGTTCCCCGTCCAACTTGCCGCATTTCCTTTGAAGTCAACAATTCCAACTTGTCTTATTTCTCTTTGAGGGTCATTTTGAAGTAAAATCTGCAACGTCTGTTCAGCTGTTGCTCCATTTTCAAGTAAAGCTAACCCTACAGGACCATAGCCGACATTTGCAAAACTTTGTGTCGCAATAGCCCCAACATTCGCCTTCGCCCATGGGACAATAGGTCTAACATTCGGAAACTTTGATTGAACAGCAACACCAGCTTCATTCGCTTCAGGGTCAAAAGCTACTATTGAAAATGTTGCGCTTATTTTTGGCTCAACAAATTGAGATGAAAAATTAACAAAAGCAAGAACAAAAACAGCAACGACGAAAATTAAAACCAACCTCATTTTCGCACCTCCATTTGTTTTAATTTATAAACCGGGTAAACAACCTTGATTCCTCTGTTAAGCTCGCGTTTTAAAAAATCATCAAAGAAATTCCAATTGACAAAGCCATCATCACTTTCTGGCTCAAGCAAATAAAAAATTAAAGCTGATTTCTGTTGTCTTGTAGAAACATAATAATAACCGCTGTCAATTTCAATCTCTCTTTGCTCAAAATGTCCAAACAATTTAAGCTCGTTATGCCCTTGAAATTTTATATCCGAATATCTCAAACTATCAATCACAAAAATTTCAACCCTCGCTTTAAACTTTCCATCAACACGGCTGATATCTATCCCATGCTCAATTAACTTTTCATATATATCTTTAAACTCATCACCGAAAATATAAGCAATAGGTAAATCTCTCTTCTCAACAACTTTAAACTCGCCAAAATTTTTCGTCTTGAACACTTCAATTTGTTCGCTTGGCTTTCTCATCTTTTTACCTGTTAGTGAATCAACATATTCAATAATTCTATACCCGTAAATTTCAGCTGGTTCATCAAATTCTTTCACTTGAAATTTTATCCCAAGCGAATCAATCGCTCCAGAAACAGATATGCTATCAGCCCTACGGATGAGCTCAAACATCTTCTGACGATTTTCAACAGCAAAATCCAAAATTTCTTCAATAAATTTTTCCGTCGCATCAATTCTGGTTCTAAAATCAGCGTAAACATAAGCCTCACTTAAAATTGAAAAACGATTTATCAATCCAACATAATTTGTCCCAAACCTGGGTCTATGGTCAAATGTTATCCAGCCTTTTGATGGGTCAAATGGGTCAATGAAATTTCCATAAAAGTAAGTTCTATAACCATACTTTTTCAGCATTTTATCCGTCACTTCAGGCAACAGCTTCTCGTGGACAAATTTTATAATCTCTTGATTCCCATTCGGATTTAAACCCGTTGCATATGTTAAAACATAACCATGATACGAACCATTGGTGGTATGACAATCAATTACAAGATGTGGCTTCCATTTGTTAATCACATTAACGACAAGGGATTTTATCTCTGGCGTCTCCAATTTGGTGAAATCTCTGTTCAAATCAAGATTCTGTGAATTCCCCCTCACCCCAACGCCACCTTCAGGACCATTTTGATAAGGTCTGTTTTCTTTGCTTATTTTCTCATTTCCATCCGCATTTAAAATTGGAACAGCAAGAACTATAATATGCTCAAGCAAATTTTTAAAATTTTCATCCGTATGAAATTTCCTAATAAGATGGAGAATTGCCTCTTTACCTTCAACTTCTCCACCATGAATGTTTCCAATTACCAAGACAATTAATTTCCCTGATGATATTGCTTCTGCTGGAGTTGAAACTTTTGGATTTGACAGAATGACGAGAGGTAGGTCGCGTCCTTCATAGCTTTTTCCAAATGTCGTTGAAATAGCAATTGAGCTTGAATTTGTCACTTGCCTGATAAAACTAATTACATCGGGATATGTTGACGTTTGAGTGTAATTACTTAATTCAGCTCGTGATTTGGGAAATTGGATAGAGCTAAAAATTTGAAAAAGTAGAACTAAAGCAAGCATTTCACCTTCACTTTTGTCTTATGATATATTCAAGACCCTCAGGGCTTACGCTAACAAGTTTTAGATTTTCAGGGGTAATTATCTGCGGTTTCACAAGCCCAGTTTTATCATTTAAAACATCGCGATAATTGACAAATGCTTTTATTAACGCATCTTTATTAGAATTGTTAATTTCAATAAGCCTTGACAAAGCACCTCTTATGACAACTCTAACATCGGGCGGGAAAAGTATAACTTCTTTATCAGATGGAAGACCTTCTACTTGAACTGAAATTGTAAACTCGCGCTCAACTATTTGGTCTATGTAAAGCAAAACGTCAACAGTTTCATCACTTAACTTCACAAGTTTTTTATTTGGGTTTAGAAGTTTAAGTTTAGTTTTATATTCACCAGCCATCTTGACAGAAATCTTCTCCGTTAAAACACTGTCAATTTTTGAAACAATTGATTCAGCGCCTGAAATTAAAACGCTATCTGGATAAATCTTCGGTGGATAAGAAAAGCTATAATTATCTTTTTCAATTTCATATTGCAAAAATATAGGAACCTTTCGCCCTATATTTCTATCAAGTTCAATGTTTAATGTCTCTGGATCAACAGCGATAACTTGGACATTTTTCGGTATGGAAAATCTGATGTGGTGATTTGCAGAAAGCTTAGCATTTAAACTCCTTTGCACATTTGACATATCAACAATAACTTGTGGGCGGGAGAAAAAATAAAAGGGCAAGAGTTTCCACCCCTGCCCTTTAAGTCTTATGTTAACAAAATCGGGATAATCACTTTTAATTGCTTTTTCAGAACTGAGATTTTTTATTACAATTTCAGCTTTGAAATCATCCTCATACTCACCGTTAAAATTTACAGCGAGCCATAAGATAAACGCGGCGAAAATTGAGACAAGAAATGAAACATAATTTTTCATTCAGCTCAGCCGAATTTCGCTTTGATAATTTTTTCAATCAGCTCTTCTTTTGTCGCTTTGGAAATCTCACGCCCACTTAATTCAATCTCTTCAATTCTACGCGCTATTGAGCGAAGTTGCATAACACTCAAACCATCAAGATAAGAACGAAGCTCATCTGGCGACTGATACTCGGGCAAATCAAATTGAGGATCAACCGTAGGTTTCGCTCCCTCAGGTTGTTTCTCTGGATAAATTAACATCTCAAGGTCATCAATAGGTCTTGGTATCACATGGACTGAAACAAGCTCTCCAACTCTTTGAGCAGCAGCTGCGCCAGCATCAACCGCAGCCTTTACAGCTGCAACTTCCCCGATTATTTTAATTGTCACATATCCACCGCCTATGTATTCTTTTCCAACAAGCTTTACATTTGCAGCCTTGCAGGCTGCATCAGCTGCCTCAATGGCAGCTACGAGCCCTCTTGTTTCTATCATACCCAAAGCATATTCAATCATGGTGTTTAAACCTTTTTAATTTCACTTTCCTTCCGGTCGCTTCGGTAAAATAAGTTCTACATCTGCATGAGGTCTTGGTATCACATGGACTGAAACGAGTTCTCCAACTCTTTGAGCAGCAGCTGCGCCAGCATCAACCGCAGCCTTTACAGCCCCGACATCTCCGCGAACCATGACGGTTACATATCCGCCACCTATAACTTCTTTCCCAATCAAAGTGACTTTTGCAGCTTTGCACATTGCATCTGCTGCTTCAATTGCCCCGACGAGACCTTTGGTTTCAATCATTCCAAGTGCATCAAGTGTTTCTGCCATATTGTGTTTCCTTTAATTTTGTTTTTCTGGCTTTGACATCTGCAAAAATATAATCACTTGTTTTAAAATTGTCAAGTTAACTCAATTCTCGCCTATTTGCATAAAAGTTTAAAAGCAATCCAATCATAGCCATATTCACCCACATAGCTGAACCACCATAACTCAAAAATGGAAGCCATATCCCGATAACAGGCGAAAGACCAAGCGTCATCCCAATGTTAATCACTATATGAAACAACCAAAGAGAAAAAATCCCTATAGAAACTAAACTTGCAAACTTTTGCTTCATCATCATAGCGATATTTACAATACGCCAGAGCAAAATCAGATATAAAATTAAAATTACCACCGACCCAATAAATCCAAATTCTTCAGCTGGAACACAAAATATAAAATCGGTCCATTGAGCTGGAACAAACCTCAATTGCGTTTGTGTCCCTTTCATAAAACCTTTGCCAGTAATCCCCCCAGAGCCAATAGCGATTTTCGCCTGAATTACATTATAACCTGCACCGAGAGGATCGCTTGATGGATTTAGAAAAGATGTAATTCTTTTCTGCTGATGAGCTCTTAAAACTTTGTGATAAATATGTTCACTTGTTAAACCAATGATAAGGTTCAAAGCAATGACAAGAAAAGACAAAAACAAAGGTTTGCGCATTAAAAGAAATAGAACCACAACTAAAACTGATGCAATGATGAAAATTTTAGTGCTAAAGAAAGAAGCAATTATTAAAACTATTGGAGCAATTATAAACAAAAGCCAAAAAACAGGAACGCCAGCCCAAAACATAATTCCGATAAAAATTGCCCCAAACACAATCGCAGTCCCAAAATCTGGCTGTAAAATTGTTAAGAAAAATGGAATCATCACCAAAATCCCCGAAACTATAAAAGTCAGTAAACTGTTTGGTTCAACATTTCGCCTGGATAAAAAATAAGCCAGAATTAAAATCGTCGTGAACTTCGCAAATTCAGAAGGTTGGAATTGAAATTTCCCAAGCTGAAGCCAAGATGCTGAGCCTGATGTCTTTTTACCGACGAAAAGAACAACAACAAGAAATAAAATTGAAACCAAATAAAGCCATATGGATGAACCTATCAACCTTTGCACAGGCAGAAAGTAAAAAAATACAGCAACTATAAGCCCAGTGAATACCCAAAGCACATGCTTTAAAAAAATTAAATGTTGACCCGGCAACTTCGTAGCGCTGTAAATTGATACAACACCAATAACTACAAGCAGAAAAAATGGAATTAAAATTTTAAAATCAACTCTGTCAGCTATCCCTCTTACCATTTTGCAAGTTTAAACATTCTTTGGTTTTTCAATTCAAAATACTTTTTAACTATATCACGAGCTATAGGCGCAGCGACAGAACCACCAAACCCAGCATTCTCAACTATAATCGCAAACGCTATCTCAGGATTTTCATAAGGTGCAAAACCAATAAACCAAGCATGGTCTTCCCCATGTGGATTTTGTGCTGTCCCAGTCTTGCCAGCAACATTTACACCATCAACTTTAGCTACCCTCCCAGTTCCAGCAGCTCCATTTACAACTAAATACATCGCTTCACGAACTATGTCAAATGTTTTTTCTGAAACAGGAATTTCACGCGTGTAATATAAAATATCTTCAACCTTCCCAGTCTTCTTATTTATTACCTTCTTAACAAGATGTGGTTGATGATACTTACCCGAATTTGCAAGAGCCATAGCATATGCAGCCATCTGTATAGGCGTGACGCTAATTTCACCTTGACCGATAGATAAACTTATAAGATAACCCTTAGTCCATTTATTAACCCCGTATATGCGATTAAAATAATCCGTTGACGGCAAAATCCCCGCGACTTCCTCCGGAAGGTCAATCCCCGTTTTTCTACCGAAGCCAAAAAGATAACCATATTTAAACCAGTCATCAAAATTAACTTTCAACATCAAATTGTAAAAATAAACATTACACGACACTTCTATCGCTTTAACCAAGTTAACCCAGCCATGTCCATGCGATGCATGACATTTAAAAACCTTATTCCCATAAACAAAATATCCTGGACAATAAACTTTCCAATTCAAATCCACAGCCCCAGTTTCAAGCGCAGTGATGGCGAGAATCATCTTGAAAGCCGACCCAGGAGAATAAAGTCCAGATATAGCTCTGTTTAAAAGTGGTTTACGCGGGTCAGAACTTAAAGCGTTCCATATACTATCAGGCGTATAACCACTTAACAAAGTTAAATCATAATCAGGTTTGCTGACTATAGCAAGTATCTCACCATTCCTCGGGTCAATAACAATAGCCGAGCCTGTTTTATCTTGAAAAATTTGCTCTATAAAAAATTGTAACTCGCTATCAATCGTTAAAACCAAATCCGAACCTTCAGATGGAAGTATATCATTTCTACCATCATTATATTTGCTAACAAATCTCCCGAGCGCATCTACCATTATAAAGCTATAACCTTTCTCCCCCTTTATAAGAAGCTCATAACTTTTTTCAAGCCCCGAATGCCCAATTTGATCTCCGGGCTTATACAAGCCTTTGTAGATTGAAAGTTGAGATGGAGTTATCTCCTTTACATACCCAAGGACATGAGATGCAAAATTAGGCGCTATGTAATTTCTTTTATGCTCAACCATATAACCGACACCTTTTAACTCATCGTTGTGCTCTTCTATATAAGCAATGGCTTTCACTGGGGCATCGCGACGCACTTTAACTGGCGCAAACACAGATGGCGCAGTTGCTATTTTATCCTCTATATATTTTCTGTCAACCTTTAAAATTTTCGCAAGGACATCAATATTACGCCTGTCAAACTCATACGGCACGACAGTCACAGTGTAAGATGGAACATTATCAACCAAAATTTTACCATTTCTATCCAAAATTAATCCCCTTATCGGGTCATGCTGAATTGCCCTTATGCTGTTGCTTTCAGCCCGCTTCCTATACTCAATATCTCTATACAATTGGAGCTCGGATAATTTAGCGATAAAAAACGCAAAAACAACACCAAGGAAAATCTTTAAAAATTTCGCTCTTGAATCCATTTTAATTTATCTTTTTGATATTGTGAAAACTGGTATCAATGATAATATCACGGTGTAAATTGACCGACCAATTATAAACTTAACAATTTGAGCACCGCTAAATTCAGAAGAAAGAATATCAAGAGAAAAATAAACAATGTTGTTCACAAGCGAGCACAAAAAAACTATACCAGGGAAACGAAATGTCCCAGTGTTCATTTCAACCTTCAACTCACTATAAAAATAGCCAGCGACAAAACCAGAAATTGTTTTTGAAAGAGCTGAAAGCCCAGGTGTAAACCCAACCATTAAATCAATCAACAAACCAGCAATAAAACCAACGATAGTTCCAGCTATTTGACCATTTTTTAAAGCAATATAAACGACAAAAATCAACATCAAATCAGGAAAACTACCTCCAATTTCAATCAAAGGAACAACCGTCATATGCAATAAAAGTATAACTAAACCAACAACTAAGTATCGGATATACTTCATTCAAAACAGATTTTATTTTATCAGCATGCTTTGTTCAATCGCCTCTCTTTCAATGTCATATTTGTATTTTATAACGAATACCTCCTCAAGTTCCGTGAAATCTACCGACGGTTTAACACTTATCTTTTTAAAAAGACCTTGAACAGAGTTATCTACTTCAACCACAACCCCAATCTCAAATCCGGAAGGGAAAATCGTACTATATTCTGAAGTTATCACAATATCTCCAACTTCAACATCCATTGTCTTTGCTACATTTAACATTGAAAGATACTCCCCACCATCCCAACGAAGAATTCCATCAACTCTGCTTCTTTGAATTTTAACGCTGGCGCGAAAATCTCTATGCATTAAAATCATCGCAACGGAGTAATTTTTGCCAACCTTCATAATTTTGCCAACAACACCTGATTCACACACAACAGGCATATTTACCTCAACGCCATCATTTAAACCAACATTTAAAACTATGTAATTATACGGACTCACAAGCATTTTACCAACTACATCAGCAGGAATAAATTTATAATTATTGTTTTTCTCCTTAAATCCGAGAAGCTTTCTTAGTCGTATGTTTTCAAGCCTCTCTTCACGCAATTGATTTAGTTCATTAAGCAAAATAACATTTGCCCTTCTAAGCTCTTTATTTTCCTGCTTTAAATTGTAAAAGCCTGATATAGCATTTACAAGTGATTTTGAAATCCCAACTACTTCAACTGCGATTTCTCCAACAATGTAAGTCTTTGGCGATTCACCTGTGAAAAGCAAAACCAAGGAGATGAAAACTAAAATTGAAAGTGTTATATACTCTTTTATGTGCTGGGTTATTTGAGATAAAATTCGCATCAATATCTTTGGCTTTTGATGAGAACCTTTGAATATGCTTCAAGATTTTCAAGAACCTTACCAGCTCCACGCACAACTGCTGTAAGTGGGTCTTCAGCGACATGTACTGGCAGTCCTGTTTCCATTCTTATCCTTTCATCAAGACCCTTCAAAAGCGAACCCCCACCTGTTAACATTATCCCACGGTCAAGTATATCCGCAGCAAGCTCAGGAGGAGTCCTTTCAAGCGCAAGTTTTATAGCATCAATTATCGCAATTATCGGCTCATTCAAAGCCTCACGAATCTCAACAGAGCTTACCTCAACTATTTTTGGTATACCTGTGACAAGGTCACGACCCTTAACCTGAATCGTCACTTCTTCATCAAGGGGCACCGCAGAACCAACTTCACACTTTATATCTTCAGCTGTCCTTTCACCAATCAAAACATTATATGATTTTTTGAAAAGCTGAATTATAGCATTTGTCATCTCATCTCCAGCTATTCTAATTGATTCTTGTGTCACTATCCCAGATAGAGCAATGACAGCTATTTCTGTTGTGCCTCCACCGATGTCAATCACCATATTTCCATACGGCTCAGTGACATCAATCCCAATCCCAATAGCAGCAGCCATCGGCTCAGGTATCAGATGGACTTCTCTTGCTCCAGCATGTTCAGCCGAATCACGGACAGCTCTTTTCTCAACTTCAGTCACACCGCTTGGAACACTTATCACGACACGCCTGCTTGGAAACCAGTTGACATGAATTTTTTTAATGAACTCCCTCAACATCCCTTCAGCCATTTCAAAATCAGCTATAACACCATCTTTGAGCGGTCTTATGGTTTGAAGGTCTTTGTGCGTTCTCCCAAGCATTTCTTTTGCCTCTCTACCTATTGCGACAATTCTTCGAGTGCTTCTGTCATATGCAACAATTGACGGCTCGTTCAAAACTATCCCCTTTCCTTTCATCCAAATTAAAGTATTTGCAGTTCCAAGATCAATCGCTATATCCGCTGTAAAGAAATTAAAAATTCCCATTTTACTCCATTTGTTATTTTAGTGTTTAAAATGCCTTATCCCAGTAAAAACCATCGCTATATTATATTCATCCGCCGTTTTTATTATCTCTTCATCCCTTATCGAACCACCAGGTTGAATTACAGCAGTTGCCCCAGCCTTTATCGCCTCAATCAACCCATCCGGAAAAGGAAAGAAAGCGTCGGACGCAACGACACTCCCCCTAAGATCATGACCCATCTCTTTAGCCTTCATCACCGCAATTTTTGATGCATCAACTCTTGATGGTTGCCCCGCGCCAATCCCAAGAGTTCTATCTTTTCTTGCATAGACGATTGCATTTGATTTAACATGCTTAACAACCTTCCAAGCGAAAATCAAAGCCTTCATCTCATCAACTGTAGGCTTCCTTTGGGTCACAACCCTTAAATTTAACGGCTCAAGATCAATATCATCAAACTCTTGAACCAAAACCCCACCAATCACCCTTTTAAAATCAAAACCTACAGATTTCAAATTAATATCTTTATACCTTATCAATCTTCTGTTCTTCTTTCTCATTAAAAAACTTAACACATCCGCTGGAAATTCAGGGGCAATTATAACCTCAACAAAAAGTTTGTCAATCTCAATCGCTGTCTTCATATCAATAGGTCGGTTAAAAGCAATTATACCACCAAATGGTGAAACCGTGTCGGTCGCGTAAGCTTTTTTGAAAGCTTCAAGTATTGAACTATCATCAATGCCAACGCCACAAGGATTCGTATGCTTGACAATAGCACAAGCTGGCTTATCAAATTCAAGAATAAGCTCAGTAGCCGAACTTATATCAAGAATGTTATTGTAAGAAAGCTCTTTACCATGAAGCTGGTCAAAATAGTTAAAGAAATCGCCATAAAGAGCAGACTTTTGGTGCGGATTTTCACCGTAACGAAGGTTCTTTATCTTATTAAGATTTAGATAAAAAACATCGGGCAAAGCATCTTCAGTTAATTGAGAAAACAAAAAGTTTGCTATGCATGCATCATAACTTGAAGTATGCCGAAATATCTCAACAGCAAGTGAAAGTCTGGTTTTTTCGGTGAGCTCACAATTATTTAACCTCAGCTCCGAAATAATCTCCGCATATCTATTCGGATTTACAACACCAGCAACATATCTATAATTTTTAGCAGCTGCTCTCAAAAGCGCAACCCCTCCAATATCAATTTGCTCAATCGCCCCCTCAAGCGTGAAATTTGATCCCGAAATAGTCTGAGCAAATGGATAAAGATTTACAACCACTAGATCTATTGGCTTAATTCCAAACTGCTCCAATTGATTGATATGCCCTGGGTTATCTCTTACCGCAAGGATTCCTGCGAGAATTTTCGGATGAAGTGTTTTAACCCGACCATTAAGAATTTCAGGGAAACCTGTTACATCCTCAACCTTTCTTGCTCTTACACCATTTTCAACTAAAAGCCCATATGTTCCTCCTGTTGAAATTATTTCTATATCAAGGTTCTGGAGTTCTCTTGCAAAATCAACTATTCCGCTTTTATCATAAACGCTTATAAGTGCTGTTTTAATCTTCATTTTGAATTAACACCTTTCTTCCCAATACTTTTACCTTGCCTTCAACAAATAGTTTTATCGCTTGTGGATAAACCTCATGTTCAACTTTCAAAACTCTTTCAGCAAGTGTTTCAGGCGTATCGTCATCTTTAACTTCAACAGCTTTTTGCATAACGATCGGACCATGGTCATATTCCTCATCAACAATGTGAACCGTAACACCAGTTATCTTAACTCCAGATTCAATAACAGCCTTATGGACATTGAGTCCATACATACCTTGCCCACCAAATGATGGGAGAAGAGCAGGATGGATGTTTAAAATCCGATTTCGGTATTCCTTCACTATCTCCGATGGTATCTTCTTCATATAACCAGCAAGAACGATAAGTTCAACATTTCTTGATTTTAATTCCTGCAAAATCTTTTTGACATACTCCTCATCACTTGAAAATTGCTTCCTGCTTATATGTAAGGCATCAATCCCATTTGCTCTTGCTATCTCAAGAGCACCAGCATTTGAGTTATTGCTTATAACGACAGAAACTCTTGCCTTCAAAAATCCTTCCTTTATGGCATTAAGGATTGCCATAAGATTTGAACCGCGACCAGAAGCAAAAACAGCAATATTCATTCCATGATTAAAAGTTTCATTTCTGAATTTAAATTTAATACCTTATTGACAAATTGTCAAATCAATCCCCCCGAAAACCCCTAAACTTAAGCGTGGACGAATTTAAAACCTTCTTCTCATCCTCTCCCTCTGTATGTCACGTATAGCATTCATAAATTCACGCCTAAACCTCCACTCAAATACAACAACTTGCGCAATTTGTTGCTCTGTTAAAATATCCTTTAACTCATTATAAAAATTCAAACGAAGCTCATATTCTTTCTTCCCAAGTTCAATTAACTCCTGCAAAGATTTATTATAGCCCTCTTTATCTCCACGCTTCAACATAGCTTCAATTTCATTTATTATCCTCCCCCTTTCAATTTCAATTTGCTCAATGTCATTTGAAAATTTAGTATACCTGCTTAAAAACTTAACAGAGCTTTGTTCATCAAGTTTTAAAATTTCAAGAAGTCTAACCTTTTTAAATTCAAGAATCCTTTCCCTCCATCTCTGTTCCATAAATCCCTGTGAGTGTAAAATGTTAACCAAGAAAAACAACAACCCGAGAATTAAAGCTATTTTTCTCATCTTATAAGTTAAAATTTGTTTGAAATCCGTTTTAAAATTTCTTCAACATCAAAGTTTTGCTCGTTATATTTTTCAAAATCAATTTCTGGAAGTTGATACTTTTCATAAAGATATGAAACCGCCTGCTCTATTGTTTCATCACTTATACCTGAAAGTTCATACGGTTTAACCAGAACACCCGTCATCTCAACATCTGGAAGTTGCGCAATGTAAAGCTCTTCCTGTTTTATCGGTAGATTTGAAAAAATAATTCCAAACAAAAAACCAATAATCACAACCACAAGCGATGGGGCTAAGAAAACTGGCTTTAAAGCAAACACCCTTACTTTACCCTCGCGATTTGATATTCGCCTTTTCACCCGAGCAAGAAAATTCTGCCAATAAAATTCAGATGGCTCCTCAAATTTATAATTGCTTAAAACATGAACAACTTCGCTTATCTTGTTTAACTCCGCCCTACAATTTTCACACATTTCAAGATGTCTCATCATCTCAAAAGATTCAAGTTTACCCGTTGCGAGATCAACAAGATTATTTTTTACCTCATTGCATTTCATTTTTTATGAATTTTTGTATTTTTTTAACAGCGTGAAAATAGTTTGCTTTCAATGTTCCAATCGGTTTATTAAGTATTTTTGAAATTTGCTCATAATCAAGGTCTTCAAAAAAACGCATTACAAAAATTGTCCTTTGCTTTGGCGGAAGCTTTTCAACAGCTTTTTCAATCAAACTTTTTTTCTCTTTATCAAAAAGCTCTTGTTCAGGTGTTCTATCAAATCCAAGCAGATTAGCCATCTCATCAATTTGAATAAACTCTTTAACTTTTCTCTTCCTCAAGATATTATTGCACTCGTTGATAGTAATGCGATAAATCCAAGTAAACAAATTTGATTCACCTTTAAAATCACGAAGTGAATAATAAACTTTGACAAAAACTTCCTGTGCGACATCGTCAGCATCGTCGTGATTTCCAAGTATTTTCCGAGCAAAGGAATAAACTTTCTTTTGATACCTTCTAACGATCTCATCAAAAGCTGATATGTTTCCATTTTTAAACTCATTTACAAGTTCTATATCAGATTTATTGAGCATCAACTCATTTTTTCATAAGTTTAGTAAAAAAGGGCGGGTAAAAACCCGCCCTATCTTTCAACTAAAACACGACATAAGGAACACCCCAGACTGAAACCAACACAGGCGCTGAATCATCAAAAAGGCTTTCTCTTGAAATTGCATGCACCATAGCATTAAACGAACCCCTGTGCAAGTGAACTCTTATATCAGCCTCATATACTTCTTCACCTGAGCCATTTGATGAAACAAACTGGAATAATTTCCTGGCTCTGAAAAATCCAAACCTGTCAACTCCAAATGTCATCGCAACTATATCAGTATCTGGCGTCGCACTTTGAACTGTCACAGTAAACTTAACAGTCGCAGATGGATTAAATGAAGGAACACCATCACGATGCCCCAAAAATCCAGGACGATAAAATTGATTTAACGGATCAGTAACTTCAACCACATTGCCATTTGGTAATGTCAATGTTATCTTTTTAATTTGAATGTTTGAATTTTGAGTGCCCCCTTGAACAAGCGAAACAGCCCAAACTCTCCACCTTCCTGCCCTTGTTGTGTCAGCATTTCCAACCCTCACAACTTGAACCTTGCGCTTAAAAACCTCAGACAGTGGCTTGGTTATAACTGTGTCAGGAATTGTCTTGCCTTGGGCGTAAGTCCCAGCAATTTTTAAATCAGATTCAACTGTCCTCGTGATCGTCACAACCACAAGCGTATCATTTACTTGCTCATAATCATATTCCTTTGTAACTTTCTTCACAATTCTGCCCCAACGCAATGGATAAAATTCCTTTGAAAGCGAGCCAATTTCAAAATTAGGTGGTAAATATGTCCCATCATTTAACGCTGCATCAACCGAAGATATAAAATCGTCACTTTCAATCACCTGCTTTATGGCTTCCTTATCAGCATCTGAAAAAGAGGAAACGAGCCCTGATTCCTTAGTGCATCCGAAAATTAACACTGCTAATGCGAGTACTAAAAACATAAATTTTGACCTCATGATACTTTTCTTTTGTTTGTTTTTATTTTTCCTTCACCTATTTTGACTCGGCAGGACTAAATTAGGTTTAATCTTGAATTGACTCAATTGCCTTTTTAAGCTTATTGTATGTATCGGAAATAAGTTCAGATATTACCTTTGTTTCAGAAATAACGGGCATGAAATTTGTGTCCCCATTCCATCTTGGAACGATATGAAAATGAATATGGTCGGCTATACCAGCGCCACTTACCCTTCCAAGGTTCGCCCCTACATTAAATCCATGTGGCTTAAGTGCAAATTCAAGCGCGGAAATTCCTTTCTTTATAACTTGCATAATCTCAAGCATCTCTTCGTCATTTAAATCCGAAAAATTAGGCGTGTGCTTATACGGAACAACCATTATATGTCCAGAATTGTATGGGTAAAGGTTCATTATTATATAGCAATTCCGCCCGCGGAAAAGAACGAAATTTTTCTCATCATCATTTGAATTAGCCTTTTCACAAAACAAACATCCCCTTTCCTTGTTGGAATTTTCCTCAGAAAAACTTTCAATATACTTTGACCTCCACGGTGCCCAAAGTCGGTCCATCTCAAAATTTAAATTTATTTTAACATCATACCTAAAATAATTAAAAAATTGAAAAAATGAAATTTTATCATCTTCAGCCTTTTAGGTCAGCCACGCTTTGTTTTAAATTCAACGCCCAATTGATAAATTATAGTGGTTTACAAAAAATATTTTTTAAAAGAAGATGAAAATTGCCTTCTTAATTGATCCAAAACCATCCTCAGAACAAATCAACGCATTCAAATGGGTAAAAAAAAGAACTGGTTGTGCATTTCAAATTGAGATTGAAAAAATAAACAAAATAAACCTTGATGAATTCAACATAATCTGGTGGCACTACGACAAAGATTTAAATCTCCCAGAAAGCGTAAAAGATGAAAAATTTAAATCAACAATCCTAAACTTCATCAACCGTGGTGGTAATTTACTTTTGACTTTATCAGCGGTAAAACTCTTAAATGAAATTGGAATTGAGCCAGTTGAACCAGATTTTGAAAAATTTGAGATCATCAACACCAAAACGGCGACGCCGAAGGGCTTCGTTTCATTTTTGGGGCATCCAATTTTTAGAAAACTTCAAAATGGAGTTGATGTCTTTCTCCCTTCACATAGCGACAAATTCCTAACGATTGCTTACTTGGATAAAATTCCCCAAAATTTAAAAGTTGTAGCCGTTGAAAAAAATGACAAGGAAATAAATTTTAGAAAAAAAATCGCATTTGAATTTAAAGATAAAGGTTGGATCATTGCAATTGGCGGATACATTTATTTTTCAGAAGTGGAAAATCCATTTTTCGTTAACCTTGACCGTTTGGTTCTGAATTCACTACTGTATCTTAACAATCCCAGCAAATTCCCCGAGCCGAGAACTTACTGGAGCTTTGCCGAAGGGATTGAAATGTCAAATTTAAAGCTTGAAGATAAAGCGTTAAGAACCGCGCAGAAAAAAATTGGCAAAAAAGAAAGCAAAATTTCCACCACAATTGAAAATGAATGCATCGTCCAGGGTGAAAAAATTGTAGCCAAAATCTCAAAAGACGCAATAAAATCAGTTTCAATCCCGCCATTTCAACTCATAGACCTATTGACGATATCAATCAAAAATGGAGCCAAATTTTCACCTGTAGAAAATGTGCAAATGACATTCAAACCCGAATCCATTGTGCGAGATTTCCATCTTAACTTGGTAAAATTTAAGGAAACAATTTTTACGCATCCGAAAAAGCCAGTTTTGATTTTAAACTATTTAATAACAAGCGATGAAGATATTGAAATTTGCTTCCATATAAAAGTTGCTCCTAAAACTTTAGGTTCAACTTTGATCCCGCTAAAAAATTTTCACTTCGGATTTGATGAAAAGTTGAAGTCAATCTATATATCAAATGATGAGCTTTTTTCGTTGTTGCTCGGAAGTGCAAGAAAGCCAGAATCACTTCAATTTAAAACTGAAGATGTTCTCACGGTGAGAATCTGTTACAGAATTAGCGCCGGACTTGAAAAGGCATTTAACTTTGCCATTGTTGGAAATGTTAAGCATCCCAGGAAAGATATCTTGCATTTAAAAGAACTTTACAAATTTGCTTTGAAATCCCCACATAAAGTTTTCAAGGAAAATTTAAAGAGTGTCAAAAACAAACTGCGAAAACAACTAACAATTTTGACACCTGACGAAAATTTAAATGAAAAATTTAAACTTGCCCTAACTACCCTCACAAGGTTTGCAAAAGATACTAAAACGATCGGGAGATTTTTTGTTGATGATCCTGAAAATTGCAAAGCAAATTCTGAAACGATATTAAAAATCCTTCCTACGCTTCTCAAAATTGGAGAATATGAGCTTGTCAGAGATACGCTTGAATTTTTGGGAAGATACATAAATTTAAAAGGTGAACTTCCATCAAAAATTTCGTTATCAGGAATCTTTGAATATAACGACGAAAATTTGAAGTGGGAATATATCAAAATATGTGCGGATTACTTGCGATGCTCAAAAGATAAACTCTTTGCAAAATTTACTTGGGGAAGATTGAAAAAATTAATTGGCGAAAGTGAACTTGAAAAGTTAAAACCCGATGTCATTGATTCTCTTCTTTTATTTGCGAAGGTTCTTGACGATGAAGTATGGATTGAAAAACTAAATGAATTGAAAACAACAAAGATAAAACAAAATGATTTTACAAACCAAGAGCTGAAAATTGAATTTTTTGATGTCAACTCTGCTTTTTCACTTTCAAAATTTATTTTGGCTACTACATTCAACCATTTACATTTTGATGTTGATGCTTTTGAAAAAAAACTTTGTTTTTCGCCTTTGGTAAAAGATGAGTGGGATTTTTTATGTGTCAGGAATATAAGATTGCAAAACATGAGGATTCACATAGCAATGGAAAAAGGCGAAAATTATGTTAACTTCACATTTGAAAAGAGGGATTTGCCAGAGGTAAAGGTAATTTTTAAACCAAGGTTTGAAAAAAACTGCAAAGTTGAGAAAATTCTCATTGATGATAAACCTGTTGAAAGTTTTAACTATGAAGACGACAAGTTGAAAGTTAAGTTTTCATTTAGATTTAAAAGATGGGTAAAAATTATTTTTAACGCAGGGATATGCTAAACGACTTACGGATAAATTTTAAATCCAATCATAGCCCCAAAAACCCTGTCCAACTTATGATTGTCATCCCATCTCCTTAACCCATCTACGGGCAGAGCAAAAGATTTAAATATCAAAATGGATTAATCTTACTTTCTCAAAAATCGTGAAGGCAAAGCGAATGGGTTCTTATGAAGCCAAAGCCCGAACTCTTGACCTAATCTATTCGCCATGATATCCCTTTCATCTCTTATAAGATTTAAACCAAACTTTTCACCTTCCTCAATTAAAACCCCAAGCATGTCCGCACTTTTTCGCCCCCCGTTTATGTATGCGATATACGCGGAAAGGAAAAAATGCTGAAGTTTATCCCTATCATCAAGTGTGTCTGAAAAGATGCGCGATGGCAGATTTGCAACTCTACGTTTAAATTTATCTTCGCTTTCAGAAGTCAAAAATATCGGAAGATTTAAACCTATAACTGGAATTTTAAATTTAATCTTTCTATGGTCAAGCGTTGAAAACCCACATACAAGAAGTGCATCAGCGATATTGTAATTGCAAATAACAAGCGATTTTTTATAAATGATGTCAACAGCTACAAGCTCGCCAAATTTATCTTTTAAATTTTTAAAATCATCGCTTCTTATGAAATCCCTGACCCGCTTGACATAAAAAATTTTGTTTTCGGTGATAGGATTCAACAACACTTGTTGAGAATATGAGATGGAGAAAATTAAAAAGAAAAAGGCTACTTCAAGTTTGTATAACGCCGACATTAAATTTTGGAATGTATGGATTATTGTTTGCGATTTCAATTCCGCGGGAGATAATTTTTCTTGTTTCAATTGGATCAATTATGCCGTCAACCCAAAGGCGTGCTGCTGCAAATAACGGTTCCATTTCTTTTTTATATCTTTGCTGGATTTCGTTTAGAAGTTTTTCTTGCTCTTCCTTTGTAATGATTTTTCCTTCTCTTTCCATTTGTGAAAGTTTTATGCTTAACAATGTTCCGCTTGCTTGTTTTCCACCCATAACGGCAATTTGTGCAGTTGGCCATGCGAATATAAATCTTGGGTCATATGCTTTTCCGCACATCGCATAATTTCCAGCACCGAAGCTATTGCCAATTATAAATGTAAACTTCGGAACGACGCTATTTGCAACTGCATTGACCATCTTCGCACCATCTTTTATAATTCCGCCCCATTCGGCTCTTTTTCCAACCATAAACCCAGTGACATCCTGAAAGAAAACAAGTGGAATTTTTTTCTGATTGCAGTTCATAATAAACCTTGCTGCTTTATCTGCACTATCGGAATAAATCACACCACCAAATTGCACCTCACCAAGTTTAGTTTTAACGATTGACCTTTGATTTGCAACTATCCCAACAGCCCAGCCATCAATCCTGGCATAAGCACATATAACCGTTTTACCATAACCAGCTTTATATTCGTCAATTTCGCTGCCATCAACAATTCTTGCAAGGACTTCATACATATCATATGGCTTTGAAAGATCCTTCGGGATTATACCGTATATCTCATACGGGTCATACTTTGGCGGTCGTGGTTCAACGCGGTTAAATCCAGCTTTGGGTGTTTCACCAAGTTTTGATATTATGCTTCTTATTGTCTCAATTGCTTCTTCATCGTTTTTGCATTTATAATCAGTGACACCGCTTATTTCGCTATGGACTGTTGCTCCGCCAAGGGTTTCAATGTCAATTTCTTCACCTATTGCAGCTTTGACAAGATGAGGTCCTGCAAGGAAAACACTACCAGTTCCCTCAACGATTAAAGCCTCATCGCTCATAATCGGAAGATAAGCACCACCCGCAACGCATGGACCCATAATTGCAGCGATTTGCGGTATTCCCATTGCAGACATAACAGCATTATTTCTGAAAATTCGCCCGAAATGTTCTTTATCTGGAAAAATTTCACTTTGTAAAGGGAGAAAAACTCCAGCTGAATCAACAAGATAAACAATTGGAATTCTATTTTCCATTGCAATTTCCTGAGCTCGCAGATTCTTTTTGCAGGATATCGGAAACCATGCTCCCGCTTTAACTGTCGCATCATTTGCAACTATGACGACATCACGATCGTGAACCCTCCCAATTCCAACTACAACTCCTCCTGATGGTGCACCTCCATATTCTTCATACATTTCATAACCAGCAAATAAACCTATTTCAAGAAACTCGCTTCCTGGGTCTATAAGTTTTTGGATTCTTTCCCTCGCTGTTAATTTCCCCCTTTTATGTTGTTTTTCAATTGCCTCTTTCCCGCCACCAAGCTTTATCTGTTCAGCTTTTGCATTTAAAATTCTTAACAAGTTTTTCATATTGTCCTCATTTTCAAAGAAGGCTTGGTCCTTCTTTATCGGTCCACCTATTGCTTTTGGCATTTCATTTGTTTCACTTTTGCTTTAAATACTTTTGCTCAATTTCAAAAATCTTATTTAACCTTTGTAAATGCCTCCCACCGCCAAAATTTGTCTCAAGAAAAATTTTTGTAATTTGCCTCGCGAGCTCACTTCCAATCACCCTCGCTCCGATCGTAAGGACATTGGCGTCGTTATGTTCTCTGCTCATCCTCGCGGTAAATTCATTATAACAAGATACTGCTCTTACGCCTGGGACTTTGTTTGCCACAATTGATGAAGCAACGCCAGTTCCATCAATCATCACCCCACGCCACGCCTTTCCAGAAGAAACAGCATAGGCAACAGCATAAGCAAAATCTGGATAATCAACCGCGGTTTCAGAATTTGTCCCAAGGTCAAGAACAGAATAACCAAGGTCAGCGATAAATTTTTTGAGTTCTTCTTTTAATTTAAATCCAGCATGATCACTTGCGATAGCGACAATTTTTTTACCCTCAGCTTTTGGCTCGGGTCTTAAGGGATAGGTAAATTTTTGTGGTGTTTCGCCTTTTTCAATAAACTTTATCTTAAGTTGCAACGCTTTATCTCTTGCTGATGGTGTGACGATTGTGTTTTTGTCAATTTCTATTTCAGTCTTCCCTTGATTAAAAAAATCAACGACAGTTTTTTCAGTTATTAATTTCTTTGCCATCTCAAACGGAAGTTTAAATTACCAAAAAGGGGGCTTACGCCCCCGACTTATTTAACTTATTCCTAACTCCTTTAAAACCTTAACGACTTTTTCAGCAGCGTCTTTAAATCCATTTGCAACTATAAAGTTCAATCCCGATTCGCTCAATATCTTTGCTCCCTCCTCAGCATTTGTCCCTTCAAGTCGCACAACAACTGGAACATTTACACCAACTTTTTTAGCTGCTTCAACTACGCCCATAGCAACTCGGTCACAGCGGACGATTCCACCAAATATGTTTATCAAAATAGCTTTAACATTGGGGTCGGATAAAATTATCCTGAAACCTTGCTCAACGGTTTCAGTTTTCGCACCACCTCCAACATCAAGAAAATTCGCAGGCTCACCGCCAGCGAGTTTGATTAAGTCCATCGTAGCCATCGCAAGTCCAGCGCCATTGACCATACACCCAACATTACCATTAAGGCGAATGTAATTTAAATTATACTTTGAAGCCTCAACTTCAAGAGGGTCCTCTTCATCAATATCTCTTAATTCTAAAATTTCAGGATGGCGAAACAAAGCGTTATCGTCAAAGTTTATCTTTGCATCAAGTGCAAGCACTTCTCCATCCGTTGTCAAAACAAGCGGATTTATCTCAGCAAGAGATGCATCAGCTTCATCATAAGCCTTATACAAAGCCATTAAAAACTTAACAGCATTTTTAAAAGCTTCACCCTCAAGACCAAGCCCAAACGCAAGTTTCCTCGCTTGATAAGGCATGAAACCAACCTTCGGGTCAACATATTCCTTTAAAATTTTTTCAGGGCTTTCAGCTGCAACTTGCTCAATTTCAACTCCACCTTCACTTGAAACCATGACAACATTTCTTGATGTTGACCTATCAAGAGTTATCCCAACATAAAGTTCCTTCTGTATCCTTAAAGCTTGTTCTACAAGAACTTTTTTAACTATCTTACCTTCAGGACCCGTTTGGTATGTCACGAGCTTTGAGCCAAGCATGTTTTTAGCATGTTGGTAAACTTCATCATAGCTTTTTGCAAGCTTAATTCCTCCAGCTTTACCTCTTCCGCCAGCGTGAATTTGTGCTTTTATAACCCAAGCATCTCCACCTATTTCTTTTGCTACTTCAACAGCCTCCTCAGGCGTAAAAGCAACGCGCCCTTTTGGAACCGCGACGCCAAACTTTTTTAAAATTTCCTTTGCTTGATATTCATGTATTTTCATTGAAAGTGCGTCTTTTGTTTTAAAATTATTTCACTTTCTCAGATATCGCTTTGCCCTGTAAGAAAAGCAAAAGATAATCAGGACCACCAGCCTTTGAATCAGTCCCACTCATATTAAAACCACCAAATGGATGAACGCCAACTATCGCACCAGTGCATTTGCGATTTATGTAAAGATTACCAACATGGAACAATTTCTTCGCCTTCTCAATTTTTTTCCTATTCTTTGTATAAACAGAGCCAGTCAATCCATACTCTGTATCATTTGCGATCTCAAGAGCATGGTCAAAATCTCTCGCTTTTATGACGGCAAGAACAGGTCCAAAAATTTCTTCTTGCGCAATCCTTGCTTTCAGGTCAACATCAGCAAAAATCGTTGGCTTTATGTAATAGCCTTCATCTTGCCTAACCGCTTCACCACCTGTTAACAATCTCCCCTCGCTCTTGCCAATCTCAATGTAAGATAAAATCTTCTGCTGAGCCCCAGCATTTATAACAGGTCCAACAGGATAGTTATCCTTTGCAGGACCAATCTCAAGCTTTTCAGTTTCAGCAACAAGTTTTTCAATGAATTTATCATAAATGCTTTCAACAACTATAGCCCTTGAACAAGCTGAACACTTTTGCCCTTGATAACCAAAAGCTGAAACAACAACACCTTTAACAGCTGAATCAATATCAGCTTCATCGTCAACTATTATCGCATCTTTACCACCCATTTCAGCAATTACACGCTTTAACCAAATTTGCCTCGGTTGAACCTTTGAAGCAAGCTCATATATATGAATTCCAACCTCTTTTGAACCCGTAAATGCAACAAATCTCGTCTTCGGATGAGCAACAAGCGTATCTCCGACAGTTGAACCAGGACCAGTTACAAAGTTTAAAACCCCATCCGGAAGACCTGCTTCCTTCATCAGCTCATAAAACTTCGCTCCAATAACTGGCGAATCGCTTGACGGTTTTAAAACAACTGTATTTCCAGTGACAAGTGCTCCAACTGTCATACCAAGTAAAATCGCAAGTGGAAAATTCCATGGCGGGATAACTGCCCCAGCACCAAGTGGTATGTAAACCATTTCATTCTCTTCACCAGGATACTTAACAACTGGCGCACCCTTAGCATAATGAAGCATCCATCTGCTGTAATATTCAAGATAGTCAATCGCCTCAGCCACATCAGCATCAGCTTCTGCCCAATTCTTGCCAACTTCAAAAACTTGCCATGCTGCAAATTCAAATTTCCTTTTCCTTAAAAGTTGAGCAGCTTTCAACATTATCTTAACTCTATACTCTGGCTTGGTCATCCCCCACTCCTTAAAAGCATCATTTGCAACTTCAATCGCTTTCTTGGCAAGCTCAGCATTTCCCTTCTGCAAAATTCCAATGACTTGGTCCTTTTTTGAAGGATTGTAAGAATAAAATTTTTCATCCGTTTTTATCCTCTCACCACCAATCACTATGTCATACTCTTTCCCAAGTTCGCTCTCAACTTTCGCGAGAGCTTTTTCCATTTTTTTCTGATGCTCAGGTTTTGAGAAATCGGTGAAAGGTTCATTTTTAAATCTCGGCAATTGCATTTTAACCTCCAATTTTTATTTTATTAATCTATTGATGATTTCTTTTGCTTTTTCAAACCCACCTTTTATCATCGCTTCATCCGCACCGTGTCTATAACACCCAAAAAGATGCAAATTTTCATAAACAGTGTTGAAAGCATCTATCAATTTCCCATTTTTGGGCAAACTTCTTAAAAATTTTCTATACTCAATCACATTCTCTGGAAATTCATCAGGTGAAATACCGCGTCTTAACATTTCACCTTCAATCGCCCTTAAAACTGCAAGATAAGCCGTCCCGCACGCCTCTGAAACTTTTTTTATATTTCTGTATCTCCCATTCTCAACCGGCGATTCAGATAAAATCTTCAAAGCATTGTTATACAATTCAACTGCAAGATTGAAAGCTTCATTTGGGGTCTCGGGCGGTTTCAACAATTTTCTCATTTTATTTCGCTTTTTCATAACGAACGCAAATTTTTTCTAAATTTAAAAACATTTACTTCTTAAATTCAACTAACAATTTTTTGCGAATGACTTCAAAAATTGAACGATATTTCCAACGATAATCGTCGTCCCAGCCCCAATCAAAGTATGCCATGTCCAAGCGATTTTAGTATTTAAAATAACATAAACCATCACCGCTATCCCAAATATAAAGCCAATTATTGCGCTATTTTCATCAACTTTTTTAAACAAGATCGCAAGCAAAAATGAACCGAGCAATCCACCGTATGTAAACGAAGCAATACTCAAAGCAAGTTCAACCACCGTCTTTTCTGTCCTCATAAAAAACATCGCTGAACCAACAAGTAGAAGCGCCCATATAGCTGTTATAATTCTTGATATGATAAGTTCCTTCCTTTCATCTGTGTTTTTCCCAAAATACGGCTTATAAATGTCCATCATCGCCGATGAAGCAAGCGAACTCATTGAACCAGCAAGCGTTGACATAGCAGCTGCAAAAAGTCCCGCTATTATTAAACCTGAAACCCCATTTGGCATATAATTAATGATAAAGTGCGCGAAAACCTCATTTGGATTCATTTCCTTGCCATTGTAAAAGGTGTAAAGCATTAAACCAAGAAACAAAAACATGAAAAATTGAAGTGCGACTATAAAACCTGTCGTTATCAAAGCCTTTTGGCTACCTTTTAAAGAGTTAGCGGTCAAAAGACGCTGAACTATAAGTTGGTCCGCACCATGCGAAGCCATTGAGAGGAAAGCACCACCAATCAAACTTGCAAACAAAGTATAAGGTTGAGTGAAAAATTCCTTCAATGGTTTATCAAAGCCCCAATTTATTATCTTGAATTTTTCGCTTGCAAAGTTTAAAACATGCTGAATCCCTCCATCTATCTTCATCCCAAGAACGATCATAGCTGCAATTGCCCCACCAATATAAATAAACATCTGCACAACATCCATCCATATCACTGCTCTGACCCCACCTATAAAGGTATACATAAATGTAATTGCCGTAACAATAACAATTGAGATGATATAGATTTGAGCATCTGTCCAGTTCGCGAACTGCTCCGAGCCTTTTAAAATTACCGCAAGCGGTATCGCTGTTGTAAATAGCCTGACGCCATCAGCTGCAAGGCGCGTTAGCATAAAAACAATTGAAGCAAAATTGCGAATTTTCCTGCCAAATCTAATGCCGAGAAATTGATATGCAGTTGTAAGTTTCCCCTTATAATAAGCAGGCAAAAGAAGAAAACTCACAACGATTCTACCGATGATATAGCCAAATGCCAGTTGCAAAAAATTTAAATTCATTGAATATGCAACCCCGGGGATACTCAAAAATGTCAATGCGCTCGTTTCAGTCGCAACAACGGCAAAACAAACCGCAAGCCAAGGGATTTCTCTTGCTCCAAGAAAATAATCAAGCGTATTTCTTTGCTTCCCCCCAGAAATTATCCCAAAGATGAGAACACCCAATAAATAAAGAACTACAATAGCCCAATCAAGAAGTGTAAAATTCATTAATGATTACCGCTTTGTTTTCATTTTCACTGCTTCGTCAACAGTGTTAAAAAATTTAAATAAAGAATCAAGCCTTGTTATCTTTATTAAATTTAAAACTTTATCGCTAACCCCAACAAGGAAAACCTCACCCTCATTTTCTCTTATCCTTCTCTCACAAAATAAAAGAGCACTTAACCCCGAACTATCACAATATCTTACATCCGAAAGGTCAATAATAATTTTCTTAATCCCCTGCGCACAAAGGGCAAGAAACTCTGCTTTAAGTTCAGGTGCAATCACGACATCAAGCTTTTCCTCGCGAAGTTTGAAAACAACCGTATTCTTATCCGGCTTTGATATCTCAAAATTCACCTGACAAAAAATTTTTGTTAAAAAATGTTCAACGAAGCAATGATTCCTGAATAAGCTACCCTTAAATCAACCTTCCTGTTTATAGCAAGTTGAAAGTTATAAAAAAAGTCAGCATTATCCCGCTTGAAACCAACCTTAATTCCAGCGTTTAACTCCTGACATAACCACGCATTGAAAAGGTCAAAATCAAAACTCATATCAATTGCAACATCATATCTGAACAAGGCAAGTTTTCTAACGAAATTTTTCTTCGGCAAGCCAAAAACTGATATATCGTTTTTCATAACCTCAATATAGTGATACTTCTTAACCGTAAAATACTCTTTAAAACTTGAGTCAGCAATAACAGTAATATTATATCTTCCTGGGATTTCTCTTAACATCTCATAAGCGACGATAAACTGTTCCATTTTCCTCGGCATTATAATCACGATATACCTTGCCCTTTGAAATGCCTTCGTGAAGTTAACAAGCTTTCGTCCTTTGAATTCATTCCGCAACTTCGCAAATGTAAGTACGGTAGATTGAATTAAACTTTTGAACATATCATCTCATTCATTTTGATCTTCTGCCTTTGATATATGCCTGTCGGATATATTCTTTATCATAAAAATAATACGAAACTCCAACTTTCAAAGCAATGAATCCATCTTTGTCTTTTGTAGCTGGATTCCCGTCAAAGTCACCCCTTGTAGTCAGATTATATGATGTTGAAAAATCAACTGACAGGAAATGTTTAACATACATATTCAATCCCAGACCAAAGCCAACCGTTGGCGTGTTTTTACTCATATAACCATTCTCATTTGGCTGATAATGAATTATTCCAGCTGAAATGAAAAAGTAAATATCGCTTCTACTTCTCGGAATCACATGAAATTCGCTTTGAACTTCACCAGATATAACCGTCGTCCAATTATTCACATTACCATCTTTAAATCCAACCCACCCACCAGAAAATTTTCCACCAACAGATAGAAAGTCAAAAATTCCCAATCTCACCTTAGCATCACCAATCGGTTGAATATACGGTTTTGATTGTCCTTGAAGTATAGCTAAACCAAGGTCAGCCCCAAAACCAAATTTCCCAGGCAGAGTTTGGGAAAATAAAAAATTTTCCACTATAAGCGATAAAATTAAGATTTTACGCATTTTGCCTCCATATTTTATTTAATGAGTTCAAGAAACTCCTCCTCTGTTATTATCTTAACTCCAAGCTGCCTTGCCTTGTCATACTTTGAACCTGGATTTTCACCGACGACGACATAATCAGTTTTCCTGCTGACGCTATTGCTGACTTTGCCTCCAAGTTCTTCAACTTTTTCCTTCGCTTCTTCACGGGTAAAGCTTTTAAGTGTCCCTGTAAAAACGAATGTCTTTCCAGCAAGTTTTTTCTTTGCTTTTTCCTCTGGCTTAATTTCAAAGTTTAATCCAGCATTTTTCAATCTTTCAATTAATTCAAGATTTCTTTGGTCATGGAAAAACTTCCATACACTTTCGGCAATTCTTGGACCTATTCCATAGACAGATTCAATTTGTGATGGCGTTGCTTGAATTAATTTATCAATTGAGCCAAAAGCATCAGCAAGTAATTTCGCAGTTTCAGAACCGACATATCTTATCCCAAGCGCATAAAGAACACGATGAAATGGCTGTTTCTTGCTGTTTTCAATCGCATTTAAAAGATTTTGAACACTCTTCTCTCCGAAACCTTCAATCATAACAAGTCTTGCTTTGTGCTTGTGAAGCTCATATATATCTGCATAATTCTTCAAAAATCCAAGCGTGACAAGTTTATCAACTATCGCCTCACCAAGTCCTTCAATGTCCATTGCTCCGCGTGAGGCAAAATGTTCAATCCTGGCTCTTACCTGCGCAGGACATTCAGGATTTTCACAATAATAATTTGCTTCACCAGTTGGTCTCTCAATTGGACCACCACAAGCGGGACATGCTTTTGGAAATTCAAAAGGCACAGCATCAGGTGGACGCTTCTCAAGAACGACACCAACTATTTTCGGAATTACTTCACCGCTTCGCTCAACTATAACAGTATCGCCAACTCTTATGTCCTTTTCCTTGATATAATCCTCATTGTGAAGTGTCGCTCTTGTTATTATCACACCACCAAGTGGAACAGGTTGAAGTTCAGCAACTGGAGTTATAGTTCCGACCCTACCAACTTGTAGTGTGATTCCGAGAAGTTTTGTTTGCGCTTGTCTCGGTGTAAACTTAAAAGCAATCGCCCATCTCGGACTCTTTGCAATTGCCCCAAGAATTTCTTGTTGGCGAATTGAATCAACCTTTACAACAATCCCATCTATCTCGTATGGCAAATCATCTCTATGCTCTTCCCAGTATTTCCAAAAATCAATAACCTCGTCTATATTTTCACAAAGTTTAAAATGTTCACACACTGGGAAACCAAGGCGTTTGAGTATATGTAAATTTTCATAATGGCTCTCAAGTTCAACACCTTCGGCAGAAAGATAATATGCGAAAAATCTAAGCGGTCTTTGAGCAACAAGTTTTGGGTCCTGAAGTTTCAAAGTCCCTGCAGTTGCATTCCTCGGATTTGCGAAAAGTTTCTCACCCAATCGTTCTCGTTCTTCATTTAATTTTTCAAAGTCAGTTTTATTCATATAAACTTCACCACGAACTTCAATATTTAAAAATTTTTCGTCTGAATTAATCAATCTAAGCGGGATTGAGCGGATTGTCTTTATGTTGTTTGTTATATCGTCGCCTTGAACTCCATCACCGCGCGTAGCTCCAAGAGTAAGCAAACCATTTTCGTATTTCAACCTCACTGCAACACCATCAAATTTAAGCTCTGCAACATATCTATATTTTTCACCTTCAAGAAGTTCTTTAACCCTTCTATCAAAATCTTTTATCTCTTCAATAGTAAATGCATTGTTCAAACTTAACATTGGTGTTGGATGTGTCACAGTCGGAAATTCTTTCGTCGGCTCTCCACCCACTCTTTGCGTGGGTGAATCTGGAGTGATAAGTTCTGGATATTGGCGTTCAAGCTCAATTAATTCTCTCATAAGCATATCGTATTCAAAGTCAGAAATTATAGGTTCAGCAAGGACATAATATCTGTAATCGTGCTCACGAATCCGCCTTCTTAGTTCCTCAACTCTTTCAATTATTTTCGGGTCAATTTGTCTCATGGTCGTCAGATTAAGCTTTATTTTTACTGCTGACTTGATAGCAGTTCAAGTTTTTTTCTATCAATTATATAATTCCTCACAACAGCGCCCTTTTTCCCAGCTGATTCAAGCTCATACCCATTTAAAATAAATTTTACTCCCCCAGCATTTCCAATTGTAAAATTAAAACTATTTTTTGCCTTCAAAGTCAAACTCATATTTGGAGGCAACAAAAATTCTTTAACATTTAAACTATCAACGATAACACTAAACCAAACCGAGTCAGTTGATATAACCTTTAATACCAGGCTATCAGGTTCGCTTCTATCTTTCACTGGTTCAGTTTGAATACTTTTTGAAATTTCTTCAACTGCAGATTCAAAAGTCTTTCTCTGGATTTGTTTTCGTGAACTTTCTTCTTCATTAATTCCAAAGAAAATTAAAACAACTATTGCTATTACAATTAAACCGCCAATTAGCCACAGAGCATTTTCCATAATAAAAGAAGAAACATCAAATTGAAGAACTTTCTTTTCTTCCTTTTTTTCCTCTTTCGGCTTAGACGAGATTATTTCACTTTCATATTGCTTTATAATTTCATCTGGATTTAACCCCACAGTTCTTGCATAGCTTCTAAGGAAAGCTCTAACATACGGTTTAGGGGCAAAATCGTAAACCCCATTTTCAATTTTCTCAAGATATTTCTCACTTATACGGGTTTTGCTTGAAATATCCCTAAGTGTTAAACCTTTGGCCTCGCGCGCTTTTTTCAAGGTTTCAGCAAGGCTCATTTCAATTCCTTTTAGTTTTCATAATTAATCTAAAAAAATTAATTTTTTTAACCAAACCCATTTGGCTCTACCCCTTGACTTTTACTTTAAAATTTTGTATAATTAAGGTGTGGTAAAAAAATAAGCAAAAAACAAAATAGGAGGTTAAAAATATGCGCGGGCTCTTTTTATTTTTAGCTGTAGCTTTACTACTGTTTAGCAGCGCTGCTCTTTCAAGGGAACTCGGTGCTGGTTTATCGTTAGGATATCGCACCCAAAAACCAACGCTCGGATTCGGCTTTTCGGCATATTATCGCTATGATGTCCCCGAAAGCTTTCTTAAGGTTAAGGGATTTGCTGGACAGTTATTAGTTGGATATGTTACATTCCCAAAGGAGGACAATCTTGAGTATGCATTTGTTCCTGTCAAGTATGGTTTAAGCTACACTGCTTATTCTCAAAATAAGGTTGAGCTCGGTGTTCTTGGTGACCTTGGTCTTGCTTTTGTCAGCAAACCGAAAAGTGAAACAAAGATTGCAGGTGGAGCTGGTGGGTTTGTTGCTTACAGTGTTGCACCAAATGTTAAGTTAACTGGAACAGTTAAGTATTCAACCGTAGTCAAAACAGTGCACTACTTGGGAGTTGAAGCTGGGGTGCTTTACACATTGCCTACGAAATAATGTATTAGCTTGATTGGAAGCCCAGTCCTTTTACAGGGGCTGGGCTTTTTTATTTAAAAACACAAAGAGGAAATTTAAAATGCGTAAAAGCTATCTTGCAATTATACTGACTCTAACAGTAGGATTTTTAATTGGGTTTATTTTCGGTTGCAGTCAGCCAACAGAACAAGGGCAAGTAAATTTAACACAACAAGAAAAAGGTCTCGCCCCAGTAATTAAGTCAACCGAAAACACAATCCCAGGACGATATATCGTTGTCTTAAAAGATAATATCCTTCCAAAGGGTGATATAAAAAGTGTAGCAGAGACTGTTAACAAAATAGTCGGTGAAATAGCGTCAACTTATGCTTTAAACCTTGACCATGTTTATCGCTACACAATTAAAGGATTCTCCGCTAAAATTCCTGAGGACAAACTCCTTGCACTTAGAGCTGACCCAAGAGTAAGCTATATTGAAGAGGATGGCATCGTCTATACATTTGCTCAAACATTGCCTTGGGGTATTGATAGAATTGACGCAGATATAAGTTCAACTAAAGCAGGCGACGGAACTGGAAGCGTAAGTGGCGTAAGAGTTTATGTTATTGATACTGGGATTCAATTAAATCACCCTGATTTAAATGTTGTCGGTGGGCGTTGATTTCACTGGAAAAGGAACTGCTGATGATGGTAATGGACATGGAACACATGTTGCAGGTATAATTGGCGCAAAGGATGATAATAATTATGTTGTCGGGGTTGCACCCGGAGTTGAGCTTTTTGCAGTTAAAGTCCTTGGTGATGATGGCTCAGGAAGCTTCTCAAATGTCATCGCTGGTGTTGACTTTGTAACTCAACAAAAACTTGACAATCCTAATTTGCCTATGGTTGCAAATATGAGCCTTGGTGCTAAGACTGGTTCAAGTTATAATTCACTTGATTATGCTGTTGTTAATTCAATAAATGCTGGTGTCGTTTACACAATCGCTGCAGGAAATGACGGCGCGGATGCAAAAAACTATAGCCCCGCCCATGTTAAAGAAGCAATTACAGTTGGAGCTTATGATGAGAATAATAAATTTGCAACATTCTCAAACTGGGGCTCACTCCTTGATCTAAATGCGCCGGGTGTGAGAATTTTGTCAACTTACATTGGCAGTTCAACAGCGACATTGAGTGGAACATCAATGGCAGCACCACATGTCGCAGGAACAGCTGCACTTTACTTATCAAAAAATCCAAACACAACACCTCAACAAGTAAGAGATAGACTTGTAGCTGACGGTAAGGCGTGGGTTAGTGTAAACAAACCTAAAACGACTAAATTATCCGTTTACGCAGGAAATTATTAAATTTTGACAAGGGTAGCTACCATCACGGTGGCTACCCACTTTTCCTTAAATTAAATGCTCTGATACGATGTTAAAACTTCCCTTTACGACTTTCGTCGCTTGGAGATATCTAAAATCAAAAAGAAAAACAACACTTATATCAATCATAAGTTTAATCTCACTGATTGGGGTCACAATAGGCGTTTCAGCTTTGATAATAGTTTTATCTGTCTTCAATGGATTTAATGGACTTGTCACGAAAATTCTTATTGAATTTGACCCACATATAAGAATAGAAAAAAAACTTGGCTTAAATCCAGATGAGATAACAAAGATAGAGAAAGCAATTTCTGACATCAAGCAAATCAAAGGATATGCGCCTTTCATCATCAACAAAGCAATGCTCATATCTGATAGAAATAACCGTGTCGTATATGTAAAGGGAATTGACCCCGAAAAAGCTTGGCTTGTGTCTGGAGTCCCAGAAAAAATTGTACTTGGAAATTTTGACCTTGCTGATTCAAAAGGACTTCCAAAAATAATTCTTGGTCTAACGATAGCTGATAGAGTAAATGCTTTAGTTGGAGATACTGTCAATCTCGTAAGCCCAAGCTTTTCTTCATTGTTTGGATTAATCCAGCCAAATATAAAAAAGTTTGTCGTTTCAGGAATTTTTGAATCAAACAATAAAGATTATGACGGATATTACGCTTTTATATCCGTGAAATCAGCACAAGAATTATTTGACATGAGAGGTAAATTTAATGGTGTTGAAATTCGTCTTTACGAGATTAATCAATCTGAAAATGTTAAAAAAGTTATACAATCGCAACTTGGGGATGAATTTCAAGTTAAAACTTGGTATGACCTTCACAAAGATTTATATTCGGTTATGCAAGTTGAGAGATGGGCTGCGTATGTGATTTTAACTCTTATAATTTTTGTCGCAACATTTAATATACTTGGCTCACTTACGATGTCGGTTATAGAGAAAACAAGAGATATCGGAATTCTAAAGACAATGGGTGCTAAAAACTCCGACATTGTGAGGATATTTATGTTTGAAGGAGTCATAATTGGCATAATTGGAACAGGTTTGGGAAGCATAATCGGTTACATTGTTTGCTATATTCAAGAGAAATATCATATTTTCCCACTTGATCCAACTGTTTATATAATTCCATCACTTCCTGTGGAGATGCACTTAACAGATTTTATTGCTGTGGGAATTGCAGCAATTTTACTTTGTTCACTTGCCTCATACTATCCCGCAAAAAGAGCCGCAAACATAATCCCATCCGAAGCCGTTAGGTGGGAATAATGAAACAACTTGAGTTTTAAAAATGTTATAATTTTCAAAACTTAAACACACTACGGAGGTGCTATGCGCTTGGGCGCTTTTATACTATTTTTGCTTCTATTCACACAAAATTTATCCTCCCAAACCGATACAACTACAACTATAAGACTACTTCCGGAGAAAATGAGCATAGTTGAAAAGGGGTTATGGGGTGAAAAAGGATTTTTCAGAATCACTGGCATCGCACCGCTAACACCTGAAGCAAGGGAAAGGGAACTAAAATTTAGAAGAACATTACTTTCAATTCATCAACTTGGCGGTTTTGTAACTCTCGGACTTATGGCTGTATCGGGCTACTATGGTAAAAAAGTTTATGATGGAAAATATGAATTTATAGATAAGCATCGCACACTTGTAAGAGTGACAATCGCATCATATACCCTAACTGGATTGCTTGCTTTGACATCACCTCCACCTCTTATAAGAAGGGATGAAGGTAGTGTTAAAATTCACAAAACACTTGCTTGGATTCACTCCGCTGGAATGATAGCAACTGCAATACTTGGAAGAAATGTAAGATACAGTACTAATCCTGATGATTACAACAGATTGAAAAAAATACACATGGGAGTTGCAATTGCGACGTTTACTTCACTTGCATCAGCTATGATAGTTATAATGCTTCGTTAAAAAAATGGGGAATAAAACCATGAGATTTTTGACTTTTGCCTCATTTGCTATTATAGTTTTAATTTCAAACTCGCTTTCCCAGACCATTTTAATAGATGGTGAAAGGGGAACTTCATATGTTCAATATTTTATCCGCCATCCGTTTCATTCTGTGAAAGCGATAAATAACGATGTTAAATTCATAATTGAATACGATGTTCGTGAAAATAAAATTTTAAAAGCTGAAGCAGTTGCCGATGTTACAAAATTTGATAGCGGTAATTCAAACCGCGATTCCCATGTCATGGAGGTTATAGAAGCGCTGAAATATCCAACTATAACTTTTAAAAGCAACGATGTGCAGTTAAACAGCGATAACATAATTGTCAAAGGTTTGCTTACATTTCACGGGGTGACGCGCGAAGTCACGATGGTTGGAAAGGCAAGTTTTAATGAGAAAAGTTTGATTGTTGAAGGTGATTTTCAAATAAGTTTAACAGACTTCAAAGTCAAACGCCCCACACTTCTTTTCATACCGAGTGATGATGTGCTAAAACTTTACATTTATGCAAAATTTAATATCCCAAATTAGATTCGTTAAAAATTCTTTTCAAGTTTTTCCTTTTTATCTTCAAGCTTTAATGCTTCAATTATAGGGTCAAGTTCGCCATCAAGAATTTCCTGAAGGTTGTAAAGCGTAAGATTGATGCGGTGATCTGTCACGCGATTTTGCGGGAAATTGTAAGTTCTTATCTTTTCACTTCTATCTCCAGTTTTGACCAAGCTTCTACGATGCGCGGTGATTTCAGCTTCTTTCTCCATAAGCATCTTATCATATAGTTTTGACCTTAAAATTTTCATCGCCTTTTCACGATTTTTAAACTGTGAACGCTCGTCTTGGCATTGAACAACTATTCCTGTCGGTATGTGTGTAATCCTGACCGCTGTCTCAACTTTATTAACATTTTGACCTCCGTGTCCACCCGCGCGATAAAATTCAATTTTAAGGTCATCTGGATTAATTTCAATTTCCACATCTTCAACTTCAGGCAAAACAATTACGCTTGCTGCAGATGTATGTATCCTTCCACTTGATTCAGTTATTGGAACCCTTTGAACTCTGTGAACCCCGCTTTCATATTTAAGTGTGCCATAAACATTTTTCCCAGAGACATAAAAAATAATTTCCTTAAATCCACCAAGTCCCGTTTCATTAAAATCCATAACTTCAACCTTCCATCCTTTTTTCTCAGCATATCTTGAATACATTCTGAAAAGGTCAGCAGCGAAAAGCGCTGCTTCCTCACCACCTGTCCCAGCTCTTATCTCAACAATTGCATTTTTAACATCGTTTGGGTCCTTTGATATAAGTGCATCTTTTAACTGCTCTTCAAGATTTTTGAGTTTAATTTGAAGTGATTCTATCTCCTCCTGTGCAAGTTCTTTAAGTTCAGGGTCTACAGTTGCCTTGTAAAGAGCTTTAGTCTCATTTAAAATTTTCTCAACCTCACGATATTTACCGTAAAGCTCCACAATTTCAGAAAGCTCATGATACTCCTTTGAAAGCGATTTATATTTTTCAATATCTGAAATAACATCTGGTTGCGTTAAAAGATGGCTAAGTTCTTCATAGCGCTTTTTCATCTTTTCAAGCTTTTCAAACATGACCTCGCAAAAATTTTATTTTTAGCGTAATAAATATAACACTATTCACCCTAAAATATCAAAAGGGGGCGAGCAAAACGCGCCCCATAAAATTCAAAATGTCTTCTCAAACCCAATCACCCATCTAAACTTAAATTTATTCTCACCATTAATCGGATGACTCACATAAATCGGAAAATCAACTCTCACAGCACTTAAGCCGATCTCGGAAAAAACATTAGTAAACGAAGAAAACCTCTCAAACAAATCACTCCTCACACCAAATCCAAAATCATATTTGATGTCTTTTAAACTTGCCCTTTTACCCTGACCCCAAATCTTTCCTGCATCAAAGAAAACAACAGTATTAAATAAATTTCCAACAACTGGAAAATTTCTAATAAATGGCAAAAGACTCGGAAATCCAAGCTCAAAATTTGCTGAATATGCTCTATCGTCAGCGTAGTTTTGCTCAATATATCCACGTAATCCTACACCACCCAATGGCTCAATATGTTTTCTAAAATCACCAGGGAAAATCTTGCTTCGGTAGATTGGATTATAAAACTGTTCAACAGGTGAAG
Organism: uncultured Bacteroidota bacterium; assembly: GCA_964438815.1. Taxonomy (GTDB): domain Bacteria; phylum Bacteroidota; class Ignavibacteria; order Kryptoniales; family Kryptoniaceae; genus Kryptonium. Next base: position 182,637 of record CAYTKW010000002.1, read on the forward strand.
ATATCGCAGTGTAAAATTTTACCTGATTTGGAATTTTACCATTGCCATATCCACCGAAAAATCTAACCAAAAGCGAATGCCCGAGCGGAAGATTAAACGATTGAACAAGTTCAGAATAAACTTTTGAATAATTAAAATCAGTTAACATAGTTGACGATTCAAAAACAAGCGAAAACCTCGTCCACCAAAAACTACCGCGATTAAAATACGAATAACCAGCAATAATTCTCGTCAACCGCCCGCTATCCCATTGATAAAGTGAATCAACATAATCATTGTTCGTTGACTTTAAAAGCTGAACTTTAAAACTAAAATTGTGAAACGGCGGGATCGTCAAAGTCTTTGAAAATCTTTTTCTAAACCCAAATTCACCTCCATATCTACCTTCAACTTTGAAAACATTGAAATCTGTGAAGGTATTTTTACTTATCTCAAATGGAATTCTCCTGCTCCAACTGAAATAAAAATCAAAGATATTCGTTTTAATCGAATAAAACATCCACAACTTATTTGAAATCACATCTTCCAAAAAAGAACCCCTAAACTTAACACCAAATTTAAATCCATCAACTACATTATACCACAATGAGGGTCTCCACCTCAACCAATAAGCATCAATCGGAACAGCTATTTGCTCTAAGGAAATTGTATTATCAAGCGAAACCTTTACCTTCGGTAATGGATATTTATTGTTTAACCTGTTAATGTCTGCAATTCTCATATCCGGGTTAATCTCAGCTGAAACTGGTTTTGATGGTAGGTCAATTTTAACTTCATTTACCCATTCGTCATTCAACCAAACATCAACAGGAAGTTTTACTATGCTGTTTTCTCCATTTTTCATCTTTATTGAAATGTCAAGTGGCATAACTGCTTTACCTTTCCTGACGACTTTTATTTTTGTCTCGTAAACTTCTTTTCCATCTTTTAGCGTTTTTCTTGACTTCATTGATTTAATTGCGTAATCACAGGTATAAGTTCTGTGGAACCACTGCTCAAAAAACCATCTTAAGTCTTTATTTCCGCTAACTTCCATTGCGAGATTATAAAAATCTTCTGGATAAGGATGTTTGAATTTCCATCGGTTATAATACTCTTTCATTAATTTTGCAAATGTTGAATCACCAAGCACATATTGTAACATAAACATAACTGTTGCTGTCTTTGGATAAAATGCGGTTGTAGCGGGATAATTCTCATCCCAATGGTCTGCATGTGTGGCTATAGGTTCTTCGTAGCCCGTTTTAGCGAGCATAAGATATTGACGCTGATTGCTTCCTCTTTCATCTGTTGAAGCACCAAGCGAACGAATATACCAAAGCGTCGTATCAAGAAGATTATTCTTTCTGCCATAATAAGCTTCAAATGCAAGCGTTGTTATAAATGTGTTAAACCCCTCATCCATAAAGGCAAATTCTGTCTCATTGTTACTTATCATCATTGGATACCACTGATGTCCCAATTCATGAACTATGACACCGAAAAGTCCTCTATATGGTGAATTCGTTATATTATAACCTATGAAAACTATGCCTGGATATTCCATCCCACCGCCAACAGCATAGCTTGACATGACGAAAGCATTTGGATAGACATAAAGCCCAAAATTTTCACTGAAAAATTTTATTGCGTGGAGTCCAAATTTAACTGCTTCATCTTTCCAATGTTTCTCATTGTCTTTAAAATAAAAAGCGTGAACCATCACACCGCCATATGGATGTTCCTCATTTTTCCAGAAAACGGCATCCCAAATATACTTTTCATATGCACTCCAAGCAAAGTCGCGCACATTCCTTGCGATAAATTTCCACACAACATAATTTTTTCTCTCTTCATCAGTTATCTTTCTATTTGAAAAGTCAGCAATTCTGTAAATTTTTTCGGGATTATTTTTCGCTTCCTCAAGTTTTGATATTACACTATCGGGCAAAACCTCTTCAGGGTTCAAAAGCTCACCGCTATATGCGACAATGAAACTTCTTGGAATTTCAATTTCAACTTCAAAATCACCAAAATCGTTATGAAATTCACCCGTTCCAATGTATTGGTCCTTATGCCATCCATATTTATCGTAAGCTGCTATTTGCGGATACCATTGCGCTATGTCAAAACAACGATTGCTCACCCCTGTTCTCATCCCCGGCCCTGGTGGAACTTCTTCTTCCCATTCAATTTTGAAAACGATGCTTTCACCGGGTTTGAGTGGTTTTGGCAAATCAGATTCAAGGATTGTATCGTCAATCCGATAAGCTAATGGGATTTCTTCTCCGTTCACCACAATAGAAAATTTTTTTAATTCAACTCCTTTATAGTCTTTAAATCGCTGATACATTTTTCTTTTTTGCGCATAATTCCAGCCATGGCTTCCTTTCTTGAAAATGTTCCAATACAATCTAAAATAAACCCTGTCAAGCTCATAAGGAGAATTGTTAACATATTTCAAAGTTTCGAAGCCAATGATCAAGTTTTTATCAGGGTCAAGCTTCGCCTTGATTTTGTAGTGGACATATTGTTGCCAATATGAGTCAGGGTAAGCTTTTGATAATGAGGTGACGATAAAGAAAAAAATTAAAAATGTTAACTTTTTCATTTTGCTTGTGTTAATTTTGTTTTTGTTTAATAAGACGAAACAGGTGATAATATGTTTCAATTTTAAAAATCTTTAAAAATAAAAACAAAAAAGGCGAGCAAACGCCCGCCTCAAAAATTTTAAATTAAAAACTACGACTATCTATTAAATTAAAATTTCAACCTAAGCTCAGTTGCAATTGAAAAGTTCCGCAAATCCCCACCAGCTATAACTTCATTTATATGCCCAGTTGATATGTTAAATTCCATAAATGGAAGATTTATCCCAGTCCCAGCTGAAATCGCAAAACCCTCAAGTCCACCGGCTGAAATTCCAGCTCTTAACGGTAGAAAACCTATCAACCGCCATTCAACACCAAGCATAAACTTAGGTTTCTTATAAACTATCTGTTTATTACCTATAGGCTGATAATAATCAGCGGAAATTGACATCCTGCCAGGGAAAAAAGGAATCAAAGTTTTTAAATCAGTTGCTATCCCAAACCTTAACGCAGTTGGAAGCCCCGTTGAAAAACTTTCATAACTTCTTCTATTCACATAGTTTTCAAAGCTTTCCTTCAAACTGTCAATTTTTTCCTCGGTTGAATAACCTGTGAATTTAAAAGTTGTATCACCAGTTACAACGATAGCGTTTTTCGTCCAATTGATGGAGCCAATGTCTGTCAAGCTGATCCCAGCTACGAAGAGCCCCAAAACTTCAGCGCTTGCTCCAACATCAAAACCAAGTCCAGTGCCTGCAGGTGTTGGAAACGGAGTGAAATTAGCTTTCTTATTCGGATCAAGCAAATCAATCCCAGCTCTTTTAACAGTTCCACTGATTCGCGCTGTCATTTCATATCCACGAGATGAATCTGCAGTTTCAAGTGTTAAGTTCAAATTTTCGGAGCCAACATATCCAAAACCTTGAATAAATTTAACCCCAACGCCGACATTTATATTTTTCACAGCGACAAAATTGAGCGGAAGTCCCGTTCCAAGCGAAAACGAAAATTCCCTCATCCATGCACCACCAACCCCGATATTATAAGAATAAATTGAACCAGGAGGATTACCGTAAAACGCGAATTCTAAAAATTCTCTCGGAATTTCAAACTTTGAAAAAACTCTCTCCCTCAAACCAAGCGCAACACCTACACTCTTAACACGAAAAGCAAAGCTTAAAGTCTTGACCTCAACTTGAGATGCTAAAGTTCCTGGATTTTCATCAAACGAATCAAGTATTTTTTTCTTATCTTCATCACTTAAATATCTTCCAACTTTCTCACCAGCGCTGTCAACGCCAGTGAAATAATCAAGGTAAATTTGATAACTCAAGAAATTCGCTCCAATACCAACTCCAATCTGTGGTATCAAACTCATCGTGAAATTGCTTCTGTCATTGTAAATCAAAGGTCGGGATTCAACAACTTTAAATCCAACCTCTTCAAAATCAACGACTCTTTCTTCTCCCGCTTCCTTTCTTGTAAGTCTTATTACGCCACTAATGGATGAGCCCGCACTAACTCTAAAATTGTTTATTATAACCGTTTCATAACCCTTCTGTGTCACAACTACGGTATATTTTCCTGTAGGCACATTTTTAAATGAAAAATTTCCGCTGAAATTTGCGCGGACTGTTAAATTAGCACCTTTAATTAAAATCTGTGCCCCAGGAATAGGTTGATTTGTCTCAGAGTCAATAACTCTACCGCTAAATTCACCCCTTCCACTGATGCCAATATAACCTAGTAGAGCCGGATTCACACCTATAGCATCAATTGTTCTACTTGTCACTGTCGTAGCTCCTGCCATACCAAGCCCACGAACATTTGACTTGTCATCCCCAGCATATACAATTGCTGATGCTAAGAATAAGATAAAAATGAGCTTTTTAAACTTCATCTCTATTTCTCCCTTCATTTGTTTGAAAATTCAACTCTGTAATTTAACCTGCCATAAATTTTAACCTTAATTGAATCAGTTGTCCTGAACTTAACAATCTTATTTTCAGTTGTAGCAATTGAGATAAACGACCTAATAAATCTCATATCTTTAATTTTCTGAATCTCATCCCAATTGAGTTCAATAAAATTAACTGACTTTGCTGTTCCAGAGGAGAAGCCATTTGCATCAACAGGGGCTGGCAAAACAGAGAAATCATTGTCTTTCGGTATTGAAATAAGCGAATCCACCAACACACCAAGTATTACCGCTCTAAAGTTTAATCCAATCCCAAGTCCATTATCTATCTCAACAAATAACTTACCATAATTTGCTTTGTCAATCTGCTTCTTTGCCTCGTCCGAAAGCTCCTCAACTTCGCTCGTATCTCTAAAAACAGCATTTGAAATCCCAACACTTGCAGGAAAACTTATTGAAACAGAACCATAAATTGAATCATTTGAAGATACATTACCGACTTCGTAGTTTGGATTTAAGAAAACATAGCCAGTTACAAGTAGATATTCAGGCAGTTCTTCGCTTGCAAATGAATTGATGAAATTAACTATATTGCTATTATTTTTGTTAAGAACTATCCGATGCGTATTTCCAGAAAATCTTTGTTGGTCAACTGGAATTTCCAAAGAATCAACTTTCCCAGTCCTTGTGTTCACACCTTTAATCTTCAAATTCAAATCAAATGTAAATTGTGCAGTTTTTGTAAGATTTATCTCAACCTGAATATCATCAAACCTCAGCCCACCGCTGAACTTTTCCCTATAATCTTTCAATCCAGAAAGGTCAATCCTTTGCTCTTCAAAGCTTATCTCTCTTGGTTTAACTCTACCAGATATTGATTCAATCACGATGTTAGTCAAAGTTATCTGCACGTTCAAACCATCGTTTTTATTTATTGTTCTGAATTCATCGCCTGTATCCTCCGTGCGAACTTCAACTCTATACGAAACTTGATTAGAAAGATTGCCAACAAATTTATAATCGCCGAGATTTATATCTTGAATCAAAACATTTGAAGTTGAATTCTTTCTCCCTATGTTAAGTGTAATTTCCAAAGGTTGGTCGGTGGATTTACTCTTAAAGTTGTAAAGTGTCAAAGTTCCATTAAGTCCAAGGTCAATATTATTTGTTATTTGAATTCTCACTTGCCCACTTTTAAAAAGAACTTCATTGATCAAGTCAGGTTGAGATTCACCTGGTTCAAGTTCAAAAGAATCTTCAATCACAACTGGCTCAGTTTGGCTTGGGATTTTTGCAGAAGCTGAAGCAATGCTCAAATTTTCAAGCGATGCCGAAACCTTAAGGGACATCTGGTTAACATCAAGATAAACAGGCGTTCCACCGCTACCGGGAGAAAGTATCGTGGCAGTTAAACCAAGATTTGCGGGCAAAGTTTTTCCGGCAAGATTTGCTTGTGCTGTCTTTTGAGAATTTGCATCAATAGTGTCATTTTCAAATAAAACGACAATCGGGGTAGAAGGGTCACTTTGGGCGTAAATTTTAAGACCTCCAGGAAATTGCAATGGAACAGGAAGTTTATTATTTACCGTAACGGTTAAAACTCCACCATCAAATGTGACGGATTGAAAATTATCAAAAGCAGTAAAGTCTGTTGAAATAGTTTGCCCAGGTTCATTTGATGGAATAGTATAATTCCCTGGTGATAAATCTGAAGGCAAGGATGGGAAGATTTGATTTACCTTGATTTCAGCGCTTATTGTCCCGGGATCTTTAATTTCAAAATTTCCAAGTTGAGTTGAAGCGGAGGTTGAAATGTCTGAAATTTTTAAATTGTCTCCTATGGTTGTCGCTTTAAGTTCTTCCGAAGTTGAGTAATAAATTTGATTCCCTTCGCCAATTTTCAAATATGTCGTGTCTTTTTCAATTAATTCTTTAAGCGTAAATGTTTTATCAAATAATGGAACAGTTAAATCTACATCCCATTCTGGAAGGACTGGTTCGGATGGTTTTTCAAAACACCCGTAAAAAAAGAGTAGCAAAGTTAAAATGCCAGTTAATTTCTTCATCATTTTGCATTGACCTCGTTTAATTTTTATCTATTTTCTGTTTTAATTTAGTTAAAAGCCATAGCGATATATGTGCTCAACATCACAAATTAATTTCCCTTGCTAAACCAGTGCCCTCAGGTGGGCTTCAACCGAGCGTGCAAGTGCCCCAAGATTATACCCGCCCTCAAGCACAGATAAAATCCTCCCCTCCGAAAATTTTTCAGCAATCATATTTGTAAGTTCACTCATCTTCGCAAAAGCTTCTTCAGTTAAATTCATCCCAGCAAGTGGATCATCGCGATGAGCATCAAATCCTGCCGAGATTATGATAAGTTCAGGTTGAAATTTTTCAATTGCTGGGACGATCTCCTCACCAAAAACTTTTAGATAATCTTCATCATCCGAACCTGCTGGCATCGGAAAGTTTAAAGTGAAACCATAACCTTTCCCTATTCCTTTTTCATCTCTTGAGCCAGTTCCAGGATAAAACGGATACTGATGCAAACTTACGTAAAAAACGCTCGGGTCATCATAAAATATCTCTTGTGTTCCATTACCATGGTGAACATCCCAATCAATTATCACAACTTTCCCAACACCGTAAACCTGTTGTGCATATCTTGTAGCAACCGCAACATTATTGAAAAGGCAAAATCCCATAACTCGCCTACTTTCAGCATGATGTCCCGGGGGTCTGAGAGCGCAGAAAATTTTTTTCAAATCCTCGCTAAAAATTTTATCAACACCTTCAATTACACCCGAAACTGCAAGCAACGCGACATCAAATGAATCGGCGCTAATATATGTATCGCCGAAATCAAGTAATCTAACACCCATTGAGATTGAACTTTTAACGAACTTAAGATGCTCTGGAGTGTGAACTTTTAAAATCCATTTTTCAACATCACTTTTAATCTGCGGTGTTATCCATTCTATCTTTTTATCCAAATCGGACTTCTTTAAATGTTCAACTATTGCAATCAATCTTTCTTTTCGCTCTGGGTGACCCGCGCCGGTATCGTGTTTTAGATAATCTTCGTGGTAAATTAAACCTATTTTCTGCACAACACATAAAAAGTTTTCATTTTAAAGACAGAAAAACAGCAAGCAAAAAATTTATAATATGACTAACCAAACAAAGGATACATTTAACCCTCAAAACATAAATCAAAACATAAATCAAATAAACTCCAAAAGCAACGACAAACAGCGCAACAATTTGGAATAATATTTTAATATAATCATTAGAATTTGAAATAGCAAAAAGAATCAAAAGGAGATAGTAGAAGATTCCATATACAAAATTTGGTAAGCCTAAAATTCTCGCATATCGTGTGTTGATTATCAAACTGCAGGCATTTTCAGAAAGCTTACAAACTTGTGGGATGGGAAACTTTAATGGCGAGATGATGCCATAATAAACAAGTGTAAAATAAAGCGAGATATAAAACCCAATTAAAGAAAGCGAAAATATCAACAAATTCACAATCATAAACAAAAAACCCGACCAAAAAGTCAGGTTTAAAAAGTTAAACAGCTTTTTGAACTTTGCCCATTTTTATACAGGTTGCGCAGACTCTAATTCTTTTAACCTGCCCGTCAATGACTGCTCTAACTCTTTGAAGATTTGGTAGCCATCTTCTTTTTGAAAGGTTATGAGCGTGGCTTATCCTATGTCCTGTTATCGGTCTTTTGCCACAAATTGCGCAGATATTTGCCATCTGTTCTTTACTTTTTTATTTAAAAATTTTTGAGGCGACGCTGGGATTCGAACCCAGGAATAGCGGTTTTGCAGACCGCCCCCTTAGCCACTTGGGTACGTCGCCTCTTGATTTCATTTTAAATATACTCACTTTGCCTCAAAAATCAAAATTCAATGCATAAAATTTGAAAGAACCTCTTCAAGATTATTTATTCCATCTTCAATATCCTCAACCTGCGACATCGCAATTTCAGGGAAAAAAGTTATCTCAAGCGTTCTTAAAATTATCTTACCCGCTGAATTTCTATACTCACCCCACCATACACCGGAAATTTTCGTCTCTTGCCAAACCGTTAACCCATCAGCTTCATAAACTATTTTAACTGCCCCACGACCGAAAACCTCATCAAGAAATTTTGCCTCCCCATAAGAAAGAGGGAAATTGCTCAAGTTTATTATCTTGTTCTTTCCCTCATTTTTAAGCTCAATTAAAGAGTGTTTCACTTCATTTATTATATAAAAAGCGTTCGTTAACTCACTTTTCATCTTGCCTCCACTTGTCTATTTGCCTTTTGACCTCATTTACCACTATATCAATAGCATTTTTAACTTCATCACTCATTTGACCGCCCCAACGATTTTCTCTTGGTTGAACACCAATCAAAACACTTTCAATCGGTTTTATATTTAACAAGCTCATTAATGCCACGACCTCGTGAAAGGTTATTTGATGTTCGGATACTTTGAGATGAATATACCCAGGGATTTCTTCAAGGCTAAATTTTCTAATCTCACCAGGCTTTCCACCAAAGTTGACAACATCAACAACTATAAGATGCGTCTTGTCTTCAAGATAAGGTAAAAGATAAATACCAAGGGAACCGCCGTCAATCAATTCAACCTCTGGCGATTCCCCCAAAGTTTTTTCAAGCTTTTTTATCACCTCAACTCCAAATCCATCATCTCCAAGAAGTGGATTCCCTATTCCAATCACACCGACTTTCATTTCTCTTCCTTTTTCTTTTCCCAAGGTTTCTCAATTGGTTCCCAGCCCAAAGGTCTTGTTTTAAGTCCAGTTATCATAGAGGAAAGCATCCCCTTTTCCCTGAAAACCTCAAAATAAATCACAAAGCTTATATGATAAATCATAAATCCAATGATGCCCCACATTATCATCCTATGTATCATCCTAACATTTGCTTCACCGCCAAATAAAGGTATAACCCATCCGAAAAGAGTATCAAAAAATCCACCAGGGTTAATTTTTCCAGCCATTGCAAATCCTGTTAACCCCTGAACTGAAGCAGCAAGGAAAAGTATAACATATGTCAGCGTAGCAAGAGTGTTATGTTCGAGTGTGTGAAGCTCGTGATCAATGTAACGCAAAGTTATATAATCTTTTAATTTCCACCAGGCTTCTTTCCAAAAATCAGCTTTCCAAATGTGAAATCTAAACCATTGTCTGTATGTGTTGCCAGCGAAGAACCAGTAAGCCCTAAACAAACCATTAAGTGTGAAAAGTATCGCCGTTAAAAAATGCAAATTTTTCATCGTCGCCATTACAGTTGCACCAAATGGCTCATCAACTGTTGGTCTATAAAATGGACCTCCGATATAGAGCCCTGTGAAGATCAAAATTGAAACAAACAAAACATTTAGCCAGTGGCTGACCCTAACAACCCAGTCCCAGACATAATATCTTGTCACACATTCCGATTCAACTCTATAAATTTGATTTGCTTGCATTTTAACACCTATTTTTATTTTTACATTATTTCAATTTTTGTTATTTCATTGCCTTCAACATCAAGCACATGTGTTGAACACGCAAGACACGGGTCAAAAGAATGTATAACTCTTAAAATCTCAAGCGGTTTATGTGGGTCATGGACTGGAACGCCCACGAGTGCTTCTTCCATCGGTCCCCTTTGTCCAAGGGCATCTCTCGGTGAACCGTTCCATGTCGTTGCAACAACTGCTTGATAATTCGCAATTTTTCGGTCTTTAATTTTAACCCAATGGGCAAGCGCTCCACGAGGTGCAGCATATACGCCTACACCTTTAAGCTCTCCATCTGGCCATGTCTTCGGATCCCACTTTTCCATATTTGCAGTCTGATAATCACCAGCTTTTATGTTTGTGATCAGCTCATCGTAAAGCTTCTTAAGCATAGTTAAAGCCCTTCTAGTCTCAATGCCTCTTGCTATCGTTCTGCCAAGAGTTGAATACATAGCATTAAATGGAATATCAAGTTTTTTCAGTGTTTCATCAACATAAGATTTAACTTCTTCATCTTTATGCGCAAGTGCAATTATCATACGAGCAAGTGGTCCACCTTCCATTGGTTTTCCTCTCCAGCGAGGTGCTTTCATCCAAGAGTATTTTTTATCCATGTCAAGAAATTCCCACGGTGGCGTAGGACCTGTATACTTAGGGTTAGTCTCACCATCCCACGGATGGAAAGCAATTTTATCTCCTTTTGAATATTCAAACCATGAATAAGCCACATATTCTTGAATTTGTTCTGGGTCTGTCGGGTCAACTTCGTGAACCTCATTCAAATTCCCATTTAAAACAACTCCACCTTTCCATCTATTCGTCTTCATAATTGTCTTAACATCGGATGAAACTTCAGGAAATTCTCCATAATCAAGGACACCTTTATTACTCACTCCACCACCCCATTTAACCCATTCCTTGTAGAAAGACACTATAGCGATAAGGTCAGGCCAGTAGAGCTGCTCAACAATTTGCTCTGCTTCTTCAATTTTTGACTTAACAAGAGCAAGCTTATCAACATTTATCGCATCTGGATGATTCAAATTAATTGCACATGGCATTCCACCGACGATGAGGTTCGGATGTGGGTTTTTACCACCGAATACAGCGTGAATTTTTACAATCTCTTTCTGCCAATTAAGAGCCTCAATGTAGTGCGCAACTGCAAGCAAATTTGCTTCCGGTGGAAGCTTATACCCTGGATGACCCCAATATGCATTTGCAAAAATTCCAAGCTGACCCGATTCAACAAATTTTCTCAAACGATTTTGAATATCTGTGAAATATCCAACCGACGATTTTGGCCAATTTGATAACTTCTGCGCAAGTTCTGCAGTTGATTTTGGATTCGCCTTTAAAGCAGAAACAACATCAACCCAATCAAGGGCGTGAAGATGATAAAAATGAACCACATGGTCATGAACGAAAAGTGTGGCAATCATTATGTTTCTAATGAGATTAGCATTTTTCGGAATTTGAATTTTAAGCGCATCTTCAATCGCTCTGACAGATGTAACCGCATGAACAAGCGTGCAAACGCCACATATCCTTTCAGCAATAGCCCAAGCTTCGCGCGGGTCCCTATCCCTTAGTATTATCTCAATCCCCCTGAAAAGGGCACTTGTGCAAGAAGCGTCTTTAATTACACTGCCATCAACTATAGCTTGAACTCTAAGGTGACCCTCAATTCGGGTCATCGGGTCTATGACGATTCTCTGTGCCATGACTTATTCCTCCTTTTTTTCCACTTGTTTTTTCTGGACAGCTTTTTTAACAGCTGAGGCTACAAGATGTGCACCTGTTGCAACAGCTACGCCAATGGCAAATCCCTTCCCAATATCATCAGCCGTGGCAAATCCAGGAAGCGGAACATCCGCAACATGCTGATAAAGTGGTCTATTGTCCCAATAATCAGGCTCAGAGCATCCAAGACATGGATGGCCCGATTGAATTGGAAAGCTTGTTCCTTCATTCCACTTAACAACCGAACAAGCGTTGTATGTCACAGGACCTCTACAACCAACTTTGTAAAGACACCATCCTTTCCTTGCGCCTTCATCATCAAATTTCTCAACAAACATCCCTGCATCAAAAAATGCCCTGCGATAACACTTGTCATGTATCCTCTGACCATAGAAAACCTTCGGTCGCTTCAAACTGTCAAGCTCTGGGAGCGAGTCAAAAGTTATTATGTGAACGATAGTTCCAATGATTACCTCAGCTATCGGCGGGCAACCAGGTATGTTGACAACAGGTCTATTCGTTATAATTTTGTAAACTGGTTTGCATCCAGTCGGATTTGGATGCGCAGTCGTAACGCAACCAAACGAAGAGCAAGAACCAACAGAAATTATCGCTTTCGCACCCTCAGATGCTTTCTTTAGATATTCAAGAGCGGTCATACCACCAACCGTGCAATAAACACCACCATCATTCGTCGGGATTGAACCCTCAACAGCAAGAATATAATTACCAAAGTTCTTCTTCATTCCTTCCCAAACTATCTCTTCAGCTTGATGACCTGCTGCAACTTGAATTGTTTCCATGTAATCAAGTGAGATAACGCTCAAAATCACATCAGAAATTAAAGGATGAGAAGAACGAATTAGAGATTCCGTGCAGCAAGTGCACGCTGCAAAATTTAACCAAAAAACAGGCGGGCGCGGTTTTGTCTCAAGAGCCTTGAGAACCTTGCCAAACATTGTGCTCTCAAGCCCAAGATAAGCAGTCGTTAAAAGACAAAATCTCAAAAAATCTCGCCTTGAAATGCCATTTCTCCGTGCTGCTTCGTAAAATGTCTCTCCCATAGTACTTTACCTCCAATTTTTTTATACTTGTTTTTCAAATTGGATAAATCTTCCTCTTTTAAATCCCATCTTTTGCAAAAAACAAAGCGTCTCCTCATCAGTTAGTCCAGCTATAACGCAGATTTTTTTCAAACCAAGCTCACGAACCTGCTCAAAAAATTCAGCTATAAGCCTTCTTCCAATACCCTGTCGCCTATAATTAGGATGAACAACTATCGCGATAAGCCATGCAGACTCAGGCTCAAGATACCACCTTGGTTTAACATCACCAAGAATAAAACCAACAGGCTTGCCTTCAAGATAAGCAACTCTACCAAATAAACTTCCCGATGTGCGAATCTCATTCAAAACCTCATCAAACATCTTTTCACATAGAAATCCATAACTTTCCATCTTCTTAAACTCATCCCTAAAACTCAAAATTTGCTCCATGTCTTTTACTGTAAATTCTTTTGTCTCAACCTTTTCAAAAAGCCGTGCTCTCAAACTTAAGAAAGATTTCTTTCTAAACAGCGGAATGGCTTAACAAAAGGTGCTGTGACCCCGAAAAGTTCAGATAAACCTTTGAATTTATCTATATCAATTTGAATGCCCTTCTTAATAACTTGCTTTAATACCCCCACATACTTAACATCCCCCACAACTTCAGCTCCAATTAAGCGTTCCCCGTTAAAGTAGTAAAGTTCAAGAACCCCATCTCTTCTAATTTCTTTCATCATTTTAGTCTCATCATAAACATCACCAATTGAAAAATAAACCTTGCCGAAAACATTTAACGCATTAACCCTTATTCCACCTTCATAAATTACATCCTGACCAACTATATTAGCCCCAGCAACTTTTCCCGTCTCAAATGCATTTGGCCAAACTGGAAATGGTCTTATTGACCCATCAATTACACTTTTCAACTCAACACAATCACCAGCAGCATAAATATCTGGCTCTGATGTTTGCATCTTTTCGTTAACTATGATTCCATTTCTCGCACCAATTTCAAGGATACCTTTAATAAAATCAGTATTTGGCACAACGCCAACACCCATTATAACGGACGAGCACTTTATCTTTCTTTTGTTTGTCTTGACCGACTTAACAGGATTGCCAGATATTTCAATAGGTTCTTCCTCTTTCAAAATTTCAATGCCTTTATCAGCGAGCTGTTTCTCAATCATTTCAGCAATCCTTCGGCTGAAGACAGTGCTCAATATGTATGGTGCAATTTCAATTATAGTTATCTTCTTTCCATATCTTAAAAGCGCAATTGCCAATTCAATCCCAACAGGACCACCTCCAATTATCGCGACATCTTTAGATTTATCTTCCTTAATTTTTTCAGCGTCCTCATAAGTTCGCAAGACATAAACCTTTTTATTTTTCGCACCCGGAATGTCAAGAATTCTTGGCGATGCACCACTTGCGATCAAAAGTTTATTATATCTGTATCTATTCTTTTCGGTTCTCACGATTTTATCCTTCGGCTCAATAGCAACAACTCTCTCGCCAAGTTTCAAGTTAACACGCATCTCTTTGTAAAAATCACCTCTAATTGAAAATAAATTCTCTTTTGAAAGCGTCCCCTCAATGTAATAAGGCAAGACAACTGGTGAGTAATACGGCATCATCGGTTCAAGAGATTCCTTTGAAAGCACAGTTATTGAGCTTTCCCTATCCCATTTTCTTATCTCACGAATTGCGGAAACGCAAGCAATGCTATTTCCTATAATTACAATTTCCAAGTTTAATCGCTAAGTAAATTTTTAAAAAGTTTAGAAATCGCAAGAATAAATTGAGAATTAAGGTCATTAAACAATGGAACGACAGAAGGCTCAAACTTGTAAATGTTTTCATCATAAGGTAAAAAGTAAACTGGCAAGGATGTCAACTCACCGTCAAAAGATGAAATTTGTTTTTCAATTTTTTCTCTCTCCCCATCTCTTACCTTGTTAAAAACCATATGAATTCTCGGAATGCCAAGACCTCTTGCAAGTTTTACCGCCTGATTTGCGACATAAATTGAATTAAGAGTTGGTTCCGAAACAATAACCACGTGATGAAAGCCCTTTGCAATTGCCCTTCCAAAATGTTCAAGCCCTGCTTCAGTGTCCATTATTATTATTTCACCTTTGCGCAAATTTATGTAATTTACAACTGCCTGAAGGAGGTCATTTTCAGGACATGCACATCCGACAGATGGTTGAGAAAATGTTCCCATGACAAGAAGACTTATTCTTTCGTTTACCTTTATTCCAAATCTTTGAACTACATCGCTCACATCTGGATTCAACCGGAAAAATAATCCCCAGCCTGCCCCGGGTCTTGCCCCTGTTTTTTCTTCAATATAATCAAGCTGTTTATTCAAAGGAACAATTTTATTAGCCATCTCAAACAATAAACCAAGAGCAAAAGGTAAGTTCATCTGCGGGTCTTCATCAACTGCAAGGACATTAAAGCCAGCATTTGCAAATAAATGTGAAAGCAAAGCACAAATCACCGTCTTCCCAACACCACCCTTTCCAGTTATAACTATCCTTTTGCCAAATTCAACCTTTTTCTCAACTTCTGGAATTTCTGCGAGGATTTCCTTTACAATTTTGTCTCTTTCTTCCTCAGTTGCCCTTGAAAACGGCATTGCTCAATCCTTTTTAAATATGAACTGTTTCCGGAACAGGTAAATTCAAAGCAATTCTTTTTTGCCTTATTCTGTCAAGAATTCCCTTAATTGCAAGCTCGGGGTCGCACTCAACATACGCTTCACCACCAGTCAATGTCTTTAAATCTTTCGTAAGTATTTCCCTGACTTTTGGACCTCCAAGAACTCTTGGTGGTGGGCATACATGAACTGTTACTCCAAGTGCAAGAGCCCAAGTCCCAATTGAAATTGCTTTTTCAGAAATTAACTCCGGAGCTGAAGCAACAACTGGCAGATCAGAAACCTTCAAACCAAGTTTTTCAGACAACGCCTTGAGCAAAACGCCAATCCTTGAATTGTCAACACACGAACCCATATGAATTGCAACTGGTAAACTGTTTAACCCAGCGACATTACCAAGCGCTTTTAAAACTTGTTTTAATCCATCACCAACTTCAAATGAATCAACTTTTTTCGGGTTCAAGAACCCAGATTGACCTGCGATATGAGCAATACAGCCCGTTACAATTACAAGCACATTGTTTTTAATCAATCCCTTTATCATTCTTTCAGTAAAAGCAAGTCGCCTTGTCTTCGGATTCGGACAACCAACGATCGCCACTACACCAAATATATTCCCATTGACAATGTTGTCAATCAATGGTTTCAATGGGTCTTCAGGATTAAGCTTACTTAGAACCTCAATCAATGCTTCAACAGAAAATCCAGTGATTATCTCTTCAGCTGAATCTGGAATGTAAACTCGGCTCGGCTCTCTTTGCTTATATGTTTCAAGTGCTGTTTCAATCACTTGCTTTGCAACATCGTCAGCTTTATTAGGTGAATACTCAATGTGTATTGCACCTGGGATTTTAACAAAAGGCATTGTCGTGATTAGCTTTGTATGATAACATGAGGCAACATCCGTAAGAATTGGCCACACGCACTGATAATCAACCACCATTGCATCAAGTGCACCAGTTACAATCGCAAGCTCTGCTTGAAATTCATTAGCCGCAAGCGGGATTCCATGTCTCATCAAAACTTCATTTCCCGTGCAACAAATTCCAACGATATTTATTCCCTTTGCCCCAAGCGATTTAGCTTGCTCGTTTAATTTTTCAGCCCATTCAACTATTTTTTCGGAAAGGAGTGGATTATGTCCGTGAACCGCTATGTTAACATAATCCGCTTTAATTGTCGCAAGATTTGCAAAACTATGCACAGGTTTAGGCGTTCCAAAAAGGATATCCGAAAGCTCCGTCGCCATTGTCAACCCAAGCCCATCAATTAAACCCATCTGCAAATCAGCAAGCATTATGTTTACTGGGTCAGCATCATTTCCCATGCTTGTCCTATGCATCGCATTCATTATCGGACGCCAAACATTATGCGGTATGACGCCAAGCTTCTCAAGCTGTTCATAACTTGACTTCGGAGTATAAGCCTTAATCCAAATTGCAGGTTCTCTCTCAAGGCGCCTAAAATCTTCAAGCGAAATCTCCGCTAACTCCCTCGCAATTTCTTTTATATCCTTTCCTTCCGTTTTAATCCCAAGATTTTCAGCAACTTTTTTAAGTTTAGATTCATCTTTGATGGTGTAAGTTGATATTTTCCCCTCTGCAACTTCTTTTAAAACTTCTGCTATATCCATTGCATGTTCAGTGTGCGCAGATGCACCGCCGACTGTTTCCCTTAGCAAATTTCTTGCAACTATTGTATCGGCGGTAGCTCCGCAAACGCCCACTTTCGGACCACCATCAAAAATGTCAATCCTACATGGACCCATATAACACATCCTACAACAAACACCAAGCTCACCAAAACCACATTGTGGCTCCTGAAGAGCCAACCTCTGCAATGATGTCGTTTTAACTTCTTTTGCTTGTTTCTTTAAAAGCTCAACATTTGATTCAGGAAGCAAACCAAAATTATTTGATTTCCCATCCCAAACTCTTTCCTTGTCTTCTAAAATGTTTGCCATTTTAAACTACCTCCATGTAAGTTTTTGTTGATTTTGAAAGTGCTGAAATTGTCAACTCTCTTTTGAATTGCTCAAGTGTCGCGACATCTGTATAAATCAGCGCATTCGTCGGACATGCTTCAACACATGCAGGTATTTTTCCAGCTTTAACTCTTTCATTGCACCCATCGCATTTTCTTGAAACATTTCTTGAAAGGTCCGGGTATATCGCCCCAAATGGACACGCCATCGCACACTGCCAACAACCAATGCATTTTACTTCATTGTAAACCACAAGGTTCGTTTCCGAATCCCTATAAATTGCTGATGTAGGACAAATTGCAACACAAGGTGCATCTTCACAATGTGCACACCTTAACGAGGCTAAAAAACCATCAAACTTTAAAACAGTATTAAATCTCGGTGGCTTTGGTTCCTCAAAAGTTGCCTTATAAATATCTTTTGAAATTGAATGCTCAACCGCACAAGCGATCTCGCAACTTTTACACCCCGTGCATCTTGAAGCGTCAATAAAAACTTTTTTCATCTCACCTCCAAAGTTAAATTTTTAATCTGAAAAAATTATTCAACAATCATGCCAGAAAATTTTTTGTGGAAAACTATCAAGGAAAGCATATCCATTGCCAAAGTTGACAGCACCTAAACTCCCAACTTTGTCAGAATTGGCAAAAACTACTTATTGAAAAGGTTTTGATATTTTTTCAACTTGCGATAAAATGTTCTTAAACTTATCCCAAGAAGGCTCGCAGCTTCCTTCGGGTCGGGATGCTCCCTCAAAGTCTCAGAAATCAAATAAGCCTCAAAACATTCAAGTTTTCTTTTCGCATCTGCCCCCCTTAAAATCTCAGGATGTTTGCAAAAGTGAATTAAATAATCAGGCAAATACTCAATTGAAATTGCCGAACCATTTGACTTCGCAAGCGCATATACAATGACACTTCTCAACTCACGAATATTCCCAGGCCACGGATAACAAAAGAAAAGCTCCATAACCTCCGGGTTAATTTTCACATCACGAGCATAAGAGCGAATAAAATATCTTACAAATTCAGGAAGGTCAAAAATTCTCTCCCTTAACGGAGGAAGTTTATAAACGAAAACGGAAAGGCGATAATAAAGGTCTTTTCGGAATTTACCCTTTTCAACATTAGCTTTGAGGTCAACATTGGTTGACGCTATGAAGCGGATATTAACTTGTTTAGGCTTTGTATCTCCAACGGGAATTATTTCTTTATCTTCAATTGCTCTCAAAAGTTTAACTTGCGCTTCAATCGGCAATTCGCCAATTTCATCAAAATAAACTGTTCCGCCATCTGCTTCTTCAAGGATTCCTTTTTTATCTTTATCAGCACCTGTGAAAGCCCCTTTTCTATAACCGAAAAGCTCGCTCTCAAGAAGAGAAGGTGGAATAGCAGCACAATTTACAGGGATAAAAATTTTGTCTTTTCTATATGAATTTTGATGTATAAATCTTGCAAGAACTTCTTTACCCGTTCCGGTTTCACCAAGTATAAGGACAGGTTCATCAGTTGAAGCAGCTATTAAAGCATCCTCAAAGATATTTTTAAGTGAACCTATGACTATGTCCATAGAAATGGACTAAATTTTAGGAGTAAATCAACCTTTTTTGGAATGTGCTTATTTGTGAAGTTTTCCGAAGGTAATTTTGCAAAAAGGTGCTTTTAATTTTGTCGGGACGGCGGGATTCGAACCCGCGACCCCTACCACCCCAAGGTAGTGCGCTAACCAGACTGCGCTACGTCCCGAACTTCAAAGAACAAATCTCAAATAAAAATTTAATAAATTTCACTAAACTTATCAAACCCAAAAATCATCTCAAAACCCCTCTAAAAATTCTCTCCCTATAATCAAGCACAATCCTTTCTATCCTGTCCAAATCTATCATCTTTATGCATTCAAGGTTATACGGACACTCCCTCTTCCAACACGGCGCACATTCAAGACCCTCCGGAATTAACTTAACACCCCTATCATAAAGATCAATCTCAACCCACGAACTTAAACCAAACCAAGCTATGACAAACTTCCTCAACGCAATCGCAAGGTGCATCCCATACGAATCACCAGTTATAACAACATCGCAAATACTCTCATAACATATTCCTCGCCTCATCCCCTCGGTTGTCGGTGTGTTAATAAGTTTTCCACCTACACCATCAATCTGAATTGCACGCCTGTAAATTTCCTCGTTCCTTTCCGTATCCTCAGGGCCACCAAGCAAAACAAGCTTTATCCCATCGTATTTTGAAAGACGACTTATCAATTCAACATGCTGTTCAATTGTCATCTTCTTATTTGGATATAGAGGAGAGCAACCAGTATTAAAACCAACTACCAACTCATCATCTTTTATCCCAACCCTTCTTTTATATTCTTTTGCAAAGCTCTTCTCTTCCTCACTTAAAACAAGAACATACTCATCTCGCTTATACTCAAGTTCAAACATCTCGCATAGAATTTCCTGTCGCGTTTTTTGGTTTAATCTAAACTTCAACTCATCATCAAGCCCAAGCCTATAGTCGTAACTTGCAGAAGCACTCAAAGGTATTATTTGACCGTGTTCATTCATTCCGTAGCCAAGCTTTTTATCTGCTTTCAATTTCATCGTTAAGCTTGCAGACCTTTGTGACTTGTCAACATTCATTATAATGTCAAACTTCATATTTTCAAGCACAAGCCATGTTTCAGGGTCCCAAATGAAAACACCATCAAGATATGGGTTGTTATTAAGAAGAAGGTGTGTATTTTTAAGCGTAAGCCAATAAATTGAGCTTTTAGGATATTTTCTTTTTACCGCTGGAAGTATTGATGTCGTAAGTAAAACATTACCCATTGCATCAAGGTTAATTATCAAAATTTTAACCCCAAATGGCTTCGGGTCAACGCAACCCATCTCGTGACATTTCGCATAAGGATAACAGGGCTTGTAGCCAGTGAAATTTTTGCACTCGGGAATTTCAAAATCAAAAACTCTCATAAAATTACGTTCATCAATCCAAATTTTATTTTTTCACATCAATAACCTCAAGTTTAAAAACAGTTCCTGAAAGTTGTCGCCACCTCAACTTAACAACGATGCACGAACAAATTCAACAAGCTTTTCAAACTCTAAATCAGGATCACCAAAAACTTTAACCCCACCAACCTCAATCACCTCAGATGTTGCATAAAGTAACGCTATCATCAGCCCCGGTTTTAAAGCTCTTAACTCCGCAACAATATCATTCACCTTTAATCTTGGAGTTTTTGAATCAATCAAAACTAACTTAATCTTGTCAAGATTTTCACTCAATGTTTTCACCGCAACCATCCTATCATCTGAAAACAAAACTTCTAATCCGATAGATTCAAAGGTTATCCGAATTTTTGATTTTAAATCGTTGCTTCCCGAAATAAGCATAACAGCCTCGTTAACTCCAACCGCCCGAGTTTTAGGTTCTTCCACAACACTCATCTCACCCTCAAATACAGGCAGATAAACTTCAACCTTTGTCCCTTCACCAAGCTTTGAATCAACTTTTAAAAATCCACCATGCGAAACCACAATCCCAAACACAGTTGACATCCCAAGCCCAGTCCCAATGTCAGGACGCTTCGTCGTGAAAAAAGGTTCAAAAATCCTCGCCTTCGTCGCCTCATCCATACCAATCCCATTATCACTTACACCAGCACAAACATACTTGCCCGGCTCAACTTTGTAAATATACGCCTCCTCAAGTGAAATACCTTTAACACAACTAAAAACCTCTATCTTACCACTCCCCTCAAGCATACCCTTTTCTTTCTTCTCAACAATTGCATCCCTTGCATTTGTCACTATGTTAAGCAAAGCCTGCTGTATCTCCGTTTTTACACCTCTGACCTTAACATCCCAAGCTCCAGGCTTAACCTCAACTTCAATAAACTTTGGAAATAAAACTTTTAATATCTGCTCAAGCCAAAATATAACATCATCAAATTTGAAAACCTCAGTATTCGGAATTTCCTTCCTCGTAAAAATTTTCAATCGCTTGACTAACTCCGCACCACGATCTGAAATTGAAATTATGTTATCAACATATTTTCTTATATCAGATGGCTCAAACTTACCACTTCTCATCTTCAGTTCTATCATTTGTGCCGAAGCAACAATCACCTGTAAAATGTTATTGAAATCATGCGCCATCCCCATCGTAAACGTCCCTATTAACTCAACCCTTTGCAAATGTCTTACCATATCCTCTTGAATCTTCTCTTTCGTAATATCAAGAATTACCGCCTGAATAGCTGGTTTACCATTATAAATTATCCTATTTGAATAACAATGCAAATAAACAACAGAACCATCCCTTTTTATCCCCCTGTAATATGCTTGCTCAGGTACATATTCCTCATTTAAAAATAAAAATTTTGTGCTTCTTTCAATCCATTTATCTCTATCGTCAGGGTGAAGCAAATTAACAAGATTTAAATTTTTAAACTCCTCAACATCATAACCAAAAATTTCACACAACCGCCTATTGACAAGCACAGGTCCATTTTCATCGTAAATAATCAAACCCGCAACTGGGTTATCCACAAGCTCCCTGTATTTTCTTTCAGATTCAATTATCTCCCTGGCTTGCTTATTCAGCTCATCTTCAAGCGAAAAACTATATCTCACAGAACTTAAATAAAAATACAAAATATAGCCAAAGATTATAAGCGATGCGATGAAAAGAATTCCATAAAGTCGCAAATCATGTAAACTCTGCATAAGACTTAATTCATCGACAATGTTGACAATTACCCATGACTCCGTATCACCTTCAAGGAGCTCAGCCTTTGCGAACGAAAAAGCAAAATTAATTTTCCTGCCCCATTTGTGTCTACCATTTAAAACTAACCCACCAGAGGTTAAATCATTAAGCACATTTTCAACTTCATCTCTTACATCACTTCTAACTATTTTGTTTAAGATATCGTAAAAATTAACACCAACAAAGTTTAAATCTTTCGCAAGTAAAATAGACTTACTATTCAAGCTAAATACAAAAAATTCATCAAGTCCAGGTCCAGCTAACTTTAAAAAATACTCCAGCATTTTCCTAACATCAATCAAGCACGAAACACCGCCCCTGAATTTACCCTTTGAATCAAACACCGGATACTCAAGCACGATCGCATCATATCCTTGAACTGCTCTGAAAACGGAACTCACAATTGGTTTCTTTTGAATTAAAAATTTTCTATTGTGCTCTTGATAGCTTACATCGCTCCCGATCGCTTTCTGATCAACTGGATAGGTATACACCAGTATTCCCTTTTCATCAACCCTGCTGACATTCCCGATGTAATCGGGGAATTTTTCAAATGCTCTCTCATACTTTAAATGAATAAGTTGAATGTTAACCTCAATCACATCTTTATCTTTTGATAGTTCCTCAAGGATTTTAAAAGTGCTTTTAAAGGCAAATTCAATGTTGTTTTCAATGCCATGCAAAACGATCGCTTTTTCATCAGCATATTGACTGACATGATACTCAATGTATGTCTTTATAAGAATTATCTGGAAAAACAAAAGCACCCCAATGAAAGGCACAGAGGTTAAAACAAAAGTTCTAATCTTCTTCAAAGAAGCAAGTTTTATCTCCCCCGAATAAGCTCTTTCAACCTTTGAAACAAACTGGTTCAAATATCTTGTCGTAAAAATAAATGTAAAGTAAACGACAAAGATAGAAATTAAAACACTTATCGTTGTCATAATCATACGAGCTGAAAAAAGCCAGGAAGGCAAAACCTCAAATGAAACAAGTGTAAGGTAAATCAACGGCTCAATCAAAAAATAGAAGATCAAAATTCTTAAAATAGTTGCTTTATTCCTCAGCTCCTGAACGAAACCTGAAATGTGAGCAATTGATGTGAAAATCCCCCAGAGCAAAACGTTGTTAAATCCATAGAAAAGAGCGCCAACTTTCCATATAAATGTCCTCTGTATCTTAAAATAAATCGGGATATAATAAACAAGCAAAAAGACAAGACATAAAAATCCACACCAGCGGAAAACCTTACTTAACTTTTCTTTCAAATCTTGTGAGAAATTCTCTGCGATTTTACTTATTCCAAACATAGCAAGTGTTAACCCAACCCAAAAGACAATTGTCGCAATCGTCGCCTCATAGTCATAGAGATATTCAAAGAAAAATACAAGGATAAGGGTTTGAAAAGACGAGATAAAAGTCAAAATCAAAGCAAGGAAAAACTGAACAAAACCGGCAGATGTACTTTTTTTTCTATCCCAAATTTTATAAGCAAGATATAACAAAGAGACGATTGAGAAGAGTGAAAAGACGAAATTTAAAATCTGGTTTACCAACTCAACAACAAAAAACATAATTCCCTTTTTCGTTAATTTGCCAATTTTTCTTCATTCAATTTCGGTCTTAAGTCAGAATTTGCAATTCTATAAACGACGCGATAACAAAGTTTTGTAACTTTTTCAATTTTGGAAAAATTAATTTTATCAGCTTCATCACTTACCTTGTGATAATCTTCATGCTCACCCGAATGGAAAAAGATTACGGGAACACCTTTTCTTGCAAAGTTTGCTTGGTCACTTCTTGGGAAATCCCTTTCTCCATCATATGAAAACTTAAAACCAATTGCAGAATTTTCCTCCTCAGCTATCCTTTTCATATCCTCGCTATAGCTCCATCCGATTAAAATCAAGCTGTCAATTGAATTTCGCCCAATCATATCAAGATTTATCATAGCCACAGTCTTTTCAATCGGGAAAAGCGGATTGTCAACATAATACCTTGAACCAAGAAGTCCTTTCTCCTCGCCACAGAACGCGATGAAAAGTATACTTCTTTTTGGTTTACTTTTGCTTAAACCAAATGCCTTTGCAACCTCAAGCATTCCAACAGTCCCTGAGGCATTATCATCAGCCCCGTTATAGATGCTATCTTTCTCAGAGCTTCCAATAGCCGATGGAGTAAAATAACCGACATGGTCATAGTGAGCACCAACGACGACTACTTCTTCTTTTAACTTTTCATCTGTCCCCTCAATGAATCCAACCACATTATTTGCATAAACATTTTCTCTAACAAAACTTACTTTTATCTTTATCTTCACATTTTCAATCTCAAATGATTTCGGTTTTAAATTTTCATCAATTGACTTTTGAATTTCCTTCAACAAATTGATATCCCCAAAAACTTCTTTTATAAATTTTTCCCCAGCTTCAACCGCTGGCAAAAGATTCCTTTGGAGATAGGCAAGTTGAATTGGTAGTGAAGCCCTTGGTAGGTTTTTGAAAATTTTCGGCCATGAATAACCTCTTGGTTTTAAAATTAGATGATTCAACGGGTCTGGTAAGATTATAACTCCAACAGCGCCATGGTCAAATGCATTTTGAACTTTATACCTTGGAAACGAATACCTTGTCGGATTTGCGCCATTGAAAACACCTGAGCTATCCTTTTCCTGCGGTTCATCCCTTAACAAAATGACTATTTTCCCCCTTGCATCTATTCCTTCATAATCGTCATATCCATACTCCTTTGCCGTAATCCCGTATCCAGCGAACACAACTTCAGCTTCAACTTCGCCATCTCCAAAATTAAATGGAACGAATTCTTCGCCGATTTCAAATTTTATACTTTCACCATCTTTTGAAACAATAAGATAATTCGTATCCCCAAGATCAATTTTCACAAATTCAACCTTTTGGAAGTAGCTATTGCCGATAGGTTTCAACCCATATTGTTTAAATTTTTGGGCTATAAATTCGGCAGCGACATCAAGTTCAAGGCTTGGTGTATTTCGTCCTTTTAAGGAATCAGAGGCAAGAAATGAAAGATTTTCCATTATATTTTCAGCTGAAATCCTATTTAGCCCCGTATCAATGCTTTCCTTGACCGATGAACAAGAGAGAAACGAAATTAAAATAAAAATGTAAAACTTTCGCATTGCAGACATAGGGAAATTTTTAAATTAAAAATAAAAAATTGCACATTTAATTCAAAATTAAACTCATTTCCACGGCTCATATGTCCAACCTTTAAAATTAGATCCCATTTTTTCTTTTGCTATTGATAATGAGAACAAAATTTCGTATAATTAAGCAAGCAAAAATAACTGGCTTTAAATTTATGAAGCTAAAGGAAAAAATAAAAAATTTGATAAGCCAAGAGAAGTGGGATAAAAAACTAAGCGAAGATGAATTATTGAAACGCCAAAGAGAATTTGAAGCTGAAGCCATACCACACATGCAATTTCTTTATAACTTCGCATACCGCATGACCGGGAACGAGGAAGACGCAAAGGATTTAATTCAAGAGACATATCTTAAAGCATTTAGGTTCTGGGATCAATATGAGCCTGGAACAAACGTAAGGGCGTGGTTGTTTAAGATAATGAAAAATTCATACATAAATAAGTATCGCAAGCTCACAAAGGAACCAGGAAAAGTCGATTACGATGAAGTTAAGAACTTTTATGAGACTGTGCGCGATGAGTCGTTTGAAACATCGGATTTACAAGAACACATCTTTGAAAATATATTTGAAGACGAGGTAATAGAAGCTCTCGGGAAGTTGCCCGAGGAATTTAGAACAGTTGTGATACTCGCAGATATTGAAGGTCAAAGCTACGAGGAGATAGCAAAGTTCCTTGATATACCAATTGGAACAGTAAGGTCAAGGCTTCATAGAGGAAGGAAGATGTTAAGAAGAGAACTTTATGAGTTTGCAAAAAGGAAGGGTTATATAAAGGGTAGCCCTGAAGATTATGACATAAATGACCCTGGCAAAGATTAAAAATTAAAACCTGGTGTTAAATATGGATTGCAGACAAACAAGGGAATTTATGAGTGCCCTTGTTGATAATGAAATTCAGGACGAGGAAACGAAACAAAAATTAGAAGAACACATTTGGCGATGCGCAACCTGCAGAACCGAATTTGAACTTGAAAAAAAGACAAAACAAATAATCCAATCCAAAGTAAAATTAATCCCTGTCCCAGCTGAGCTCGTGTCAACGGTCCTCACCCAGATAAAATCACTTAGAAATGGTTACAACCCAAAGTTAAACCTAACCTCTTACGGGTCATCTCAGGTGCAGAAACCTTGGCTTGAGTTTGCATTTTCCTTTGGGATTGCTGTTGTAGTTTTAGGGCTTGCGATTTTGTTTATCTCAATTTATGAGAATAAAATGGCTCAAAAAGAATTGATTGCAAAAGAGGTTTCAGGATTAATCAATCATTTTGATTCAATAGCAAGCGGGCTTGCAAAACCTCAAATTTTATCCGATGACCCTGTCTTTATTCAAAACGAAATCATATCAAAAGCAAGCTTTACACCCATTATTCCAAAGCTACCTGAGTTCAAAATCGTTGGAGCATCCATTAATACACCTCACTCAACCTCCCGGGACGCGAAGTGCATTAATTTGATCTACAAAAAAGATGATAAAATGATTTTCCTACATCAAACTCCCATAAGATTTGCTTCAATGCACGATGACATAAAAAAGAGAATTTTAAAGGGTGAGTGGATCTACGATACAATAGAAGATGAATCTTTTGTGATCTGGGGAACAAATGAGCTCGTCTGTTGCGCTGTTTCAAATTTATCAAAAGAAGAGCTTGAGAGAATTTTAAAACAAAGCTGGTAGGTTATGAAAAAATTTTTATTCCTTTCCCTGATTTTGTTCCTCTCATGCTCAAGAGAAGAAAAATCACAACGCCCAGCCCAACATTTTCTTCTTCCCGAGGTACAAGTCTTCACACTTACAGAAATTGAAAATCCAAACAATCCAAACACAGCGCCAAATTTTTATTGGCAGACTCCCAATGGTGAAAATAATTTATATGAGCTATTAAAGGGTAAAGCTGTTCTTGTTAACTTCTGGGCTACATGGTGCGGTCCATGTGTAAAGGAAATTCCCGACCTAATTAAAATTAAAGAGGAATTTGCAGATAAAAATTTTGAAATAATAGGGATCTCAATTGACAAATCGGCTTCGCCCGTTGTTGAATTTGCAAAAAATGTGGGTATAAATTATATTCTCATTCACGATCCCGACTCAAAACTTCTTGATGCTTTTGGCGGTAGTGTTGGAATCCCGACGACATATTTAATTGATAAGGATGGCAAAATTGTCAGCAAATACATCGGAGCAAGAACCAAAGAAACCTTCGCAAACGATATAAGAAAAATACTTAAATAAAAGCGGGAATCAAAATGAAAATAAAACGAATTCTCCTGCCAACTGATTTATCTACAGCATCAATATCAGCCTTCAAATATGCCAAGTCAATAGCAGAAAAATATGGCGCTTCAATCTATGTCCTTCATATCCTTGAAAATATTCCGCCAGTGCTCGCTATCCACGCCCTTGACTTAACGATTGAACGAGTCGAAAAAAATATGGAAGAAAACGCAAGAAGACAACTTGAAAAACTTGTAAAAGAGAACTTAAAAACTAAAAACAAAGTTCAACTCTTCATTAGAAAAGGAATTGTTGATGATGAAATCGTAAAATTTGTTGACTAGAAAAAAATTGACCTAATAGTCATGGGGACTCACGGAAGAACCGGAATTGAATATACACTCCTTGGAAGTATCGCTGAAAAAGTTGTCAGAAAAGCAAAATGCCCCGTTTTAACAGTCAAACCCGAAAAATAATAAATCATAAAAAAATTTGAGTTTTAAAATGCTACTGAAAAACCTCCTGTTTCTTATAATTTTTGCGCTTTCAATTTCAATTTTTCTGTTTAATGCAAGAAGATTATACACATACCTTAAAATTGGAAAACCAGAAAACAGATTTGACAGACCTTTTGAAAGGTTGAAGAGGGTTTTAACGATAGCATTTGGGCAGAAAAAGCTTTTGAGGGAATTTGTTGCTGGATGGATGCACTTTTTCATATTTTGGGGATTTATAATTCTTTTAACTGCTATCACTGATGCAATCCTTGAAGGGCTGTTCAATATAAATCTTTCCGTTATTGGTGGTTTTTACAGATACATTGCCTTCTTCCAAGACCTTATGGGTGTGCTTGTCATTTTATCAGTTCTAATTGCCCTTTATAGAAGATATATTCAAAAGCCGAAACGACTTCAGGTTGAAAAATCATCGCGAATTGATGCGACTGTTATACTCACTTTGATACTTTTTATAATGATAACTATGTTTGGAACATATGCCACGCAGATTAACCTTGGTGAAGCAGAGTATTATGATTTAAGATTTGCGTCAATTAGGTTCGCAAATTTTCTTGATAAATTTGGTTGGGATGCACAAAATATACTTCACTCTATTTTTTGGTGGACTCATATTTTGCTTGTACTTGGATTTTTAAATTATCTTCCATTTTCAAAACACCTGCACATTATAACATCAATTCCAAATGTTTATTTGAGCTCACTGAAACCTAAAGGAAGATTAAATCCGATAAGTTTTGAAAACATTGAGAATGTTGAAAGATTTGGTGTTTTTGATGTTGAAGATTTGACATGGAAGCAAATACTTGATGGATATACCTGCACAGAGTGTGGAAGATGCACATCTGCTTGCCCTGCTAATTTAACTGGTAAACCTTTGTCCCCCCGCGAGATAATCATAAGCATAAGAAAAAGGACAATGGAGAAAGCACCTTTGCTGTTAAATCCCCAGCAACAAAACGATGAATTGATTAAACGAACCCTTGTCTATAATTATATAACTGAAGATGAACTCTGGGCTTGCACAACCTGTATGGCTTGCGTTCAGGAATGTCCAGTTATGATTGAACATGTCGGGACAATCGTTGATATGAGAAGATATCTTGTTTTAACTGAATCAAAATTTCCATCTGAGCTGTCAACGACATTTAGAAATCTTGAGAACAATTTCACTCCGTGGGCGTTCAGCCATTCAACACGAGGCGAATGGGCTCAAGGATTTGACATAAAAACTCTCGCCGAAGATAGCAATGTTGAATATCTGCTTTGGGTTGGATGTGCTGGCTCATTTGACGCAAGATATAAAAAAGTTGCAATCGCTGTTGCTAAACTTTTAAAACTCGCCGGTGTAAGCTTTGGAATTTTAGGTAATGAAGAAAAATGCACAGGCGATCCAGCCAGAAGAGCCGGTAATGAATATCTGGCACAAATGTTAATTCAAGAAAATATCCAAACATTTTCAAGGTATAATGTGAAAAAAATAATCACAATTTGTCCCCATTGCTTCAATACCTTGAAAAATGAATACCCTGACTTCGGCGGTAATTACGAAGTCTATCACCATGTCCAGTTCCTTGAGAAACTTCTGATTGAGGGTAGATTGAAAATTACAAAATCAATTGAAAAGAAAGTCACATATCACGACTCATGTTATCTTGGAAGATACAACGATATTTATGACGCTCCAAGGGACATACTTGTCTCAATCAAAGGAGTCAAGTTAGAAGAGATGAAAAGACCAAGGGATAAAGGTTTGTGTTGCGGTGCTGGTGGAGCAAGGATGTTTATGGAAGAGAAAATCGGCAAAAGAATCAACATTGAAAGAACTGAGGAGGCGTTGAGTTTAAATCCAGATATAATCGCGTCAGCTTGCCCATTTTGTATGACGATGTTAACTGATGGCGTAAAGGACAAAGATGCTGTTGATAGAGTTGAGGTAAAAGATATAGCTGAAATTTTGCTTGAAGCAATAGAAGCATAAATGGAGAGCGGGGAGCAAATCCCCGCTTTTTTATTTCGGTGTAACCTCGCCTTGCAACCACACCGTCGCAAACAAACGCTTACCAACTTCAGGTTCACCCTCAAGGTCATCTGGATTAATTAAAACCTCAAGTTTGAATGGACTCGTATCAACATAAAGCCAGTAAACCTCTTCTCCTGTCCACTCGTTCTTAATTTTCTTGACATCAAGGATGTCCCCAAGTAAACCGTAGACGACAGGTGGAATATTTTCCATAGATTGAATTTGCGCAGTTTGAACGAAGAAATTAGCCATAGTTGAACCTTCTTCCATAACCTCAGTCTGAATCAACCGCCTTGGTGGCAAAATTTCCCCGTTATATGCAAGACCAACAGGAACTATTTCGTATTTCTCCGACATTGGCGGAAGAAACGAGGCACACTGGACAAAATTTGAAATGTAAAGCTCAACTGGCGTCCCTGTCCCCTCATCAATCCCATAAAGGTAAAATTTCCACTCATCTTCAACATCTTGATAAAGTTCGCAATCTTTCAAAGTGACGGAATGCTCTTTAGAGCCATAAAAACAAGGCGATACATCAACTATTTCCCATCCCTCACCAACATTGGCAAGATTCACATTAAAAACAATCCCATGACCTGCGTTTAAAGTATAGCCAGCAAGTTGAATTTTCTGAAACACACCAAATGAATCGCTAAACTCTTTATTCCCAATCGTGCTCTCAACGAGATCAACAAGATCTTTTTGAGTTTCAACCTTAAAACCAACTGAAGAAAAAATTGAGCCCATAGCTGTAAACCAATTTAAATTTTTAATACATTTTCAAGGAAGGAAATGCCCAGGCGAAAATCCTGATCACAGCGCCTTCCTTTGGTTAAATATAACAAAAAATTTTTTAAAAGCAACAAACCTACATTTTTATTTTCAATTTTAAAATCATAATTTTAACCTCAGAGCAACAAAAACAAAAAATTTCAAAAATGATAGAATTTCTTGACGGTAATGAAGCAATTGTCAAAGGAGCAATTGATGCCGGTTGCAAATTTTTTGCCGGCTATCCAATAACTCCAGCAACCCCAATTCTGCTCGGAATGATGCAAGAACTTCCAAAGGTTGGAGGTATAGCTATTCAAGCAGAGGATGAAATAGCATCAATTGGCTTTTGTATAGGAGCATCAATGGCTGGAAAAAAAACTATGACTGCAACAAGCGGACCCGGGATCTCGCTTTACAGCGAAAACATCGGGCTTGCGATAATGGGCGAAACTCCACTTGTAATAGTTGATGTCCAACGCCAGGGTCCAGCAACAGGTTCAGCTACAAAGGATGGTCAAGGCGATATTCAATTTGTAAGATGGGGAACTTCGGGTGGTTATCCAATAATTGCAATATCTCCAACAACAGTTGAAGAATGCTATACATTCACAATTTATGCATTTAATCTTGCTGAAATTTTTAGAACCCCCGTTTTTCTCATGTCAAGCAAAGAACTTTCAATGACGAAACAAAGAATTGATTGGTCAAAAGTTGAAAAACCTGAGGTAATTGAAAGAAGATATCTTCCAAAGGACGCGAACGAATATAAACCATATTACTTTGAAAAAATTGACGATGTGCCATTGTTTTCACCATTTGGAGGTAAACATATAGTAAGACATACAACATCAACTCATGATGAATATGGGAATTTATTGACAAACCCAGAAAAGATTCAAATAATGATGGAGCACCTTGACAAGAAAATAACAGAAGAAAAAGTAAAAAAATTCTTTCCACATGCAGTTAAATTTGACTATCAAGAAGGCGCTGAAATTCTCGTGATTTCATATGGAATAACAGCCAGAAGCGCAATTGAAGCTGTTGAAATAGCAAGAGATAAGTGGATTAAAGTTTCAAATTTAATAATCAACCTCCTTTGGCCTGTGCCTGAAAATGAAATAAAAAAGGCACTTAAAAACATCAAGAAGATAATTTTCCCTGAAATGAATAACGGTCAATATGTCCTTGAAATTGAGAGAATCGCTGAAAGGTCAAAAATAGAAATCGTGCATATAAATCAAATGGATACGACGCTTATAAACCCAAATAAAATTTTGGCTGAAATTTTAAAATAAACGAGATTAAACGATGGCTACCATATTTGAAGTCGTTAGGGAAAAATTCAACGACATTGACAGAAAGTTTGATGAGATTGACAAAAAATTGATAAGCTTGTATGAAAAAACGGAAAGAGATAAGACTGAATTAATTGAAAAATTGAGATGACAAAAACAAGTTTAATCAAGTGGATGGTTGGCTTGTTTGTGGCTTTTTCAACATTGCTGATAACTGCAATATGGGCAATTTTAAATTTCGCGGTGAAATAAAAACAAAAATTTTATAAAAATGGCACTTGTAAAAAACGCAGTATATATGAAAGAAATTGAACTTCCATTTTGCCCAGGATGTGGACATTCTCAAATTTTACCTCAACTTGACAAAGCAATGGCAAAATTAAACCTTGACCCAAAGAAAACCGTTCTTGTCACCGACATCGGTTGTGTTGGTTTATCAGACCAGTATTTTAACGTAAACGCATTTCATGGGCTTCACGGGCGATCAATTACATATGCCTGTGGATTAAAGATGGCAAATCCCGAGTTAACGGTAATAGTTTTAATCGGAGACGGCGGGATTGGAATTGGCGGAACGCACTTCATAAACGCAGCAAGGCGAAACATTGACATAACTGTGTTAGTATTCAATAACTTCAATTTTGGGATGACAGGTGGAGAACATTCTGTGACGACTCCATTTGGTGGGAAAACCGCAACAACTTATCTTGGGAACATTGAATATCCGCTTGATGTTTGTTCACTTGTTCGCGCAGTAAACGGAGGCTTTGCAGCAAGGATGACTGTATTTGATAAAAATCTATCCGATGTTATCGCAGAGGCGATATCATTTAAAGGATTTGCAGCGGTTGACATCTGGGAATACTGCACCGCTTACTATGTCCCAAGAAATGAACTTAACAAAGAAAAAATAATGAAACTGCTTGAAACCTATGGATTTGAAACGGGCATAATTCACAGGGTTGAGCGAAAGGAATACATTGAATCTTATATTGAAACTTACCGAAATCAACCACAAAAACAAACAAAACAAATCTCACTGGAAACCGGATTTGAAAATAATCTGTACAAGAAAATAGGGATAATAATCGCTGGAGCAGCTGGACAGAAAGTTAAATCAAGCGCGACAATTTTCGGCTCATCTGCAATTTTATCTGGTTTATACGCTACTCAAAAAGATGACTATCCCATCACAATTATGACTGGACATTCAGTTTCGGAAATTATACTTGACAAAAAAGAGATAAATTACACAGGGATTGACAATCCTGATTATGTAATCGTGATTGCGCCAGAAGGATTAGCAAAAGTGAAAAAATTGATCATGAAAATGGATGAAAATTCAACTGTTTTTGTTGATGAACAACTTGTGTCGCTTCTTCCGGAAACAAAGGCAAAACTTGAGGTTTATCCATTTAAAAAAATGGCAAATACAATTGATAGATTTTCAATAACCATACTATCGCTTGCTACCTTTCTCTCAAAGACAAAGCTGTTCCCTGTTGACGCACTTAAAAAAGCGGTGATGTTAACGCAAAAGAAAGGCATAGCTGAGATAAATCTAAAAGCAGTTGATCTTGGTGTTAAACTTGCTGAGGAAATTACCATCGCAAAATAAAAGTTTAGGGAAATGATTTTGATAGGGACATCTGGGTATAGCTTTCAGGACTGGCGTGGAACATTTTATCCAGAAGGTATTGAGGATGGTAAGATGCTTGATTATTATAAGAAATTTTTCAACGCTGTTGAGATAAATTCAACATATTATAGAATCCCAAGCCCGAGCGTCTTTTATCATTTAAGCAAAAAAACACCACCAGATTTCCATTTCATCGTCAAGGTGCATAAACAGATAACTCATCAAAGGGAAGGAAACCGTGAAGCCATGGAATCGTTACTTAAAGCGACGGAGCCACTGATAAATTCCGAAAAATTGAAAGGTTTTCTCGCACAATTTCCATACTCGTTTAAAGATACACCTGAGAACAGAGATTACATACTTGAGACAAAAAAATTTGCTGATGGAATTCCACTTATAGTTGAATTTAGGCATATAAGTTGGGTAAATGATTCACTTTATAAATTTTTAACAGAAAACGATATCCCATATGTTTGTGTTGATGAGCCAAGGTTAAAAGGTTTAATTCCACCACAAAGCATAGCGACAAGCAAAAAGATTGGTTACATAAGATTTCACGGACGCAACGCCGAAAACTGGTGGGAAGGTGGAGTTGGCGAACGATATGATTACCTTTACACTGAAAGTGAACTTAGAGAATGGTTACCGAGAATAAAAGAACTAAACGAAAAAGTTGAGACGCTATATATCTTTTTTAACAATTGTCATCGCGGGAGTGCCCCAAAAAATGCTCAAATGTTGCAAAAGATTCTTGAGGAGGAAGGTATAAAATGAGACAAAAAAGAATTTTAATAATCCGTCCTGATAGAGTTGGCGATGTCGTGCTTGCAACTCCATTGATAAGAGAAACAAGGAAAACCTTCCCTGATTCATTCATTGCAGCTATGGTTAGACCACAAACAAAAGACATCTTGTTAAACAACCCAAATGTTGACGAAATCATAGTTGACGATTATGAAGGGGCAGACAAAGGATGGAAGGGTTTTTTAAGACAGGTTCTGAAGTTAAGAAAATACAAATTCAACATAGCACTTCATTTATTGCCTACGCAAAGACACGCATGGATGACATTTTTTGCAGGTATAAAGACGAGGGTAAATGTTGGGATAAGGCTTTACAGCATCTTAACATTTATGAAACATGTCAGCAGAAATAAATACATACCTTTAAGGCATGAAGCTGATTATTCGCTTGACTTGGGAAGAAAAATAGGGGTCAAAAGCACAAACATTGAGCCTGAAATTTTTTTAAGTGATGATGAAATCAATCTGTCAAAAAAACTTGTCCCAAAAAATAATGACGAGATTATTATAGGTATAAATCCTCTGTGCGGAAAATCTGCACCAAATTGGAAGATTGAAAAATATGTTGAACTTGTCCATAAAATTCTTGACGAGTTACCCAACGCAAAAATTTATGTTAATTTATTTAATGAGCCTGAAGCGAACGAAAAATTTAAAGGTTTTAATGGAAACGAAAGAGTTAATCTCATCAATCCAACATCGCTTCGTGAGCTTATCCTTTACATTTCAAGGTTTGATCTTCTTGTTTCTTCAAGCACAGGACCAATGCATATTGCTTCGGCTTTGAAAATTCCAACTGTGTCAATGCTTTGTCCATTGCCTGCTTGCTCGCCCAAGCTTTGGGGTCCAATTGGGAACAAACATGAGATAATTTTACCACCTGAAGATTATTGCAAAGCCAAATGTCCTGGTGATCCACACATTTGCACATTTGATAGGGGGATTGAAGTTGATGATGTCATGAATGCAATTCTAAAAATTTTAAATCTTGAAAAAATTAGCGAAATCAATCAAAATGAAAATTCGTCAAGCGAAATCAGTTGATATTGATGATATAACACATATCATTTCAACTGCATTTTTAATTTCAGACTATCATGGGTTGAGAGAAAGTATCGTAGATAATCCGAGATACAGTTATAAGGATATAATTGTCGTTGAAGACAGCAATGAAATTATCGCATGCGTTAAGATAATTCCGCTTAAAATTTCATTTAAAGGTAAAATTGTAGACGCGGGTGGAATATCAGCTGTGGCTGTCCTCCCAGAATACAGAAGGCGAGGTGTTGCAGATATTATGCTCAAAGATGCTATAAGGCGAATGTTTGAAGCGATGTATCCATTTTCACTACTTTATCCATTTCAGCACAAATTTTACAGAAAATACGGCTGGGAATTTATCGGTCAGGTCACATTTTACGAGATTGACCCCTCAAATATACCATTGTTTGAAGAAAGACTCAATGTGAGAAAAATGAGAAACTCAGAGCGTGAGAAAATCAAGAAAGTTTATGCGGAAAAAATTAAAAAAGTCAATTTCGCCCTTGTTAGGAATGATGCTTTTTGGATGCGAGTGGTGTTTCCGAATTTTCAAAATTCATATGTTTACGACGATGGGGATGTTTATGGTTATATTACATTTGAAATGAAAAAAGACCAAAAAGGTCAAGTTGAGATAGAAATAAAGGAACTTGTTTCACTTACGCCAAAAGCATATCGCGGACTATGGGGATTTCTTGCATCACTTACAGAACAGGTTGTTAAAGTAAAATATCTTGCACCTGCTGATGAGCCTGTGTTTGATGTACTAATTGAGCCAAGAGAGACTGAATTTAAAAGACCATTTTTTGAATTTAAATCATACGCATCAATATGCTCTGGATTTATGATGCGAATTATAAACCTTGAAGAAGCTCTTAAACTTCTCACAAATGCTAACGCACCAGATGGCGAGATTGCGATTTCAATAAACGATGAATTTATACCAGAAAATAACTTCACATTTAAACTCACAGTTAAAAATAAAAATGTTCAAATTCAAAAAGTTAACATCAAAAATCCCGATATAAAAACTGATATCGCAACTTTTGCGCAAATTTTTTCAGGTTTTGTAAAACCAAGTTCACTTTATCAAACTGGTAGGCTTAAAGGCGATGAAAATGCCATCAAATATCTTGACCCCATCTTTGCTGATTCTTTGCCTTTTATGTTTCAATTTGATATATTTTAGAAATTCAAAACTTAAAAGGTGAAAAAATGCGAATCGTATCAATTTTAATAGTTGCTGTCTTTTTCACTGGATTAACGCTCAAAATCCAAGATAACAAAGAGCTAAAGTGGCTCTCATTTTCAGAGGGCTTGAAAATTGCAAAAGCTGAAAAAAAGAAAGTGCTTATAGATGTCTACACGAACTGGTGCGAATGGTGCAAGAAGATGGATGAAGAAGTTTATGCTAACTCAGCGGTAAAGAAATACATCTCCTCAAAATTTGTTCTTGTGAAACTTAACGCTGAATCCGAAGCTAAGCATACATTTGAAGGGCGCGAATATAGCGAGATGGAGCTTGCTTACATATTTGGGGTTGAAGGTTTCCCAACAACGATTTTCATTCGTGAAGATATGCAACCGATAACAGCAGTTCCGGGCTATTTCCCTGCTGATGTGTTTATGAAAATTCTTACATTTATTGGAGACGATTATTATCTGAAAATGAGCTTTGAAGACTATCTTGAAAAGACCGAACGAGAGAATTAATCTGACTCCAACATTTTCTCAAAAACGACATTCAACCCTTTCTGGCTGTATTTGTCAAGATTTTTCTCTAAAAGTCCAAGCAGGACTTCACGGCTGAGATTTCGCTTTTCTATCTTTGGAACTTCAATGCTTTTTGTAAACTCTATGTAAAAATATCCTTCTTTGGAATTTCCAAAAATTACCAACCGATTATCTTTCGTCTCGCCTATGAAAACCATTGAACAAAGGAACTTTGTTTTATACTTCTTTTTTCGGATTTAAATTTTAATTACTTTAACAACAAGGGAAAAAACAAAAATTCCCAAAAGATGCGAAAGTTGACACCAATTGAAATTGAAAAGAAAAGACATACGCTTGAAGAGCTGAAAGATATTGAAAGGCATCCAATTTATGTTTTGCTTGATAATGTGAGAAGTGTTTATAATGTTGGTTCAATTTTTAGAACAAGCGATGCAGCTTTGATATCAAAACTTTATTTTACAGGTTATACGCCCCATCCACCAAGAAAAGACATTGAAAAAACCGCCCTTGGAGCGATTGAAAGTGTACCCTGGGAATATCATAAAAATCCCACCGATGTTGTAAAAAAACTTCGGGAGGAAAATATAAAAATCGTAGCTCTTGAAATAACTGACGAAAGCATGCCATATTACGAGATAAAACCAGAACATTTTCCAATCTGTTTGATTGTCGGGAACGAGATAACGGGGATATCTGATGATGTGTTGTCAATGTGTAACTTTTCAATTGAAATACCTCAATTCGGAATAAAACATTCGCTAAATGTTGCTGTTGCTTATGGCATCGCGGTCTTTGAGCTTGTTAAGGTTTACCGAACACACTACGCCAGCATAAAATAATCATCTCCCCCGGTGACTTGCATTTTTAGAACGCCAACCTTGACCAAATTAACAAGGATATCAGATGCTTCATCCTCCTCTATACCAACAAGCTTGCTAAATTCCTTAACAGTTATCTTCCCAAAGTTATCAAGATAATTTAAAAGTCGTCTCTCCTTCTCCCCTATCTCAATTCTTAAAGGTTTATTATCCCGCTCTAACTTCATAAGTTTCACCATCTCATCACTTGCAGCGACATTTTGAGAGCCAAGCCTAATAAAAACTTTTCCAGCATCACCATTTGAACTTACAAGGTAATGTGGCTTATTCTCGCTTTGCTCAACCGTCACAACTATCACATCTTTACCATTTAGCTCAAATATCTCAACCCTTGGTTCAATTGAAGGGTAACAGTGCTGTGTCGCTGCTTGAAATATCAAATCAATCTCCTCTTTCTCGCTATCAACTCCAACAATGCTTCCATCATCATCAATGCCAAAAATTAAAACTCCACCATGCGTATTTGCAAATGCAATCATAGCTCGGGCTATTTTTTCCGGTGAAGAAACTTTCCTTTTAAATTCAACTGTTAACCCCTCACCTTCAAATAGGATATTATTCAATTGCTCCAGATTCATTTGAAATTCCCGCTTTTATTTTATCCCTTAAAAGCAATCTATTCAAGATTAAACGAGTTCTCCATCTAACATACCTCTTGTCAGAATTTGGCGAATATCTCAACGGACTTGGAATTATTGAAGCAAGTTTGGCAGACTCTTCAAGGGTCAACTCAGATGCTGATTTCCCAAAGTATTTTCTTGATGCGGATTCAACACCAAAAATTCCATCGCCAAGTTCAATTATGTTAAGATAAATTTCAAGGATTCTACGCTTTGACAATTTTTGCTCCATTCTCAAGGCTATCAAAACCTCCGCAATTTTTCTAAATGGATTTCGCGAAGTTGAAAGAAATAAATTTTTAGCAACTTGCATCGTTATCGTGCTCGCTCCTCTGGCTACCTTACCCCTGCTAAAATTCTTAACAAATGATTCTTTAACTTCATACCAATCTATCCCCTTATGCGAAAAGAAACTTGCATCTTCGGAAACTATCACTGCATCAACTAAGTATGGCGAAACTTTTGACAAAGGAATCCAAATCTGACTTATTTTATATGGTTTACCTTTCGCTTTCGCCTCTGAAATTCTTTGTTTCATAAGTGCAGTGATTTTTGGATTCTCATACCTTAATCTGTCAATTTCAGCATCTATTTTGATAAACTCATAAATCAAATAACTCACAGAGAACAAAACGAGAAAGAGAAGAAAAATTTTAAATCTCATTTTCAAAGGACATCGCCTCTTTATTTTTCAAATAATCAAGGTAACTTTGCAAAATCAAAGTTGAAGCTATTAAATCGTCAAGACTTTTATTTTGCCTTTTTTTCTTTTTCAAATTCATCTCAATTTTTGCTTTTTGCGCGAGCTTGCTGGTCAATCGCTCATCCCATGTAACCACTTCAATATCCAACTTTGATTTAAGTTTTTCAACAAATTTTAAAACTTCATTCGTCTTGGACGAATAACTTCCATCAAGTTTCACAGGTAAACCGATGAGAATTAATTTCACATCGTAGCTGGAGCAAATTTTTTTTATTTCATCAAAAATTTTAGAGTTATTCTCAAAAACTGATAATCCTTGAGCGATCGTAAGAGTTGGGTCACTTATTGAAATTCCAATCCTTTTACTGCCGAAGTCAATACCCATTATCCTCCCGCCTAATTTACTTCTCTTGATATCTTGAGACAATGTAGACCCCTTCAATTCTTCTTAATTTATCGATTAAAATATTCAAATGTTCAAGGTTTTTAACTTCAACTGTTATAATCCCGTGAAAAATAGAATTTCCAGTTTCAATGTTGACCATCTTTATGTTCGTGTTCTGATATCCTGAT
The DNA here is from genome assembly GCA_964438815.1 of uncultured Bacteroidota bacterium. Taxonomy (GTDB): domain Bacteria; phylum Bacteroidota; class Ignavibacteria; order Kryptoniales; family Kryptoniaceae; genus Kryptonium. The sequence continues at coordinate 222,872 of CAYTKW010000002.1, forward strand.
ATGACCGTTGTGATCTCCTTTAGCATCCCAGGTTTATCTTCACCCTCAATGACAATCCCAACTGGGAAAGAGATTCCATCAACTACAGCTGACCATACGACATCAATTAATCTATCTTCATCTTGTTCTTTTAACTTTTCAATGTTAACGCAATCTTTACGATGAATTTTTATCCCCTCACCTCTGGTGACAAAACCAATTATATTATCACCTGGGACAGGATGACAACATTTGGCAAATGTATAAAGCAAGTCGGAACCAGTTCCATCTATAGATATAGCTTTTTGCGGTTTCAAAATTTCGCTTACAATTTCATCCTTGGGCTGTTCTTCCTGTTGTTTTTGCAATTCCTTATGTTTATGCCCTTCCTCTATTCTTATAATAAGTTCAGCTGGATCAATCGTATCTTCCGCTATTGCAAGGTAAAATTTCTGAAGGTTGTCAAACTTGTAAAGCTCTCTGACGATTTTCAAAAGTTCATCGTCATTGATATGAATTTTGCTCTTTTTAAGCTTTTTCTCCCAAACTTGCTTTCCCACATCTACAAGACGTCTTTTCTCCTCATTTATCCATCTTTTGATTTGTGTTCTCGCCTTTGATGTCACGACAAATTTAAGCCAGTCTCTACTCGGCAAACGATGTTTACCAGTTATTATTTCAACTTGATCGCCGGTCTTAAGTTGGTAATTTAATGGAACGACCCTACCGTTAACTTTTGCGCCGATACAACGCAAACCTATTTCAGTATGAATTTCAAAAGCAAAATCAACTGGTGTCGCTCCCCTTGGCAAAACTTTTAAATCACCTTTTGGAGTAAACACATAAATTTCATCCTGATAAAGATTTAACTTCAAATCTTCAACGAAATCAGTTATATCGGTCTGATTCTCAAGTATATCGCGAACCCATTTGACCCATTGCTCAAACTGCTTATCGGTTTCCGTGATGTTTTCTTTATACTTCCAGTGTGCAGCAAGACCTTTCTCCGCGATTTCATGCATTGCTCTTGTTCTTATCTGAACTTCAACCATCTTTCCACCAGGACCAATAACAGTAGTATGTATGGAACGATAACCATTTGACTTCGGATTCGTGATGTAATCTTTAAATCTCTCGGGGACAGGTTTATAAATATCAGTCACTATTCCATAAACCGTCCAACAATCATTTTTATCCTCGGTATCAAGTATAATTCTTACTGCAAAGAGGTCATAAATTTCCTCAAATGTTTTACCTCGCTTTACCATCTTGTTGTATATGCTGTAAAGATGCTTCGGACGACCACTTATCTCAAACTTGAAACCTCGTTCTTTAAGAGCTTTTTCAATTGGTTTGGCGAATTCCTTTATATATTCTTCCCTTTGCTTTCGGGTTTGAGCAACTCGTTTAGCGATGTCCTCATAAGCTTCGGGGTTAAGATATTTGAAAGCAAGGTCTTCAAGCTCCCACTTTATTTGTGCAAGTCCAAACCTATGTGCCAAAGGTGCATAGATTTCAAGCGTCTCTTTAGCAATTCTCTTTCTCTTATGCTCCGGAAGATATTCAAGCGTTCGCATATTGTGAAGCCTGTCAGCGAATTTGACAAGTATAACTCTAACATCGGTTGATAACGCTATGAGAAGTTTTCGGTAATTTTCTGCCTCAACCACATTACGATTATCACTTTCAAAAATTCCCGTTATCTTGGTTAAACCATCAACAATTTTTGCTATTTTCTCCCCAAACTCAGCTTCTATATCTTCAAGCGTAAAAGATGTGTCCTCAACTATATCGTGAAGAAGGGCGCTCGCAACAGATATATCATCAAGTGGGATTTCATTCGCTACGATCATCGCAACTTCATAAGGATGATTAAAATACGGCTCCCCAGAAACGCGGTAATTACCCTTGTGAGCATTGTAGCTGAACCAAAAGGCTTTAGTTACAAGCTCAGGATTGAAACTTTTTAGGTTTTTTTCACATACCTCAAGGAGCTTTTTGAGCTTCGCTTGATATTTATCCTGAATTACAAGCATAGATTGAATTCAATTTCATTGGTTCAAAATTATTAACAAAAATTTGGGTAAAAAGTTCTAATTTAAAATATACACTAATTTTTAAAAATTGCAACTCTACCATTTCGTTTTTAAATTTAAATAAAAAAGTATGCGAATCGGGATAACCTGTTATCCGACTTACGGTGGAAGCGGTGTTGTAGCAACGGAGTTAGGGAAAAACCTTGCAAATAGAGGGCATGAAGTTCATTTCATTTGCTATGCTATTCCAATAAGATTGAATCAATTTTTTGATAACATTTATTTCCATGGCGTTGAACTTTACCAATATCCCTTATTTGAATTCCCAATCTACACAGATGCCCTCGCAAGCAAAATTATTGATGTCGCAAAATTTAACAAACTTGACATAATCCATGTCCATTACGCTATCCCCCATGCAACAAGCGCAGTCCTCGCTAAGATGATTCTTAACAACAAAATTAAAGTTATAACGACATTACACGGAACAGATATAACATTGGTCGGGCTTGAACCAAGTTTTACACCTGTGGTCAAATTCAGCATTGAATCAAGTGACGGAGTAACAGCTGTTTCAAGGTATCTTCGCGAAACAACGATTTCAACATATAACATAACACGAGATATAAAGGTAATTCCTAATTTTATTGACACAAAAGTATTTAAACCTGGCAAAAATCCACACCTTCGCAAAAAATTTGCACCGAAAGACGAAAAAGTTTTAATCCATGTCTCAAACTTCAGAAAAATCAAACGGGTTCAAGATGTCGTCAGGATTTTTGATCTGGTGAGAAAAAAGATACCAAGTAAACTTATCCTCGTTGGAGATGGACCTGAAAGAGGCGATGTTGAAAATTTATGTAGAACTTTAAAACTTTACGACGATGTCATATTTCTCGGCAAACAAGAAGCTTTAAACGAAATTTTGTGCTCAGCTGATATATTTATATTACCAAGCCAAATGGAAAGCTTTGGACTTTCTGCACTTGAAGCGATGAGCTGTGGTCTTCCTGTAGTAGCCACAAATGTCGGCGGATTGCCTGAAGTAGTTATTCACGGTGAAACAGGTTATCTTGCCGATGTCGGAAATGTTGAACGGATGGCTTCGTATGTCATTGAATTACTTGAGAACAAAAATAAATACATTGAATTTTCCGAAAAAGCACGATATCGGGCTGAAAGTTTCTTTGATAAAGATTTAATCATCCCCAAATATGAAAACTTCTACGAAAAAATTTTAAACCAATAAAAACAAAAAACATATTATGATCAAGATGAAAATAACACGCTGGGATAAACCAGAGAAACCAAAACTTGAAGAACTCAAAAAATTACTCAAAGAAGAAGGAACAAACCCATTCGTCTGGGTTGATGAACCTGGAACTTTTTACGAAAATCATTCACATGTTTATGATGAGATTCGTTGGGTTGTAAGTGGAAAAATGAGGTATGGTGTTGGGAATGAAGAATTTATTCTTGGTCCTGGTGATCGCCTTGACCTTCCAGCAGGGATAATTCACTGGGCAAAGGTTGAAGGAGATGAGTCAGTTATATATTTGTGTGCTTCAAAGTGAAATTACCTTTTAACATTAAACTTTTTCGCAAAATTTTTAAGAGACCTTCTATTTACCATAGATGCGTTTTTATTTTCAATAGCTACCTTCTCATAAACCTCTTGACGAAAAATTAAAACATCTGGCGGTGCCTCAAAACCAAGCTTTATCTGATTGCCCGAAATCCCAAGGATAGTTATTTTTATATTGTTGTGAATTATCACCGACTCGCCGACTTTTCTTGAAAGCACAAGCATTATAAAAATTGGTTAAATTTTTATGCAAATAGTGGATGTTTGACTTCAAATTCGGAATTTTCAAGTATCACCTGTCGTCCAAGTTTTTTAGCACTGTCTATTACAATTGGAGCTTTTAAGTTAACACTTATCTTTGAGACATCACGACTCAATGTCACTATCACAAAGAGAACATAAACACCAGGGTCAAATCCAGCGCGATTATAATAATCTTCAACAACAAGCGTTGGCTCAAGGATTGCAAAACCTACCTCAGGCTCATCAATAGAAATCAACCAGCGAAACGGCTTACACTCTTCATCTTCAATTATAATAAATCTTTTCAACTCTTCAAACCCGATAATCCCATCGGGGAATGAAATTATCAATCCATCGTCAAATTCAATTTCTCCAAATTGTGAATTTTTTATCTTCATCTTTTTAAAATTTTTAGTTTGAAACCTTGCTTAAGACCCCACTTTGCGATGCAATTATCACTATGTCAACGCGTCTATTTTTTGCTCTGTTTTCTTCTGTATCATTAGGCGCAATCGGTCTATATTCAGAATAACCAGCGATTGAAATTTTTTCCGGATTTACGCCTTTGTTCATTAAATAATACGCAGTATTTAACGCTCTTGCAACCGAAAGATGCCAATTTGATGGGAAACGTGCAGTTTTTATTGGTCTATTATCTGTATGTCCTTCAATTCGTATTTTGTTTGGTAGAAATTTTAAAATTTCAGCAAGTGTATCAAGAACCGCAATCGCTTCAGGCTTAAGTTCAGCGCTACCGGATTCAAAAAGTAATCTCTCAAGCAAATGAATTGTTAACCCTTCGGGTGAAGTGGTGATGATTACTTTTTTTGATTGGATATTTGTATTTAAAACTGCATTTAGCTGAAGTTCAAGTCTTTGCTGTGATGGCTGAGATGTAGATGCTTCAGTGAGCTCACCTGTGCCATTTTTTGGTGGAGCTGGGGTTGCAAGCAACCCTTTGCCACCTTCAAGAACCCCACCACCGCCAAAAAGTTGATTGAAAGCAGAAATCCACTGTTGATATTTGTTAATGTCAAGCTGAGACATTGAATAAAGAACTATGAAAAGCCCAAGCAGAAGCGTTATAAGGTCAGCATAAGTAAGCAACCACCTTTCAAGATTTTCATGCTCCTCGTGATGTACTTTTTTCTTTCTCGCCATCTTTAACTCTCAATTGCCTGTTCACTTATTGGGAACATTGAATAAAGTTTTGTTTTGATTATTGTTGGAACTTCACCAGCTTGAATTGCAAGCACTCCTTCAACTATTATCTCAAGCAAGATTTTTTCCTCAGCGTGAATTGCTTTTAGCCTGTCGGCGATTGGAAGCCAGATTATATTTGCGCTGAAGACACCCCACAATGTCGCAATAAACGCAGTCGCTATATGATGAATTAACTCGGTTGGGTCTTCACCAGCGTTTGCAAGTGTTGAAATCAATCCCATAACCGTCCCAATTATTCCCATCGTAGGTGCATAACCTCCCATCTTTTGAAAGACAGTCGCATTTGCCATATGTCGCTCGGTTATATAGTTTATCTCAATATCCGCAATCTCGCGAATCGTCTCTGGGTCGGTTCCGTCAATTGCAAGCCGCAACATCTTTTTAAGAAATGGGTGTGAAACATTGTTAACTTCTTTTTCAAGTGCAAGGATGCCATCTTTTCTCGCTATAATTGCATAATTTACGATCGTCTCAATCGTTCCAACGACATCAAACTTTGGAGGCACAAGCGCAAGCTTGACAAAACTTGGAATTTTAAAAAATATCTTCGCAGGCGACCCAATCATCGCGGTTGCAATCGTTCCACCAAAAACAATTAGCATAGCAGGGATCAAAATCAACGCACCCAATGTCCCGCCTTCAAGCAAAAATGAACCAAAAATTGAAACTATGCCAACTATTAAACCTACTATTGTCCCAAATTCAAATGTTGAATTGTTTTTCATCGCAGATAATCAATTATTGTCTTATGAATAATTTTTCCAGCAATTGCGTACGCAGATTCAAGTATAAGTTGATCTCTTTGCAAATTCGTCGCCTGCTGTGCTATATCTGTATCCTGCCTTACCGAAAGAATTTCCTTCAAAACAACATTCTGCTTCTCAATCTGTTTCTGCAAAAGAGAAAACCTATTCATCAAAGCCCCAACCCCTGATGCTTGACTTACGACAAACTCAAATAATTCATTAAATCTTCCTAAAATAAAACTATCAGGTCTTACCCCAGCATCAAGCAAATTTTTAATCTGAAGAACTATATCAAAAATTTCTCTACCACCAAATAATTCACTCATCGTGAAATTTACCTTTTCATAAACTCCATCATTAACTTCAAACTTTATCACACCATCCGATAAATTAGAAACTAAAACACCGCTTCTCTCATTATACTCAAATGGCCTCACATTCGTCTTCGCCCCGTTGAAAATATACTTCCCCTTGAATTTCGTGTTAACAAGATCAATCATTTGCTTAAAAAGCTCACTAAGCTTGTTTGCATATGCCTCATAATCAGGTTCTCTCGCTGGATTTGAAACACCGACAAGAAGCGATTTAATTTCAACTAATGTGTTAACAAAATTATCAACCGCTTCCTCAGTTGTAGTTAAAATATCAATCGCATCGTTGATGTTTTTTTGAAATTGCTCATTTTTAGCTATCATACTTTTCAAATTCATTATGGAATTTGCAATATACGGGTCATCAGAAACAGTGTTAATATTTCTGCCTGTTGCAATTTTAAGCTGGGTTTCATTAACTCGTTCCCTCGTCCTGTTTATGTTCTCAATCAAGTTTTTAATAACTGTTAATTCAGTAACTCTCATAAAATTTGCAAGTTTATTTTATCTTACCATTGAAAGTATCGCATCTATCATTTCGTTCACAGTTTGGATCAACTTAGCCGAAGCCTCAAACATCTTTTGAAATTTGATCATATTCATCATTTCTTCATCAATTGATACACCAGAAATTGCATCCCTTTGAGATTCAAGTTGATTTAAAACCATATTCTGCAAACTTTCACTTTCAGAACTCACCCTTGACATCAAGCCAATATCACTTACAATTGAATTGTAAAATTCAGATATCACTTTTTCATTTCTCAAATTTACTATCCCAAGCGCAACTTCATTATTCCCAACATCGCCATTTATTGAAGCAGAAATTTTATCTAAATCCTCCAAAACCCATTTATTCACCCGTATGCTTCCAGCTCCAGTTCCTGAAAAGAAGTCAATCCCCGTTGACCCATCAAGCCCATAACCATTGCGATGGAATTCATTTACTTTATTTATCAAATTCAAAGCAAGTTGGTCAAATTTTTGAACTATCTCCGGAATTGCTTCGTTGAAGAAATTTTGAAGTGCGAAAATTTCACCAGAATTTAACTTGACTTCAGCTGATAATGAACCCACAGTTAAAATTTTTGCCTTACCATTTGAAAATTTCAATTCAAGATGGACCGATAAATTCTTATCAACAATTGTCACTCCACCAATGCTAACTTTTACCGCCCCACTTTCATCAAATGAAACAACAGCATCAGCAAGACTTGAAAGCTCCTTTAATTTTTGATTGATTTTATCGCGTATGTCGTTTGTCTCAGCACCTGAATTGTAAAGGTTAACCGCGCTTTGATTTAACTTCCAAAGCTCGCTTATTATCTCGTTCAACTTTTTAATTTTCGCCTCAATTTCAGAGAGAATATCTTCCTTGACATCAAGTAAACTTTGAAATATATCGTTAAATCTTTGTGCAAGAGCTCTACCACTTTGAACAACCGTGACCCTAACAGCTCTATCTTCTGGATTTTTTGCAAGGTCATCAAAGGCATTGAAAAAATCTTGCAACAATTTCCCAAGCCCGACATCGCTTGGTTCATTGATTATTGATTCAATCCTACTGAAAATTTCCTTCTCAACAGAATAACTCCCGATGAGATTTGACATGCGTCTTATCTCACCTTCAATAAATTCATCACGAATTTGCTTTATCCCGACAACCCTAACACCCGCATTTACCATTCCATGTTTTGAGCTTAAAACATCCGTGCTCTTTAATTCAACCCTTTGCCTTGTATAACCTGGCGTATTCACATTTGAAACATTATGAGATGTAACCTCCATCCCAGCTCGTGAAGAGTGAATCGCTTTTTTTGCGGTCTCAATAATACCCAATAATCCCGACACTTTTAAACCCTCTTGTTTATTTTAGAGATGTCATTATGAGAGATTGATACATCAAGCTGAAAAATCTCTGTTAACTTTTTGATAAAAGCAATTGAATGAAAAATTAAATATCTGTTTTCTATGTTTATCTTCTTAACTTGCTCAGCCTCTACCTTAAGCTCATCGCCCATTTTCTCAAGCTTATGTTTATCAACAACATTTTTCAAATTTTCCTCAATTTTCGTCATTTCATCAACAATTATTTCCTCCTGCTTTGTGATACTCTCAATTTTATCGTAATCAAGCTCAATAATCGCCCTTTGCTTCTCCTCTGCCAACCTCTTCAAAGTTTTCAATTTACTTTTTACATCTGAAAGCATCTCGCTGATTTTCTCATTGTTCATCATTTGAATGATTTTTGCTTTGTTCAAAAATTTTAAGATATCTCATAACTTTACCAACATATTCAATCGTCTCGGGGAATGGTGGAATTCCACCAAACTTCTCAACATTTTCAGGACCTGCGTTATAACCAGCAAGCACAAGCTTAATATCGCCGTTAAATCTATCAAGAAGATATCTGAGGTATTTAACACCTCCGTATATATTTTCGGCAGGATGCCATACATTCTTTACTCCAACAAATTGCGCCGTTGAATCAACAATCTGCATTAATCCCTTCGCCCCCTTTGGCGAACTCGCGAAGATGTTCCCTGATGATTCAACAGCTATAATTGCTTTCACTAACTCTTCTGAGACATTGAACTTAGAAGAAGCTTCTTTTATAATCCCATCAAACCTATTTATTCTCTCAAGAAGCGATTCACCATATCCATTAGTGGTTTTCTTCACTCTTCTGCGTGTATTTTCTGAGCTTGTGATATTTTTATTTGAGATATTTTCAATTGATCCCACTTTCCCCTTATCTTCAAACTTATCTATTTCAAGTTGTTTACAAACTAACTCCGCGATTCCAAATTTTCCACTTTTTGCTATATGTTTTGAAAGCTCAAGCATAAAAATTCCATCAAGTATATCTGCGCCAAAGTTGTCTCCACCAAACACTAATTTATCTTCACTTGAAATTTTCAAAATTGACTTTAACATAAAACTCAAAAATATCGCCTCAAAATCCTCTGCCACATCACGCAAACGCTTGCTCTCGTTGCGATTTAAATCTACATTTGAAACTGCTGGAACAGTTTTACCTTTTATCTGCATTTTACACAATTCACATTATTATTAATTCTGCTTTCAAAGCCCCTGATTCTTTAAGAGCTTGGAATATCGCAATTATATCTCTTGGTAAAACTTTCAAAGCATTGAGTGCTCGCGCAATATCCCGAACAGTTGCAACATCCTCAATCGCAGTGACGACAGTCGTATCCTGATAAACATTTATTGTCGTAAGTTGAGTCACAACAGTTTGACCTCTTGAAAACGGGGCAGGCTGTGAAATAACTGGGACAGCTTGAATCTCTATATGAATTGCACCATGTGAAATCGCAACTGGTGAAATAGTGACATTTTCTCCAACGACAATCGTCCCAGTTCTCTCATTTATCACAACCCTGGCAACCGCATCCGGTTGGACTTCAATTGATTCAATTTGCGAAATGAAATCAACTACTTTTTCCTTTGTTCTAAATTCATCAGGAACTTTCACCACAACTGCCGAAGCATCAGCAGCAAAAGCGATATCTGAATTAAATTTTAAATTTATCGCATCAGCAACCCTCTTTGCAGTGGTAAAATCAGGCTGACGGAGAACAATTTCAATTTTATCTGTTGAATTAAAAAATTCAACAGGTATAGCTCTTTCAACTATAGCTCCATTTGGAACACGACCCGTAGTAGTAACATTTCTTCTATACTCTGTCCCAAAAGCTGTCCTGACATCGAATCCCCCAACTGAAACAGGTCCCTGCGCAACTGCGTAAACGGTCCCATCTGAACCAACAAGCGGAGTCATAAGTAAACTCCCCCCATGCAAACTTGTTGCATCCCCAATTGAAGAAACAATAACATCAACATTTGAACCCTCCTTTGCAAAAGCCGGGATCGTCGCTGTGACCATAACCGCTGCGACATTTCTCGTCCTTAAATTTTCATCCGTCACCGTTATCCCAAATCTTTTCAACATACTCACAACTGATTGAATTGTAAAGCTCACTCTCCTTGTATCCCCAGTTCCATTAAGCCCAACCACAAGACCATAACCAATCACTTGATAACCAGAAACTCCCTTGACATATCCGATGTCTTTTATCCTCGTTGAAAAACCCAAAGTTTGAAACAGCAAAATTAAAAAAATCAACTCCCTCATATCCAAAGCAAATTTTTTATTTTAAAAAAGCCAGTGCAATAATCTCGTTATCCAGCTTGGACTTTGGCTTCTATATATCATTCCCTTTCCTGTCAATTCAATTTCAGCATTTGCAATGTTATACGAATAAACTGTGTTATCCCAGCTAACATCGCTCGGTCGGACAATTCCCTTTATTTTTATCAACTGAACATCGCCATTTACATTAACTTTTCTGCTACCTTCAATGATTAAATTTCCAACCGAATCTATCCCAACAATTTTCGCACTTATTCTCGCTTTTACAGTGCCACGCGATGAAGTTGAACCTTGTCCTTTAAATTCATTTCCAGTTCCAACGAAATATCCCGATTCAGGAATAAAACTTAAAGCGCCAGCTCCCGAAACAGAGCCACTTATGTTCCCACTCCTTGATGTGCTTCTCTCAGTGTTGCTTTCAGCAGACGACGCCTCAAAAATAATGACAGTAATTATATCGCCAACTCTAAAGGCTTTCTGATCGGAAAAAAGAGAGCGCTGGATGACATCCTGACCTCTAACACAGGCAAAACAAGAAAAAAACAGCAAAACGAAAATTTTTCTTAACATTTTAAATCACCAATTTTAATTTTTAACTTCAACTTCAACAACACCATCACCAATAACTCTGCCATAAAACATCTTGCCCGATGCTGGATTTAAAACCCTTATCCTTTCGTTGAGGATCCCATTTTCTTTTGCGATACCTGATATCTCAACTTTTACATTTCCAGCCCTCGCGATAACTTTAACCAACTCACCAACCTTAATCACAGGTAAATCCTCAAAATAGCTTTCATAAATCACTTCGCCTTTTCTCACAGCCTTCTTCAGTTTCTTTCCGTAAACCAACCCAACATCACAAACGAAATCATCTTTTAAAAAAGTCGTTTCAATTTTTTCAAATGAAAACATCTCAAAAAATTTTTCGCCTGATTCAATTACTTCACCTCGTTTTAAATCAACCTTAGCGACGAGAACATTTTCAAATGTTCTAACAAGTGCTTGTACAAATGTTTCAGCCACACTATTGCCATATGAAATTATAACTTTAAAAGTTTGATAACCCCGATAATCTGAACCACTTTTCTTAACAACTTGAATATCGCAACCTTCTTTAAACATCTTTTCATCAATCTGACCTTTAAAATCAACAACATAATCAACTTTTCTATCGCTGAACTTTAAACTCAAAAAATCAACAATTGCGCTTTTTAACTTCAACAACCCATCGTTTTGAACTTTGACCGAACCGAACTGAATCAACAACAAAACGCATATTTTAAACGCAATCAAAATCATCTCATCTCTTTAAATTATTTGCCATTTGGAGCATCTCTTCAACAGTTTTAATCGTTTTTGAATTTATCTCATACGCCCTCTGTGCAACTATCATATTAACCATCTCTTCAACTATGTCAACATTTGACGATTCAAGATAACCTTGCATCAATTCACCGAAACCTTCACTTCCCGGTGTTCCAAAAATCGGTTGACCAGACGCCTGTGTCTCTACATACAAATTATTCCCGATGCTTCTTAAACCAGCTGGATTTACAAATTTTGCAACTTCAATTCTCCCAACTTCAACAGGTTCTGTCTCACCTGAATTTAAAACTTCAACAACCCCATCTCTGCTTATACTTATTGCAATTGCTGTTTCTGGAATTACAATTTCTGGTTCAAGAACATAACCCGAAGAATTGACAAGTCGCCCATCCCTTGAAAGCTTAAATGAGCCATCCCTCGTATAAGCAATTGTGCCATCAGGTTTTCTGACCTGAAAGAAACCATCGCCATTTATCGCAACATCAAGTGGATTATTCGTAGGTTGTAGGTCTCCTTGTTTAAAATCTCTAAATGTCGCCACCGTCTGAACCCCCGTTCCTATTTGAATCTCCGGTGTGCTTCCGATATTCTCATTCTGACCCGATGAAGTTGGAGCTTTCAAAATTTGATACATCAAATCCTGAAATTCAGCTCTACTGCGCTTAAATGATGTCGTGTTAACATTCGCAAGATTGTGAGCTATTACATCAATGTTTATTTGTTGCGCGTACATCCCCGAAGCTGCTGTCCTTAACGCTCTTTCCATCTTTTAAATATCAATTTTATTTTTAATTTCAACCTGAAAAACAAACCTTTAAGAAAACAAATCAAAAATGTCCTCCAGAATGACTTACCAAAAGCGCTAAACTCAAACCCATCGCTCGAAAACCTTACGCTACAGAAAAATTTATCCCCGTCATTGTAACTTGTTAAGTAAAGCATGGCACATCATCATAACTTTCCAAGTTCATTTGCCTTTGATAATGTATCATCTTGATGTTGAACTGATTTATAATTTGACTCATAAATCCTGCTCGCTTCAATCATCCTGACCATCTCTTCAACTGCATTGACATTTGATTCCTCAAGAAACCCTTGATAAATCTCATACCCATCACTTAACTCAATCACATTAACCCCATCACCAGCAACAAAACTTGTAGCAGAATGCTTCCTCAACTTTGACAAATCATCAAACCAAACAATTTTGATCTTGTCAATAAATTTATCGTTTAAATAAATTTCACCTTTGCGTGTGATCCTTATATCTAAACTTTTTAAATCAGTGATATCTGGTAGCTTTATTTCACCACCTAACCCAACCAAAGCGTAACCATTTGAATTAACAATCTTGCCGTCATCTGTGAGAATAAAATTTCCATTTCTGGTATACCTTAAGCCATCCGGAGCTTGGACGACGAAAAAGCCATCGCCATTTATAGCAAGGTCAAGTGGATTTCCAGTTTGCTTTAAGTTGCCTTGCTCAAAACTTGTATATTCGGTGATGTAAAGCCCACTTAGTTCATTTCCGCCGTTTTGGTTTATGTCAAGAACTGCACTTTTGAGTATCCTAACGAAGATGTTATCTTTTTTAAAACCAGTTGTGCTAATGTTTGCGAGATTATTTGCTATGACATCAATTTCAAGCTTGTTTGGCATCATCCCAACTGCGGATATGTAAATTCCCTTTATCATTGCCTCATTTCCATTTTTTTAATAAAGCGTTATGATTTGTATTTTTTAAATTCAGAAAAAGTTGAATCTCGCCACACCCGATCTTATGCTTCTTTGCGACTTTTCTCAGGTCAACTCCTTTTTCAAGTTCAGCAACTATTCTTGCATATTCGTTTTCCTTTTCCACCTTCATTTTCTTTGATCTCAAATTCAAAAGTAATTCAACCTCACCTTGCCCTACATTATATCTTCTCGCAAGTTTTACTATTTCATTTACACTTTGCTCAACTTCTTTCACCTCAAGCAAATTTTCACTTTCTTTTCCCATTACATCAGCCCTCTCAATCGCTTCGCTTTTCAAGTTCTCTTCATTTAAAAAGCTTTCAAAATTTTTATCGGCAAAAATTTCATTTTCTTTAATTGAAGCCTTGCTCCTTTTGAAAATTTTAAAAGAAAACCAAAACAAAATCGCAGCTAAAACAATGATGATAAATGTTAGGGAAATTAAGTAAAATCCATCGCCCTGCATCATACAAATACAAGTTTTATTTAAAATTTTGACCTTGACTTATCGGCAAGATAATAATAAAAGTTGAACCTTTACCGACTTCGCTTTCAACCTTTATTTCTCCATTATGCTTTTTAATAATCCATCTACTTATTGAAAGCCCAAGCCCTGTTCCTTTACTTCCTTTCGTAGTGAAAAACGCCTCAAAAATTTTCTCCTTTATTTCATCAGGAATCCCAACGCCTGTGTCTGTAAACTTAACAATTACATTCCCATCCTCACAATATGTCTCAATTATGAGCTTGCCCCCATCTGGCATTGCATCTTTGGCATTTATCATAATGTTCAAAAAAACCTGTTGAAGGTAAATTTTATTCCCCTGAATTAATGGCAAAGCTGGGTCAAGCTTTAAGACAAGTTCAATATCGTTGTACTTAAATTGATAACTCACAAGCGTTATTATCTCCTGAATTGCGAAGTTTACATTCACAGGCTCAAATTTGAAATCTTCTGGAACTTTTCTTGAAAAGTTCAAAAGCCTCTTCATTATCTGTGAAATTTTTTCAACTTGTCCTCTTATAATTTCAATTCTCTTTGGCAAATCCCGACCAAGTTGCATAAGTTGTATATGCCCAAGTAAAATTTGAAGCGGGTTATTAATCTCATGCGCTATTCCGCCAGCAAGCTCACCAACAGCAGCAAGTTTAGCAGCTTGAATCATTTGAGCCTGCATTACTTTTAGCTCTTCATTTGCCTTTAAAAGAGCATTATAATTTTTTGAATTCTCAACCGCTACAGCAGTTTGATTTGCAAGAATTGAAAGCAAAAGCAAAATTTGATTTGTAAAATCCTTGTGATTTTTATCGGTGTGAATCAAATAAACCCCTATACCCTCATTCCTCAAAATAAGTGGAACAATGACAAAACTCCTCTCATTTAACTCACCAATTGAAGTGTTAATATCAGGCAACACAACGCTTCTTTTCTCCCTCAACACATAATCAATTATACCATCTTCAACATACGCTTCAATGATCTTATCAAGATATTCTGCACTACGATTTGAAAGCTTTTCAAGATTCCTTGAAGTATCATTGCAAATATAAACATTGCAGTCTATGACAGGTATTACTTGGCGCGTTAATTCAACCAGCTCAGCGATTATATCTTCATAGTTTAATGCTGTGCTTATCTTTGTTGAAAGCCTTTGAATTAAAAGAATTTCGTCTATTGAGTCTTTAAAATCTGATGTCGTCTTATTTTTTAATTCAATCTCCTTCCTCAATAAATCAATTGTCTTTTCAAGAGCCTTAATGTAAAGCTCGCGGGACTCAATGAACTTCTCAATTTGAGGCAAAATCTCTTCAATTATCTCCGGGCTTGTTTTAAAAGAATTTCTTCTTATCATAGCTCACCCGAAAAAATTTGATTCTTTACTAAGTCAGCTTGGATTTTCTTCTTGTAAGATTCAATGAAACCATCATTTAAAAAGCTACCGTCAATCCTTAAAATTTCAAGCACAGCCTGAAGGTTTTCCTCAAATGTTTCATCATGTCCAGCATATTCAATGTTTTCAACCCCAAATTTAAAACAGATATATTCAGCAAGATAAACAAGTGATGCAAGCTGTGGATTTTTTACCGCAAGATGTGGCTGATGATGATAAGAAATCGCTTCAATAAGTTGATCTGGGAAATTCCATCTTTCAGCAAGCCATGAGCCAATTTCGTAATGTGTTGCATTGTCAAGAAATCTACGTTCAATTTGCTCAAACGGGAACTCCCGCCTTTTCCCAACTTGAACAATTTGTTGAAATTCTTTTTTAAAATACTGCGCTATAACGAGAATCCCGATGTCGTGAAGCAATCCAGCAGTAAAAGCTTCGCCCGAAATTCTATAGCCAAAATCTCTGGCAAGGTGTTTTGCAATTATGCCAACTAAAAGTGAATGTCTCCAGAATTTTCCAATGTCAAAATCTTTTTCAAGTTTATTCACAAGCGAGCTTGTAAGTGAAACGCTTAAAACAATTTCCTTTAAAGTTTCAAATCCAAGAACAACGATTGCAAAATTGATGGTTGATATTTGCTTTGGAAAGCCATAAAACGGTGAATTGGCAACTTTTAAAACTTTAGCAGCAAGAGCTTGGTCCTGTGATATGACTTCGCCAAGTTTTGCAGCGCTTGTTTTTGGATTTTCAACAAGCCTCACCACCTCCATCGCAATAGCAGGAAATGGAACAAGTTGAAGTATGTTTTGAATTCTATGTCTTATCCCTGGCATCTTCAAAATGAAAATTTTTCTTTCAATGAATTTTTAATTTTCCTTAAAGCCTCAGCATGTAACTGCGATACTCTTGACTCGCTCAACTTCAAAATTTCAGCTATTTCTCTAAATGTCAACTCCTCGTAATAGTAAAGAACTAAAACGAGTCTTTCTTTATCAGACAATTTTTTCAATTCATCAGCAATTGCTTGCTTTACTTCATTTTCAATTAAATGCTCCTCCGGGTTTTTATCTTCGCTCCTTATGAATTCACCAAGTTCTGAATTTTCACCAACGCTGATGTTAAATGATATATTTTTTGAAGCGTGCTCAAGCGCAGAAATTTGGTTATATTCATCTACCGTCAAGCCAGCCTCATCCGCAACGATATAGTTAGATGCTATATCACCAATTTTGTGTTCAAGTCTTGACCTTGCCTTGTCAACACGCTCAATTTTATTCCTAACAGATCTCGGTAAGCTATCTATCCTTCTAATTTCATCAATGATGCTACCTCTTATCCTCGTATAAGCATAAGTTTCAAACTTAACACCAATTTTGGGGTCAAATTTGTCAATAGCGTCACTCAAACCTATCATCCCAATATCAACAAGGTCATCTTCGCCAAGCAAAGCCCCGGAATAAGTCAAATTCATCCTTCTAACTATGCCCCTCACGAAATCAACATAATACATCATCAATTTTTTTTTCACCTCAGGGTCGTGAGTCCTCTTATAAATCGTAAAAAGTTTCTCGGGGCTTTCACTCTGTTCTTTATTAATTAACCCAACCGCCATATTTTACCCTCCAATAAATTTTTAAACTTTTGAATCTTTTAGTTGTCCTCCTTCCGAACTATCAACTCTGTTTTCCCCTTGCTTCAAATAGATAAACAAATATGCCATCAGAAACATAACAAGAGTTGAAGCAACGAATAGAACAAATGACTTGACAACCGCAATAATTATATCCATTCCCCGCAACCACAATGTTAGAATTGACACGAAAAATAAGAGAAGCCCTATTTGAAAAATTACAGCCCGCATATTTCTGCTAACCTCCCAAAAAATGAAATTTGTTTTTTAACATTATCAAGCGATAAAAATTTTTCAGCAATTTTATTCAAGGCAACCGACGCTTCCGACCTTGGGAAGGCTTCAACAAATGGTTTCTGCATTAAAACTGACTTTGGAACAACAGGGTCATATGGAATTGAACCAACATAATCCACCTTAACACCCAAAAACTTGTCCGCAGCAAAGGCAAGCCTATTCGCAACATCAACAGGGTCAACTGAACCATTAACACTGTTAACTACAAGTTTTGCGACCGATTTGCCCATCTTATATTTGACAAGCTTTATAACCGCATACGCATCCATAATTGAAGTTGGCTCAGGCGTCACAACAAGAACATAGTCATCAGCATAACCGAGAATCTTTATGACAAAATCGGAAACCCCAGCCGGAGTGTCAATGAAGATGAAATCAAATTTCTCTTCAAGCTCTAAAATTTGCTGTATAACTTGAACAATCTTTTCACCTGAAATTTCAGGGAAGTTAATTGAGCCAGAATTAGCTGGAATTAGTTTTAAATTTTCTCTTATCTCAACTATAATTTCACCAATACTTGCATCACCACGGACGAAATCAAGAAATCTAAACTTTGGTGTAATTCCAAACAAAACATCAATATTTGCAAGATTTATGTCGGCGTCATAAAGTAAAACTTTTTTACCTTTTCTGCTAAGCAAAAGCCCAAGGTTCAAGGTTATGTTTGTTTTGCCACACCCACCCTTCCCACTTCCGAAAGCTATTACATGAGCGCTATGTTCTCGCCTATTTACTCTTTCGCGAACCATGTTCCTTAATCTTTCCGCCTGATCAAAAATCATAGCAAAATTTCTCTATAAATTAAATTTGCAATTACCTTTGGCTCAGCGACAGCAATATCATCGGGGACATTTTGACCAGTTGTGATGTAAGACAGCGGTAGCTTGGTTCTATAAGCAATGTTAAGAATATAACCAAGCGAAACAGCCTCATCAACTTTTGAGAAAATCAATCTATTTGGAAGAAGCGGTTTAAATCTGTTGTAAACATCAATCATATTTTTATAACTTGATGTAGCACTTAAAACAAGATGCACTTCATCTGGATTTGCGCTCTTTATAAATTTTGCAAGATCCGAAATATGTTCAGTGTGTCTTTGATTTCGCCCAACAGTATCAATCAAAATTATATCTTTATCTTGATGCTTTCTCACAAGCCGAGCCATATCCTCCGGAGTATAGGCAACATCCATCGGGATATTTGCAATGTTTGCAAATGTTTGTAATTGTTCAATCGCTGCAATTCTGTATGTATCCGCAGAAATCAAAGCAACACGAGCGTTCTCAAATAACTTGTAAATTGCAGCAAGCTTTGCAATCGTTGTTGTCTTGCCAACCCCTGTTGGACCAACAAAAGCAAGAACGAATGTTTTCCTCCTCAAAGGCTTTATCGGCTTTGAAAACTTCAAAATTCCAGAAATAACATTTATCACCCCATCCTCAACTACTTTTTCATTCTTCAGTTCCTCCCCACTTAACTTGACAAGCACCGTACGGACAATTTTATTTGCAAGCTCTTCTTCAACCTCTTTATCCATCAAATTCATCAAAGCCTTTTTCAAAGCCCCAGGATATTGAATTGAATTTCTATACTTGAAATGTTCCGCTATTTCATTAAGCGTTTGCTTTACTTCTTCAAGCTCACTCTTTATCTCCGTGTAATTATAGTTATTAAATGGTTCAATTATCTCTTTTTCTTCATCTAAATTCTTTTTTCGCCTCGCCTCAACTTCACTTGTCATTCTTTTCAACAATTCAACCGTGTTCACATTGTAATTTTCACCTTTTTGAATTTTTTCTTCCTCAACAGCCCCAATGATTTCTACAAGTTCAGGCTTCAGAAACCCCCAAAAGCCCGGTTGCTTAATTCTCCTTGAGCCGAGAATTATAGCGTCTTCTCCAAGCTCTTTTTTCATCATTTCTGTCGCTTCCTTTAAAGTAGGCGCTACAAATTTTTTAATTTTCATTCAACCCTTCGCCATTTTTTTAACTTCTAAAATCAATCTATCTCAAAGCCCGTGCCATAATTTTACCCCCTTAAAATTTTAAACTTTTCACAACCCCGCAAAGTCAAATCATAAAAACGCTGGCTAATATTAAACAAATGGTGCAGACTATTACACAAAACTTTGAAACCGCTGTAGCATGAATCACACAGAGAAACTTGACTTTTATTTTTCAAATTTTTATATTGAATTTGAGTTCAATTTTGGGTAAAAATAAAGCTTCTTTAAAAACAATGGAAAAATCAAATACTAACGGGCAAACTTTTTTACAGTCCGAAGAGGAAACTGTTAATTTATACGAACTTCTCCAAGTTCTCTATAGGGGTAGATGGCTTATAATTTTTGTCTTTATCGTTGTTGTTCTTGGCGCTGCAATTTTCACATTCATACAAGACCCAATTTATGAGTCAACTGCTGTCGTCTTAATAGAAAAGGGCAAGAAAGGACTCGGCTTAACTGAAGCATTTGACATTACAGGCTTATCCGAGATGAAAAACATTAAAAATGAGATAGAGATACTTCAAAGCCGTTCCCTTGCCGAAGCTGTTGCAAAAAAATTAATTGACAGAGTTTATGTTGATCCAGAAAACAAGAAAGATACAATTTTAATAATCAAACCCTCAAAAAAAGAACTCAAAGAAGGTATAAAACCATTTGCAAAAATTGAGACTATAATCGAAAGATTTCGCGAAGATGTTAAAATTGAATCCCCACGTGATGCGGACATAATAAAAATCACCGTAAGAAGCAAAAACCCGGATGAAGCTGCTCTAATTGCAAACACCTTTGCAGATGCCTATTATGAGAGAAACTTGATGATGAGTAGGAATGAATCAAGAAGCGTGAGAAAATTCCTTGAAGAACAACTCGCGGATAAGAAACGAATACTTGACCAAGCGGAAAATCAACTTGAAAACTACATGAAATCAGCCGGCGTCGTAGCCCTTGACGAAGAATCAAAAAAATTAATTGAACAACTTTCAACCCTTGAATCGCAGCACGGCGAAACAGTCGTTGAAATTTCCGCGACGCAGAAAAAATTAAATTCATATCTTGAACAAATCAAACAAATTGAACCAGAATTTGTAAAAGTCGCAACTGAGGCACTTGACCCATATATCAAGTATCTACAAGAGGAGATAGCAAAGCTTGAAGTTATAAGAGACCAAATCATAGCCCAAAACCCAAAAGTTGGAAGCCAAGAGGTTTTGACAAAGAGTTTAAGAGAAATAGATGAACAACTTGCTTCTTTAAGGAAAAAATTAAACGATAAAATACAGGAATTTTTGAAAACTGGTTTTGCAAGTTCAGGTAGTCCCGGGACCCAAACTTATGACCCAACTGGTTTCGTTAAAGAACTTAAACAAAAAATTTTATTAGCTGAAGTTGAACTTGCTGCTTATGAAGCGAAAAAGCGGGAGATTGAAAAATTAATAAACCAACTTAACAAAAAGTTTGAAACAATCCCCGCAAAATTAATTGACTACGCACGGCTTGAACGAGCAAGGATGAGCAGTGAAAAACTTTATCTTTTGATTGAGGAAAAATATCAAGAGGCAATGATAGCCGAACAATCACAATTTGGCTATGTCCAAATAATTGACTATGCGACACCAGGAATAAAACCTGTAAGCCCAAAAGTCCATTTAAATTTGATATTAAGCGTAATCATGGGGCTTGGGCTTGGTATTGGAATCGCATTTGTAAAAGAATACTTTGACAGAACAATTAAAACACCCGAACAAATTGAAAAACGTGGCTTCACAGTCCTTTCAGCAATACCAGTTATTGAAGTTGAAGCTAAACTTGATGGGAAACAGCTCAAAAAAGACGAAGGAAGAAACATCGCAGCTCATCTCATAACATACCTAAGCCCAAAATCACCTGTCGCTGAAGCATATAGAACCATGAGAACGGGAATTCAATTTGCAAAGCTTGACAGGAAAATTAAATCAATCGTCGTGGCAAGTAGCGCGCCAAAGGAAGGCAAATCAACAACTGCTTCAAATCTCGCAATTACAATAGCAAAAGCTGACTTAAAAACTGTCCTTCTTGACACTGACTTAAGAAGACCTGTCTTGCATAGAGTTTTCGGAGTGAAGAGAGAACCAGGACTTACGGATTACCTGTTTGGAAGAGCTGAATTTGATGAAATTTTTAAGCCGATAGAAATAGAAAATCTTTACCTTGTTCCCTGTGGTGTTGTCCCGCCAAATCCAGCTGAATTGCTTGGCTCGGAAAAGATGAAGGAATTTGTTGAATATCTAAAATTAAATTATGACTTTGTAATCTTTGATACACCGCCACTTGTAGCTGTGACAGATGCACTTATACTCGCAAATCAAGTTGATGGAGTTTTGCTCGTTGCCTCAGCTGGAAAAACAGAAATTGATGTGCTTGACAAAGCAAGAGAAATGATATATCGCGTCGGTGGTAATGTCATAGGCGTTTTATTAAATAACTTTGACGCAAGCGCAACCTATGGGACATACTACAGATACTACCGATACTACAGATACTACGACTATTACGGCGCGGATAAAGATAAAAGTGAAAGTGGCAAGGAATAATAACAGGGGTTGACATAAGCGAACGGGTTAAAATTCGTGCTTAATCATTGTTTATCCTTTAACTTGTGATAAATTTTCAAAATTTTGTAGTGGGATAAGTTATTTTAAAAATAAATTTGCAAAGAAGGTGAAAGCGAATTGGACTTAAATTGGTATGTCTTGCAGACAAAATCAAAACAAGAAAATCTTGTAGAATCATATTTAAACTTTGCAAAAATTGAAGTTTTTAACCCTAAAATACAAGAGATCCGCTTAGTTAAAGGAAAAAGAAGAAAAGTTGTAGTTCCATTATTTCCTTGTTATGTTTTCGCAAAATTGCGACCGAGTTTATTTGACCTTGTAATTTACACGCGCGGGGTCAGAAAAATCTTGGGGGTAAACGGAAGACCAAAACCAATAAGTGAATCAATAATTGAAACGATAAAAGAGAGAATAAACGGGAATAATCACATTTATATACCTGAAAATTGCGAGCTTGAATTAAATCTTCACCCTGGGGACTATATACTTGTTGTTGACGGACCGCTGAAAGGTTTTGTCGGAATTGTTGAAAAAATAAACGGTTCAAAAGCAATTGTAATGCTCGTATCAATGGATTATCAAGTTAAGGCTGAGATGCACAAATTTTTACTTCGTAAAATTGACCCAGAAATCCTTGAATGACTTTTGTGAAATCATAACTTTGAAACAAGATAGCAAAGATGGGAACATAAAAGTCCGCCATAAATTCCGATTATATTTCCAGCGACAGCCATAAGTAGTCCGACTGGGGCAAGCGCACTTTGATAAACAGAAGCTACGATTGGAGCGGTAACAGGTCCACCTATATTCGCTTGACTACTTGTTGCCATTAAAAACATAGGGGCTCTTATTAATCTACCAACGATAAATAAACAAGTTGCGTGAATCAAAATCCATGTCACTCCCATAATCATATAAACTGGCGTTTCAAATATCCCATATATATTTGCTTTAGCCCCGACGGACGCAAGCAAAAGATAAAGCATGAAATTTCCAACATGATTTGAGCCCGAATGCTCAAGCTCGGATAATTTTGTAAAAGACAACGCAACACCAAAAGATGTGGCAATTATTATTCCCCAAGTATAATGTGAAACTATCACACCTACCTCGGGCAAAAGATTTCCGACTTTTAGTGACAAAATTCCAACCCCAAATGCAACAAAAATCATCGTTGCAAAATCAACAAAATTTAAAAACTTCTTTTTTGATTCCTTAATCTCCTGAATCTTTTTGTTAAGCTGGAGCAAAATTATTTTATCAACGCGATTAATTTCATCAACTTTGTCCTGAAAAGCCGACAGGAAAATCACAACGCCCATCCATCCATAACCGACAACTGTGTCAACAACTATCAATGGGGCAAGTAATGATTCTGGAGTTCCGATGCTTTGAGCTATTGCGAGCATAGTTGCACTCCCACCTATCCAACTTCCAGATAACGCCCCTATCCCCTTCCATGCATCGGGCGGTAGCCAATGTCCAAAAATTAACAAAACTAAAGGTCCACCAATAATTATCCCAAATGAACCAGTAAGAAGCATTATTATCGCTTTTATCCCAAGCTTTGCAATGACAGGTATATTTGCTGAAAGCAAAAGCAAAACAAGGGCGGAAGGCAAAATATAATATCTTGTCCAATCGTAAAATTCTGACTCTCTCGGAATTATACCAATCGCAGATGACAACATCGGCAGAAAATAAACCCAAATTACAGGAGGCAAATATCTAAAAAATTTCGCCAAAAATTTTATTTGACTTAATCTGTAAATAACGAAAATTAAAAAAACAAGATATACGAAAATTTCAGTTGGATTTTTTATCAACCGCTATCAAACGCTTTGCTTTGACGAATGTTTTGTATCTATACTCGTTGAAATTTGGAGCTTTAGGGTCAAAACTATCAATGCTAACTTTCCCAGAACAATGTATAAATTCTTTATTTCCAAGATAAATCCCGACATGAACTATTTTTTCGGGCTTATCACCTCCAGCTTTCTGACCAAAGAAAAGCAAATCGCCAGGCTTCAAATTTTCAAAGTCCTTGCCAGGCTCAACTTCAATTCCAAGCCGAGATTGCTGGTCTGCGTCGCGAGGCAATTCAAAGCCATTCATCTTAAAAACTATTTTCGTAAACCCCGAGCAATCAAATCCCCTCACACTTGTCCCGCCCCAAAGGTATGGAAATCCGACAAACTTTTTCGCAGTGTTAATTATAGAGTTAACATTTAACTTCGTTTCCTTTTTCCATCTCTCAAAGTCAACAACCGAATTCCTTTCAACATATCCTGTTCTACCATCAGGCAAAATCACTTTAACCCACTCGCCCTCATCTTTTTCAACCGCGAGTATATTCCCCATGGAAAGGTCACTGACTAGAACCGATTTCTTATCTTTTTGAGAATAGACAAATCCAAAATAATCTGTAAAAATCACCTTCTTCATTTTTTGCCAGCTTTCAAAACCCTCAGAATCAAAAACAACTAAACCACCCTCCTCAATCCATCCAAGATAATCTTCTGGGGGCTCTGTTTGGATGAAATACCAATATCCTTGCCGTTTTAAAATTTTAACACTGCTTCCCATCAAAACTTGATTAACTAGTTCTGATTGGTGAGAAGGCTTTGCCCTCATACTTGCAACGCTGACGGAAATGACGCCATATATTTTCCCTCCAAGCTCAGGCGATGGCAAAACGAGAACGCTATCAACGAAATTTTGCGTGACTTGTTTAAATTTAGCGATCAATTCGTCTTTAGCTTCCTTCTTTGTTGTTTCACCCTTTAAAATTATTCGCTCTCCATTTTCATAAATGCTAACATCAAAAACATCAACCCTTTTGTCGGGAACATACTTTTTCGCAATTTCCTCAATAAAACCAACATACCTTTGTGAAATTTCACTTTGTGAGAAAAGAGCAGAAGCAAACGCAAACATTAGGAAAATTATTTTCTTCATAAACTCACGATGCTTTTTTAAAAAAGTTAAAAATGAAACGGGAAATTTTCAAGTGAAATTTTAAAATTTTGATAGATTGAAATTTTTTATTATTTTCAAACAAAGAATATGGGCGGTTAGCTCAGTTGGTTCAGAGCGCCACCCTTACAAGGTGGAGGTCAGAGGTTCGAATCCTCTACCGCCCACAAGGTTTATAACCTCAAGATCATCCCTTCACCTGGACCTAATTTAACCTCAAAAATTTTATCGCCCATATTAATTTCGCCCTTAAATCCAACATCAGAAGCAATAAAAACATATCTTTCATCTTCACCCACAACCCTAAACATAATGTGATAAACACGCCCATCACCCGTTAAGCTAACTTCATCCGACAATTTTTCAATTTCAATAATATCACCATCAAATTCAATTTTACTTTTTTCAATTCCAAATATATAAAGTTTCCCATCCCAAATAAAAGCGTCAATCATAAAATTGCGATAAGGCAAATTCTTAACACCAAGCCATTTCCATCCAGACGGTATTGATGGTTTTACCTTTATTTTTTCAAACTCAAAAGAAAAACCCCATAATCCCTCAACCGCAAGCCAAATGTATGTTGGTGGCATCCAGGGACTCAATGTCATACCTTTACTTTTAAAATTTTCGCCATGGAATCTCTCCGCAAATTGTCCAGGGACTAAATTTTGAAAATCGCTCGGATTCTTAGCCCCTATCAATTTGTAAACATTAACAAAAGCTTCAGAAACTTTTTCTGGGGAAAATTTCCTAACACCATACCCAATCCACACCGTCAAATTGGGCCAAATACCACCCATAAGTTGAAACCCAAAATCGGGATCATAACTTTTTTCGAGTTTGCTCACCGTCCGTGCGCCAAATTCAGTCCAAATATCAGATTGAATTAATCTTTCTGAAATTCTACGCCCAACTTCATCATCAACAACTTCAAAAAGAAGCGGAAAGATAAGATCGCCGGTTATATCGTCATGTTCTATTCCATCTCGGCTGATATTTAGCACAGGTAATCCTGTTCTTTTGGAAATTAACTTTTTATAAAAATTTTCCCGCAAATTTTCAGCATAAATTTTATACTTCATCGCATCCTGTTTATTGCAAAGGAAATCTGCTATCTTTGATGCAATCTCAAACGAATAAATGCATTCGGAGTTTATTTCTGTAACATAACCGCTCAAATTATAATTTTCAATTATATTCCTCCATCCAGTTATGCCATATACTCCAAAACCATCAGCAGAAGAAAAGACCAAGCCGTCTTTAACTTGAGTTGATATATAATCAGCAATCTTTTTAACCTTGTCATAATTTTGGGACAGCTCACTTAAATTACACAAATTCGCATGGTGATATAATGCCCATATAAGAAGTGGTGTGTCGTCGTTTATATTTAAATTATAATCGTGAAGTTTAGGCTCGGGCTCATTTGCGTGAACATATTCGGTAACTTTTCCATTCGGATATATGCCATACTTGAGCGCAAATTCAATCATTTTATGTGAAAACTTTGGCATGACATAATCTGAACCGAGAACAAACCATGCAAGGTCTCGCATCACGACGATGTCTTGAGGTGGGTCATTTGTAAAAGCAAACCCAGTCTTATAAAGATGTTCAACCCTACACATATTCACCTTCGCCCACTGTAATCCATCGTTTATCAATCTTTCAGGTGTGAAAATGTAAGTTTTATCCAGAACTTCCTTAAGTTCAGCATTTGATAATTCACAAACCTCATAATACAAGTTTATCAAATCATCCCAATCAACATTTTCATCAAGCGAATACAAAAAAACTACTTCTATTTTTTCACGGGTTTCAAGTTTGAGGGTTTGCATAGTTTTAATTTTTCTCCCATCAAAATACATTTTTTCAAATTTAAAATTTGAAACCAAAAATCGCCTTCTCTCATTTGAATTTATGCTTTCAATCTCAATAACTTCGCCATTCTTACCAAGCTTGAATCTTTTGTCCTTTTCCTCAGACGGTGGTTGCTTTGTAAAAAAATTAGAATCAACCGCTGGCAAAGTGATCTCGTGAACTACAGTGATGTTTAATGTTTCATCGCTATCGTTTTTAAATTCAAGGGCATAGAAAAATTTCAGCAAATGATTTTTATATTTGTCAAAGTTTTCAATTCTCGCATAAGGTAGAAATGCCCTCTTTAAAATTGTTAATTTCTTTAGATGACTTTCATATCTCGTCGCTTGGGAAAGTGGCTCAAAGTAAGTTTCAACTGGTATCAACCTTTCATTGGAGTAAATTTCAATTTTCCATCTCCCACAGTAGAACTTGTTATCAAGCGAATGCCATAAGCCTTCAAGATTTGTCTCAGGATCAAAGCGGGCAAATAAAAGAAAATTGCCAAGCGATGAACCGGTGGTCAGGTTCTCAGGTTTTCTGGTATATTTCATTTTTTAAATTAGCCTCAATTTTATTTTTCACTCTTTTAAACCAGTTGTTGCCATACTTTCAATGAAATATTTTTGAAAGAATGAATAAGCGATAACAATTGGAAGAGCAAGCAAGGTTGCAGAGGCAAGCTGAACCCCAAGTTGCCCCTCCGCTTGACCGCCAAGAACAAAAATCGTGACAAGCTGTGGCATAGTCATTAATTTCTCATCCCTTATCACAATAAGTGGCCACAAAACCTCATTCCAGCTTGACATAAAAGTTAAAATTCCAACTGTTGAAACAGCTGGCTTTGAAAGCGGAATTATTATTTTAAAAAGTATCTGTAAATTGTTGCATCCATCAAGTCGCGCCGATTCAATAAGAGATTGTGGAATTGTCATAAATGATTGTCTAAAGACAAGAATTGAAAATGAACTCATCATACTCGGCAAAATTAAACTAGCATATGTATCAACAAGACCAAGCTTAACTATCAAAACATAAGTCGGTATAAGTGTGATTTGAAATGGAATTATCATCGTGAATAAAATTAACATCAATAAAAAATCTCTACCGCGAAATTTCAACCTTGAGAGAGCATACCCGACGATTGAGCCAAAAACTATAACTGAAAAAGTAATTGAAAACGAGACAAGCAAACTGTTAAAGAATGCACGCAAGATCGGGATTCTGTTAAAGACTATAGAATAATTTTTAAAACTCATATTTTTTGAAAACAGCCAAATTTCAGCTATTTCAACTTCTGGCTTGAGCGTTGCAAATATCATCCACAAAAATGGATAAGCAAAAAGCAAAGCACCGATGATTAAAACAAAATATGTCAAAATTTTTGACCTCAATATACTTCCTTCTCAATAAATTTTCTCTGCAAAATCACAACAATTAAAATTATAACTGCAAAGAAAAACCCAAGCGTCGCTGCATAACCCATATGGTTGAAATAAAAAGCTTGATTATAAATGTAAAGCATCGCAGAAAGTGTGCTATCCATCGGACCTCCACCAGTCATGATATATGGCTCAATGAAAAGCGAAAATCCACCTATCGTTGATAAAACAACCACAAGGACGATGGTTGGGTTCAACATCGGTATGGTAATTTTTAAAAATTTTTGAAAACCAGACGCGCCATCAATTTCAGCAACTTCATAGAGCTCTCGCGGAATACTCTGCAATCCAGCAAGGAAAAGAACTATGTAAAGCCCAACATTTTTCCATGTAGCCATAACCGCAATTGACGGCATCGCAAGCTCCGGACTTACAAGCCACGGCAATTTCTTAAATCCAGATGCACTTAAAACTTGATTAATGAGACCAGTCTCATAAGCATACATCTGTTGCCACAATATCGTCACAACCACGCCTGAGATGACGACAGGCAGAAAATAAAGCGAGCGGAAAAATCCAGTGAATTTCACTTTTTGATTCAAAAGATTGGCGAAAAACAGTGCTAAAGCAATTTGAAGTGGGATGTGAATTGATAGGAAAATTAAAGTGTTAATTATCGCTTTGAAAAATAGTTCATCCTTAAATAGCCTAATGAAATTTTTAAGCCCAATAAACTCCATCGGCGTCACAATGTTCCAGCGATGAAATACCAAGATAAATGAAAAAATTAACGGATAAGCAACGAAAGTTAAAAAATAAATAACATAAGGCAAAACCATTAAATATCCAGCTTTGCTTTCGGATTTGCTCACTTTGACCATTCAAGTATCACATTTATTCTTCTGATTAAATTTCTAACTGCATCCTCTGGAGATTTAGTCCCATAAATTGAACAAGCTTCAAATTCTCGCGAGAGGGCATCAAAAATTTCCTTCATCTCAGGTGCTTCATCAACTCCTCGTATAAAAGCAACCTGTTTAGCAAACGGTCTCATCTTGGGATTTTGGTTAAAATAATCCACAAATTTTTTATTTTCAAGCAAATCGCCCCTTATCGGCAACTGATTACAAATCTCAAGCAAAAGTAAATCAGACTCCTCACTAACAAGGAACTTAACAAATTCCCAAGCTTCCCTTTTATACCTGGTTGAGCTAAATATGGCTATATTTTTAGGGTCACCGTAAGTGTAAACTTCTCCATTGAAATTATCTGGGACAGGAATAGGAGCAAAGGAATATTCAATCTCTTTTGGTTTATTTTTCTCAAGATAAGAAATTGTCCACGGTCCGGTAAATCGTATCGCTATCTTGCTCGTAAGAAATGGATCAACTTGGAAATTTGTATTCGGGAAATATCCTTTCTCAAAACAAGTTTTAAAAAAATTAAAAACATCTTCAGCAGACTTTGAATCAATCTTCAATTCCTCACCCTCAAAAAATGTCTTTCCACCTGAAGAGGCAATGTAAAGTGGATAAAAATCAAAAAATCTCTGCCACCATATAGGTCTAATATCAGTATAACCAGGCCATATGTCAACAATTCCATCACCGTCAACATCTTTTTTAATTTTTTCGCATAATGTGAAAAATTGGGAATAAGTTCTCGGCGGATTATCAAACCCAGTTTCTTTTAAAATTCTAACATTGTAAAGCATCATTATTGGATTTGTCTTCCATGGGAATTGATAAAAATGCCCATCTTTTGATTTGAAACTTTCAAGCAAATCCGTTGGGATTTTCCTCGCCTTTACAACAGAATCAAAATCATCAAACTCATCAAGTGCCAAAAGTCCACCAGCTTTCGCATATTCAGCAACTGCGCCTGGCCAAATATTTGAACATACATCGGGCGTCGTTCCACCCGCTATCGCTGCAAGCAAAACCTCCTCAGAAGATTGACCAGCTGGGAGAGGTTGAACTTCAACTTGGATATCAGGATGAAGCTTGTTCCATTTCTCAACGTTTTTTTTAGCAAGCTCAATTTCCTGCGGATTTGCTGAACACCAGTATTTTAAACGAACAAATTTATAATCACCTTCAGATCGCTTTTCAAATTTGTTAGAACAGCTTAAAATTAAAAATACCAAAGCAATGGAAACTATTATTCTCATTTTATCAAAACTATTTTCTTTGTCTTTAAAAAATTCTGACCACTTAGTGAACACAGATACAAACCACTTGCAAGGTCGCTCAAATTTAACTTTATAAACCCAGAGTTGTTCCCAAACGACCAAGATGTTAAATCATAAACTTCTCTTCCAGAGATATCAAAAATTTTAACCTTGAAAGGTTGTCTCGCATTGAAAAATATTGTCGCCTCAAAATTGAACGGATTCGGATAAATCTCAAGTTCAACTTCATCCTCTCCAAATTTATGTTCTTCAACCTTTGTTATCACCCGTCTTTCAATTTTCAATTCGCTTCCATCTGGAGCAATAAAGATTTTTCTCTCAACTACAGGCTGAATAATAAAATAATCAACCGATATAAACTCACCTTCACTCATACCTTTAAATGAAACATCAATGAAATGTTCACCCGATGAAAGCGGAAATACTCCGTTTATCTTATCAATCCAAACATAATCGCCATAAGCCGAGCCCGACATATCAAAATAAAATTTATAAACCGAATCAATGTAAATTTCAACTCCAGCATAGCCAGACGGCAAGCCCCTTTTGCGATATTGAAAATAAAGAGTGTAAAAGTTCAAATCATCGTAAACATTATCAATTCTGAACCTGATTCTAGCTTTATCATCCTTTTTCAATTCAATAACATAGTTTTTGCTTATATAGGCAAAGTTAAATTCTTCAACATAAACTTGTCTTGGATTTCCGGAGACAGTTTCAAAGTTTTCGGCTTCAACAATTTTATAGCTATTGTCAGAGACAGTTTTGTAAAAGACATATTTTGAGGCGATCTCATCGTAAAGGACGGTCTGCAAGCCGATAAGACCCTCTGCAACCGATTCAGCTCCAGCGTTCAAATTCATCGTTCCATCTTTTTTCACAGCGTCATAAAATCTCCCCGTTGCCACATCATAAACCGGATGTCTCGCAATATTATTACCAAGCCACCAAGAAGCGTAAAGCCCACCCATCATTTTATAAGTTGTATCACCAGTTATATTTCCATATTCAACAAATGCTTGAACTATTGGAACGATGCCGTAGTTTATTTGATCGTTTCTTTCAGGATAAGGCTTAACATCTGTAAGGTCAAAAGATAAAAGCATTCTTTTATAAAAGAAGTCAATCTCTTTTCTTACTGATTCGATCCAGTCATTTCTGTTAAAAATTTTTCCTGCTATCAAAAGCGCGTAAGATTGCCTACTGCCCCAAGAATGCCAGATATAAAGATTTGGCGTAAAAGATGGATGCATTCCAAATGGAAATTCATCTTCATCTCCAAATTGATATGTTGACATCGCTTTGCAAAGCTTTTCAACGACCCATTTTGCCCTATCACTTTTTGAAACCTCATAATAAAGCGAAGCACCTATTACAGCCTCCGCGGATGCATCAGTTCCATTCTCAAGAAGCCAATATCCACGAGCTGGAACTTTCCAAGCGATAAATGTCTCGTAAATATCCGATTTATTTATTGTCCTAACTGCTTTTGAGAGGGTTTTCTCAATTCTTGAAGCAAGCGTATCTCTAAATTCATTTTCAATTTTAAGTTTTGAAAACAAATTATACGCATATCCCATTGCCCACAAAGCCCTACAAGCCCACCATTTGAAACTGTCGTTGTTGCTCGTTTGACCGAATTTGTTTATTAAAAGATCTGAATAAACAAAGTTATAAAATCCACCGTCATCGGCTTGCATTTTAAAAATAAACTTTAATAACAACTTCCCTTGATTTAAACTGTGCTCATCGCGATATTTCTCATAGTGCATAAGGTAGGCAATTGAAGCTCTTGCCCCATCGTCAACGCAAGCTATCCCTTCACCAGGTGCAGAGACATATCTATAATCTGGGTAATTTGAATAGATATGTATTATCGCTACTGTATCTCCATCCATGACAACATTTTCAACAAGATAATCAATGTGGCTCAAGTTAATCTCAAGATTTTGCGAAAAAATTTTCTGGAAAATCAAAAATGAAATTAAAACTTTTCTCACAAAAGACATCTTTTTAATTTTCAACTCCAATCACAACAGTATGAACTCCTTTTAACCTTCCGTAATCGTTATATGAGTAATCAAATTTCAGGCTCATCCGACTAAATGGAATTTTTGTTTTCACCCCGATGCCAAGTGATAAACCGCCCTCGCCATCTTTAAGAAAAAGCATTTGATAACCAGTTCTTAAGAAAAGCATATCTTTGAATGAATACTCACCACCTGCATTGAGATACTGATAATTATCACTTGGGTTGATCGCAGCTATTGATAGCAGTAGTTTGTTGTTTTCAGTTTTAAAGATATATGTTGAAAGACCAAATTGAAAGTTAAGTGGAAGTTGCCAACTATCGGTTTCAAGCATCGCAGGTATTCTATCGTTGTTGCCGTATTTATTTGGGTCGGGATCATAAAAAACCCTTGCATCCCTTCCATACATCCGCATGCTCGTTCCAAAATTTGAAATCGTAGCACCTATCATCATACCACCTAAAAAATCTGTCTTAAATAATGTTCCAATATCAACAGCAATCCCCCATGCTGACATATGCCATATTCTCTGCTGAATATATTTAAAATTAAATCCAATTGAAAATCTATCCGTTAAATTCCTCGCATAAGTCAAACTAATTGCAAAGTCATTAGCATTGAAATACTCACCAGTTCCTTCTGGTCTTTCAACAGTTCTAACTTCCATATCAGGAATTGAAAGCGTAGTTAAACTTGCGCCAAGCGTACCAATCCCGCCGACCGGTATTACAACGCCTATGAATCCGAACTTTGTATCAGCAAGCCAATTAGTATATTGAAATATCGCCTCAATCCCGCCTAATCTTGAAACTCCACCAGGATTCCAGTAAATTGCGCTTGCATCATTTGCCACAGCGACAAATGAACCACCCATTGCGGTAGCTCTACCACCAACGGGAATTTCAAGGAAAGGAGCAGCAGTAGTTGCAACTTTTGAAACATTTGATACAAATCGTTGAGAAAAAGTTATTTCCGTTGCCAAAATAACAAGGAAAATTATTTTTCTCATAACCTTTTAAACTTTTCTTTTTCACTTTATCACAGCAAACCTTCCAATTTTTTCGCCAATGCCTGGGGCCTCAACATGATAAATGTAAATTCCATAAGCTATGTCCATCCCATCTTTTGAAACTAAATCCCAAGACGCTGCTCCATAATCATCCGTTCCATTGTATACAATCGTGTCAACGAGATAGCCTCTTATTGTGTAAATTCTTATCGTGCAATTTTTAGGCAAATTTATAAACCAAATTTTTCTCTCGCCTCTACCCGCTCTGTATCTGTTAGCTGGCTCCCAGGAAGCAGTTGCAACATAAGGATTTGGAACTACAGCAATTTTATCTAAATCAATCCTTGCTTTTTCAATGTCTATCTTTTGACCTCTGACCTTAAACTCAAAATACTCACCGTCTCTGAATGGCTTCTTCGTAGCTACAAGATAAACATCCCCCGGCGCTGGAGGAATTTGAACCGGCTTTAAAGTATCCTCAAAAAATTGAACTCTCCAACTTGCTTTCCAATTCCTTGGATTAGGCTTTTGAGCCGCAGAATCACCCCCAAGAACAATTATCAATCTATCACCCGGAGATAAAGTTGAATCTTTATCTTTGTCAAAGAAAATAAAGTCAGCCTTTTTATCTTCAGTCAAGTTCCAAACTGTAAACTTCACCGGAATTCTCTGCTGACCAAAAATTAACGCAAGCGATGTATCAATTACATTATCACTGAATCTGATTTCAAAATCAGCAGGATATCTTATATTCCTCGCTGAGAAAGTCGGGTCAAGGTCAACCCTAACAATATAATTTGAATTCCCTCTAACCCAACCAGTTTTATTATTATCAAGTGAGACTGTAGAATCATTGTAAAGGTAAATGATAAGTCCGTTGAAAATTGAGGATTCCTGACCATAGATTTTTAATTCAACAGTGTCAATTATTGTTCTGCCGGATGTAAGGTCATAAATTGAATATTTTGGGATTGGCGAGATATAAAATTTTGATGTGTCTTTAAAAGCAATTTTGTAAATGTGCCCATCTTTTATTGAATCTGGCTGAAGTATGCTAACTTGAATTTCCCCAGTTCCTGGACCCGCATGAATCATATCGCCATCAACCCCGGGCTCAATATATCCAGCCGAAGGTGGATTTGGGGTGACGATAGCAGTGTTTATGTCTGGCTTAACAGTTCCAGCTACATCTGCTTTTATTATCGCTGTGCACTCGGACGGAGCAATACCATCAATATTTCCAAGTGCATCTCTTGTGACATACCCGCGATCATAAGATACAACAGCATAGTAATAAGTTTGACCGTTTTGAACATCGTAATCAACAAACGAATGTCTCAGCCCCGTATCGTCCCCAAGATAATACTTTAAGCCATAAACATCTATTGGGTGATAGCCTTTAATGCCATTTGCAAGGTCAAATTGAGCGATAGGTTTCTTAAACAACTTATTACCGTGCGCATCTGTTATAACGAGAGCTTCAAGAAAACTCGGATCTGTGCTTTTGTAAATTTTATAACCTTCAAAATCATATTCTTGCAAAAACGGGTCCCATGAAAGCTCAGCCCTTGAATCCCAGTAAAGTGTCACTTTCTTATCACCAGGGACAGCAACAAGGCGTGGCTTCTCCGGGGGTTTAGCAAACCTGTAATTTGCATTGTAAATTTGCTGAACCGTTTTCTTCCTCTTTATCAGGTCATCTCTATCCTGACCAAAAAGCAAAGCCATTGAAAACCTCTCAACATGACCAGCTTGCATAGGGAAGATTCCAGATGAAAAAAACATTCCAAGATTTACAGCCTGCAAAAGTTGATCCTTAGCTGGAAGGGGAGCTCTAAAAACGCTCCAATTTTGTTCATCGTCCCAAAGCTCATATGTATGAACCGGAAAAATTGAAAAACCAGTTAAACCAATTTGATCGGATTCATCTTTATCAAGTATCCCAAAATTTGGCTCTCCTTGGTCAGGACGACCATTTCCTTCACTCCCATCAGGGTCAGGACCAGTATAACCTTCATCAAGAGGACCTATTCCATCGCTACCGACATCATCATTTAATGGTTCACCAGGGTCCCATTTGCCATTTTCATTTAAATCGGTAAATCCACGCCAGTTCATATTTTCATCCGCAGTCCACCAATAACCCTGCCTCACAGCAGGAATATCATCAACGCTTGCATAATTGTAAAATCTCAAAAATTTGTTTAGATCATAATTTGCCTGAATGTAAGCAATTATATTTTCCTTACCCTTGATTAACTGTCCTGCATCCGGATCATTTCTTCTCTCATCTATTATTCCATCATCATCGTTATCTTTACCATCGTTTTGAATCCCTGGGCTTTCAAGGAATGCATAACCAGCAACACCAACAGGTCCCCATCTCCCTGGGGTCCCAAGTCCATCATAATCAAACGCCCATGCAATATCAAGTTCCGTATCATATAAACCTGAATCATCCCCAGAATCGTCAGTCCCTCCAACTCCCCAATCAATATATTGAGCAAACAAACATTTCTCATAGTTAGTTTTACCCTCATTTAAAATTTCATAATGCCAAAATATGACATCTTGGGCAAGGACATGGGACCATTGAAAACCACGCATTGCAACTTCCATCCCAATCCCACGCCTTGATGTATCCGATGGGTCAGGGTAAAAATCCCACTCTTCATCAGGGTCATCATCAAAAACAAAATATGTCTCAAGGTCAGCGTTCTTTACACCTTTGCCAAAATAACCATTCCAGAAACCTGCCCAATCAGGAGGTCTATCCGGCCAAAAAGCTGGCCAAGTTGAAGGGTCATTGCTCATAGCTGGTTTTGGTTGAGCTGGATTTGCATACCCAGGAAGTGGAGCCCATCCCCAAGGGGTTCCATCAGGACCAATGTCAATAAATTCACGATACATAGTCTCCATAGGATGAATAATTTTCCCACTTCTATCTCTCGTCTCAACTTGAACTATCATCGCGACACCATCAACATATGAATGCCCGCTTCCTTTTGGCCATTCACCACTTGGTTGGTCTGGCCAGTGAGCAACTTCACCATGATTAAAAAACATAGTCCTAACCATATTACCATCCATTATCCCCTGTTTTGTGTACTTTCTATGTCCTACATTTGGATCTGGAATTACATGCTGCGAATAAACAAGGTCAACAGATAAAACGAGAAAAAGGTATAAAAACTTGAACCTGAAAAACAACATAGCAGTTCTAAATTTATTTTTTAGAAGTCAAAAGAAAAACCGAAGATGATCTGCCTCGGCTCAGAATAAAAATCGGGTCTTTTAAAATATTCTTCAACCGTATTTATTCCCCTCGGTCTTCCCGAATAAATAGCCGAAAGACTATACCCAGCTCTTCCAGTATCGCTAAAAACCTCAAGCTCATTTTTTACATCAAAGACATTGTAGACTTTTACGAAAAATTGCATGTTTAAACCGAACAACTTGAAAATTTTATAGAAGTAAACATCAAATGTGTAGATCGGAGGTTTATTGTCGCTATTTTCAATCGCTGTACGCTGATTTTGAAACGCTGGCGTATACGGTAAACCTGTGCCAAGCTTACCTATAAAACTCAAAACAAAATTATCCAGCTCCCCAAGCGAAATCGTGAAATTAAGTGAATGACGCCTATCCCAGTCAAGTGGAACAAGTTGTTTATTCCCTTCTATTGGGGGATCCGCTTGATTGTTAAGGAACTCAGCATCAGGATCAGATGCATTCCCACGAGCAAGCTGAAGCGTATAATCAACGGTTGCACCGATCCCATTTCTAAATCTTTTTTCAAGCGAAATGGTTATACCTCTCACATTTCCATAATCACGATTTATATACCTTGCAAACTTATCAACATTTAAATACTGGTGAATTTGCGTCCCGAGCAAATTTCTTATATCTTTGTAATAACCCGTCACATCAATTGCTATGTCATCTGTTAATTGCTGTTGTAGACCAATCTCATAACTTACCGTCCTCTCCGGCTGAAGATCTGCGTTACCAATTTTGCTTTTTAACCTTCCAACCTCAATCTCAAACTCAGGATTCGTGTAAAGAAATTCAAATGGTGGGATCTGAAAGAAATGACCATATGAGATGTGAATTATACCTCTATCGGTTATCGGATACGCAAGACCAATTCTTGGACTCAATTGATATTTTGGCTTTGCACGCCTAAATAAACTATCAGGAAGCGGTCGTTCAGCTGGTAAATTGTCCGGGTCTATAAGAACCTTCCCATCAGGCTCAAAATAATCAAACCTTAACCCAACATTTGCAACAAGGTATTCAAACTCCATCTTATCTTGAATATAAGCAGAAAGCTCATAAGGTTTGTGAAGATATTCATTATTATTAAATGCTGTTCTCGGAGGCAAAGCTGGGACAAATCTATCTTTAAATCTCTCATCCCGAACTATCTCATATTCCCTCAGCCACAAGCGATGAAAGCGAGCCTCAATCCCTGTTTTAATTTGATGCGTATTTGTTATCTGATTTGTGTAATCAATTTTTGCAATATAAGTTCTCGTATTCCTGAAAAAGTGCCACATTTGAGCTCCGCCCGTCAGGAACGCATTGTTGCTCGCATCTTGAAGCCGCTTTGGGTCAGGGTAAAGAGTTATATCCTTCCTCCAAACATATTGTTGATAATCGTTGTAAAGCAAAGAACCTTTCACTGTAAAAAACGCCCTTGGGCTTAAAACATGTGTATAAGAAAGCGTAAATGTATAGGCATTTTGATACCTTTTGTAATCCCCATCTGGGTTGTATTTAAAGCGATGGTCATATATTTTGTAAAAGCGACGCTGATATAAACTTTCAATGTTAAGTTTATTGCTCGGGTTTATCTTTACAGTAAGCTTACCTTGTAATGTCAACCTATGTTCTGGGTTCATTGGAACAAATGCACTATCACCAGTTGAACCAATATACCATTTTGATGGATCATCTGAGCTAAAGTTTGAGGAATCGTGAGGGTTAAAAATCCTTCTCCCGTAAATCCATCCATCATTTTTGTAATATCTCCATGAGATGAAAAAACCGAGATTGTTCCTTAGAAATGGGAATGGACCACTAAGTGTCCCCTGAATGTTGTATATATCCAGCGGGTTCACTCTTTCAATGTTCATAAACAGATCCCGATGCGACGATACATAATCACCAATGTAGCTTGAAAAACTTCCGGAATATCTTTCGCCACCTTCTTTGGTTATAACATTCACTACGCCCGACATCGCTTGACCATATTCAGCGTTAAAAGTCCCAGTTATGATCTCCATCTCCTGAATAGCGTGATTTTCAACCTGTATCGCATATGTATTTGAGAAGACATCGTTTACTGGAATTCCATCAATCATATAAGCAACCTCCCCAAGCCTTCCACCTCGGAAATGCCCTTCAACGACGCCAGCTTGAAGATTAATTATATCTGTAAAATTTTCAACTGGCAACTTTTCAATGACATCAGACCCAACCTTAGCACTCGTTGATGTTAAATCTCTTTGAACAAGCGGTCGCTCGGCAACAACCACAACCTCCTCACCAAGCTCAATCGCAACTTCTTCAAGCTTAAAATCAATTCTCGTGGTTTGGTCAACGGAAACGCGAACATTTGTAACTCTAACCGTCTTAAAACCAACAGCGCTTGCCTTAACTGTATAAATCCCGGGTGGAACATTTAAAATCACATAATTACCTTGCATATCAGTTGCTGCGCCAAGACTTGTTCCCTCAACTATAACATTTACTGCAAAAAGTGGTTCACCAGTAGATGCGTTTACAACTTTCCCCGCTATCTTTCCAGTTGTACCTGAAAAAAGGAGTGAAAAATTCAAAAGTGAGAATACAACCACAAGAAATAATCTTTTCGCCATTTCGGCTCACTCCTAATAAAGTTTTATTTAAAACAAAAGGGGGCACAAAAGTGCCCCCAATAAATTACTTCAACAACATCATCTTCCTCGCAATGACATTCTTACCAGCAACAAGACGATAAATGTAAACACCCGAAGAAACCTTAATGCCATTATCATCAGTCCCATCCCAATGAATTCTGTATCTGCCGGCATCAAGGTAAGTATCAACAAGCGTCTTTAT
Organism: uncultured Bacteroidota bacterium; assembly: GCA_964438815.1. Lineage (GTDB taxonomy): Bacteria > Bacteroidota > Ignavibacteria > Kryptoniales > Kryptoniaceae > Kryptonium. Next base: position 262,267 of record CAYTKW010000002.1, read on the forward strand.
CTTCTGACCAACAAGATTAAAAATCTCAATTTTAACATGCGAAGCCTCGGGCAATGCATATTCAACCACAGTTGATGGGTTAAATGGATTAGGATAATTTTGATAAAGTTCAAATTTCGTCGGGATTAAACCTTTATCAGCAATTGTTTTATCATCAACACCAACAACAATAGGAGCAAGAGCAAAGTCATCAAAGAATACTTTACCATGGAACAGTGGCCAGAATCTTGCTCTTACACTTACACCAACAACATCATCACTTGGCACTGTTATAACAGTTGCAAACTGCGTCCAATCAAGCTTCGTCAAACCTTGATCCCTCATAAACTTCAAATCAAACTTGTAATCCTCAGCCCTAACCTCCTGCCAACCAGTGTTCGGACCAACTACAACCCTATGCCATGTCCACGTAAATCCTATAGCATAACTCTCATTCAAAAGCGAATCAGGTATCAAACTATCTATCTTTACCCAAGCACTCAAAACATACTTCTTACCCCCGCCCTTAACCGGCAACTCATATATATCACTTATCCACACCACCTCATCACTATCCCAATCCCACTCCGCCAACTTCAACGACTTACTACCACTATGTGACGCCTCAGAACTAACTGTAGCAGTTATATACTGATTCGTCCCCAACTCAAAATCCCTCCACCAATAAAACCAACCCTCATTAGCATTAAAACTATTGTTAAACAAACTACCTACCCAATCCCATCCATCAGCCTTTTTACCATACAAAAACAAATCATCAAACCATACACTCCCAACAGCATCCTTACCACCAACCAACCTAACAACAAGCTTAAAAGCCGTATCAGGCAAAACTACACTCACATCATTCTCAACCCTCGTCCAATCCACACTCGAACTACTCTGCGGAACATATACCCTAACAGGCTGACCCCCTATCAAATTATTCTGCCTATCATAAAAAGAAAACTCAATGTAAAACCTCTGATCATCACTCCGAGGATTAGTGTTAACCCCACTCGTCTTAACATATCCACCCATAACAAGCTCCTTCCCAGGAAATATAAACGGCGCCCAATATGTACACATATTATCACTAAACCAATAAACAGCTTCACTCGTAGCCTGCTTGCTTATCTTCAAAGAATAAGCAGCACTCCTGCTCTCATCAACAGCCCAACTCAATGTAGCACCACTAACACCATGTGAACTAAATAACGCAGGTCTGTCAGACTCAAAACCACCGTTTCTTAAAACATTGACATATTGTGAAAGAACTATTGAAGATAAAGCGATTGTAATTAACCCGAGATAAAAAATTTTGCGCCACATAATTTACCCTCCTTTTAGTTTGGGTTTTAAAAATATTTTGCGCCAAAATTTAAATCACCTCCGCATCTTTTCGGTTCTCAACCTCCCTAAAAAGTTTATTTTTGATCAAAATCCATTTCTCCATCCGGTAAATTGACATTCATATCTCTTTTAGACTTTGCCCCGCACGATTCCCTGATGACAAGCTCCACTGGAACATACACTCTATTAATCCCAGCTCCAGGCTCATTTATCATTTCAACCAAACGCTTTACAGCTATAACTCCAAGTTCTTCTTTATCAACCCTTATCGTCGTCAAACGTGGTTCAACATGAATACAAGCTTCTATATCATCAAACCCAACTATTGCAACCTCATCTGGAATTTTTATCCCCTTTTCTTTCAAAAACTGCATACATCCAATAGCCATTGCATCATTTGCTGCAAAAATTGCTTCCGGCTTTAACCTTGAGAAAAGTTTTTCACATGCTCTATAACCATTTGCTATCCGTGTGTCAGGCTCATCAACTATACACAAATTCTCCTGACATTCTATCCTTGCTTTTTCAAGTGCTCTTTTAAAGCCCTCCAACCGCCCTTTTATACTCGGATGTTCAATATCACCACCTATAAACGCAATTTTTCTATACCCAAGCTTTATAAGATGCTCTGTCGCTATTTCCCCACCACCGACATTGTCAATCATAACCGCCGAAACTTTCCTTCCAGGAAGGTCATAATCAACAAGGATGTAAGGCAAGCCTAAATCTTCAACATATTTGACATATCTTTGATTTATTTTTCCAGCAAAGATAACACCATCAACATTACTTTCAAGCAAAAATCTTGGAATTGAATCCCTAGAAAATTGTGAAGACACTGTTGTTAGTAAAATATAGTAATTATGTTGTCGCGACTCAAACTCCGTTCCAAGAAAAATTTTTGTGTAAAATGGTTCACTTCTTGAGAAATGTTCCTCTGTTAAAATAAAACCAATATTCCCCGTCTTCTTTGATACAAGATTCCTTGCAGACCTCGTGGGATAGTAACCAAGTTCTTCAATTATTTGAAAAACCCTCCTTTTTGTCTCCTCACTTACTTTCCCCTTGTTGTTTATAACAAGAGAGACAGTTGATATTGATAACCCTGCTTTCTTCGCTACATCTTTAATTGTAACTTTTTTAGCCATAATAAAAACGATTTAATTATAAATTTAAACTCCCCGATAAAATAAATAAAAAATGATTAAAAATCAAAGAACAATCAATTAAATCGTTTTACTAAATATAATAAAAAATTCCGCCTTTGTCAAGTATATCCCCCAAATTAAACCCTTATGAAACCTTCGCGGAATATCCTAACCCAGTCTTGGACAACTCTTTCTGCTTCAGCCCAATTCTCAAGTTCCTGGCTTCCAATGCCCCCTTTTCTCTCCCAGATAAAATATGCAACCTTTGCTATTGTCTCACGCCTCATCTCATCATTTGGACGACCAAAAACTTTAACAATATATTTCGTCTTATCAAACTTTAAAATAACTTCATCAACCTCAAAACCTTTTACAAAAGAAAGGCTTTTAAGATTACCAACTTCAAAAATAATCTCACCAATGAACCTATAATCTTTCGTCGCTCTAAACAAAAAAACTTTATCAGCATTTCCCATCTCCATCTTACAATAAAAGCCAAGAAAATAAACATCTTCAAGAATTCTTTCCTTTTTCCTCCCACTTGCCTTCTCAACTACCATAGGTTTAAATTGATTCCGCCGGGAAAAATCAGTTAGGAAACTCTCAATTTCAGATTTTTTTATTTTTTGTTCCATTGGAGTTTATATTTCTTTTATTATCTCTCTTTTTTCCGCACGCGCTGAAATTGAAAATTTGTATATTGCAAAACCATCAGACTCAACAATAAGCCTTAAAACATGCTCGCCAAAATACAAATTTCTTACAACATCATAATATCTCGGCTCACAAACCAAAATATAACTTTCACCATTTTTAATTATCACATCTTTACCACGATTGTCATCATCAAGAAACCTTTCATCTTGAACCACACCAACTTTAATATTTTCACCGTTTAATGACTCCATAACAACGCCGACATTTGTTCCAACATAGGGAAGGATAACAACACCTTGATTTTGGGATATTGGGTTATGTTTGAAATAATACTTACCATTATACCACTCACCATCAAGGTAAAACTTTCCAGCGATGTAAATTTTCGGGTCAACATATTTTACAACTGATTCGGGAGAGAAACCTTCAACATTTCCAAGCGAGCCACCAGAATAACAAGTGTAAATTTCAGGAGTCACTCTATAGTAAATCATCTCGTCAACATCATATCTTGAACCTATAGGCAACGGGAAGTCTCCATAATATCCAGCTTTTATCAACAAAGATTGAATTGTAAATTCCATATCCCAGAGCTTGCTTGTCCCAGTATGAGAATAAGAAACCAAGCCATCGCGATTTATAAGAAACAATACAGGCACATCAAGTGGCAAATTTTTAGACACAAGTTTGGCATACCTTCTTAAGTTTAACCAATCGTTATCAACAGCCACAGGGAAATCTATTCCAAGTCTTTTTATTTCTTTTTCCACATTTTCAATTTTTGCTTCAAACGGAAATTTTGGAATGTGAACTCCAAAAACAAACAATCCCTTATCTTTGTATCTTTTTTCCCATTCTTTGATATAACTGTGAAGTTCTATCCATTCAAAACTTGCATAGTTAAAAAACACAAGCAGGACTACGCTTCCGCGAAGGTTTTCAAAAAATATAGGTTCAGAGTTTAACCAATAATTTGCAATTATATCTATCGCTCGGTTGTTTTCTTCAAACACCTGTTTTTTGTATCCTTCCATTGTCGCATCTTGAAATTTTGTTCTTCAAAATCAATCTAAACAACCAAATTTAAACTTGCAAATTTCAAATTTTGGAAATTTGTATTAATTTATATAAAAAATTAAACAGCAAAAAAATGAAACCAGATTTAAAAACCATATTCAAGCAAATTGAGAAAGTTCAAGAGGAAATTGAAAAAATTCAAGCAGAGCTTGAAAATAAAACCGTCACCGAAGAAGCCGGCGGTGGGATGGTAAAGGTAACTGTCAACGGTAAAAAGGTAGTTGTAAAAATTGAAATTGACAGGGAAGTTGTAAATCCAGATGATGTGGATATGCTTGAGGACTTGCTCGTCGCTGCGACAAATAAAGCGCTTCAAAGCGCAGATAAGATGATAAGCGAAGAAATTGCAAAAGCAACTTCAAACCTGCTTCCTGGATTCCCTGGATTTCTTTTCAATTTTCCCGGGTTCAAAGCCTGAAACAAATTCAACATACTCACCATGCTTTACACATCCGAAAGCCTTGAAAACTTGATAGAAGAGCTGAATAAATTTCCCGGCATAGGCAGAAAAACGGCACAAAGACTCGCGTTGTATATTTTGAAACAGCCAAAAGAAGAGATTGAAAAACTTGTCAAGGCGATAATTGATGTAAAGGAAAAAATAAGATACTGCTCAATCTGCTATAATATAACAGAAACAGACCCATGCCCGATTTGCTCAAGCCCAAAAAGAGACAAAAGCACAATCTGTGTAGTTGAAGAACCAATGGATGTCCTTGCAATAGAAAAAACTAACGAATATAATGGCGTCTATCATGTGCTCGGGGGAATTTTAAACCCGCTTGAGGGAATTGGACCTGAAGATTTGAAAATTAAAGAACTGATTAACAGAGTTACATCTGGAACAGTGAACGAAGTTATAATCGCCCTAAATCCAAGTATTGAAGGTGAAACAACATCCATATATATTGCTAATTTAATCAAACCATTCGGCATCAAAGTAACACGAATAGCAAGAGGCTTGCCGATTGGAACAGCGCTTGAATATGCGGATACAGCTACGATAGTTAGAGCAATTGAAAATAGAACGACAATGTAGGTGAAGAAAAATTTTTTGATAACATCTCCACCCGGGACAGGGAAAACCACAGCCATAAAAAACTTTGTCAATCTCGCAAAAAGGAAATTTAAAATATCTGGATTTATCACTGAAGAAGTTAGAAACGAATTTGGAAATAGAACTGGATTTAAAATCATCACACTTAATGGAAAGGTTGGGACGCTTGCGGATGTAAATTTGAAAACTCGTGTAAAAGTTGGCAAATACGGGGTCAATTTAAAAGATATTGATGAGATTGCAGCTCCATCAATTGATTTAAATTCTGATATAATTGTGATTGATGAGATTGGCAAGATGGAGTGCTTTTCGGAAAATTTTGTCCAAAAAGTTTTTATGGCGCTAGACTCCGAAAAAATTGTCGTCGGAACCATAAAAGAAAAAGGCGACGAAATCATAAACAAAATAAAATCAAGGGACGATGTTGAATTGTTCAAATTGACAATTGAAAACAGAGACAAAATCCCTACCATAATTTTTGAAAAAGTCATTGAAGTCCAGCGCCTTCAAGAAAATTAAAACTTCATTTCAAGCAATTCCCTCGCGATGATTATCCGTTGAATTTCGGATGTTCCTTCGTAAATCTCGGTAATTTTTGAATCTCGCAGATATCTTTCAACTGGGAAATCTTTTATATATCCATATCCACCGTGAATTTGCACAGCTTCAAGAGCGGATTCAACGGCAACCTGCGATGCGAACAATTTAGCCATTGATGCTTCTTTAACATACTTCTCACCTCGATCCTTCTTCCACGCAGCAAGCAGTGTTAACAACCTTGCAGCTTCAATTTTTGTCGCCATATCAGCGATTTTGAATTGAATCGCCTGATGCTCAGCCAAGTATTTCCCGAATGTTTTTCTTTCCTTTGCATATTTTATTGATGCCTCAAGCGACGCCTGAGCTATCCCGAGAGCTTGCGCAGCAATTCCAATTCTTCCGCCATTCAAAGTCGTCATAGCAATTTTAAATCCCATTCCTTCTTCACCAAGGCGATTGCAAGCTGGAACCTTACAATCTTCAAAAACAATTTGTGCAGTGTCAGAGCTCCTTATGCCAAGTTTCCTTTCCTTTTTTGCAACGATTACCCCTGGAAAATCTTTCTCAACGATAAAGGCGGAAATACCCTTTGAGCCCTTCTCTTTATCAGTTTGAGCGAAAACTATCAAGATATTTGCATAAACTCCATTAGTTATAAAATTTTTCGTCCCATTTAAAACATAGTAATCGCCGTCTTTTACAGCTGTTGTTCTCTGATTTGAGGCGTCACTTCCGGCTTCTGGCTCCGATAGACAAAAAGCACCAAGCAATTCCCCGCGCGCAAGTCTTGGAAGATACTTAAGCTTCTGCTCCTCTGTTCCAAAAGTCTCAATTGGCCAACAGACAAGCGAATTATTAACTGACATTATAACTCCAACTGATGCATCAACCTTTGATATCTCCTCAATTGCAAGGACATAGCTTACGGTATCAAGCCCCGCACCTCCGTATTTTTCAGAAACCATCATTCCCATAAATCCAAGTTCAGCAAGCTTCTTAACTTCTTCATGTGGGAATTCTTCTTTTTCGTCCCTTTCAGACGCTTTTGGCGCCAATTCTTCAACCGCAAATTTCCTTGCGGTTTCTTTAATCATTAACTGTTCTTCTGTGAATTGGAAGTTCATTGCTGTGCTTTATCATTTTGTTGTTGAGTATAATCGTAGAAACCTTTACCTGTTTTTCTACCAAGATAACCAGCAGCGACCATCTTTTTCAACAACGGACATGGTCTATATTTCGGGTCGCCAAAACCTTCATATAAAACATTCATAATTGAAAGACAAACATCAAGCCCAATTAAATCGGCAAGTGCCAATGGACCCATCGGATGATTCATCCCAAGTTTCATTACAGTATCAATATCCTCAGCAGAAGCAACACCCTCCATAAGGCAGTAAATAGCCTCATTTATCATAGGCATCAAAATGCGATTTGAAACAAAGCCAGGATAATCCTTCACTTCAACAGTCGTTTTCCCAAGCTTTTCAGCAAGCTCTTTCGTAATCTTGAAAGTTTCATCCGAAGTATCATGCCCACGGATTATCTCAACGAGTTTCATAACTGGAACAGGGTTGAAAAAGTGCATACCGATGACTTTATCCGGGCGATTCGTGGCAGATGCAATTTCAGTGATTGAAATGGAAGATGTGTTAGTAGCAAGAATAGTTTCAGACTTGCAGACAAGGTCAAGTGATTTAAAAATATCCTTTTTGATCTTAACATTCTCGGTCGCAGCCTCAATTACAAAGTCAGCTTCCTTAGCTCCACTCTCAAGCGAAGTTAATGTGTTAATCCTAGCGATAGCCTGCTCTTTGTCCTCATTGGTCATTATTCCTTTTTTAATCTGCCTATCCATATTTTGTCTTATCACATTTATCGCCCTCTCAAGCACACTTTTATTAATGTCAATCAAATTAACATAATAACCACTTTGAGCGAGAACATGGGCAATCCCGCTTCCCATTGTTCCAGCGCCAACAACTGTAACTTTTTTGATTTCCATAGTATGTGCTCCCTGTTTTTTTGTTTTAAATTTTCACCCCAAAATTTTAATTATCTCTTCAACACTTTTTAAACCAGCTTTTACCATATCAACATTAACGCCACCGCGGTAGTAAGCAAAGATGTGAAGATTTTCATAAACAACTCGTAAATTTGCTTTCAATCTCCCATTCTTTGGGATTTTCTCAATAGCATCAAAATATCCCTCAATTGAAGTTGGTAATTTATCATACGGAACTCCTTTCCCAAGCAAATACCCATCTATTGCCTTAAGTGCAGCAAGGTAAGCTATACCAGCAGCTTCTCTAACTATCTTTGAATCTTCGTAGATTTTTCCATATTTTATTGTTGTTTTAGACAAAATTTCCTTCGCATTCTTTAAAAACTTTTTAGCTTCCGCTATTGCATCTTCTTTTGTCCTTGGTATTTTTTGTTCTTTCTTTGCCATTTCATCCCAAAATTCTAATTATCTCTTCAACACTTTTTAAATTAGCCTTTATCACATCAACATTTACGCCCAAGCGATAATAACTTTGGGTCTTTTATTTCTCTTGTCAAAATTTTCTTTGCTTTCTTCAAAAATCTTTACGCCTATTTAATCGTTTTTTCTTTTGACTTTGTTATTCATGTTTTTTAAATTCTCTCAACTATCATTGCACTTGCTTCTCCACCGCCAATGCAAATTGCAGCAAGCCCAAATTTTGCCTCCCTTCTTTTCATCGCATAAAGAAGCGTGGTTAAAATCCTTGCTCCACTTGCTCCAATTGGATGTCCAAGTGCGACAGCTCCGCCGTGTATATTCATCTTTTCAATTGGTATACCAGCAAGCTTTGAAGTTGCAATTGCGACGACCGCAAATGCTTCGTTGACCTCAAACAAATCTATATCTTCTTTCTTCATGTTCGCTTTTTTCAGAACCTTTTCAATCGCATCAACAGGTGCTGTTGTAAACCACGCTGGGTCTTTTGCTGCTGATGTGTAAGCGACAACTTTAGCAAGTGGCTTTATACCAATCTCATCAGCTTTTTCCCTTGACATTAAAACAAGAGCCGATGCACCATCGTTTATCTTTGATGCGTTTGCTGCGGTTATCGTGCCATTGGGTTCAAAAGCTGGCTTTAATTTCGGTATCTTGTCAAAAACTACCTTCTTTGGCTCTTCATCTTCAGAAACCAAAATTGTTTCACCTTTTGCTTGTGGCACAGGAACTGGGACAATTTCATCTTTAAAATAACCTTCTTCAATCGCCTCAAGAGCTCTCTTATAACTTAACACCGCAAATTCATCTTGTTCCTCTCTTGAAATTTTACATTCCCTCGCGCATAGTTCACCAGCATTTCCCATGTGAAAATCGTTATAAACATCCCACAACCCATCTTTTATCATCGAATCAATCAATTGAGCATGCCCCATCTTGTAACCAGTTCTCGCCCTATCAAGAAGATAAGGCGCATTTGACATACTTTCCATACCGCCAGCGACAATTATATCCGCATCGCCAAGTCTTATGGCCTGAGTTGCAAGCATGACAGCTTTAAGTCCAGAGCCACAAACTTTGTTAATTGTCATACATTCAACTTTTGTTGGCAGTCCAGCAAAGATAGCAGCTTGACGGGCTGGCGCTTGACCAACCCCAGCAGTTAAAACACAACCCATTATAACTTCATCAACCATATCTTTAGGAACGTTTGCCCTTTTTAAAGCTTCTTCAATCACAATTGCACCAAGTTTAGGTGCTGGCAAAGGACTCAATGCCCCGTTAAATGAGCCTATCGGTGTGCGACAGGCGCTTGCTATTACGACTTCCCTCATAATGCCTCCAGAGTTGATTTTTAAGGTTGGTAATCAAGTGCTTTTTATTTTTTATTTTTAATATACTCAATTCAAATTTAACATTCAACCTCGCAATTGCATTTTCAAACACAAATTCTTAACTTAAAATAAAAATTCCAAATGCCGATGGGAGAAAATCTTTCTATAATCAATCACCCACTTATCAAAAGAGATTTAACATTTCTGCGCGATAAGAACACACCAAGTTCAACATTTAGAAACATCCTTCGCCGATTAACTTCGCTTATGGCTTTTGAAGTGACCAAAGACCTTGACTTGCTACCAATGGAAGTTGAAACCCCGCTTGAAATAACGCAAGGGCATACGCTTAAAGATGAAATCGTCCTCGTTCCAATTTTAAGGGCTGGGCTTGGAATGGTTGACGCATTCCTTGAACTAATACCAGAAGCAAAAGTTGGACACATAGGGCTTTATCGCGATGAAGAGACTCTAAAACCTGTTGATTATTATTTTAAACTTCCCAAAAACCTTGACAAAAGCATTTCAATAATCCTTGACCCAATGCTTGCAACTGGAGGTAGCGTCTGTGCTGCCGTTTCTTACTTAAAAGAACGAGGCGCAAAGAAAATTAAAGTCGTAAGTCTAATCGCAGCACCTGAAGGAATTAATAAATTAACAAGCGAACATCCAGATGTTCAGATTTACATCGCCGTCCTTGACAGACAGCTAAATCAAAAAGGCTTTATTCTCCCTGGGCTTGGCGATGCTGGCGACAGAATATTTGGGACTGAAAACTAATTTTTAACTTATTGAGTTGAAAAAGGGAAAGTTAATTCTTTACACACTCTTATTGCTTCCTCTTTTAATCTTCTTCTCTACAATATCAATTTCACTTGGAAGTTCTGGGCATGGTATCGGGATAAACTTTAATATGATTCTAAATCTTTTGACTGGAAAAGCTGACGATATTGAAAAAATCATCATCCTTCAAATCCGACTTCCGAGGACATTGACTTCAATATTTGCTGGTGGAGGGCTTGCTGTGGCGGGGGCAATTTTGCAAGCGATGATAAAAAACCCACTTGCTGAACCCTACATACTTGGAATCTCAAGTGGTGCTGCGTTTGGTGTAGTCTTATCAATTGCGCTAATTGGCTCTTTTTCATTTGCTTTTACTCCAGCGCTTGCTTTTATAGGCTCAACATTGGTGATAGCGCTCGTCTATCTTCTCGGCAAAAGACAAGGAATAATTGATGTAAACACAATGCTGTTAAGCGGGATAATGGTCGGCGCGTTCTTCTCGGCATTGATTTTAATCATCATCACATTATCAAACGAACCAATAAAAAATGTCCTTTTTTGGCTACTTGGAAACCTGGCAAATGTGAACTTAAAACAATCGCTTTTGATTTCAATTGTCGTGTCGCTATTTACAGTGTTAATTTTTACTCGCTCATATCAACTTAATCTAATTGCGACAAGCGACGAGCTTGCTCTTCAGCTTGGCATTGACGCAGAATTTACGAAAAAAATTTCTTATTTTACGGCGTCAATTTTAACTGCAGTCATAGTTTCAATCACAGGAATAATTGGCTTCATTGGTCTTGTCATCCCACATATATGTCGCAAGTTGTTCGGCGTTGATTATAGAATTTTGCTTCCAACATCTTTTTTTGTCGGTGCGATTTCTCTCCTAATTGCAGATACAATTGCGCGAATTGCGTTGTATCCTAATGAACTTCCTGTCGGTTCAATCACAGCAATTTTTGGAGCGCCGTTTTTTATTTATCTTTTAAAAAAATAAATTCAAAACTGAAAATGAGCGAGAAAATTATAACTATATTTGGAAGTTCAAGACCAACAGAAGGAGACCCAGACTACGAATTTGCAAAAAAACTTGGCTATGAACTTGGAAAAGCTGGCTTTACTATATGCAATGGTGGATATGCCGGTACAATGGAAGCAAGCGCAAGGGGCGCAAAAGAAGCCGGGGCAAAAACAATCGGCGTCACAGTGAAAACATTTAGAGGAAATGCAAATAAATGGATAGATGAAGAGATAAAAGCCAATGATCTATTTGAACGCCTGAAAAATTTAATTGATAAAGGCGATGGATATATCGTTTTAAAAGGTGGAACCGGAACCCTTGTTGAACTCTCGCTCGCTTGGGAGTTGATAAATAAGGGTTTGATAGATCCAAAACCATTTGTAGCTGTTAAATTCTGGACGCCAATAATTGAAACAATCTCAGAGCAATTAAAGCGCGAATCACTTGAAAACGCGATTGAATATATTCAAATCATTGACGATGTAGATGAGATTGTAGAATACATGCGAAAAAGGCTTTTATAATTGAAAATGAGGAATTGATTTTTTATATTAATGTGAAATCAAATAAAAATGGGTCTTTTAAAAATGAAAGCAGTTATACCAGTTGCTGGCGTTGGAACAAGATTGCGTCCACATACTTATACTCAGCCGAAAGTTTTGCTAAATGTCGCTGGAAAACCGATACTTGGGCATATACTTGATAAACTTGCGGAGAACTTAATCAAAAACATTATCCTTGTAATTGGTCATCTTGGGAATAAGATAAAAAACTATGTTGAATCAAATTACCCTAATTTAAAATTTGAATTTGTAACTCAAGATGAACCCCTTGGTCTTGGGCATGCAATTTATCTTGCGAGTAAATGTTTTGAAAATGAGGATGAAGTTTTGATAATTCTTGGTGATACGATTTTTGATTTTGACCTTGCTAAATTTTTAAAGAATGAATATACAACTATAGGCGTTAAAGTTGTTGACGACCCAAGAAGATTTGGAGTTGTTAGCCTTGATGACAATAAATTTGCGAGAAGGCTAATTGAAAAACCATCTGAACCAGAAAGCAACCTTGCGATAGCTGGGATTTATTTGATAAAGAAACCAAAACTTTTAAAAGAATCGCTTGAAGAGATAATCAAAAGCGAAATCAAAACTAAGGGCGAATTCCAATTAACCGATGCGCTCCAACTGATGATAAATAAAGGCGATAAGATAATGACATTTGAAATTGACGGCTGGTATGATTGTGGAAAGCCTGAAACACTGCTTGCGACAAATCGTTTTCTTCTTGAAAAGAATGGGATGAATTTGAAAAGATTTGGAAAACTTGATAATGTCCTCTTAATTCCACCGATTTACATCTCTCCAACAAGTAAAATTGAAAATTCAATCATAGGTCCATATACAACTGTATCAGATGGGGCTGAAATTTCATCTTCAATAATACGAAACTCAATCATAGGCGATGACGCAAAAATTTTAAATGCTTTACTTGATTCATCAATTGTCGGAAGCGGTGCGGTTGTAAAAGGAGACTATAAAAAAGTTAACATTGGGGATTCATCCGAGATTGAATTTTATTAAACAAAACTTAAAACTAAAAGGGAGAAAAAATGGGAAAGCTATTCACCTCTGAATCTGTTGCCGAAGGACATCCAGATAAAATCTGCGATCAAATATCGGACGCAGTTCTTGATGCCTTCCTTACTTATTATCCTGAATCAAGGGTGGCGTGTGAAGTATTCGTAACAACAGGGCTTGTCGTCATAGGTGGAGAAATAAAAGCTCCAGAAGAAGTCAGAGCAAAAATTGACTTTGATACAATAGCTAGAAATGTTATTAAAGAAATCGGCTACGATAAGTCAGAATATCAGTTTGATTATCGTTCTTGTGGTGTCATAGTCACAGTGAAATCTCAATCGCCCGATATAGCAAAAGGCGTTGACAAAGGCGGAGCCGGAGACCAAGGCATGATGTTCGGATATGCTTGTAGGGAAACCCCAGAGCTTATGCCGATGCCTATTATGTTTGCACACAAACTTATGCAGCGCCTTGCTTATGTAAGAAAAAAAACAGATTTAATGCCATATCTAAGACCAGATGGGAAATGTCAAGTCACAATTGAATACGATAACACAGGAAAACCAGTTAGAGTTGACACCATCGTCTTCTCCGTTCAGCACGATGAAAAATATAAAGGTAAGAAATTAACACCTAAAGACATTGCAGAGGACCTGAAAGAATTTGTAATTAAGAAGGTCATACCAGAAGAATATCTTGATAAAAAAACGAAATACTACATAAATCCAACTGGATCTTTTGTCATAGGAGGTCCGCACGGCGATACGGGCTTAACAGGACGAAAAATAATTGTTGACACCTATGGCGGAAAAGCTCCTCACGGTGGCGGATGTTTCTCTGGAAAAGATCCAACTAAAGTTGATAGAAGCGCAGCTTACGAAATGAGACACATAGCGAAAAATGTCGTCGCCTCAGGACTTGCGGATGAATGTCTAATTCAAGTCGCATATGCTATTGGGGTTCCAGACCCAGTAGCAATCTATGTTGACACAAAAGGAACTGGGAAAATCCCAGAAGATAAAATCGCAGAATTTATAAAGAAAAATCTTAACCTCACACCCAGAGAGATAATAGATAGATTAAAGCTTCAACGCCCAATTTATCGTAAAACCGCCGTTTATGGACACTTTGGAAGAAATGAACCTGAATTCACTTGGGAAAAACTTGACTATGTGCCCTTGTTCAAAGAACTTTTAAAATAAAAATCAAAAACAAAAATAGGACTACATTTAAATGGACGAACTAAAAGGCGTATACAAAGTAAAAGACCTAACCCTTGCAGAAGAAGGATTTAAACAAATACGCTGGGCTGAAAGTAGAATGCCAGTTTTAATGGCCCTGAGAGAAAAATACAGCAAAACGAAACCTTTCAAAGGATTCAGAATCGCTGGATGTCTTCATGTTACAAAAGAAACCGCAGTTTTAATAAAAACATTCATTGAATGCGGTGCAGAGGTAAGCTGGAGTGGATGCAATCCTCTTTCTACGCAAGACACAATAGCAGCTGCACTTGCAAAACAAGGAATATCAATCTTCGCCTGGAACGGCATGAGCGTTGATGAATTCTACTGGGCTATAGAGCAAACACTTCACATAAAACCAAATTTAACACTTGACGATGGAGCTGATTTAATTTTCACTATCCATAGTAAACATCCTGAACTTATTCCAGATATAATTGGTGGCACCGAAGAAACAACTACTGGTGTAAAAAGATTGAGAGCGATGGCTGAAGCAGGCGAACTTAAATATCCAATAATAGCTGTCAACGACGCAGAAACAAAATGGGATTTTGACAATGTTTACGGAACCGGACAATCAACACTTGATGGGATTTTAAGAGCGACAAGCATTTTAATCGCTGGCAAAAATGTCGTCGTTGCAGGATATGGACACTGCGGAAAAGGAGTTGCAATGAGAGCAAAAGGTCTCGGGGCAAATGTCATAGTCACAGAAGTTAGACCTATCGCTGCATTAAAAGCAGTGCTTGATGGCTTCACAGTGATGCCAATGAAAGAAGCAGCTAAAATTGGCGATGTTTTTATAACCGCAACAGGTGTTAAGGATGTGATAACAGAAGAGCACTTTAAGGTTATGAAAGATGGCGCGATAGTTTGCAATACAGGTCATTATGATGTTGAAATAAATTTGGTTCAGTTGAAAAAGATGGCAAAAAGCATAAAAGAGATAAGAAATCATGTCGAAGAGTATACCTTAAAAGATGGAAGAAGGATTTTTGTCCTTGCCAAGGGACGACTTGTGAATCTTGTGGCAGCGGAAGGACATCCTTCAGAGGTTATGGATATGTCATTTGCAAACCAATTCATGGCTCAACTTCGCCTTGTTGAATTATTTAAAAAGGGCAAAAAACTTGAACCTAAGGTTTACGATATCCTACCTGAACAAGATGAAGAAATAGCTGAGCTTAAACTTAAAACAATGGGAATAAAAATTGATAAATTGACAAAGGAACAGAAAGCTTACATTAAAGATTACAGCGCTGGAACATAAAAATAATCGGGGCGTTCCAAACGCCCCGTCGGTTTGCTTATCGTTCCATTCGGCGAAAAATCAAGAAAAAATTGATTAAATTTTGATGAAAATTTTCTTTTTGTAAAGTATCCAAACGAATAAATACATCAACAAAACATGAGTAATTGCATAACCGAGTGAACCATTCATAGGTCCAAGCCATGAGGCGAAGAAATTTTCATAAATATAATCTTTCACAGTCGTTGTGCTCCCATCAGGAAGCGAAACTTTAAAGTAAACGCTCAACCTCCCAATTATCCCCGATAAAACAAAAACACTTATCGCATTCATCCCATAAACGATAAATGGGTAAACAACTTTTCTATAACCTTTGACATCAACAAAGAAATAACAAAAACCAAGGACAATAAGAGCGAATCCAGCTGTAAAAACAGCATAGGAACTTGTCCAAAGATTTTTATTTATTGGCAGCCACGCGTTCCAAACAGCGCCTAAAAATAAACCTAAATTTCCCATTATAAAAAGCCATAAAGTTTTCTCAACTTCATTTCTTTTACTTTTAAGCCAGTGCCCCGTTAAAACGCCGAAAAGCGTAGTTGATATCGCCGAGATCGTGCTTATAATACCTTCAGGGTCCCAAGTCTTTGTAGCGCTCCACATATGACCGCTTAAAATTAAACTATCAACATAAGCTGCGAAATTCTTTCCCTTTTCATACAATCCCGAGCCAACCCCAGGGACAGGAACAAACTCCATCAATCCCCAGTAAACAAAAAGAAGAAGCACCGACCATATAACTTGCCATCTCAAATTGAATGTTAAAAAAATAAGCGAAGCAAAAAAGTAGCATATTGAAATCCTTTGTAAAACCCCCATTATTCTTATAGTTGAGAAATCAAAATTTGGGAAACCATTTAAAAAAAGCCCAAGCGCAAATAAAATCAAAGTTCGCCTAACCACCTTCAAAAATAATTTTACCCTTGAATAACCCAACTCAATTCTTTTTGAAAATGAAAAAACTATCGCAACACCAACTATGAAAAGAAAAAAAGGAAATATCAAATCCGTGAATGTCCAACCGTGCCAATCAGCATGCCTTAACTGTGGATAAACATAAGCCCAACTTCCAGGATTATTTACAAGTATCATCCCTGCAATTGTAGCACCCCTGAAAACATCAAGCAATGTTAACCTTCCGAATTTTTCTCCAGTAATTTGCTCGCTCATAAAATTACCTTTTTTATTTTACAACTTTTGCTTTGACCTTATCTCCTTTTTTAATCTCCTTTGATGACTTAACAACTTTACACAATGAAAAATGCTCATCAATTACATCAACCACCTCAAGTTCACCAATTTTCTCGCTATCCTCAAAAACATAAATCGCCATACCAGAAACTAAACCATCCTTATTCCCAAGGCTAACATAAACCGCATTATTAGGTCTAACATATAACACGCTCCCCTCAATCATCACTGCCTTTAACTCTGTCTCCCCTGCTGTTTCAATTTGAACTTCTTTTAAATTTTCAAAAATTTTGGGTATATATTTTTTCAATCGTAATGCAAACTCCATTCCTGCTTTCTTCATCGCTTCGCCAACTATCGTTTCGTTGAAGTCGTAGCTTCCAAATTTTAAAAGGTCAAGTGAATAAAATTCAGAGTATTCTTCCGTTGGTTTACCAAGAAGTGTTAACCCAAGACCGCGTTTTTTAACCTCTCCCGAAGCACCAAAGACGGATGACATCTCGCCAGTCAATGGATTAAAAATCATCACTTCAATTTCAACCTCTGCATTATATGACTCATATCCTGCTATAAGTGGAAAGCCCGTCGCAAATCTCGTAATTTTAAATGTTAAAATTTTCCCACCAATTATATATTTAACAGCGAACCTTTTCTCTAACTCCGAAAATAAAAATGCATCTCTAAAATTTAACCCAGTTTCACTTTTAACTTTAAGAACCGAATCAATCGGCAAAACTTCAACACCATAAAATTTGAAAACGAAATCGCCAAGATATCTTGGAATTTCAACATCCAAATTCCACCTACCTTTATAATTTGAAAAATTATCAAATGGAATAAAAGCAATTTTATACTGTGCCTGCGCGAAATTAAAAAGCAAAATTAAAGCATAAACCTTAAACCTCATTGTCAATCTTCCAATTTTTTAACCAGTAAAAATCGTGAACGAGATTCATAAAATTTTCAAAGCTTTGTGCATCCATTTTAAGAAATTTATCAGTGAAAGTCTCCCTCTCTTGTTGCGATGTTTTATCAACAATTTTAAACAGCATATCCCTTATTTTTTCAGACGATTCCATGATTTGTCTGAAGATTCTGGATTTGTAAATTTCTTCATCAACCTCATTAATTTTTCTCCCACTTTGCAAAAATGAAAAAAGACGCCACAAAAATTTTGAATGAAATGCCACCTCATCTATCAAATCCATCATATCGTTTTCAATTGCAACCCTTATCAAAAGCTCAAGCACATTTCTTTCCTTTAATTTCCCACCAGAAAATTTATTCAATGCATCAATTATTTCAGATGAACTTTTCATTTTAAAACCATCATTTTAATTGCTTTCTTAAAACCACCAGCTGAAAGAACACATAGATAAACACCACTCGTAAGCTCAGATGAATTAAAATTTAGTTCATATACCCCAGAACTTAACCAGCCTGTAAAAATTTCCCTAACCTCACGACCAAGAACATCATAAAGAACAAGTTTAACTTGACAAGATGTAGGAATTGAAAATTTTATTTTCGTCTCCGAATTGAAAGGATTTGGAAAATTTTGATAGAGTCTAAAATCCTTAGACCATTCTACAAACTCATTTTCAACGGTTGTGATTTTTACTGGATAAGTTACGCTTAAATCATCAATATAAAATTTCCCTACATATTCAGCTCCATCTATATATGCCCCCGTAAAGTAGAAAGCAACTTTTACAATTTTTATCGGATAAGAGAAATAACTTCCTGGTGTAGTTTGAATCGGATATTTTGTTGACGCACCAACCTTTCTCCATTCGCCAGCCCAATTTATAGAGCTACCCGAAAAGACAAAAATTTCATCATTATCATCTGACACAAGATAATAAATCCTATATGAACCGCCATCGCCGTAAACATAAAGATAAATTGAATCAGGAATGCCATAAATTGGGATATCTGAATTTATATAAATCCAATGCCTTTCTCCCGTCGTATGGATAAACCTATACCTTACGCCAAGTGATTTAGTTTGAGAAATAAAAATTGTATCAGTTAAGAAAATTTCAGCTGAATCAATGTTCTCAACATTAAGCCAAAATTTCATCTCGTCAAAATTTTCAATCAACTTCTCACCTTTACCTATCACAACTTCAACCACTGCTGTGTCAGACAAATCATCAAGGATCGCTACGACTTTGCAGTTCCCTTCATCAAAAGCGCGAAATACCCCAAGTATGTTAACCGTTCCAATCTCCCCCAGCACTTGCCATTGAACATCTGTAGGTGAAAGCTTTCTATAATTTCCCTCTGTGTCAAAGCCACTTGCTGAAAATTGAATGCTTCTGGAAGTATCGGTGACCACATTTTTTGGTGAGATTGATAAAGTTCGCATTGCATGAACAACCACAAAACACGAATCTTTTAAACCATTAACATGCTTGACATAAACATAACCGCTATCGTGTTTTGCCCCAGCAGTGAAAAGACCAGACGGACTCATCACACCGATGCTTGAGTCACATGACCAAGTGATTTGATTTGAAGGAACTTGAACAGGATTGAAATACTTGTCGTACCCAAAAACTTTAAATTGAAATTGTTCCCCTCTGAAAATTTTCAGCTTTTTTGGCTGTATTTGAATTTTGTTAAGTGTATCCTGTGGTGCTGAGCTAATGATAAGAATTGCGTTTGAAACCGATCTTTCACCGGTCGCATCCGATGGAGAGTTAACCACTTGATCTCGCACAACCATTGTCGTTGAGCCACCGCCGTCAAGATTGACCGCATGCCATACCCCAAGCGTCAACATAAAATTTGCAAGCTCATCAAGCATCATCCCAACGCTTGTCGCTTGCCTGCCGTCAACTGTGACAAAATAAATTTTAGTGCTGTCTTTTGAAAATCCAACTGCAGTTCTTGGATGTCTACTGTATGTAAAGCTTGAACTCGCCCCTTCCTGAGAATATGTTTGAGCAACTACATTTTGACCATCTCTTATTATTCGTGGAAGTCCACCAATTGCTTGAAAAATTTTTCCTCCGTTTGGATTAAGTTGTAAAACGATTTTAATCGTATCTTTTAACTTAACATTGTTTCTTAAAAATTCCCCAGCTCTACCGTGCCCCGACAAAACAGCTTTGCCCAAAGGTATCGTCATATTCCCAACCCAGTTGACAATCGTATCAACAACACAATAAACAGTATCGTTTACAACCCATTGATTCAATGGACTAACTAAAACCTCAGTTCCCCATTGATTTGTATTCGTTGAAAAACCATAATAGCTATTGTAAAGAATCATCATATCGCTTCCCCTTGACTCATTTATTCCATTTATAACAATTGCTGAATCGCCAGCCATTAACTGCCCAGCAAATTCAAAAATTTCAATAAGAGGTTTTTTATCAAGTGTTAAAGCAAAAACAGAACGCGCAATCGGTTTTCTTAAAATCCCCCCGTTTTCAACTTGGACATTTACTGGGATTCCAGTTTGTATGTCATAAAAATCTCCATTTACAGCACCGATTACAGTATGACCAACATAATTTTTTCTGTTTGCCATTGAGCTTGTTTTTTCAAATGCATATAATTGTTCTCTCCCACTTTTTGATGCCTTGACAGTTTCAAGCGTTATATACGGGTTTGTTATGTCAACTTCAAGAACATTCACCGTCCATGGTACGCTTGGGAAAGTGATTGAGATATGTCTAACCCCAGGAGCAACATATCTTGAAGAAATTGTATCAGATTGAGGGTAAGCAAGTGCTGGAAGAAAGAGAAGTAAGAAGATTTTAAAAATTTTTAAAGCGCGCATGTTTTAATCAAAAATTTTGTGAAAAATCTCAAAGTAAAGTTAAATCTCCAACATTAAAAACGCAAGGATTAAATTAGCAGAAACTCATTATGTAAAAAATCACTCCGGATACTCCTTTGCTGGTTCATCACCTTTCAAAACCCTCAAAGCTCCCATTGCAAGCGCTCTCATCTCATCTTCACCAGGAAACACCAAAACTTGAGCAATAAAACAAACTCTTTCAATTATCCAATCAACGAGCATCTTTGAATTGGCAAGTCCTCCCGTTAAAACAATTGCCTCAACTTTACCTTTCAAAACCGTTGCCATTGCTCCAATTTCTTTTGCAATTTGGTAAGCCATTGCTTCGTAGACTTCCCTTGCATATTCATCGCCGTTGAGTATTCTTTCTTCAACTTCGCCTGCGTCGTTTGTCCCAAGATATGCGACAAGTCCACCTTTGCCCATGACCATTTTTCTTATCTCTTGTTCAGTAAACTTACCTGAAAAGCACAAAGATATAAAAGGTTGAAGTGGAAGTCCACCTGTCCTTTCGGGTGAGAATGGTCCATCACTGCTTGCATCGTTTGCATCAATTATTTTTCCGCCTTTCACAGGGCAAACTGAAATTCCACCGCCAAGATGCGCTATAACAAAATTTGCTTCATCATACCTTTTCCCTATTTTTTCACTTGCGAGTCGTGCTGTTGCGTGTATGTTAAGCGCATGAGATAAACTTCTCCTTTGAATTAACGGATGCCCAGAATATCTCGCAAGCGGTTCAAATTCATCAACGGAAACTGGGTCAACTGTAAATGCTTCAATTCCGCCAATTTTTGCTATCTCATAAGCAAGCGCACAACCAAGATTTGACGGATGTTCACCTTGAAAATTATTTCTCGCATCTTCAAGCATTTCCTCGTTCACGCGATAGGTCCCACCCTTCACAGGTCTTAACAATCCACCAATCCCAACGACAGCAGAAAAGTCAGATGGTTTTAAGTTTTTCTCATTTAAAAATTCAAGTATGAGGTTCAATCTAAAATCAAATTGCTCCCAAATAGTTTTAAATCTCAAAAGTTCTTCAGGTGAATGCCTTAATACTTTT
The DNA here is from genome assembly GCA_964438815.1 of uncultured Bacteroidota bacterium. Classification (GTDB taxonomy): domain Bacteria; phylum Bacteroidota; class Ignavibacteria; order Kryptoniales; family Kryptoniaceae; genus Kryptonium. Next base: position 283,902 of record CAYTKW010000002.1, read on the forward strand.
AATTCAACTTGGTTTTCATCTTCAAAAATTGCGACCTTTGTTGAGGTTGAACCTGGATTGATGACAAGAATTTTCATAGCGAATTTAAACTTTTGTGTTTGAATAATTCTTCAAGCATTGTTAATTTAAAAAGCAAAAAGCAATTTCTTCAAGCCAAATTGCTCCTGAATAGAAGATACGAAATAAAGTCAAAAATTGGGCAAGGCGCCATAGGCGAGGTATTTAAAGCATATGATACGCTTGACGAAAAAAATGTTGCATTGAAAATTGCTAAGCCAGAACGAATCTGTGAGGGAAAAATTATAAACGAATTTAAAATTATAACTCAAATTGAGCACCCTCATATCATATCTGCACTTGACTTCGGCGTAGTAAGAGTTTGCGATGATGAAAGCTTAATCTCAAGAAAATTTATAGCCTTTGAATACTGCGATAAATTTGACCTTGTGGATGTTGCCTCAAGATACAGCCTTAAAGAAAAAATTGAGATCATATACCAAATTTCACATGCTTTGCACATAATTCACAAAATTGGTTATATACATCGCGATTTAAAACCTGAGAACATAGTCCTTGATCGGACAATAGGTGCCGTCAAAATTACCGACCTTGGACTTGCTGTAGAATACGAACAAATATCTCACACAGAAACACCGGCTGGGACGCTTCTTTACATTGCGCCTGAAGTCCTGCAAGGCAAAAAATATGACCATCGCGTAGACATATATTCGCTCGGAATTTTAATCTATCAGATATTAACCGGCTCATCACCTTTTGAATCAGAAAATCCAATGGAGATAATAAGATGGCATTTATCTAAGAAAAATTTGAACTTTACCAATTTTGTCCCAGAGGAATTTAAATCACTTTTAAACTCAATGCTAAACCCCGACCCATCCCGCAGACCTCAAAATGTCCTTGAAGTTATAAACATCTTGAAAAAATTAAACCCAGAGCTAAAACAGATAAAAAATTTTAAAGTAAGAAAACCGTTTGGAAAAGATGAAGCGCTTAAAACTTCAATTGATGTGCTTGAATCCATCAAACTCGGCAAGGCAACTCACAAAGTGAGTTTAATTGTTGGCGCAGATGGGCTTGGGAAGACAAGCCTGATGCGATGCATAAACATTGAAGCAAAATTGTTCGGTTTTGAAACGCTAAAAATAAATGAACTCAACATTCAAGAAATCGTTAACCTCTTATCTAAATCACCTTTTACAATTGAGCTTACGCCAGAAATCAGGTTAAAGCTTGAAAAATTCAAAGAGGTAAGATCCCTTAATTCTTACATAATGATTGAATTCGCCCAATTTATACGAGAAATCATTTTAAATTCGTCCCCAAAATTTCCAGTTGTAGTCCTTATTGACGACATAACCCCAGATAAACCTTATGCAGAAATTTTTCTTAAATCTTTCCTTTCGCCTGAAAGCTTTGCGCTTAAAAACACTGCATTTTTTATCTCATGCACTGATGTTAACTTTTTTGACCCCCTTATCCCTAACGCAGATAAAATTTATCTTCGTCCGCTCAATTTTGACGAATTGAAAAAATACATACAAGTAAATTTTGACTTTGACGCAGAGACAGTTCAAAAATTTGCTGAAATTCTTGCCGAATATACCAGCGGGATATCTGCGGTAATTGAAATTTTCTCACACTACATCTCAAACGAAATTGAATCCAACCCCGACGCCATCTCACAAATCACAAAAGTAAAATTTGACGAGATAATTAAACGCCTCGGTCAACTATCCAAAGAGCAAAGGGAAATACTTGACATTTTAAGTTTAGAGGATGAGCCAATTGAAATTGGAATTTTAAAAAAATTTTCCAACTTCAACATTTCGGCACATTTAAATCAACTTTACAATTCTGGTTTTATAAAAATTGAAAGAGACAAGGTTTCAATTGCCTACAAAGCCTTGAAAGAACATATTGAAAACATAATTGGTGAGCAAAGCAGAAAAAAAATACATCTGAACTATGCTGTAATTTACCTTAATCAAAGTGATTGGGAAAATAGGGCGGATAAAATTTTATGGCACTTTGCAAGAGCAGAAAACAAAGAAGGGATAGAAAAACTTGCGAACAAGGGGATTGAAAAACTCATATCAAAGGGCGAGTTTAAAAAAGCGATAAGCTTATGTAAAGACATTTTCAACTTTTTGCCAGAATATCTCAAGCCTTCTTTTAAAATAAAGCTTGCTGACTTAAACCTAAAACTCGGAAACTATGCCGATGTCATCCCAGTGATTGATGATATAAACGAACCGAGAGCACTTGAGCTTAAATCAGAAGCATATTTCCACATTGGCGATACGAATAAAGCAATGGAGATTTTAAGATATGCATTCAAAACAGCTGATACAATTTATGATAAAGTGAAATTTGCCACAAGAATTTCACAGATTTACGCATCTATTGGAGATGTTGAATCTGCATTTTGGATATTGAGCTCATTTGAGAACACGACGATAGAAAAATTTATAGCAAAGACAGAGCTTATCGGCGACCTTTATGCTGGGCTTGGCATAATTTCACAGATAATGGGTAAGATTGAGAAAGCGAGAAAACACTTTGAACTTAGTCTTAAATACAGGATTGAAAGCAAAAACAACCTTAAAATTATCGCAGGATATAATAACATGGCAAACTTTTTCAGCATCACAGGTCAATATGACGAAGCGATAAAATACTGGAGCAAAGCTCTTAAAATTTCCGAATCAATTGGGGACATAATTCAAAGTGCCCATATTTACAACAACATTGGGATAAGCCATTTTAAGAGAGGAAGTTATGACAATGCACTTGAGAATTATCGCAAAGCTCTTGCAATTTACAAAGCTATAAATGATGTTCACGGGATCGCAAATGTGCTTGGGAATATCGGTGAGCTTTTAATTGACGAATTTAGACTTGAGGAAGCATACGAAAATATCAAAGAGGCGGAAGGACTTTACGAGGAATCAAACAATATTGATGGGGTTTGCGCAATGAATTTGCTTCTTTTGTCGCTTTATTTAAATGCAGGTGATATTAAAAACGCTGAATCAACTTTGAATGAAATTAATAGTAGATATTGTAACATACCAAATCATTTGTTAAGTTATAATCGTGTAATTATTGAAATGAAAAAAGGAAACATTACTGAATCCGCAAACATGCTGACAAACCTTTTGGAGCTTGATGAAGTGAAAAAAGATAGGGAGGTTTACTTGAAAATTTTAATTTCTCTTCTGAAATTAAACAGTGTAATACCAGAAGATGAAAGTTTTAAGAAGGTAAATTCAATTTTGAGTGCTATCGTTGACGAAATTTATAACTCGCGTTTAAGAGCGTTTATATTTTTCTTGTTGTCGCTTTGCTATGAGGGTAGAGATAAAATTACTTCGCTGACTTATCTAAATAAAGCTTTAGATGAGCTTGGAGGTGAATTTGCGGAGTTTAAATGGAAGGCTCATTTAAGAACGGCACAGTATTATAAAAGCAGAGGCATAGAGATTAAATTTATTCAACACTTTGAAAATGCATTGTTAAATTTTCAAGATTTAATTGAACGAATAAAAAACCCCGAAATGGTCAAAAGTTATCTTAATGATCTTGAAAATCAAAAATTCTTTAAGCTTTTACAAAACTTAAAAGTTTAATTTAAGTTGGACGAAAAATTTAAAATATTTCTTATCAGCACGAGCAGGTCAACGCTTGAGGATGTCAAAAAGTTTATCCCTGTTGAAGAGGGTTATTTTGATATCAGTTTGATAACTTCGTATAATTCGCTTCGCAGGTTTTTAAACCAAGTGTCGGGGCTGATAATTTGCGCTTTTTCAAATCGTGGGGACGAGACACTTTTTGATTTAGCTATTGAACAATTTGGCTCACAAAACATTGCCTGCGTTGATTATATAAAATCATACAATTTAACTGTTAAACTTCTCAAAAACGGTATCTCATTTTATTTTTCAATGCCAGAGGATAGCATTGCGCTTTCTGATTTCATAAAGAGAAAGGCAAGTGAATGGCGAAGTAAATCCGATGTTGAAAAGCTATTAAGCATAAGAAAAGAACAATTTGATTTTAGCAGTCTCATTGGAAATTCTGATAAGATGCGTGAGGTTGTTTCACTTGTTAAAAAAGCGATTGAACACACCGATTTAACAGTTCTTATAACTGGCGAAACAGGAACTGGGAAAACCTTGCTTGCACGCATAATACATCAGAATACTTACTCAGATATAAAACCATTCGTTGAGATAAACTGCGCTTCCATACCGTCAACACTTCTTGAATCAGAATTGTTTGGTCATGAGAAAGGAGCTTTCACTGATGCAAAGGATAGGAAGATGGGATTGTTTGAGGTAGCAAATGGTGGGACGATTTTCCTTGATGAAATAGGAGACCTTGATTTAAATCTGCAAGGAAAAATTTTAAAGGTGATTGAAGACAAGACATTCAGAAGAATAGGTGGAGTTGAAATGTTAAAATTTGAAGGCAGGATAATAACCGCCACAAACCGAGACCTTGAGATGTTAGTTCGTGAGGATAAGTTCAGGAGAGATTTATATTACAGATTAATGTTACTACCGATTCATTTGCCACCGCTTAGAGAACGAGGCGATGATATATTCATACTTACGGAGCATTTTATAAATAAATTCAATGAACTTTATCGCAAGAATCTTCCAAAGGTTCGCGGTATTTCGCCCGAAGTTAAATTGATGTTTAAAAAATATCCTTGGCCAGGAAATGTCAGGGAATTAAAACACGCAATTGAAAGAGCGGTTTTGCTCACTGACAATGAATATCTCACACCTGATGATTTTAAATTTTTACTTGAGAAAAAGCCAACCGCACACATTGTTGAAGAATCATCTTCAGATATAAGCATAAACTTGCCAATTGAGTCTGCGAGTTTAAAAAATGTTGAAAGAGAACTTATAAAGTCAGTCCTCGCCCGGGTATCCTGGAACAAATCGCGCGCGTCAAGGATTTTGGGAATCTCACGCCCAAGGCTTGACCGCCTCATACGAAAGTATCGTATTAACATCCACTGAAACATTCCATTACACACTGCAACAATTTGTTGCAACAGTATATTACACTTGTCATAGAGAAATTTAACCCCGTGAAAAAATCTAACAAATTTACAATGATTTTTCACAGCGAAAATAATTGGCACAATATTTGAATTTCTTAAAGAATAGAATTTCGTTCTTTACATACAATTTTTAAACATGTGCTTTAACTGGTAGAGGTTGCGGTTTATATTTCAGGGTCTGTAAAAAAGATGTTAAAATGCAAACTGGCAGATAAGGTCAAGACTAATTATAACATAGTCTCTTGAGCTTGAACAAGAGTATTTGATGTGTTTTTAGAGTTGTAAATTTGTGATTGCTTCTGGGCCAAAACCTAGGCTTAATGTAAGCAACCGTGCTGTCAAAATATGATCGTTGATTTCCGTAATGTGTTTAGTGTAAATCCAGTGAAATTTTATGAGTTAGTTCTTTTGAAATTACGCGTAAAGTTGTGCCATGATTGTTTTGTGTTGCTCCGAATTTGGATGATTTGATTTCAGAATGACAAAAAAACAAATTCATTTTGATGAATTGAGTTAATCGGTTTTTGGTAATCGTGGTTGTGAACTTTGTAATTAAAATTTAAAAGTAATTAAGATGCTATGAAGTGTGTCATTTCAACTCTATGTGTTATAGTTTTATTCATACTCTTAACAAGTGAGGGTTTTTCTCAACGCCAAAATGTTGAAATAATTGTTTTACCCCAGCATGAAGAAAATTTCAATAAACTTATTCCATGGCTAAACGAGAACAGCCTTTTTAGAAATAAAGATAGATTTATAAAGTCCATTCGAGAGACGTTCAAATATGCAAAGCAGAAAAATAAAATTATGAAAACTATGTTTCTTGGCTTAATGTCTTCAAATCTGAGTTGGTAAAGCTAAATGATGTTGAAAGGAACAAGCTCATGGAGTTTACTTTATTACTTAAGCCAGTTAAAAGAGAAGTATCACCGATGCAATTACCAGGATGTGAAGCAGATTGTCTTCTGACATCATGTAGAATTATATGTCCATCTAGTACTAAGCCAAAGTGTCAATGTCACTGGTTCTTTGCAGACTGTGGATGTGAGCCTTATAATTAAAAACTAACCAAAATTAAATGTCAAACTAAAAATAAGGAGGATGCCATGAAGCGTCTCATTTCAACTCTCGGCGTCATCATTTTGCTTGTCGGTATCTCATTCTTCTTAACAAGCTGTGCCGATAACCCGATTGGAATCTCAACGGGGAAGCCGGGGATTTTGAACAAGGAAGGACAGATTAAACTATTGAAATGGAATGATGCATTCAAGCAAGAGCTTTTAGCAAAGAGAGGCTTTGCAGGTAAGTGGGTATTCCCATCCAAAGATGCAACAGTCGGTGGAAGGAAAACTTACAATAACTCAGTTTACATACCAGCTGGTGCGGTCAGTGAACCAACTTATGTTACGGTTGAAGTCCTTGGTGGAGATTATGCAGCGGTTGAATTCAATCCGAGCATGACATTTAACAAGGATGTCACCATTACGCTTTCGTATGCAGGGGTTGACCTTGGAGGTGGTTCACCCTATGACTTGAAGCCTGTCTGGTATAATCCCGACACTGGCAACTGGGAGTATGTTAATAGCCCTGTTATAGTTGATACAGAAAACCAGACGATAAGCTTCCAGACGAATCACTTTTCAAGGTATGGATGGTCATGGTAATTGTTAATCAAACTCCAACAAGGAGGAAAGTATCATGAAGCGATTTAAATCAAGTTTTTTTGACAAAGTTATAGCCGTCGTCCGCAGATACTGCGGGGACGACTTCCTTAAAAAATATAACGAGATAGTAAAAGAGAGAGAGGAAAATCTCGTCACCGACTTAAAGGAAGCAAAAAATAAAATTGAAGTTGAGCCAGAAGTTCAAGAAGAGATAATTAGTGAAATTAAGTTTGATACCCTGCTAAGTTTGTCAAGTGAATTTCTTAAGCAGTTTAAGTTCATTCAAATGTGTTTTGAAATTGGAGATATTTGTCTAACATATGGTGAAGTTGATAAAGCTGAAAATTGTTTTCTGCTTGCGATAAAGAGAGCAGGAAAAGGTCGCGAATTTGACGAAGTAAGGGCAAAGGCGTATGTCAAGCTTGGTGAGGTTAAAACGAAGCGAAATGAACTAAACAACGCTATATCAGCCTTAAAGCAAGGATTAAAAATCTATCAAAAGTTAAAGAATACCGACAGGATAGCACTTTGTGAAAATGGGCTTGGTATAGCTTTTTACGAGAGTGGTCGCTATGATTTCGGAACTGTTTATTTCAACCAAGCTCTTAAAAGAGCTGAAAAAACTAAAAATGAAGAATTGATAGCGAGACTGCATATAAACCTTGGGATAATTGAAAGCATGCGCGGTAATTGGGATAAGGCAATTTCGCATTTTCAGCAAGCTTTGCCACGACTTGAAAAGAGAGGTGACGCTTTAAGATTAGCCCAGACACATCATAACATTGGGCTTACACTTGTTCACAAAGGTGAATTTGATGCTGCGATTAAGGAATTTGATAAAAGCATTGAGCTTGCCCAAAGGCTTGAAGATAGCTACATGCTCGCCCTTGCTTATCTTGGGAAGGCAGACGCCTATGTTCGCTTAAAAGATTTACCTCTTGCAACTGCTTATGTGACTCGTTCGCTTGATATATTCTACAAAATTGGAGATAGGCAAAGTATTGCGGATGCCTACAGAGTTCTCGGAGTCATCCAGCTTGAGCGTGGTAATTTGCACCTTGCGGAGAGCTATTTCAAAACGGCAATTGATCTAAACCTTGAATTCAAAAACTGGCTCAACCTTGGCGAAACTTACTACGAGCTCAGCCAACTTTACAAGAGACAAGAACAACTTGATAAAGCAAAGGAATCGTTGAATTCATCATTGAAATACTTTAAAAAGATCAAGGTTAAAAACTACATCGCCAAAATCCAGGCTGAGCTGAGCGAATTGAAATCTGCATAAGCTAATCACCACCGGCGGTTCTTCAGATGGGACCGCCGGTTTATTAAAAATTAAATTTAGGTTTAATCACAATGATTGAAAACATGGATATACTTGACGAGGTAAGAAAAAAGATAACAGATGTAAGGCGGAAAATTGAGGAACTTGAAGGGGAAAAACATAGAAATCTTGAAATAATTCTCAATGTTGTAAAAGCAATTAATTCATCACTTGCACTTGAGGATGTTTTAAAGATAACGCTTGACAATCTCATATCACTTGCAAAAGCTGATAAAGGATGTCTTTTTCTTGCAAATGGCGAAAAGAAGCTAAAATGTGCACTTGCCAGAAATTCCCGGGGGGAGACAATTGAAGAAGGGGAAATTTCGTATAGCAAAAGTATAGTCTGTGATGTCTATTCAAGTGGTGAACCAATAGTTATTGAAAACATCTCTGATTATGATGATTTTATGAAAAAGGAAAGTATCGTTGCGTTAAATTTAAAAACGATAATTTGCGTTCCTCTTGTTGTTGATTTTGAAAGAATTGGCGTCGTTTATGTTGATAGCAATCGTGTAAGTGAATTTAATAAAGGTGAAATACTTCAGCTTTTTGAGATACTCGCAGGGCATGCAGCAATAGCGATAAGAAATGCGAAGTTATATGAAAAACTTTCAAAGGCATATAAGGATTTGGAATCTGCAAATGAAGTGATGATAAGAGCTGAAAGGATGGCAACTCGCGGTGCACTCGCCTCTGAAATAGCTCATGAGCTCTCAAATTATCTCACAATAATTTCCATAAACGCAAAACTTATCTCAAGAGAAATTTCCAAATTTTCATCCGACGAAAAATTAAATAACCTGCTATCGTCTTTAATTTCTGGCATCAATAAAATGAAATACTTTATCCGAGGTCTTCTTGATAGCGCAGAGATAAAGCCGAATAAAAAACCGTATGATATAAATAACCTTGTCAAAGAAACGATTCAATTCATCCAGCCGTTGTCAAGATATTCATCAGCTACATTCATTGAAGAGCTTGACCCTGAAATTCCAATTGTGAACATTGACCCATTTCAGTTCCAGCAACTTCTCATAAATCTTTACAAAAACGCAACCGACGCCAGAAAGGACGCGAAAATAATAACGAGGACATATTTTGATAAAGAATTCAACAGAATTGAAATAAGGGTTGCTGATAATGGACCAGGTATACCGCTAGAGGTCAGAGAAAAACTTTTCAACATAAATCTTACAACGAAACCCGAAGGTCACGGTTATGGGCTTATGATATGTAGAAAAATAGTTGAAAATCACAACGGCAAAATTGAAGTGATTAGTGAGCTTGGGGCTGGAACTGAGTTCATAATATCCATACCCATTGAATAGATTTCAAAGTAACAATGGCGCTCGGGGACATTGGGAGGCTATGTGCCTCCCCTTATTTTTTTAAGGCTATAATCAGTTATCTGATAAACACTTGCTTCTTTGACCATATCAATAAGGGAATAATTGTGCGTTGCCATGATAACAGATGTCCCGCGAAGGTTAATTTTTCTTAGAAGTTCAACTATTTCAGCTGATGTTCCTGGGTCAAGATTTCCTGTTGGTTCGTCTGCAAGGATGAGAAATGGCTCATTTACTATCGCTCTTGCTATTGCAACTCTCTGCTGTTCGCCTCCAGAGAGCTCATTTGGCATATTGTTTTTCTTATGGCTTAATCCAACTTCAGCAAGTGCCATTAAAACTTTCTTGTTAATCTCCTTTCTCTTTGCCCCAGTGACATAAAGAGCAAAAGCAACATTCTCAAAGACATTTCTATCTTCAAGAAGTTTAAAATCCTGAAAAACTATCCCAAGCCGTCTCCTCAAATAAGGTATCTGCCTTCTTTTTATCTTTTTTGAATTAAATCCACCAACGACGACAAATCCACGATTTGGGGAAATATCCATATAAATTAGCCTCAAAAGCGTGCTCTTGCCCGAACTAGTTGGACCAGTCACAAATACAAATTCCCCAGGCTCAACTTTAAAATTTAAATTCTTAAACACAAGATTATCTCCAAACCACACTGACACATTATGAAATTCAACCATTTGTATGGCTAATTTTCTTTAAAACAAAATGAATCCTTTGTGACCATTCACTTCCTTTATGAAAAGAAAAACCATCAAAATAACCCAAAATTTTAAAAAGTTTTGTATCCACGATGATATCCTCAATTTCTGAAATTTTGTAAATCCTTTGAACATGCCTTTCAAAGAAGGTTTTATCATCAATTTCAATTTTAAATTCATTCACATGTAGCTTCTCATCTCTCAAGTAATAACTTGTCCTAATGTATTTAAAGCCATCACATCTCTCACTTACATTCATCAAGATAGCATTTTGAACAGAGTTATATTCAGTTGAAATATCAAATATAAAAATCCCATCGCTGTTAAGAGAATTCCACACACTTTTAAAAAGCCCATAAAATTTTTCAGCCTCAAGCAGGTAATTAACACTATCATAAAGACATATTTGAGCATCATATTTTTCATCGGTTTTAAAATTTGACATATCCGCTACAAATAACCTGACATTATTGTCTTTGAGTTTGTTCTTTGCTTTTTCTATCATTGCTGGTGAAATATCCAAACCATCAACCATAAAGCCATGTTTTTTTAACAACGAAATCATCGTCCCTGTCCCGCAAGCGAGGTCAAGTATTCGCTTTGTTTCAGGATGAAACTTTTTTATAATCCTAACAATATACTTTACCCATTGCCTATATGGAACATCTTTCATAACGCAATCATAAATTTGCGCAAGTATGCTATACGGTTCGGATTGAATCATTTTATCAATATAAGTTCTTTTTGAGGGGTGCTTAAAAATTCCGCTCCAGATTCAGTAATCAAAACATCTTCTTCAAGTCCAATGCGAATATACCCATTTCTTTCTTTGCTGTAAAAGTAAACCGACGGTTCAAGCGCAAAGACTTGTCCAGGTAAAAGTTTATAAAAAACTTTTTTGCCGTATCTATCTTTCCAATTTGAACCAAGTATCGGACCTATTTCGTGAGTTGAGTATCCTATCACATGACCTGCAGCGTGTGGATATTCTTCATAGCCTGCGGAAACAATCACAGCTCTTGCTGAGCTGTCAACTTCAAGTCCAGTAGCGCCTGGTTTCATTCTTTTAAAACCTTCTTCAATTGCCTTCACATTTGTCTGCCACATCTTTAAAATGTAATCAGGCGGTTGCGTTTCATCCTCCCTTAAAACATATGCAGTTCTTTGTATGTCCGTGCAATATCCACCAAGGTTAATCCCAAAATCAACAGTTATAACATCACCGCGTTGGATTACATAGTCAGAAGGTTCTGAATGTCCACGCGTTATCCCAGTGTTTACGCTTGGGCAAGTTTCTGCTTCCCAGGATGGCGAAACGCCATAATCACGCATCAATCTCCTTATATAATTGGCTACATCTCTTTCTGTAGTTTTACCAGGTCTTATAAAATCAGGGTTTAGTGCCTTTGATATAATTTCCTCCGTTATTTTCACCGCCTCGCGCATAATTTCAATTTCCTCTGGAAGCAGTCTACTGCGATAAGCGATCACGATATTTTCGGATGAGACAAATCTTTTAGCATATTTATCACTAAGCGTATTTTTAAGATATTCAAACATACTTGCAGAAAGACCATCAGCAAGCGGTGAATCTTCCGAAACATTCAAAGCAATTTTCCCAGGGTTAACCGTTTCAACGAGTTTTTTCAGATGTGGTGCAAGTCCTTCCTTGGCGTAAGAAATAACGGTGTCATAAATTCCCGATTTTTTAAGGGGATCAACATCATAACTTGCACATATAGCGACTTTCTTCAACGAATTTCCATCATTAATAAATACAAGTGCTGTTTTGGCAACGGCTTTATCGGCTGAAAAATCTTTTGCAAGTGGGTCAACAACATACTCGCGGGTTAATGTAATCCACATGTCAATTCCTTCTTCTTTCATCGCTTGAAGTGCAAATTTGTCAAGTTTAATTTTTTTAATTTCAAAAAATCTCTCTTGGCTCATCGTTTTAATTTTTCGCGGTGTTTGGACTGGTGTTTCCCTAACGCAGGAGCTTATGTTGAACAGAAGAAAAGTCAACAGAATAAAAAATATCTTCATTGATTTTGTCTCGTTATTTTTTTGATTAAATTAGTAAACGCAAGCCAATTAAACAAAAGATTTAGCATTGGGTTCAGCAATAAAGTTGAAATTAAATTTTGAAAGTTATATTTTTAATTAGTTGCAAACAAAGTTTGAGGACTTGCTTATAGCTGAAGGGCTACGCTGTTAAACATAATGTAAGTTAAACTTCGTATGAGGTTGAGAGTCGGCGTTATTTTATTTATCGCATTTTTATCCTCTAAAACATTTGCTTTAAATTTCTTCAGCACATCCGATACGACAACTGCCGATACTAATTCAAACGCTCGGGTGAAAATTTTTCATAAAAAATTTGCTCTTAATCCATACATCCAATTTAACCACTCAAAATTAAACTCTTCTTTAATTTCACCAAATTTCATCACACACGAGGTGAAAATTGACTCCACAGGTGAGTTCGTCAAAATAACTGAAAAAATTGCTGGCACAGACCACGCCTTCTCAATCGCTATCCCGCTTGAAAAATACATCCAACTTAAACTTGAAGAGGGAAAACGAAAGTCATGGATTGAGCTTGCACATAAATATGAAAAAAGTAGCGCAGAAAGAGATGACATAGAAAAACTTTTCGGGAGTATAACCAACATTCAAATTCCCGTCCCGGCAAATCCAATTTTAAGCATATTCGGTCCACCAGTGATAAATCTTCACATCTCTGGAGCAGTCGATATAACAGGTGCGTGGAGAAATGAGAAAACCGAACAGTTAATTGTATCCCGGCTTGGCAGTGTAAGAAACGAACCCGATTTCTCACAGCAGGTCCAAATAAATGTCGGCGGAACAATTGGAGATAAACTTAACATAACTGTGGATTGGAATACGCAAAGGCAATTTGAATTTGAAAATCAACTTAAAATAAAATACAAAGGCTACGACGATGAAATAATTCAAAGCATAGAAGCTGGAAATGTTTCACTTCAAACACCATCTTCACTAATCGGAAGCAGTCAAGCACTTTTTGGAATAAAAGCGAACTTACAACTTGGTCCATTAAAACTTACAACAATTGCAAGTCAGAAAAAAGGTGAATCCCAAGAAAAAGTCATAACTGGTGGAGCACAAACCCAAGAGACAAAAGTTTATCTTTATCAATATTCGCAAAATCATTATTTCATTGACCAAAAATACATACCTACATATGAACCTTATTACCAAAACAGCCCACCGGTTAGAATAGCTCCTGAGCTTCAAGTTAAAGATATTGAAGTTTGGGTTTCACAGCTTGAAAGACCTGAACCTGGGTTAACAAGATTTATAGTTGCTGACATAAATTTACCACCCGCTACAAATAAATTATATTATGACAGCTTAAGGACGCAGGTTCTTCAAAGTGACCCTGGCAGAATAGAGGTCGGACTTTTTAGAAAGCTTGAGCAAGGTAAAGATTACACGATTAATCCCGACATCGGCGTTATCTCACTTAACATAAGTTTGCAAGATAATCAAGCTATTGCAGTCGCATATAGAATTGAAGGGCCAACACAAATTGCTGATGATGACACCGTATATGGTGATTTCGTAAATTCGTTAACAGATACATCTGCGACGCTTGTTTTAAAGCTTGTGAGACCGAGATCTCCGCAACCATATTTTAAAAAAGCGTGGGAATTACAACTGAAAAACATTTATCCACTTGGCGGGGCAAGAAATATAAAAAAGGAAGGCTTTGAACTAAGGCTTCTCTATCAACCAAGCCCTGACCAGGAACCAAGAGAAGAGATAGATGGGATAAATCTTCTTCAAGCATTTGGATTTGATAAATTCCACGAGGACGGTACACCGGGAGCTGATAATAAATTTGACTTTTCAGAGCTTACAATTAACACAACTCGTGGCGAAATTATATTCCCGTATCTAAAGCCATTTAGCAAAGAGACATTAAAGAAAATTTTCAAAGATAAAAGCGAGGACTTCATAAATTCAATAGCATACGATGACATATATGATACAAATCAAGTTGCAGCGAGAAACAACACCGCAAAAGCATCAAAATTCATAATCTCAGCTAAATTAGCAAGCGATGTCCAAGCAACTTATAATCTTGGATTTAATGTTGCAGAAGGAAGCGTTCAAGTCTACCTAAATGATAGAAGGCTTGTTGAAGGCGTTGACTATAGAGTTGATTATATTCTTGGTCAGTTAACGATTATAAATCGGGATGCTTTACTCCCTGGGGCAAATTTAAAAATAAGATATGAAACGAACGATTTATTCTCATTCGCTTCAAAGACAATACTTGGTGCTCGTGGTGACATTGACATTAGTGAAAATATCAAGTTTGGTTTCACACTTATGAACTACGCTCAGCAAAGCTTAAGCGATAAAGTGCGACTTGGCGAAGAACCCTTAAGCAATACAATGCTTGGGATTGACTTTTCAAGTAGGCTTAATTCTGGGAGGATATCGCAACTGCTCAACATACTTCCAGGATACCAAGCAAAGCAAGATGCCGTTTTCTCTTTAAAAGGTGAATCGGCTTTAATACTTGCGGATCCGAACACCCGTAAAAGCACAATCGCCGGGGACAATAAGAAAAGCATAGTTTACATAGACGATTTTGAGGGCTCAAAAAGAATTATATCATTTAGCCTAATTTCAACTCATTGGCACTTCTCAAGCCCACCAGCCTTTATGTCCTTGCTTGGCGAGTCAAAGAAAGAAGAAATACCAGATACGATAAAAGTTCAAAGGAAGGGTTATCTTGCATGGTTTAACATACCGCAATCTGTTCAAATCAATGAAATATGGCCACAAAAGAGAGTTGCTCAAGAAGAACAGTTCATCACACCGCTTGACATTCTATTCATACCCGATAAAAGAGGACAGTATAATTATACATCAAAGTGGGATTCAATCAAAAATTCCCCGCGCCAAAATTGGGCTGGAATGATAAGAGTTCTGCCTTACTTTTCTACTGACTTGACAACAGAAAATATAACTTACATTGAAGTTTGGTTTAAAATCGTCGGAAACCCCGGACCGAATGCGAAAATGTTAATTAATCTCGGACAAATTTCAGAAGATGTAATACCAAATAGAAAACTTGACACGGAAGATAAAAACGGAAACTACAGGCTTGACACTGATGAAGATGTTGGTCTTGATGGAATGAGTGATGAAGAAGAAAAAACAAAATATCCTTATCTTGGCAACGACCCGAGTCAAGATAACTTTGACTATGGAAATTTATTGATGCGAAATGGGACCGAGGGAAACAGAAATTTCTATCCAGAACCTGATCAAGAAGATTTAAACAACAATCACATACTTGACCTTGTAAATAATTACTTTGAATATGAAATTCCGCTTGACACTTTGAATAATCCATACATAGCTGGCGGTGGTTCAAACGGATGGTATCAGCTAAAAATTCCGCTTTCTTCATATACAAGAGAAGTTGGAAATCCAAGCTTTACACTCATTGAATTTGTCAGAGTATGGTTCACTGGATTTGAAAATGAAGCAACGGTAAGAATTGCAGAATTTAATCTTGTTGGAAATTATTGGGAAGAGTTTGTGAAAAACGACGATATTTTTAAAGTCACGGTCGTAAGTATTGAGGACAATCCAGATTATACACCACCTCCGGGAGTTCAAAGACCAAGAGATAGAACAAGACCAGACCAACAAATTGAAGGCAATGAACAATCGCTTGCATTTATAATTAGAAACTTGCCCGATGATACACTTCGTTTTGCTATGAGAAGATTTCCTCAAAGAATTGACCTTTTCAACTATAAAGTTATGCGACTTTTTGTCCATGGAGATAAAAACTTTTATGTCAACGATACAACAGACTACACAGTTGAGATTTTCATTTGGATTGGAACAGATACATCAAATTATTACGAATATCGCCAACCGATATGGCCTGATTGGGATATCAAGAATAACATAAGAATTATCTTTGACCAGTTAACTGCTTTAAAGCAAACTCGCGATTCAGTTAATCAGCCTATAAAAAGAGTCCCTGTTCCAGATGGACCACCTGGGGCAACTTATTGGGTTAAGGGAAATCCAAGCTTGACAAATGTCACTTTTATAGCAATTGGCGTTACAAATCCGCGTGGCAAAGGTCCTACACTTATATCTGGTGATGTTTGGGTGAATGAGCTCCGTCTCCTTGAGGCAAATGATGCACCCGGTTGGGCATACAATTTATCAGCTCAAATTAACATTCCAGAGCTTTTAAGCATTAACTTCGGAATTGCTAAAAGAAGCCCTGAATTTAGAGGTCTTCCAGATAGATTTATTAACTCATCAGCGAGAGTTTTAGCGACAAATTGGAATTTTTCAGCAAACCTTGAACTTGAAAAAATTTTACCTTCGTTTTTAAGTTCATCGCTTGATATACCGCTTACATATTCAAGGTCTGAAAACATAGGCATACCGAAATACATCCCAGGTAAAGACATCCTCGCAACCGAAGCAGCGAATCGGCTCAAGCAAACTGTCCTTGAAAAAGGTGGAACAGAGGGGGAAGCAAACCGAAAGGCAGATAGCCTTCTCACCGTTATACAGCAATTAACTGTTTCGGAAACATGGGCAGTGCCATCTTTGAACTTTAAAATAAACTCACAAAAATGGTATGTCAGAGACATTGTTAATAGAATTAACCTCGGATTCAACTTTAACCGTTCAAGATTTAGAGACATAAACACTGAAATGAGTAGTAGATGGAGTTTTAACTTTCAAACAAACTATTCAACAAACATAAAACCGATAACCTTAAAACCATTTAAATCAATTTTTGAAGGCGTTCCTTTGCTTGACACATTTAAAGATTGGGAAATACAGCTTACACCATCAAGTCTTTCAGGTATGATGAGGTTTAACAGAGGTCATGAGAATAGAAAATTCAGGACAAAAACATCTTATGAGCCAACGACGCGCGTTTTCAACGCTCAAAGAGGTTTCTCATTTGATTGGAGATTTTCAAACAACGGTTTACTTAACCCATCTTTAAGATATTCGGTTGATATAGGTAGCAATCTTGTTAACCTTGAGACCGATTCACTTGGAAGACAAAGAAGCACAAGCGAAATTTTAAATGATATTTTCTTTAAAGACGGTTTAATAAACTTCGGCAGAACATCAACCTTATCACAGCAGATAAGCATTGGAACTAACCCGAGAATACCACCGATTTTTGGATTGAACAAATACATGAGCACCAATTTTAGTTATTCGTCTTCTTATAGATGGCAAAACAATTTCCAGCAGGGAGCGCTTGGAAGAAGTGCTGGTTATTCAGCAAATTTAAATCTTGGTTTTTCAATTAAATTGAAATCGCTTGCCGATACTTGGTTCGGTGATGAAAAAAGTAGCTCAAGAGGTCGCGGTGTTCAAACACCAAAAGATACCTCACGAAAATCAGCAATTTCTCCGAAAGAAATTTTAAGAATTCTCATAAAAGCACCATTTCTTGACTATGAAAATATCCAACTCACATTTACGCAAACGAATACTGCTATGAATACAGGTCTTTATTCCGAAAGACCCGGGATGGGAAATCTTTGGTCGTGGCTTCCATTTGTAGGTGATAGAATTGATTATGGTCCATCGCTTTTATATCAACTTGGTTTTGTCTCAGACCCAAACGGTGAGTTGAAGCTTTTTCCCAAGGGAGGTTTCCCATTTTTCGGATTTGAGCAGACGCCGGGCTTGCGTGCACCAAATGGGAACCTTGATAATAACTTTTCACAAAACAACCGAATTACACTTACAACATCAAGACCTTTATGGCAAGGTGCTTATCTTGAGTTAAGTTGGAATTTGAATTGGGGTTATCAAAGAAATCAAAGAATTGTCACAGATTCACTTGGCGTTCCAAAGGTTACATCATTTACAAGTTCTGGCTCTGTTGGGAGGTCGTTTTTAACTTTGCCACCTGTTTTTGTGTTCAGCATATTCAAAAGTGGGATAAAATCCGTAGCTTCAAAATATGCTGAATTAAAACTTGACCCGACAGATAAAAGGAGCGACGATGAAAAACTTGCTCAGGCATTTGAAGAAGGATTTGAAACACTGCCGTTTTTAAGCAAAATTTTCGGTGGCTTTTTACCACGAGTTAACTGGCGTCTTAGATGGGATGGACTTGAAAAATTTTCATTCTTTAAATCATTTGCGACAAGAGTTTCACTTGAACATGCATACACATCAAACTTTGAAAAGAGATGGAGAAGCTTTGTTGGGCAAGGACAAACATTTGAAGGTGAAAGAACAGGTTATGATTTCAACCCACTTGTTGGACTGAACATGACATTTAAACCGCTATGGAAAGGAAATTTGACGGGTGGATTCAGATACATAACTTCAACTTATTACGACCTTAACTTTTCAGCAAAAGCTATTGTTGAAACATTTAGAAGAGAGATTTCATTCAATTTAAGCTATTCAAAACATGGTTTTAATATACCACTATTTGGTCTCTCTTTGAAAAATGATGTTGACATAACTTTGACATATTCATCTTCAAAAAATTCAAGGCGAACATATCAGGCGAGAAATCTTTCGGAGTCAATACCGCTTGATGGAATTTTACGCACGACTTTTGAATTTAGATTTCGTTATATGTTAAGCACACGCGTCACTGGCTCGCTCTTCTACAGATTGACAAAGTCAAAATCTGATTCAAGAAGCACATTTGTTCCTGGTTCAACCATAAACGAAGTTGGGATTGACCTGCACATTTCAATTGGAGCCTAAAAATAAACTTAACAAGTTGAAATGAAAAAATTTTTAAATGAGGGAAATTTCAGAAGGACAAAGATAATTTGCACGCTTGGTCCAGCGGTAAACACGCTTGATAAAATAGTTGAACTTATAAAAGCTGGGATGGATGTAGCGCGATTAAATTTTTCACACGGTGATTATGATGAACATTTAAATTTTATCAATCTTGTAAGAAAAGCATCTGAAATGACAGGCAAATATATACCAATACTTCAAGACCTTCAAGGACCGAAAATAAGGGTTGGAAAATTAAAATCTGAACCTGTTGAGTTAAAAACGGGCGAAATCGTTTGGCTCTCTGCTGAACAAGCTGACCAAAGCGACGATAGTATAATACCCGTTCAATATGAATATCTTGCGGATGATGTTAAACCTGGCGATGCCATATTGCTTGATGATGGTTTAATTGAACTTAAAGTTTTAAGCATTGAAATGAAAAAAGTTAAATGTACTGTCGTTGACGGCGGAATTTTAAAATCACACAAAGGCGTTAACTTACCTGGCGTAAATGTGAGGATCCCATCTCTTACAGAGAAAGATATTGACGATTTAAAATTTGGGCTTGAAAATGGGGTTGACTATGTTGCACTTTCATTTGTAAGAAAAAGAGAAGATATAATTGGCTTGATTTCAAAGATGGAAGAGTTCGGACACGCTGTTCCCGTAATTGCAAAAATTGAAAAAGCCGAAGCCGTTAAATCAATTGACGAAATAATTGAAGTGGCTGACGGAATAATGATTGCAAGAGGTGACCTCGGGGTTGAGCTACCGACGGAAGATGTCCCAATTTTACAAAAGATGCTTATAAAGAAAGCAAATCAAGCTGGAAAGCCAGTTATAACCGCAACTCAAATGCTTGAGTCAATGATTTCAAACCCGAGACCAACGCGCGCCGAAGCAACAGATGTTGCAAATGCAGTTCTTGACGGAACAGACGCAGTTATGTTAAGTAGCGAAACATCTGTCGGAGAGTTTCCAATTGAATCTGTTAAGGTTATGGATAAAATCATACGAACAGCTGAAACGCAGTATAAATTTTACGAACCTATTTTTGATACAACTTTAAAATTGAAAGACGAAGTAGATGCCATTGGTCGTGCTGCCTGCCTTCTCGCTCAACAACTTGGAGCAAAGGCGATTGTGACAATAACTCACTCAGGCGCAACTGCAAAAGCAATATCAAAATATAGACCTGATATCAGGATAATCGCTTTGACTGATAGTGATGATGTCGTCAAAAGACTTAACATCGTTTGGGGAGTAGTTGGAGTTAAAATAAAAGAAATAGCAGAAACTGATAAGACGATTGAAAATGCAAAAATCCAACTCAAAGAGAGCAAACTTCTCAACCCTGGTGATTTGATAATACTTACTGCTGGAATACCGCTATTTCAACGCGGTTCAACAAACATGATAAAGGTTGAGAGAATTTAAAAACAAATGGAAATCAAACTATGTCGTTTGAAAATAAAAAAGAACTCGCTGTTGTCCTTGTAAGTGGTGGCCTTGATTCGTGCGTGACAGCAGCTATAGCAAATTCACTCGGATATGAACTTGCTTTTTTACATTTAAATTATGGGCAGAGAACTGAGAAAAGAGAATTAAAAGCGTTTAATGATATAGCAGACTTTTACAAAGTTAAATTAAGACTTGTCGTAAATGTTGAACATTTAAAAATTATTGGCGGTTCAAGTTTAACTGATGAAAATATACCTATTGAAAAAGCCGATTTAAAACGGCGAGGGATACCATCAAGCTACGTCCCATTTAGAAATGCGAATATATTGTCTATAGCAGTTTCTTGGGCTGAAGTTATAGGAGCAAGCAAAATTTTCATTGGAGCTGTTGAAGAAGACTCCTCTGGCTATCCCGATTGCAGAAAAGAGTTTTATAAGGCTTTTAACGAAGTTATAAAATTAGGGACGAAGGCAGGCGTTGAAGGAAGACCCATTGAAATAGTGACGCCAATTATTGATATGAAGAAATTTGAAATTGTAAAAAAAGGTGTCGAACTTGGCGCACCATTGCATTTGACTTGGAGCTGTTATCAAAGGGAGGATAAAGCTTGTGGCGTTTGCGATAGCTGTGCTTTAAGATTGAGAGGTTTTCAACTTGCTGGGATAGATGACCCAATACCCTATGAAGTTAAACCAGTTTACATATAAAAAGGTCCAGGCTTAAATCCGCATTGGATTTTCACCTGGACTCTCAACATGGAAGCAGAACCTCCCCCCCTGAGGTCCTCACTTCCATCAATGGTTAAATTTCTCACTTAAAATATAAAGTGGCATCAATAACTTTATCTTTGACAAAAATCACAAAAGCTAAAATCATTTGGCAAGATTTTTGTAAGCAGGAGAGAATTGATGAAACGAGTTTGGCATGACGATAGAAAAGGAATAAGGGAGACCCTAAAACGAGCTCATAGCTACTGAAGCTTGCAGTTACCGTCTTTTATGGAACAAAAATGGATTCTGAAATCGTAGACCCTGAAACTGAATTCAGAGCGAGGTTCAGAATGACAGTGATATGAAGATTGAAACAGTTATTTTAATTTGGGGCTATTTGCAAACGCCAATTATCATCCCTTATCTCATTCCGCTTCGTTGAATGAACAAGGATATAATCAGAAAAGCCAGATTTATCAACGAAGACAAATTCAACCCCACCTTCAATATTGTGGTAATACCATATCTCATATGGCTTGCTATCAACCTCGCTTGGATGTCTTTCATATTCATCTGGCGGTCCATACATAATGTAAACTCTGCCTCTATCGGTCCTCCAACCTTCTTTGTTGCCAACGCTGAAGTGTTGATTTGCATATTCAACTCTCTTAAAATACTCAACTTTTAACTCATTTATCGGTGTGCTTTTATCTGGGTCGCGCTTTTTCCAAAACTCCGCGAGGAATTTACGCTTTGCCTCCTCACCTTTCAATTGTTTGTATCTGTTCACTTCATCTGATGTCGCGATGTATCTTGCCATTGTAAATTCTTTGTCAAGTTCAACTTCACTCATCCCAGCATATTCTGACGCAAGGTCATAACCAAATAGCATCTGCGTTGTATCCGCAACAACTATATTCGGATTGTAAACATAAAATCTTTTTACTGAGCTAACACCTTTATTTTCAACCGAGTCAACAGCCATCAAAACGAAACGATATGTCCCCGAAGGCAAATTTGACAAGTTAACAGTTCCAGCTTCAACAACTGCATTAGCTGAGGTCTTCGCTCTAACTTTGCGCCCACTCTTAACAATGTTGCCAAAAGAATTATAAACCCTCCACTCAACAATATATTCATCCGAGTTAACAGCATTAAGGTTGTAAATCTCGGCATAGTAATAAAGCACCGGAAGACCAAGACCATAAAGCAAACTCGGATTTGGTATAACTTCAAAAGTATTTTTGTAAAATATGCTTTCTCGGTTGTCCGAATGATAGATATTTGCACAAAGCTGAACATCACTAAGCCAAAGCTTATCCCCAGGGATAGGATTTATAACTGCAGGAATAACAACGCTATCAAACCGTGAAAAATCATTCAAATCTCGCGCAATCAAAATAAATTGATACTTCCCCGGCTCCATGAGAAACGCAGTCGCTCCAATTAAATTTTTGTTCGGGTCAATTTCAACGGTATCTTTAATTTCAATCGGAACTCTCCAAGCTTTTCCCTGTATGATTGTATCTTTTTGCGTATCTTTTAGAAGAATTTGAATCACGAGACCGCCTTTGAACCCACTTTCATCCTTTGTAAGTTTAAGCTGATTGTAATGAAAAGAATAATAAACCTCAACATAACTTCGCGAGGCATCATATTTAAACGATGCATAGTCAACATTCAAACGAAGCACATTTTGTCCCAGCACCTGTGAGGCGACCATAAGCGCAAATATAAACCTAATCATGGCTCCGAAATTTTATGTTTTCTATCCATAAACTATTTTAGGCAAAAATTTGAAAATTATCAAATCAATTTCTTAATTTTACAAAAAAGACAAATTTGACCGAAAACGGAAAACTTGAAACATACGGAAAGGTTAAGTCACCTTTAGAGTTCTACGATGAACTTTCAGAGAATTACGCTGATATGATTGAATTTGAGATTAAAGTTAAAAGTGAAAGGGAAATTTTTGAAAAAATTGTTAAGGATTATAATGTATCAAAATGTCTTGATGCAGGATGTGGCACTGGACTACATTCAATAATTTTATCCGACCTTGGGGTTGATGTTGTTGGAATTGACATATCACCAGCTATGATTGAGAAAGCCCGCGAACTTGCTCAAAATTTTAATTCAAAAGCAAGATTTGAAGTTCTTGATTTTTCTCAGATAAAAGAAAAATATCGGGATGAATTTGACCTTGTTTTATGTCTTGGCAATACACTTCCACATTTTTTAAATGAAAAAGATTTGCTCGTTGCTTTAAGAAATTTCTACAACGCTTTGAAATTAGGCGGTGTTTTGATAGTGCAAATTTTAAACTACGACAAGATAATTCAAAATGAGGAAAGAATCATAAATGTCAAAGAAACGAAAGACAAAATTTTTGTGAGGTTCTATGATTTTGAGCCGACGATAATTGGTTCGCCAAGCTTAAAGGTTTTTGAGATAAGGCGTGATTTTCTCAAGTTTAATGTTTTGATAGTTAACAAAGCAAAAAATTATTCGCATAAGCTTATAACAACGCGCATTAAACCGATAAAAAGTGACGAACTGTGCGAAAAAATTGACAAAGTTGGATTTAAAAAAGTTGAAATTTTTGGAAGTATTAAAAAAGATGAATTTAATCCCGAAAGTTCAAAAAACATTGTAGCTTTTGCAAACAAAATCTGAAAATAAACTATGATAATACTTCCAAAAGAACACGGGTCTTGGGCAATACTTCTGGTTCCATTTATAATAGGCGCGAAAATTGGAGGTGAATTTGAAATCAAGACATTGTTATTTCTCATCTCAGTCATCTCAATATTTTTAGCCTATCAACCAGCGACGATGATAGCAAAGTCAAAGCTTAAAATATCAAACGAAAACTTAAAAGACGCAATAAAGTTATTTTTCTTTTCCCTTCCATTTGCAATTATACCTTCTTTCATTCTCGTCTTCTATTTTAAACTTTATGGCTTGTTAATCTTCGGCATCATTGGCTTTGTCGCATTTTTAATCCAGCTATACCTTGCGAAGTTAAATCTTGATAAAACGCAAGGTGGACAACTTTTTGCGATGAGCATGCTTGTGCTTACCGCTCCATCTGCGTATTATGTTCAAAGTGGGAAATTTGACCTTATCTTGCTTCAGCTTTATTTTTTGAACTTGATATTTTTCGGCAGCGGGATTATTTATGTAAGAATGAAAATTTCTGCTCTCGCAACGAAAAAAGACAAATTTAACTTAAACGAAAAACTTTTCATTGGAAGATATAATATCGCATATCACATAGCGATATTGATTTTGCTCATTGTTCTCTTCGCAAAAGGTTCAATCGGGCTTTTGATATTTGTAGGCTTCTTACCAGTGATAATTCGCTCAATTATGGGGACATTTATGCTTGAGCGGAAGGTAAAGTTTAAAAAACTTGGATGGATCGAGACGATTTACTCAATTTTATTCGCTATCATGATGATTATTGAATTCAGAAAGAATTTGCCTTGACAATTCTTCCTGGCACTTTAGGCAAAATGATGAAGTTTTTATATCTACTTCTTCAACTGAAGTTGATGGATGCATAACGCAGAAATAATTTTCACAATGTAAAAGTCCAAAATTATGACCAAGCTCATGAACCGCTTCTTTTAGAACCCTTTCTTCAGTTAACTTTCTATTTTCTGGCAGTCCATATGTAAGTTCATTTAATCTAAAAGTTGATATAACTGAAGTTTTCCCGCCAAGTTGTGCTTCGCCAAAGACATAAGTCAAAACAGGTATGAACAAGTCAACCGAAATAATTCCAAGAACTTTTCCATTAAAATTTTTAAACTTGTTTGAAAGTAGCGAGATTATCTTTGTTGAATTAAATTGGGTCCTTGAGCTATCGTAAGCAAACGAAAGATTTAGATGATTTGTATTATCAATGATAACATCACATTTAAATATCTCCTTCAATCGCGGTGCTATTGAAACAGCAATTGTGAAATCAACCGGATAAATTGGCACTATCAAAATTTTAAACGACGATGAAGTCATAAATTTTCAAGCAACTCTATTTTTCCTCAAATTGTATTTTTCAATTTTATTGTAAAGTGTAACTCTGTCAATGCCAAGTATCCTTGCTGATTGGGATATGTTCCAATTTGTCTTGTTTAAAATTTTTAGTATGTGAGCTTTTTCAACTGCTTCAAGTGTTTCATCTTCAGGTTCTGTAGGTTCAACTATTTTAATTGGAAGATCTTCAGGTCTTATTGCTGGTGGTTTTGCGAGAACCATTGCTCTTTCAATCGCATTTTTAAGCTCTCGCACATTTCCAGGCCAGTTATACTTAATCAACAAATCCATTGCTTCGGGTGAAATTTCGGTTATTGGCTTGTGCATCATAGATGCGTATTTTTGTAGATAATAGTTTACAATTAAAGGGATGTCAGCTCTTCGCTCTCTTAGAGGCGGTATAAAAATTGTGAAAACATTGAGGCGATAATAAAGGTCTTCTCTGAACCTTCCCTCTTTGACAGCTGTTTCAAGGTCGCAGTTGGTCGCACAAATAACTCTGAAGTCACTTGTTATTATTTCATTTCCACCAATTCTTGTGAATTGCTTTGTTTCAAGGACGCGCAGAAGTTGAACTTGCATTTTTAAACTTATCGTCCCAACCTCATCAAGAAACAATGTTCCACCATCAGCAAGTTCAAGTTTGCCCTTCCTCCTGTAAAGGGCATCAGTAAAAGCCCCTTTCTCATGACCAAACAATTCACTTTCAAGCAAAGTATCTGGAACTGCTCCGCAATTTACGGAGATGAACGGAAAGTATCTTCTCTGGCTATGCACGTGGATTAACCTGGCGATTAACTCTTTTCCGGTTCCGCTTTCTCCTCTTATCATAACCGTTGTATTAGTAGGTGCAACAGTTTTAGCAAGTTCAATCACTTTATTAATTTGCTCACTTGCACCAATTATTTCATCTTCCATAACAAGTTCCGAGACATGTTCGCGAAGTTTAATGTTTTCATTCATTAATTTTTTCTGTTTTAAAGCATTTTTTACAAGATGCGAAAGGTAATCTGGATCTATTGGCTTTGTGATGTAATCATA
This sequence comes from uncultured Bacteroidota bacterium, assembly GCA_964438815.1. GTDB lineage: Bacteria > Bacteroidota > Ignavibacteria > Kryptoniales > Kryptoniaceae > Kryptonium. Next base: position 310,120 of record CAYTKW010000002.1, read on the forward strand.
AGCGCCCTCTTTAAGAGCGCGTACAGCAGAATCAACTGAGGCAAAAGCTGTTATTATGATAATTATCGCAGTTGGGTCAATCTCTTTTATCCTTCTTTGAAGTTCAAGTCCGTCCATGCCAGGCATTTTAATATCAACAAAAATTATATCCCAAGGACCCTCATTCATTAATTTCAACGCCTGCGCTCCATTTTCTGCAACCCCAACTCTATAGCCATCTTGTGTAAACCATTTTGAAAGTGAATCTCTGACTATAAACTCATCATCAACTATTAAAATGCTGAATTTGCGCGTCATGGCTTTTGTTCAAATTTTTTGGTAATGTTATTGTAAATATTGTGCCCTGATTTACCTTCGACTCAACTGAAATTTTACCGCCGTGCCTTTCAACTATCCCATACACAACAGCCAGCCCAAGACCTGTCCCTCTTTCACCTTTCTTAGTTGTGAAAAAGGGCTCAAAAATATGAGGTAAAATATCATCAGGAATCCCAACGCCTGTATCAATTACCTTAATCTGAATCCATTCAGAATCAACTTCTTTAAGTTCAATTCTCAAAGTTCCACCCGTAGGCATTGCTTCAATTGAATTTATCTCCATTGCAAGAAGCATTTGCTCAATTTGTTGGGAATCGCAAAAAACCGAAACTTGATGCGATGGCATATCAATTTCAAGATTTATATTGTTCATTTTAAGATGATGTGATATCAAATTTAAACTCCTTTCAATAACCTTGCGCATATCTTCAATTTTAAATTCTCCGAGCTTCTGTCTGGAGAAAAGAAGTAGATTTTTAACTATATTCCCACATCTTGATATCTCATCAATTATAATTGCAAGCTCGCTGATCATCTCAGCATACTCATCTTCCTTTAAATTGTCACGATTTTCAAGCCTTCTTTTCAATAACTTAGCATATGTTAAAATTCCCTCAAGTGGATTGTTAAGCTCATGTGCAACTGTAGCTGCAAGTTTACCGAGTGAAGCCATCTTCTCAATTTGAACCATATAAGAGTAAGCCCTTTGAAGTTCCGCTGTCTTTTCGTTAACTTTTTGTTCAAGCAATTTAGCCCAATTTAGCAGTTCCTCATGAGCGTTTTTTAATTGTTTTGTCATTTCATTAAAAGATTTAGCCAACAGCCCAATTTCATCTTTTGACCTTATCTTTATTTCAAAATCTAAATTTCCATTCATTATCTCCCTTGTTCCAAGTGTTAATTTCTTTAAAGGAGCATTTACAAACCTCCAAATGAATAAAAGGACAAAGAAAGATATAACTAAAAACATAATAAGCCCACCGACATATTGAATTCTGCTGAGACGCTCAGCGTTTCTTTTTACATCCTTAAGCGAAAACATCACATCAAAAACGCCAAGTATTATCTGCTCTTTTTTATGAGCGTGGCAATCAGCATTATAACACGATTCCTCATTTTTTATCGGATTTATCGCGCCAAGAATTTCATATCCATCTGGCGAGTGAAAAGTGCGCGTAAGTTGAGAAGCCTCCGTTGGAACAACTATCTTACTATTTTGATGACAAACATTACACGCTTCACTTTCCATCGGCATAAATTTCCCAACCTCGTCAGGCAAAGTTGAAAAAGTTATCTCACCACGCTTATTATAAATTCTTATCACTTCGATTCCAGACTGTCGGGCTAACATCTTTATAATTTGATAAATATCTTCCCTTCTATTGTGAAGCATGCTGTAATGTGTCGCACGACGAATAAGGTCGCTGACCATTAAAGCGTTCTCAGCTGTCATTTGCATATATTGATTTACCTGCCACTTGACAATAAGAGTTGAAGAAATTACCGTCACCCCAAGGACAAGCACAAAGATAAGAACAAAAAGTTTAAAAGCAAGGCTTTGAAAGGCTTTCATGATGTATTAAAATTTTTAATCTTTTTCACTCAAAAATAATTCAAACTCTATGCCAGCATTAAAACATTAAATTTCAATCTATTTTAAAGTTCACCATCCCCTAAAAAGTCTCACAAGCTGAATGCTCTTGTCTCAAAAAATCACATCTCTAAAATTTTACTCACAATAAGTAGATATCTTTTCGCGCCCAAAAGCTCCTTTATCGTCTCAACAACACGCCTACCATCTTGAAGCGTTATAATTGAACTTTTCACAAAGGGTTCATTTAAAATTGAACCTATTCTTCGGCTTAAACTTTCAATTTTTTCATAGTATAACTTTAAAAATTCTTGCTGGCTTAAAATATCTGTGGATTTTAAATTGCCTTCAACTTTAATCTTAAATAGCCATCCTGCAGAATATGGGTCTCGGTTTAAAATATCCGAAAATTTCAAAATATCTTCATTTACTTCACATATTTCACCCTGAACGGGTGAGCGAATTGTAATTATGCCATCACGATGCATCACCCATGCACATGGAGTATTTAGTTTTAAAAAAGACGACCGAGGCAAAAGTATAACCCCGGTTAACGGCGCAAAAATAAAAACAATTGAACCACTTATCCCAACCTTTGCCAACTCATCCTCAAATTTAATCCATATATGGCTTCGGTTATAAAATCTATCAACAGGGAAATCTATATTTTTTAATTTCTTAACAAAATCAGAAAGTATATCAAAAGCGCTAATGTTTTGAACATTTTTAAAACTTTCCATATCAATTGTTTATTAAATTTGCTCCCTAAAAACCTCCCTAACATTTATAACCTCAAACCCCTCAATCTTTATTTCCTCAACTTGCGGTGGAAATACAGGCAAATTCTTTGCCATAAATCTAAACGCAGCAAACCCAAGCGATACGAAGAAAATTGTTATAACAATCTCGGTCCATTTTGGGAAATATCCAGCCTGAGTGTAATTTTCAAGCGCAGTGATGCTTACATTTAACCTGTTAAGTATAAAACCTAAAACCGTCATCAGCTGTGCTATGAATAATCCTTTCCTGCTTACCCTGACTCGTGAATTCGTAAGCAGTATAATTGGAACAACTACCCCAGCTATAAATTCAATCCAAAACAAAATAGCTTCGTAGTTTAACTTAAAGATATACGGGAAGAGTTTATAATTAATTATATCCTCAAATTTCAGCACAAAATAAACCATCAATGCAACCGCTGTGACTTTAGCAAGCTTTGAAAGTATGTGCAATTCTATTTCTCTCCTAAAAGCTCTTGAGCTTAAATAAGATTCAATCGTAACCATTGCTGGTCCAACTGCAACAGCCGATAAAAAGAACAAATAAGGAAGATTTCCAGAATACCAAATTGGATAAAGTTTTTCTGGAACGATTAAATAAAGTGAGCCAAGTGATGATTGATGCAAGGTTGAAAGTATTACGCCAGCAACCACAAGCGGGATTGTTAATCTGTGAATTATTTTCCTTGGTTTCTCAAGCCGTAGCTTTTGAAATATCATTGGGCTGAATTCAAGTGCTAAAACAGTTGTGTAAAGCATAACACACCACGCTACTTCAAACATCACTGATTCAGGATTCCACATTATGATCGGATGCCAGATGTTCCAAGGTTTTCCAAGATCATAGAGCAAAGCGACAATAACTAAAAGATAGCCAAGAAACGCCGTTAAAATTGCTGAAGGTAAAATTGATTTGCATTCCTCAAGGTTAAAAATGTAAACTGCTGAAGCTACAACGAAACCACCTGCAGCGAGTCCAACGCCGCATAAAACATCAAATCCAATCCACAACCCCCACGGGAAATTATCGCTTAAGTTTGTGACTGCACCGAGTCCTTTTGTAAAACGAAGTATTGTTGCATAAATCCCCAAAGCAACAATGATGTAAAAAACAGCGCTCCAAAATGTTAACTTTGGTAATTTTATCCTTTTCATTTTTTATCCTCTTTTTTTATTATTTTCTTCCATCTCCTTTAATTTTTTCTGAAGGCGCTGAACTTCATCTCTTCTTTTTGTAATCCACCAAATCCCAAAAAGCAAAGTTCCACCCCAAAAGATATAATTTGGAATCTTTGACATAATTTGCTCCGTAAAATGCGACAATGGAACTTCCGGAAGACGAGCCCTAAAACCAAGCTGTTGTAAAGGTCTATCCGCAAGATAAAGAACAGAAGTTCCACCAACTTCTTTTAATCCAAATATGTGCGGATAATAAACATCTCCGTTTTCATTTATCCTTCTCTTCGCTTCTTCTATTAGCTCATCTCTTAAGCCGAAAATCCGTGCTTCTGCCGAGCACTCTTCAACACAAGCTGGAACGCCCCCTTGTTTAATCCTGTCATAACACATATCGCACTTTGTAACTTTCGGATTTAATTTGCTCCATTGATACTTTGGTATATTGAACGGACAAGCCTGCATACAGTATCTACATCCAAGGCACTTTGAAGCATCGTAAACAACAGGACCTAATTTTGTCTTTTGAAAAGCGCCGACAGGGCAAACAGAAGCACAAGTTGGTTTTTCACAGTGCATACAAAGCCTTGGCACATAAACTCCATCGTGGTCTTCAACCGCCGTATTTTGAATTGACGATAGCCGATGTTCTTCAGTTATAGGATTTCCCCATCTTTCAGCGCATGCCTCTTCACAGGCATAACATCCAATACAACGAGTTACATCAATTAAAATTCCATATTTTTGCATTTTTCAAAACCAGTTTGTTTTTTAGGATTGATGAATAAATTCTTCTTCAAATTTTTCCCACACCCTTTCGTCAACATTCTGCAATACTCCTTTTATCACAAGACCACCATCTGCAAGCGTTGGCTCAACCGAAAATCTTGGAGCTTCTCTGGTTATAAACTCCCTAAATCTTCTGATTTCATTCCTCAACCACCGACTCGCCTCATTTCCAATCATAAATTCTTTAACCTCAGAAGCAATATCCTCAGGCTCAACCATTACAACCCAACCATTTAAATACGGGTCCTCCAAAATTGTTTGAGGCGATTCAATAACACTTGTGTTAATCGCTGATATTTTCCCACTTATAGGCGAATAAAATGTAAGGGTTCGTTCACCTTGCCTTATTCTGAATAACGGTTCTCCCTTTCTGACTCTTTCACTCGCTATAACTTCAACCGCATCAATTTTTCCAGCCACCTTTGATATAAAATCATCAACCCCAATGTAAACTTTTCCAGAAAATAAAAGCTCAAGCCAAGTATGCGCTTTGTTGAAAAAGTAACCACGCGGGAGAATAAAACTGTCTGAACTCAATGTGACTTGAGGCTGAGGTGCTTCAGCTCTTCTTTCTTTTCTTTGAACTATGTAATCAATCGTCAAACAAACTAAAATTGTTGCTATTACGAAAAGTGCTACCATGGCAGTTTCTCCAAAATTTTTTTGTTTCTCACAAATTAATTAAGTGCAAAAAAATGCCATAGAATTAAAAGGCTTAAAAACAACTCAAAAAACATATATCTCACCAAAACAATGCTTAAAATTTCAACAACATCTATCCCACAAAATGCAAAATTTTTTGATTTTTAGTTTTTCTTGATGTTGAGAAATTAAATATATCAGTGTTGAAGAATTAAATATATATTTTCATGTATCATATTTTCGTGAGCATCTCTATTGTATATTTCCACAAATAATACAGTTTGTAATTAGAAAAACATCAATTTTTCAAATTTTTGCCAGTTGATTATTTGGCATACAAGTTGCTAAACAAAATTTTTGAACTTAAAAATAAAAAGCACATCAAGCCATGAGGAAAAAATTAACACGTAAACAATTTCTTGAAATTGCAACAAAAGGAGCAGTTGGAACTGCAATCGGGGTTTCAGTTTTAAAACTTTCAAGCGAAAAAATTAAAGCAGATTCAAAAACCACCTGGCCATACCCATATCAACAGCTTGACTCAGAGCATGTAAGAAAACTTGGACATCAATACTACTGGACTCCCCCAGGTGGCTGTAGCTTTGGAGCATTTAAAGCAATAATTCAAGCGCTTGCAGAAAAAATTGGTGAACCTTATACTTCGTTTCCAGTTGAGCTTATGACATTTGGTCACGGTGGAGTTGTGGGTTGGGGTGGAACCTGCGGTGGACTCCTTGGAGCTTGTGCAGCAATTCAACTTGTTTGCGACAAAACAACCGCTGACAGATTAATCCACGAACTACAAGGATGGTATACACAGGCGAAATTCCCATCAGACATAAGCAATCAATATGCTCAAAATGGCGAGTTTTACATCAACAAACTTAACCAAGCTCTTCCACAAGCAACCTGCGGTTCCCAGCTATGTCATGTCTCAGTTACAACATGGTGCGAAACTTCCGGATTTAAAGCTGGCTCACTTGAAAGAAAAGAACGATGCGCACGCCTCACAGGTGATGTTGCCGCATATGCAGTCCAACTTCTAAACGCATGGTTCTCGGGTCAATTCCAATCACAGTATCAAGAACCAAGCACAATCACTGCATGTATGACCTGTCATGGCTCAAATCAAAGAGACGATGTCAAAGCGCATATGGAATGCACACAATGCCATAAACCAAACTGGGCTCACCCGCAGACAAAAGTTGAACAACTTTCGGAAGTTGCACTAACATTCAAACTCGGTCAAGCATATCCAAATCCATTTAACCCATCAACAAACATTGAATTTGCAATTCCAAAATCATGCGATGTTAGACTTGAAATTTACGATATGAGCGGTAGAATCGTAAGAAGATTAATTGACGGTGTTGGATATGAACCTGGCGTGTATAAGGTTGTTTGGGATGGCACCGACGACCACAGGAATCGCGTTGCAAGTGGAGTCTATATCTACAGATTAATAGCTGGCAACTTTACTTCAGCGAAGAAAGTAATTCTCGCTAAGTAAGTTAAATCTATCCCCCCGGCGTTTGCCGGGGTTTTTATTTTTTAATACCCTCTCTCGCTTCGCGGAAAATTTCAGCGTAAAGTTTATCCCTTGGAACACATCCCGTGGGAAATTGACCAAACTTATTGTGTTTTGAACGCATGAGATTTGTGCAATGGCTTATTGTTATGCAGACTTTAGAACTAAACAATTTGCCATATTTTTTCAAATCGGCAACAAAATCAGGATAAGCAAGCACACCTCTGCCAACTCCAACTATTGAAACGAGATCACGCCTTATATTCGCCTCGCCAGCATAAGGGAAAAACTCACGAAGGTAACTATATCCACTGCCAACGACAACAGCGTCGGGTGGAAGATTGTTTTTAACTTCAGCTGTTAATTTAAAATGTCTTGCAACACCGTAAAGCGGAGGCTCAGGCTGAATATAACCATCAAGCGGTGGGGTCTCAAATGGTCTTCCTATATGCGGATTATAGTATGGACTGCCCATTGATATGCTAAATAACTTAACACCAAGCGAATACAAAATTTTTATAAGTTCTATTGGCTCCGTCAAATCAGCTTCAAGCGGATTATCTTCCCTAACGCCAAACCCATAAAAATATGGGATTAGGAGGTTAACAGGCTTCCCAATTCCTTTTTCGTCTTTTACAAAAGGAATCCCATCAAAGACATTTATCCGCGTCCCAATTTCAATTTTATCACCAAGCTCCGATTTTATCTTCTTCACAACATTCACAATAAATTTTATTCTATTTGAAAAATCACCACCATATTTCCCTACCCTTGTCTTGCCAGCGAGAATTTCATTTAGAAGATAAGTATGGCATTGCTTTATATCAACAAATTGAAATCCAGCTTCATATGCAAGTTTCGCACATTTCACAAAATCATCCTCAAGTCTTTCAAGATAATCATCTGAAACGACAGGATAACTTTCATCAACCCTGATATTTTTTGCATTGTCAATAAATGTTAACTTATCCACAACGGGATTATGAAAAACGATTATAGGTCTTTTATAGCTCCATCGCCCCGAATGTGTCATCTGTATCCCAACGACGAAATCCGAATCATCACCCCATGCATCTTTATGAGCTTTTCTTGCTTCATATACAAGTTTTGCGAAAAATTTTAAATTTTTTTCATTTAAAAGTAGCTGTCGCGGATTTGCCCTCCCTTCTTCAACAACCCCTGTTGCCTCACCCCAAAGCAATTTAGCTCCGCCAGAACCAAATCTTTTCCATCTTCTAAATGTAAGCTCATCCGGCTTCCCATCAAGTGTCCCATCACAACCTTCCATAGGATTTATGGCAAATCTATTGCCTATTTTAAACTTGCCAAAATTAATTGACTCAAAAACTTTTTTAAGCTCATCTTCAAACTTTATCACATCATCAATCCCAAGATTCTTTACTTCACTACGAAGTTCATCAAGGCTTTTAAATCTGAAAAATCTCACGGTATTTCAAGTTTAATTTTAACTTCTCCACGCTTGTATCTTAAAACTATCCCACCATTTATAACTTCTTGCTCTACTCCATCAACGCTTGCTGATATTTTTTTGCCTCTCTTAATCTCCAATTCAACAAACATATCGCGAACCTTGACATTAAAATTAACAAACTCTATACCGCTTAACAGGTTTGGCTTTATAACCAGATTTTCAATTTCAGGTCTAAATCCAATCATATGATATACAAATAACGAAACAATCTCCGCCCATGTCCAGCCAACTATACCAACAGGTGGAAGTGGTGGGGTTAATTGTGATTCTGAATAATACTCAAACCATCCACCCGATTCTCCACCATTAATGTTATAAAGCCAGTTAATGACCCCCCATACCTTTTCATAATTTTTTGCCTCAAGATATGCTCTCGCCATAAAGAGCGAAGCAAATGGCCACGGACCCGGGGGTTCGGGCTCACTTGAACTATCATATCTTTCATAACCACCGTAATCCCATCGTTGATTCCAAAGAACCTCAACCCATTCAAGCGTTTTTAAAGCAACATCGCTTTTAGAATCAACAAAGCCAAAAATTATAGGCAGAACTTCTGATGTATCAGGTTCAGCTGATGGCTTCTCCTCAACAGATATGGGTGAATTAGGAGGCATACCTTTTCTATTTGACGGAATAAAATATCTTTGCCATTTACCATCCACAGTTCGCCTTTTTATAAAATGTCCATCTTCAACAAGCTTGAAGCGTGGATTATTTAATATTGAGTTTTTTATCTTAACCGAAGCATCAGCCCAACGTTTTGCAAATTCCAATTCTCCAATTCTTCTTGCAAGCTCGGATGCCCTTTCAAGCCCAAGAGAAACCCAAAATTGATAAGCAAGCTCGTATCCATTCTCAACTCCAAAAGTATCGCTCCTTTCCCAAAACTCTCTCTTATTTTTCAAAAGACCACTTTCTTTATCCCAAAATATATCTTTGAGCGGAAACTCAGCAACAAGTTTAACTTTCTCCCAATATCTTTTCACAATTTCAAAATCACCGGTCCAACACGAATAAGCCCAAAGCGCATACAAAAGTTCACCATTTTGGTCAAGCTCCGTTAACTCATATCCATACCATCTGCTTGATTCAACCGTTTGACCCTCAGAACCGACAAACCTATCAAGTAATTTTATTAACATAGCTCTTGCTTCATCCCTGAAACCACACATCAACAAACCAAGCAAAAACATTGAGTCATCTCTAACCCACTCCATGTTATACTGCCAAATCCCAGAATCTCTCTTCCCCGATTTTGCCATTGTTGATTTTAAATTATTCATTGAAACTTTAAAAAGATGATTGACCACCTCACTGTTTGTTTCAAATTTAGTCTTCTCATCCCAGTATTCCTTCGCGTCAAAAAGCAAAACTTTGAAATTTTTACTTCTTAATATCTTTTCATCGCCGTTGATTGAATAAACACATGTTACTTCCTTTTGCTCACCTGATTTCAAAATCCCAAGCTCCACAAATAAACCATATCGTCCCGAAGTTTTAACATTTTCTTCAAGTGATGACAGCTTAAGCACGCACCAACCACAAGCGATCACTGCTTTCTCTTTCTCATCCGTGAAAATTTCATCAAACAAACCAAAGTTCGGATAAAGGTTAAGCCTAATAACAGCTGGGATATCTTTTGAATCTTTATTTATCACATTTACTCGCCTAAATAAAATTTTGCCTTCTTCCGGGACGAAAAATTGTTCCTCAACTTCAAAATTTTCTTCTCCCCACACAACTCTAATTGATGGAATTGATAAGCTATAATCCAAAGATATCAGCTTAAAATTCTTACCATTCGGCGATAAAAATTTATCACCAAACTGTAAAGTTAACTTTGTATTTTCAAAACCGCGCTCGGGATGATAAAGAAAAGTGCTCCACTTCCTTGTAAACCTTTCAGCATCCCACAGCGTTAAACCAAAAAATGAAATACCATTAACTTCAGCCGGACAAAATTGAACGACAGCTATTAACTCACCATTACCAAGTAGAAAATACTCAACCTCAGGTAATGTTGTAATATAATCCAAATGTAGTTTTTGCGTCTCAAACTTATCAAAAGGTTTTACACTCTGACCCGAAACTTCAACAAAGTGAAAATTATCATTTCCAATTCCAAGCTTTACTCCATTCATCATAGGGAAAATTCCAGCACCAGCTAACGAAAACAAAAATTCCCTCCGCCTCATTTCTCGCCCAAGTTTTAATTTTTTTCAATTATTCTAATTTCATTAAAATCAAGAATTCGCTTTCTGCCCTTGTAATCTATCTCAATTATCTTGCTCCCTGACTTTGACTTCAAATAAGGTCCATCAAACAATCCCCAATTCAACTCATACTTAACACCATTTAAAAATCTATTGCCATTATAGTCAAATTCTATCTCAGCACCTCTCAAACCTTTATACTTGACCTTGAAATTAGCAAAATTAAAATTCAAAGACGAAGTCCTTAAAGCATAAACAAATTTATTAAACTCGCCAAACTCATCCCTGCTTCCAGCTTCAACAATAAGGCAAACCCTTTCACCATAAACCCTTAACTTATAACTTATGCTATCAACTTTCATTTCCCACAAACCATTAATAATTCTTAAACCAAAATATCCATTCCCCATCCTACCAACAAACCAACCAGTTGTATCAACTACGAATTCATCAAGACCCCTCGGTATAAATACATTTACATGTTTAAATCTTTCGCTTGGCTTCATCTCACTGAGCCCATATAAAGCAATTAATGTTCCTTTATACTGAAATATCTTCTCGTAAGGAGAAGCGCTCGTCCATTTATCAGGACTTGAATATGTCGGTTTTGAAGACACAACAAGTGGTTCAAGTATTTTTATCTCTTCAGGGAAAAACATACCAAGTTCAAAATCTGAAACATAAGGATGAACAGAAAAAACCGTGTTATATCCCCTCAAATCGGAAAATGTTATATCCCAACTGTGCTGTTGTATAGGCTGGAGTATTCCCCCATGCAAACTGCCAATGCAATAATCTTTGGTCATATATGTGTATCTGTAAACCGCAGGATTTTTCTCACTACCATACCTTATCACATTTCTTACCCTTTTTCTCTCCTTGTGTTCATATGGGACGTTTCGGTCATTCGCTATCTGATAAATTATCTCGGGAAGTTTATATGATGTAATAGCTGGAAAAATTGCCAATCCATACCTTGATAAATTCTCTGAAGTATCTTCAAAAGCTCCAAAATACAAATACGCAAAACTACTTAACAAATCATTTCTCGGATTTATCGTCGTAAATTCATATTCCCTGCTATGACCACCACAATAGCAACCTGAAAGATACTCAACCGCATAATCAGCCATAAGACAATCAATAATCATCTGCGCCTTCAACTTCATCAAAGAATCCTCAGCAAATTCATAAAGCATAAACATCGGAATTAAGAAAAACGGCATATAATGTGGTGAATCAAACTCACCTTGACCAATTGTCATAGCTATATTAATCCATTCATTGAGCCAACCTTCCGACTCTTTAAAATTTTCATACGAACTTTTACCTGTGTACCATTCAGAACCATTAACATTTTTCCACTCCTGAGAAGCAAGATAAAGCGAAGAATAATACATAACCAAATGATTTTCCGTATCGCCCCTATAAGGTGTATATGTTTTCCAAACATTTCTATACTTTTGTTTTAACCACTCTGGCATTTTATCTTTAGCGTAAAGATAAGTCATCAAGCTTTGAAACATAAAGAACATATCACCGCTTGGATTGCTGATTAAAGCATCAAAAATTTTAACACCACTTTCAATATCTCCAACATAAAACCTTGCAATGCTGACGGGGAAACTTTGTTGTTCAAGCTTTGAAAAATGCCTCAACAAAATTTCTTTTCTTTTTTCAAAGTTTAAACTTTCGCTATGTGAAAAATTAAAAATAAATATAAGGGCAATAAAAAACTTCAGCATTTTAAACCTCCATTTTTATTCAATTACAACTGTATATACAATTGCTTTATCAAGCCCAGAAAACACCCAACTTTCCCCACTGTCTTTACTTAAATAAACGCCACCATCAAGTGTACCAATCACTATAAAATTTGAATCATCAGGATGAACCGCTATTGAATGAACCGATTCAAAACTACCTTTTGAGTAAGCCCAAGTGTTTCCAGCATCGTTTGAGCGACATACACCGGTTTTAAAACCACCAGCGTAAATTACATTTTTATTCTTTGGATCAAAACAAATTGTATAAATTGTTGAATTTTCAAGATTCTTACCAACTCTTTTCCAAGTTTTTCCGCCGTCGGTTGACTTGAAAATACCTTTATCCTCAGTCCCAGCCATTAAAAATTTTGAATCATGTGGACTTTGAACAATTGTTCTTACACTAATGCCTTTTAACGCAAGCAATCTCCAAGTATTGCCACCATCTAAACTTTCATAAATTCCATCTTCAGTCCCAATCAAAATCCTATTCTTACTCCCACTGTCAATTAATATCGAGCTTACAAATGTTGAAGATGTCGTTCCTGTCTCTTCAGGTTTTATGCCGTTTTTAACTTCTATCCATGTCCAGCCTGCATCTGTTGATTTAAAAACTCCATACGGCGTCGCTATAAAAACCGTATTTTTATCATAAGGATGAACCACAACCCCAAGCACTTCGGTTATTCTCCAATCCGTCATAATTCTCCAAGTTATGCCTCCATCTGTTGACTTCAAAATTCCATTTCCAGCTGCAAGATAGATAGTTTCACCGTCAGAGTCTGGTTCAATTGCGATTGAAAATGCTTTTATATTCTCCCATCCTTTATGAAACCATGTTTTTCCATCGTCATCTGATATAAATAACCCAGATACAGGATTTTTCAACCCAACTACTAATGTTCCACTTAACAAGACGACAGCATAAATTTTGCGATTTTTCTGTTCAAATGTAAATGACTGATTCACAAGAACAAGAAAAGTTAGAAAAAGATACTTAAACTTTGATGCTCTCATATTTCAACTTCACTTATTTTTGAATTTTTTAAAATTAATTGCTGAACTTGAAGCAAAAGAATAAAATCTCATAGCTTTACCGCTTTTCCACTTATGTAAGATTCCATCATCGCTTCAACAACTTTCAAATTCTTCAAGCCAATCAATCCATCTACTTCCGGTTTTTCTCTTTTTATGACGCAATCAGCAAATTCGCAAAGTTCCCTGACATAACTTTCATCTCCTTCAGGATGTTCACTAATGTAAACATTATCGCTTCTATCTATTAAATAAACTTTGTCAAGATAACACTTCAATATACCTTCCATCCCATAAACCCTAATTTCATATTCATCCGCAGTGACATACGAAGATGATATAACACCGATAATCCCATTTGAAAATTTAACTAACGACATAACAGTATCTTCAACATCCAAATAAAAGTTTCTCGCAAAACAAAAAACCTCAACAATATCACCAATCAAATACATCAATGTGTCAACAAAATGAATCCCAAGCTGGGTCATCGGTAAAAGTGGGCATTTCTCTTTATCTTTTTTCCAATCAGGAAAATTCCCAAGCCCCGTTGGCATTGAGATATTTGCTTCAACTATCACAATTTCCCCAAGTTTTCCAGAAGTGATGATATCCTTTGCTTTTTGGAAAACCTCTCTCTTTCTGGTATTGTGTCCAACTTGAATTATAAGCCCTTTCCCATAAGCAAGCTTAATTAATTTTTCAGCCTCCTCAACTTTTACAGTTATAGGTTTTTCAATGAAAACATCTTTATCTTTTTCAATTGCCTTAAACGCCTGCTCAAAATGCAAAAAGTTTGGTGTAGATATTATCACAGCTTTAGCGTCTGAATTCTCAAGCAAATCATCATAACTTGCAAATTTTTTGCATCCAAACTCCTTCGCCGTCTCATCCATAAGCTTATCATTGATGTCAAAACAAGCGACAACCTTTAACTTTGGACATTTTTTTATCGCTCTCCTTATCGTAGCCCCGTGACCTCCAAGGCCCATTAAAGCAACGCTGACGACATCATTCATTTAATATCTCTTCAATTGATTTTAAAATTGCTTTTAACCGCTTCAAATTCTCAACAGTTGATTCAACCAACGGTAAATGATGTGTTTCAAGTGTAATGCTCTTAACAACTTTATCTTCAATTATAGATTTAATCTGTCCAAACCAGTTGACCGAACCATCACCTATAAGAGTGCATTTGAACTCCGGGTAATTTACCGCATCTTTAACATGGATATTTAAAATAAAATTCTTGATATGCTCATAGCCAAGTGGATAAGCAAATTCATCAGCGCCAATAGCATTCGCCGGGTCCCAGTTCGCACCAAGATTTTCAGCGCCGACAGCTTTTATAATTTTTGCGGTATTTTGACCTGTGTCGCAAAAAAAACCGGGTTCGTTTTCAATTGCAAGTGTAAAATTTTCATCCTTAGCATAAGACGATACTTGCTTTAATATCTCAATCACCTTTTCAACTGGTGTTCCATCCTTTACAAAGCCAAATATGATAATTTTGTTAACGCCAAGCGTCTTCGCGAGCTCAAATGTATCGGGTAAAACTTTGTCAATTTCAAATTTTAATCTTTCTGTATCGCTCGGCTTAAATTTAAAGACCCCGGGTGAAAGCGCAGTTATATTTATTCTTTCATCCTGAACATTTTTTAAAACGAAATCAATGTCATCTTTATCAATGTAAGGAACTCTTTCTTCATAGTTTCCAACACAACGAAGTTCATAATTTCTTATTCCAAGCCTAAGACCGATATCAATTGCCTCTCTGATGTCAAGCGAAATCTCATCTGTGACTATCCCAATTTCAAGCATATTTTAAGATCATTTGTTTAAAAATTAAATGAACATTGCTGACCTTTTCCACATGTAATCTGGGTCGATGTAAGGTTCATCATCAATATGCTTCTGCATAAGTTCGATCTTTTTCTTCAAAAGTTCGCCAAAATTTTCACCATGTATCAATGTCGTTTCCCCCATATCAGTTATACTCATAAATTCAACAACTCCGTCGTTTTCTTCCCACAACCTTAAAAATTCTCTTGAATTTTCAATTTCAAGCTCAATCATCTCACGAACCATTTTTTTATATCTTTCCTTTTCTTCTATGCTTTCGCTTTCAAGATAACCATGAACCCCAGCTATCCATGCGGATACATTTCGCATAGTTTTGAACCAACATCTTAAAGCTTTCACTCTAACAAGTTGATCATAGAAAACGCTTTTCTTGTCAGCTACTTTATTGAATTCATCTTTAAGAATTTTTATCGCATTATCAAGTGGCGGGAATAAGAATTTATCCATTCTTTCAATAGCAAGTTCGCATCTTTTTCTATCAGTAAGTTCAAAAAGGACATCGCACATAAGGTCAACATTATTTGGATTATGCGGAGTTGAACATATAAATTCCTCATAATATCTTCTCTCTTTCTCGGGTATAGCTTCAATGTTTGGCACAAGCGGGCGAACCCAAAGTCTAAGCCATGTAAATCCAAAAGTTGAATAAAGATGAACAGGAATTGGATATGATAAAATAGCCTCTTCAGTAAGCCTCCAAGCTTGAATAAGTGCTTCACTTCTTTCACCAGCCCACAACCTTGCTATACGCGTAAGCTCTTCGTCAATGTCCATATCAGGATTAAATTGAAAAATTCTGATTATCTCTTGATTTATGTTAAAAGGGACTAATCCAGGTGGATTTATTCCACCCATGTGAGCTATGTATTCAACGCCTGTTAATTTTAATGATTTTAGTTTTTGATATGTAAGCCAAGGATAAGGAACACCAAGCAATGGGTCAAAGAAAGCATAAGGTCCACAAGTGAAATAAAAATGAGGGTTTGATTTTCGGGATTTCAAGTCATTTATTAAATCAACTTCTTTTTCATCAACATAATTTTGATATGGGGTTCCGCCAACTTCTTTTATTTCAGGATATTTCGGATGCGAATAAGGGACAGCCCATCCTTTGGATAAGAGCGTGTTTGTTTCAACTTCAATTCCATTTTCAAGACCTTTCCAAATGTGTTCGTGCTCACCATAAAATGGCTCCATCCTTGTTATCACGCGAAAATTCGGATTTATTTCAGAGCCAGCTTCCTTCAATGTCATTAAAAATCTTAACACATTCTGACCTGCAATTCTTGCTATTTCATCATCGCTCTTCCACTCGCGAATTAAATAAGCACCACCATTCCTGCCAACATACAAAGATTTAGTATGTTCAAATCCAGCCCCGCTATCATTTGTCCATATTGAGATAAACTCTATTTGTGGCACCTCTCTCATAATTTTTTTCAACATCTCGGCATAATGCTCAAGAACCGCAGGATGTGCTATGCTTAAGTTAAATCTCGGCTTAAAACTTCTAAACGGATGGTCCACCCGAGCACCTCTTAACATTGGATATCGCGCGAAAATTTCCTCTGGAACTGAACGAGGTTCAAAACAAAGAAGCCCCGGGGAAAGCCCGTATTTAAGCGCAAGCTTTGCGTTGCGCTTTAAAAAAGCAAGATTGATGCTAAGGTAATAAAACGGATAAATACCGCGATTTAATTCACTATAGACAAATTGGTCAAGCGAGGGAAGATATGTATAAAACATTGGATAAACCTCACCCCTCGTGCCCATCTCAATCCCCATCGGAAAGCCAAGACCATTCACTTCAACATGTGTAAAGCCAAACTTCGCGAGTCCGCGAATATAACTTTCCCTGTTTAAATTCCTTTGTATCCTGCCCTGTTGCGTTAAGAAGAAATCATTCACCGTCCTTATCCATTTAAATGAGACAGGTAAAAACTCACCCTCTCTCCATCTTTCAAAATCTTTACCAATTTCATCCTCAACTATGTGTGAATAGAATGAATAAAGAAAATATCTCTTTGAAGCGCTTAAAATACCTAAACCATTTTCATTTAGCTTAAAATAAACAAAATCACCTAAATTAGCTTTTGCATTTTCATACCCATCGTATATGAACTCATCTTCAGCAGAAATATATAAAACACCTTCTTCAAACTTTGGCTCTGGAAACTCAAACTCTTCAATTTTTACATTTTGAATTAAATTTTTCAATTCAAGCGCGACGGTTTTAACCACATCTGCACAACCTTTGCGATACTGAATTACCTTTACATTTTCAAATGCTTGCTGTAAGTTCATAACCCAAGATAAAATTTTGTTTATAATTTATTTCAAATTTTTCTGCTCTCAGCAGACTCCCCAGCCAAGTTCCTTTGGGAAAGATATTCATTAAATTTACGCTCAACCCTTTTACCATAATAAATCATCAAAGAGCCAAACAGTATGTAAACAAAACTAATTGCAACGAAAATATAGACATCTATTTCAGAATAAGCAACAAAAGAGAGAAATGGGGACAAAACTCCAAATATAATTAACACCACACCAACAAAAGGAAATGTTGAAACTTCCTTTCCACCTCTACTATAGACTTCGCTTACAACATCAACAGGTTTCTCAATTCTTCGGAAAAATTCCTCAACTAATTTTTTGTCTTCCTCACTCTCCTTAACAAATCTGTTAAAATAAATAAGGCTGAAACCAATTGCAAAAGAAAGGACAATTATAAGAAAAATTTTCAACGGCGTCACCGCTCCATTTATATTGAGCGAAAATATAAGCAAATACATAACCGATACAACAGTTGAAATTAAAACAAGCAGTTTTTTATTCTCCAAATAAATGCCCCTGACCCTATCGCTTAAAACAAGAATAAGAAAAGTTGAAACCCCAGCTATATATACTTGAAGTCCCATGCCCCAGCCAGCGATAAACCTTGCCATCACCCCGATTACAAGACCCCAAGTTATACTTAAAAAAGCACTCCATCTCGGTAAATTCTTAAAAATTAACCCGAATGCAATAGGTATAATAGCAGGTATGTTAAAAAGAGTGAAGAATGTCGTCATTATGTTAAAAATTCCAAGCTCGCTGTGTATATAAAGCAATGCCTCTAAAATTACAATTATACCAAGGATAAGTAAAATCAGCCTACCGAATTTAAATTGTTTTGAGTCATCAGCTTTTGGATTAAATAAGCCGACATAAATATCGCGCGTAATTATTGAACCGACATAGTTGTAAATGCTTGATAAAGTGCTCATAGTTGCAGATAACATAGCTGACATAAGAAGCCCAATCAAACCAGCAGGTAAAATTTTTAAAGCTATACCAAGATAAACCAAATCATTAGGCTGGAAAAACCTTTTTAAAAAATCAACTTGAGATAAATCTGGCCAAATTATCCTTGCCACAAGTGGCGGAATAGCAAAAAGAAGAGGTTGTGCAAGAGATAAAACAGAAGCGGTAATTCCAACCTTCAAAGCTGATTTCTCATCAACAACACTGTAAAATCTTTGCGAAGCACCAGAAGCTACACCGAAAATCCCTATCAAATAAATCGCTATCAGAAAATTCAAGTCATATTCAACATTGTTATAAATGTGATTGAAAGCGAGAGGAGGCGAATTTTTAATCAAACCCCCTACACCACCAACAAATTTTAAACTTAGTGGTGCCACAATTAAAGTTATGCTTAATAAAATCACAAATTGAACAAAGTCAGTTATAACAACACCCCAAAGCCCACCGAGAAAAGTGTAAAGCAAGATAATTACCCCAGTTAAAACTATTAAAAGGTCAAGGTCAATCCCAAAAAGCGGGGCGAGAAATTTACATGTAGCTGAAAGTTGAGCTCCAGCAGATAAAATGAAATTTGTGGATATAACCCACCCTAATAGTTGTTGCGTTTGGCGATTGAACCTAACTTGGGTATATTCAACAGGAGACACAACCCTTGACCTTCTCCATCTTTTTGCTGTAAGAAGAGCACCAACAATGTATGTGACTATACCACTGCTTATGTAAATCACGCCATACCAAGACGAATGATAAATAAACCCAGCTGCTGCTGTAAATGTCCAAGCACTAAAGTTTGTCATGTAAAGCGAAACCCCACTGATAAACCATGGAACTCTATTGCCACCAGCGAAATAATCACGAATGCTTTTATTAAACTTTGAAAAATAAACCCCAATGAAAAGCATCAAAACAAAATAAAAAGCAAGGACGATGTAATCAACATTTTGAGCAAAACGCATTTAAATGTCCATTTTTATTTTTCACTTTAAAAATACTTTCACACTGCCAGAACCTTTGACGTTGATCTTAAACTCAGCATAACAACTTTTCTCAACCTTAACATTTTTAAACTCAATATCTTTGCCATTAAAAACAACCCTTTTAGCCTTCGCTCCATCGGGCAGAAGAATGTTAACTTCAGTGTTTGAATTCTTTGTCTCAATCTCAAGCAAAATTTTATCTCCATCAAAGCTAAAATTATAAAAAAACCCGACACCAGAAACACTATAAAACGCATTAACTTGAGCTTTGTCAATTTCAGCTGAAAGCCATCGGGGTGAAAGTTTAACCTTTCCAAAAAGTTTAAATTTATCTTCAACTCCAGCAAGACCGTCCATAAAAGCATAAAACATTGCGCTTGCACCCCATATATCTTTCGTGTTGACCATAGGGCTTGTCATCTTCTCTTGACTCAAAGGAGTCCCATCAGGGAAATACCAAAGATAACTTTCACGCTTTTTAATAGCAAGCTCATAATATCTTCTTAAAATGTCAACACCATACCATTCAAACCCATGGTCAAATGCTGCTTTCGCAAGTTCTCCGCCAACCAAAGGCATAATGCCACCATTACAATAAGCCCCACGAATTATCCTTTCATCACCAAAAATCCCATCCGGAAACGGTGGATCAATTGAAAACCACTCAGCAAAAGCACTTGTTTTCTCTTTTCTTTTGAGATATTCGCTGATTATTGAAACAGCCATTTTATGTGTTGCAACACCACGATTTATATCCATAGGGTTACTTAAGCTTAACTGCTGTGATTCATCAACCCCTTCAATCACAACTGGTGTTATTTTAATAAAATGCGTATAAAACTTCCCATTCCAACAAATTTTATTCATCCTTCGCTTTAACCCTTCAGCTCTTTTGTGCCACTCCAACGCTTTCTTTTTATTTCCAAAAAGTTCGTAAAAGAAAGACATTATCAAGAAAGCTTCATAATATCCACTGTTGTCACCATGCATTATCCCCCAAAATGTATTCTCATCAATTTGAAACTGCAACCAGTTATGTTTCCCAGCTGTGTAAGCAAAATCCCAAGTATCAATTGTATATGCACGCTTGACAAGCTTAAACTTATCATCCAATCGCCATGGATGTGTCAATATGTAATTCAACGCCTTCTCCATCTTCGAAAGCAGTCTTTTAACCCATCCATCATCTCCTGTGCACTGCCATGCTAGATAAATTGCTTTTATAAATCTAAATTCAACATCTGCTTCAACTGGAACGCGAACATACTTTGTCCAGTTTTCCTTTTCACACGGCAACTTTTCAGGAAAAACAGTAAAATAGTCAAAAATTCTCCCATTGTCCGCCTGCGTTTCAGCAAAATGATCAATCACAGGTCTTAAATCAGTAAAATACTTTGCGGCTCTTAAATAATCACTAATGCTTCTTATCCAAAAAGAAGGAGCATCCGGCTCAAGAAAAACTTTCATTTTCTTTCCATCAACGCAAATTTCAAGGGCATTGTCATCAAAAAATGATTTAATTACTGAGATGAACTCATCAAATTCAACTTTGTCGGTTTTGACATAAGTTTGATTTTTCATTTTTCAGCGAACATATTTTTTTATTTGTTCAAAAATTAAGTCTCTCATCTTGGATTCAAAAACGGAAATAAAAGCATAAATAATCATACCAAGACACCAAGCATGCGATAAAGCAAGTATCGTCCCAGAAGGTCTAAGCCAATCAACATAATAAAATTGCTCTGACATCATACCTTTAAAAGCATTGAAATCCCCATCATCCCTTGCTATAAACTGCAATGAAAAACAGATGTTATCAATCGTTCTATCAAGATAATAATCATCTCCGGTGAATTTGTAAAGTTTTAAAATTTCAGGAATACACATTAAACCATAATTGTGAAGATGTTGATTTAAAGGCGAAGCTATATCACCGCCAATGGTTCTAAAATCATATGCATTTAAAATCGTGTGCTCTTTAAATTTTAGATTATATGGAAATCTAAATGTCATCATAAGGTCTGCACTTCTGCGGGCAAGCTCAAGCCAAAAGCCGTCGCTATCAATTTCATAAAGCAAAACATACGAAATCAAAGCGTTATAAGTATCTTCAGATGTTGGAACCATAAACGCATCTTCAGGTGCACCGTAAATAAACTCATCCAAAACAAATTTGCTGTAATATCCGCCAGCTTTTTTCGCTGACACTTTGAATTTTTCTTCTCTAAAAACTTTATATGCTTCCGATAAAACTGCTACCCAAAGCAAGCCAGCACACCCATCCCAAATTTCAACCTCCCCCGTGATGGAATTATAATATGAGCCGAAATTTCCATCTTCATTCTGAACTTTTAAAGCATAGTTAAGGTTTTCAAATATACAATTCCTCCATTCCTTATGTTCAATTCCTCGTTCGCTCTCAAATTTATAGGCGCGAATTAAAAACAAAATTGCTTCGCTTAAAGTCCGAGCTTGTGTTAAATTATCTTTCGGATTCCACCCATCACTCCAACCTTTTTCTTTTGTCCACTGCGACCACAAAATCCCTGCAGGTGAAGCTCCCTCATTAACAATTTTATCAATTACTTTTATCCCAGCCCTTACATAATCCATATTTCCGACAATGTATCCGTATCTCAAAAGTGAATAAGCGTATGGAACACCGCTGATCCAAGCTATGTGCATATTAGGTCTTGTGTCGTAACCCCTTGCGTTTAAACTTAACACATTATCAAATCCCCTCGTCTCGTAAAGCACACTATATTCATCAACATAATGCCACCGATAAAGCCCAAATGCAGAAATTTCAGCACCTTCTTCAAGTGAAAACCACGGCTTTGGCAAATTGAAATCACGATTTAAACGATAAAATTCCCTGACGATTCCATTATAACAGTGTATGTCTGAATCAGAAATAAAGATCTTAAAAGAAAAATTAACACTTTCACCAGGACAAAGTTTAAAATTGTTAACAACAAGAGGAAAGTTAAGAAATGGAATGTAAGAAATAGGTTCCTCAGAATAAGGAAAGATCAAACCTATATTTGCCTTTATCTCATCAGCATAAAAAAATAAAGCACTTTCTCCATGCGAAAATTCAACATTTGTTAAAATTGCAACCGTAAAATCATCACACCAGCAAAAAATTACTGGCATAGATGCCCTTCTTGAGGAAAAAGACCAGTAATTTGAAATTAAATTCTCAATATCAACCTTATCACGAGCGAACTTTGGATATCGTCTGATAGACTTCCCAGCTGAATTATCCTTATAGAAAATCCCCGGTATAAGCCATCTTATATTTGCACATTTTACTATATCAAATATGATTTTGATTCGTCCAACCAGAACATCAGATGAGATATTGATAACCATATAACGAAAATCCCAACAAAGCTCATAACTTGTCACATCAACTACGCACTTTATACTTTCAGAGGCTCCCAGAATCGTTGCTTTTCTCTCATCGCATGAAAATTTATCAATTTTGATTTTGCCCCGAACATCACCAAACTCAAACTCACAAAGCCCTTCAATCTCAAGAAAAGATCGTTCAGCATCGGCAATTCTTAACCTTCCAAGACCCTCACTTGATGTTTCAATTTTAAGTTCAGCATCTATAATTTTGTCAGACATTTGAGCTTCTTTTTAAATTTAAGATTCAATTCTTAAAGTGATTATTTTAAAAGCTGGAACATCAATTAAAAAATATCCATCTTCATCCGGCTCAAGTGGATTTAGCGGTTCTTCGTTAAGTTTAGCGTAAAAAACATTTAAATACTTGAAATTAAAACGAACCCTTGCTTTTGTCATCTGACTTGATGGATTATAAAATCTGAAAATTAAACCTTTCCCATCATGTGAAACTTTAAAAGAGCTAAATGTCAAATTATCGCCTTTTAACTCAACAAGTGAAACACAATCCATGTCCTTAATTTCATTTTTCCTTTTGACCACGAAATTTGTAGAATGATAAAGTTCCGCTTGACGGTTTACATCATTAAAATCGCCAGGTTTGTAAAGATAAACGCTGTATTCAAATTCATGGATGCCAAGACATTGTGCATCTGGTGTATCGTTTTTCCAACCCGCATCTCCGCCCGGGCGAGTTTTTAAATTTGATTTTGAAAGTTGTCCAACACCCCTAATTAATGTCACCGCAAGACGACCAGAATTGTCAAGCGACAACTCATATTCGGGCAAACCACGAGCCAAAACTGCTAATCCGCGCTCCCTATCCTGAACACAAACAAATCTCTGAAACACTTCAAGATTTAACGGCTTCTCATAAGGATATTCATCCAAATTGTACTTTTTATGAAATCTTTTAACTATGCAAAATTGTGAATCAGCATAACTTATTGAACCAGTGTCAAGCCCCGTGTCAAAGATAACCCTGACTCTGTGGTCTTTAGCAGTGTTGTCAATTTTTGTCTTTATGTCAACTCTTTTTGAATTATAAGCAAGATAAACAGTTGAGATAACCTCCATTTCAATTTTTTCTTCGTTACGCTTTTTTCGGTCCGTATGCTTTGGTACAAGCATTGTGTATTTAATTTGAATTGCACCTCGCAAAGGACCACTTTCAACTATTTTAACCTCGGGTTTGAAATCAAAAGAATAATAAAACTCATCAAAATCAGGAGGACAATAATTATACTCATCGCCAGCATCCCCAGATTCTTCAAACAAGTTCAGCCTATCAAACACAATCCCTTTTTCTTTATCGTTTATTCTTAATGTTCCATCACCGTTTACTTCAACTCTAACAAAATCATTCTCAATGAAAAATCCCCTAAAGTCATCTTTCCCAACCTTCAATTTCGGTTTATATTCTGGCATTGCATCAGATATGATAATGTTAAATTTTTTCCAGCCCGATGGTGGAAGATTTTTAGCGTCAAGTAAAATTTTAAACTTATGCACAAAGATTTGATGTGGATATTCATAATATCCCCAGACGAGCGAATACCCCTCACTTTTTTCAAGAACTTGACATTCAATCTCATCACCGCGACCGTCCAAAATTTTAAACCCAAAGACAGGCTCTGTCTTTGGAAATGCCTTAACATCGGGATTTAATCCAACTATAACATCTTGAATATGGAACTCAACTTCACACTCAACAAGCATGCTTGTTTCAAATGGAAGAAAATTGAAGACAAAGATATATTTATCATCCTTGAAAAACCTGCTGTCATATGGTATAAGGTCACTTGAGATTTGAAACGAGAGCATATTTGCAATTTCGTCTATCTTCAAATATCGCACAATAGCTTCATGATAAACCCTATCAACAGATGTCCCATTAATTGTATCATGGTCTTGATTTTGAAGGCAATAAATCCAAGCTTTTTTTATCAGCGCGCTTCTATTCTTGCCTTTTAATATGAAACAAAAAACATTCAACGGTTCAAGAAACCTTTCAAGCTTTATCTGGGAGTGATAATTTTTCTGCTTAACATATATCCTTGATGAAGATGTTCCACCTATAACCGCGAAAGCATGCTTTAAACCAAATCTTGTCTCACCCTCAAGTTTCGGCAATCTATCAAAGTCAATTTCACTTCTCACACATTCCGCATAATTTTCAAGCGTTGAATGAATAAAATCAAGTTCAGGATATTTTGATTTAAATAATTTGATCGCCTCCGGAAGCTTGAAATCGGGATAAAAATGGTCGCCACCATTTAAAATTAAACGATGTGAAGTTTGAGCTCTTAAATCAATTTCAGATTTTAAGCGTTCAAATCTTTTAAGCATCATCTCATCATCATCCATAGCGAAATAACCAAAGCTATATCCATCTTTCGGAAGATGAAACATCAAAACATAGCTACTATCGGGCGACTCCCAGATATACTCAGATGACTCCTGACCCGGTTCCCCGCCAAACCCACGATATATAACCGCTGCATCAATGTCAAATCCACGCAATATCTGTGGCATTTGAGCTGTATGCCCGAATTGATCTGGCAAATAACCAACCTTCATCGGTTCTCCAAAATTTCTTGCTATTTCAACCCCAATGAGTAAATTCCTTATGTGAGATTCACCACTTGGCAAAAATTGATCTATCTGAATATACCACGGACCAATTGAAAGCTTACCATGTTGAACAAGTTTTTTTATCCTCTCAAAATTTTCTGGCTTGACATCAAGATAATCAACGATCATATTCATCTCTCCATCAGTCATGAAATACTTAAAGTCGGAATCTTTTTCGAGAAGTTCAAAGAGCAAATCCCACATATCAACTAAAATAGAGCGATATTCTTCAAAAGATAAAACCCATTCCCTATCCCAGTGAGAGTGAGATACGAAGTGATATTTTATTTTCATCCACTTTATTCAATTTATTTTCAAAGTTCTTCGCGAACAATTTTTGCTCCTTCAACCATTGCCTTCAATTTAGCAAAAGCTCTGTTCCTTGGCATAAATTTCATTCCACAATCTGGTGAAAACCAAACTTTTTCAGGTGGTATGACATCAAAAACTCTGCGAACTCTTTTAGCTACAACCTCTGGTGTTTCAATATCCGGAGACTTAACATCTATAACGCCAACGACAATTTCTTTATCTCTTGTCCCATACTTTCTAAAAAGTTCAAGTGGCTCAGCATCGTTGACCGCAAACTCAAGGCTAAGTTGATGTGCATTTACATCAAGAAGGACGGGGAAGAGCTCTGAATATTGACCTTTAAAAAGTCTTTTCAATTGATAATTACCGTAACAAATATGAAGGCAAAATTTAGCATTTATCCCATCAATCATTTTATTGAAAATCTCAACCAGCCATGGCAAATCTTCGGGATACCCAACCCACACAGGTTCATCAATTTGAACAAGTTCACAGCCAGCGTTTACGACTTCAATTATTTCCTCTCTTAAAATTTCAGCAAGGTCTTGAATTAGCTCTTTTTCATCTTTGTAATATTCATTCGTTGCTCTTTTTGCAAGCATTTGTGGACCTGTTATAGTGACTTTCGTCTCTTTTGTTGTGTGAGCTTTTAAAAATTCCCAATGTTTAGCAACACCTATGCTTCCAATTCTTTTAACTTTATCAAAAATTATCGGGTCAGGCATTTGAATTGTAGGGTCAAGATTACCAATTGGCTTCATTTCCCCATCAGTTTTAAATCCATAAATTCTCTTTGTGAAGAAATAAACCATAGTCTCTCGTCTCAATTCTCCATCGGTTATAACATCAACACCAGCGAGCTCTTGATCTTTTATGCACGATTTCACTGCGTTATCGTGCGCCTCTTCAAGTTCCTCATCAGAAATTTTACCCTGCTTATGTAAATTGCGAATTATCTCAAGCCACTTTGGAAGTGAGTAGCTTCCAACAACAGTTGTGGGTAAAATGTGGAGTTTCATACGCGCTGTTTTTGATTTAATTTAACAAAAAAAGGGGCGCGAGCAACACGCCCCAATGTGATTACTTCAACCCAAAACCAATTGTCAATCTGTGGACGCTGTCAAGAATTTTCATCTGTGTAAAAGCATAATCAAAATTTATAATGTAATTTCCCATCTCAAATTTTATCCCAACCCCAGCAGAAAGACCTTCTATTGTCGTCTCAACAGGATCACGCCATGATGTTCCCTTGTCTTTAGTTCCAGAATAATTAAACTTATATCCAGCCCTTAGAGAAAATATATTCAAAGCATCAACCTCAATCCCAGTAAAGAAAAGCTGTGGCAAATCTTGAGGTTGAACTACATCAATAAATAAACTTCCAGTAAAGCTACCCCGATAGGTGTAATGAAACGAAGTGCCTATTGAAAACGAAAGAGGGATAGGGGAGGAGATATCGTAATATCTTATATCAGAACCAAGATTTGAAATCCTTGCTCCAAGGTCCCAAAAATCTGTGACCTTGTAATTTGCGCCGAAGTCAACCGCAAATGCGCTTGCGCTCAAATCATCAATTTGTTCACGCAGATATTTCAGGTTAACACCAAGTGATAAAACATCCGTCACCTTACGAGCGTAGGAAATAATGACAGCAATATCGCGAAAATTATATGTTAAAGATGTTTGCTGCTCAATCTGCAAATGCGAAAGTTCCGGCGGGAGAAGGTCCCTATCTGCAGATATGCCACTTAAACCGAAACTTATGATCCCAAACCCAACCGTTCCAACTCTGTTAAGATTATATGAAAGAGCAACCGCAACTTGAGATATATCAGCAATCCAGCGATTATAAGTGAAACTAACTGCAAACTTCTTGCCATCATTTATAATTCCAGACGGATTCCAAAAAATCATGTTCGGGTCGCCTTTCAATGTTGTAGCTGCAGAACCAATGCCAACTTGCTTTGCTCCAACGCCAACCTTTAAAAAGGCAAGTGAATTAATTCCGGATTTTCTGACTTGCGAATATGAAATTGAAACGATTAACAAACCTGCTAAAATTATTGCTATTTTCCGCATTTTAAAACTCCTTTTTAAGTTTTTATCTTAAAATTGCAAAATACCCAACCTGCTTTCCACCTTCATATTCAACGACATAAATGTAAAGTCCATTGGCAACTTCAATTCCATCCTTTGAAAACATATCCCAAGTATAAGTTCCATCATTTGGATTCGGCGCAGTAAAATTTATCCTATCAATTATCTGCCCAGAGACATCAAGTATTGTTATTGTGCATTTCTGCGGTAAATTGTAAAATAAAAGCTTATGTTGAGTCCCAATATCGTGAAAAGCTCCTTTCTTATACGGATTAGGTCTTACACCAACTCTTTTAACTCCCGCAGCAAGTTCCTCGGTTGTTGATGTTCTTGATTTAACCACAACCGTCGCCCCAATCCTTTTTTGACCACTTACATCTGTTGGATAAAATGAATTCTGCGTTGCCCATGGATATGTCCCTTCCCACAAACCGCTTGCACCGTTTACATTCACCCTTCCAGATTCAAGAACATTTGTGCTTCTGTCATTAATCGTCAAGGGCGATGAAAGATTTTTATAAGCTGAAACATAATACCAGTAAGAAAACCCAAGCAAAACATCAAGGGCATCATCTTTGAAAGCATAATCATATCCTCCTGATGGACTCGCATATTGAGATAGTTCAGACTTCGGAATTATTTTCCTAACTTTGTATGGTCCCCAAAAGCCCGCCTGCATCTCTTTTAAAGCACCAAAGGCATCAAACTTCGGATTTATTGGATCTTCAAATTGTTCTTTTATTTCACCCTCCTCCATTTGCTCGGTGTATCTTTGAAGCACTCTAAAACCAACTTCAGTTGAACTAAACTTCGGGAAAGCACTGGCTCTGTAAATTTTATAACCGCCAAAGTTTGGGTCATTTTCATCGGCTGACTTTTCCCACCTTACGAGAACTTTATTATCATCGGTAATTTCAACTTTAATATCCGGTGTAGCTGGTCCAGCTGGGACTTGGAAATTATTCTTATAAGCCCATCTCGCAGCTTGTAAAGATCTCAACAATCCAGGAAGCCTAAAGCCTGCGTATTCAGCGGCAACTATTGTTATTGATTCACCAACTTCAAGTGAAAATGGACCACAACCTATAAAAGCATCTCCATCAAAGTTATGTTGTGCCGAATAACCCTGCGTCCATCCATTTTCCCAAACATTTTCAAACATATTTGTTGACTTCTTATCTCCATCCGGCTTGCCCCTTTGACCTGCCGGTTTCGGAACAAATGAGAGCGGATCCCCAAGCGTGCCCGATTGGAAATAATTTGGATTTGGATTCAAATCAAGCAAAGCAGCGCTGTTACTTCTCCCACCATCTTTATACCATGTCCCCATCAAAATTGTATGAATTAACTTCGCATCACCACGATTATCAAGTCCTCCCCTTCCAGTCCCAGCTGATAAATACCACCCGCGCTCTGAACCAACCCCTATTGGATGACTATCAAAAGTTGTCTTTTTATCCGGTGCCGATGGAAGTCCTATAGAATCATTTTTGACAGCTAAAAATGTCCTCCCAAACCACACATCAGTATACCAACCAAGTGGATATGCATTTAAGCCCATATCTCTCTTGCCCTTTGGAACCGAACTGGAATCTGGATAAGCTACATAGTTAGCTGGGTTAACACCAGCATAACTTACAAGCGTAGCCCATGGAGAACCAGTTGCATCTAAATCAGCAATATAACCGCTATTTCTTCCGGAACCAAATCTATTGAAGGTTCTTCTTCCGGTTACGCCAACTTCAGCGCTGTGCATAACCTCAGAAAACCAACCAACGACAAGAGCATTAATTCTATTATTTGTCCTTTCTGGGGTCCCATCGGCATTGACATCAAGAATTCCAACATTTTTAAATGTTAAACCAACAATTATAAAATCGTTAAAATTATTCCAATTTTGTGTAAATTGTAAAATTTTGACCGTAACCCATATCCCAAGATTAGTCGGAAAGCCAGATTCGTAATATAAAGCATAACGATAGCTGCCATTTGGATCAAGTGTAAAATCAGGCTTTAACCATATTGGACCGATAAAATAAGGTCTTCTGCCAAATACTTGATCAAGCCTATTTGTGTAAATCATAAAAGCATAATTTTCACTTGAACTTCTTATCTTACTTGGGTTTATCCCCGGGCTATATTCAACCGCAATTATATCTTGAGCCCAGAAATAACTTATCGGATAACCTCCTGGCCACTGCGCTGTCGGTGTTGACCATTGACGGTCAAAATTTCCAACGCGGATAAGATCCCAAAGCGCTGTTGGGTCATTAGCTCTTTCACTGTAATAAACACCCTGTCCAATTGGTAAAAATGAATCCCATAAATCCCCAGCTATCATAACTGCCGAACCTGGGAAGATATCGTTTGGTAAAGCAGGCAAAAATCCTTTGTAAAGTTCCAAACCTTCAACTTTAATTTGTGAAAACGAAACAGACGAGATTAAACTCAAAATTAAAACCAAAACTAAAATCCTTTTCATTTTAACCTCCATTTTGTGTTATCTTTTAGAAGTTTATGTTTATTCCAAAATAAACCTCACGGGCTATGTCATAGGCACTTGTGCCATCTCTGAAAACTGTTAAGCCAAGTGGTCCAGTTGGTATTTTCTTTTGTTCCCAAAGAAGTTGTCCTTCATCTGTGGTTCTGTCATAGCCAATTATATTCTCTCTATCAAAAACATTCCTTACCTCAAGATATGGCGATATCCTCACACGCCCGAGTGAATAGCCAGCCTCAACTTTTATATCCGTCCTTATATTCCAAGGACCCTCACCAAGTTTTCTTGACCTCGGGTCAGCAAGTAAAAGAGGATAAAGGAAACCGCTCGCAGCCGTTGTAAATGTGCTAAGGCGAAAATCAACCGGAATTTCCCTAAACGGCGCAGGGAAATCAAAGAAAAGCGAAAGGTTTATCCTATGCGGTCTGTCATATCCTGTAAATCCAGAAGAATTTGATGAAACAACATTCATTTCATATCCTGCAAAATACTTCGCATTTTCAAACGGCAACTTCCCACCATATTTAGCGCTATCCCCAGCCAAAGTTGAAAAAGCAGTCACATTCTGACCACGAAGCGCATCCGCCGAGACCACGAGATTCTTAACATAGCTATACGCATATGTTAATTTCCCAGACAATTTAAACAACCTGCCAACAGGCAAGGCTCTGGTATTTAATGTCAGTTCAATTCCACGCGAATCGGCATATCCACCATTAAACCTCACAAAATAAGTTATCGCCACTCCAGGTCTTGGCGTCACACCATAAGCGAGAGGGACATAATTCTCAATTGTTTTATAATATGCGCTTAAATCAACACCAAAATAACTTGAAATAGCATATTGAATCCCCATTTCATATATCGTTGACTTCAAAGGCTCTTGATCAACAAGCCAGGTATTTGGCAATGTCCCGTGAAATTCAGCGTAAGCATCTGCATAAAGTGAAGCAAAAGGAGGAACTTGCATTGACCTTGAGAACGAATAATACATTGAAGCCCTGTCAGATATCGGATGAGATATCCCAATCCTTGGTCCAATCAACCACTTCGCTTTAACAGGGGTGTTTCTACGTGCTATATATCTGTTAACTGTCAAAACTTCATTTGCTCCACCAAGTTGAATCTGTTCAACCTTCGTATCATAAGGAGCAAAGTAATTATCTATCTCATTTGCGCCTGCATTGAAAGCGTCAGCTCGCAATCCAAGATTTACAATTATACCTGAATACTCAATCCTATCCTGAATATAAAACCCAAGCTCATATGGCTTAACAACATAATCTTCAACATCAAATCTGCCAACTATCGTGTATCTTCTAATATGCGTAAATTTGTAAAATTTAAAATCAAATCCAGCGCTTATAAGATGATGATTAGTTATTTGGCTTTTTATATCTCCTTTCACATTAAATTGACTTAACCCCTGATATTCATAATAAGCACCGGGTCTTGCAAGTAGATATGGACCTGAGGATGGGAAAGAGGCTTCAGATTCGGACTCATTTCTCGGCGTAGTTGTGAAAAATTTTGTTTTATCTGTTTTGCTTATATACTTTTTTATCTCTTCAGGTGTCACAAATTTTATAAAATCACCTTCATCTTCGTTAACCTCAATCTTTCCATCACCATTGCTATCAACAAAACCAACTTCCGTTGGACTTGTTAAGAAAGAAACTTGTAACTCATAAAATGTCCTCGCCGAAAGAGCATGGGTCAACTTACCGCTTAAAGCGAAACTTCCTTTCATATATTTCGGAACACCTTCAAGGAAAAATTTGTAATTCTCGTTAAACACCCTGTTTTTCCACCCAAAATAAAATCCTTGATCATTCACAAAACCAACACCTGTTAATTTAATCGCTGGGGTCAAGTTATATGTTAACTTCCCAGTTATGTTAAGTTGCCTATTAAATTCATTTGGAAATCTTCCATAAGTTTCATAAAACCTTACATTTGTGAAAAATCCAAAATCTCTAAATAAATTACCACCAAGCGATGCTTCAAATTCGGTTGTCGGCTTGTTTCCATACCAGTATTTGCTCGGGGTCCAGGTATAAAGAGCAGCTTTAGCAAGACTTGCAGGATCACCTTTAGATTCTAAAGCTCGCTTCTCACCAAAATACTTGTCAGCAGCTGTTGAACCATCCGGAAGCAAACCGTAATAAAGGTCTGGACCTTTATGCGGAAGCTTTGAAGCATATCGTAAAAATGCCTTGCCCGAAATCCTACCTCGTCCTTCTTTCAATGTTATGTTTACAACTCCACCAGTTGCCTGCGAAATTTCAGCGCTTGATGCCCCAGAGTTAACACTTATCTCCTCAATCGCGCCAATTCCAACATCTGCAATGTTTGGATTATCCCTAAAAGTTAAACTAAGTCCATGATAAACAGTTGCTAAATTGCCACCATAATTTGCTGAAAATGCCTCATAATACTTATCGCTCACATCAATCCCCTCAATAATATACTTCGTCTCATATCTTCTCGCACCTCTTATGTATCCTGAAAAATTGCTCGGCGAAATTCTCAAAGCTTCTTGA
The DNA here is from genome assembly GCA_964438815.1 of uncultured Bacteroidota bacterium. Classification (GTDB taxonomy): domain Bacteria; phylum Bacteroidota; class Ignavibacteria; order Kryptoniales; family Kryptoniaceae; genus Kryptonium. Next base: position 343,098 of record CAYTKW010000002.1, read on the forward strand.
AAAGAAGCTATTGGCAAAGCAGATATGTCGTCAGCCATTATTACAGACCTTGAACTGGTCTGAGAAATATCAATCAATGGTCTTTCAGCTTGAACCACAACTTCAGGCAAACCTATAACTTCTTCTTTTAAAGCAATATCAAGAAAAGTTGTCCTATCAGCATTTACAATTACATCTCTTATCGTCATCCTCGCAAAACCGACAGCTGATACGATGATGCTATATTTTCCTGGGGGAACATTTAAAATCACATAATTTCCATTTACATCTGCAGCTGCTCCGAGCCTTGTCCCTTCAATTACAACATTTGCCCCCGGCACAGGCTCACGAGTTGATTCGCTGTAAACTTTGCCCGAAATTTTACCCGTTTGAGATATAAGCAGTGTAGGAATGATTAAAAGCAGGAGCAAAACTTTAAGCTTCATATCAAGCCTCCTATGGTTATTTTTAATTTTCACAGGTAATTTAAAAAAACGATATTCAAATGTCAAGATGTTTTTCTCAAATACAAAAAGTTTTCACATATGAAACAAATTAACAAAAAAATGGCACAGAATTTGATTAATCCCCAAACTCAACTAAACCATGCCTTTGTATAAAAGGTCCACCACTGTCAGATTCTCCCTGAACCCAAATTATTGCATCAACTGGACAAGCTTCAAAACAAAGACCACAACCAGTGCAATTATCCTGATTTATAACTGCCAATCCGTTCACCATTTTTATCGCATCAAAAAAACAAATCTTTGGACATCTCTCACAACCAATACACCGCGACTCTACGACTTCAGCGACAGGTGGATACTTATCACCAAAACTCGGCGGGAAAGCTCTAAGTCCAATATATTTGCCCATAAGATAAATCCTCCTATCTTTTTACCAATCGTCAAATGTATTTCTAGGTCCACTTCTTTTCTCACCAGTCCACCTAACGATCAAATCAGGCTCAATCAAGTTTCGTGATACCACACCTCTTATATCTTCAAGCTTTTCTATTCCTTTCTCATTCATAAAATTCAAAATCCCATCGTTAATCCTTTTTATAGATTCCCAGCCATTTACAATTATAACTGAAAGAATTTGCACAGTCGTCGCGCCAAGCATTATATATTTCAAAGCATCAACCCAATTTATAACTCCACTAGTAGCACTTATTGTTATTCCAACCTCATTATAAACTTCGGAAACATGCTTGAACACATAATATTTTGTCCAAGGACCACCAACCCCAGCATAATATCCATGCAATATAGGCTTACCAGTTTCAATATCAATTTCAAGCCCACGAAGTCTATTGCACAATGTCACAGCATCAGCGCCAAGCTCTTTACAAACTTTCGCCTGCTCAAGAACATCAACTCCAGGGGCAAGTTTAACGAGAACCGGGATATCAACATTATCAACAACTGATTTTATCGCCTGAACAAAATGCTTTTCAAAATTTAGAGTTCCGGGTTTATGTGGTGATGAAATATCAAGTTCAATTGCATCTGCACCTGCTTCCTCAACACCCTTCGCAAGATAAATCCAATCTTTCGGCTCATTAGCAAAAATACTCCCTATTATCATAATTTTTGAGACAGATTTTGAAATCCTAACAAACTCAAAATAATCATCAACTGTCCCACTATATGCCTGTTCGTATGAATAAAGCGTGAAATACTGCGACTTCCCATCCATCTTCTTATCCCAATCAATGAGCTTATATCTTGGTCTCGGCCAATATCTCATATAATCAAATTTATCTGACACAGCTGTTTTAAGAACAACGCCACCGGCTCCCATTCTCTCAGCAATTGGAATTTGTTTAACATCGTGACTTGCAGGTCCAGATGCAACAAATATCGGACTTACGACGCGATAACCCAAAAATTTTACTTCAAGTGTTGGCATGAAAATTAAAATTTAATTTTAAATTTGTTAACACTGTATTTATTTACTTTCTCAATATTCAAGGAGAAATTAAAATCCTTTGGCAAGACCACCACTCCATCCTTAACATCAATTAAAGGATCCACAATATCATCAACATACCATCTTACCGAAGCCTCAACATCTGTTGGAAATTTACAACCTCCGAGCATACAAAGATGCAATGAATGAACGGAACCTAAACCAAGCTCGGGCATCGTCCCAATCCAAACTGGGACGCCTTTATCCAGGCAAAGGTCGTGTAACTTCTTTGAATTTAAAAATCCACCCATGCGCTGTATCTTTATGTTTATTACTTCGCACGCACCAATTTCAATAGCATGGTTCACATTCTCAATTGAATTAGCACTTTCATCAAGACAAATCGGCGTTGAAATTTTTGACTGCAAAATTGCATGCCCCTCAATATCATCCTTCATAAGAGGTTGCTCAATCATCAAAAGCCCAAATTCATCAAGCCTTCTTAAGTATTCAATATCATCCCGACTATAAGCACAGTTCGCATCAACCATCAAATCTATATCCCGAAATGCTTTTCTAACCTCTGATATTGGCTTTAAATCCCATCCCTTTTTAATTTTCAACTTAACCCTTTTATATCCCCCATCGTCAAGATGTTTACCTATGACCTTCAACAATTCATCAACATCATCATAAATTCCAACCGCAAGTCCCGAATTAATTTCTTTGTATTCAGCACCAAGCAATTTATAAATTGGTTCACCCTTAATTTTCGCAAAAACATCCCAAAAAGCTGTCTCTATCCCGGCCCTTGCATACGAACTTAAACCAAAATTAAAAAGCTCACTATTCAAACGCTCTATTTCACTTTCAAACTTATCAAATTCACGCTTTATTGACTTTAATGAATTCACCAACTCATACCAAACGCTTTCCGGCGTTTCCACAGAATAAAATGAACCCGCCATTGGAGAAGTCTCACCGTAACCAAAAACAACATCATCCTCACATCTAAATTTAATCTCAACAATCACCGAATCCTTCACATAAACTTCGCCACTGCTAATTTTAAAAGATTCTCTCATCGGAATTTTCAAGTGATGCAAACTTATTTCATCAATTATCCATTTCATTTACCTATATAACCAAGTTTTCTTGAAATTTTCTCAGCATAGATTTTTAAATCCTCCGCAAGTTCGTATGCTCTTGCTACCGTTTTGCTACCCCTGTATTGCAAAGTTATAAGAAGAGCAGCTACTATCTTTCCCCAAACATTTCTTATCGGAGCAGCAACAGCTACAAGCTCGGGGTTATATTCCCTATCAACAACCGAAAAACCCTGTTCCCTTACTTTCTTCAGTCTGAGCTTCAGCTGAGAAAGTTTTGTTATCGTTTTATCAGTATATTTCTTCAACCCAACCTTTTTAATGATCTCCCTGAGCTCATCGTCGCTCATCTCGGAAATTAACACCTGTCCGCTTGCAGTGCAGTGAACAGGCGATCTCAAACCAAGTTTAGTCACAAGTGACCACATCGCTGGCGAATCAACCCTTTGAATCAAAACAACACGATAATTATTTAACACAGCAAGATAAACGCTCTCCCCTGTCCTCTTTGCCAACTCTTCAAGATACCCGTATGAATCATATCCAAGGTTCATCTTGTTCAACTTCGCTATGCCAAGCTGAGATAACCTTAAACCAAGCGTATATGTATTGCTGCCCAGATCCCTTTCAACAAATCCATACTTCTCAAGCGTCACAAGAACCCTAAAAATGGAGCTCTTGGGATAATTAACATATCTTGAAATCTCACTTAACCCCATTGGTTTATCCGACCTCTCAAGCAAGTTTAAAATCTCTATCGCCCTTTTAACAGCTGGAACTATATACTTTTCGCCAAAAAATTCCTTTTCGTTCATGCTTAGATTTTAACTTTAGTTTTTTAACTTATACCCAAGATTTTTCAATGCTTTTTTAACTTTCCTCCTATCATAAGCTGAAACGGGTAAAAGCGGTGGACGAACAAAACTTGTCTTCAAAACACCCAACATACGCAACGCTTCCTTAATTCTTGCCCTGTAATCTCTGACTGGAGGTGCAAATATAACCGCCTCAAGTGGTTTTATCTTGGCATATATTTCAAAAGCCCTGTTGTAATTTTTCCTCCTCACAGCTTCAAACATCTCAATTTGTTCCGCAACAGCAAGCGTCCCAAATCCAATTAAAGCCCCATCAGCTCCAAGTATAAAAGATTCAAGTATGAAATCATCATTCCCAGTCAAAATAGATATCTTCCTCCCCGAATTTCTCAAAACGCTCACCGTCTGAACAAATTTCAAAGCATCTGCCGACGCCTCCTTTATCCCAATTACACTTTTTATTGAAGCCAATTTCAATAAAGTCTCATCATCATAAATGACACCCAAAAGCGAAGTTTGAAGCTGAAATAAAACAAGTGGTAATCCAACAGATTCACTTATAGCTTTATGATACCTATATGGAAGCTCGGGCAGAAGTGGTTGCCCTAAATAAGCTGGGATTGGGAAAACAACTATCGCATCAGCCCCGATCTTTTCAATCAACCTCGCCTCCTCAATTGCCTCTTTAGTATATCTTGTCGTCAAACCACAAAGCACAGGAAACTTGCCATCAACATTTTCAACCCAAAGCTCAAGTATCTTTATCTTCTCATCCCTGCTTAAATGCATCCCTTCACCTGTATCCATATTGACCGCAACACCACCAAGTCCATCAAAACTTTTAATCCAATTTATATAATTTTTCAACTGCGAAAAATCAACTGAAAAATCATCCCTCATCGGAGTTACAACAGCTGGTATAATTCCTTCAAGTTTTAATTTCATCGTTCAACCAGAATTTATTTTTATTTTGCTTAAAATTTTTGCATGTTAAGTCCAAGAATTTTGATTTTGTCCTCAACTTTAATTCTTGAATAAGCAACCCATCCAAACTGCGGCGCAGGATCACGCATCGGCTGGTCGGTGCCAAAAATTATCTTATCTGAACTAACTTCATCTACAAGAAATTCTATCAATCCATCTGGAACTTCAGAGAATGTCAATTCAAAAAATACATTCTTTCGCGACTTTGCAATTTCAATTAAGCTTCTTGCATGTTTAAAAGATATACCTGTATGAGCAAGTAAAAAATTTAACTCCGGATAAAGCGCTGATATCTCCTCAACTTCATCAACAAAATTATCTGATGGATGCAAAAGAACAAAAAGATTATATTTGTTCCCGAACTCAAAAACTTTAGACCATCTACTATCATTATATGGAATCTCAACTCTCGGATAATATGGCTTTATCCCCTTAAACCTCTTATCAAAAAACCAGTATTTTAACTCATCCTCCCATTTCCTCACATACACCGGGTTAAAGGAGGCATAACCAATAAAATGATCTGGAAACATTTGAATTGCTTTTGAGGTTATCTCATTCCCAGACCAATGATCAAGCCAAATAGAAAGCCAGGAGCTGACACAACACTTTTGAATCCCAATTTTTCTATTTCTCTTAACCATCTCCTCAAAACTTGACTTAATCAAAGGCGTATATCCAGAGACCACACCACTTTTATCCCCAAGGTGAGCATGTGCATCAACAATGAAAAATTTTTTACTTTTAACCGTTTCACCTCGTTTTGCAAATCTCATAATTTCATCATCATCTACATTACCACAATTATTGTGCAATTTCTCAACTTTAAGCAATCTTGCGAGATTTTGTCCTGCTATTTTTAGTTTATCGCTTTTGTCCAAATCTGAATAATCAAGAAATGCCCTTGCTGTGCCAATACTTTTATATGGAAATTCAGAGCCGAAAAGCAACCTGCTAGCCCCAAAATTTTCGACAAAATATTCAATTCCACGATTAATTTGTAAAGATGAAAATTCAATGTATATATTTTTGTGTTTCTTCATAAGAGAAAAAATTCTACGTGTTTCCTCCCATCTTGCACCTTGTAAAACTAAATTCAAATGTGGATGTTGAAAACAAAGCCTGTCAATTTCCTCCAAACTTGCTTGATTATAATTAGAATTGAAACCACGACCTGATTCAATAAAAAGTGGAATTTCCATAGCTTCAAGAAGTTTAAAAATCTTTCCACATGTATATTCGTCAAATAAATATCTATGCTTTTTTGGATAAAGCTTCACAGCATGAACATTGTGATTCCTAATATAACTTTCAACTTCAGGGAATTCATTTGTAATATCAGGCATTAAAACAAAGCAAGGATAAAGAGCGCTATTACCAGATATTTCATCAAGCATTTTCCTATTTCCATAAACAGGATCATACTCCTTAGCCATATTATGAACCACAAGTGCATAAGATATTCCACACCTTTTCATCTCCGTTAAAAGATGTTCAACATCAAAAAACTGCCTTTCATCTTTCGGGGTTATTTTACCAATGTATGTAAAACAATCAAAATAAATTATCTCATCCATAATTTCCCATTGCATTTTTTAAAGCAATTTCAAACTTCTCAAGCGTTTCTTCTATATCTTTTTCCCTATGCGAATAAGAGACAAAATATCTATCATAAACAAAAATCCCAAGCTTTAAAAGCTCACGATTAAGGATAAAATGTAATTTTCTATTTTTATCTTCATCACTATAGTTGAACAAAAAGAATGGGGCAACGGGCAAGCCACCAATTTTAGCTTCAATTCCATACCTTTGAACAATTTCATTGAACCCATCCATAAGCATTTTTCCGATTTTGAAAAGATATGAGTGAACATTTTCTTTTTTCATTACCCCAATTGTTGCAATTGAAGCAACAATTGATAGTGTTTCACCCGCATAAGTTGCTGTCAAGATTAAATCGTTAAGCTTACTCATAATTTCCTTCTTTCCACCATAAGCCGATATCGGATAGCCATTTGCCATTGCTTTTGCAAAAGAAGAAAGGTCAGACTTTACATTGAAAAATTCTTGGGCCCCACCCAATGACAACCTAAAACCTGTTAAAACTTCATCAAAAATCAACACAACATTATATTCATCAGCTAAAATCCTTAAAGCTCTGAGAAATCCACCGCTTGTATCTTCGCCGAAATCATAGGGAACTGTCAAAATACATGCGATATTATGAGCATCTTTCTTCAAAATTTCCTCAACCTTTTCAGCATCTCCATAATTGACCACATAAACATAATCATTTAAAACCTCTGGGACTCCATTACCTTTAACACCCGCCATAAACCAATCGTGATAGCCGTTGTAACCACATCTTATTATCTTCTCCCTTCCCGTAAAAGCTCTTGCCAAACGGATGTTACTTGCATTAGCGTCAACGCCATTTTTCATAAATCTGACCATTTCAGCTGACGGAACAACATCAACAATTATCTTTGCAAGCTCAATTTCAACAGGGCTTGCCATGCTGAATAAAACGCCCTTTTTAATCTGTTCTATTACAGCGTTATCAACCTCATCATAGCAATACCCAAGTACCACAGGTCCAAGAGCCATTCTATAATCAATAAATTCTCTGCCATCAACATCCCAAAATCTACAACCTTTAGCTCTTTCAATAAAAAATGGCATCACACCAGCATAATCAAGTATAGGACGCTTAGCATTGGTTTGGGTCCCCCAAGGTATTATTTTTAATGCCTCGTTAAATAAAAGTTCAGATCTCGTCATTTTATATCTTCCATTTTTATTTGATCTTCCCAAAAGCGCAACTTAGCATATCCAACTCTATCTGGACCTCCATCAAGCTGAAGCGTAAAAGTATACGGCTTAGCTTGAATTATGGTTTTTCCATCAAAATTTAACTTTACAAAATTTGATACAGCATAATACAATATTTTCCTCTTCTTACTTAAACTTAAATAAGTGAAATATGCATCTGTTTCAACTTTATCATACCTTATTCTACCTGATTCAAAAGTATACCTTGGACGAAGATTCTCCCGCAAAATTTCAAAATCAAGGTCAAGCTTTAAACAAATATAAATCCTATCATCCCCATCAAGAATCTCAAACCCAACACCATATGGAAATCTATCGGGATAAATTAATTTTATCTTTTCGAACAAATCAATGGTGCTTTTATCTTTTTTATTCGGAATTAAAAATGTAATGAAAAATTCTATATCACCAGCTTTGTAGCTTGATGAAATCGTTTGATAAACACAAACTTCCCTTTGATAATGTCTCAATTCATGCTCAAAACTATCCTCCTTTGCGTATGATTCAGGAAAATAAATCAAAAGATTATAATCGCCGCTAACTTTATTCGCCAAAATTGAATCAATTCTAGTAATATAAAAATTCTTACCTTGTTCAATGATCTTCTGGGTGTGCCACAGCGTCGCAAGTGTGTAATAATCTGGCTGAACAAACTTAACTACATCAACTACGACAAACCAATTCAACTTTTTCAAATAACAAATTAGCCTATCCCAGAAGTAGCCAATCTTATCATCAATAACTCTTGTTCTGGAATATTCAACTTCCTTGAATGTCAAAAAATCAACTTTCAAAGTTCGCACACTTCTGTAACTTCCGGAATTTCTAATAAATTCAAGAAGCGTTTGCTTTTTTGATGTTGACCAGGAACAGGAGATATGAATACTGGATTATTTCTCACTTCCCTTTTATTTTTCCTGACGATGAGGCGATTATGAAAGTAATCAGCTCTATAAGCTCCAAACATCCCACTTGGCAATCCATCCCTATATCCAGCATGATGAAGTAAAATTGAACCTTTCGTCATCAAAAAAATAATTGAGTTCTCATCTGAGCTACCATGATGCATTTTCTCTTCCTCAACAGATATTGTATTCCTAAGATATTCCTTTGTTATGAAATGTCCCTCTCCTTCATCACGGTAATTTAAAAGAAGATATGTTGAAAGTGAATCCCAACCAGTTCCGAAAACAATTTTTTTACCAACTATATCATCAAGGATTTCCTGACTTCCGGCGGACGGGATTTCAATTTCTATTTTATCATCGCACCACCTGTATGCATCTGATAAAATTGACGCAAGGTGAGCTGACAATTTGCCATCATTTATAAGTCGCCTGAAAATTCTATCAGCAGCGTATTTATATTTTCCATCTTTGTAAAAGGACGCTGCCTTTTCAAAACAAGGTATAAATCTCTCAAATTCGATATTAAAATTTGAATCCCCAATATCTACCATCGTCCCAAACGGCGTTATCAAATTGAGGTAATAGTCAAAATAATACTTAAAGACATAATTGTTTAAAATTTTGTCATTGCTGTAGTTTTCAATAAAAATTAATAACCCGTGAAGCCAAACACCACCATAAAGAGTTGCGTCCTCTGCTTCCCACTTGCCAAGGTTATCATAAATTAAAACTTCGGCTTGCCGCCTCCATTCACCAGCAGAGAAATGTGTCTGAAAAGCTATTGAACCAAGTAGATAAGAAACAGCACGAAGCACAGCTCTATTATGAGCACCCCACTCAGGAAGATAAGAAATGAAATTAATGCTCTGAATTATATCGTCAGAAAATCTTTTATTCATATCATCTGTCAACAGACCTGAACCCTTGACCCTTACCCTGACATATGGATAAACGAAAAAGAAATTGGGTATAGCAGGAACTCCTTCTTTGTATTCAATTCTTGACATTGCCAATTCAGATGGAAAAAATTTTCGGAGCTCGAAAAATTCATAAAGTATTTTAATTGCTCTAATTGCATAATTTTTTTCACCCGTGATCTGATACAAAAACCCAAGTGCATCAGCGAGATAAACTAATTCACCAGGTAGATTATAACCCCAGAGGATATAACTTGTACCTGAGCTTTTCCATCTTTCTATCAACTCAGGATAATCAGCCCAGGATTTTTCAACTGCTCGTTTTATAAAATCCAAGTATTCTTTTCTACTTGCCCCAAATGCAGAAGATAAAAAAAGAATTAAAACTAAAACAAACTTTGCCATTGCAGTTCTAATTTTGTTTCACTAATGAAAAATTTATTTACTAAATAACCAATATAAATTTAAACAAATAAAAATTAAAAGTCAACACATTTTATCTGCTTAACCTCAATTCAAGTGTTTTCTCAAGGTTTTTATCTCTTAAGTGAGCGTCGATCGCTATGAACACTTAATCAAGTCCGACAAGTATAGATTTTGGAATTCCAAGAACTTCAAACTTGCATAGACACACCAAAATATCATTGTCATTTATTAAAAATTCCTTCCCTAAATTTGACATATTCGCTTAATTTTGATATCTTCAAAACAAAAAATTGAACTTAAAAGTGAGGAAAATTTTAATTTGTTTGTTAAATATAACCCTTGCGTTCAAACTCTTTTCCCAGATAGAAATTTACGATGATCTAAATAGAAAAATTAAATTTGAAAAACCCCCAAATAGAATTGTCTCACTTGCCCCGAGCATAACCGAGACATTATTTTTTCTCGGGCTTGGCGATAAAGTCGTCGGCGTCACAAGATATTGTGATTTCCCGCCAGAAGCAAAAACGAAAAAAATAATTGGTGGCGTGATAGACCCAAACTATGAAATCATAGTCTCGCTTAAACCCGACCTCATCATAATGACAGTTGAAGGCAACACAAAAGAGGCGTTTGATAAATTATCAAGTCTTGGCTTTAAAATTTTCGTCACAAACCCGAGAAACTTTGAAGGAATCTTTAAGACGATCCTTGACATCGGGAAAATATGTGGAGTTGAAAAAAGAGCTATCTTTTTAGTTGATAGCCTTAAAAATGAGCTTGGTAAAATTAAAAAAATTAACACTTCAAAAACTAAGCCAAAAGTTTTCGTCTTGCTTTCGCTAAATCCACTGATGACAGCTGGAAAAAATACATTTATAAACGAAATAATTGAAAATGCTGGCGGAACAAACATCGCTGAAAACTCAAAACAAAATTACCCTATCTTCAACAGAGAAGAAATTTTGAAACTTGATCCCGATATAATAATTTTAACTGATCCAGAAATTGAAAAAGATGAGTTATTGAACTTTTTCCCCGAATGGAAACATATGAAGGCGATAAAGGAGAATAAAATTTTCAAAATCAATCCAGATATTTTGCTTCGCCCATCTCCAAGGGTAATACTCGCAACGAAAATAATTGCGCAGATGATAAACAAATTTTAAAATAAAATTTGAATTTAAATGAAAAAAGAAAAAGTATTCATCGCTGTAGCTGGAAACATCGGTTCAGGTAAATCGTCTCTGACAAAATTGTTAAGTCAAAATTTCGGATGGAAAGCTTATTATGAATCGGTTGATGATAATCCCTATCTTGATGATTTTTACAAGGATATGAAAAGATGGTCGTTTAATTTACAGATTTATTTTTTGTCCAAAAGATTTAAAGACCATATGGAAATTGTAAATTCGCCACATTCAATAATTCAAGACAGATCAATTTACGAAGATGCAGAGATATTCGCGAAAAATCTCTACGAAATGGGAAATATGGACGAGCGCGACTATAAAAACTACACCGAACTTTTCAAAATAATGACAAGCTTTTTGAAACCACCCGACTTGATAATTTATCTTCGTGCCTCTGTTGATACACTCCTGCACCAAATAAAACTTCGTGGAAGATCATTTGAACAGAACATCCCGCGTGAATACCTTGAGAGATTAAACAGATATTACGAAGATTGGGTCGCAAGATACAACCTTGGAAGGATATTGACGCTTGAAACTGATGATATAGATTTTGTCAATAACAAAGATGATTTTCAAAAAGTCGTCGAAATAATTAGCGAAGAGCTTGAAAAAATTGGGTATGAAATTAAAAACAAAACATTTCAAAAGTAATGAAATATCTTGTGATTGATGTTGAATCAACCGGGCTTGAACCCGGCTATCATGAGATAATTCAACTTGGTGCTTGTCTATTTGACGAAAATTGGAACGAACTTGGAAGATTTATTTCAAATGTCTATCCACTGCACGAGGATAGATTTTCAATTCCTGCGATGGGTGTTCATCAACTTTCGCTCTATGATTTGAAGGATGCACCATTAATTTATGATGTGATTCCAAAATTTGAATCTTGGATCTTAAGGACATTGAAAAAGCCAGAAACAGCAAGAGCCGTGCTGAAAGATTTAACACTTTGTGGTCAAAGTGTTACATTTGATATTAACTTTTTACATTTCGCCTACAGGGAAGCAAAGTATGATTGGCCATTTTCAAGTCGTGTCATTGACCTTCATATTCTTGCTTTTTATTATTTCACAATTTTGAAAAATAACAATCTTCCGACGCCAAAATCTTTAAGCCTTGATTCAATCGCTGAATATTTCGGGCTCAAGCGTAAGTCTGAAGGTCATAACGCTCTTGAAGATGCTCTTATAACCGCAAAATGTATTGCTATGATAATGAATGAGTCAAAAAAATTTAAAATTCAACCGTGATAAAAGTTCACAACATAACTTTGAAAGGAGATAAAGTTTTACTTCGCCCCTTTACCCCTGATGACCTTGAGATGGCTTTCAAGTGGAATAATGACCCACTTGTCCTTGAAGCTGAAGGTGAACCAGAGCATACATGGGAGGAAGTAATTGAAGTTTATGAGTATCTTTCAAATAATGGACTTTTGTTTATAATTGAGGCGCTAGATTTGCCAAAACCTGAACCAATTGGTGAAATTTGCATTCTTTATGACAATGATTACGAAAGGCTTAGTGTTGAAGACAAAACCGAGCTTATATATTGCATTCCAATTTTAATTGGGAAACCACAATACTGGGGCAAGGGATATGGAAAAGATGCAGTGAAAACAGCTTTAAAATTTGCCTTTGAAACATTAGACGCAGATAGAGTTTTTGCAACGGCCATTTTTTCGTTTAGCGAGAGGTCACTTCGCCTTTTTCAATCGCTTGGCTTTGATGAGGTCAGAAGGGATAAAAACAGAATTTACTATAAAGGCGGATACTATGACATAGTTGACTTTTGCATCACTAAAGAGAAATACTTTTCACTTTTTCAACCGAAAGAACAGCAATATAAAAAGCATCGGTAATTTCGTAGTTTTAAATTTGACATTTGGGGGATAATTTTTTTATTTTAAATCAAAAAGGGAATATGATTGACTTAAAAGGTCGCATTGCGGTTATCACTGGCGGTTCAAGGGGAATTGGAAGAGCAACAGCAATTTTATTTGCAAAAGCTGGAGCTGATATCGCAATTACATATCGTGTAAATGATGAATCCGCAAATCAAATAGTTCAACAAGTTAAAAACCTTGGGCGTGATATCATCGCTGTGAAGGGAAATGTAGGGAAAAGTGAAGATGTCAAAAGGATGGTAAATGAAATACTTGAACACTTCGGTAAAATTGATATACTTGTGAACAATGCCGGTATATGGACATATGGAGCGATTGGGGAAATGCCGGAGGAGGTATGGGATGAAACCATGGATGTGAATTTGAAGAGTGTTTATCTTTTCACGAATGAAGTTGTCCCAATAATGAAAAAACAAAGATGGGGCAGGATAATAAACATTTCTTCAACTGCTGGACAGCGTGGCGAAGCGTTCCATTCACATTACGCAGCTTCAAAAGGCGCAATAATTGCATTTACGAAATCAATCGCTGTCGAACTTGCAAAATACAATATACTTGTAAATTGCGTTGCTCCAGGCTGGGTTAACACAGATATGTGCGCTGAAGTTTTTAAAGACCCGAATTTTGTTGAGCAGGTTAAAAGCACAATACCTTTAGGTAGAATTCCAGAGCCTGAAGAAATAGCAGGACCAATTTTATTCCTCGCTTCTGACCTTGCAAATTGGATAACGGGAGCAACGATAAGCGTAAATGGTGGTTCAGTTCTATGTGGATAAAAAATTAACAAAAAAAAATGAAAGATGGAAAAATCTTTAAGGGTTAATCAAAACAAAGACTCTTACGGCAAAAATTTAACAGGGCTTGAAATTTTCATTCGCTCTTTAATTGAGGAAAATGTTGATGTCGTATTCGGTTGCCCAGGAAATGCTGTGCTTGGGATATTTGACGCTTTAATTGATATTACAAGCGATATGAAAATCATATTTTCAAGACATGAATCAGGTGCTATTTTATCAGCAAGTGGATACGCAAGGGCAACTGGAAAGCCTGGCGTTGTAATCGTGTCTTCAGGTTCAAGCGCTTCAAACCTTGTCACTGGCATAGCCGACGCAAATATGGATTCAATACCTCTTGTCATCTTCACAGCCCAAGTCCCGACAAAACTAATAGGCAATGAAACATTTCAAGAGGTTGACATTGTTGGAATTACAAGACCGATAACAAAGCATAATTTTCTCGTCACAAAAGTAAGCGAGCTCGCAAACACGATAAAATCAGCTTTTTACATTGCGACAACTGGAAGGCATGGTCCTGTCCTCGTTGACTTGCCCAGGGATATACTTTCAGAAAAATTCATCTTTGAATATCCAGAGAAAGTAAACTTGCGCGGATATAATCCAGTTTATTCAGCCCATTCTGGTCAAATAAAGCGTGCAGCAGAAATAATAAACGATTCCTTAAGACCAGTGATAATTGCAGGTGGAGGTGTAATAGCAGGCAATGCGTCGGGAGAGCTTCGCGAGCTAGCAAGGAAAATAAATTCACCCGTGGCGACAACACTTATGGGACAAGGGGCTTATCCAGAAGATGACCTGCTTTCACTTGGAATGCTTGGAATGCATGGGACATGGTATGCAAATATGGCTGTAAATGAATCTGATTGTATAATTGCAATAGGCTCAAGGTTTGACGAAAAAACTGCAGGCGATGTAAGCAAGTTTGCTCAAAAAGCTAAAAAAATTCACATTGACATTGACCCTGCGTCAATTAGCAAAAATGTCAAAGCAGATGTCCCAATAGTTGGAGATGTCAAAGATGCTCTCAAAAAATTAATCCCACTTGTGAAAAACTTAAACACCGAAGAATGGCTTGCACAAATTAACAAATGGAAGCAAGAACATAGGTTAAAGTATGAAATTGACAAAAAAATTAAAGTCCAGTATGTGATAGAGAAACTTCGCGAATTAACTGGCGGAAATGCTGTCATCGTCACGGATGTCGGACAATTTCAAATGTGGACTGCACATTTTTTTAAATTCCTTTATCCAAGGACTCACATAACAACAGGTGGACTTGGGACTATGGGATTTTCTCTGCCTGCTTCAATTGGCGTTGCAGTTGCTGTAAAAGATAGACCAGTTATATCATTAAATGGGAACAGGGGATTTCAGATGAACATGCAAGAGCTCGCAACCATCAAAGCGTATGAGCTTCCGATAAAAATTATAATTTTCAACGATGGGCATATTGACATAACAAGGCAATGGCAAGAGTTACGATGGAAGAAATCCTTTGATGAAATTTTGATTGATAAATCATGCCCAGACTTTACAAAAATTGCCGAAGCTTATGGAATTCAAAGTTTCAGAGTTGAATTGATTTCAGATGTTGAACCATCTTTGAAAAAGGCGCTTGCTTTGCGCGATAAGCCAGTCGTCATTGAATTTAAAACTGATTATGAAGAAAATGTTTACCCATACATACCGATAGGAGGTTCAGCAAAGGATATAATTGAACATTAAATTTCGGAGGCTAAATCATGAAGCATACAATTTCAATACTTGTTGAAAATAAGTTCGGCGTCTTGACAAGAATTGCTGGTCTTTTCAGCGCAAAAGGTTATAACATTGAAAGCATATCAGTTGGTCCAACCGAAGACCCGAGCATATCCAGAATGACAATTGTAACCAACGGCGACGATGACCAAATTGAGCAGATAATAAAACAACTTAACAAATTGATTGATGTTTTAAAAGTAGTTGATTTAACTAATGAGCCATTTGTTGAAAGAGAACTCGCGTTGATAAAAGTTAAAGTTAATCCTTACACAAGAAGTGATGTAATTGAAATATCTGACATCTTTAGAGCCAAAGTTGTTGACATTGGACCGACGACTTTGACAGTTGAAGTCACCG
Organism: uncultured Bacteroidota bacterium; assembly: GCA_964438815.1. GTDB lineage: Bacteria > Bacteroidota > Ignavibacteria > Kryptoniales > Kryptoniaceae > Kryptonium. The sequence goes on from CAYTKW010000002.1 coordinate 358,993, forward strand.
GAAAAAGTGATAAAATAACCGCGATGATAAATATGCTCGCGCCATATGGAATAGTTGAGCTTGCAAGAACTGGTGTCGTCGCTTTGAAAAGGGAATTCAAGGGCGAAGTTTATGAGTCAAAAGAGATTAAATTGATAAAGAAAAAAGCAAGGCAAAAACCAAGCTCAGAGCCTGAGAAAAATTCAAGTTAAAACATCACCTCAAGTGCTGAAAACACAAAATAACTTGTGCTAACCAAACTATTTATGTTGTTAAATGCAAAATTTATCCTTGATAAATCATTCGGGCTCACAATTTTATGCTGATAAAACAAGAGAAATCCAATCAAAAGCAACCCAACCGTATAAATTGCCCCAAGGTTGAGTAAGAACTTCAATATCACAAAAGAGATGAAAGTCAACAAATGAATTAACGATGAAATTTTCAGCGCATTTTCAATTCCAAACTTTTGCGGTATTGAGTAAAGCCCATGTTTTAAGTCAAATTCATAATCTTGACAAGCGTAAATTATATCCGACGCCCCAATCCATGTTAGAACCGCAAAGCCAAGTATAATTGGTGGAAGGTCAAATTTTCCAGCTATTGCAAGCCACGCCCCAACAGGCGCAAGCCCAAGTGAAATTCCAAGAAATAGATGAGAAAACCATGTAAATCTTTTCGTGAAGGAGTAAAAGAAAATTACAAAAAGAGCTACTGGAGAAAGGCAAAAGCAAAGCTGATTAAGTTTGTAAGCCGAATAAACAAAAAGAATTGAAAATAAAACGACAAAAACTAATGCTTCAAATGTTTTTATTTTCCCAGCAGGCAATTCCCTATTTTTTGTCCTTGGGTTTAAAGCATCAAATTTTTTATCAACAATTCGGTTAAATCCCATCGCTGAACTTCTTGCGCCAATCATAGCCATTAAAATCCAAAAAAGTTTTTCTGGTGTAACTTTGTAAAAAAGTGATGAAAAAACGACGCTTGAAAGCGCAAATGGAAGGGCAAAAAGAGTATGCGAAAATTTTATCATCCTTCCATAGGTTATCACCTTATCAATCAGCCCCTTCAAAATCATCTGCAACTGCATCTTCAGGTTCTTCAAGTTTATATTCTTTTATTTTCCTGTAAAGAGTGCGCCTGTCAATTCCAAGAATTTTAGCAGCATTTGATTTATGCCAGCCCGTCTCCCTTAAAACTTTTAAAATATACCTCTTCTCAAGCTCCTCAAGCGTTATCCTTTCACCAAGTGTAAGTTCCTCAACTACCGTTTCAGCTTTACAAACTCCTATATAATCTGGAAGGTCTTCAACTCTTATCTCATCTCCCGTTGAAAGAACGACAAGCCTTTCAATTAAATTTTCAAGCTCCCTAACATTCCCAGGCCAAGAATACTTCATCATACAAGCAAGAGCCTCGCGTGATATCCTGATATTTGGTCTTCCAGCCTCCTCTCCATACTTTTTCAGGAAATACTCAACAAGCAAAGGTATATCCTCAACCCTTTCTTTAAGCTTCGGTAAATAAATCGGTATCACATTCAAGCGATAGAATAAATCCTCGCGGAATGTCCCTTCCTTAACTGCTTTTTCAAGGTCTTTATGCGTTGCTGCGATAACCCTGACATCAATTTTTCTGGGTTTATCGCTTCCAACAGCTCTTATCTCCTTATCTTCAAGGACCCTCAAAAGTTTTGCCTGCATAGCCAACGACATATCACCAACCTCATCAAGGAAAATCGTTCCACCATTTGCTTCTTCAAAAAGTCCTTTTCTTGAGCTCACAGCCCCAGTAAATGCCCCTTTTTCATGACCAAACAATTCTGACTCAAGCAAACTTTCAGGGATTGCGCTACAATTTACAGCGATAAACGGTTTATCCCTCTTTAGGCTATTATAGTGAATTGCTTTTGCGACAAGTTCTTTACCTGTCCCACTTTTGCCGTAGATTATAACATTGCTATTTGTATTTGCAACTTGCTTTATCAATTGAAAAACTTTCTGCATCTGTGGGCTTTTTCCAATAATGTTTCCAAAAGAATACCTCTGCTGAACTTCCTTCCGTAAAAGCTCAACCTCTTTTCTCAACGAAATTTGCTCCACCGCCCGATCAATTATTAAAACAAACTCCTCCATATTAAATGGCTTAATTATGTAATCATACGCTCCAAGTTTCATTGATTCAACTGCCGAACTTACCGTCGCAAAGGCAGTTATCATAATAACAATAGTTTCAGGTGACATTGATTTAACCTGTTTTAAAATTTCAAGCCCGCTTATCTCAGGCATATTTATATCTGAAACAACGATATCAAAATCGTCAGACTTAAACTTCTCAAGCGCTTCGCGTGGCTTTGAAGAGATTTCAACTGTATAACCGCGCTTTGATAGAACTTTCCTCAAAAGTTCAAGCATTTTAACATCATCATCAATAACGAGAATTTTTATGTCAGGTGCTATTTCGGCGCTCATCTTTCCTCGTCTTCTTTTGTTTGATAAGATGGGAATTTAATTGTAAATGTAGTTCCAACGCCAGGGGTGCTTTCAACTTCTATTTTACCATTATGTTCATCAACTATTCTTTTGCTCACAGCAAGCCCAAGCCCAGTTCCTTTACCAGCTTCTTTTGTCGTGAAAAAAGGTTCAAAAATTCTATCAAGATGCTCCGGCAAAATACCAATGCCATTATCTTTGAACTTTATGTTCACATACCCATCCCTTGAAAAAGTCTCTATCTCTATCAAACCATTCTCATTTATCGCATGTATTGCGTTAACTATTATATTCAAAAAAACTTGATGAATCTGCGAACAATCAGCATAAATCGTTGGGATATTCTCACTTAAATTTAAGTTCAACTTTATATTCGCCTTTTCAAATTGATGTTTCAAAAGCTCAACCACATGCAAAAGTTCTCTGTTCACATCAACCTTCGTGTAATTTGGCTTTCGCGGTCTTGCAAATTCAAGAAGTTGTTTAATTAAATTCGCTATCCTCTCCGCTTGTGAAATTATAGTTTCAAGTTCCTCTTTATACGGATTGTCCTCACCCATTTCCATCATTATGTATTCAGCATTTCCTGAAATTACATTCAATGGAGTCCCGATCTCGTGAGCAATTCCAGCTGCTATTTGCCCAATAAGAGCAAGTTTGTCGGAGTGCTGAATTTGTTTTTCAAGTTCTTTAACTTTTGTTATATCTTTAACTATCGCTATGCTCCCGAGAATTTCACCATTTTCATCCTTTATAAGACTTCGCGATAAATTTATTATAATCCTTCGTCCATCTTTAGTAACCCTCTCTGTCTCATAGTTTTCAATGTAACCTCTTCTCAAAGTTTCTTCAAACAGCCATTGAAGTTCCCCTTTTTCTTTAAGCTCCTGTGGTATTATCGGGTCAACTGTGCGTCCGAGCATTTCCTCAGCTGTATAGCCGAAGATCCTCTCAGCCCCGTGATTCCAGAAAAAAACTTTATAGTCATTATCAAGCGCTATAACAGCATCAGAATAATTTTGTATAATTGAATGTAAAACCCTCTCATGCACAGAACGCCCCTTTTTAGCAAGCTCTATAACCTGATGAATATATTTGATCAAAATCTGGTGAATTTTTTCAACATCTTCCCTTTTAATCGTGGAAAATTTAGTTGATAATTCTTCCTTCAGGGATTTATCTATCTCGGCGAGGAATTCATCAATTTTATTGAGAATCCTTTGTTCCATTTCACAATAATTTAATTTTTTCCAGTTTAAAATTACAAACAAGATGTTTAAAAATCAATTTTTGATTTTTTTAAACTTTTTGCCAAAATTATAAACACCAAAATAAAGGCAAAAATTAAAAATGAAAAGCGAGTTTTTAGTTTTAGTGTTTCTCCTAATTCTCGGTTGCCAAAACAATGACGAATTCATCTATGGCAAAATATACCTATCAAATGTGGAGGTTGATGACACAGTTAAATCTGGGCAAGCCTTCACGGTGAAAATTTTCGGCGAATTTCCAACCCCTGGATGGGTATTTCATAAGATTGAAGTTGAAGAATCCGAAACTGGATTCACTATAACACCAATTGCAAAGATACGAAAAGGTATAATCGTCCCACAAGTGCTTGTTCCATGTTCAACATCGGTTGAGCTTGTAGCGAAAACAACAGCTGAATCGCTAAAAGTTTCAGTTATCGGAAGAGATAAAAAAATTGAAAAAACAATTAAAGTCACACCCGAATAAAATGCCCGACATTGAAATTGAAAAGAAGGATGAATTTTACCTTGCGCGTTGCCTTCAACTTGCACTTAAAGGCAAGGGATATGTAAGCCCAAATCCAATGGTTGGATGCGTGATTGTAAAAGACAACAAAATCATAAGCGAGGGCTACCACGCAAAATATGGTGAAGCACATGCAGAGGTAAACGCGATAAAAAATGCTGTTGAAAGCGTTGAAGGCGCAACCCTTTATGTTAACCTTGAACCTTGCGTTCATTATGGGAAAACACCGCCATGCGTTGATTTGATAATTGAGTCAAAGATAAAAAGGGTAGTCATAGGAACAGTTGACCCGAATCCACTCGTAAACGGGAAAGGAATTGAAAAACTTAAAAAAGCTGGGATTGAGGTTAAAGTTGGAGTCCTTGAAGAAGAGTCAAAAAAATTGAACGAGGCATTCATAAAATACATAACTAAAAAAATACCTTTCGTCGCTTTAAAAATTGCGCAGACAATAGATGCTAAAATTGCCGACATTGAGGGAAATGCAAAATGGATAACATCTGAACAATCACTTCACTTCGTCCATAGGTTAAGGAGTGAATACGACGCGGTTTTAATTGGCAGTCGCACCGCAAAGCTTGATAACCCAAATCTCACAGTTCGGCTCGTAAGTGGAAGAAATCCATTTAGAGTAGTCCTTGATTCAACTTTGAGCCTTCCCCTTGAGCTAAATCTCTTTTCAGACGAATTCAAAGATAAAACCATCGTTTTTACCTCAAGGCTTTCCTTTAAAAACAAAAGGGAAAAAATTGAAAAACTTGATTCACTTGGAATAGAAATAATCCCTGTGAAATCAAGCAGAAAAAAGCTTGATCTTATGGATGTGCTCACAAAACTTGCTGAAAGGGAAATAGCATCCGTTTTAGTTGAAGGTGGTGGCAAAATTCTCACTGAATTCATAAAACGAAATCTTGCGGACAAAATCTATGTCTTTATAGCTCCCAAAATTCTCGGTGATGGAGTTCCGAGTATAAGTAAAATTGGGATAAGATCAATTCGTGATATAATAACATTGAAAGAAATTTCAATTCAAACTTTCGGCAACGATGTTTTAATAACAGGTTATTTGTAGAGTTTTTTATGCGCATTTATGACATAAACCCCAGAAAAATACCCAATCGCTGAGCCGAGAAATACATCCGAAAACCAATGTTGATTGTTATAAACCCTCGCAAGAGCAGTTAAAAACGCAGGCATGTAAATTAAAGCCTTTAAAAACTTATTTTCAAATCTTGAAGCTAAAACAGTTGAAATAGCAAAGCTTAAAGTCGCATGTCCAGATGGCAAAGAATAAAATTTATTTCCACCAAAGCTAAATGGATGAAATTTTAATTTTTCTCCGCTAACATAAGGTCTTTCCCTTCCAAATGAAACTTTCAAGACAGTTGTCACAATTCCAGAAAATGCCCCAGCTTCAAAAACCATCAAACCCGTTTCCCTAATTTTATCTTCTCCAAACGCAAGTCCACCAGTGTAAATCAAACCACTGACCAAACCAAACATCCAAACCGTCCCATAATATCTGTCAATTTTCATCAAAGATGAGAACTTTACATTATCAATCTCTTGAAAATTTTTATTTAAATGGTCAAAACCAAAAAGTAAAACTGTCCCAACACTTACAACCCCAAGACGAGAAAAATCTCTGTTTTTAAAATGAAATGGAGATGCAAAATAACCCGACAAATTTTTTGCAAACACATTTGCATCGGAGCTAAATTTATCAAACAAACTCTGAGAAAAAGAAAATTGAAAGACAAAAATCAATGTTGAAAATACTGCTGTCGCGCGATATCCTAACATTTAAATTAACTTGACTTTTATTTTCCATCGGTTTAAATTTTATCAAAAATAAAAATCACGAAGATGAAAATCAAGAACCTTGTTTTAATCTTTTTTCTTCTTTTAGCCGGTTGCTCTAAAAAAGAAGAGATAAAACTTCTTGAAAAAGCTGACGCTGAATACCAAAAGAAAAACTTAAAAACCGCAATTGAATTGTATAACCGCTTTGTCCAAACCTATCCCCAAAACCCCAAATCATCAGAAGCTCTTTTTAAGCTTGCGCAGATTTACTTAAACGATTTAAGAATGCCTAAAGAAGCAGTGAAATTTTTTGAACAAATCTGCGAAAATTACCCCGAAACAAAGGAAGCTATGAATGCTTTATTTATGCTTGGATTCATCTATGCAAATGAATTACATGATTATGAAAAAGCAAAAAGATATTATCAAAAATTTCTTGAGAAATACCCCAGCTCGGAGCTTGCAATTTCAGCAAAGTTTGAGCTTGAAAATCTTGGGAAAGAGCCCGAAAAAATCATAATGAAGTGAACTTTCAAAGATAGATTACCTGATGATTAAATTCAAAAATCTCAAACTCGTCAAATAATTTTTCAATCAACCCCAAACCATATTTGTTCAGGAAATAACTTATATTTAAAACTCTTTCCTGAAGCTCTCCCTCTGGGAACAAGTTTATTTTCAATTTTTCAATTTGCTGTGATACTATCTCGTTTTTCTTTTGATGTGCGTAAATGGTCTTTTCATAAATGTTATTCACATGGTAAAGAATTTTGCCTGCTGAATTATCAACTGCACCAGCAAGCGATGGATCAATTTTTGAGACGAAATCTCTCAACTCACCAAGCAATGCTTCAAATCGCGACCTTGTAACATTGAAAAAACTTTCAATATCAACTTCTGAATTGCTTAACAAAATTTTCTTTGCAACTGATGAAAAATCCCAAAAAACTTCCGCGACCTCAATTTTATACTTTTCAAAAATTTTCCCAATCTTTGGCTCAATCAAAGTTGCGCTGACCCTTGGGAAGATAACAGGCATTGGGACATTGAAATAAACATAAGCTGGCTTAAGCTGTGCAAAATATGCAATTTCAGATGGACCTGCAACATAGAAAACAGTTGGAAGAAGTGTATCTTGACAAATAGGTCTTAAAACGACATTTGGGCTTAAGGCTTGTGGGTTCATCTCAAGTATGTTTTTTAATTCACCTCTGGTGAGTTTAAATCTAACACCCTTTAACCTAAATATCCCTTTCTCATCTGCTGGTTCAATTGGAAATCTTCCATCCTTATAAAATAAAAACAAATTTAAAGATCGCGGTTTAATCTGCGCATGATATTTCTCTTCAAGCTCAGCACTGATGTCAACTATAAGCGCTGATAGCTTCGGGTGCTCGTCTATCTCTTTTTCAAAAATTGGGACGAGAAGTTTTTTAAGTTCAGCATCGTTTGGATTTAAAAATATCAAACCAAAATTTTTAAATAACTCGGCGACAAACTTTACAAAAGCCTGTGTAAAGTTAACATCTTTTTTGTAATAAGAACGCAAAAGGCTTAAAACATTCATCTTAAATTCACTATCTTGAAGTTCATCCTCAAGCCTTTTTATCACTTCATCAATTTTATCACCAAATTTGATCTCACCAACTGGACCGTAATTTTCTTTTTTTACATCGTCCGGGCTAAAATCAATTTTTACAAGTTCATTTCTTGAGTTAAAAATTTTCACATTGTTTGTCTCAAAAAAATCATGGTCTTCGCCCTCAAGATAAAAGACAGGGACAAAATTAAAGTCGGGAAATCTATCCGAGAGAAAAAGCGAAAGTTTTATTGCAGTGATTATTTTATAAATCGTGTAAATCGGACCCGAAAAAAGACCAACTTGTTGACCCGTTACAACCGCAAGTGTGTTATCTCTTGCGAGAAGTTCAAGATTTTTATTTGCATAATTATTTCCGAATGAGAAATTTTGCCTCTTTAATATCTCAACAACTCTTGTGCGATTTTTATAATTTTTCAGTACAATTTCAAAAAGTTTCGGCAAGTTGTCAAAATCATTGAAATCGTGAGAGTAATACTTGCTGACATTTTTAAAATTGTAGACATAGTCAATGAACAACCTCGTTACGCCACCATAATTGGGAAATAAATATCTAAAACTTAACGATTGCATAAAAAATAGTTTTTTTAAAAAATATAACTATATCAAAAGCAAATATCAAGAATGTGACTTTTTGGCTGTTGATTTTTTCATGCTTTTTTAAATTAATGCGGTAAAAAGATAAAAAAGATATATGAGTGAGTGATATCTTAATTGGGTTTGGGAAAGCAATAGCTATAATAAGAAATAAGAAAAATTTAACACAGGAAAAGTTAGCTGAATTAGCAAACCTTGATAGAACTTATATTGGCAGGGTAGAACGTGGCAAGAGAAATATATCTTTGAAAAATATTGAAAAAATAGCAAAAGCCTTGAATATAAGTATAACTGTAGTTGAAAAACAAAAATAGGAGGTTAGCCATGAAAGGCAACTTAATTGTTTCATTTATTGTAGCATTATTTACTTTGGCACTTTTACTATGGGGATGCGAAAAATTTGAATCCCCTACTAAATTTAATCAAAGTTATAAAAGTAAGATTTTAATTCCATCAGATTTCGTAATCAATGCAAGCTTAAGATTAGCAATTGAAAATCCAAATTTACAGCCCGCTTTTATAATTAAATTTGAGCCAACGTTAAATGAATCATACAAAGCATCATTTTATAGTGCGGTTATAGAAAAAAATGAGATAAAACCAAGCCGTACTAACATCCCTAAGCTATTTGAAATTATTGATAAGGAAGGTAATGTTATATCAAAATCTGAAATTAACGCTGTGGAATCTTTACCGCCTGATGATGGTGTAGGCAGTGGAGGCGGATATAGCGGTGGTGATGCTAGCATACCAAATGCTGATATAGTTTATGCTGAATTTCTTGAAGATGCTTATTACCTAATGCGATTCGGTGGATTACCATTAAAAATATATATTAACCCTTCGACACTTTACCCTGGTCAGTCATTTATGCACTCAGTAATCTATCCCTCATAAATGTAACTGATAGATCTCAACCAGCCACTTGGAATGATAGAATATCTTCATTTAGAGCGCGAACCAATTTATACGATATAAGGTATAGTAGATTAACCGTTTATGATGGTTCTTATTTTATGGGTGGTGAGCATACATTTTATTTAAATTATGATGATAATTTTGATGATGAATACTTTGAATATGATGGAATTATCCCCAGTTTTACAAAAATTAATGATAGGGTTTCTTCTTTTATAATTGTATTTTATAAATAATTTTTGTAATCTTTATAAAAAAAGATAAAAATGAAGATTTTAGACCTTGGTTGTGGATTAAAAACTAAAAAGCCTGGTTCTATTGGCGTTGATAAAAGACCAGCTCCCCATGTTGACGTTGTCCACGATTTAAATAAATTTCCATATCCCTTTCCAGATAATGAATTTGACTATGTTGAAATGTCTCATATTTTGGAACACTTAGAATACCCACTGGAAGCATTAAATGAAGTTCATAGAATTACAAAGCATGGAGGAATAATTAGAATAATTACCCCTCATTTCAGTTCATATTTATCTTATGGTGATCTTGAGCATCGTTATCACTTCGGATATATCACATTTAAAAATTTAGAAAGCACAAAACTTTTTAAGATTGAAAAATATAAATTATGGTTTACTGATATTTACCGAATTACTGGTATAAGCCTTTTGGCTAACAAATTTCCAAGACGATGGGAAAATACCTTTGCTTTATTTTTCCTGCTTTATATATAGAGGTTTACCTTAAAATCATAAAAATTCCTGGTAAGGATTTAATTACATCATATATTTATTTATAACTAGCAAACATTCAAATCTCCTCAACTATTATTTCTGGCTTAACAAGTTCTTTTGGTATCAGAGTTGGCCAGTAAGCTATGACTTCGCTCGGGTGAGGTCTTCCTCCGCCAAAGCCTGTAACCCCAGGCGGTCCAGTTAAAATTAAAGCTGGAACTTCCCTTCCAAATCTATCAACCGCTTCATAGCTTTTACCACGAACAGCTATTCTCAAGACAACCTCGTTTGGTTCAGGGATATCTGGAGCAATTGGACCATGGCAAGAATTATAGCCTAAAAATTCGGTATGAATTTCATCAAATTCAAGCCTAAGGTCTTTAAGTCGCGTTCTTGTTATTTCGTCAGCTTTTTTTGCTTTCTCAAGCGCATCTGGCCAAGAATAAGTTAAAGTCCCAACAGCCATATAACCATCAAAATATGACATTGAAACTTTGTAAAATTGCGTCGGTGGTTTGCCTTTAACTCCATAAACTCTGACCCTATCTTTACCAACTTGCTCAAGCTTTATTGTGGTAAAGTCGGCAATCACTTCCGGGGTTATGTAATTTGTTGGGTCGCCAATTTCATAAACAAGTTGTTCGGTCACCGTTTGAACTGTGACAAGTCCGCCTGTATTTTCATGTTTTGTTATTATTATTTCGCCGTTTGGATAAGCTTCAGCTATTGGGAAACCAATGTGAGCCATATCTGGAACCGAACGCCAATCATATGAAAAGTTTCCTCCCGTCGCTTGAGCTCCACACTCAAGTATGTGTCCTGCGACAATCCCAGCTGCAAGTTTATCGTAATCAGCTTCACTCCAATTGAACTCATAAATCATCGGCGCAAGAGTTATACCCGTATCTGTAACTCTACCAGTTACGACAATTTGTGCTCCTTGCTTTAGTGCTTCTGCAACTGGAAAAGCACCGAAATATACATTTGCACTCGTTATTCGGTCAAGTATTTTCTCAACTGGTTCACCCGTGTCCATATTTTTGAAATCAACCCCCATCTTGATGAAGTCATTAATCTTATCAAGTATATCATCGCCAATTACGACGCCTATTTTCAAGCCCTTTATCCCAAGTTTTTGCGCAACTTTAAAAATTGCATCTCTGCAAGCGATTGGGTTTACACCCCCACCGTTTGTGACAACTTTAATATCTTTTTCAACTATTATTGGCAAAATTTTTTCCATCAAATTCACAAGGTCACGGGCATAACCAAGATTGGGGTCTTTCTTTTTTTGTTTCTGTAGAATTGACATCGTAACCTCAGCAAGATAATCCATGACAAGATAATCAGCAGGTCCTTTTGTGACTTGATATATTGGAGCTTCAAGCCAATCGCCCCAAAAACCCTGCCCAGATGCAATTCTTATTTTATCCCTCATCTCGTTAAGAGATGTTAATTTTTAAAAGCCTATAAATTTTAAAATTTGCTCGCGATAAACTATCACGATGCAAGCAAGAAGCCATAATAAAACATTTAAAATTATCCCAACATCACTAAGAATAACATCAGTTGGATTTTCACCACTTTTCTTTTGATAGATCAGATACATGTATCTGAAGATCCCGTAAAGGACGAAAATTGTTGTGTATATCAGCGACTCTGTTTTGAAAAGAGAAACAGTTCTTTCAGAAATAGTATAAAGCGCATAAGATATAACAGCACCACCAGCGGTTATGACAAGCATTTGATCTGCAAATTTGATGTTGTATTCATCAAGAACCTTCCTTTGTTCACTTACTCCCGAGTTAGGATTTTGGTATGAAAAATAAAGTTCCATTCTTCTCTTTGATATAGCAAGGAAAAGCGAAAGAAAAAGCGTTGTTATGAAAAGCCACTTTGAGACAACAACCTCAATTGAATATGCTCCAACAAGAACCCTAAACATAAAGCCAATTGCGATTATGAAAACATCAAGAAGGACAATATGCTTTAATTTGAATGAGTAAAGTAGCATCATAAAAAAATATAAGATTATCAAAAAAATTGCTCTAAATGGAAGTTGCACTGTTAAAAATAAACCAACGCTAAAGAGCAAGCCAGAAAACAAAATGCCTTGCCTTATTTTAATGCGACCTGATGCGATCGGTCTATTCTTTTTAACAGGATGAATTCTATCAGATTTCCTGTCAACGATGTCATTTATAACATAAATTGACGATGCTATAAATGAAAAGGCAAAGAAAGTTATAACTTCAATTTTTATTTTTTCAAGATTCAAAAGATGATGTGAAAAGATAAGAGGAGCAAATATGAACAAATTTTTTATCCATTGCTTTAGCCTCGCGAGCCTAATATAATCAAGCGCCAAATTTCCATCGTTAATTTATTTAAAATACAAGTGGTTCCTGATATACTCCCCAAACTTCTTTAAGCGTTGATGTCATCTCTCCAAGTGTGCAGTAAGCTCTAACACAATCAAGAATTTTGGGCATAAGTGGTTGGTCTTCTTCAGCTGCTTTTTTAAGTTCGGCAAGAGCTCGCTCAACTTCAGCTTGATTTCTCATGGCTTTAACTTTGGCAAGTCGCTTTTTTTGTTTTTCCGCAACTTCAGGCGGAATTCGCAAAATTGGAATTTCAACCGGTTCATCCTCAATGAATTCATTAACGCCAACAATTATTCTCTCCTTTCTATCAATCTCCTGTTGATACCTATAAGCTGACTTAGCGATCTCTCTTTGGAAGAAACCATCCTCAATAGCCCTTATGACTCCTTCAAGCATTGAACCATTTGAAGAATACGCCTCAATTTTCCTGAAATACTTTTCAGCTTCTTTCTCAATTTTATTCGTTAATGATTCAATGAAATAGCTTCCACCAAGGGGGTCAATAACATTTGCAACACCGATTTCATAAGCGATAATTTGCTGTGTTCTGAGGGCGATTTTTGCCGCTTTTTCAGTTGGTAAGGCGTATGTCTCATCCATTGAGTTCGTATGTAAGCTTTGCGTTCCACCAAGGACAGCTGCAAGGGCTTCAAAGGCGGTTCTGATAATGTTGTTTTCAGGTTGCTGTGCTGTCAAGGAACAGCCGGCAGTTTGAGTATGAAATCTCAACATCCAAGAGCGTGGATTTTTAGCCCCGTATCTTTCACGCATATATCTTGCCCAAATTCTGCGAGCTGCTCTGAACTTAGCTATCTCCTCAAAGAAATCAAGATGTGAATTGAAGAAAAACGAAAGACGTGGCGCAAATTCATCAATGTCCATACCGGCATTTATGCAAGCCTCAACATAAGCGAAACCATCAGCAAGTGTAAATGCAAGCTCTTGAACAGCTGTAGCCCCAGCCTCCCGAATGTGATAACCACTGATTGAAATTGGATTCCACTGCGGGACATGATCTTTTGCAAATCTTATCGTGTCAACAATTAACTTGATTGATGGCTCGGGCGGATAAATCCACTCTTTTTGAGCGATGTACTCTTTCAAAATGTCGTTTTGAATCGTCCCGCGAAGTTGATTGAACTTAACACCTTGCTTTTCAGCTACAACAAGATACATAGCCCATATCATCGCTGCTGGAGCGTTTATAGTCATTGATGTTGAAACCTGGTCAAGTGGTATATCTTTAAAAACAATCTCCATATCTGCAAGCGAGCTAACAGAAACACCACAAACTCCAACTTCTCCCTCAGCCATTGGGTCATCAGCATCTATGCCCATTAAAGTTGGCAAGTCAAAAGCAACACTCAAACCTGTTTGCCCATGCTTGAGCAAAAATCTAAATCTTTGATTCGTATCCTCAGGCGTTCCAAATCCTGCAAATTGCCTCATCGTCCACAGTCTTCCACGATACATATTGTAATGAATCCCGCGCGTATAGGGATACTCACCCGGAAAGCCGAGCTTCTCCATATAATCAAAACCTTCAAGGTCATCCGGAGTGTAAAGCATTTGAATTTCCATATCACTCAAAGTTGTAAACTTTATCCCCGTTCTCTTCATCCCAGAGTTTTCGGCTTTTTCAAGCCATTTCTTTTTCGCCTCACGGATTTTGTCCGTGTTGTTCATGGCAATTTACCCTTTTAATTTTTCATTGAACTTTTTCTTTAATTTACACATCAATCAGTATTTTGTCAAACTTGATTTTATGGCAAATTTGCAAGAACCTTTTGCAATTCCTCAAAATGTTTCGGGTCTCTGACATTGTATCTCCAGTTTATATAAACAATTTTCCCGCTTTTATCTATCACAAAAACTGTCCTCTTGTTATATCCAGAATTTTCATCATAAGAATTGTAAAGCTTTGCAATTTCATGCTTGTGATCACTCAAAAGTTTAAAAGGTAAATTCAAGTGCTTCGCCCATTCACGATGCGAAAAGACATAATCACCACTTATCCCCAAAACCTCAGCGTTAAGCTTTGATAATTCAACGAAGTTATCTCTAAATGTGCACAACTGCGTTGTGCATCTACCACTCCAGTCCGCAGGGTAAAAAGCAAGCACAATGTTTTTCTTCCCAACAAGCTCATAAAGACTTATGCCGTCAAGGACAATTGTATCCTTCGTAGCGTAAGGCAATTTGAAGTCCGGAGCTTTATCGCCAACTTTTAAAGTTTGCGAATAAAGATTTATAACCACGAAAATTAGCAAAAGAATTATTTTACGCATGGTTTCTTGTCCTTTTGTTTTTAATGTTGCCCTTTCTCAAGCTCTGTTCTAACTTTTTCAAGCCATCTTAACAAAACATCATATTTATGTGCTCCAACAACCCCATATCTTCCATTTGCGACAAGTGCTGGAACACCATTTATGCCATAATGTTTTGAAATCTCAAGGTCATAAGCAAGATTTTGAAAAACAATTTCACTGTTATAATCGCTTTCCCATCTTTCAACATCAAGCCCAATATCTTTCGCACACATTTTCAAAACATCAAAATCCGCAATGTTAAGACATTCAACAAGGTGAGCTTTTTGAATTCTATCAAACATATCCCAGTGAGCAATTTGACCTCCTTGAAGCTCGGCAGATTTACAAGCAAGAAGCCCTGGAATTGACCAAGGATAGTCAAAATCCCTCTGTTCCATAAGCTCTGCATTTATTCTATGCTCATCGTCATTTTCGTTAGCCATTCGCCAGTGATTTAAAATCTCTTTCTTTCCATTTTCTTTTGAACCAAAAATTTGAGCTATCGCATCCGGATTTGGAGCAAGCGCAAATGAACGATGTATGATTTCAATATCAGAATTTTCCCGCACAAGCTTTCTTACTCTTGGCGAGATAGCAAAACACCAGGCACATAAAACATCGTGAAAAAATTCAATTTGAATTTTCATCTTAAACTCCTTCATTTAATTTTTGTTAAATTTTATCGCTGTCATGCTTACCCCATAAGCCCATCCTTCATAATGTAAAATCTCACCTCTTGTTCCTTTACCCGCAACTCCAAGTGTGATAAACATCGTAAGCAACCATCCCTCAGGCATAGCCTGATAAAAAAGTTCATTTTCAGGTAAACGCAAAACCTCTTCATACTTTCCCTCAGATATTAAATCAAGCAAAATTTTATCAAATTTTTCACCCGGAGGATAAACTTGCCCAGTTTTCAATCCCCAAACTACTTTGTCAAGTCTATGTGTCATAGAGCCTGTCCCAATGAAAAGTATTTTTCTATTTTCTTTTTCGCAAATTTCTTTGATACATTCGCCCCACTTGAAATGTATTTCCGGAGATTGCTCTAAACATGCTGAAATCGGAATTACAGGAATATCTCTTTCGGGAAACATAAAATAAAGTGGGACCCATGCGCCATGATCAAGTCCCCATTCAAGCGTTGAAGACACAGGCAATCCAAATTTTTTGCCTTCTTCAACAAGTTTCACAGCAAAATCCACATCATTTCGCACTTCATATGTAAATTTATAAAGTTCATCCGGAAAGCCGTAATAATCTTGAATGCATTTCGGATTTGGAGAAACATGAACAAAAAGCTTATCATGTGTAAGCCAATGAGGTGATGAAATTATGATTAAATCTATCCCTTCACTTTTAAATTCATGACCGAGTTTTTTGAGTAGCTCAACATATTCACCATCTTTAACAAGAAGTGTTGGAGAACCGTGAGATACAAAAAGAGCAAAAATCATGAAAATTTTAAGTTTTTTATTTTTTATGCAAAGACCACTTGAATAATTTCAATAAAAAAATTAACTTTTCAAAAAAGCCTTATCAAAAATGAAATACTTTTACCTAATACTCATCGCAATGATATTTACCTCGTGCGTCTCTTCAAAAAAATTAACATCTACCAGCGCTGATCTGGTTTCTGAGATTCAAAAAATTGCGAAAAAATATGGTGTTGGTCGCCTTGGTGTATCAGCTAAAAATTTTGTCACCGGTGAAACGATACAAATCAACGCGGATTCACTTTTCCCAACCGCAAGCGTTATAAAGGTTCCAATACTTGTTGAATTGTTTTACAAATTTAATGAAGGAAAATTGAAAAAGGATACACTTGTTGAACTCAATGATTCACTTAAATATGGTGGCTCAGGAGTTTTACAGTATTTCTACGATGGTGCAAAACTTAAACTTATTGATGTGGCTGTGTTGATGATAATTTTAAGCGATAACACAGCAACAAACCTTGTCCTTGATTGTTTCGCTGACGAACATGATGCGAAACTTGAAGCAGTAAATGAAAGGATGAAATTGCTTGGACTTAACAATACAAAAATTTTAAATAAGCTAATGTCATTTAAAACCAAAAAGAAAACACCCGAAGCTTTAAAATTTGGCGTCGGATATACAACGCCAAATGATATGATTAAACTACTTGAACTCCTTGCAAATGGAAAAATCATAAACCCGGAGACATCTGCAGAGATAATCAACATTATGAAGAATAATCAAGATTATGAAATGATGAAAAGGTATTTGCCAGAGAATGTGACGGTTGCGAATAAATCAGGCTCAATTGACAGGATGAAAGCAGATATTGGGATTGTCTACGCACAGTGCACAACTTATGCAGTCGCTATATTTTGCGATGATCTTTCCGAAGTTTCATACGCAGTTGACAACAAAGGACATCTTGCAGTGGCAGAAATTTCAAAACTTATATTTGACTACTTCACCAAAGGGAATTGCAAGTGAGACAAAATTGTCTTTAATTTTAGAAAACTAATAAATCAACTAATGAACGAGAAAGATGAACGAGAAAGGACAAAGTTTCGCCGATTTTGCCTGCGACTACTCAATCAAAGCAAGAGCAATAGCCTCAATCTCGCTTGCCCTGCTTTTTGTAATTTTAAATTTCATCTACAAACTTTCTCTTCCAGTCCATGTTTTCGTCCTCGTTGCTTTATTTCAATCGCTGGTAAATCAACCCTACCGTTTTTTGCGAACATTGCTTGGGATTGACAGAATTTTATTTATAACAAACATCGTTGATTTAATTGCCATAAGTATTATTGTATATTACGCAGGTGGGATCTCGTTTATATTTGCTGGTTTTCTTTATTTAATCGTAATAGTTTTCAATGGGATTTTTGGAGGAGCGACAAGGACGCTTATCCTTGCAATTTTAAGCTCAATAGCTGTTATCACGCTTGACATTATTGAAAGATACAAGATTCTCTATTATCCAACGGTTTTCACGCTTCAAATGTCCGAAGTTGAAAGAATAGTTTTGGTGCTCTCTTACATGGCTGTCTTTTTCATTTTTGCAATTTTAACAAATATACCATCACAAAAATTAAGAGACGAAATCAAAAGAAGAAGTGAAATTGAAAAAGAACTTGAAAAGCGAACCACCACGACTGAAATACTTTACAACATAACAAATGCGGTCGTAAGAGCTGAATCAATTGAAGAGGTTTATCAAGTTGCACTGGATGGAATTTTAAAAATACTGAACATAAACAGAGCTGCGATTCTTTTGATAGACCCTGATGGTGTTGCAAGATTTAAAGCGTGGGCTGGTCTTTCGGAAAATTACAGAAAAGCAGTTGAAGGACATTTACCTTGGAAAATTGACGAACCAAATCCACAGCCAATTTTAATCAGCGATGTTGAAAGAGATAAAACGCTTGATGAAAATTTAAGAAAAATAATTTTAAATGAAGGAATACGAGCAATTGCTTTTGTCCCACTTGTGTTCAGAGGGAAATTGCTTGGAAAATTTATGCTTTACTACGATAAACCTTATGAATTTACACAGGATGAGTTAAACTTAATTTTAACAACTTCAATTCAAATATCACTTGCCATAGGCAAAAAATTAATTGAGTCAGAAATTACGAGGTTGAGTGATAAATTCAGAAAAGTAACCTTTGCAATGAAGGAGGTTACATACGAGTGGGACATTAAAAATAATAAAACAAAATGGGAGGGCGATGTTGAGGTAATTTTCGGGATGACACCAGAAGAATTTGAGAAATTAAAGCCTAAATGGAGAGACTTTATTCATCCTGATGATATTACTCCAGTGCTGGATAGAATCAGTAGTGTCTTAAAAAGCGATGTCTTAACATTTGAGGCTGAATATAGAATCAAAAGAAAAGATGGGAGCGTGATTCATTGCCTTGACTACGCCTACATAAATAGGGATGAAACGGGAAAAGCCGAATCGGTATTTGGGATAATGCTTGATATAACAACGCTAAAAGAAATAGAACAAAAACTTTTAAAACGTGAGAAGACTTTAAAGGTAATAAATTATTCTGCTGAGGTTTTACTAAAAACGCTGAATTGGGAAACAGAGATAAACAAACTAATTGAGGAAGTTGGGAAATCCACAGAGTTGAGCTCTGTATATATCTTCCGAAATTATGAAAAAGATGGCGAAATTTTAACGAATTTAACCTTCAAATGGTATGCCCCTGAAACTGAAAAAAGGGTTGAAGACATACAACTTCAGAACATCTCTTAT
The DNA here is from genome assembly GCA_964438815.1 of uncultured Bacteroidota bacterium. Lineage (GTDB taxonomy): Bacteria > Bacteroidota > Ignavibacteria > Kryptoniales > Kryptoniaceae > Kryptonium. The sequence continues at coordinate 377,825 of CAYTKW010000002.1, forward strand.
CGGTTAGCTGGATTTGAAAGGTGGATTGAAATTTTGGGGAAAAACGAAATTATACATGGCATAGTAAAAGAATTTCCGTTTCGCGAGTATCTGTTCTTAAGCATGCTTGGTGTTAGATCAATTGTTGTCGTCCCAATCTTTGTTGGAGATAAATGGTGGGGATTTATAAGTTTGAACGACTGCAAGAGCGAGCATGAGTGGGAAAAATCAGAAATTGAAGCGATGAAAACATTTGCGAATATACTTGGACTTGCGATTCGGAGAGGAGAAAATGAAAAAGCACTGCGTGAATCAGAACAAAGATATAGGAAATTGTTTGAGGATTCAAAAGATCCAATCTATATAAGCACGCCGGAAGGAAAACTTCTTGATGTAAATCCAGCTTTTGTTGAGTTGTTTGAATATCCATCAAAAGAAGAGATTTTAAAAGTTGATATAGCAAATGAACTCTACGAAAACCCAGAAGATAGAAAGAAAAATCTTGAAGCGGTTGAAAAACAAGGATATATCAAGGATTACGAATTACATCTAAAAACAAAAAGTGGGAAAAAACTTATTGTTTATGATACATCAGCGCCAATATATGATGAAAAGGGGAACATAATTGCGTATCAGGGTATATTAAGGGATGTGACAAGAGTTAAAGCTCTTGAACAACAACTTCTACAGTCTCAAAAGATGGAAGCACTTGGGAGATTAACAGCTGGGGTTGCACACGATATAAATAACACTTTAACTGTGATAATTGGAAACGCCCAAATTGCGAAACGATTGATTGACCATGATATTGAAAAGGCCAAGGAAAAACTCAACGAAATTGAACAAGCGGTTAGAAAAGCTGGCGAATTTACGAGAAAACTTTTGATATTTAGCAAAGAACAACCAGCTGAGATGAAAATAGTCAACTTAAATGACATAGTAAGTGACCTTTCAAAAGTTGTACTGAAAGCACTTCGCGAAAATGTTAAAATTGAATTTATACCAGCGCCAAAACTTCCAAATGTAAAAGCCGACCCTGCTTTAATTAATCAGCTTCTTCTAAACTTAATAATAAACGCACAAGAGGCGATACTAAACGATGGGAGAATAATAATTGAAACATACGCAAGATATATAGACCAAGAATATTGCGACTTTCATCTTGAGGCAAAGCCTGGAGAATATGTAACTTTAGCTGTGACGGATACAGGCGTTGGGATTAGCAAAGATATAATAGACAAGATATTTGAACCTTTCTTCACAACGAAAGCACACGGGACAGGGCTTGGGCTTTCAATAGTTTATGGAATTGTTAAACAACACGGTGGTTTTATCAATGTATACAGCGAGGTTGGACAAGGAACGACATTTAAAATTTACCTTCCAATAGCAACTGAAGGAGCGAAAGAAGAAATTGAGGAAGAAAAAATTGAGATAAGAGGTGGGAATGAAACTATACTTGTTGCAGAAGATGAGGAAAAATTGAGAGCGACAGTTGTAGATATACTTCAAAGCCTTGGCTATAAAGTTTATCAAGCCGCGAATGGACTTGAAGCGGTTGAGATATTTAAGGAAAAATCAGAAGAAATTGACCTCGCTTTACTTGACATAGTTATGCCAATTCTAAGTGGTTATGATGCTATGAAGGAAATTATAAAAATTAAACCAAGTGTTAAGGTGATTTTCGCAACTGGATATAGCTTAAATGGTTTAAACATAAACATTATGGGTTTTGATATAATTCAAAAGCCATATTTTTACGAAACACTTGCGGTGAAAGTAAGAGAGGTTCTTGACAGAAAATAAAAAAGGCGGGCTTATGAGCCCGCCATATAAATAACTACTTAACCAGCATCATCTTTTTGGTCTTTTCAAAATTTCCAAATTTAAGCTTGTAAAAGTAAGTTCCGCTTGCGACTGATCTACCGTATTTATCTCTTCCATCCCAAACAACTTTATGCTTACCCCTTGAAAATTCTTGCTCATCAATTAACCTTACAACTTCACGACCAGCAACATCGTAAATTATCAAACTTATCTTCTTGTCTACCGGCAAATAGAACTCAATCGTTGTAGATGGGTTAAACGGATTTGGATAGTTTTGATAAAGCTCATAATCATCAGGGGTTATAACAGTCCATTCCTTAACACCAGTGACGGTCTTTTCATAAATTCGCAGGACTCTGTTTTCAGAGTATTTGTTCAAGCTATCGGTTATACCCTGCAAGAAAAGTATAATCTCTGGCTTACCATCACCGTCAAGGTCATTTCCTGCACCTGTGCGCCAGATTCCACCAGACCATCCTGCACCAAAGGCAGAATCAACAGAGTTATAATCAATTATTTTATTTGCAACCCAACTCGTAGGTTCAAGTGGTGAACCACCTTGATATTCGGCTTCATAAACGACATAATAACCTCCAAGAAGAAGATATTTATTCTCAATGTTTTGCAAATTAAATAAATATAGCATTCTATCAGTCGTATCAGAATAAATCACCTTGATCTTCGTTAAATCAAAGTTATCAACATTGTCAAGATTTCCAATTGCGTAAATTGTATTTGGTATATTCTCGGTTGATGTAACAGCTCTAAAGAATTGGAAATAAACTTCATCTTTCCCATTGTTATCAAAATCACCTTTCGCTATAGCTTTCAACGGATAGCTATTCGCAGATTGTAAAACAACAATTTTATTTGTATCAGCTTCATATGTATTTGGTCCAACTGCCTTTATAAACCATACAGGCGTCTCATTACCTGTAAGATTATTACCCATAAACCATATCTCCTTTTTACCATCTCCATCAACATCGGCAACTGTTCCAGAGCAAACAGCCATATTTCTTTCAACTCCACCTATAACTGCAAAACGACCAGTTTTAAAAACTGCCTCTTTAACTACGGTTGCAAACCCACTTTCAAAATCACCTTCAATTGAAATGATATAAACACCATCATCAGTGCCATTGAAAGCAAATTCAAAATGCACTAACTCTTGCTTACCATCACCATCAACATCATCAATTACAAAATTTTCAGGTCTAAACCTCGCCATATTTGTATCAGGAATTATAACATAAGGTCCATCAAATTGAGATGTTGAAGGATTCCATTCCCAGACCTGATATCCACGCTGATTGACATGATTCGTGAAGTCAGCTTTTGTTCTACCAACTGGGTAAATTATCTCAAGCTTGCCATCAGCATCTAAATCACCAACTTCAATATCTCTTGGCTCAGAATAGAAAGCAGATGGTTGATCTGGGAAAATATACTTTAACTCAACGCTATCATTCCCCACAACTTCAAACTGTATAACTTTGTGCCCCGTATAGGCAGTCGTGTAAATTTCCTTAACACCATTACCATTAACATCTGCAACGAGAACTGACCTTCCGGGACCAAGCTGAGCTATTACAGTATCCTTTGTCCCGACCCCTTTGTTTTTGTAAACAAGCTGCCATGTTTGAGCATTGACAAGCTGAACCAGAACAATAAAAATTGCCGATAAGATAATTAACCTTTTCATTTTGATCACTTTTTATTTTTAAGTTAATGATTAATTTAGTTTATGTCAAGCAAAATTTTAAAAATTTCGTTAAACCCCAAAATTTATCCACAAGTTTTTAAATCTGAACCGTGTTATCCCGAACTCGTTTCAGCACCTCTTTTTAGACCCTGAAATAAATCCAGGGTGACACAAAAGAATTGTAGCACCAGCCATACTAAAGATTGCAACCCATCATTTTCAAAATTTCCGTTCGGTAGCTGTAAGCTTCAGCCTGTTTAATTTCATAACAACCAATTTCACAAAATCAAATTTACTTGATAAATAACATCTTTCTTGAAGCCTCAAACTTTCCCGCTTTTATCTTGTAAATATAAACTCCACTTGCAACTCTATTGCCATAATTATCCGTCCCATCCCAAATGAGCCTGTGCCTTCCCGCATTATAAAACTGATTTTCCATCAATGTTTTAACTTCCCTACCATCAATTGTGTAAATTTTAAGCGTTACAAATTCATCTCTCGGCAAGACAAATTCAATCCAAGTTGTTGGATTAAACGGATTCGGATAGTTTTGAGCAAGATAATAACCCGTTAAAATCTCATTTTCTGCTTGAACCTTAACAGCAACATCGCTTTCAAGAACGATAAAGAAAGCCCTAGTTGAATCAGGTCTTTGAAGAGAACCAATCACAACTTCTCTTTTCCCATCACCGTCCATATCTCCTTTCGGGATGCTGACATAATAATATCTCGGCGTCCCAAGTGTATCGTTGAGAAATTCGCTCCATTCCCAACTTGTAGAATCAGCAAATGAACCTGAACCAGTATATTCAACATGATAAACATTTCTATAATTACCAGCAACTATTACATCAAGATTTCCATCGCCATCAAGGTCTCCCCAATCCGCTCCACGACAATAATCCCATCCACCAACTTTATGAAAATATGTTGAATCAATCTCGCTTACATCATTTGGTTTTTTATTCTCAATGAAAACAAGTTGTCCATTCGTCGCAAAAGCAAAACCTTCCGGATACCCATCCCCATCCATATCCATAAATTTAAGATTTCTTAAAGTTCCAACTGCTGTCCCTGTGCCAATGTGTGAGTTTGTAACGGTTTTCTTTATAACATAATTATCCACCCCTTCTGCTTCAACTATGACCCAAGTAAAGTTAGTCCATGTCCCAAACCAAATCTCCTTTTTCCCATCACTATCAAAATCCGTGACCGCAATATCAAAAGCCCAAGTTGCAGTAAGCGAACTATCCCGAAATTCAACTTTAAATGTTGAAAATGGATCAAGCTCCTGGGTCTCAAGCGAAATTATCCACATATGAATTCTACTAGTCCTGTCCAAAAGAGCGATCTCTTGTTTACCATCACCATCAAAATCATCAGCAATTAAATAAGTCAAACGAAATCCAGCATCTCCATCAGCTGGATAATCAAGATTCCATGAAAAAGTCGGTTCACTTGGAAATGTCCCAGACGCTGGGTCATATTCATAGAAAAATATCTTATCAGGATTTTGAATTCCCCTTGCGACATCCCTGTTTGATGGGTTAACAACAGTAATTTCAAAATTTCCATCTCCATCAACATCGGTAACATTTACACCAGGAAAACTATATCCACTTGCCATCCTCTCCACAGGCAAAGGAGCTGACCATAAAAGTTTGTAATTATCATTACCATCATTTTCAAACCAGAAAACCCATTTTGTTGTATCACCAGATGATGGGCTTGAAACAGTTGGGTCGTTAATCGCTATTATTTCAAGCTTTCCATTTTTATTCAAATCAACCCCAGCAATCACATCATCACAACCATCAATTTTTGGAATTGTTGGATAATTAGCAACATATGAAACATGAAATCCCGATTTTAAATAATAAAGTGGATACTGAACTTGAGCAAAAGAAACAAAATGAACAGCAAGAAAAAATGCAAAAATGATAATTGTTTTCCTCATAACTTTAGCCTCCTTTAATTTTTTAAAAATAATTACCCAATAGACACAGATCCTGTTTTTATCGCACTTGCAAAGATAAAAATTTAACACAAAGGTGCTTTCTACATGGGCTCTAATATAAATTAAAAAGCGTTTAAATTCTTGTCAAGAAAAAAGTTGATTTTTTCGGGGATCCAAAAAAATTCTCAAACTTACCTCTCCATCAAAAGATACATCCAATTTTCTTCCTTTATTTCGCCAACAAGTGTTGAATGCAAAAGTTCAAAATTCCCAAACCCTCTTCTATCTCCAAAAACAAATATCACACCACCTTGAAGATTGTAATAGTGCCATATCTCATACGGCTTCATATTTTCAGTATAAGGATATCTTTCAACCTCATCTGGGGGTCCATAAACTATGTAAACTCTTCCTCTATCGGTTCTCCAGCCAGGCTCAAATCTCGTTTTAAATTTCTCATCTGCTTCTTGCACTCGTTTTAAATACTGACGCCTATAATCAGCACCCCCTCTTCTGGACCAGAACGCTACAAGAAACCTTTGCTTTGCAAGCGTTCCTTTTAACCCCGAATATAACCTTTTCTCTTCCTGGGTCGCAATATAACCTGCCTTGGCAAATTCATCATCAAGTGCCTTTTCATCAAAAACTACAAGTTCAGCACTTACTTTCGTCGTATCAACTCTTGGAGCGATATTCGGATTAAATATGAAAAACTTCCTTCTATTTACCGCAAGCAAACGCCCATCAAGATCGGAAACCATAACTTCAAGATAATAAATCCCCGTCGGAAGATTGTGAACATTCACCGTTCCAACTTCAACAGCTGAATCATAAACTTTATTCCTAATAAATTTCTTTTCACCAAGCTCTTGAATCTTCTGCTGATAATTATCAAGAACGCTAACTGTGATAAGATACCTATCTCCTTTTACGCCGTTAAAGACGTTGTAAAGTTCAAAATAATAATAAAGCACTGGAACATTCAAACCATATGTCGCCGTTGGATTTGGAACAACATGAAATGAATTTTTATAAAACACATCAGAAGTATCATTTGCTCTTGCTATTGAATAACAAAATTCTAAACTGCTTATCAAAAGATTATCTCCCTTTACAAAAACAGGAACATTCACATCAAATGCAACACTGTCATAGTTTTGAGAATTATTAAGGTCAACAGCTCTCATCACAACTTTGTATTTTCCCGCTGGAACATAAAACCTTAAAAGGTCAACTATATCCTCACCCTTAGCTCCAGATGTATCAGCAAAACTTGATTCAATCTTCCACCCTTTTCTAATTATCAACGAATCCTTTTCAAGCTCAATCACATCAAGTCGGAAAAAGATCGAAATGTTATATTTATCCTCTTTTACTTCGTAAGTAAGCTTTGACTTTTGAACAGAATAAAATATCTCAAGATAACTTGTTTTGTCATCATATCTAAAGGCAGAATAGTCAACATTTAAACCAAGTTTCCCTTGAATGAAAAATGTTGAAAGCAGGTTAAAAATAGCAAGAATCAAGGTTTTCATAGTTCTATAATTTAAGTTTTTAAAAAATAAAAAGGGTGAGCCCAATTTTTCTGGACCCACCCCTAAAAAAGTCAAACCATAAATTTCACAAAATTATTAAAACTATTACATCGCAACTCTAAGCGTGAGGAACTGATTGTTATCAAAGAATTTGACTTTTCTATATGTGTATTCAACGCTTGCTTCAAGCGACCCTCCAAGCGGTATATTTAAACCAACGCCAAACGATGGAGAGTTAAATATGTAATCAGTCTCATTAACATAACTATATCCAAATCTCAAGAACAAAATGTTGCTAAAAGCATATTCAAGTCCAGCCTTATATTCATCAAGTGAGAAGTTATTATTCTGGAAGCTTCCAGCAAATGTCAAAGAATGCACTTCCCCAACTTTAAAGTTGTATGCAAAGCCAAGCTCAAAAGCTGCCGGAAGCTCAAAACTCTGAAGTGGAACACGCAACGACCTAACAGGTGCACCAGGCTCAGACCCGGGTATTACGATTCCCCATTCAAGGTCTGGACCATCAAACCTCATATTTCCGCCGACATTCTTCATCACCGCACCAAACCTTAACCCACTTTCAAGGCGATACTGCAAACCAATATCCACAGCAAAACCAGTTGCAGATTCTCTCAAAATTCTCTCCGTCACAAGCTTTAAATTTGCCCCAACATAAATTCTATCTGTCATCCTTTTGCTGTATGAAACAGCAGCTGTCAAGAATGTTGGACTAAATGTCTCGCCAGTTCCCTCGGGCTCATTAACAGTGGTTATCGGTATCTGTCCAAAGTCAAGTGATTTTAAACTAATGCCAAACACACCAACACCGCCAAAATTGGCAATAACAGCAAGATAATTTACCTTTAAGTCAGCTATCCAGCTAACATGCGAAAATATCGCCTCCGCTGACTTATTAGTAAAGCTTGCACCAGCTGGATTCCAATATAATGCATCAACACCATTTACTTCTGCTACTACACCTCCACCAAGCGCAACTCCTCTTGAACCAACGGGAATTCTTAACTCCTCAGCTCCAGCTGTTCCTTTTCTCTTGCTTGTCCCAGCTTCAAGTGAGGTTAAAATTACTGCTAAACTTATAAACGATAGTATTATTTTCTTTAACATTTTCCTCACTCCATTTGTTTATTTTTGTAATTTTAAACTCAAAAACAAACCCGACGCCCCGGCAAAACCAGGGCACCGGGGAAATAACTTAGAAGTATCTCAATCTCTCCTCTCTCTGGAAGACAACAACTTTCAAAACTTTACTCCCAATCCCAGGAGCATCAATATGAACAATGTAAATTCCACTTGCAACAGGAACACCCGCATCATTTCTTAAATCCCATCTCAAGAACTGGCTATCATCATCTTTCTTTATCGTCCTCACAAGGTCACCCGAGACAGTGAATATCCTTATCGTGCATGTCTTTGGTAATCTTGTAAATGTTATGAACGCCTCGGTTATCTCCTTCTCAAGCGGTGAAGCACCAAAATACGGGTTCGGAACAGCCATCACCTTCTCAAGGTCAGACTTTGCAGTCTCAACACTGTAAGATGGTGCAGACGGCGCTGTCAATTCAAATACATCTGTAACATAGTTTATGTGATTTGCATAAAACTCCATCTCATCATAACTGGTCGGATAATTAGAATATGGGCTAAAATCAACATCACCACGACGATTCCATGTAGCAGTATACATTATAGGCACTGGTGTAAATAATATCTCAGTTGCAAGATCAGAATCCTCTGTCTCACTGTATTCCTTATCAAAAATGAATAGCCACTCACGTGGACCACCAAGACTAACATTATCAGTCCCAGCATCGCTCAAAAGCGTATAACTTGCCGGCCAGTATTTACCATCAACTAAACCTTTCGAAACATTGTTTTCAAGGAATCCAACTGCAAGCCTTCTTGGCGGATCCGAATCTATATCATAAACAGCAAGAGGGACATTCTTCTCAAACTTCTGGAAAGGATACCCCCCAGTCGTATTAATAAATTGAGCAGGGTCAACAACAAAGCCGGGATCTGGTGTTGCTGGAGTTGCATTAGCTCTTCTTAAATATCTGTATCCATAAGAGACATTTGTATCAGATGGATTAAAGACGCCATTAGTTGTTTTAGCAAAGACAATCCTTATATTCTTCAATCTGTCAGGAGTTACAGGATTGTCATATGTGCCAAATATGGTTCCAGGATTTGCATACCCAAGAGCACCATTGAAGTTCTCAAGACCTAAACCATCACCTTGCGCCCAAGTTATCCTTCTTGTTCCCTTAGTCACAGCCCATCCACCCTCTTCGGTTGTTTTCATCCTTGGCTCAGGACCAACGACTTTGAACAATATCCCATCAATAATTGGATAATTATCATCGCCACTTTGATTTGTTTGTCCACTTATTTTCGTTTGATTTGCTGTCTTATCTATAACTTTCCATGTCACTTGACCACCTGTTGTATCAAACCTCACTTCATATGTATGTCCAGTAATCTTTGTCGGATCAACAACGATCCCAAATACTTTCCCATCACTTTTACCAACAGGATGACCCGCCCTAATTGTGTCACCTGCACCTGCATAATATCTAACACCAGTAGGTGAAGCTTGAGGAACAACGGTGAGGATTCTACGGGCACTTTCATAAAACTTCGGGAACCCAGTCCTATTATCACCAAAAGCATAATATGCATATGATGTCACAGCAAAATAATAAGCTCTACCATTAACAAGTGGAACATCATTGAGATAATCTTTCGTTATCCTGAAATATCTTTTAATTCCACTATCGGTTGCCTTTATAACTGGAACCTCTATGAAGTCACCTTTCTCAACATCATAAATCCAATCCTTTATATCCGTCACATTATTTGCAAGATCATATACAGCGACAACTTTTACTTTCGTTGGCTGAGATGGTGAATCAAACTGATATATCACATAACCTTCAAATTCATAATAAGTTGGATTTCCTTCTGGGTCAGTTCCAGCAAATGCCCTATATCTTTCAATCTTTGGATCCTCACTCCAGTATAAAATCACCTCTTTATTTAGAGGAACAACTTGGACTGTTGGTGCTGGTGGCACTGCCGGAAGTTGGAAATCAAGGTCATATGCTCTTTGAGCAGCTTGGTCTATAAGCTTGAGAAGCGTCACACTATTTAAGTTACTGCTCCCGCGTGCAATTAATACCCCAAAAACTATTTCTTGCGTATCCCCAGGGGCAAGTGTAAACGGTCCGTTTGACATCAAAAATCTTCTATCCCCAGGCGATAAGCTTGTTTGTCCAACCCTAGTCCCGTCAAGCCATCCAGTTCTTCTTTCAGGGTCACCCGGAAATACAAATCTTGTCACTTGATTCGTATTGGGATCAACATATTGCGTCCCATCAGCAAGAAGTCCTTTCATAAAGTTATAAGCCTCATCTGCAAATTCGGGGTCACGATATGGGTATGGTGCACCATTCCAATAGAATGAAAACGCATACATCGGTAGATTCTTATATCCTTTCCACCATTTCCCAAACGCTTTCGCTGAATCATTCAGGTCGCCGGTGTAAACTTTGACCCCCTGGAAGAAATCCCTTCCAATAGCTGGCGGTGCTGTAGCATATACATTATCAAAATTAGATGCATTATAGCAATATCCAAGGCTTAATGTTGTATCACATCCAACGAAATCATCCCCAGCATACCCAAGGTCAGGGTCATCCCACAAAGCTACAAATGTTGAATCATAAGTATTATTGCTCTTGTTAATTATAAGACATTTAACGAAAAACATATCTCCAAACGCATCAACCCTATCATACCCCCATATAGTCATTTGGATTTCAAGCCCCATCGGGTTTGTCTTAAAGATATTGTGTTGCGCTGGGTTCGCATCGTTAAACACCATCCAAAGCGTTTGATCTCCCATTAAAAGCGGCTTATCAACTCCCCTCGTGAAAACACCATCACCATTAACATCTTCCCATGGAGCCCCATCCTCAACGGGCCAATTTAAGTAATCATCACTCGGGTTTTCCAAATCCTCACGCGTTATTTTCCATATCTTATATCTTGGGTCTTCGGGGTTATCTGGCGTTCTATCTGGTTTTATTTTCCCGGGTTGAAACTCAGATTGATATTCAGCAGCTGCGGTTCTTAATTCACCTGTTTCTCTCAATTTTCCAGCGATCCACACACCTGCTGCAAAATCAGCCGTCTTATTAGAACCTTTCGGCCATTCAAGCCCAGCATCGCCTGTTCTGTGATAAGTGACATACTCACCAGTGTTATAAACATCAGTGGAAATTCTGTTCCCATCAAATTTTATAAGCGAGAGAACGGATGATTTCAGAATTGAGGATATCTTCCCTCTTTCCGAATTCTTTTCCCTTGCCGATAAAGATAGGCTAAACAGTAGCAGGAACAATGTTAGAAATGTAATTATTCTTTTCATCTTCCTCCTCCAAGTGTTTATTTTTTATTTTTCAAAAGTAAACCACCGGGCGCATCTGGCAAGACGCACCCGGGGAATTAAAACTTTACAAATCAATTCTTAAACCAAAGCGAACCTGACGAGGTTCACCCCAGTTATATGGATTAGCAATTATATAGTTATATAACTTCACTGCTTCAGGTCCATTGCTCTCAGCCCATGCTTGACCCTCAGGCGTCCTAAACCATCCATCTGAATCAGGTAAGCCTGTGGAATTATAAACTCCAATAACATTCTTTGTGTCAAACAAGTTGAGGACCCAGAGATAAATATCAAAAGTAACCCTTCCAAGCCTTATCGCTCTATCAATCTTTAAGTCAAGTTGGCTTGTCCAGGGACCATAACCCGAGTTAACAGCTGCTTTCGGAATCTGCCATCCTGGACCATAAACATAGCTTCTGTATTCAACAGGTGTATACGGTAAACCACTTCCAAATCTGAAAAGCAGGTTAATTCCAAAGTTTTCAAAAGGTTTAATTCCAAATACCGTTGGACCATCACCTTTTTCAGTTCTAAAGTCAACATTTACGCTTCCAGTGTGGCGCTGATCAAAATCAAGAGGAGCAACAAATGTCGGGAAGTTCCCACCAAGCCATGCGATGTTGAAGTTCGTCGTCGCAGCTGAACCTGTTCCAGCTGCATATTGGAGCGTATAGTTGACAAACGCAGCAACCCTGTTTGTCCTTCTCAATGTGAAGCTAAATGACAAACCTTTTATCGTTCCATAATCACCATTAACATACATGGCATACGCAGTTGGTCTGGCAAGGATATTCTGAATCTGTATCAAATCTCTCGTCTCTTTATAATAAGCAGTTATATCAAAGCTTGCATTTCTTGTGATTTGCTGAGCAAAACCAACCTCATAAGCTATCGTCTTCGGCGGTCTGAGGTTAGGATTACCAGCACGAATATAGTTACCAGACCTCAAATACTGCGCGAAAAGAATCGTGCTCGTGTAGAAAAGGTTAAGCTGCGGTGGTTGTGTGAAAACACCATATTGAGCATGGAATACCGTCCTGTCAGTTACTGGGAATGATATACCCAACCTTGGCGCAAAGATATAATATGGCTTTGATGCTTTGAAATTGGCATCAGCCATATCATACCAATCCTTCTTCTCACCTTTCGTCTCAAGTATGATGTTCATCGGGTCAACAAGCTGGTCTGTATTTGGATTAACATAGTCAACGCGCAAACCAAGGTTCAAAATCAACTCTGGCAACTCAATTTTATCTTGAATATAAGCAGCACCAATGATCGGATGCTTAGCCCCATTCCTTCCTGTATTAACCTCTTTCTTACCTGTCACATCATAACCAAGTGCATTAACAAAAGCAGTTTGATAAATTGCTTCGTCCGAAGCACCCGGATTTGTCCTCCTATTATTTGCAATATCAAGCGCCCTTAAACCATAGACTCTTATCGTATTGTATCTGAAATCAATACCTGCCTTAATTTCATGAATTCTACCAATCTGATGCAATATGTCAAACTTTAAGCCCCAATAACTTGAAAGGTTCTTTGCATAGTTTGGATAAACCGTACTATCTTGAGCAAAGAGAGAATATGGTCTAAACGGTTTATTCCTTCCCCAGTCCCTCAACTGTGGATTTTTATCCTTATTTCCATAAGACTCAATATCATCCCACCAGAAGTGGTCTCCGCTTTCAGTAAATGTCCTATACCAGCTGAACATCAATGTGTAAAATGTTGAAGCCGAAATCGTATGTGTTAACCTCGCGTAATATCCATGTGTTGTCTCCTCAGTCCTTGGCATCCTATTATAGTTAAACGCAGAATAAGAATGGATGTATTCCCTATCTGTCCTAAAGAATGAAGTTCCACCAATTCTTAAATTGAACGGTTTGAAATCAAAAACGATATTCCCATTGAATAACCATCTTGATGTTGAATTACCCCTGAGAATTCCAGCTGGGATGTTGATATTAAATATATCTTGCCCCTCAACGGCAACCGCTTGAACACCATTGTAGAACGAAGGTCTTCTATTCCTCATAAATGTCCTCTCAAGCGCAGCGAAAAATCTTATCTTATCAAATCCCGGTATCAAAGGTCCACCAAGGCTAATTGAATAAAGGCTATATCCCTGCGAATAAGCCCCGGTGAGAGCATTCTTCTTGTAGAAGTTCGGATTACCAGTGGTTCTGCTCCTGAAAAAGCCCCCATATTCATCAGTTATGAACTCAAGCGTTGCAGAATACTTTGAACCACCCGTCTTTGTCGTCGTCACAACAACTCCAGACATGGCATAACCATACTCAGCATTAAAACCACCAGCTTGATATGAAACTTCCTCAATTGCTGTTGTGACAACTTCACCAGTTCTTGCATAGTTATACGGGTTGTTGAAATACACACCATCAACATAATAAGCAACTTCTTCACTTCTTCCACCTCTTACATAAATTGTTCCACCAACCTGAATAACACCTGTTTGAATCGCCACAACACTTGTATAACCACGCAATGGCATGTTTTGAACATCTTCAGAGCGAACAACCCTTATCTCATTTGTCGCGCTCTTTTGTATAAGCGGTCTTTCAGCAACTATTTCAACAGTTGGGACTTGAATTGCTTCACTTGGAAGTTCAAAATTCACCTCCGTGGTCAAACCAACTGTAACTCTGACATTTCTGACGGTTATCGTCTGATAACCAACATAGCTTGCCCTTACAGTGTAAACTCCAGGCGGAACATTTAAAATAACATAGTTACCATTCAAGTCAGTTGATGCACCGAGCGTCGTCCCCTCAATGATGACATTGGCACCAATCAACGGCTCCTTTGTTTCTCTGTCAACAACTTTACCAACAATTTTACCAACTTGAGCGAAAAGCAATCCCGGCAAGAGCAAAATTACCGAGAGAATTAACAATTTGCGATACATATCTTCTGTCCTCCTGATATGTTTTGTTTTAAATTTGAGAAGTCAATTTGCGGTTTTGAAAGGAAACATCGTATAACAACTTTTCTTTATTGTTTAACCTCATAATTTGTTTTTAACTTCAGTCATAAATAAATATAACACAAAAACAAAACTTTGTCAAGTATTTTTTGAAGAGATTTAATTTACCAGTTTTCAAAAATCGTGCCAGAAAAATTAAAGTTTCACCACTTTGACATCAAAAATTCCATCAATGGATGAAATCTCGCGCAAAACCTCTTGTGGTATTTCATTATCAACGCTCATAACAGTCAAAGCCCTCTGACCTATGCCGTATCTTCCTAACGATAATCCAGCAATGTTAATATCTGAACGCGCAAGAATTGAACTCACAGATGCAAGCATCCCAGGCCTGTCAATGTTTGAATACACAAGCAAAATCCCTTCTGGCTTAAACTCAAAATGAAAGTCATCAACCCCAACTATCCTTATATCATTGTTCCCGAAAACTGTCCCAGCTATTGTTCTTGTCTCCCTATCAGTTCTGACTTCAAACTTTAAAAGATGCGTATAATTTCCATCACCTTCTCCTGTTCTTTCGCTTACATTAAGTCCCATCTCTTTCGCTATCACCGGCGCGTTGATGTAATTTACAGGTTCGCTCATAAAATAGATAAGCATGCCCTTCAAAAAAGCTGATGTTAAAATTCGTGAAGAATTTTTCAACAATTCACCGATGAAAATGCCTGTGACACTCAACACTTTACCTTTCAAAATTTGAGCCTGTAGCAAACCAATCTTTTCAGCAAGTAGAAGATATGGCTTTATCTCCTCATTCATCGCAAGCTGCAAAATTTCAGCATTTACAGCCCCAACTATAGCACGACCCTTAAGCGCATCCGCAATTTGATGTGCAATTTGGATCGCAACTTTCTCCTGTGCCTCCTCAGTCGCTGCGCCAAGATGAGGTGTGACTATAACCCGCGGATGCTGAATTAAAGGGTGACCCTTTGGAGGTGGCTCCTCAGAAAATACATCAAGTGCAGCCCCAGCAACCTGACCCGACTCAAGAGCCTCAAGAAGTGCATCTTCATCAACTATACCACCCCTTGCACAATTTATAATCCTAACGCCACGCTTACATCTCGCAAGCTCCTCTCTACCTATCATACCACGCGTCTCATCATTCAACGGAACATGAACTGTTATAAAATCACTTCTCCTGTAAATTTCATCAAGGCTTGAAACAAGCTCAACACCAATTTTAGCTGCAACATCAGCAGATAAAACCGGGTCATAACCTATGACATTCATGCCAAAAGCTTTACATCTTATCGCAACTTCACGACCAATCCTACCAAGCCCAATTATACCTATCGTCTTCCCATAAAGCTCC
Source organism: uncultured Bacteroidota bacterium (assembly GCA_964438815.1). Lineage (GTDB taxonomy): Bacteria > Bacteroidota > Ignavibacteria > Kryptoniales > Kryptoniaceae > Kryptonium. The sequence goes on from CAYTKW010000002.1 coordinate 393,624, forward strand.
ACCCCCATAAACTTTTTCCTGTTCCAATTTCCAGCTTTCAAATCATTACACGCTTGAGGTATATTTCTCGCAAGCGCAAGAATTAAACTCATTGTATGTTCAGCTGTTGAAATAGTATTTCCACCGGGAGTATTCATCACGATAATTCCACGCCTTGTCGCAGTCTCAACATCAATGTTATCAACCCCAACACCAGCACGCCCAATTATCTTTAAATTTACCGCCTCGTTGATTATATCAGAGGTCACTTTAGTTCCACTTCTAACTATCAAAGCGACATAATCGTTGATTATTTTTTTAATCTCATCACGCGAAAGCCCCGGCTTTAAATCAACCTCAAAACCCTCATCCTTTAAAATGTTAACACAACTTTCCTCAATTGGATCTGTGATTAAAATTTTCATTTCACCGATAGAAAACTTATTTAAAATAGCTATCGCTTTAAGGTTTCAAAACTTGTTCAAACTCATCAAAAACTTTTTGCACAGCCCTAACTCCATCCCCTGGATTAAATCCATTAAAGCCAACATCTCTTAAAGCCATCTCAATCGCAGATATTACACCAACTATATCAATCTCATCATAATAACCAAGATGTGAAATCCTGAAAATTTTGTCCTTGAGATGTTCCTGCCCACCTGCAACAGTTATGCCATATTTATACTTCAAAATTTTATTAAACTCTTTTTTATCAATTCCATCTGGGAAATAAACTGCCGTCACAGCATGTGAAGGTGGCTCACCAAAAAGTTTAAGTCCAATCGCTTTGCATCCCTCCCTTACAGCCAGCGATAATTTTTTATGTCTTCTCCATATATTTTCAAGCCCCTCTTCTTTTATCATCTTTAATGCGACATCAAGAGCAACTATCAAAGCTATTGCCGGGGTCCAAGGTGTATCTCCATTTTTAAGCGCAGAACGCGCTTTCCTCAAACTAAAATAATACTTCGGAAGATTTGACTTTTCAACCATATCCCATGCTTTCTCGCTCAAAGCTATAAAAGAAAGCCCCGGTGGAATCATCAATCCCTTTTGAGACCCCGTCACAACAACATCAAGCCCCCAGTCATCCATATACATCTCATGAGCTCCAACCGATGTTATACCATCAACAACTATCACTGCATCAGAATTTTCATGAACAACTTTAGCTAATTCCTTAACATCAGTAAAAACGCCAGTTGATGTCTCGCTGTGTGTCACAAAGACAGCTTTCGCATCCGGATGCTTTTTCAGTTCAGATTCAATTTCCTCCGGGGTTACAGCCCTTCCCCACTCAATTTCAACTTCAATTGCATCAACACCATAAGCTTTGCATATCTCACCCCACCTTTCGCCAAATTTCCCACCATTCACAAATATAGCTTTGTCACCTGCGGAAAGAAGATTAGCAACCGCACACTCCATCGCCCCAGTGCCACTACTTGTCAAAGTGTAAACATCCTGCTTGGTCTGAAAAAGATACTTAAGGTTCTCATTAACTCGAGCAAAAATTTCAATAAACTCTGGATTACGATGATGAATTATAGGCTGTGCCATAGCAAGCAAAACATCCTCAGGCACAGGCGTTGGACCAGGGGTGAAAAGCCTCTTTTTCACCTCAATTAATCTCCGTTAATTGTTTTTAAAATATCTTCAAGCCCAAGTTTCTTCAATTCTTGAATCATCTTATGGTCCGTTAAATTAAATTGAATTGGCGTCACAGAAATATAATTGTTCTGCACAGCAGTGTGGTCAGCATTTAAATCATTAGGCTCATAATTTATAAATTTACCCGTAAGCCAGTAATAATCCCTACCGTTCGGGTCTTTGCGTATTTCAAACCAATCATCCCAAAAAGCATTCCCTTGTCGTGTGACCAAAATACCTTTTATTTCACTCTCAGGAACAGCCGGAACATTTACATTTAAAAGTGTCCCCCTTGGTAACCCACTTTTGAAGACAAATTCAGCAAGTTTAACTGCAAATTTCGCCGCAAGTGTGAAATCAGGATTTGGCGCATATGTCGCAAGCGAAATGGCAATTGATGGAATACCAAGTATCGTCCCCTCAGTCGCAGCTGAAACAGTGCCAGAGTAAATTATGTTAATTGATGTATTCGTCCCGTGATTTATCCCAGATATAAGAAGGTCAATTTTTTTATCCTTCAAAAGCGCCTTAACAGCAAGCTTAACAGCATCAGCCGGGGTCCCATCAACAGCATAACCAAAAAATTCACCATCTTTATAAAAATGATTAACTCTTAATGGATATTGAACAGTTATCGCATGACCAACCGCACTCATCTGCTTTTCTGGTGCAACGACCGTGACATCAGCAATTTTTTTCAATTCCTTTACAAGGGCATAAATCCCATCAGCATTTATCCCATCATCATTTGAAACGAGAATGTGCATTTACTTCTTTATCCTTTTATTTTTTTGTCCTTCCTCTTTCTTCTATTCCTTCTTTACTCCTGCCTTTTTAATTTCTTCAATCCTTTTCAACTCATCGTAAGCCTCCCTCCTATCAGGATTTATCCCCGCAGCCTTCTTCAAAACAGCCTCCGCATCTGAAAACTTTCTAACATTTGAATAAGCGATACCAAGATAAATGTATTGCTCATAATTTAACGGATTATAACTTACCGCTTTCTCAAACGACTCAATTGCCTTATCATAAAGCCCAAGCTCATTATAAACTTGACCCAAAAGAATCCTCATAACCCAAAAATCATTTCCACTTGAAATACCTGACTCAAGCCATGTCCTCGCATCAGACCAATTACCCTGGGCTTTGTAAATGTCAAACAACCTTATATAAGCAAGGACAAAATTTGAATCAAGCGAAATAGCTTTTGAAAAATAAATTATGGCAGGGTAAAAATCATTATCCCTGAAGTAGCTCTCACCAATGGCATAATTTGCAAGTGGAAATCTTGGTTCAATTAAAACCGCTCTTCTTATAGCATCAAGCCCACCTGCCTTATCACCAGCGGACAACTTATTCAAACCTTCGCGATAAAGTTCAACCGCCTCTACTGATAAATTCTTCTCCTTGACAAAAATCATACTCCGTAGAACTTCAAGCCTCCTTAAGAGCTCAAAGTCAGTTAACCTCTTTAAAGCCTTCAAAATATAATTCTTACTCTCGCCGTAATTTTTCCTTAAATAATTGTCAACGGCAAGGAAAATTTCGTAATAAGGTTGTGGCAATTGTTCGGAATTGTTCAAAAGATTAACAAGGAATTTCTCATCAAATAAAACCCCACGAGACTTCAAATTTGAAATGCAAACGCGCTGAAATATATTATAATCCTTCTCAATTCCAAAAGCTTTTAAATTTGCAAAAACAGTATCAGGCAAAACAAACTCAAACTTCGTCGTATCAGGATTATTCCAAAATGATTCAGATGTAAAAGCATAAGCAAACGCATCAATTATAAGACGATACTTGAAATTCAACCCATTTTCAGTGTTAATCCAAGAGATACTCTTTACATCAAGACGATATTTTTCAGCATTGATCTCATTTTCAATCTTTTCAAAATATCCATTTGCACGCGAAAGCATCGCAAAGACAAGCGTATCTGAAAGAACATTCAACTTAGGTGTGAGCATATCATTAACATAACTTTGAAACTTAACCTTCAAACTATCATATTCCCTAAGCTTATCTTCAGGCTCCATGACAGCTGAAACAACAGAATTAAATTTATCAACGAGCTCAATTAAAATGTTATCAAGCGATTTTATGCATTTTTCTCGCGCATCTTTGTAAAACGAGAATTTCTTCGCCCCCTCATCAGCGACAACCTCAAACAAAACATCAGCGGATTTTTTGTAATCCCTATCGTTGTAAAACTTGAGCCCATCTTGATATGCCTTGAACGCCTTTGAATAACCTTCCCAAAGATTTTCGGGAATTTTCATCTCCTCAGAACTTATAACCTTTTCTGAAATCGGATAGCTAATTTTAAACGGTTTTTCAATTTTAAATTTTTTCTCAAATCCCAAAAGCAAACCAAGCCCCCACTCTGTGGTGACTATGTCATAAACATCAGGATAATAAACATTTCCATCCTGTTGAATTAAAACCTTCTGCGTAAATTCATTTGCAAACTTTTCATCAATCTCCCAATCCCCTTCAGGAAGGCAAACAAAATAATAATATGAACCTTTTGCGACATCAACATCTGTAAAATTTCCTTTCGCTCCTTCAACAGTAAATTTAACAGTTAAAAATCTTTCACCCCTTAAAACTGTCTTCTCGCGAACCTTCAAAGTGACACTTTGCGAAAAAATGTCGGGAACAAATAAAAATAAAAATGCTGTTGCAATTATTAAGTTTTTCATCTCAAATTCTCTTTTTATTTTTCGCCTTCTATTAAAAAAATACTAAATTAGATTACCAAAGTCAACTTGCGATTTTAAATTTAATTTAAAATAAAATACAAACGGAATTGACATGGGAAAATACAGCGGGACAATTCCAGATTACCTCTACCCTCGCAGGGGCTCTGCTGTCATGTTTAAAAATAAATTCTTTGAAGCACTTACAAAAACACATCCCATAACTCCCCTTGTTGTCTATCTTCCCATTGTTTCATATTTTATTGGAATAAGCTATTACAAGTTAAATTTCAAAACGCTGACAATAGCAGGGCTTTTTATCATTGGCATGTTTTCTTGGACGCTTGCAGAGTATCTTTTACATAGATTTATATTCCACTTTGAACCACGAACGTCTATTGGCTTTAAAATACAATTTATGATCCACGGCGTCCATCACCAGTATCCACAGGATCCAAAACGACTCGTTATGCCACCAGCTGTCAGTTTGACGCTTGCTGTAATTTTTTGGTATGCATTTAAATTTTCACTTGGAATTTACGCATTCGCTTTCTTTCCAGGCTTCGTCGCTGGCTACATAGTTTATGATATGACACACTATGCAATTCATCACTTTAAACCACCCAAAAATAAACTCCGATATTTATGGAAACATCATCTTCAACATCATTACAAAGCGCCCAATAGAGCATTTGGAGTTTCAAGCCCGTTGTGGGATTATGTATTTGGAACAACACCATAACTTAGTTGACTATTGACTTTTAACAAAAAATGTTTTATAATTACAGAAAGAAACAAAGCGAAAATTAAGGAGGTTTGATAATATGCGAAAAAATTTTCCGTTGATGCTTACTTCAATTTTAGCTATATCATTTGCCCTTGGACAGGGTGGAAATTCAGTTAAACCTGAAGTTGAAGCTGCAAAGCTTTTCAACGAGGGAAACTTCCTTTTGAGAAGTGGAAATTATAAGGGTGCAATTGAAAAATATGACAAGGCGTTAAGCTTACAGAAAGACCCGAAGTTCTACTATAACAAGGGGATAGCTCTAAAAGCCCTCAGACAATACGATGATGCGATAAAGACATTTGAGGAAGCAATAAATTTGAAAAATGATTTTGCCCCAGCTTACAATGCCATAGCTGGAATCTATTTAAGCCAAGGAAATTATGACAAAGCGATAGAAAACTACACAAAGGCGCTTGAATATGACAAAAAGTTTGACGCTGCTGTTAAAGGGATTGTTGAAGCTTTGATAGGAAAGTCAACTGTACTGCTTCAGGCTGGGAAGTTTCAAGAAGCGCTTGACCTTCTTATGCAGTCAACAACTTATAGACAAGATTATCCAAAGGTATATGTAATGCTTGCGATTATTTACAATAAGCTTTCTCAGCACGATAAAGCGATTGAATCTGCTAAAAAGGCAATTGAATTGAGCCCCAAATCTACAAATGCAGATGCATATTTTGAGCTTGGTGTCGCCTACAAGAAACTTGGGCAAATTGAAGAGGCAAGAAAAGCATTTCTTGAAGCTAAAAAAGACCCGCGTCTTGCAAGAAACGCGCAATACGAGCTTGACCTGTTGAAGGAACAATAATAATTTAAAGTTTCAATTTTAACGCCCCCACCATAGCTTGGTGGGGTTTTTTATTTTCAAATTAAAATGACGAACAAAAAATGGATAACGATATAAAATTTTTAACACGAATAGCTTCGCTTGCTTCACTTGGGAAAAAATTAAAATTGAAAACTGAGCTCACAAAAGCTCTTTCTGCTGGAGTAAAAATTGAAAAAATTGAAGAAACGATTTTACAATGCTATCTATTTGCAGGATTTCCAGCAGTGATAGAAGGTTTTACAGTGTTAAGAACACTCGTCAATAAAAATTCAACCAAAGCAAAGCCATATAATGTAAAAAAATTTTACCTTGACGGGATAAAAACCTGTAAGAAAGTTTACCGGGGAAATTTTGGAAAGTTAACTCAAAACATAAACTCACTTCACCCCGAGCTTTATGAATGGATGATAATAGAAGGCTATGGTAAGGTTTTAAGCAGAGATACTTTAAGCTTGAAAGAACGCGAACTTATAAATGTTGCTATACTAACATCGCTTGACTGGGAAAGACAACTTCTCTCTCATCTAAAAGGTACACTTAACACAGGAGCAAGGCGCGAGGAAATCATAAAAGTCATAAAAAACATCTCCAATATTTGCGGGACAAGAAAGATAAGCAAAGCGTTAAAAATTTTCAGAAAAATTTCATAAAAAATGCAATTAAATCGGCTATCTGCTGATCTGTTAACTTATCCGATGTAAAAAATGGCATCGGCGTCTTACTTGCGCTCGGCGAACCAGCTCTTACCATTTCAATGATTTTCTCGGGCGTAATTTTAACTGCAAAAAGTGGTGGACCTATAGCGACATCTTCAGAATGGCACTGATCACATGCTTTTTGATAGATTATTTCACCATTCTCCGGATTACCTTGCAAATTTAAAATTCTTTTATTCAAACTATCAAGCTTTTCCCTTCTTTTGCTTTCATCTTCCCAAGGTAAGACGAATGGTTGAGATGTTAATTTTTCAACTTCAATACCTTCAGAGATAAATTCAAAATAAGCCATGAGAGCTTCGGCATCTTCAACTGACAAAGCATCAAACGGAGTTCTCGCACCCGTTTTTCTTTGATACATAACAACACAAAGCCCCGCCCCACCAGCAGTTCTTGAGAGAGCGTCACCACGAAATCTACCATACCAAGCAATTTTCCTTTGATGAGCACCAACTAGATTGTGCCCCGGTCTTATTTTATCATCAGGAAATTTGACATCGTCAAAATCAGCGTGACAATTAGCGCACGCAAGCCCTGTCGTCCCGTAATTTACATCATAAAAAATTTCACGCCCACGCCTTACCTCATCTGGAAGCTTAACCTCTTCGCCCTGTCTTTTTGCGCAGGAAAGGATGAAAAGCAAACCCAAAACTAAAATTTTAAATCGCATCTTCATTTGGAATTTATTTTTGCTCGTCATTAAAAAAATTTATAAAACATCAAAACACTCGCCAAATTTGACTTTTAACTTTTAAATCATTATATTTACATCGTGGACATTCAATATCCAAAATTAAATTTTCGCTTAAAATGATAGTATCAAAAACGCTTGATTACGCAGTAAGGACATTAATATATATGGGAAAACAACCCAGCAAGAAAGCGATTTTAATGAAAGAGATTGCTGAAAGCCAAAAGATACCTTTAAGCTATCTTGCAAAAGTCATGAGACAACTTGTCAAGGCTGGGATAGTATTTTCGGAATTTGGTCCAAATGGTGGATATTCGCTTAAAAAGAACCCGTCAGAGATAACCTTAAAACATGTTTATGAGGCTGTTGAAGGCGAATTGAAAATGGTTGAATGCTTTGATACATCTGGTTCGTTTTGTGTTTTTACATCATGCTGTGGGCAAGCCGATATATGGCATGAGGTTGAGACTAAATTTATCAAAATTCTTGAAAGTATAACTATACAAGATGTGATTAGCCGTGATTGTGTCTATCCTCAAAAGGTTATTTTAAACGAAAACAAACAAAATATGTTAACTAACAAACAGGAGAACAATTATGCCAACACTTGAAATCAAAGATTTATATGTTAGCGTTGATGGAAAAGAAATTTTAAAGGGATTAAACTTTGCTATTAACAAGGGTGAAGTTCATGCGTTGATGGGTCCAAATGGTTCGGGCAAAAGTACATTGGCTTATACCATTATGGGACATCCAAAATATAAAGTTGAAAGCGGTGATATTCTTTTTGAAGGGAAAAGCATTCTTGACTTAAAACCCGATGAAAGAGCAAAGCTTGGTTTATTCCTTGGATTTCAATATCCGGTTGAAGTTCCAGGTGTCACTTTATTTAATTTCCTTTGGAAAGCAATTCAAGCAAATAATTTAGATTCAAGATCACTTCGCTCGTTTCCTAAATCTGTCGTTGATTATAAAAAAGAATTAATTGAAAAGGCTAAAAAATTAAATATGAGCGAGATTTTCATATATAGACCAATTGGTGTTGGTTTCTCAGGTGGTGAGAAGAAGAGGATGGAAATTCTGCAGATGACAATGTTGAAGCCAGTTATTGCTTTCCTTGATGAACCTGATTCAGGGCTTGACATTGATTCTCTAAAGATAGTTGCTGATATGGTAAATTCAGTTCGAGGTTCAGAGATTGGCATAGTTATGATAACACATTATCAAAGAATTTTAAACTACATTAAACCTGATTTTATTCACATCATGCTTGATGGAAGGATTGTGAAATCGGGCGGAGCTGAAATAGTTGAGAAGCTTGAGCAAGAAGGTTATGCCTGGATAAGAGAAACAGCAGCAGAATCTGCGGATTAAAAACAAAAAATTTGGGAATTTGCCATGCCGAAGACAATAAATCAAATAGATATTGATTATACAAAGTATGATTTCAAAGACGAAATAAAATATGTTTATCAAGCAAAGCGTGGTTTAAGCAGAGAGGTAGTTGAGGAAATTTCATACTGGAAAAATGAGCCGGAGTGGATGAGAAAATTTAGATTGCGTTCACTTGAAGTTTTCCTTAAAAAGCCGATGCCGACATGGGGCGCTGATTTATCTGAGATAAATTTTGATGAATACATTTACTACATAAAGCCAACTGAAAGAAAGGGCAAATCGTGGGATGAAGTCCCAGAAAAGATAAGGCAAACTTTTGAAAGGCTCGGGATTCCAGAAGCTGAAAGGAAATTTCTCGCTGGCGTTGGAGCACAGTATGAATCAGAGGTGGTCTACCATAGCTTGCGCGAAGACCTTCTGAAGAAAGGAGTTATCTTCACTGACATGGACACAGCAGTGAGGGAATATCCTGACATTGTTAAAAAGTATTTTGGGACGGTTGTCCCGCCCGAGGATAATAAATTTGCTGCGTTAAATAGCGCTGTTTGGAGTGGGGGAAGCTTTGTTTATGTGCCTGAAGGAGTTAAAGTTGATTTCCCACTTCAAGCATATTTTAGGATAAATGCTGAAAGTGTTGGACAATTTGAAAGGACACTCATAATTGCCGAAGGAGGCGCTGAAGTTCATTATATTGAAGGTTGTACTGCTCCTGTTTACAGCGAAGATTCACTCCATAGCGCAGTAGTTGAAATAATTGCTATGCCAGGTTCACATGTTAGATATACAACTGTTCAAAACTGGTCAAAGAATGTTTACAATCTTGTCACAAAACGCGCAGTTGCTTATGAAGGTGCGTTTGTTGAATGGGTTGATGGGAACCTCGGGAGCAAGGTCACGATGAAATATCCAGCGGTCTATTTACTTGGCAAAGGTGCAAAAGCTGAAATTTTATCAATTGCTTACGCTGGATTCGGACAGCATCAAGATACAGGAGCAAAAATAATTCATGTTGCGCCATACACAACAAGCAATATCGTCTCAAAATCAATAAGCAAAGATGGTGGCAGGACAAGCTATAGAGGACTTGTCAAAGTTCAAAAAGGTGCAATTGGTGTAAAATCAACCGTCCGATGCGACGCGCTTATGCTTGATGAATTTTCAAGGTCTGATACTTATCCATATATGGAAATAGAAGAGGAACTTGTAAGTATAGGGCATGAAGCAACCGTCGGTAAGATAAGTGAAGATCAGCTCTTTTATTTAATGAGCAGAGGTTTAACTGAAAGTGAAGCTTTAACGCTTGTCGTTCTTGGTTTCATTGAGCCGTTTGCAAAGGAACTGCCACTTGATTATGCAATTGAGCTCAATAAACTTATAAAACTTGAAATGGAAGGAGCAATTGGATAAAAAACAATTACGGAGGTGAATTGAAAATGCCACTTTTCATAGTTCAACATAGACATGAAGCGGACAATTGCCCAGCGAAAAATCCAGAGCTTGGGCAAATGCTTTTAAAACATCTTTCATTAGCTAAGGATTATAAAATTGAAATTAAATCTGAAGGCGTGGTTGATGGCTCACATAAATTGTTTTTGTTCATTGAATCTGAAAACCGTGAAAATGTTGAAAACTTCATGAAACCATTTTCACAATTTGGTGAAGTTGAAATCTTGCCAGCTTCACTTTGCGAATCCGTCGTTGAAAGAGGCGGTTGCTAATTTTTCTGAAATTTTTTAACTTTGTCTTGAAAACTAACCAATAAAGACTATGTCCGAAGTAACTTTGCCGAACTGTTTATCGCTTGAAACAATAAATAAACTTTCAACCGAAAGAAAAGAACCTCTATGGTTTGCGGAGAAGAGGACTCTCGCACTTGAAATTTTTGAAGATTTAAACTTGCCCGAATCAAAATACACCAAAATAAAAGGGTTCAATCCCGAAATTTTAAATCCATTTCCCCTTGGAAATCCAGATAAAGTCCTGTTTGACAACAATAAACTTTCCATCTTTATTGTTCAAGCAAACTTGTCAACAAGATATAGAATATCGCCAGAATATTCAGATAAAATTGTGCTTCTCCCGCTTGTTGAGGCTTTTGAAAAGTATGAGGATTTGATAAAAGAAAAAATTTTTGCAAAGTTCAGATACGATAAAAATAAATTTACAGCCCTACATCTTGCTCTTTTAAACTCTGGGGTATTCGTCTACATCCCGGATAATGTTGAAATTGATAAGCCAGTTTACATTGTCAACGAAGTTCAATCGGAAAATGCAGGCATCTTTTCACATAATCTTATCTTGATTGGGCGCAATTCTTATGTAACTATAGTTGAAGAAAATCATTGCTGTCTTGGAGATGAATATGCTGTGCTGACAAATGTCAGCGAGATATTTGGTGGTGAAGGAAGCAAGGTTAATTTTATAAGCATAAATAATCTTGGGGGTGGGATTTACAATTACATTGAAAGAATTTTCATTCCTGAAAAGGACGCAAAAATTAATTTTATTGGGAGTTGGCTTGGTGGCAAATTGACGATCTCAAGACATGATGCTCTGCTTGAAAAACCAGGAGCTGAGCTTAGAGATGTTCAAATTGCCTTCGGAAATGGTGTGCAACATTTTGATTTGACAAGTTATGCTCAACACATAAGCCCATATACAAAAAGCAATGTTGTTATGCGCGGTGTCGTCAAAGATAAAGCGAGGCTTGTTTTTTACGGTCTCGTTGACATTGAGAAGGACGCTCACGATTCGGATTCATTTTTAAGTGAACACGCTATGCTATTAAATCCTGGCGCAAGAGCAAACGCAATACCATCACTGCAAATTAAAAATGCAAATGTCCGCGCTGGTCATGGGGCAACGGTTGGGCAAATTGACGAAGAACAAATTTTTTACCTTATGACGCGAGGTCTGGATGAAAGTGAAGCTAAAAAGACAATCGTTGAGGGATTTTTGCTCCCGACCTTTGATGAGATAAGAATTGATTTCGTTCGCGAGAGAATTCAAAAAATGATACATCAAAAGTGGAATAATTTATAAAAAAAATTGGCTGGCAAATGGACGAACTTCAACTTGAAATTCTACTTGACCATTATCAAAACCCACGAAATTACGGGCACCTTAAAAATCCCGACATAGTCCATGAAGAAGGGAATCCATCTTGTGGAGACCAAATAAGAATTGAAGTTAAAATTGAAGATAACAAAATCGCGGATATCAAATTTACAGGTAAAGGTTGCATCATAAGTCAAGCGTCAGCGTCAATTTTAACTGAAATTGTCAAGGGCAAAACCCTTGATGAAGTGAGAAATTTCAGCAAAGAAGACATGCTTAATGCTATTGGGATTCCAATAAGCCCAATAAGATTGAAATGTGCTTTGCTCGGTTTAAAAGTTTTAAAAGCTGGAATCTACGGCATTAACACATGGCCTGGTGAAGAGGATTAAAAACAAAGGATTTTAGACATAATGACGACAATGGGTGAATATGTTGAAATTGCAAATGTGAATGAGATAAAAAATGGCGAGATAAAAGTTTTTGATGTAAATGGTGAGTCAATAATTTTGATAAATTTAAATGGTGAATTTTTCGCTTATAAAAATCAATGTTCTCATATGGAGCTTGAGTTAAATGATGCTGAAATCGAAGGGGAAATTTTGACTTGTCCGTGGCACGGTGCACAGTTTAACATTAAAACTGGGGATGTAGTAAGACTTCCAGCTTCTGAACCACTTGAAAAATATGAAGTCAAAATTGAAAACGGTAAAGTATTAGTTAAAATTTAAAGCGAGCAAAACCATGCGCGAACAAAACAGCGAACTCATAACTACAAAAATTGATGTTGAAAAAATTAGAGCTGACTTCCCAATTTTAAAAAGAATCATTAACGGTTATCCAGTTGTTTACTTTGACAATGCAGCTACAACGCAAAGACCAAGACAAGTTATTGAGGCTGTTAAAAATTTTTATGAGAAAATGAACGCCAACATCCACCGTGCAGTTCACACTTTAAGCTATGAAGCAACAGTTGCATATGAAGAAGCTCATAAAAAAGTTGCGAAATTTATCAACGCTGATTCTTGGCGAGAGATAATTTTCACCCGAAACGCAACAGAAGCAGTTAATCTTGTCGCCTATGCATGGGGGCTACAAAATCTTAAGGAAGGTGATGAAGTTATCGTCACAATTATGGAACACCATTCAAACATCGTCCCATGGCAGTGGCTGAAAAAATTTAGAGGGATAAACTTAAAGTTTGTTGACATAACTGATGATGGCTATCTTAAAATTGATGAGTTTGAAAAATTGATAACTTCAAAGACAAAGCTTGTCGGCGTGGTTCACGCATCAAATGTCCTTGGGACTATAAACCCAGTCAAAGAGATAACCCAAATTGCAAAATCAAAGGGTTGTTATGTATTAATTGACGGCGCTCAATCTGTTCCACATATCAAAGTTGATGTTAAAGATATAGGCTGTGATTTCTTTGTCGCATCCGGACACAAGATGCTTGGTCCGACGGGTATTGGTTTCCTTTACGCGAGGCGTGAAATTCTTGAAGAGATGAACCCATTCCTTTATGGCGGAGATATGATAAGCACAGTGACAACCGAAGGTGCAACATGGAATGAACTGCCATGGAAATTTGAGGCTGGAACCCCAAACATTGTTGGTGGAATTGGGCTTGGAGCTGCGATTGATTATCTCCAGGGGATCGGAATGGATAGAATTTTTGAACATGAAAAAGAACTTTTAAACTACGCCTTTGAAAAAATGATGGAAATCCCAGATATTAAAATTTACGGTCCGCGGGAAAATCGGCTTGGTGTCATTTCGTTCAATATATGTGGAATTCATCCGCATGACATCGCTGGCGTTCTTGACCAGCATGGTATAGCTGTTAGATCTGGTAATCATTGCACACAACCGCTTCTTGCACGGCTTGGGGTTGATAATACTGTCAGGGCAAGTTTTTATATTTACAATACTTTTGAAGAAATTGACAGATTCGTTGAAGCATTGAAAAAATCGGTGAAAATTTTCAAAAGAAATAAAGTTTAAAAATGGCTTTACGCTTCCCAATTTATCTTGACAATCATGCGACTACGCCAGTTGACCCAAGAGTCCTTGAGGCGATGCTTCCATATTTTGCTGAAAAATTTGGAAATGCGGCAAGCCGCCAACATCAATTTGGTTGGGAAGCTGAAGCTGCGGTTGAACTTGCACGAAAACAAATTGCCGAACTAATCAACGCAAATTCAAAAGAAATTATTTTTACAAGTGGTGCCACTGAATCAATAAATCTTGCCCTGAAAGGAATTACCATTGCCTATTCCGAAAAAGGTAAACATATAATAACGACGCAAATTGAACACAAAGCAACTCTTGACACATGTAAAAGACTTGAAAAATGGGGATTTAAAGTTGAATACTTGCCAGTTGATAAACATGGACTTGTTGACCCAGATGAACTTAAAAAAAGAATTACCGCTGAGACAATTCTTGTAAGCGTAATGTTTGCAAATAATGAAATTGGAACGATTGAACCAATTGAAGAAATTGGCAAAATTTGTGCCGAAAAAAACATAATTTTCCACACCGACGCTGCACAAGCTCTCGGTAAAATTCCAATTGATGTCCAGAAGTTAAACATTGACCTTATGTCAATGTCGGCTCACAAAATTTACGGACCGAAAGGAGTTGGCGCTTTATTTATAAAAAAGAAAACGCCAAAAATTAAGATAATCCCATTGATTGACGGTGGAGGACACGAAAACGGATTAAGGTCGGGAACTTTGAATGTTCCGGGAATTGTCGGCTTTGGAAAGGCTTGTGAAATAGCAAAATTGGAAATGCCAGAAGAAGCAGAAAGGACAAGGTATTTGCGAGATAAACTTCAAAATGGTATAATGAGCAAACTTGAAGATGTTTATTTAAATGGACATCCGGTTAAAAGGTTGCCAAACAATTTAAATTTAAGTTTTTACGGTGTTGAAAGCGAAGCAATACTTATGGGAATGAAAGAAATTGCGGTTTCAACAGGTTCAGCTTGCTCATCAGCGAGCGTAGAGAAATCACATGTTTTGAAAGCTATTGGTTTAAATGATGATTTAATTTCAAGCGCTATAAGATTTGGCATTGGTAGGTTCAATACGGAAGAAGAAATTGACTACGCGATAAATCGCATCGTTGAGGTCGTAACACATTTGCGAAATATATCTCCAAAGTATAAATTAAAAAAAGAAGCGTCAAAAATTTAAAAGTGTTGAAAATTGAAAAAGAGAGTAAAAAGGGAAAAATTGATAAATGGACTGAATTTTATTTAAGCATCAAGGAACTTAGAGAGTCAATAAATGAGCTCAAGGAATCACAGAAGAAAACAGATGAGCAACTGAAGAGAACAGACAAGCAATTAAAGAAAACGGATGAGCAATTAAGGGAGACAGATAAAAAACTAAACAAATTAACAGATGGATGGGGTAGATTTGTTGAAGGTATGATTGAGCCATCGTGTATAGAGTTTATGCGGAAAAAGGGATTTAGAATAACGGAAGCACATCCGAGATTGAAAGTATCAAAGGACGGGGGAAAAGCTGAATATGATCTTGTCGTGGTGACTGAAAAGGTTGTGCTTTTGGTATCAGCTAAGGTGCATGTCAGCTCGCGCGATGTTGATGAACTTAAAAAGGATATGAAAAACTTTTTTGATTTTTTGCCAAGATATAAAGGACTTGAACTTTGGGGAGCAATAGCTGGGATGAGTTTTGGAAGAGGAGCAGATAAATATGCTTTAAACTCCGGTTTTTTTGTCCTCAAGGCATCTGGAGATATAATGCAAATTCAAGAGCCAAGGAAAATAAGAGTTGTCAAATGAAATTAAAAATAAAACCCAAAGCTTGGAAATGAAGGAAATGAAAGAACTTCAAATCCTTCAAGATAATTGGGAGGAATTTTTAAATTTTATGAAACAGCGTTATCCACTTTATCATCTCTCAAATGTCTTCATAAGAGACATTGAATATGCGATAATTGACTATTTCCTGAACAAGGGAAGAAAAATAAGTTTTGCTGAGGCTGAATATCTTGCACAGAAACTTTCCGACTTCCTCGCTCAAAATGGTATCTTTAAGCCTGTCAAAAATGAGTATAATAAAGTTTGGACATTGAGTTATCCGAAGTTTAAGAAACCGGGTGTCCAAAAAGCAGCAGATGAAACAAAAACTTAACAATGGAGGAAATTTATGAGCGAAAGCTTAAATGTCAAAGAAAAAATAAAAATTTCAGATAGAGCAGCGAAGGAAATAAAGCAGATAATCCAGGAAAACAATATACCGTCGGAGTATGCTTTAAGGGTAGGCATCAAAGCTGGTGGCTGTTCTGGATTTACTTATGTCCTCCTATTTGACACAGCCAAGGAAAATGATACCGTCTTTGAATCAAACGGTGTAAAAATTATTGTTGATTCGAAAAGTTTACTTTATCTTGAAGGAACGGAACTTGATTTCGTTGATGGATTGATGGGCAGAGGCTTTGTTTTTCATAACCCGAACTCCACCAGAAGTTGTGGCTGTGGACATTCTTTCTCTGTTTAATAAAACTAAATTTTATTTTGGGAATGCTTACAAGAAGAAAATTTCTCAAAAGCACAGGCTTGGCAATTTTGTCAATGCCGTTTATAAAATTTCAATTATTTTCAAAAACTAAACAAAAAAAGGAGGTAAAAATGCCTTACGAAGCAAAGAATTTTGATCATCTGCTTGGAACCCCAGGCTTTAGCGATCAGCTGCTGAAAAATCACTTTACGCTATATCAAGGATATGTCACGAACACAAATAAACTTGCAGATACACTTGCTCAAATGATTAAAGAAGGTAAAGCCGGGACTCCTGAATATGCAGAGCTTAAGAGAAGATTTGGTTGGGAATTCAACGGTATGAGACTTCATGAATACTACTTCGGTAATATGGCAAAGGGTGGAAAAGAACTTGATAAAGGTTCAGCTTTTTACAAGAAGTTAACAGAAGATTTCGGCTCATATGAAAATTGGGAAAAAGATTTCAAATCAACAGGCGGTATGAGAGGAATCGGCTGGGTTGTGCTATACCTTGACCCAGTAGCAAATAGATTGTTCAACACATGGGTAAACGAGCATGACCTCGGTCATCTTGCAGGTTCAATTCCGCTCTTGATAATGGATGTATTTGAGCATGCATATATGATTGATTACGGACTTAAAAAAGCAGATTACATTGAGGCATTTTTCAAGGCGATTGACTGGAGTGTCGTCGTTAATAGATTTAACAACGCTCCAAAAGTAACACTTTAAAACAAAGGGCGGTCTTCACGACCGCCTTTTTTGTTTTATGTTCAACATATGTATAGTCAGCATCGGAAATCCAGACGAAATAGCAATTGATACTGTGCTTAAAAACTTTCCCGTTTATTTTAATTTTAATGTTAAGAAATTTGGAGAAATGGAAATCCCGCGAATAAGCTTTAATCAAAGACGGGGACAATTTAATTCATCAATTATACTTGAGCACATAGCTAAATTAAAAAAGAACAACTGCGATTTTATACTCGCAATTACGGATGTTGACTTATACACGGATAATTTAAATTTCGTCTTCGGCGAAGCGAATCCAAGATATGGTGTGTGTATAATCTCAACTTTTAGATTAAAACCTGAATTTTACGGGAGAAAACCCGATTTAAAAATTTACACAAAAAGAATTTTAACAAAAGCAGTTCACGAGATCGGACATCTTCTAAATTTGGGACATTGTTCAAATCCAAAATGTGTTATGTTTTTCTCAAACTCAATAATTGATACTGACAGAAAAAATTTTCTCTTTTGCGAAAAGTGCGATGAAAAAATACATTCACGATAAACACTTCACAATTGATGAAGCGCGCCAACTTCTCGCTGAGATAAAACCACTTGTTGCAAGGATAGTTGAGCTCAAGAAAATACTTGACGCTAAAGGTTATGATATTTACAGACACAGGTATTTTAGTGGCGGTCCAAACGGCGAAAAACATTATCCACTGGAACTTGAAGAACTTGTAAGTTTAATTGACAAGCTTGAGTCAAAAGGGGGTTTGATGAAAGGAATAGATCAAGGTTTGGTTGACTTTCCACATATAAGAGAAAATGGTGAGGAGGTTTATCTCTGCTGGAAAATTGACGAAGATGATATTTACTTCTGGCATAGAATTCAAGATGGGTTCATGGGAAGAAGACCTATTGATGAGATTTAAACCTTGCCAAGCTGTAAAGCTTTCATTCCCTTTCAGAAATCTCCCAAATTCCACGCGGTGAGCTATTCTTCAGCAAACCTTCTTGTTATATCTACACCATTGAGCTGTGTTTTGCCAACAAAGCATTGAAGAACTGGGTAAAGGTTCATAATCATATTGTGTAAATTGTTTATACATTCTTCGCTCCACACAATTAAGCACCTGCTTCATTGATGCACCGCCTCCAAGCTCCACAAGAGCTTCAAGTATGGGTCGTCTGAAAGCTTTTTCGGGAATCCGAAGTCCACGTTGTAGTCGCTTAACTTTATGTTGCTTTGGTTTTAGTGAAGAATAAGCAGTTCTGGCAAAAAGATTTCTCCACTCTTTCTTTAGAGCTTTAACTTTCTTTTGAAATTCCTTCAATCGTGTTACTATTTCAATTTTTTTGCGTGCAGATTCATAATTACCAAATCTGAAATCTCTCGCGCCTTCTTCGTTCAATCGGTCTATCACTTTTTTAATTTCTTCAATTAAAATTTCAAAGGCAGTGTAAACTTCGTTTTTATCAACTTTCATAACTTTCCTGCTGTTTGTTTTGTAAAAAATAATAAACCAATCTCTCAAAATCAATAAGACTTAACCTTTTCAAGCCACAGCCTTGCTTCAGCTGATTCAGGTTTAATTCTTAACGCCTCTTCAAAATAAAATCTTGCCCTTTCCTTTTCCCCAAATCTTAACTCATAAATCCCACGATTGATTATCATTTTAACAATTAAGTTCACAAGATTCTCTGAATAAACATCAAAAACACGTCTGGAAATATCAATTGGTTTGTAATCATAACTTTTATATTCAGGTTCTGCGTATAACCTAAACATAAATCCTTCCGGCACTCTTTGATATTTAAAGCCAAATTCTGGCTCAATTTCAATCCCAACATAAATTGGTCTGCTACCAATGTTCGCATCAATAAAACTATTTATCATCGCGACAAATTTCTTCTCTATTTCCATTGGGTTGTATGGGAGGTCATGTTCAAACTTGTAAAGTTCGGCAAGAAATAAATCAACATCAGCGCGAGAATTCTCAATGAGCCAAGGATAATTTTGCTCAAGTTGTTTTATATACCACGAACGACGCAAAAGTTCTTTATCAATCAAAACGACATCTTTTCGCACACCTTCAACGAGCTGAAAATATAAACCCGGCGAAATGAAATAATCCCATTGATATGAAATTATGATTGAACCTGGCTTCACATCGTTTAAAATATGAAGCGTATATACTTCTGGGAGATAATTTTTTGACCTGTCAACTTTTTTAAAGTTAACTAAAAACACAAGCGAAATTGAAATGATACCGACAAGAATTAAAAATGGTTTTGGAATTCGTCTTGAGAGATATACAAACCCATAAAAAATCCAAACCGATATCATAAACAAAGAAAGAAGAAAGTAAGCATTTATATCGTGGATGTCATAATTTGCTGAAATCAAGACACATGTTAAGAAGGAGAGGAATGTAAAATAAAAAAGTTTTTTATCAAGTTTAAAAAGCCTTGAAAAGCCCACAACACCAAAAAACAAAGACAAATAGCCGAAGTTTTCCGGCAATTTTGAGACAAAATAAGAAAGCTGTCTTAACATTACATCTAAGGATGAGAATGCCCAAACTCTGTATTGTTTACCTGTGATATGATTGATGAAATTTTCCAGCGTCTTTGGATCTCCCCAATTCAACTCAACTCCAGAACCGGCACGAATTGGAAGATAAATAAGTGGTGTTAAACCAAGAATAAAGAACAAAAGCATTAAAACATAAACACTTACCTTAATCCTCTTTAAGAATCCAAACATCAAAAGATAAATTACCCCTGGCAAAATGAAAATTGTAATCAAATGGTTTGTAAACGAAAGCCCAAGCAAAAATGAAAGCAAGAAAAGATACTTGAAATCTTCCGTCCTTCTAAATTCAAATGCTGAAAAAAGAATAAGAGACATCAAGAGCATCTGAAAAGAGTAAACTTCAAATTTAACTGCCTGTTCCCAAAAAAATTGTGTGAAGCAAAGAATTAACGATGAAATTAGAGCCCATAGGTTGACACTTCTTGTTCCGACATTAGCATTTGAAATTAAAAACCTGGTGAAAAAATAGAGCGAAACTGATGAAACAAGAGCAGAAAATATATTCGCTTTCACTATGACCCTAAATGGAAAAGGTAAAGTGATAAAAACATGCGAAATAATTGTAAAAAACGGATAACCCGTCGGATGGACTATCCCAAGCGTGTAAGAAACAGCGGTTAACTCTCCTGAATCAACAAAATCAACAGACTGATTTAATGTGATAAGATAAAAGAACAAAGAAACTACAGAAACAATAATTGGATAAAATTTTTCAACTTGTGCGCGATTCATCGCTTAGCAAGCTTTCGTAGAGTTGTTAAATTCATTATATCAAATTCATCATCTAAACCTTTTGGCGTTTCAATGATTTTAGGTATGTCTTTGAAATCAGGATTATGCATTATAAATCTAAATGCTTCTTTGCCGATGAATCCTTTCCCAATATGATAATGCCGGTCAATTCGCGAGCCGAGTTCACGCTTTGAATCGTTAAGATGAAAAACTTTTATCCTTTCAACACCAATTATTTCGTCAAATTCTTTGAAGATATTTTCACACTTTTTTTCGCTTCTTATATCATATCCAGCTGAAAAAATATGGCAAGTGTCAATGCAAACCCCGATGCGAGATTTTTCCTCAACAAGGTCAATTATTTTTCTAATTTGTTCAAATTTATATCCTATTGTTGTCCCTTGCCCAGCCGTAGTTTCAATTACGGTGAAAGTTTTAAAACCTTTTGTTTTTTCATGAGCAATGTTTATTGATTCAGCTGTCAATTTAATTCCATAATCTTCACCTTTTCCAAGATGAGCGCCTGGATGAAAGACAAGACACATCGCACCTATCCTTTCGCATCTTTTAAGCTCTTCTACGAGAGCATCTCTTGATTTTTTTAAAATCTTTAAATCAGCAGAACATAAGTTTATCAAATACGAGCTATGAACGACAATGGGATGAATTTTAAACTTTTGAACTTCGTCCCAAAATTTTTGCACTTCACCATCAGACAATTTTCTCGCCTGCCATTGCGTGTTATTTTTCGTGAATATCTGAATAGCCTCGCACCCAATTTTTACCGCCCTTGGGACAGCTTTATCCAACCCACCAGATATTGAAATGTGAGCCCCGATGTTTAACCTTTGATGCTTTCTCATCTCCTTTTAAGCATAAAATAAAGACCGAAAATTATCAGTAAAACTGGCCAAAACTTTTCAATTCTATCCCAAAGCTCAAAAGAATAAATAAATCCGAGATTCGTAAGTAAAAATAAAACACCTATTCCAACAAGTGTCACAGCTGGCAAAAGCAAGGCAAAATCTTTGGGACGATTAACAAAAGACATAAAAAATGACAAACCTGTAATTATCATAACAACAGGCCAAAAGAAATGAACATCCGGGTTAAGAAGTCCAAATGAATCAATGAAAAGATAAATTCCAAAGAAGAACAAAATTGAGCCCCAAAATACTTTACTATTTGAATTAAGTCCAAACCCTGAATATCCAAAATAAGCTCCGTAGAAGACAAGTAAAATAGAGATCACCTTTTTCCAGCTTAGATATAAAATTCCAAATTTATCAAGCAAAATGATAAGCCCAGAAAGAACCAACACTATACCAAGAAAGAGCGAAATTTTATTGCGCTGAATTTTCTCATCCATAGCTATGCCTTAAATTTTTTATTTTCTTGATGCACTTTTGACCGCTTCCATTTCAAGCAATAACTAATAAATCAAATGAACATCATCTGAAACATCAAACTTTTCAGCAATTTCTCTCCAATTCCTCCACCAGTAGTCCAATTCTGGGGGCAGATAAAACGGATATTTTGGGGTAGCTTCATCCGGATGATGAAGGTTAACCATATCATTTCCAACAAAAACAGGTCCCCCAGATATCTTTTCAACCGCAAGCATAATTTTGAAGAAAAGAATTCTATACGGATTTGCATCGGGTTCCTCATCATATTCATAAAGCCCAAGATGTCCAAATCTTGGCGTAGACGTCCATGTAAAGTATCTTTTACCCTCAAACTCAAATTCACTCCACTCCGACTCATCTTCATAATAAAATCTCCACGCACGCTTGCCCCAGCGGTCATCTTGAAGCTTTCGCTTGAACTCCGCCAACGATATACCTTTTGAATTCTCCACTATAACAACAGCATTTACTCCCATGATTTAAGCAAAGTTTTTACTTATGTTTTACTCAAAAGATCCTCAAAAGTTTCACACTCGCGTATAAGATAATAATTTTTTCCATCAATTAGAACCTCAGCGGGTCTTAACCTGGCATTATAGTTTGAACTCGCCACAAAACCATAAGCTCCAGCTGTCATAATAGCAATGTAATCACCCCTTGAAAGTTTCAGAATTTTTCTATCACGCGCTATAAAGTCACCAGTCTCACAAACCGGTCCAACAATGTCTGCAATTTCTACCTCATCAGTTTTAATTTCAACAGGGACAATTTGATGATAAGCATTGTAAAGAGCTGGTCTTATAAGTTCAGTCATCGCTACATCAGCAATGATAAAATTCTTCACCTTGCTTTTCTTCGTGTAAAGAACTTTCCCAACGAGAATTCCAGAATTCGCAACCACAAATCTGCCCGGTTCAAAAATAATCTCACATCCAGTTTGCTTTAAAATTGGTAAAACTTCATCAGCAAAAATTTTCAAGTCAAACTCTTTATCGTCATTTTCTTCAAATGGCAATTTATCATGCACAAGAACATTTTTATACTTGACCCCCAACCCTCCGCCAAAATCAATATGTGAAATTTTTATCCCGCTTTTTTCAAGCTTTTCAATGTAACCGACAACAAAATTTGCTGTTTCAACAAACGGTTCAACATCAACAATTTGAGAACCAATATGCGTATGAATACCGATTATTTCAACATTTGACAAGCTTGTAGCTTTCTTAAAAACTTCAATTGCCTCATCAGAGTCAATCCCAAACTTACTCGTTTTTATCCCCGTTGAAATATATGGATGTGTTTGCACATTAATATCAGGGTTAACTCTAATCATAATTCTTGCTACTTTTCCCATATTGTGCGCAATTTCATTAACCAAAAAAAGTTCCTGTTCAGATTCAATGTTAAGCGAAAGAATTTCTTTTTCAATCGCAAACCTTATCTCATCATCTCGTTTCCCAACCCCAGTGAAAGATATTTCCTTAGGTTCAAACCCAGCGCTTAAAGCAATGTATATTTCACCCGCCGAAACGGTATCAGCACCAGCGCCGAGTTCTTTTAAAATTTTTAGCAATGACGGGTTTGAGTTTGCCTTTAATGCGTAAAAAATTTCTGAGCTACGGAGAAAATTTTGAAGCGTTTTAAAATTTTCAATTATTTGCGCTTTGCTATAAATGTAAACTGGAGTTCCAAATTCATCTGCAATTTTTCTAATGGGAACATCTTCACAATAAAGCTCATCTCCTTTGTAGTAAAAATAAAACAATTTCACCTTTCCTTTTTTAGATAAAAAATAAACTCAATCTTTCAAATTCCAAACAAAAAATTGGGGAAAATTTGGCAAAAAATAAAAAAGGGACGCCAAAGAGCGTCCCTGAAAAAATTACAAAATAATCTTCCCTTATTTCAACAATCCAAGCCTATGATATTTCTCAACATATTTCTCATAAAGCTTAATCTGCCTATTCGTCAAATCAACTTTTCGCCCCTGAATGAACTCATATACGACTTGTGTTGGGATCTCAAGAGGGTCTCCTGTCGTGACGATAAGAGTTGCATCTTTACCTGGCTCAATTGAACCAACTCTGTCAGAAACGCCGAGAATTTCAGCCGGATAGATTGTTATCGCTTTTAAAGCTTCTTCGCGCGGAAGTCCAAACGCTGCACATGTTGCAGCTTGATAAGGCAAATTTCTTTCGTTATAATATCCACCTTCACCACCAATGCAGAACTTAACACCAGCTTTGTAAAGCTTATAAGCGACTGTAAACGGCTCATCATAATCCGAATCGCTCTGCGATGGTAAGCTATGTATATTCGTCAAAATTACCGGGATATTTTTCTTTTTAAGGACATCAGCAACTTTCCACGAATCTTGTCCACCAACGATCACAATTTTAACACCCTCGCTTTCAGCCCACTCAACTGCAGATAAAATTTCTTTTGACGAATTGGCATGAACAAAAACTGGAACTTTACCTTCAAGCACTGGAATCATCGCTTCATACTTTAAATCAGTGTCATGATAAGGAATTCCTTTCTGAGATTCAGATTCTTTCGCTTTTTTATAAGCCTTTGCTTTTTGGAAAGTCTCACGAATAAGTTGAATTCTTTTTTCAACTTCTCTCCTTAACTCTTCAGGGCTTCTTCGTGCAAACATAAATCCTGCGCCTGAAGGTTGCACCATCCTTGGCCAGTAGATGTGAAGTCCAACAGGCGCTTTCAAAGTCATTTCCTCCCATGTCCAACCATCAAGCATCATAAGAGCAGATTGCCCTGCTATAAGTTCACCTGCTGGAACAACAAGAGCCATTGTTATACCATTTGCACGCGTCACCGGAGGATGCTCACTATCAGGATTAAAAGCTATCTCAGCACGAACGTTTGGGTTTACAAGCCCAACCTCAGTGACATCGCGCGTTGCCCTCACAGCACCAATCTCAGCTAAACCAATAGTTGTGAAAGCATTTATAAGTCCGGGGTAAACATGCTTTCCTTTTATATCTATCACTTCAGCATCTTTTGGAATGTTAACATCTTTTCCAACCGCTACTATTTTCCCTTTATCAAACAAAATTACCCCGTTTTCAATCGTTCCTTTTGTAATGGTGTGAATTGTCCCACCAACGAGCGCAATCGGTTTATTTTGTGGTTTCCCGGGAATTACATCAGACGCCATCAAATTGAATGTAAATGCAAAAATCAAAATTAAAATGTTTCGCATTTTCATAGTTTAAAACCTCCTTAATTTTATTGTGTTGCAAATTGTGGTTGTTGGCCTGCCGATGACTTCACTTCAAGGATTTTCTGAATTATGAAAGCTCTTTGCCTCTTTATTTCCTCACGCATTTTCAAGTCCTCATTCCTATCAAAGTATTTTCTTCCTTCAATCCATGTTTGCTCACAAACTGTATAAGTTGAAAGTGGATTTCCACTCCAAATGACAAAATCTGCTTGTTTCCCAGGTTCAAGCGAGCCAACATATTTGTCAACCCTCAATTGCTTAGCCGGATTTATCGTCACAAGTTTCAAGGCATCTTCTTCGGAAAGCCCACCGTATTTGACTGCTTTAGCTGCTTCAAGATTTAACCTTCTTGCAAGTTCATCACTATCAGAGTTAAATGATGTAACAACGCCAACTTTTTCCATCAAAGCGCCATTATGCGGGATCGCATCATAAACTTCAAATTTGTAAGCCCACCAATCACTGAAGGTTGAAGCACCAGCTCCATGCTTTGCTATAGCTTCAGCTATTTTATATCCTTCAAGGACATGCTGAAGAGTTGCGATTCTGAAACCGAAATCTTCCGCAACCCTCAAAAGCATTAAAATTTCATCTTGCCTGTAAGAATGCGCATGGACAAGACGTTTACCTTTGAGAACTTCAAGAAGCGCTTCAAGTTGAAGATCTCTTCTCGGTGGAATTAAAACTTTCTTTTTGCTCTCCTGCTTATATGTCTCCCAAGCTTTCTCATAATCAAGAGCTGCTTTAAATGCATCCCTTATAATCTGCTCTACTCCCATTCTCGTTTGAGGATATCTGGTGGTATACCTATCGCCCCAATTACTTTGCTTAACATTTTCACCAAGTGCAAATTTAATCCCTGGGGGTGCTTCTTTAAAAATCAATTCATCTGGAAGCGAACCCCATCTATATTTTAAAACTGCATTTTGACCACCTATTGGATTTGCTGAGCCATGTAATACATTTGCTACCGTAACCCCACCAGCAAGCTGTCTATAAATGTTTATGTCATCGCTGTTTATCACATCCTGAATTCTGACTTCTGCAGTTATAGCCTGTGTTGCTTCATTAACTCCTCCAGCTATTGCTGTATGTGAGTGAGCATCAATTATCCCAGGGGTCACATGCTTTCCTGTGGCATCAATTACAACTGCCCCTTTTGGCGCCTCAAGGTTTTTCCCAATTTTGTCTATTACTCCGCGACGAATTAACATATCAGCATTTTCAAGCTTACCAAGATTTGAACATGTCCATATCGTTGCATTTTTTACCAAAATATATTCAGGCTGTTCAGGCAATTTTGAAAATCCAAAAACACCATCAGGATATGTCACAGGCAAAGGTTCAAATTTTACTTTCTTAATCCGAGGCTGCCTTTCATCCCTTGGCTCAGATATTTTAACAGCTGAAAAAACTAACCTCTCACCGCTCAAAAGTTCAGCATAACCGTCAATTCTACCCTTTTTTACAAACGCTGAAATTCTTACAATCCCATTTATCCCAACCGAATCGCCATTAAAAGCAAGTGTTAAGTTATTATCAAATAAACTTACCTTAAGAAAATTAACAGACTTCGTTCCTTTAGTAACCTTTCCCCTCAAATTTTTAATCTGTCCAGTTATGCTCAAGTTTAATGTGTCGCCATTTAATTGAGCTCTCCATTCACCACGTGGGTCAAACTCTGGCATCCCTTCAACATCATATTTTTCACCGCTAATCCACACTTGCAATATCTTTGCCTCATCATCAAATATGTTTTTATCAGTAATAATCAAATTCGCCATCTTTCCAGGTTCAATTGAACCAAGCAAATTATCAAGCCCAAGAAACCTCGCCGGTGTCACTGTTAAAGCGGAAAGAGCTACATCTTCAGAAAGTCCTCTTTCTACAGCTTCACGAACTTTCTTCAAAAAATCAGAGGAATTCTCAAGGCGATATGTTGTAAACGCAAATGTTATTCCAGCTTCATTCAACTTTTTCGGATTCTCTGGAGCATTATACCAGTGTTTTAAAGTTCTGAGGTCAATTTGTTCAGCGTCATCTGGATTTTCTATATCTGGAGGTTTTGGAAAGTTAACAGGCAAAATCACTGGATAACCTGTATTTTTAATCGCTTCAACTCTGCGATACTCATAACCACTTCCAACAATCCACGCATTTAAAGAAAATTCCTTCGCAATTTTAGCACATCTTAAGAAATCAAGTTCGTCACTTGACTCAAAAGTAACTGGCTCACCCTTCAAAGTGCTTTGCAATGCCTCAAGTGAGGAATTTACCTCAGGTTTTTGAAGCGATGGATTTTTTGAAAAAGCATCCCACGCCGATGCATACCATTGAGCATCAAAAAATGTCTGACGAATTAAAGCGATATTACCCATAAGCGAGTTCGGATAAACATCCCTACCAAACCCGCGAATGAAAGCTATATGTTGAGCTACAGCAGGCTTTATTACAACATCATTTGGAGTTTTTCCATCGGCAAGCGTTACGAGAACACTTTTACCTTTAAAAATCCCCTCTTGAGGAACAGAAAGAACCACTGTAAAACCTTGCGCTCTTAATCTCTCCGCTTCTTTTGGATCTGGAAAAAATTCATCAAGTGCAAGTTTGCTTGAAAAAACATTTGGATTCCAATTCTCTGCTCCTTGCTTTTTTACTTCGGGTCGCTGTTGTTCTTGAGTCTGTTGAGATACAGCTTGAGCTCTTTCTCTGGGTTTTGGCAAACCGTAATTCGTATAAAGATCAATAAACCCCGGATAAATTATCTTACCCGAAAGGTCTATAACTTGAGCATCGCTTGGAATTTGAACGTTTGTCCCAACTGATTCAATCACACCATCTCTTATGACAATTGTTCCCCTTTCAATAACTTTACCAGGCATTTGAACGATTTTGACATTTGTAAAAGCATAAACCTTCGGTGGATTATCCCTGAGCCCTTCTACAGGCTTGGTCTGTTGCTGTGCGAGAACTAAAAACGGAAATAGAATTATTATTAAAAGAGTTGAAATTTTTCGCATGGGCTTCACCTTATTTTTTTCTTCTTTAGTCGCTTGTGTGGGAAACAATGTTTCAAAACAAAAATACCTTGCAGAAAATTAAGGGGAATTTTTTAAATGTGTGCTCAATTTGATACGCCGGGATTGCTGACCTTGAACGCCTCAAGCTTTCGCTTCAATATCTCGTTTACAATTTTTGGATTCGCTTTACCTTTGGTTAGTTTCATAACTTCACCAACAAAATATCCAAATAATTTATCTTTACCAGCAAAATATCTTTCAACATTTTCTTTATTCTGTTCAAGAACTTTAACGACCGCTTCTTCAATTAATTTTTCATCGCTTATCTGCATAAGACCTTCTCTTTCAACAACCTTTATCGGCTCCTCGCCTGTTTCAGAGATCTCTTCAAGAACTTTTTTTGCTGTGTTTTGATTGATTTTGCCATCATTTACAAGATTTATCAGCTGTGCAAGGTAGACGGGTTTAACTTTAAAATCTTTAATATCTATCTGCTTTTCATTCAATATCTTTAAAACTTCAACCATAATCCAATTGCTTGCCGACTTGAAGTCGTCTGTAAATTTAACGCATTCCTCATAATAATTTGCAAGCTCCTTCGTAGATATTAACACCTCAGCATCATATTTTGGTAAACCATATTCTCTGATAAATCTATCTCTTTTTTCATCTGGAAGCTCCGGAATTGTTTTCATAATTTCATCTATCCACTCTTCTG
Organism: uncultured Bacteroidota bacterium; assembly: GCA_964438815.1. GTDB lineage: Bacteria > Bacteroidota > Ignavibacteria > Kryptoniales > Kryptoniaceae > Kryptonium. Next base: position 422,424 of record CAYTKW010000002.1, read on the forward strand.
ACACAATAACTGGGACAAGGTCGGGCTCGGGGAAATATCTATAATCATGTGCCTCCTCTTTTGTCCTCATTGGCTTGACAATTCCAGCAGACGCATCCCAAAGCAATGTCTCCTGAACTATTGTTCCCCCGCTTTCAAGAATTTGAATCTGACGGTTGATCTCGTATTCAAGTGCTTTTTCAACATTTTTAATTGAGTTCATGTTTTTAACTTCGGTTTTTGTCCCTAGCCTTGTTTCACCTTTTAACCTTACTGACACATTCGCATCACATCTAAGTGAGCCTTCCTCCATATTACCATCGCATATATCAAGATACTGAACAAGCTGTCTTATTTTTGTTAAGTAAAGAGCAGCTTCCTCTGGCGTTCTTATATCAGGTTCGGTTACAATTTCAAGCAGTGGGACACCACATCTGTTTATGTCAATTAAAGTGTCAACATCTTGGTCGTGAATTGATTTACCCGTGTCCTCCTCCATATGAATTCTTCGCAATCTAATTTTCTTTTTTTCACCGTTTTTGAGTTCAATTTCAACATAACCATCATAACAGATAGGCTCTTCATACTGGGAGATCTGATAACCTTTCGGCAAATCGGGATAGAAATAGTTTTTCCGAGCAAAAATTGAATAGTTTCTAATTTTGCAATTGGTCGCAAGACCAAGCTTAATAGCAAATTCAACAACTTTTTTATTTAAGACCGGCAATGTCCCCGGCATTCCAAGACAAATTGGGCAAACATTTGAATTTGGCGGAAGACCAAATTCTGTTGAACAACTGCAAAAAGCTTTTGAATTCGTTAACAACTGAGCATGAACTTCAAGCCCTATTACCGCCTCATATTTATCAAACATGGCTGAAAAATGCTT
>CAYTKW010000003.1:0-354418 GCA_964438815.1 uncultured Bacteroidota bacterium
ATGAAGACATCGCTGAAATCTGCCGCGGAAAAAGAGTAATCCTGATCTCTGCAACCCCTTATAATAACTAACCAAGAGATATTCTCGCACAGATTAAACTATTTCAGAACTCAAAAAACAGTACTATACCAGGTGTTAGAAACCTTGAGGAATTTTTCAATAAGCTTGAAAAGAGATTAAAAGAAGTTGATCGTCAAAAAGGCTATGAACAATATCTGAAAGTAGTAAAAGAAAACGCCAAGGAAATGCGAGATAAGGTTTTGAAATATATAATGGTTAGAAGAACAAGATCTGAAATTGTAAAATATTTTGCAGAGGATTTAAAGAAAAACAATATTAAATTTCCCGAAGTTGAAGACCCAAAACCTTTTTATTACCAGTTAAACGATGATGAAGACAAAATCTTTATGGAGACAGTAGAGTTAATAACTCAGAAACTCAAATATGCTCGTTATACGCCATTACTTTATTTAAAGGAGCCCATCTCTCAACTGGAAAAGCAATCGCAAAAAAATATGGGCAGTTTTATGAAGGTCCTCCTTATTAAGCGGCTAGAAAGCAGTTTTCATGCCTTTCGCAAAAGCATTGACCGGTTCATCCATTCCTATGAAATGTTTATTAAAGAATATGAAAAGGGGAATGTCTATATCAGTAAAGGATACATAAACAAAATCTTTGAACTTATAGAACAGGATGATGACGAGGCAATCCAGAAACTCATTGACGAAGGAAAGGCAGAAAAATATGAGAGCAAAGATTTTAAACCAGAATTTGCACAAGATTTAAAGAATGACTTAGAGATACTAAAAAAGATAAAATCTATGTGGCAATCTATAAAAAGAGATCCAAAACTTAAAACATTACTGGTAAATTTAGAAAATAATCCCATACTTAAAAATAAAAAAATAATTATCTTCACAGAATCAAAGGAAACTGCAGAATATTTAACCCAAAGCATAAACAATCATTTCAAAAAGGAAATAACACTTCTATTTCACGGGAATTCGTCTGAAGTAGTTCGAGATAAGGTCATAGAAAACTTTGATGCAAGGGCAAGAAATAAAAAGGATGATTATAGAATTCTTGTCACAACCGAAGTTCTTTCTGAAGGCGTTAACCTTCATAGGTCAAATATCGTGATAAACTACGATATACCCTGGAATCCAACAAGGTTAATGCAAAGGGTAGGAAGGGTTAACAGAATAGATACACCTTTTGATAAAATTTACACTTTCAACTTTTTCCCAACAAAACAAGCAGATTCTGAAATTGAACTCACAAACATTGCTCGTTCAAAAATAGAGGCATTTTTAACATTGCTTGGTGGTGATAGCGCAATACTCACTGAAGGCGAACCTGTTTCCTCTCATGAATTATTCGATAAATTGCTTTCAAAGACAACCATTACTGAAGATGAGGAAGAAGAAAGTGAACTTAAGTATTTAAGAATTATTGAGGATATTCGTGATAAAAATCCTGAACTTTTTGAAAGAATAAAGCGACTTCCCAAGAAAGCTCGCTCTTCAAAGATATTTTCTCAATCTTTAAAAGACATAGCTCTATCCAAGTCTCTGATAACATTCTTCAGAAAAGGCAAACTAATGAAATTCTTCCTTTCAAATAAAACTTCTACTCTTGAATTTGATTTCTTGACATCCGCAAAGATTTTTGAAGGTTCATCAAATGAGAAAAGAGCAAAACTACCTCTTGAGGATTACTATGAGCTCATTGATAAAAATAAAAGCGCGTTCTTTAATGCAACTATTGAAGAAATTATCGGGACTCATCGGCGTGGTGGGGTGGATAGTGAAACCAAACTTCTAAAAATTCTAAAAGCAACACAAAAAAACAGTAAACAGTTTACTGAGGAGCAGGAAGAATATCTTAAAAAACTCATAACCAGGCTTGAAGAAGGAGCATTGCCAAAACAAACAGTAAAGAAAACTCTCAATGCACTAAACAAACTCGGACAAGATATACATAATCCATTAAAAGTAATTGATGTCTTGCAAAGAGAAATCCCATCTACATTTCTTAAAAGCCACTATACAAAAATTTCTGCCTCAACTGAAGGAAAAAGGGAAGTTATATTATCACTTTATCTAGCGGAGGAATAAGATGGATAGAAAACAAGCAGAGAGAATCATATCAGAAACATTTGAAAATAAATTTGATAAGAATAAGTTCGTCATTTTTCTCAAAAATCTATTGAAATCCTTTGAAGAGAAACCATTTGTCTATCAAGGCAATTATATTCCTGATGCGTTTAAAAAATATGTAAGTTCGTTAGAAAGGGTTGGCAAATATGTCTATGACGATAAAGAAATTGATTTACTGATTGTCTATCTAGAAAAAGAAGAATTGCTTGAACGAGCAAGAACAATGCAAAGAAACTTTGTTGCCTGGTATCTAAAAGGAAGTAGAGGTGGAAAGCTCAAAGATGCTGCGCTTGTTGCTTTTGTCCCTCATGATAGTGAAGATTGGAGATTTTCTCTTGTTAAGATGGATTATCGTCTTGAAGAAACACCATCTGGAAAAGTTAAAGAAGAGTTTACACCTGCAAAGAGATGGTCATTCCTTGTTGGAAAAAATGAAAAAAGCCATACTGCAAAAAGTAGATTTATCTCAATCCTTATGGATGATAACCATAAACCCACCCTTGAAGAATTAGAACAAGCATTTAATGTAGAAGTTGTAACGAAGGAATTTTTTGAGAAATATAGAGATCTTTTTGTAAAAACAAAGTTAGAACTTGATAAGATCTTAGAAAGAGAACCAAAAGTAAAACAGGAATTTGAAAGTAAAAATATAAACACTGTGGATTTTGCAAAAAAAACTTTTAGGTCAGATTGTATTTTTATACTTCCTGCAGAAAAAGGGGTGGTTTGGGGTTGAAAAGGGAAAGCCTTGGGGAACAGGACCAAAGGATTTTATAAGGAAGTTATTCAATAGAGAGTATGGTGATTATAACAATTTCTTCAATGATATTCTTGAACCACTTCTTTATGAAGCACTAAGGACTGATAGAAGTGCGGATGACCATTACTACAGCAGATTTAACTGTAAAATTCCATTTTTGAACGGTGGATTATTTGATCCAATAAATAACTATGATTGGGTAAACGTTGATATCCTTCTTCCTAATGAGCTTTTTTCAAACGAAAATAAAACAAAGGAAGGAGATATAGGAGACGGAATACTTGATGTGTTTGACAGATATAACTTTACTGTGAACGAAGAGGAACCGCTTGATAAAGAGGTTGCCCTTGACCCAGAACTGCTTGGAAAAATCTATGAAAAACTAAACGCTATAAGATATGACAACTTTGATGAATATGTGAAGGTTTTAAAATCTGGTAAGAAGGGAGATGAAACAAAGTTTAACAAAGAGTATGGCGTCTACTACACACCAAGGGAAATAGTCCACTACATGTGTCAGCAAAGTCTGGTTTATTACCTTGAGAGTGAACTGAGCTCAAGGCTTCCTAACAAGCCCGAAAACCTCAGAGATGAGATTGAAAGGTTTGTGAAAATGGCAGATTCTATCCAAGAATCAGAATTAGTTGCCATTAGAAAACAAGACTTAATTGAAAAAGGGCAAATAAAATCTACAAAATATGAAAGTCAGATACCACAAGTTATAAGAGATAATGCTGAGCTTATTGATGGTCTACTAGCTGATATAAAAGTTTGTGATCCTGCAGTTGGTTCAGGTGCATTTCCAATAGGTATGTTGCATGAGATTGTAAAGTTAAGGCAATTGCTTTCTGTATACACTGGAGAAGAGATTAAGACATATGATTTAAAAAGGCATTGTATTGAAGACTCTCTTTACGGCGTTGATATAGATCCTGGTGCAGTTGAGGTATGCAAATTAAGATTTTGGCTTTCTCTGGTTGTAGATGAAGAGGATTTTAATAATATAAGACCACTTCCAAACCTTGATTATAAGGTAGTTGTTGGGAATTCTCTTCTGGGAATTGAAAAGAATTTATTTAATAGTAAAGTTCTTTTGAGACTTGAACATTTAAAACATCAATATTTCAGTGAGACACATCCAAGTGAAAAACAGAAATTAAGGGAAGAAATTGATGGTTTAATCCATAAGATAACAAACGGACATAAGGAGTTTGATTTTAAGGCTTACTTCTCAGAAGTGTTCCACGAAGAAAATGGTAAAAATGGTTTTGATATAGTAATAGGAAATCCACCGTATGGAGCTGATTATGAAAAATCAGTTATTAGCAAACTAAAGTCCAGTTATAAATTTTATGATACACAGCATAATTCAGCATCTTTCTTTATAGAACTTGGCCAAAATATTGTGGCAGATGGGGGATTATAACCTATATAGTTCCTAAGTCACTATCCTTTTCTGAAGGTTGGCAAAAAACAAGAAAGCTTATAACGGACTTGAATCAGCTATGCGTTATTATTGATGTAAGTGAGGCATTTGAAAAAGTTTTATTAGAACAAGTAATTATCCTATTTAAGAAACTTAGGAGCTCTGGTGATTATTCATTTTATACGGGTGAAGGATGGGATAAAAAGATAAATATTATCGGTAAATCGAGTGTTGGAAAAGTGAATAGTTTAGGTATCATACCAATCTATATAACAAAAGAAAGAGAAGAAATACTAAATAATAAGATGAAATATGGTAGCGTTTTATTGTCACAGATTTCAAAAACCTTTAGAGGATTACCTTTGCAAAGTAAAGTAGCGGATCACGGAATACCTATTCTTAGAGGAAGAAATATTTCAAAGTATCTTATATATGGCAAGTTGGACAGAGTACCTGAACAGTACTTGTCATCAACAAAAATAAAATATTTGCAACAACCTAAGATCGTATCTCAAAATATCGTTGCACATGTTCGTAATCCTTACGATAGGATAATCATTATGGCTACCTTAGATAAACAAGGCTTACTTTCAGTTGATACTGTAATGAACACTATTCTAACAACAAACGAATTTTACTACGAATATATTCTCGCGATAATTAATTCTTCTTTAGCATCTTGGTTTTATTACTGGTTTGTTTATAATAGAGCTGTTAGAACTATGCATTTTGATTCTTACTATATGGGGAAATTGCCAATAAAGCAAATTTCTTTAAAAGAACAAGAACCATTTAAAGCTATTGTTGACCAAATCCTCTCCCTTACCCAATCCGAAGACTACCTTGAAAATCCACAAAAGCAAGAGAAAGTCAAAGAATACGAACGCCAGATTGATCAATTAGTTTATAAACTTTACGGTTTGACGGAGGATGAGATAAAAATAATAGAGAATTTTAAAAATATTTGGAGGATATTTTGAAACGTTTGATAGGCAAGAAAAAGTGCTTGACCTTTGATTTATTATAATATATTAGCAATGATTGAGAAAAGTTATAAAGCAAAAGGATAAAAATGAAACTTACCCAATCTCAAAGGAAACTTAGAGAGCGAATCATTCAAGTCTTAAAAGAGCATTTGGTCCGGTCTCACCTCTTTCATTTGCTGGCACCCCTCTTTTCCTCACCGTTTATAATATTTCCGAAGAATTTTTGAGAGCAAATCGGTTAATTAAAAGGCGGTAATTAAAAAAATGCGTTGTGCAATTTATACAAGGGTATCAACGGACAATCAAGCTGAAAAAGAATTTTACTCCTGTGAAGCTCAAGAGGAAAAAATGAAAGCCTTTGTTAAGAGTCAGAATAACTGGGAAGTTTTTAAGGTGTATTCTGATCCCAGTTATACAGAGGCAAATCTTAATCGTCCTGCCTTACAGGAATTACTCGAAGATATAAAACAAGGAAAAACCGATATTGTCCTGGCTTATAAGATTGATAGACTTACCCGCTCACCTAAAGACTTCTATTACCTGATGGAAATCTTTGAAAAATACAAGGTTGACTTTATCTCGATTACAGAAAGATTTGATACTTCTACCTCAGCAGGAAGGTTATTAAGAAACATAATGCTTACCTTTGCTCAATTTGAAAGAGAATTAGCAAGTGAAAGGACAAAAGATAAAATGCTTGAAAGGGCTAAAAAGGGAATGTGGAACGGTGGTTTAGTTCCATATGGATATAAAAGAGAAAATAAAAAACTTGTTATCAATCCTAAAGAGGCTGAAATTATTAGGTTTATTTATGAAACCCATGTAACGACTGGTTCTTTATTCAAAACCTATGATGAGTTGAAGAAACAGGAAATTAAAGATAGACAAGGTAAGAATTTCTCAAAAAGTGCCATACATTATATTTTAAGAAATATTGTCTATACCGGGAAATTAAACTATGCTGGAAAAATTTATCAAGGAATTCATCAGCCAATTATTTCTGAAGAACTGTTTAATTTTGCTCAAGAAACACATAAAGAAAAAGTAAAGACCTTGCGAGTATATAAAGATTTTGTCCTTTCAGGACTTGTTACCTGCAATGAGTGTGGTTCTGTTATGACTCCCTGTTATACAAACAAGAGAAAGGAAGAAAAATTGACACGATACTATTATTACCGATGCACCAAGACTTTTAAGATGGATTGGGATTCATGCAGTATAAGACAGGTCAACGCAGACAGATTGGAAAATTATATTTTTGCAAATCTTGATAGAATTTCAAATGATAAGATATACCTTGAAAATCTAATTTTCAGACTTAACAAAGATCCAGAATCGGGCTACCGCTCTGGACACGAACTAACGCAAGAATGCTCTCCGCTTTCTTCTCAAACGCTTCAAAATATCCTCAAAATATTTTTAAAATCCCTTGCCCAGAAGAAAGGAATTGAAAAAAATCTTTTAATCAAAAAGTTCATCAAGAACATTCTTTATTCAAAAGAGCAAATCCAGATAAATCTTTATTATTCAAAGGATTTTGACGCTTTCAAAAATTCAAATATACCTTCAGGGGTTGGGTCGGGTGGGGATAAAAAAGAAAAGGGGGCTTCCGTTTCTATTTCCGAAAATCCCCAATTCGTATTGTTCAAAATGGCTCCGCGGGCAGGACTCGAACCTGCAACCCGCTGGTTAACAGCCAGCTGCTCTGCCAATTGAGCTACCGCGGAAGGTCATTATAAATATAATATCAAAATTTCAAAAAATCAAGACTTAAGTAGCTGTGTCATAAATTAGCATTTTGACTTAACCTGTCATGTTGAATTTGAGACCCGAAATAAACTTGTTGTCGTTAAGTTCTATATATAAAAAATTTTGAAAAATGCAAGAAAAAATCTTTGCAAAATTTGAAATTTTAAAAAATTTTATCTGCCTTTATCAATTCCTTGCGTTTAATTTTAAATTTGGTTATATTTAACACGAAAAATTTATCAGAGAAAAACTTAATAAGGAGAGCGAAATAAAATGAAGAAAGGAATTCATCCGCCTTACAAAAAGGCGATAATTGCGTGCGTCTGTGGAAATACTTTTGAGACAAGGTCAACCGTTGGCGGAGTTATTAAGGTTGAAATTTGCTCAAATTGTCATCCGTTCTTTACAGGAAAACAAAAATTAGTTGATACCGCTGGTAGAGTTGAACGCTTTATGAAACGCTATGCAAAGCATTATCAAAGTAAAGAAGGCGAATAGTCCTGATTTATCTTACAGAGAATTTTAAAAGGGAGGGCATTCGCCGTCCCTTTTTTGTTCATAAACATAAATAAAAAACAAAATAGGGAAAGTCAAAATGCTCGTAATCGTAAAAGAAGACTATGATGCAATGAGCAAGGAGGCAGCAAAAATCGTCGCAGACAGAATCCGTAGAAAACCTAACCTTGTCCTGGGGCTTGCAACAGGTAGCACACCACTTGGTCTCTACAAAGAGTTAATAAAAATGCATAAAGAAGAGGGGCTTGACTTCTCAAAAGTTGTGACATTTAACCTTGATGAGTATATTGGTCTCCCGCCTGAACACGAGCAGAGTTATCACTACTTTATGTGGGAAAACTTTTTCAAACATATAAACATCAATCCAGCAAATGTTCACATTCCGCAAGGTATGTTTGGAAATTTAAATATAAGCCCATACGAAACAGACCCAAAGGTTGAAGCATATTGCCAGTGGTATGAGGAACAGATTAAAAAATATGGAGGAATTGACCTTCAAATTCTCGGCATCGGTGCAAATGGGCATATAGCTTTCAACGAACCTGGTTCCTCGCTTGGTTCAAGGACGAGAATTAAAACATTAACAGAGAAAACAAGGCAAGATAATTCAAGATTTTTCAAGAGCATTGATGAAGTTCCGAAATATGCGATTACTATGGGTATCGGGACGATAATGGAAGCAAAAGAAGTTATTTTGCTTGCAAGTGGTGAAAACAAAGCTGATGCAGTAAAAGCTGCTGTTGAGGGACCTATAACCGCAATGTGCCCTGCTTCAATGCTCCAAATGCATAGGAAAGCGATTATAATCGTTGATAAAAAAGCAGCCTCCAAATTATCAGCCGAATTTGTTTATTACGGTTAAAAAATAATTAAGCGAATAAAAATGAACATTTGCATATTTGAAGATGAAAAATACCGTAAACTTCTTCCACTCGTTTACTTCCGCCCTGTTTATGAACTTCGTTGTGGCATAACTTTATTAAAAGATAAAATAATTCGCAATTTTCCCAACCCAACCGTCATACTTCACGCAAGGGATTATCTAACAGATGTGTTGAAAAGAGATTATCCTAATTATTACATCAACGAAATTCCAAGTGGAATTGATCAAGTTCTCTTCATCAATGGGAGAGTTCTTGCCGAGCCACATTTTGCGGACAGGTTTAAATATAACGGCAAGGATGTAGTTTATGTAAAGGGTGATGATGTGGTTGCTTTTTGGGCAACGGGTAAAAATCTTGAGAAGATGAAGTCTAAGTTTGGTGATGTTTTCCGTAAATCTGATTTTGATGGATTTGAAAAAGTTGATGTTGATGTGAAACTGATAACTTATCCATGGGAGCTTGTAAATAACAATGGTGAACAGATTTTGATTGATTTTAACATTTTAACAGATGGCAAAGCGAAGAAACTTGGCAAAATTTACGATGGGGTTTATCTTTTAAATGAGCATTTCATTCACATTGATGAAGGTTCAAAGATAAAGCCTGGGGTTGTGCTTGATGCCGAGAATGGTCCAATTTACATTGGGAAAAATGTGAAAATTTTACCTAACGCTGTGATTGAAGGTCCAGCTTACATTGGAGATGATAGTTTGATAAAGGTATCGGCAAAAATCTATGAAAATACAAGTATTGGACCTGTGTGCAAGGTTGGCGGTGAAGTTGAGGTGTCAATAATTCATGCTTACTCAAATAAACAGCATGAAGGATTTATCGGTCATTCGTATCTTGGAACATGGGTTAACATAGGTGCGGACACAAATAATTCTGATTTGAAAAATGATTATGGGAATGTTAAAGTTTACATTGATGGTGAATTTGTTGATAGCGGTTCAATGTTTGTTGGGCTTACTATGGGAGACCATTCAAAAAGCGGGATTAATCTTATGTTTAACACTGGAACGGTTGTTGGTGTAAGCTGTAATATCTATGGTGCTGGGTTGCCACCAAAGTTCGTTCCGTCTTTTTCGTGGGGCGGTGCCGAAGATGGATTTGTAACCTATAGAATTGATAAGGCAATTGAAGTTGCAAAAAGGGTGATGGCAAGAAGAAAAGTTCAATTCACGGAAATAGACGAAAAACTATTTAGGAAAGTTTTTGAGCTAACCCACGAGGAAAGAGAAAGGAATGGGGTAAAAGATTAGTTGCGATTTTAAATCTGGTTTAGTAAATTTTCAGGGAGTGGTGCTCTGAAGCCACTCCCTTTTTATTTTTGAGGAGGCGTCCTTTTCAAATAAAAATAACATAAAAATATGGATATGGAATTGCAAGAATTTTACAAAGGACCTCGTGGGATAGCGGTGAAAATTTTAAATCGGGTTGAGAGAACAGATTCTTATCTTGATAAACTTCTTGACATTGAACTAAAATCGGATGAGTTAAATGAGCTTGATAGACGTTTTTTAACTGAGTTAACGCATGGCGTCATCAGGTGGAAGACAAGGCTTGACTTCATAATTGAGTATTTCTGCAAGAACAAGTTTGCGATGCAAGACCCAAACATAAGGAATGCGCTAAGGGTTGCACTGTATCAAATTTTATTCCTTTCAAAAATTCCACACGCTGCAGCTGTAAATGAGGCAGTTGAGTTTGTTAAAAAAATTCGCGGACAAAAAGCAGCAAATCTTGTCAATGCTGTTTTACGAAACATAATCCGTAACATCAACAAACTTCCGACACCCGACAGCGAAGCAGACCCTATTCAATATCTTTCAATTATGTATGCACATCCGTCGTGGATTGTCAAAAGATGGGTTGAAAGATATGGGCTTTATGAGACGGAGCAACTTCTCGCAGCCAATAATGAAAGACCAACAATTGTAGTGAGAGCGAATTCTTTAAAGACAAACGCTGAAGAACTTGCAAAATTATTTGACGAGCGTGGAATAAAATATAGTCGTTCAAAATATCTTGATAACTTTCTCAAAGTTGGACATTTATCCGGAATTTATAACCTTGACCTTTTCGCGCAAGGTTATTTTTCTGTTCAGGATGAAAGCGCTGGCTTGGTAGTTAAGTTACTTGACCCAAAACCAGGCGAAAAAGTTATTGACCTTTGCTCCGCCCCAGGTGGAAAAACGACATTTATTGCAGAGATGATGAAAAATGAAGGAAAGATAATAGCAGTTGATAAATACGAACACAGATTGAACCTTGTTAAACAAAGTTGTGAGCGACTCGGTATAACAAATGTTGAATTTATAGCTGAAGATGCTACAACTTTAAGCGTTGAGCCAGCTAACAAAGTTTTGGTTGATGCTCCGTGTTCTGGACTTGGCGTTATTCAGAAAAAACCCGACATAAAATGGCAAAGGGAACTCACAGACATAAAAAATCTTGCAAAGACGCAAATTGAATTGCTTGAAACTGCAGAAAAACTTGTAAAAGAAGGTGGGGTTATAGTTTATAGCACTTGCACAATTGAACCGGAAGAAAATATTGAGGTTGTTAAAGCTTTTATTGAAAGACATCCAGAATTTGAAATTGAAGATGCGAGAAATTATCTACCAGCTGATGTCGTCAACAGTGATGGGCATATGGAGACATTTCCACACAAGCACGATATGGATGGTAGTTTTGCCGTTAGATTGGTTAAAAAGAGATAAACACCACAAAAAATTCATATCTATAAATGCGAAAAACCTCGCATTCTGTCATAACGGTTGACGGGGAAACGCTCACTCCGGAAAAAGTCTTTGAAGTTGCTGTAAATTTTGCAAAGGTTGAGTTATCATCGGAAGCGATTGAAAAAATGCAAAAATCAAGAAAACTTGTTGAAAAGTGGATTGAAAATAACGAAACGATCTACGGAGTTACAACTGGGTTTGGGGATTTCGCAACGGTGAAAATTAAAAAGGATGAAATTGAAAAATTACAAAAAAACTTAATTTTCAGTCATTCAGCTGGAACTGGTGAACCTCTGCCAACAGAAGTCGTAAGAGCTATGATGCTTTTGCGGGCAAATGCTTTGGCAAAGGGATATTCAGGGATAAAACCTGAAACAGTCAATTATTTGATTGATTTTTTGAATTATGGAATAACCCCAGTGATTCCATCTCAAGGTTCTGTTGGTTCAAGTGGTGACCTTGTTCAATTGTCCCACCTTGCGCTTGCAATGATGGGTAAAGGAGAAGTATGGGTTGGGAAGTCGCTTGACATTTCGCAGTTGAAAAAGATGCTTGCTATTTCAGCATTAAAAAAATTTGGTTTAAATCCTGTTAAACTTTCAGCAAAAGAAGGACTTGCACTTATAAATGGAACTCAAATGATGACGGCGTATGCAAGTTTAATAGTTAAACAAGCTAAAGAACTTTGTAAAATTGCGGATATAGCAGCATCATTAAGTATTGAAGCGCTTAAAGGAACAGACAGAGCTTTTGATGAGCGAATTCACAAGCTGAGACCGTATCCCGGGCAAATGAAAGTTGCAAGGAATATACTCCGAATGATGAGAAATAGTGGAATACGACTTTCACATCTTTACGATGACCCAAGAGTTCAAGATGCTTATTCTCTTAGATGCGTCCCACAGATTCACGGCGCATCAAGAGATGCGATTGACTATGTTTACAATATCGTCTCAATTGAGATTAACTCTGCAACTGATAACCCTTTAATTTTCCCCGATGATGGTGTTCATCTTGAAGGTGGGAATTTTCATGGGCAACCCATAGCTCTTGCGATGGATTTCATAGCGATTGCGTTATCAGAGCTTGCTAATGTTTCAGAAAGAAGGATTGAAAGACTTGTAAATTCACAGTTGAGCGGTTTGCCAAAGTTTTTAACGACACAAGGCGGGTTAAATTCGGGTTTGATGATAGCTCAATATACAGCTGCATCTTTGGTTTCTGAAAATAAAGTTTTATCACATCCTGCGAGCGTTGATTCAATCCCGACCTCAGCTAATCAAGAGGACCACAACAGCATGGGTTCAATCTCTGCTCAAAAAGCATACAGAGTTTTAAAAAATGTTCAAGCTGTGCTTGCAATTGAAATAATGTGCGCTGCTCAAGGGCTTGATTTTTCAAGGATTGATCCGAAAACCGGAAAAATTATGAAAGCTGGACTTGGAACGCAAGCTGTGTATGAGTTCGTGAGAAAAAAGATAAAACATCTTGATGAAGATAGAATTCTTCATAAGGATATTTTAAAGGCGATTGAAATCGTAAAAAGTGGAGAAGTTATAAAAGTAGCTGAAGAAGCAATCGGAGAAAAACTTGAGTAAAGCTTCAAATGTCAAGCTTAACTAAAAAAATACCTCTCACGCTTGAATCCGATATAAAATATTTAAAGGGCATAGGCGAGAAAAAATCGTTGGCTTTCAAAGATGTTGGCGTTGAAAAATTAATTGACTTGCTTTACTATGCCCCAATAAGATATATTGACCGAAGCACGGTTGTAAGCGTTTCAAATTTGAGAAAAGACTGGTGGAGATTTTCAGCAAAGCCAGAGGCTGTCACCTTTATCGGGCGAGTTGTGGATAAAAAGATTCTTACAAGTTTATCTGGACGAGAAATGCTTGAGGTCATAGTTGACGATGGCACAGGCAGAGTAAGCTGTTTATGGTTCAATAAAATTGAATACTTTAAAAGGCAGTTTGAAATTGGTGACCTTGTTGCAGTTTTCGGAAAACCCGTCGCTTTTAAAGGTAAGATAAATCTTGTTCATCCGGAATTTGACTTTTTAACTGAAGCCGATAGTGTAAATATCCATACTGGGAGAATTGTTCCGGTTTACCCGTCAACCTCAAAGCTTAAATCACTTGGATTAAACACTCTCAAACTTCGCGAGTTGATAAGCAATGTCATCAATAATTATATTGATTATGTTGAAGAAACCTTACCTGAAAAAATCCTTTCAAAGTATTTGCTTGTTCCATTAAAATTTGCGCTTAAATCAATTCACTTTCCAGATACACATAATGACTTGTCTTTTGCTTTGAAAAGATTAAAGTTTGAAGAACTTTTCTTTCTTCAGCTTTTGCTTGCGAGAAAACATTTTGAATTAAAACATTTTGAGAAGGGAATTTCATTTTCAAGGATTGGAGAGCTTGTAAATAGTTTTAGCAAGACTTTACCTTTCAAACTCACAGAGGCGCAAAGGCGCGTTATACGCGAGATATGGCGAGATATGAAATCTGATAAACCTATGAATCGTCTTCTTCAAGGTGATGTCGGCAGTGGAAAGACTATAGTTGCTTTGATTGCTATGTTAATTGCCGTTGACAACGGTTATCAATGTGCTTTTATGACGCCAACAGAAATACTTGCGGAACAGCATTACGCTACATTTTTGAACCTGTTAAATTCTTTGCCTGTAAAAGTTAGACTTTTAATCGGTAGCTTAAAACAATCGGAGAAAAAAGAAATTTTATCCGAAATTGAAAATGGTGACGCTCAAATCGTCATAGGAACACATGCTTTGATTCAAGAAGGTGTAAACTTTAAAAAGCTTGGGCTTGTAGTTATTGACGAACAGCATCGCTTTGGTGTGATGCAAAGGGCAACTTTGATAGAGAAAGGCTATAATCCCGATGTTTTAATCATGACAGCAACGCCAATACCGAGAACGCTTGCACTTACGGTTTATGGAGACCTTGATGTCTCGGTAATAGATGAGATGCCAAAGGGTCGCAGAAAAGTTAAAACAGAAATACTCCCGGACACGGAAAGAGAAAGAGTTTATGAATTTATAAGGGAGAAGATAAAGGAGGGACATCAAGCATATATCGTCTATCCCTTGATAGAGGAATCAGAAAAAATTGACCTTGAATCGGCGATAAAAAATTATGTTTATTTAAAGAACAAGGTTTTCTCTGAATTTAAAGTTGGTTTAATTCACGGAAAAATGCCCGGGACCGAAAGACAAGAGATAATGTTAGCTTTCAAACAAGGAATAATTCAAATTCTCGTTGCTACAACTGTAATTGAAGTTGGCATTGATATACCGAGCGCAACCATAATGGTTATAGAAAATGCGGAAAGATTTGGGCTTGCACAACTTCATCAGCTTCGCGGTAGAATTGGGCGTGGGGATAAGCAATCATACTGCTTCTTAATAGCAAAATCAAGTTTGTTTAAAAAATCCGAGGATAAACTTTTTGAGGACGATTATGAAGAGAGTAAAGCTATGGAAAGATTAAAGGTTATTGCTTTAACTACGGATGGTTTCAAGATAGCAGAAAAAGACCTTGAGCTCCGCGGTCCTGGAGAGTTTTTCGGAACAAGGCAAAGTGGCTTCATAAAATTTAAATTCGCCAACATAGCCACAGACCAAAAAATACTTGAGATAGCTCGTGCCGAAGCGTTTGAGATAATTAAAGAAGACCCTGAACTTTTAAAACCTGAACATTCAACTTTAAGGAAAGAATTCTTAAAGCGATATTCAGATAGAGTTAATCTCGCAAAAGTAAGCTAAAAATTAGATGGAGGCAAAATGAACGACGAAATAAAAGAAATCCTGACAAAATATAAAACAATTGCTATCGTCGGCGTCTCAAATAAACCAGACCGCGATAGCTACATCGTTGCGGAATATCTTTTAAATCACGGCTATAAAATCATCCCTGTTAACCCAAACCTTGATTCACTTTTTGGTTTAAAAGCATATCCCAACCTTTTGAGCATCCCAGATGAGATTGAAATAGTTGATATTTTTAGAAAACCTGAATTTGTTGATGAAATCGTTGAACAGGCAATTCAGAAAAAGGCAAAAGTTATATGGATGCAAATTGGCGTTATAAATGAAAAAGAAGCTAAAAAGGCTGAAAAGGCGGGATTGAAAGTTGTAATGAATAAATGTATAAAGGTTGAACACATGTATCGGTTTAGCAAGTTTTAATAGACAGGAATTTTAATTACTTGACCAGGTCTTAATCTCTTACCCTCAAGCTTGTTAAGTTCAACTATATCTTCAACGTTGACATTATATTTTTTAGCGATGGACTCAATCGTCTCTCCTCGTTTGACGATATGATTTTTTGTTTTCTCTGGGATTATTATTATCTCGCCATTTTGAAAAACAACTCTTGAACCTTTGTATTTATATTCAGCTAAATTAAGCTCTTGCGGTTGTATATTTGATGGTAAGGCAATTTGATATTCACCCACCGGAAGAAAAGATTTTAAAATCCATGGATTTAGATACTTCAAAGTTTTGTAGTTTGTCCCTTGTAATTTCGCCCAAAGCGCAAGGTTTAGAATTGGACCTTTAACTGTGACATACTTAACATCCGGGGCTTTGAAAAGTTCTGTTGTGTCAAGTATAAACCCATATTTATGGGCATTTGATATCAATTCTTTTATCGCTGCTATTCGGAAGACAAATCTTGATGTCTCTCTATTCAAGTGGAGGTCAAAATAATTATCAACCCATTGAAATTGAAGCGCATCTATAATTCGGGCATCGCCAGCGTTATATGCTGCAAGAGCTAATGTCCAGCTGTTAAATTTTTTATACAAATCCTGAAGGTAAGTGAGAGCCACCTCGGTTGACTTTTGAATATGAAGTCGCTCGTCAATGTAATCATCAACTCTTAAGCCATATTTTTTCGCGGTTTCAGGCATAAGTTGCCATATCCCAGCTGCTCCTTTGCTTGAATATGCATTCTCTATGAGCCTACTTTCAGCAATTGCAAGAAATTTCAAATCTTCAGGCAATCCCTTCTCCCTTATTTTACTTTCAATGTATGGCATATATTTCCCACACCTTTTGAGGTCAAGTATTAACTGATTTTCGTTAAATTCAATATAAAATTCACGCTCAAATCTTTCCCTGACATCTGGAATTTCAAGCGGAATTCTCTCGCCACACAAAAATAGTGTCTCCGGAGGATGAATCACCGAAAAATAGCTAATTCTGACATCATCTCGCCTCGGCACCTCAAATTTTTCTTTTGAAGCAAAAAATATCATAAACACAACCGCAAACAACGAAAATATCTGTAAAATTCTACTCATGATGTTTAAGCAAGGTTAATTTTAGAGAGTTTATACGTGTCTTCGTTGCACTTAAAATCGTTATTTTGAAATCGTTGATTATAAACTCCTCACCTTTAGACGGAATTTTGCCTATATTGTTTATCACAAAGCCTGATATCGTTTCATAATCACCCTTTGGGATGTTAAGTTTATATTCTTCGTTTAAGTTATCAATCTCTGCAAGCCCGCTTAAAATAAATGTGTTTTGATCAATTTTTTGAACCAACTTCTCTCTAATATCAAATTCATCTTCTATTTCACCTATAAGCTCTTCAATCACATCTTCAAGCGTTATCAAACCGGAAACTCCACCAAATTCGTCAACCACAATAGCCATCGTTGTATTTTTCTTTCTAAAATCTCGTAAAAGTTCAATACAGCGCTTTTTCTCAGGCACAAAATACGGCTCCCTCAAAATATCTTCAATCCTCTTTGGGTTCTTGAACAAATCTTTAACATGAATTATCCCAATTATGTTATCAATCGTCCCATCATAAACTGGCAAGCGCGAATGTCCTGACCTTGAAAAAGTCTCAATTATTTCTTTCATTGGCATATTTCTCTCAACCCCAACTATTCCCGTTCTTGGTCTCATCGCTTCTTCAACCGCCATGTTTTCAAGTTTAAAAACTCTTGAAAATGGTATATCAATTTTTAAATTTTGCCCTGATTCACTTTCCTTTATCAAAATTTCAAAATCCTTCTTGCTGAAAAATCTCTCAACTGTTTCAGTTTTAAGTTTTAAAATCTTTAGAAGTTTATCCGACGCAAGTTCAATAATCTTGACAGCCGGTAAAAATGTAAAGTAGAAAAACTTTAAAAAAAGTGACGCAAATAACACGAATCTATCCGCTGACTCACGCCCGATGCTTTTCGGTATTGACTCGCCAAAGATGAAAATAAGAAGCGTTATCAGAATTAAAATCGTAAAATCACTTAAATTTGTCGTCGTTTTAAAAATAAATGTCAAAATTGAGCTTAAAGCGATATTGACAAAATTATTCGCAATTAAAATCGTAGTCAGAAAAACTTCAGGTTTATTTGCGAGGTCGTTTGCAACTCTTGCGACAAATGATGAGCGAGATTTTATCCCAAGCTTTATTCTATTTGCAGTTATAAAGGCGGTTTCACTTGCTGAGAAAAATGATGATAAGAGGAGCAAAATAAAGGCAAGTGCTATCTCAGTTTGCATTTCTGCGTGGTTTTATTTTTAAATAAAAAGGCACAGAGTTTTGAAAACCCTGTGCCCGGAGAATAAATAAAGATTTAAATTTTTAAAAACTTTACTTCTTCAACTTGAATCTTATCGGTATCATCACCCTGACCTTAACAGGTTTACCACGTTGTTTACCTGGTTTAAATTTTGCCTTCATAACCGCAGCGACAGCAGCTTCATCGCACCCTGCCCCGATACCTTTGACAACATCTGCTCTTACAACATTTCCATTTTCATCCACAAATGCCATAACATAAACAGTCCCTTCAACGCCAGCTCTTATCGCGATTTCAGGATATACCACATTCCTTTGAATTGACTCAAGACCACCGATGATCTCTGGCATCTCTTCAACGACCACGAAGAATTGCTCTTCAAATGGAATTTCTTCTTCTTTTTTTTGTAATTGCTCTTTTGGTGGAGGCGGGGCTACTTCCCGAGTAACATCAAGCTCAGAGCTTATATCAATATCAACATCGCTTAAAGCTTCATCGCTCGGGGCTTCAACTGGGATTGGTGGTCGTGGTGGTGGCGGTGGTCTGTTTTCCTGCCTGGTTTGTGGAATCTCTTCTGGTTTGATGATTTCCTGCTCAACTGTCAAAATTTTCTTCGCACGCCCTACATCCTTAGGGAAAAACCTAAAAGCGATAATCACAACAAGCAACGCTATCACCAACCCCAACTCAATCCATTTCCGCCACCTGAGCCTCAAATCCGCTTCTGGCTTTTTGATAACTGGCATCGCTTGATTTACCTCCAAATGTTTTTTTGTTTTCTTAAAGATAAAAAGTTTATTTCAATTTTTCAAGTCTCACTAAAATATAACACACAACCGAAAAATTCGTTTCCAAGAATTAAAAAATTCTAACTTGACTTTAAAGACTTTACAAAGTTAAATTTTATAGCGAGTTAAAAACAAAAACGGAGCACATCTATGAATTACCCATTTTGGGATGTTTCGTTAATTGGGGGTGGAATACTTATCGGAATTGTAGCAATTCTTCATGTTTTTGTCTCTCACTTCGCAATCGGCGGAGGACTTTACCTTGCTTTAACTGAAAGAAAAGCATTAAAAGAAAATGACAAAGGATTAATTGAGTATCTGAAAAAACATTCTAAATTCTTTTTGCTCGTGACGGTTGTATTTGGAGCTTTATCAGGGGTTGGAATTTGGTTTACAATTGGACTCGTTCATCCAAGCGCGACATCAACATTAATTCACAGTTTTGTCTTCGGTTGGGCTATTGAATGGGTGTTTTTTATAGTTGAAATTTCGGCAATTTTAATTTACTATACCACATGGGATAAGCTTGACCCTAAAACACACAACATCATTGGCTGGATTTACTTTGCTGGCGCGTATTTGAGCCTTGTCATCATCAATGGCATTTTAACATTTATGCTTACCCCTGGTGGATGGATTGAAACACCATTTACAGAACCGTCAAAGAAATTCTGGCTTGGATTTTTTAACCCCTCATATTTTCCATCTCTTTTCATAAGAACAGGCGTTGCGCTTGCCCTTGCGGGGCTTTATTCCCTTATAACTGCAACGCGAGTTAAAGATGAAGAGCTTAGGACAAAACTTGTGCAATATTCAGGCAAATGGTTAATTCCTGCTTTTATCCTAATTCCTGTTGCAGGCATTTGGTATATCTCGGTAATACCACCGCTTGCGCGTGAAATATCAATGGGTGGTGCTCCAGCTGTTACTATATTCGCCGGGCTTAGTATTGTCTTTTCATTAATCATTGCCCTATTTTCATGGCTTGGACCAGTTAAAACACCACGCCAAACCTCATTTGCTTTTGCGCTTGGACTCCTTGTGATAGGTTTTATGGTCACCGCTGTAACCGAATGGGTTAGAGAAGCTGTAAGAAAACCGTATATAATCTACGACTATATGTACTCAAATTCACTCTTGAAAGCACACGCTGAAAAATTAAATGAAATTGGATCTCTTAACTTTGCAAAGTGGGTCTCAACGAAAAAAGTAAACGATGAACACATTCTAAAAGCCGGCGAGGAAATTTTTAGAATCCAATGTCAAAGTTGTCATACTATTGATGGATATAACGGGATAAAGAAATTGGTCAGCGGATGGAGTGAAACTTATATTGATTTTCAACTTCAGCATTTGGATATACTTAAAGGTTTTATGCCTCCATTTTACGGCACCGAGCAAGAAAGAAAAGCGCTCGCGAAATGGCTTTACAACTTAAAATAAATGAAAACAAAATCGGGTTTAAAAATGACGCAGCAAATTATAATTCCAGAACCTGACCTAATACCTTTGCCAGCTCCATATTGGCTTTTAAAGTCTTTACTTGTTTTAACTTTCATATTGCACATAATTGCAATGAATTTTGCCCTTGGCGGTGGATTTATAGCTGGCATAACCGACTTAATCGGGAGAAAGAAAAATAGTCAATTCCACTTGAACCTCTCTTCATCGCTTTCAAAAATGCTCCCAATTGCAACTGCTTTCACTATAACGCTTGGAATTGCACCTCTTTTATTTTTACAAGTTTTGTATGGGCAATACTTTTATACATCATCAATAATTTTGGCGTGGCCATGGCTAAGTGTAATACTTCTTTTACTTATTGGTTATTACGGATACTACATTTACCAATTTAATTTTGAGAAATTGAAAGGCGTAAGGGCATGGGTTGTCATAGGAAGCGCAATTCTTTTTGCAGTTATTGGTTTAATCTATACAAATAATCTCGTCTTGATGTTGACTCCAGAAAAATGGGCTGAAAAATACTTTGCAAATCCCCATGGAACAAACCTAAATTTTGACGACCCAACTGTTATACCGAGATATTTGCATTTCCTCGTCGCTTCATTTGCTGTCGCTGGATTGCTCGTGTTAATTTATGGGCTTGTGAAATTCAAAAAAGATGAAAAATATGGAAGGTGGACAATAAGATATGGTGGACTTTGGTTCGTGATAGCGACAGTTGCGCAATATGCTGTTGGAATATGGTTTTTATTAGCGTTGAAAAAAGATTTTGTGATGATTTATATGGGTGAAGATGGATTTGCAACAGCAGTTTTTGGAATATCTGTTCTGCTTTCTCTGATGAGCTTGATTTTGATTCTATTATCATTTAATGCCCAGAATCCAAAACCATTGGCAATATCCGGGATTGTTTTACTATTCTTAACTATTGCTGGAATGTCAGTAATGCGCGATATATTAAGAGATGCATATTTGAAAGATTACTTTAAACCCGAACAATTTGAAGTACAACCACAAATATCAGTTCTAATAGTTTTTGTGATTGTCTTCGTGGCTGGATTGATAACTGTTGGTTATATGCTTAACAAAGTTATAAAAGCGAAACCAGAAACCGCATAAGATTAAAAATTTAAAATTTTCATATCCGCAACCCTTTGTGGTTGCGTTTTTTTAGTCGAAATCTTTTAAGGTGGATACCCTTTCCTACAAGTTAAAGTTTATATAAAAAGTCGCATCACCTCAATTATAAGCGAAGGTTGAGTTTTAACTGCGGTGAGAAATAGGTTTTTAAGCGTTAGATTTTCGTGTGGGATCTTTGAAAGCTCTTTGGCTATTTGATTAAGTTTTTCGTCAGAAAATTTATAAATAAACTGCTTGATTTTGTAATATCTTTCGTGCCTTTGTCCGAGCGTTCTTTTCCATTCGTCTTCATATTTGAAAATTAAGCTTAAATCGTTTTTCTTTATCGCCTGGGCTGCTATTTGACCGGCAAGTTTTCCTCCTATCATTCCACTTATTATACCACCACCTGATACTGGATTGACTTGATGTGCTGCGTCTCCGACGAGCATAAGCCCGGGCGCAGCTATTTTATCTGCGGTCTTTGCACATGGGACACCACCTGCTATCACAGTCAAAATAGAAGCTTTCGGAAAATTTTTCTCTACAAATTCCTCAAGATAACTTAAAGCATGCCTTTGTCTACCGTAAATTCCAGCAATTCCAAGCCCAACATTTGCGGTATTTTCTCCTTTAGGGAAAACCCAAAGATAACCCCCTGGAGCTACTTTTTCGCCGAAGTAAAAATAACAAGTATCAGGCTCAACCTCAATATTCATAAGAGTCATTTGAACAGCAGATTCCATATCTTGAAGTTTGCATGTCGTATTAAGCCCTGCCCATCGTCCCACTCTTGACTCAACGCCATCAGCGCCAATCACAATTTTTGCTCTTATCTCAACTTGTTCTGAATTATTAAGTAAAACTTTAACACCTTCAACTTTCCCATCGTTAATTATCAGACCATTTACATAAGCTTTCGTTATTAGTTCAGCTCCGCAGTTAACAGCAATTTTTGCAAGTTCATAATCAAAAATCCTTCGCTCAAGTATATACCCATATCCTTCAATGTTTGGCTTTATGACAGTTCCATCGGGAACAACGAGCTTAAAATATCTTACAGTGCTTGCGATCCATTTTGGGTCAGGTTCAATAAATTGCACAAGTCCTTCATGACTTACCGCTTCACCACATCTTACTGGATAACCAACATCTCTATCCTTTTCAAGTATGAGGACTTTTGCGCCATCAATTGCAGAAAATCTCCCTGCGGTTGTCCCAGCTGGACCTGCACCAACGACGATTATGTCATAGTAATCACTTTTGGGGAAATTTTTTCCAAATGTCATCTATGCAAGTTAACTTCTTTCTTTTGTGGAAGATGAAATTCAAGAACTTCAAACGGGCATACCCATACACATTTGCCACAATTTGTGCACAATTCGTGAATAATTTCTATCCGCGCCTCATATAATTCAATACAATTTTCAGGACAAACCCCAACACAACAACCGCAGAAATCACATTTATTTTCTTTAATCACCACCATGATGTTTTACACCTTGCAGATATTTTTTAATGATATCCTCAAACCCTCTTTTGATAAGATAACCTTCCCTTTTGCCAATATAACTTATTTTTCCAACAATCTCATCAATTTTTTCACGATTACCAGACTTTTCAGCCTCAGCTATATCACTTGTTAACCTCTCTTTAATTTTTCGTATCTTACGCAAGTAAAATCTCGTCAAAATATCATCAACAGCTTTCCACAACACATCGGAAGTATTGTTTTCATCTTGATATTTTATTGCTTCATATTTGCTTAAGACGATATTAGTTATAAAACTGCGAATCTCATCATCGTTAAATTTAAGTATAAACTCGTGAATATTTAACTTTTTATACTCTCCAAGCTCTTTTGACTGCCGAAACATTTCCTTAAAACTTTGATAAATTTCCTTAACTTGTTCACTTGTAATATCTGTCGGTTCAAGATATTTAAAAATAAATTCAAGCCCCAATTCATCAGCATCAAATAAAATTTTAACAAGGTCCCGTTCCTCAGGCGGGATTAACTTATACTTGTTTTCTATTGAAACTTCCGTTCTCTTTTCTTTAGTCTTCTTTGATAGCGCTTTTTTCTCTTCTAAAAGTGTTAATTCAAGCTCATAAGCAAGCACTCGTTCGGGAAGTTTATACTTTGAAGACAATTGATGCACTAAAATACCCCTTTTCAATTGGTCTGGAACTTTTGATATTGATGTAACAAGCGAGCGTATTGCTTTAGCTCTTACATTCGGGTCATTAAATTTTCCAAGTTGTTGATAGGTTAAAGCTTTAAATTCTATAAAGTCAAGAGCATCTTCAAGCAACTTTTCAAACTCAGACACACTTTTTTTCCTTATGAAAGAATCGGGGTCCTCACCATCAGGCAATTTAACTATGTAAACTTCAAGACCATGTGCAAGTATTATATCAATTCCTCTCACCATTGCCCTTGCTCCAGCCGAGTCGGCATCGTAAAGGAAGTAAATTTTATCTGTATAGTTTGAAATTAACTTCACCTGCTCATCTGTCAAAGCAGTTCCACCGGATGCAATGACATTTTCAATTCCAGCCTGAAAAAGTGAAATACAATCCATATAGCCTTCAACAAGAATCGCAAAACCTTTTTTCCTTATCGCATCTCGCGCTTGATAAAGCCCATATAAAACTTTACCTTTCGTGTATATTTTCGTTTCCGGTGAGTTTATATACTTCGGTATATTTTCATCCTCTTTCAACCTCCGTCCACCAAAGGCTATGATTCTTCCAGAGAGCGAAAAAATCGGAAACATCACCCTATCTCTGAATCTATCGTAATAAGCTCCATCCTCTCTCTTTATGATTAATCCAGCTTTTTCAAGTAATTCAAGCGAGAAATTATGTTTGATCGCATGTTGAACCAAAGCATCCCATTGCTCGGGAGCATAGCCGATGCCAAAGTTTTTTATTGACGCATCATTGACACCGCGTCTGTAAAGATATTCCATCGCCCTTTTACCCTCTGCCGTTTTTATTAAATTTCTCGCGAAAAATTCCTCAGCGAAACGATTAGCTTCATAAAGCTCCTCAAATTCAGTTATAACCCAACTTGCTTTCTTCTCCGGTTTCGGAAGATCTATTCCAGCATATTCAGCGATTTTTCTCACAGATTCAAAAAAAGAAACTTTCTCATACTGCATGACAAAATTAAACACATTACCTCCGGCACCACACCCAAAGCAATGATAAAGCTGTTTATCAGGACTTACAGTAAACGATGGCGTCTTTTCAATGTGAAATGGACAGAGCCCAACATAATTTTTACCAACCTTCTTTAGCGGGATAAACTGATTTATGTAATCAACAATGTCAACCGAAACCCTTATCTCCTCTATTTTATCCTCGGGAATATACATGCCTTTGAAAATCATTTGTTAAAATTCAAAATAACAACCAACTCCACCGAATTTCCTATTTAAATTAAAATATTGTCCGTAAATGTCAAAACCATAGTAATAGACAAAATACAGAAAAATGCCCTTTGAATTCCAATTCCCAAGTTTAAATCCACTTGTCAAGTTCGATCCGTAAATTTTGTCCCAAAATTTAATATCTACTGCGAAAATAAGCGTAAGCGGAGATTGAATAAAATTTATATCTTGAAAAACTTTTTTAAAAAACTCAAAGCCAGATTGAAGGTAAAATCTTTCAACATCGGATGGCTTCGTTCTAAAAACATAGCTTGCACCACAATATAGCCTATACTTGCCATTATTAAAAGCAAAAATCAAATCAGAAAACTCTCTTGTAAACGGGAATGGTTTTTTATTAATCTCACCATACTCATCAACCAGATGTGCACTCCTATGAAGAATCCGCAGACGAACTGATAGGTTATCATTTTTAAAGCTCATATTACCCCCGAAAAATCCATCAAGTGCCTCAACCCTTAAAATCAAAAATCCATGGTTATTTACTAACACATAGGCGAAAAAGTCAACACCAACCGTAATTCTATTTTTGTCGTGCTCAACTTCAATTAAGTCAACTGAATTTCCAATGTCAACTTTCAAGCTATTTTTATCAAAATACTTCATCACCCCCATCTTTGGTTCATAAAAGCTCGCGACTAAACTTCTAAAGTTTAAGCCATTTGAATCAGCAATTTTAACTTGCGCATTTAAATTTGAAAGCAAAATCAAAAAGTTTAAAATTTTATATATGCCTGGCGCCTTCAAGCCTGAGAAGAAATTCTTTTATCTTAATTCCACCTGAATATCCTCCGAGAGAGCCATCAGAAGCTATAACACGGTGGCATGGCACTATTATCGGCAACGGATTAGCAGAAAGCGAATTCCCAACCGCTCTGTAAGAATTTTCTCTTTCAATTCTCTTTGCAAGCGTTGAATAAGTTATCACCTCACCGTAAGGAATTTTCATCGTTTCTTTCCACACCATTTTTTGGAAATCAGTTCCAATCATATCCATTTCAAGGTCAAACTTTTTAAGCTTCCTTTCAAGGTAAAGCCTAACTTGCTCAATTGCTTCTTTGTTCCTTTTTCTATTTTCAACTATTTCAAAATCTTTAAAATGTTTTTTAATCCAAGATTTAAATTCACCTACTGAATTAAGCGTGAGCGAAATTTTGCAAACTCCATTTTCAGAAGAAGCGATGTAAATAATCCCAATGTTTGTTTCAAAAGAAGTACAATACAACATCTTTCCCCCTTATAATAATTTTTTTAAAATTTCAACCCCGAGATAAAATGCAAAGCCAAGAAGTATTAGCCCCGATATGCGATGGAACTGCGCTATCATTTTGGTTTTAAATTCCATAAAATTACGAACGAACCTCAAAAGCAAATAAAACCAAATGACCACGCCTAATCCAACACCGAGTGCAAAGAAGAAATTATCAAATGAATTTCCAATTAAATTTGTTGACTGTATAAAGCCAGCAACTGTGACCCAAAAAATTATAAATGTCGGATTCAAAGCGTAAAGCAAGGCACCGACGAGGAAAGTATTATGGATATGATGCCTTTTAATAAAGTTTATTTCCCTGTTTCCATTCTCATTGTTATTTTCACTATTGTAAATTCTTTTTGGATGAACGAACAAATTTCTGAACCCAATGATAAATAAAACCAGGAAGGCAAAAATTTGAACTATTATATTTCCAAGCGAATGCTCAACCAAAGCACCCATCCCAAACATAGCAAGAAGACAGTAAAAAAATTCCATCATCGCAGAACCAACGCCCGTCCAAAAAGCAGGTTTAAAACCATCTCTCATCCCTTTCGTCAAAATCGTCAAATTTATAGGTCCAATTGGAACGGAAATCAAAATGCCCATAATTGTCCCAACAATAAGCGCTATCATCAAATTCAAATTTTAATTTTTTATTCAATTGCATACAAATAACCATCTTTAGAACCTATGAGTAAAACTCCATCAATAATCACTGGCGAAGCGTAAGCCCGATGCCCTAAGTCAAAAGCTGATTCCATTTTCCCGGTCCTCCTGTTGATTTTGTAAATCCCTGAATAAGTTGCAGTATTAACCGCTGAGTAAATGAAATCACCAGCTACAATTGGCGAACTCCATATTGAAACCTCATCAAGCGAAATTTTCCATATAAGTTTTCCTGTGATTGAAACAATATAAAAAGCCCCATCGGCAGAACTGAAGTAAACAGCGACATCGTCAACTGATGGCGTTTGCGTTATCTGTCCCCGCGTTTGAAACTTCCATTTGACCCATCCTGATTTTGAATCAACGGCATAAAGATATCCATCATTTGAGCCAAAGAAAACCGTGCCTGATGAAATCACAGGAGAAGAGTTTATCACTCCACCAGTTGAAACTGTCCAAACAAGACTTCCACTTTTTGAGTCAACAGCGTAAAAATTGCCATCAAGTGAGCCGAAATAAATTTTTCCGTCAAAATATGCAGGCGATGAATATATTGCTTTGCGTGCTTGGAATCTCCATATAAGCTTTCCATCAGTTGCATTAAGAGCATAGAGAATGCCTTCGCCAGAGCCAAAATAAACAATGCCATCAACAATAATTGGTGAACTCATAAGCCATCCTTCAACTTTGAATTTCCACATAACTTTGCCACTTTTTGCATCAAGGGCATAAAAATGTTTATCGTTTGAACCAAAATAAATTTTGCCATCAAAATATGTTGGCGAAGTTTCAACGGTGTTCCCAGTTTTAAATTTCCATTTGAGTCTACCTGTTTTAAAATCAACTGCATAGAAGTAGCCATCATTTGAACCAAAATAAACTGTTTGAGACACAACCGCTGGCGAAGAATAAATTGTTCCGCCTGTCTTAAAACGCCATTTCAACTTTTCAAGTGATGGTAATTTTTCACCTTGATATACTCCTGTGTGTCCAACATTATAACGAAAGACATAAGATTCAGAATTGACAAAAAATAGTAAAAGCAAAAACAATAAAAACTTAAGTCTCATTTTAAAATTTCAAAATTTTAAGATTTTTCAAGCAAGCCTTCACTTCTTGCAACCACAACAGCACAAGTTGCATCACCTGTAATGTTAACAACGGTTCTACACATATCAAGAATTCTATCAACACCAAGAATTAAAGCTATTCCTTCAGCAGGAACATGAATTGACTTCAGGATTATGACAAGCATGATTATTCCAACTCCTGGAACTGGAGCTGTTCCAATTGAAGCAAGTGTTGCGGTAAGGACAATTGTAAGTTGTTGCGTGATGTCAAGATTAAATCCATAAACTTGGGCTATAAAAGCAGCTGCAACACCTTGATATAGAGCTGTTCCATCCATGTTTATTGTCGCACCAAGCGGAAGAACAAAACTTGTAATTTGTTTTGGAACTCCAAGATTTCTTTCGGTGCATTCAAAATTTACTGGCAAAGTCGCTGCGCTTGAACCTGTGCTAAATGCAATTATTTGTGCATCTCTCATACCTTTGAAAAATTTTATCGGGCTCATCTTGCCGAGAAACTTAACAGCGACTGAATAAACGAAAAACAAGTGAATAGTAAGCCCAATTAAAACTGTGACGATATACCAAAGCAAAGTTGAAAGAATTCCAAATCCAAAATCAGCAACAGTAGAAGATATCAAGGCAAAAACTCCAAATGGAGCAATTTTCATAACGATGTCAACCATTTTTATCATCGTGTCGCTTACGCCATCAAGAAACTTTATAACAGGTTCAGATTTACTTTTATCAATCATCGTCAGCGTTATACCAAATATAACCGCAAAGAAGACAATTTGAAGCATATCTCCATTTGCCATAGCATTTATAGGGTTCGTCGGAACAATGTTAACAATGAAGTCAATGACATTAACCCCAAGCTCCTGTTGTATTTTTTCAGATATATCAGCTTGATATTCAGATGCAATTCGGTCGCGTATGTCGGGAGAGATTTTGTTCCCCGGTTGTATCAAATTTGCAGAAATGAGCCCTATCGTGATAGCCAGAATCGTCGTGATAATGAAGTAAACAATAGTTTTCCCACCAATCCTTCCAACTTTTTTAATGTCCCCAAGACTTGCTGCACCAACAATAAGAGAGGCGATGACCAACGGGATCGCAAGGAAACTTAACAAACGAACGAATATCGTCCCAATTGGTTTTATCTCCGTTGCGATTGTTTTGACTTTTTGAACTTCAACGACATTTTCAAATTTTATAATTTGGGTTTGACGGAAATTTTCATCTGAAGATTTTTTGTAAAAAAGTAAAATCGCTTTTGCTTTGCTTGTCTCTGGGAGATCACGGAAAAATTTTATTATCCTTGTCTGGTCATCACCTGTAAACTCTCTCTTCTCATTTGATAAAATAAACTCCGCCTTTTCCCACTTCTCAACTACTGTCTTTTCCTTACCCTTTTGCGTTTTTACAGTTATTGCAAGTTTATGAGAATCAACATTAAAAACAGCGCCAAAAATTGCACCAAGAATCAGAGCAATGATTATTCGAGTGTAAATCGGCAATCTTTTTTTGAAAATCATAAACCAAATTTTTTTATTTAAAAAATGGGGGCTTGTTAAAGCCCCCAAATCAACAATTATTCAGTTAATTTTTCCAGATTCAAGTTCCTTAACAAGTCTATCAGCTTTGTAAATATGTCTCAAAGCTTCAATAATCCCTTTCGCATGAACTGCAACCGCTCTGTTTTTCTCATCAACATAAATGAAATCACCAGGTAAGCTCTCAATGTTTCCATCAAATATCAATCCAACGACCTCAAGATTTTTATTCACAACTGGACTACCTGAGTTTCCACCGATTATGTCATTTGTCGCCACAAAGTTGAGAGGCGTGCTTAAGTCAAAAGTTTGAGGCGGATTCTTCCACCTTTCAGGCAAGTCCCAATCTCTTCTTTCAGTATCCTTAAACGAGTAATGCCTGTCATACAAACCATAAAATGTCGTTATAGGTGGTGCAATCGTTCCATTGTATTCATAACTTTTCACAACGCCATCAGCAATTCTCAAAGTAAATGTCGCATCTGGTGGAATTGAAGTCCCATAGACATCAAATATTGCTCTGCCAAGAATTTGAAGCTTTGCGGATTCCTTTGAACTTACAGCTTGATATCTATCTCTAACTTCAAAAGCGCGGGCTCTGGTCTTAACGACAAAAGAAATGAACGGATCATTTGAATTTAAAATTTTTTCAGGGTCACCGTTAAGTAAAGCAGTAACTTTATCTTTATCAGCTAAAATAGTCGTAGCAAGCAATTCATCAACCGCTTGTTCAGGGTTCTTTCCTTTCAAAAGCTCATTAAACGCCTGATTTTTATCACCAAAGACAGATTTCATATAATTTAATTGATAAACTAAAATCGCCTTTTCAAGCTCTGCTTCAATCTCACTTGGATAAATTCTTGACTTCATCCTCTCTAAATTCGCACCTTTATAACTTTCTGCTCTTTTATCCTCTGGGAGTTTCATCTGATATGCAAATTCAACAAGGTCATTTGCAATTCTAAAGTAAACACTTCGGGCTGGGCCAGCGAAGTTATACGCTTGAACCTCTGGGAACAATTTTCTCTTTTCAACTTGATACTTTGCTATTTCGTCCCACAAGTTTCCATATTTTGACTTAAGCTGTGGGTTGTTTAAAACAGCTTCTTTAAACTTTTTCTCAAAATCAGCCTTCCTTGCCATAAGATACGGGTCTCTCAATCCAGCAAGTCGCCCCGTATATGCCTTTTGAGAATTTGAAAAACCAAACAGCCTCGTTTGATATTTCAATTTCTTTTCTGGATATTTCGCAAGGAAATCAGAATAAATTTTAACAAGGTTATCAAGCATTGAAAGTGTATAAGGATAAGTAACATCCCTGAAAAATTCAAGCTGGGACATAGTAAGAAGTCTATTGGTTCTTCCAGGGTTACCAATCACAAAGACTGGGTCACCTTCTTTTATACCGGTTTTGCTAAATGGGAAGAAATACTTTGTTTTAACTGGCTTTCCATCTTCATAAACTCTGAAAAACGATGCATCAAGGTCATACCTTGGATAAGTGAAGTTATCTGGGTCGCCACCAAAATACGCAACTATTGTCTCGGGTGCATAAACAAGCCTGACATCGGTATATCTTTTATAACCATAGAGAGAATACTTCCCGCCATTGTAAAATGTGACAACGCTAAATACCATTGAATCCTTTGGGTTGGTCTCTTTAAACTTTTTGTAATACCTGTCTTGAATTTCTCTTATTTTTTTATCTCTGTTTGCAACTTTTTCTTCATCAGTTTTTCCGGATTCAAAGGCTTTTTGAACCTCATTAGTTACATCTTCAATCAAAACAAGTTGATCAACATAAAGATTTGGAACTTTTCTTTCCTCTTCAAGTGTGGTAGCATAAAAACCTGTCTCGGGTAAATTTTCACCTTCGCGATTCACAGCATCAAGTGCACCTCTTGCACAATGATGGTTTGTCATAACAAGCCCATCTTCAGAAACAAACGATGCAGAGCAATTCGGAAGGCGCAATGCTGAAAGCCGAGCTTTTTCAAACCAATCACTTGTGGGTGTAAAGTTATAAGTTTTAGCAAAATAATCAATCGGCGGGTAATCAAATGTCCACATTTTCCCATTATCAAATCGACCCGCTTTTACGGTGTCAAGATAGCTAAGATAGGAAGGTCTTGTAGCTTGATAGGTTGAACAGCCAGCAAGTATGAAGATTGAGATTAGAAGCAGGATGGAAAGGTTCTTTAGTTTGAGCATTTCTCTCCTCATAATTTTATTTGAAAAATTGTAGCAGATTTAAATTAATACTAAATGATATAAATTTCAAGATTCAAGCACTTCAGCGCCTATTTGAGCGCCACATTTGGGACATTTATATGCTGTGGAGGACTTACGGCTTGGTTTAACCAAAATTGGATAGTTGCACTCGGGACAGGGTTTATTTACTGGCTTATCCCAGAGGAAAAAATTACAGTTTGGATAATTTGAGCATCCGTAAAAAGTTCTCTCGCGCTTGGTTTTTCGCTCAACAAGTTCTCCATTCTCACACTCGGGACATTTAATTCCTGTCGTTATTGATTCTGTATAAGTGCAAGATGGATAGTTTTCACAGCCATAAAATTTTCCAAATTTGCCTCGTCTCAAAATCAACCTACCACCACAATTCGGGCATATTCTCAATTGTTCAACTTCTCCATTCACTGGAAAAACCATTCTATTTCTACATTCAGGATTTGAACATTCAAGATATTTGCCGTATCTATCAACTTTAACAAGTATTTTCGCTCCACATTTTTGGCAAATTATTTCCGTCTCCTCCTGAATAAGCTCCTTAATTTCATCTTTCCTCTCATCAAGCTTTTTCAAATACTTTTCAAACGGTCTATAGAACGCATCAATAACCTGAAGGTAAGTTTTTTTACCGGAAGCAATTTCATCCAAGTCCTCTTCCATCCTCGCGGTGAATTTATAATCAAATAAGTCAGGAAAGCTTGCCACTAAAATTTTATTGACAGCAAAACCAAGTTCCGTTGGGACAAGTTTTCTATCCTCAAGTTCAACATAACCTCGTTCAAGGATTGTGCTTATAATTGTCGCATAAGTGCTGGGTCTCCCGATACCTCTTGATTCAAGCTCTTTTACAAGTGATGCTTCTGTATATCTTGCTGGAGGTTTTGTGAAATGTTGTTCAGTGATAAGATTTATAAGTTCCAAAATTTCGCCCTCTTTTATATTCACTGGAATTTTGCTTTCCTTTTCTTTTTCCTTCTCTTCAACATCAACTTTTGATTCTTCATAAACCTGCATATATCCGTTAAATTTAACTATTGAGCCAGTTGCCCTGAACAGATAATTATCTGCGGTAATGTCAACTGTAGTTTGCTCCAATATAGCGGAAGACATTTGGCATGCGACAAAACGATTCCATATGAGCTCGTAAAGTGCGAACAAATCATCGCTAAGATATTTTTTAACCACTCTCGGTTCATACTTCATATAAGTCGGTCTTATCGCCTCGTGCGCATCTTGGCTTACTTTAGACTTCTTAAAAACCCTTGGCGCATTAGGTAAGTATTCTTTGCCATAATTATTGTAAATGTATTCCCTAACGGCACTGACAGCTTCGTCACTTAACCGCGTTGAATCCGTCCTCATATAGGTTATCAATCCAACTCTTCCTTCCTCTCCAAGTTCAACACCCTCATAAAGTTGTTGTGCAAGCATCATTGTTTTTTTAGCTGAAAATCTCAGCTTGTTTATAGCCTCCTGCTGTAAAGTGCTCGTTATAAATGGAGGTGCTGGGTTTTTTACTACTTCTTTTTTCTGAATGCCGGAAATTTTAAAGATTTTGCCTTTTAACTCATTTAAAATTTTCTCTGCGCTTTCTTTGTCTGAAATTTTTGGCTCTTTGCCATCAATTTTAAAAAGCTTTGCTTTTAAAATTTCCCCTACTTTCGTTTTGAACTCAGCTTCAATGGTCCAGTATTCTTCAGGCTTGAAGTTTCTTATTTCCTCCTCGCGCTCGCACACTAAACGAAGCGCCACAGATTGAACTCTTCCCGCCGAAAGAGAAATCCTATCGTTTACAACCTTTTTCAAAAATGGGCTTATTCTATAGCCAACGATTCTATCAAG
Source organism: uncultured Bacteroidota bacterium (assembly GCA_964438815.1). GTDB lineage: Bacteria > Bacteroidota > Ignavibacteria > Kryptoniales > Kryptoniaceae > Kryptonium. Next base: position 33,257 of record CAYTKW010000003.1, read on the forward strand.
GACGCGTCTTGCTTGCTGAGCATCAACAAGTTTCATATCTATATCACGGGGATTTTTCATCCCCTGTTCTATTCCAGTTTTGGTTATTTCAGTGAAAAGAACACGCTGTATATTTGAATTAACATCTTCAATTTCAGTTTTTATATGCCACGCTATAGCCTCACCCTCTCGGTCTGGGTCAGTGGCGATATAAACTTTACCAACTTTCTGAGCTATACTTCTTAACTTATTAATCACCTCCTTCTTGCCAGGTATTACAACATAGCGAGGTTTGTAGTTGTTTTCAATGTCAATTCCAAGTTTTGACTTATCTCTTGGTTTCTCGGGGAGGTCTTTTATATGCCCAACGGAGGATTCAACTATAAAATTAGCCCCGAGATATTTGCTTATAGTTTTTGCTTTGGCTGGCGATTCAACAATCACAAGATTCTTTGACATTTTAAAACTACATTTGTTTTAACAAAAAAGCGACGGCTAAGCCGTCGCTTTTATAATTTAAGCAATTTTAAAATTCATTTCACAATGATGCTGCTTTCTTTTCACGCTCTTCAACTCTTTCAACTTCTTCAACTTCCTTCTCAATCTCTTCTTTAACTTCTTTCGGCATCACTCTGACATCGCGATAATCCTTTTTCTCGTTTCTAAATCCTGTCCCAGCTGGGATAAGCTGACCCACGACAACATTTTCTTTCAGCCCACGCAAGTAATCAACCTTTCCTTCAATAGCTGCATCAGTTAAAACACGCGTTGTCTCCTGGAACGAAGCTGCAGAAATCCAGCTCTCCGTTGCTAAAGCAGCGCTTGTGATACCAAGCAAAACGGGTTCAAATTCTGCACCTTTAGCTGGACGATACTCCGCTGGTTTCTTCTTCCTTCGCTTTAAGCTTTCATTTTCTCTGTCAACCTCAAACCTTGACCTAAGCTGACCAACCTTAAACTTTGAATCGCCCTTGCTCGTTATAACAACCATATTTCTGATTTTTCTGTTCTCCTCATCAACAACATCTTTATCAACGATATCCCTTTCAAGAAATCTCGTATCGCCAGGATTTGTGATTTTAACTTTACGCATCATCTGTCTTACAATTATCTCAATATGCTTATCGTTAATCTCAACGCCCTCGTTTCTATAAACATCTTGAATCTCGTTAACGAGATATTGCTGAACAGCGTTCAAACCTTTTATGCTCAAAATTTTGTGCGGGTCAATCGGACCATCCGTCAATCTATCACCTGCATAAACACGGTCGCCATCTTCAACAAGCAAATGCTTGGTCTGCGGTATTTGATAAACTTTTTCAAACTGCCCATCGTCACTTGTAATTTTAACGATGTAATAGTTCTTTTCAGTCCTCACACTGACAACCCCATCAATTTCAGCAAGTTCAGCTGGATTGTTTGGCGTTCTTGCCTCAAAAAGATTTACAACCTTCGGCAAACCACCAGTTATATCTCTTATCTTCGCCTGCTCTCTTGGAATTTTGGCAATGACATCGCCAGCTTTAATATAACTTCCATCTTTAAGGTCAGGGTTCACCAAAGCTCTTGAAGGTATAGGTTGCAAGTACTCCTTACCGTTTGAATCAATAATTTTAATTCTTGGAACTTTTGTCTTATCCTTCGCTTCAATTATAACTTTTTGCATATGCCCGGTCGTCTCATCAGCTTCCTCACGATAAGTCACATCAGGTATTAAGTCAATAAACTCAATCCTTCCGCTCTTTTCAGCAAGAATTAAAGAGTTATATGGGTCTGTCTCGTAAAGCTCGTCGCCTTTCTTAACAAACTGACCATCTTTAACTTTCAAATCAGAACCATAAGGCACAGCATACCTTTTCTCAATTCCATCTTTATCTTGAATAACTATATAACCCTGTCTTGAGATAACACGCAGAACTGATTCTATCCCTTCATCTGTCACTTTCTCATAAGGAATGCTTCTTATATCCACAAATTTTACCTTACCATCATTTTTAGCGAAAATTTTAGATGGTCTGTATCCACCACCAGCAACACTACCACCTGTATGGAAGGTTCTAAGCGTAAGCTGTGTTCCAGGCTCACCTATTGACTGAGCTGCAATTATACCGACAGCTTCTCCAACCTCAACCATTCTACCTGTTGCAAGATTTCTACCGTAGCATTTCACACAAACTCCATATTTAGCCTCACATGTAAGAACAGAGCGAACTTCAACTTCTTCAATGTTTGCTTCCTCAATTTTCTCTGCAAGCTCTTCATTTATCTCTTGACCAGCAGGCACTATGATTTCACCCGTAACAGGGTGATAGATATCATGCAAAGCAACTCTACCGACAATTCTATCTTTAAGCGCTACTCGTATCTCTTCACCGCCTTCCTCTTTCAACGAAGTTATTGTAATACCTCGCACAGTTCCACAGTCCTCTTCAGTGACGACAACATCCTGCGCAACATCAACAAGTCTTCTGGTTAAATATCCCGCATCGGATGTCTTCAAAGCTGTATCTGCAAGACCCTTTCTTGCGCCGTGCGTTGATAGGAAGTATTCCCATATTGAAAGACCTTCGCGGAAGTTTGAAAGTATAGGATGCTCAATCATTTCATAAGGTTGACCCGTCATACCCTTCTGTGGCTTCTGCATCAAACCACGCATACCACCAAGTTGTCTTACCTGATCCTTTGAACCTCTCGCACCTGAATCAAGCATCACAAACAAAGGATTAAATCCTTGATTTATCTTTGAAAGCTTTTCAAACAGAACTTTAGCGATTTTCTCCGTCGCAGCTGACCATTCGTCAATCACCTTGTTATATCTTTCAGTATCAGAAATTGCTCCTTCCAAATAGTCGCTATAATGTGCATCAACTCTCCGTTGATATTCCTCAATTATCGCTTGCTTCTCCTCAGGAACAATTACATCTGGAATACCAATTGAAATTCCCGACTTCGTGGCATAGTAATAACCCATATCTTTCATCTCATCAAGAAACTCAGCCGTTATAACATTGCCAAATTTTGCATATATCTTCGCAATCAAATCTGTTAACTTCTTCTTCGTTAAAACTTCGTTAATGAAACCAATCCCCTTTGGAACTATTTGATTGAATATAACTCTACCTGTTGTAGTTTCAACGATCTCATATTTACCCGTTTCCTGATTGAAAATTCTAACTTTAATTTTCGCATGTAGCCCTAATTTTCCGCTGTTGTACGCTATTATAACCTCTTCTGGTGATGAAAAGGTTTTCCCTTCGCCAGGTTCTCCTGCTCTTTCTTTAGTAAGATAATACAATCCTAAAACAATATCTTGCGTTGCGATTGTAATCGGTTTACCGTCGGCTGGCTTTAAAAGATTATGGCTTGAAAGCATCAATATCCTTGCTTCAAGCTGCGCCTCATAAGACAAAGGCACATAAACAGCCATCTGGTCTCCATCAAAGTCAGCGTTAAAGGCAACGCAAACGAGCGGATGCAATTGTATAGCCTTCGCATCTGTCAAAACAGGTTGAAAAGCCTGAATTCCAAGTCTATGCAATGTTGGAGCACGATTTAAAAGAACTGGATGACCATCAATGATTTTCTCAAGAATTTCCCAAATTATCGGGTCTTTCCTTTCTATTATCTTCTTAGCCGTGCGTGCTGCTCTGGCATAACCACGCTCCATAAGTTTCCTAATCAAAAATGGCTTAAACAACTCAACTGCCATATCCTTAGGCAAACCACACTGATGAAGCTTTAACTCAGGACCAACCACAATAACAGAACGCCCTGAATAGTCAACTCTCTTACCCAACAAGTTCTGTCTGAATCTTCCCTGCTTACCTTTCAAAATATCAGATAGAGATTTCAAAGGTCTATTTGTATCACCTTTAACTGCATTCACGCGCCTTGAATTATCAAGCAAAGCATCAACAGCCTCCTGAAGCATTCGCATCTCATTTCTAAGAATTATCTCTGGCGCCTTTATTTCCTTCAATCTCTTCAATCTATTATTCCTAATTATGACCCTGCGATACAAATCATTCAAATCGCTTGTTGCAAATCTTCCACCCTCAAGCGGAACAAGTGGTCTTAATTCTGGTGGTATGACTGGAATATCAGTTAAAACCATCCACTCGGGTTTATTAACTATTTCTTCTTTTATAGTGCCACCTCTTGTTGTAATTTGTTTCGGCTTAAACGCTTCAACAACTTTGAGCCTCTTTAAAATTTCATACTTTTTCTGCTCCGATGCCTCTGCAGCAAGTTGTTCCCTAAGCTCGACTGATAACTTTTCAATGTCAATATTCCTCAAAAGGTCTCGTATCGCTTCGCCACCCATTTTTGCAATGAATTTATCCGGATGGTCATCTGGCAATTTATCGTTATCTGGGAATTTCTCAAGTATTTCTTGATACTGCTCTTCAGTAAGTAAATCTTTTTCTTTCAAACCGGTTTTCCCAGGTTTTATCACAACATACGATTCATAATAAACAATCTTTTCAAGGTCTTTCGTTGACATTCCGAGCAATGCACCAATCTTGCTTGGCACAGACCTCAAATACCAGATATGCACAACTGGAACAGCAAGCTCAATGTGTCCCATTCTTTCTCTTCGCACACTTTTCTGCGTCACTTCAACACCGCATCTATCGCAAACAACACCGCGATATCTTATCCTTTTATACTTACCACAGTGACATTCCCAATCTTTTACGGGACCGAAAATTTTTTCACAAAATAAACCATCCTTTTCAGGCTTGTATGTTCTATAATTTATCGTCTCAGGCTTTGTAACCTCACCCCTTGACCATTCACGAATCGTATTTGGCGAAGCAAGTCTAATGGAAACTTTTATGATTTGCTTTCTTCTTAAAAGACCTTCTTTCATTATTTGCAATTTTTCCATTTTTAAAACCTCCTTAAAGTGAATTTATTTTTATTCAACTCTGACATCAAGACCAAGTCCCTGAAGCTCACGGATGAGAACATTAAACGATTCAGGAATTCCAGGCTCGGGCAAGTTATCACCTTTAACAATTGCCTCATATGCTTTTGAACGACCCTGAATATCATCCGATTTATAAGTTAACATCTCTTGCAATGTATAAGCTGCTCCATAAGCTTCAAGCGCCCACACTTCCATCTCTCCAAGCCTCTGACCTCCAAACTGCGCCTTACCACCAAGAGGTTGCTGTGTTATAAGTGAATAAGGTCCAATTGACCTCGCATGTATCTTATTTTCAACCATATGGATAAGCTTCATCATATAGATATACCCAACCGTGACTTCTTGATCAAACGATTCACCTGTCCTTCCATCATAAAGAATTGTCTTCCCGGTCTCTGGAAGTCCTGCCTTTCTCAACTCTTCCTGAATATCTTCCCATGTTGCACCGTCAAATATCGGGCTTGCATACTTTACACCGAGTTTTTTAGCTGCCCAACCAAGAGCAGTTTCAAAAAGCTGACCTAAATTCATTCTTGAAGGAACACCCAAAGGATTCAAAACAATATCAACCGGTGTTCCATCAGGGAGAAATGGCATATCTTCAACCGGTGCAACCTTAGCAATTACACCCTTATTACCGTGACGCCCAGCCATCTTATCACCAACCTGCAATTTTCTCTTCTTAGCGACATAAACACGCGCAAGTTGAACAACCCCAGGTTGAAGCTCATCAACTTGAACCTTATACTTCTCAATCTTTGCTTGAGTCTCAATATCCTGCAACTTCTTTAAATAATTCTCATAAAGTTGTTTCTTCAATTGATTCTTCTTCGCACTTTCAACCCAATCAGCATCATAATTAAGTTCTTCAAGCTCGTCAATGTGTGTCTTAAAGACTTCAGGTCTTAAACTGACACCACTTCTTATTATTACTTCACCTTTCTTATTCCTGATTCCAATTGATGTTTCTCCTTCAAGAAGCTTCCCAAGCTTTTCAGCTAATTTTTCCCTTGTTTCCGCTATAAGTTTCTTTCTCTTCCGCTCAATACTTTCAAGAAGCTTCTTCTCCTGTCGCTTTGATTCGGCGTCTTTCTTCTTTCTCTGGAAAAGTTTCGTCGCTATGACAACTCCTCTCAAACCAGGACTCGCTCTTAAGGAAGCATCTTTTACTTCTCCAGCCTTTTCACCAAAAATTGCCCTTAAAAGTTTTTCTTCAGGGGTTGGTTCAGTTTCACCCTTAGGCGTAATTTTACCAATTAATATATCCCCTTCTTTAACACAAGTCCCAACTTTAACGATACCATTTTCATCAAGGTCCTTAATCGCTTCCTCGCTTATATTGGGGATATCTCGTGTAAATTCCTCCTCACCGCGACGCGTATCATGGACAGCAAGTTCAAACTCCTCTATATGAACAGATGTATAAGCATCCTCAGCGACAAGTTTTTCACTAACAATTATAGCATCCTCAAAATTATAACCTCTCCATGGCATAAAAGCAACCAAAACATTCCTACCAAGCGCAAGCTCACCACGGTCAATTGCAGGTCCATCTGCGAGCACATCTCCAGCTTTTACACGCTGTCCAACCTTGACAATAGGCTTCTGATTTATACAAGTATCTTGGTTCGTCCTTGCAAATTTAGTTAGTTTGTATTCAACTGTATATTTATCATCAAAGCTTAAAATTTCTTCTATGCTTTCCTTACGATGGTCATATTCAACAACTATCTTTGTCGCATCAACATATTTGACAACTCCATCGCCCTCAGCAATTATCATCATCCTTGAATCACGCGCAACTTTATCCTCAAATCCTGTCCCAACAAGCGGAGCTTCCGGTCTCAAAAGAGGAACCGCTTGCCTTTGCATGTTAGAACCCATAAGAGCACGGTTTGCATCATCGTGCTCAAGGAATGGAATAAGCGAAGCAGAAACGCTGACAATCTGATTAGGTGAAATATCCATATATTGAACTTCCTCAGGCGATACAACGACAAAATCGCCACCCTTGCGAGCTTTTATCTTGTCAACGAGAAATCTCCCATTTGAATCTATAGGAGCGTTTGCTTGTGCAATTATAACACTTTCCTCCTGATCAGCAGTAAGATATTCAACTTCATTTGTAACACGACCATTTTTAACTTTCCTATACGGTGTCTCAATAAAACCAAATTCATTTACCCTCGCAAACACAGCAAGCGAAGCTATAAGACCAATGTTCGGACCCTCTGGCGTCTCAATAGGACATAACCTACCATACTGAGTATAGTGAACATCTCTAACTTCAATCCCCGCTCTCTCTCTTGTCAATCCACCTGGACCAAGTGCGCTGACTCTTCTTTTGTGCGTAATTTCAGCAAGCGGATTCGTCTGGTCCATAAACTGCGAAAGCTGGCTCGTCCCAAAGAATGAATTCAAAGCATTCGCTATAATTCTTGAATTGACAAGATCCTGTGGCGTAAGCTTATCAGTCTCTCTTAAATTCAACCTCTCCCTTATAGTCCTCGCCATCCTGGCAAATGCAGCATTTAGAACTTGAACAAGCTGTTCAGCAACCGTCCTCACTCTACGATTACCAAGATGGTCAACATCATCTATCCTTTCCTTCCCGCTCTGCAACTGCACAAGATATTTTATGATAGCAACTACATCATCTCTTGTCAAAGTCGTATTATTCAACGAAACATTCAATCTAAGGCGCGAATTTATCTTATATCTCCCAACGACACTTAAATCATATCTTTTCGGATTGAAAAACAGCCTCTCAATTATACTTTTAGCAGTTTCCGTATCTTGGGGTTCCCCAAGTCGCAACTGCTTGTAAATATGCTCAATCGCATCCCTTTCGGACTTTATAACATCTTTATCCATTGTCTTAAGTATGATTTCCTTAATCTCAGAATTACCTTCCCTCCAAATCACAAGTTTCTTTATATGCGCTGCTCTTATCCTATTAATATCATTAGCTGTTAACTCAGAATTTCGCGTGACAATGATTTCCCCTGTTTTAATATCAACAACATCTGTTGCAACAATTTTACCTATCAAACTTGTCATTGTAGCCTCATTAACAGAAACATCCTCTACCAAATCAAACACTCTCAATATATCTTCATCCGATGAATATCCAAGAGCCCTCAAAAGCGTTGTGACATAAAACTTCCTTTTCCTGTCAATATAAACATACATCATATCTGTGACATCCGTTGTAAACTCAATCCACGAACCTTTAAACGGTATAATTGACGCTTGATATGTCTTCAAACCATTTGGATAAACCGTCTCGTCAAAGAAAACCCCCGGAGACCTTTGAAGCTGGTTTACAACGACTCTTTCAGCACCATTTATAACAAATGTTCCTCTCTCCGTCATATATGGCAAGTTACCGAGAAAAACATCTTGTTCAATCGTTTCAACATAATCAATATGACTGGGGTCCAATCTTGTAGAAAGTCGCAGTTTAGCCTTCAAAGGAACAGCATAAGTAAGCCCGCGCTCTTTACATTCTTCAACTGTAAATTTCGGCTTATCAATGTAATACTCAATAAAATCAAGAACAAAAACTTCCTTTGAGTCAGTTATTGGAAAGTTTGCTTTAAAAACTAATTGCAACCCCTTATCTTCCCGCTCGCTGGGCGGAACATCCTCTTGTAGAAATTCCTTGAATGACTTAAGCTGAATTTCAAGTAAATCAGGATAATCAATCACACTTTTAATCTTTCCAAAAGAGATTCTCCCAGACGCTGTTATTTCCCTTTTCTTTGCCAATTTTTATCACTCCTTGATATTTGGTTTTTAAAAAAGCAACAAGCCGATAACCCTAAAAGTTTATCACTTTTAGGAGGTTATCGGCTCAGCGAAAATTTAAAACTACTTTTCAAGTTTGAGCTTTTTGAAAAATTTTATTTGATTTGAACTTGTGCTCCAGCTTCTTCAAGTTCCTTTTTAATCTTTTCGGCTTCCTCTTTTGATACACCCTCCTTTATCGGCTTCGGTGCACTATCAACAAGGTCCTTTGCCTCCTTCAAACCAAGACCAGTTATCTGCCTGACAATTTTTATAACATTAAGTTTTTGCGCACCAGGATTTACAAGGATAACATCAAATTCAGTTTTCTCCTCAGCTGCAGGTTGAGCCGCAGCAGGAGCTGCCCCAGGAACACCTGCAACAACAGGAGCTGCAACAGCAGCAGCTGAAACACCGAATTTTTCCTCAAGGATCTTCTTTAACTCAACAGCTTCAAGAAGTGTGAGCTTTTCAATCCTTTCTACAATCTCTTCTACTATCGGTGATGGCATTTGTTTCTCCCTTATGATTTTTGTTTTTAAAAACTTTATTAAGAACCTTTTCCCTCAAGCTTTTTAGCAATTGCATCAATTACAAGAACAAGTTCAGCTAAAACAGAGTTCAACACCAATACAACACCACTCGCTGGCGCAGCTATGCTCCCAATTATTCCTGCAATAATATCAGACTTTGAAGGCAAATTCGCAATTTCATCAATCTTTGAACCATCGTAAACTTGACCTTCAATAAAAATTGCCTTAACAGACGGCTTCTCAAACTTGCTTCTCACCTTTTTTATTAACTTAGCCGGAACAATAGGGTCATCATAACCAAACGCAACTGCAGTCGGACCCTCAAGATATTTGAACAAAGCATCATAACCTCCAACATTCTTCATCGCTATCTTCAAAAGGGTATTCTTAACAACCTTGTAATCTACACCAGCGCTTTTTAATTCCTTTCTTAACTCATTTACTTCAGCTACAGTCATCTTAGTAAAATCAGTCAAAACAAGTCCTTTTGACCTTGAGATCTTCTCCGTAATTTCATTTACTATTTTGGACTTTTCCTCTCTCTTCATCTTTACCTCAAAAGTTTTTTAAATAAAAATATTCCCGTCTTTAAGAGTGCGTCTCTTTCATCCAGAGATGTTGGCTTAGAAGCAACCCATTTATGATAAATTCATAATTGAATTACGATCAATTTTTATCCCAGGTCCCATAGTGCTTGAGATAGTGATATTCTTTATATACTGACCCTTAAGCGACGAAGGTCTAAGCTTAATTATAGTTGAGAGCAATGTTTTTATATTTTCAATTAACTTTTCATTTTCAAACGAAACTTTACCAACAGAAGCATGAATGTTTCCAGATTTATCCACCCTAAACTCAATTCTACCTGCTTTTGCTTCTTTAACAGCTTTGGCTACATCATTTGTTACCGTTCCACTTTTTGGATTTGGCATCAATCCACGTGGTCCGAGTATTTTACCAAGCTTACCAACTTCACTCATAACTTCTGGCGTCGCTATTATGACATCAACATCTGTCCATCCTTCCTTTATCTTATTTATATACTCATCAAAACCAACATAATCAGCCCCAGCTTCAATTGCTTCTTTTTCTTTATCTGGTTGCTTTGTTAAAACAAGAACGCGAACCTTCTTACCTGTGCCATAAGGCAAAACAACAGTCCCACGAACCATTTGGTCAGCATGCCTTGGATCAACGCCGAGGCGAACAGCTATATCAACCGTTTCATCAAACTTCGCAGTTGCTGTTTCTTTAACTTTTTGAACTGCTTCTTCAAGCGAATATGCCTTTGACCTATCAATTTTCTTTAACGCTTCAAGATATCTTTTACTATGTTTCGGCATTTCTTTTTTAAAATTAAATTTTTAATCTACAACTTCAATTCCCATACTCTTCGCTGTTCCTTCAATCATACGCATTGCAGCTTCAATATCATCTGTGTTCAAGTCGGGCATTTTCATTTGCGCTATTTCTCTTATCTGTTGGCGTGTAACTTTCCCAACCTTGACACGCTTCGGTTCAGAAGAACCTTTTTCAACCCCAGCTGCTTTTTTAAGCAAAACAGACGTAGGTGGCGTTTTTACAACAAATGTAAAAGACTTGTCAGAATAAATTGTTACAATAACAGGCAAAATTAAACCCATTTTATCCTGCGTTCGGGCATTGAACTGCTTACAAAATTCCATGATATTTATACCACGCTGACCAAGCGCTGGTCCAACAGGTGGTGCCGGCGTCGCTTGACCACCAGGTATTTGAAGCTTCACATAACCAACTACCTTTTTCGCCATTTCACAATGAAAATTGTTTTTAAATTTTTACCTTTCAACCTCAACTTGTGTGAATTCAAGTTCAACAGGTGTCTTCCTACCAAAGATATTAATCATAACCTTCAATTTCATCTTCTCGGAATTGACCTCCTGAACAATACCTTGAAAATCAGTAAACGGACCATCAATCACCTTAACAGAATCCCCAACGCGAAACGGAACATCAATCCTTTCGGCCTCGGACTCTTCAACCTTACCAACAAATCTCTCAACTTCATCTTCTCGTAAAGGAACTGGATTACCTTTCGGACCGACAAAACTTACAACCGAAGGGATACTCTTTATAAAGTTTTTAACTTCATCATCCATATCGGCTTCAATCAAAATGTAACCCGGGAAAAAAGCTTTAACGCGTGATTTTTTCTTCCCCTCTTTAACAACCGTAATTTTCTCAGTCGGAACGAAAACATTAAAAATTTTGCTTTTAAAACGCCCTTCAGCAATTTCATTTTCAATAAATTTCTTAACACGATTTTCATGTCCTGAATATGTCCTTACAGCATACCATTTCCTAGCCATAAATCCCGCCCGCTAAAATATAATTTTTAAAATCTCCGTTACAATTATATCAATCACCCAAATTATAACAGTAAAAATCAAGCACGCGATTAAAACAACCTTCGTTGACTCAATTAACTCATCTTGTTTTTGCCATGTAACCTTTTGCATCTCCTTATAAATGTCGCTGAAAAAGTTAACTATCTTTTCTCTCATCAAAAGTCGCTGATAATTTTAAAAATAATATAGCACGTCCGGAGGGACTCGAACCCCCAACCTGCGGTTTTGGAGACCGCTGCTCTACCAGTTGAGCTACGGACGTGTTTAGCGTGTTTCTTTGTGGATCGTGTGTTTATTGCAAAACTTACAATATTTCTTATACTCAACTCTTTCCGGGTGCTTACGGCGATTTTTTGTCGTCGTGTAATTTCTGTGCTTACAAACAGTGCACTCAAGCGTTATAATCTCCCTTCCTTCAGATTTAGCCATCTAAATATAACATTTATTTTACTTTTTTACAAAAAGAGCTCGCGACCGGGATTGAACCGGTGACCTCGTCCTTACCAAGGACGCGCTCTACCAACTGAGCTACGCGAGCACCAGAGCGGGCGACGGGACTCGAACCCGCGACCACCAGCTTGGAAGGCTGGCGCTCTACCATCTGAGCTACACCCGCCCTTTTAGTGGGTGGGGAGGGATTCGAACCCCCTCAGGCTTCACGCCACTGGGTTTACAGCCCAGCCCGGCTCTCCAACTCCGGCGCCCACCCACTAAAGCTGAGCTGGCGCGGGGATTTGAACCCCGGACCTGCTGATTACAAGTCAGCTGCTCTACCAACTGAGCTACGCCAGCTTATTAAAGAACTCTCCTCAAAGCAAACATAAATATAATCATTACTTTTTAAAAATGCAAGATTTTGCATCATCCACTTGAACTCGTCCCATATCTTAACATCCTACGCTTTATCTCCTTTATTATCATCTCGTACTCATCAAGATAATCCTTAGGCGGTGTCGCCTTAACCCAAACCCCAGAACCTGAACTCATCTGAAACTCAAACTGTAAAACAGTATTGTAAACTTGATAACCCCTAAAATAAAAACTACTTCTACCCCTCGGAATAATATGAATCAAAACTCTATCTCTAACCGAAACCCACAAAGTGTCCGAACCAACAGCCATCTTACCATCACCCATACGCCAATATGTTTGCAAAACATAATAATCCTTAATCGGGTCAACTATCTCAATAGCATAACCATAAAGCTGCAAAATAAAACTCGCCTCATTGATAATGTAATTTTTGTCAGTGTTAAATGAAATCTCATACGACACCACCCCTTTACTACCTGTTAACTCCTTAGTCCAACAAGAAAAAAACAACAAAGAAGACACCAAAATTACACCAACCCTAAGGAATCCACCTAAATAAATCATAACGCCCACCCTCATAAAAAGTTTTTTATTGACTTGTCGGTGGCTCTCCACCCTCTGCACTTGAACCAGCGCCCAACTCCCAAATCAGCGCATATGTCCCAATTGCAAGTAAAGCTAAAACAATTATAAAAAATAAATTCGGCATAACCGAACCACCAGGTAAAATTTTACTTACAAACTTCTTATCTATCTCTTTAATTTCCTTATCTACATTCTCATACCTCCAAGTTATCTCAACAGTATGAAACTTGCGCTTCAACCTGTCAAAACATTCAAACTTGCCAAATAAATTAACATCGTTCGTATCAACCCCCTGATTAACAAATCTACCAAAGAACAAATAATCAACCCCAAGTATGGTCGTTAAAAGCATTATCTCATTATCAGACGGATAAGATAAAATACTGTCAATTTTTTCACGCCCAACAATTAAAACAGCTTCTTCCAGCGAAACTATCTCAACTGATCTCTTTTTAGCAAGAGTATAAAGAATTCCATTTGTTATATCTTTTTTAACCTTCTCGCCCACACCATCAATTTTGAAACCTATAAATCCAACTCTTATCTTCTCCCTTTGTGCGAAAACAATTGCAGGATAAAACTCATACACAAAAAACAACACAATAACTAAACAAACCAAACTTTTTCGCCTGAAAAATTTCATAAGATTTTCCAAAATTTATTTTACAACAACCTTATTAACAAAACTACTAACTACTTCAAAAAACCTCTCAACAGCATATTCAATATCTTCAATCGTATTGCCTCTACCGAATGAGAACCTCACCGTAGCAAGAGCAGTTCTCTCATCACGCCCAAGCGCCATAATTACATGTGATGGCTTCAAACTTCCAGATGTGCAAGCCGAACCATTTGAAACCGCAACTCCTCTCATATCAAGCCCATAAATTAAAGCTTCAGCGTCTATTTCAATTTTACTTGAATTAATTGAAAAATTCAAGATATAAGGTATGCTCCTATCAAGTGGACTGTTCAAAATTAAAGCATCGTAAATCTCACCAAAAACATCTCCAATTTTGTGAAACATACGCTCCCTTAATCTCCACACATGGACATAATCCTTGGACATTCGCTTAGAACAAATTTCAACCGCTTTACCAAAACCAATAATTAAAGGAACAGCCTCCGTCCCAGCTCTTCTTCCAGCCTCCTGTGAACCACCATGATGAAATTTCTCTATTTCAATCCCCTTTCTAACATAAAGAAAACCAACCCCCTTTGGACCATAAACTTTATGAGCTGAACCAGAAAGCAAGTCAACATTTAATTTCTCAACATCAATCTCAATCTTACCAAATGATTGAACCGCATCAGTGTGAAAAGGTATTTCAAACTCTTTCGCTATTTTACCAATCTCTTCAATAGGTTGAATTGTTCCAACTTCATTGTTTACATGCATAATGCTTATTAAACAAGTCTTCGGCGTTATCGCCTTTCGCACTTCGTTAGGGTCAACGATACCATCTTCCGAAACTTTTAAAAATGTCACATTAAATCCCATTTTCTGCAAATAAGCACAAGCATCAAGAATAGCATGATGCTCTATTTGACTTGTAATTATGTGATTTTTGCCTTTCTTGAGCCCAGCATACGCCAGTCCAAAAATTGCAAAGTTATCAGATTCAGTCCCACCACTCGTGAAAATTATCTCGGATGGTTTAGCATTTATAAAGCTTGCAATTCTTTCTCGCGATTCCTCAATAGCAACCCTTGCCTCCCTTCCAAATTGATGTATAGAAGATGGGTTACCAAAAATATCCGTAAAATACGGCTTCATCGCCTCAAATACTTCAGGCTCAACTGGTGTGGTTGCGCTATGGTCAAGATAAACTCTACGAATTGGCATATCAACTTAAATTTAACTTTTGTCAAAACTTAACACTTATACCAAATGTTGGAAGTATCGGAAGCATAGTTATAGCTTTGCGCTTTATCTCACCATCCTTTGAAACATGAAAATCATAAGCAACAACATTTTTACGATTGTAAACATTTATAACATCAATATAAAAATTCCACTCATTCCCCCAAATTTTTCTCTTGTAAGTTAACCGCACATCAAGGCGATGATACGATGGTTTCCTCGCATTAAAAAAGTTGCTCAAACCTCCATAATCAATGTCAAGAACAACCCTATCCCTAATGGTGGCTATCTTAACAGATGTATCCGTAACTAAAATCCTCGGCTTCAATCCAATCGGCTCTGTATAAGGATAATTTGAACCATACATCCAGGTCAAGCTCAAATCAAACTTTTTACTTATCACCCAATTCAAAACAATGTTAAAAGTATGCCTTTGATCAAACATAAACGGCAATTCAACATCGTAAATTTTTCTCCTCGCAACTGAAAATGAATATGAAAGCCAACCGTAAATTTTACTGTTCCTTGTTTGTTTCTTCTCAACTAAAATCTCAAACCCATATGCTCTCCCGTCACCCTTGTTGACAGGAATTGATGTGACTGAATCATTAACAACAATAGAGTACGGTTCACTCCAACTTCTTATATCTGTTGGTGGGAAATTTGGAATTCTATCAGCGATCCACTTTGTCCCTTGAACGCGCTTTCTCACAATTAAATTGTCAAAGTCTTTATAATAACCCTCAACTCTCGCGATGACATCAGGCATAAGCCACCTTTCAAACCCAAGAACATAATGCTTTGCCATCTCCGCATTTAAATTATCAGCCTTTGTAAAATCAAACAACGTTTGTTGGTCATAAATTTTTTCATATCCTGGCGATTGATAATACCATCCATAAGCAAACCTCAAACTCGTCAACGCATCAAGATTGTAAAGAAGGTTAAACCGAGGCGAAATATAACTTTTCTTTATGATTCCATAGTAATCAAACCTTAACCCAGGCTGAATTATTAACTTCGAACTTAACATTATCCTATCCTGAATATAAAAACTCGGTCTTACATACTTTTCAAAATAGCCGAAAATCTCCGGCGCAGAAAAGAAACCAAGCGATTTCAAAAACAACTTCAATCCTTCATCCATCTTCAAAACATACCTTAATTCAGAATTTATAGAATTATTCGCAAACCCAAACTCAATTAAATGTCTTCCAACTTTGTAGTTTACATCAATTGATGTTGAAAACTTTCTAATTGAATAATTTGACCATGTCTCAATTTTGAAAAAAGTCGCATCATCTGGGACAAGTTTACCTTCATAATCGTAAGATGGGTCAAGAATTTCACCACCGAATTTGCTCTCACCCGAATTTTTATACCAAGACATAGAAAACTTCACAACAAAATTTTCACTTGGCGAATAAACCCACGAGCCAGCAAGTGTCTGATTATAGGATAAATCATTTACAGCAATACTATCAGGTCTTTCTATATTTTCCCCAGTTATGATATTCATCGCATCACGGCTGTAAATAGCAAGAAAACTTAACTTGTGTTTGCTAAACGGAGAAAATGCTAACTTACCCTGGAAATCGTAAAAATTTGGAAATGTCACATCACCTTCAACAAGCCCTGTCTTTTTAGCAAGCGGTCCAAGGATTAAATCATAATATGTTCTTCGCGTTGAAAATATCCAAGAACCGTCCAAAGGAAGTTTACCTTCAAAAATTAAATTTGCATTTGTCAAGCTAATGTTCATAGTGCTTGAGAAAATTTTATCTCTTCTACCTTCACGACTTGACACATCAAGAACCGCGGACAATCTATCCCCATATTTTGCCGGGAATCCACCCGCCATAAAGTTAAAATCACCCACGACATCCGGGTTAAACATGCTCACAAATCCATAAAGGCGATACGGGTTATAAATTTCAACCCCATCAACTATTATCAAATTTTCATCTGGTGAACCACCCCTTACAACAAACCGAGTTGCAAAATCAGATGGAGCCACAACCCCAGGCAATGTTCTTAATAATCTAAAAACATCCTCACCAAACCCAGCGCTCACTTTGACATTTTTCGGCTCAATCTCAACTACACTCGGTCTTACATCAACAACGCGACGCATTTTATAATCAGCAAGAACTTCAACCTCACCCATTTCAATGTAGCTGGGTTTCAACCTAAACTCAATAAAAATATCTACACTTTTTAAGTTAACACTTTTCCTCTCGTTTTGATAGCCTATAACTCTAACTTCAACATCATAAACCCCAGGTTTAACCTCGAGCTCAAATTCACCCTTAACATCAGTTGAAGCCCCAAGCATTGTTCCAACTACGATGACATTTGCATTCGGTATCGGTTCTCCCGTCTCAAAATCTATAACCTTTCCTCTTATCTTCACCTCTTGTGAGAATGAAAAGGCATTAAAGATAAAAAACAAAATTATCCCCAATAACCTGGAACTACGGTTCCACATTTGTAACACTTTCCACTAACAATTTTGTTCTTCAAAACTCTAAACCCAAACCTCTCAACAAGCAAAGAACCACAATTATAGCAGTAAGTATTTTCATATCTATCAACATAGCCAGGTATATTCCCAGCATAAACAAATCTTAATCCTTCTTCATAGCCTATTTCAGCTGCTCTTATCAACTGTTCTGGGCGTGTATTGTCCGGGTCAGTCATTTTATAATCTTTGTGAAAAGCCGTCACATGCCAAGGTATATTCGGAGAAACACTGGCAAGAAACCTCGCTATATCTCTAAGCTCGGATTCAGAATCATTAAACCCAGGAACAACAAGCGTTACAACCTCAACCCAAAAACCTTTCTCAACAAGCATTTTAATCGTATCAAGAACAACACTTAACCTTCCACCAAGTTTCCTGTAATTCAAATCGTTAAAAGTCTTTAGATCAACCTTATAAAAATCAACATATGGTCGCAAATAATCAAGGACTTCAGGGGTAGCATTTCCATTTGATACATAAGCTCCACGAATTCCATATTGACTTGCCAACTTAAAAATTCCGACAGCCCACTCAGAAGTGATAAGCGGTTCATTATATGTGCTTGTTATGATTTTACTCTTATATTTTAAAGCAATATCAACTACCTCTTCAGGGCTTACAAAATCGGGCATAGTGCCAGCAACAGAGTCACGCAAAGCTTGCGATGTAACCCAATTTTGACAATAATCGCAGTGAAAATCACAACCAAGCATTCCAAAACTCAAAGTATAACTTCCCGGATAAACATGAAAGAAAGGCTTCTTCTCAATTGGGTCAAGCGCAAGCGATGTAACATACCCCCATGGGACATAAAGTTTACCATCAACATTAAATCTAACTCTACAAACCCCACTTCTTCCATTCGGAATCTTGCACCTATGCCCACAAGCATAACACTCAATTCGTTTATCATCAATCTTACGGTAAAGCTCACCCTCCCTTGAATTCCTCATCAAAACATCCTTCAATGTCTGAACCTCGCTAAACATAGAACCACCTTGTTGATTTTATATTCAATAATTGCAACATATTCAGAAAAATTTAGGTTTCAATCAGAAAGAGCTGAAATTATCGCTTTGCAAAACGCCGGAAGGTCATCAGGATTTCTTGAGCTTATCAAATTTCCATCAACAACAACTTCACTATCTATAAATTCTGCACCAGCATTTACAAGATCATCTTTTATTGAAAAGAACCCCGTAACTTTTTTACCTTTCAAAATCCCCGCAGAAATTGGAACCCAACCAGCATGACATATAAAAGCAACAATCTTGCCAGAATTATAAAATTTTCTCGTCAATTCAACGGCAGTCTTATTTCTTCTTATCCTATCAGGGGCATAGCCACCAGGAATTACAAGAGCGTTAAAATTTTCAACCTTTACATCTTCAAAACAAATATCCGATTTAATTGGGTATCCATTTTTACCTTTAAAAATTCCAACCTCTGGTCCTGCAATCTTTACATCTGCGCCTTCCTCAAGAAGGCGATATTTGGGGTATAAAAGCTCTATCTCCTCAACCAAATCTTCAACAAAGATGACAACTTTTTTACCTTTTAGTTTCATTGTCATTATCGTCTTTTTGTTTTTAAAAATAAAAAGCCCCGACATAAAGTCGGGGCTATCTTTAATTAGCAAATTTCACATTAATACATATCACTTACTCCACCTGGAACTGACGGCGTTTTCTCTTTTTCAGGTTTTTCAAACACAACCGCTTCGGTTGTCAACAGCAACGATGCAACGCTTGCAGCATTTTCAAGGGCAACGCGCGCAACCTTCGTTGGGTCTACAACGCCCGATTCAAATAGATTTTCAAATCTTTCGGTCTGTGCGTTAAACCCAAAATCATCCTTTCCTTCTTTAACCTTCTGAACGATGACAGATGGCTCAAGCCCAGTGTTCGCAACAATTTGCCTTATCGGCTCCTCAAGCGCCTTTCTAACAATTTCAATTCCAACTGCTTGATCTTCATTTTCAGGTTTTAGCTCATCAAGCTTATGCATAACCCTCAGATATGCAACTCCACCGCCAGGAACAATTCCCTCCTCAACAGCAGCTTTTGTTGCATGCAAAGCATCTTCAACTCTTGCCTTCTTTTCTTTCATTTCAACTTCTGTAGCTGCACCAATCTTCAAAACCGCTACACCACCCGACAACTTGGCAAGTCTCTCTTGAAGCTTTTCACGATCATAATCAGATGTGGTCTTTTCAATCTGAACCTTGATTTCATTTATACGACGCTTGATGTCTTCTTTATTTCCAGCACCTTCAACAATAGTCGTGTTATCTTTGTCAACGACAACTTTCTTAGCTTGACCAAGGTATGAAATTTGCGCGTTCTCAAGCTTAAATCCTTTCTCTTCAGATATAACTGTTCCGCCAGTTAAAATAGCAATATCCTCAAGCATTGCTTTTCTTCTCTCACCAAATCCTGGCGCCTTAACAGCACAGCAACGCAATGTCCCACGAAGTTTGTTAACTACTAAAGTTGCAAGAGCTTCACCCTCAACATCCTCAGCTACCACAAGCAAAGGTCTACCTGATTGAGCCACCTTTTCAAGTATCGGAAGGAAATCTTTCAATGAGCTAATTTTCTTGTCGTGAATCAAAATATATGGATTTTCAAGAACACATTCCATTGTGTCTGGATTTGTGACAAAATAAGGTGACAAATAACCACGGTCAAATTGCATACCTTCAACAATCTCCATTGTCGTTTCTGTCCCTTTAGCTTCCTCAACAGTTATAACACCATCTCGCCCAACCTTTTCCATAGCATCAGCTATAAGTTGACCTATTGACATGTCATTATTTGCTGAGATCGCACCGACATAAGCAATCTCTTTTTTATCCTTAACTTCTCTGCTTATTTCCTTCAAACCTTCAACAACTTTCTGCACAGCCATATCAATCCCACGCTTTAAATCCATTGGATTTCTCCCAGCAACGACATTCTTCAATCCTTCTCTAAATATAGCCTGCGCAAGAACTGTAGCTGTTGTCGTCCCATCACCAGCAACATCACTTGTCTTTGAAGCAACTTCACGAATTAACTGCGCTCCCATGTTCTCAACCGGATCCTCAAGCTCAATCTCCTTCGCAACCGTTACACCATCTTTTGTCACAACAGGTGGTCCAAACTTTTTATCTATGATTACATTTCTACCCTTTGGACCAAGTGTGACTTTTACAGCTTCGGCAAGTTTGTCAACACCACGCTTTAAAGCCGAGCGTGCTTCTGCATTAAAAAGAATGTCTTTTACCGCCATATTTCTACCTCCCTTTCATTTTTTGTTTTTAAATTTTTACTCAATTATTGCAAGAATATCACTTTCCCTCATTATCAAATACTCCTCTCCATTAATTGAAATCTCCGTCCCTGCATACTTACCATACAAAACCTTATCACCAACCTTAACCTCCATCGGTATCTTCTTCCCATCATCGGTTATTCTCCCTGGACCAACTGCAATAACTTCCCCCTGTTGAGGGCGCTCTTTTGCAGTATCAGGAATAACAAGCCCACTCTTTGTAACTTCCTCAGCTGGTAATGGCTTTACCACCACACGATCCGAAAGCGGGCGAATATTTACTTTCGCCATAAATTTTACCTCCCAACTTTATTTTTTTAATTAGCACCTGATAATTAAGAGTGCTAAACGCATAAATAATATAACATCTAAATCAATTCATGTCAAGTGACAATTTGTCTATTCAAAATCTTCCCCGCTTGAAAATCAATAAAAAACTTTAAAGCTTGCCCCAAATATATGCAAAAATGTCTTAAAGCTTAAATTTACCGTTTAAAAGCTCAGCAACGGTCTTTTCAGACAACATCAATTTTATCTCTTCGCGAATATTTTTCCAATAACTATGCACAGAGCATGGATTTTTATCCGAGCAATTTGGCAAGCCAAAAACACAATTTTTAAGTAATTCTTCACCATCAAGAGCAATGACAATATCAAGAAGCTTTATCTTCTCCGGGGATTTCTTTAAAACAATACCCCCATTCTTACCTCGCCTTGAATGTAAAATTCCAGCTTTTACAAGCTTTTGTATAACTTTCCCAAGAAAGTGATAGGGAATTTTTAAATTCTTCGCAATGTCAACCGCCCTCATTCTTTTAGGTTGATTTAAAGCAATGTAAAGAACTGTTCTAACGCCATATTCTGCTGTTTTGCTTAAAAGAACAGACATCCTTTTGAGTTTTTTATTTAATTTAATTAAAATTTGCAAAAGTCAAAACATTTCTTTAAATTAAAACTACAAAATAGATTTGGGGCCGTAGCTCAGCTGGGAGAGCGCCACAATGGCATTGTGGAGGTCACGGGTTCAAATCCCGTCGGCTCCACTCTTTTCAAACTTGAAAATTTCATTCCATAGATTTATTTTTTTATAAAAAACTTACCGACGGCAATAAACATGACAAAGGCAAAACCAAAAATATATCCCGAAGGTGCGGAACTTCCAGAAGAATTAAACGAACTCGCCAAACAAATTGAAAACGATGGCGGGAAAATTCTGGCAATTTATCAAGAGCCGTACGGAAAAAACTGGCAGATATTTGCTCTACTTCCACTTGAAAAAATTAAACCAACCCCATTCCAAAGAGATTTATCTTCATCCCATGTAAAACGGCTTCAAGAAGTCATTGAACAGGTGAAAAGATTTATAGACCCAATAGTCGTAGTGAGATATGGCGATGGTGAATACTGGACCCCGAACGGAAATCACAGAAGAGAAGCACTCCTGCAATTAGGCGCAAAAGAAATACCCGCAATAATAATACCAGATATGACGGTTGCATTTCATATACTTTCACTTAACACTGAAAAAGCACATAACTTGAAAGAAAAATCGCTTGAGGTCATAAGGATGTATAGAGGTTTACTTGAGACGAATGGGAAAATTTCTGAAATGGAATATGCTTTCCAATTTGAAGAGGCTTACTTTATCACACTTGGATTGATTTATGAAAAGCATCTAAAGTTCAGCGGTTCAGCTTATGTCCCAATACTTAAAAAAGTTGACAACTTCATTGATGCCCCGTTGACAAAAGCATTGGCTGAAAGAGAAAAGCGAGCAGAACTTCTAAAAGAAGTTGATGAAATAATTGAGCCAATTGTTCAAAGTTTAAGGGAAAGAGGGATAAATCATCCATTCTTAAAACAAGCGGTTGTCTCAAAAGTTAACCCGATAAAAAGGAAAAGAACTACTACAATTGGATACGATGAACTATTTAAACAGATGAAAAAATCACTTGAAAAGCTTGACCCATCAACAATAACGATGGAGGAACTTATTGCACTTGCATCAGAAATGAGCGGATATACAGATTAATCACTCGCAAATTTTTTCAAAACCTTTGAAATTTCTTTTAATCTCTTATCAACAAAATAATTGACTGTTCCGGGTTCAAACTCGCCATTTTTAAGACGTTTACCTGCTTTTACCCCTGTTAAAATCTCTATCCCTTCATCAATTGTTTCAACTGGATAAATATGAAATATCCCTTTTCTGACAGCTTCAATAACATCATCTCTTAACATAAGGTCGTCAACATTTTTCTTCGGTATTATAACCCCTTGTTCACCTGTTAAACCTTTAGCTTTACAAACATCAAAGAAACCTTCAATTTTTTCATTAACACCACCAATCGGCTGTATATCACCTTTTTGATTAACCGAGCCCGTTACAGCTATCCCCTGCTTTATAGGCAAACCCGAAAGAGCTGAAAGCAAAGCATAAAGTTCAGTTGAAGAGGCGCTATCACCATCAATCCCAGAATAAGATTGTTCAAAACAAATGCTCGCAGATAAAGTTAACGGTTTATCTTGTGCATATTTTCCCCTAAGATAACCAGCAAGGATTAAAACACCTTTATCATGAATTCTCCCACTTAAATTTGACTCACGCTCAATATTAATTATCCCAGCTCTGCCCATTGACACGCTCGCTGTTATTCTAACTGGTCTTCCAAACCTGTAATCTCCCATTTCATAAATTGTCAATCCATTCACCTGTCCAACTCTCTCACCTGTCACATCAACAAGTATAATCCCTTTGGCTATCATCTCTTTTATCTTATCTTCAATCATCTTTCTCCTTTCAAAGTTTTCCTCAATCGCCTTCTTAACATGTTCAGCACTTACAAGCTTGCTCCCATCAATCCCAGCCCAGTAGCTTGCTTCACGGATCAAATCAGCAACAACGCTAAATTTCGTCGTTATTTTATCCCTCCTGCCAGCTTCTCTAACTGCAAACTCAATAACTTTGCCAATAGCTTCTTTACTAAATGGTTTCAAATTCTCATCCCGACAAATTTTACCAATGAACTTTGCATACTGAATTATCGCTTCATCATTTAAAGGCATTTCAAAATCAAAATCCGCCTTTATCTTAAAAATTTTCTTGAAATCCTCATCATATTCATAAAGCAAATAATAAAGCTCTGGGTCACCCAACATTATCACCTTTGTGTTTATCTCTATCGGTTCAGGTTTAAGTGAGATTGAACTTATTTGGAAGAAGACATCCATTGGTTGAATTTCAAGCTTTCTATAAATTAAAGTTCTCTTAAGCGCCTTCCAAACCCCAGGCTCACTAAGGGCATCCCTGGCGTTGATTACAAGATAACCACCATCAGCCTTAAGAAGTGAACCTGCTTTTATCTTTGTAAAGTCGGTCCTCCAAAAACCGCGCGAATCATAAACCTTCTCTATCGTCCCAAATATATTTGTAAATGTTGGGCTTGTTTCAATTATAACAGGGACACCTTCTTGCTCAGAATTATCAAGTATAACATTGACACGATAAGGAAGAAAGGGGTCGGTTTCATCACGCTGTTCAAATGGTGTTATAGGTTTTGTTTGCTCAGATGTCGCTTTGAAAATGTTAAGATTATTCAAAATGTGCTTTCGGACATCATCAAGGTATTCGTGAACTTTTGGAATTTTAAACTGCTCTTTTATTTCTTCAATTATCCCATCAACGATTGATTTCACCGCTTCTCGTTCAAGTTCTTCAAGCTCTTTTGAAAGCTCACGCGCAAGCACCATCTCCTTCTTGAAAATCTCCTGCATCTGTGCTTGAAGCTCAAGATATTTCTTCTCAATTTCGCGAACCTCTCCCTCAGAAATTTTTCCAGCTTTGACAAAGTTAATAAGTTGTTCAATTGGAACAGGTTTACCTTCAACTATTGGGACTATACTCGGCTTTACAACATTTTCAACTTGCATATTTATAATAGCAAACCTTTCCTTCTCAACTTTTTTCTGGAACTCCTTAAAAAGCTCCTGCTCTTTTCTTTGATACTTCTCAATTATCCTGTTCCTCGCCTCAATATATCTTTCATCCTCAAGCGTTCTCGGAATTTTTTGTCTCAAATAAAAAATCATCGCTTCCATATTCCTTTTAAACATTATCGCCTGCCCTCGTGGAAATTCAAGAAGTTTAGGTTCATCTGGATTCTTGAAATTATAAACATAACATCTATCCGGAGCTTGTGGCGCTTTGGGTGAAATCTGATTCAATATGTGCTTTATCGTCGTCATCCTGCCAGTGCCCGTAAGACCACAAACGAAGATATTATACCCGGGTGCAAAAAGCTCAGTTCCAAGCTTCAAAGCCTTCAATGCCCTCTCCTGCCCTATTATCTCCTCAAGCGGTTCAACATCATGGGTTGTTTCAAACGAAAACTTGTCCATTGAAGGCGTCCACTTCAATTCTTCAGGTTTTAGCTCATTGAATTTCTTCTTTAATTTAAGCTTAGCCATTGAAATTATGCGTAAATTTTTTACTTGGATATGTTTCAGGGATGCGAACCACTTTACTTATCTTCTCATTTTTCAACAAATTAAAAATTTCCCTCTTTGTCAATAGTTTTGGCTTATCTCTTTTAGCATCAACGATACAGAAAAACCCAAACGGTTCATTGGAATCATTTATAAACTGATGTGGAACATTTGGACCTATGTAAAGAACATCCATAAAATTCATCTCATAAACTTCATCACCCGCGATCGCTTTTCCATTTCCCCTAACACATATCACGACATGCTCATGCCGATGTTTTTCAAGCGTTGAGTATCCGCCGGGGGAAATTTCAAAATATCTAAGATGAAATTTTATCTTCTCTCCGGATTTTCCCGCTATGACCTGTCTGCACACATCAAGCCAAGTGTTATTTTCGTCTTTATACCTTTTTACTTCAACGCCATCCCATCTAAAATCATTGAACTTTAAAAAACGCACTTTCTCGTTCATCTCACAGATGGATTTTTTTAAAATATAAATTAAAAATCGCAACTAAACAAAAAAGGGCGGGAAAAACCCGCCCTGTTAAGTTGAAACTTAAAAATTTTTATTTCTTCTTTTTAGCTTTAGCCTCTGCAAATTGTTTTCTTAACATCTCAGCCTCATGTTTTATCTCCGCAAGATCGCGCTTCATCTCAGCCCATCCATACCAATGCATGTAATCAGGATTCATATGAAATGCACCCTGAAAAGCCCTCATCCTATGCTCAAGAAACATAACATAAAGCTTCTGCTCAATTGGATAACGAACCTCATAAAATCTAAGCAAATCCGTATGAAGCGGGTAATCTTTTGGTCTCTCAAGAATCCCATCTCTATAAAGCGACTCAACAACTTCAATCGCCTCAGCCATAAGTTTATCAGATTCTTTTATAACTTCATCAGCTTTATCAAGCTGTTCTTTCGCGAAACTTTGGCTATGACATTGCGAACAAACTTTCAACATTTTATTTCGCTCCGCTTGCCATTCCTCAGCTGTTAACCTTACAACCTTTCCAGCTTCAACGATTTTAACTCTTTCAGTAAAGTTTCCTTTTTCATCTAAAACACCAAGCCCACGCATTATAGTGTTTCTAAGTTTTGCCCATTCTGGGTCTTTTTCTGCAACTCTTAAAGCAAGGAATCCCCAAGCTGTCTTGACTCCATGATCACCATCAGGCATATGACAAGTTTGACATACAGGAGCTCGCGGAGTTTTACTATTAGCCTCATACGGCTGTTTATACCATTCTTTCAATGGCTTTGAGAAATCCCAATTTTCTTTTTCAACCGCGTAAATCGTCCCATGTTTTGAAGTGCTCCACATCTCCCACTGTGGATGGTCAAATCCCATATGGCAAGTCATACATGCTTCAGGTCTTCTGGCTTCAGCAGCTGAAAATCTATGTCTGGTATGACAAGCATCGCATTTGCCCTCATCACGACCAATCTTATGGCAACCTCCACAACCTTTTTCACCTTCAATTATAACACTTGGCTGGTCCTTTGTCGTCGGCATCGCCATCATCGCAACCCATGCGAGAGCGTGTTTACCACGCTCAAACTCATTAACCTTATCCTCATGACATTGTGCGCAATTTCTCGGCGAAACAAGCCGACGAACCCTCTTATCATCACAATTGCTCTTTGACTCATGTATTTCCTTAACAGCTTCCTTAACAGGGATATGGCAATCAGCACAACTCACACCCGCCTCGTAATGCTTACTTAACTTCCAATCCCTTATAGCACTTGCAGTTATCCCCCTTGAAATATGACAATTCAAACAATCTTCAGAATTGCTACCATTGACTTTAACAGCTTCAATAGCACTGGGATATAACAGAACAAGAGATGCAACAACCAAGATTGGAATCACCAGGAAGGATAAAAGTTTAAATGTATATTTCATAGCAAAGTGCCAATTTGTTTTTAACTCAATATAAATATAAAAATTTCAGACAAATTTGTCAAATTTTTAGCGCAGTCTATCAAAAACTATACTTCACACTTAAATAAATTTCATCTTTATCCCTTAATCCCCAAAATGTTGTTCTACCTTTACCATCAATTATCCTTCCACCTAAAACAAACTCAAAATTATCAACTGGGCTATAGCTTATCTGCGGATTGTAAATCAACGAATAATTATTTCTAACATCTTTAACCCTTTTGAACTCAATCCCGCCACTTAAGAAATTTATCTTGAGCCTATCGTTCATATATTTCTTTTCAAAGTTAAAAATGAAATAATTTCTCAAATTACCTCGCCCTCTCTCATGCAAAAAGCCGTGAAGGTACTGCAAATTTATATACAAACCATTCCCGAATGTATAATCAAAACCAAGAACAAACCTTGTGTAATTTTTCTTTTCCAGAGTAGCTACAATGCTAATTAAAGTGTCAGTTTGTCCAATTCTGGTGGTAAGTTCAGTATTGACTCTTTCAGGGGAAAATATCCCAGCCTCACCCCAAACCCCAACACCTCCAATATCACCGGCAAAATCAAAACCAATTACATTTATTCGCGGAAAATATAAAACAACAGTATCTAAAGTTAAATTTTTAAATTTCACAATTTTAGCAATCGGAATATCGTCTCTGCCAGCTACATAGCTTAACGAAACATCAAATCCCCAAAAATCTCTCTTTGAAACCTTGAAACCAAATTTTGACGCATCTTTAAACGTCTGTTCCGGGCTATTAAGCAATACTGAACCCCCAACTTCAGGTATTTCGAGCCCAGATGAAAATTCTGAAATAAAAATGCTTGCCCAATCACCACGTGGTAAAACAGCAGGTGTAAATGTCGGAATGAAAACACCTATGAAAGTGAAATCACCAAGATAATAAGAAAGTTTAATGGCATCTGAGCCAAGATGTCTCCCAAAATCCCAAATGTCTTCAAGGTCATCAGGGTCTAAATTATCCGTTGGATTTAACTTATCAGCTGTTCCCCAAGCGATTCTTTGTCTACCAATCTTTAAATCAAGATTATCAAAAATAAATCCTTTAAAATCAACATAAGCCTCGCGAATATCAATGTTAATAAGTTCAATTCTCTCTTTATATAAAAGATCAGAAAAAAGTGATAATCTATTCCCCCCGAAATTTCTAACCCAAACCTCCGAGAAAAACTTAACTTTTTCAAGATCAACTCGTCCCGTTAAATCAAGCCGATACTCTTGCCAGGAAATTGACTTATCCTTCAACCTAACTCTGTCATCCGTCCGAATATAACCGCCAATTTGAAGGTTCTGCGCAAATAAGAAATCAACCGAAATTAAAACAGCGAGAATAAGCGCTTTTGCCTTCATAAGTTAATTACTTATTTTGTTTTTAAAGGTGGTTTCCATTCATCTTTTTCCCATTTTGAAAGTTCAAGTCGAACAACGCCAAGAAAAGTGTTAAATGTCGCTTTAATTGGAACTCTCGCCCAGTCATCAGATAACCATCCGGCAAATTCACCCGTCACACCAGCAAGCTCTTTACTGACAAAAGAAGCATAACCCGAAAACTTGATAGTTTTGACCTCAGATTTAAATGTAGATATTTCAACCTCTTCCCTTTCATCGGGAAAATCAAACCTTACTTTCTCAATTCTCATAACAAAAGGTGGATATTCATTCTTTTCTTCAGTTGCGAATAAAAGTGGAAGATAAACAGATACACCTGTGCCACACAATATCCTCGCAGCAAAAAATGCAGTTATACCATGATAATACTTGTCATAGTAATTTAATGACTTTTGCCCTTTTAAATCCCCATTCCTTGCATCAATTTGCTTCGCAACTATAAATTCATCCTCTCTTGAAAAAATCGTCTTAAGCGGAATCCCATCTTTAACTTCATAAACATAAAGTTCTGAATCAAACATTTTCCCTTTGTGAAATTTGCTCTCAAAAGTATAATCCACACTGACGAAAAATATGTATGGATTTGACTTGACCTGAATAGTTGAATAAACACTATCGCCGTAAACTTTAGTCCATACCTTTATCTTTCCAAGATTTAAAAACTTCCAATAAACATCATATTCAAGATATTCAGAACTAAACCTAAAATCGTCAGGCTTTGAAAAGGAAGCTGAAACCAAAAAAATTAAAATTGCTATTGCTTTCACCTTTTCATCTCTCAAGATTTCTTAAAGTGAAAATATCATCGCTCAAATTCATGTCAACTTTGATATCCTCAAGGATAAGCCTTGTCACATGGTTTTTCTTCAAATCTTTCACCTCCGTCTCAAAAGCTATCAAATAGTTCCCAACTTTCTCAATCCTTCTTCTTGTTAAAACCTTGAGCAAATTCCCACTTTTATCGTAATACTCAATTTTTTCAGGATAAAAGTTATCCGTCCTCACATACATAATGAGCTTTGAATAATCACTCGTTCTTCCCTCACGTGGAGTAAGATTTAAAACATAATGTGCTTGCTCTTTTCTTAAAAGTTCTGCTTTCCATTTTTCAGAATAAGTCAATGCTTCCATGTCTTCATATGTGAAATCAGTTCCAGCAAAATTTTGATTTTTGATGTGTGAAGCGACGCGTCTGCTCTTTTTAAAAGCTGGAAGATAGACATAATTCACATCATTGGGCAACGATAAAAATCCAATACCTCTTATATCCGCTGGCTCTGTGAATTTTACCAATCTCTTATTTGTCCCCTCCTGATACATCAATGCCTCACGATGGCTTTCTTTCCCGTTTTTATCAATAAGTATAACTTTTGATTTGTAAAATTGATCTTTGGGTGCGTATGTCACTTCATCTGCCTTTTTCAAAATCTCTTCCCCTGTAAGCTGAGCGAACGATATGTTTAATGTTAAAATTATCAAGATGCTTAAAATTAACATCTTACCCTCCTTCATTTATTTTTATCGGTTCTTGAATTACAATAAACTTTTCAATGTGCTTTTTGAGAAAAGACGGTTTAAAAGTCAAAATAATTGATGGCAATAAAATTAAAGTCGCACCGCCCGAAAGAAACATAGTAAGCAAAATCATAACGCCAAACCTTTGCAACGGTATAACACTTGCAAAAACAAGAACTATAAACCCAAGCGAAACTGAAAGAACATTTATCAATATCGCAACCCCAGTAGTCCCCAAAACTTTTCCAATACCTTCTTCAACCGAAATACCTCTACTTATCTCAAATTTTAATCTGTCCATAAAATGAATTGAATAATCAATCCCCATTCCCAATGAAACTGAAGCGATCAAAACGGTTGCTATGTCAAGTGGAATTTTAGAATAACCCATAAAACCATAAACAGCAATAATCGTCACCGTGACAGGAACAATACCTATCAAACCACCCCAAAAACTCCAAAGTTGAAACACCATTACTATAAAAATGAAAACGAGCGCAAGGATTAAACTTTGAATTTGACTTTTAATTATCGCATCATCAAGATGCTTATAAATCAATGGCATTCCTGTTTGCTCAAACTTGACATAATCGCTGTTTACCAAATCAAGATAATTTTGAAGTTTTTTAACAAGCCCAGAAATTTTCACTGAGCTTGCATATGTTACCATGGCTTGAATCACAGCTTCATCTTTATCAGGCGAAACAAGCTGTTCAAAAATTTCTTCACCTTCAACAAGAAAGACTAAATTCGCAACTTTCTCCCTTGTCTCGGGAATTCGCCGACCTTCACCCATAACATAATTCATCTCCTCAATCACATCAACAATTGACTGGGGATTATGAACATCCTCAAGCGTTTCTAAAAATTCCTCAACCTTTTTCATCTCGCTTAAAACTTTCGGGTCTTGTATGTCCCCCCTGATGAGAATATACAAAGGCAGTGAACCGCCAAAGTTTTTCTTCAACATCTCCTCCGTTGCTCTGACATTCGTCTCAGGCTTAAAATATTCAAGTATGCTAACCTCACGACTAATTTTGAAAATTCCAATGATTCCTACAACTGCAATGACAACGCTGAAAGTTAAAATCAAATACTTAAACTTTGAAATCAACTTAACAATCTTTGATGGGAATCTCTTATCAACATGAATTTCCGAAACCTTGTCCATTTTTTCGGGATGTTTCAAAAGTGAGAGAATAGATGGAATTAAAGTCAGCGAAATTATAAGTGCAAATAAAACTCCAAGGCTTGTGAAAATTCCAAATTCTTTTATCATTATCAAATAAGAACCCCACACAAACGATAGAAAACCAGCTATTGTCGTAATCCCAGCGAGAAACACAGCTATACCAATTTCTGAAAGTGCAACCTTTGACCTTTCCTTTGGCTCAACTATTCCAAAATCCTCTCTAAATTTATTCACCACATGAATTCCATAAGCGCTCCCAACAGCCATCAAAATTACAGGTATAGTATTTGAAATTATCGTCAACGGCACTTTTAATATCGCCATAGTTCCAAGCGTCCAAATAGTGCTTAAAACCACCGCAAGAAATGGCAAGATGACACCTCTAAAATTTCTAAAGCTAAAAAACAGAACAAGAACTATTACAACACCAACAAGCGGTGCAAGAATTTTTAAGTCGTCAATGATCAACTTGTTCATATCAATCATCTGAAATGGCAAACCACCATAGTAAACCTTCTCATTTAATTTCTCACTTTCAACGATTTTCTTAATCTCGCTTGCAACTTTAACCTTGTCAACCCCCTCTCTTAGTCTACACATTATCAAAGTGACCTTCGCATCCCTTGAAACAAGATTTTTATATAAATCCTTTGAAAGGACATAATTTTTAAGTTCCTCAATCTCTTTTTCGTCTTTCGGAATCTCATCAATTAACTTTCCAATTTCTATTCCCTCTTCTGTTGCTTTGATGTCAATTACATTCGTCAAGCTTGTGACATATGATACACCATCAACATACTTAAGTTTTTCGGTGAGATTATGAATTTTCAAAAGTGTTTCACGTTTGAAGACATCATTGGTTTCAATCGCAATGATTGCGGTAAGATTACCCCCGTATTTATTCCCGATGTATTTAGAAAGTCTTACGGCTTCGTCCGACTCAGGAAGATATGAGACAAAATCGGAGTTAATTTTTAAGTTTCTGATTGAATAAGCAAAGAACAAACTTAAAATAGCAATGCTTAAAATTATAAACCATCTGTATTTTATAACAAGCTCAGCGGATTTTTTCATCCTTAAACCTCGGTTTTTATTTTTTAACTATCCCATAAAATAAAACCCCAAGCAAATTGTCAATGTCTTCTTCGGTCCATCTCGTATTACCTTGAAAAACCCACAACTCAAAACCTTTTAAGGCAATTAAAATTGCAAGTGCTGTCATTTCAATGTCTTTGATTTTGAAAATCCCCTTTTCAATTCCCTCTTTTAAAATCTGGCCTATCGTTTCAATTTCTTCCTCATCATATTTTTTGCGAAATTTTTCAATGAACTTATAATTTTCAAGATATCCATCTTTAAGGGCGCTGTAGAAGTTGGCAAGTTGCTTTAAACCTTTCATTCTTGCTATTATGTAGGCTCTTAGCTTTCCCTGTGGGGTACCTTCTTGGCTCATAGCTTTTTCAATTTTTTCGCGTAGAACCTGCGCCTCTTGTTCAATCACTGCTTGGAAGACTTCTTCTTTACTTTGGAAGTAATAATAAAGCGAGCTTTTGGCTTTTCTGATCGCCCTTGCTATTTCTTCCATTGTCGTTTTTTTAAACCCAAACTTCGCGAAGATATCCCTTGCGACTTCAACTATTTCGCTTTTTGTTTTATCAATGTCAATCATTTTGAATTTTTGACCAATTTGTTTTTTTGGTCAATAAAATATAATAAACACGAAGATAAAAATCAAGTTTTTGATTTTGGGGGAATTTTTTATATTAAAGTCGTAGAGAAAATATATGCAAAATGATATGGGATGAGCGGTAAACTTTTCTTTCAAATAAACGATATAAAGATATATAACGATGACTTTATTACGACCGACTGCATTGAGGAAAACTCTATTGATCTAATTGTGACCTCACCGCCATATAATGTGGATATAAAATATAACTCATACGACGATAAAATTCCATACGACCTTTACCTTGAATTTACAGAGAAATGGTTAGAAAAGGCATATAGACTTCTTAAAGACGATGGAAGATTATGTTTAAACATCCCACTCGACAAAAACAAGGGCGGTCAACAAAGTATTTACGTGGATATTATCACTATCGCTAAAAAAGTAGGATTTAGATATCATTCGACAATCATATGGAACGAACAAAACATTTCAAGGTGAACAGCTTGGGGCTCTTGGCTTTCTGCTACAGCCCCATATGTCATCGCTCC
This sequence comes from uncultured Bacteroidota bacterium, assembly GCA_964438815.1. GTDB lineage: Bacteria > Bacteroidota > Ignavibacteria > Kryptoniales > Kryptoniaceae > Kryptonium. Next base: position 66,748 of record CAYTKW010000003.1, read on the forward strand.
CGTTGAAATGATAGCGGTGCTCTACAAAAAAAGGTGGAAAAAATTAAGCGGAAGTGGAAAGTCAGATATAACAAAAGAAGAATTTATAGAGTGGACAAATGGTGTATGGACGTTTCCAGGAGAAAGTAAGAAAAAGGTTGGACACCCGGCGCCGTTCCCATTAGAGTTGCCAAAAAGATGTATAAAGCTTTTTAGCTTTGTGGGCGATACGGTGCTAGATCCTTTTCTTGGTAGTGGAACAACACTTGTGGCGTGTGCATTATTGAATAGGAGAGGAATAGGGGTGGAGATAGATAAAAAATATTGTGAACTTTCTAAAAATAGATTAATAAAAGAGGGAAATATATTTCAAGAGAAACTAATGGAATGATTAAAATGAGACGAAGCTTTAAATGTAAAGAGGAAGTTTTAATTGCTCTAAAAGAGCACTATGATGAAATAGTAAATAGCGAATATAGTGGGAACTATTTAGATGCGATTCAAGATTTTGATTATGTAGCAGAAGCTAAGTTGCGAGTTATTTTGCAGGGTTTCTATGATAATCCAAGAAGTCGTGATCAGGCATGGAAAACCTGTAAAGGATCTCTATATGAATATGCAGTATTTAAATCCATAGAGCAGGCAATAAATAAAGATGAGAAGCTGAATCGTAAATTCATTGTAATGGCAGGTGATGAGGCATTAATTCGTCATAAGGCTCAGGTTGTTATTAAAAATTGGAGTGAAATTTTCCCTGATGTTGATATTCTCATTATTGAATATTTCATGTAAAACGAGTCTTAGAGAGAGGTTAACAGAGACTGCTTTCTGGAGAAGGGAATTAGAAAGATTTGATAGTACAAGAGGTATACATCTTGTGTTTATAACTACAGATAAAGATAATGAACTCAAAATAGATACTAATCGTTATATTCTTCTTCACGTAGTAGACTGCACGTTCGTGACTGACCCACAAAAATACAACGAATTGGTTAGAAGTTATAAGGAAAAGTATGGGAATAGGGAGGATTTTTCAAGGCTGATGTCAAAAGTTAAGACTATAGCAGAAATTAGCGACTTCCTTTACTCTTTGGATTAATTCACTTTCAAATCCTGCTCTCGTTGCACCACTTTTATATTCTTATGTTCGTTGTATTACGTCATTTTTCTGTTTTATTTGTTCGGAACACCATTACGAGACTTTATCAATAATAGTGTAATAAACTGTTATTGGTTTAAAAATAAATACTAGTATTTTTTTGATTTAACATGGTCAAGGTAGTTGATTATGTAGAAAAAAGGTATCTTAAACTTTATGGTAAAAAGCCCAGAGATACTTGGAGACAAACTCGCAGATTGTATCAAGAAGGTATTTTAATAAAGGTTAAAAAAGGAATCTACAGATACGACCCAGGTTATATCCAACAAAAAAAATTTAGCCGAATTCTTGCCTGAAGTAAAAGAGGAGATTTTCAAAAGGGACGGATATAAATATGTAGTATGTGGAAGAGGTAAAGACGATGGAGTAGAAATCCACGCAGACCATAAAATACCTCTTGACAAAGGTGGAACAAACACTATTGACAATGGACAAACCTTATGCTCTGAGCACAATTTGCTCAAAAAGACATACTCTCAAACAGAATTTGGGAAAAGATTTATAATCAAACTTTATGAAGAAGCCATTAAAAATAAATTTTGCCAAGAAATTTTTGATGTTTACAATAAATATGGAATCAATAGCCATATAAAAAGACCAAATCACAATCAAAAAAGCAAAAAAATGATATAAAAAGCACAAAGTGTGAATCTTCTAAAAACTTCTAACATCAACTCGCTAATCAATCAAGAACTCAAACTGTGGGAAATGTGAAATTTTAAGCTTCAATTCACCCTTCAAATTTGAAATATCAAATGCAACTTTAAGCGGAAAATATGGATTTTCACCTTTAACATTTACATTCGCTTTAACTTCACCAGATAAAATTGCTTTAACTCCACCTACTTCAACAGGTAAACCGATTGAATTCACTTTATTCCCAACAGAATCAAAAAGCACAAAATCATTTAAAACCGAAACATCAAAAGGTTTTGTATTCTCGCGTGCTTTAAACAAAATTTCAACCTCAACAAACTTTCTCGCCGTGTCAAAGCCAGAGTAATTTACATTTTTATTTACTTTTACAACTTTAATTTCCCATCCATCCGAAACAACCCATTCATCAAGTCGAACCAACGATTTTCTTTCAGGCTCAATCCCAAGCAAATACTTGTTAAACCAATTTAGACAACGATAAAACTCATCAATTCTATGGTTTGGCTCTCTAAAACCATGCTCTTCGCGCGGATAACGGACAAATTCAACAGCCTTACCAAGATGCTTCAATGCTTGATACATCTCTTTTGAGTTGCTTATGAATGTATTCGGGTCATCATCTCCATGCATTATCAAAACGGGCGTTTTGATATTCTTAACATAATAAAACGGCGAACGCTCAAGATAAATTTTAAGATTGTTCCAATAATAATCGCCAAGATAATCAGGTTCCCAACTCGGCAGATAAGAATTGCTGTAATCAGTGATTAGGTTAAATATCCCAAACATTGAAACAGCTGCTTTAAATCTATCGGTTTGAGTTATAGCCCAGTTCGTCATATAACCACCATAGCTTCCACCAAATATACCGATTTTATCCTCATCAACAATTTTAAGTTCCTTGACGATATAATCAATTCCACTCATTATATCTTTAAAATCTCCACCACCAAGGTCTTTGAAATTCGCGATTCCAAATTTATTACTATATCCAGAACTTCCCCTGAAATTTGGAGCAAAGACAACATATCCCTCATTTGCCCAAACCTGCAAATTATAATATTGACGAAGCATATCTTGAATTCTTCCATAAGGTCCACCATGAACTGCAACAAGCATCGGATACCTCTTCCCAGGCTCAAAGTTAACAGGCTTAACAAGTATACCTTCAATAATCCAACCATCAAAACTTTTCCATTTTATAACCGTCTGCTCACCAAATGTGAAATCATTGAGCTGTGGATTTAAATTTGTTAACTTCTTTAATTCACCATTTTTAAAAACATATACATCTGGAGCGCTTGTCTTATCCTCAGCAAGTAAAGCCATTACCTTTTCATCTGACGAAACTGCAATATCTCCAAAAACTCTTTCACCACCTAAAAATTCCTTTATTTCGCCATCACTAATTGAAATTGAATAGACATGGGTATAAACACCACTTGCGGTTCTAGCGTAAATTTTTCCAGGTTCAGATTTTGAAAACCCATAACTTACTATCCCAACACCAAACTTTTCGGTCAAATTCTTAATTTCACCAGTTTGTGGATTAACTATGAAAAGTTCTTCTTGTGAATAAGTAAACTTTGGATCAATTTCAGCTACAAAAGCCACAAATTTGCCATCTGGAGACCACTTTGCTTGTCTTTCGCCCCCAGGTCTTTTTGTGAGCTGTCTTGATTTTCCAGATTCAACTTCAAAAATCCATAAATCAAACTTCTTGCTATCATCAATATCCCCCGTATAATTTGTATTGTAAACAACAAGTTTGCCATCGGGTGAAACATCAAATTCACTAACGCCATAATCCCCAACGAAAACTTTCCTTTCCTTCTTCGTTCTAACATCGATTAAATAAAACTCCTTACGATATTTTTCTTTGTCAACGACAAGAGCATCAAACTTTAATTTCTTATCCCGCTCTTTCTTTTCCTTCTCGGGTTTAGGCAGCGTCTCCTGTGTCAAATAAAGTATGCTCTTGCCATCAGGCAACCATTGAAATGAAATAACACCTTCTGGAGCTTTTGTTAGTTTAAAAGCTTCCCCACCATCAACGGGAAGTAGCCATATTTGAGTCCTTACCTCCTTATCATCTTCATCTGATTTTCTATCCGATAAAAAAGCTATGAACTTTCCATCTGGAGAAAACTTCGGCATTCTTTCATTTTCTTTTGAAAATGTCAACTGCTTGACTTCTCCATTCTCAACTGAAACCATGTAAATGTCGGTGCTGTATTTACTTTCTTCAAAGTCAGCTCTTGATAAAACAAAAACAACAAGTCTTCCATCGGGTGAAATATCAATTTGTGAAGCGACATTGATTAAAAGCATATCGCGAATTGTGAACTTCTTCTTTTGAGCAAATCCGAGTGAAAGAGAAAAAAGCAACAAGATGATCCAAATGCTAATTTTCTTCATGGCGTGCTCTCAATTTTATTTTGTTTATGTTTTTCAGATTCATATTCGGCGATTATTTTGTCCTTTATTTTCACAAGATATTCAAAAGCTGCGTCATGTTCGTTCGGAATTAACCCCTCAAGTATCGCTTCCTCTATAGCTTTCTTTAAACGCCCAACAAGTGGTCCAGGTTTTAAACCAAGAGTTTGCATTATTTCTTCACCGTTGACTGGCGATTTAAATGCTCTCAATCTATCTTTTTCTTCAACTTCCTTAATTTTTTTGACGACTATATCGTAATTTCTTGAGTATTCCTCCACAAGTTTTGGATTTCTCGTTGTTATATCAGCCCTGCAAAGCTTGATCAAGTCATCAAGGTCTTCACCAGCTTGAACTATCAGTCTTCTTATAGCTGAATCAGTTACGCTTTCATCAACAAGAGCCATCGGTCGCAGATGAAGGCGGACAAGTTTCTCAACATACTTTGATTTATCAAGTGGAAGTTTCAACCTTCTAAAAATTGAACGAACTATTTTCGCACCGAGAACATCATGCCCATAGAATGTCCATCCAACCCCCTCTTTAAATGCTTTCGTCTTAGGTTTTGCTATATCGTGAAATAAACCAGCAAGCCGAAGCCATATATCATCAGTAACATTAGCAAGATTATCAACAACTTGACAAGTATGCTGAAACACATCTTTGTGATGATAGCGGGCTTTATCGTCGTCTTCTGAATTTGCCCTTTGCTCCGTGCCTTCAAGCTCCGCAACCTCAGGCAAGAAAACACTCATTAAACCTGTGCTTTGCAATAGCTTCAATCCAATTGAAGGTTTCTTTGACCCCATTATTTTCAAAAATTCATCAGTTATCCTCTCCTGCGAAACTATACTCAATCTATCTTTCATCTTCTTTATTGCCTCAAGCGTCTTCTCTTCTATCTTGAATTCAAGTTGACACGCAAATCTTATCGCCCTCATCATTCTCAATGGGTCATCATCAAATGTCTTTTCAGGGTCAAGCGGTGTTCTTATTATCCCGTTTTTCAAATCTTCTCTGCCGTTAAATGGGTCAACGACTACACCAAAAGTCTTTTCGTTAATTGAAACAGCGATCGCATTAATCGTGAAATCTCTTCTCGCAAGGTCATCATCAAGCGTCCCATCTTCAATGATTGGCTTTCTTGAATCTCTGCGATAGCTTTCTTTTCTTGCTCCGACAAATTCAACTTTTCTATCATCAAGCATTATCATCGCGGTTCTAAACTGTTCATAAACCGTGACCTTTTTGCCAAAATGTTTAGCGACAATTTTAGCAAATTTTAACCCTTCACCTATCACAAGAAAATCGATATCTTTAACTTCTTTCCCGAGCAAAAGGTCCCTAACATAGCCACCGACAACATAAACTTCAAATCCATTCTCATCCGCAATTTTACCAACTGTCCTGACAAGTTCGTCATTTATGTCAATTTTATCAGTATAAAAAACTTCATTTATAGCGCTCATCTTCGCCCAAAATTTTTGTTTTCACTTTTTAACTCAAATGTCAAGCGACATCCTTTCCTTAACAATCTTCTGTTGTTGCTCAATTTCAGAGATTATTCTCACTGCGACTTCAAGAGAGCGTTTACCATCTTCAGCAGTTACAACAGTCGGTTTGTCGCAAATAATTGAATCAATGAAAGCTTTGAGTTCAGCTTCAATTGGATTAACTTCGCTGTTTTTGAGTTGTTCATATACTATTTTCTTGCGATTCGTTCCTTCTTCAATTTTTCCAAGCAGATATGTCGGCTCAACATCTTCATCCTCATCAGCGAGACGGAAAATTTCAGTTATGCCATTGAGAAAATCAATTGATATATATGCGCTCTTCTGGAAAATTCGCATCTTTCTTTCATTTTTGCGAGATATTCTACTTGCAGTTATATTTGCAACACATCCATTTTTAAATTGTAATCTTATATTCGCTATATCAATTGAATCAGATATAACAGCTACCCCGCTTGCTCTTATATCCTCAATCTCGCTTTTGACAAGATTTAAAATTATGTCAATGTCATGTATCATAAGGTCAAGTATCACAGCAACATCTATCCCACGAGGCTTGAATTGAGCGAGGCGATGCACTTCAATAAAAACGGGATTTATTTTATGCCCTGAAAGCGAAAGCAAAGCAGGATTAAACCTCTCAATATGACCGATTTGAACTTTCAAACCTTTTTCTGTTGATATTTTAATTATCTCTTCGGCTCCTTCAATCGTGTCTGTTATTGGTTTCTCAATAAATGTATGAATGCCTCTGTTGAGACAATAAATTGCGATATCCCGATGTGTAGTCGTCGGGGTTGCTATGATTACAGCTCTCACATTGTCAAGAAGTTCATCAAGCGTTTTAAAACTTTTAACACCAACTTCATTTGCAATTTCAATTGACCTTTGCTCGTTTATATCGTAAACCCCGACGAAATTTGCAGAAGGTATCTTCGCAAGAATCCGCGCATGAATACTGCCAAGGTAACCAACACCTATAATTCCTATATCAACTTTTTCCATAATTTTAACCTTCTATTTTTGCAAATCCAATGATTCTATCAAAACCGCCAAACCGAACATCTCTATAATAAACAACGATGTAATAAGAATTGCGCGTTTGCCAATCATTCCCCTCAAGTTCAACCCAATCAAGTACCACAACCTCATCCTTGCTCAAATCATAATAACCAACAACATACTGATAATCGTAAATCCCACGCTTGAGCCATTTCTTGACAAAATAATAATTTCTCAAAGGGTCATATTTCAAAACATCGTTCAATGTCGGCTTCCAATTGTTAAAACAGCCAACAATATAAATATCTCCGCGAATTTTCCGTTCTGTCTCTTTATCAAGCTCAAGCCTGAATGTGACCTCAAGATATTCAGAATACATACCATCATCAACTATTCTACAAGCGCCGTCCATATCAAATTCACCTTGCCAAAACTTCCGCACTTTATCTACCCCACCAACCGGGACAACAGGATAACCATTTGGGTAAATTTTCTCGCTCCTTAAATCAATCTGCCTATACTCATTCAAGGGATAAATGTTCCATATTTTGAAAATCCTTGCCTCAGAAGGAAAACCACTCACATAAGTATACTTTTTCCTGTCATTAAAGTCAATTCTATACGGATAAAAAATTTTCCAGTTCTCATAAACATCAACCGCCGTAACGTAATACCAGTTGAACGAATCTGGAACCGCAACTTCAACCTCAATTTCATTCACATAATTTCTGATATCAGCTTCTTCCCCAAGCAAAACTTTTCTTACGCTCGCCTTAACATCTGTTAACTTATCCGCAACTATAAATCTACTTGTTGCATAAACTATTGTGTCGTAGTTTTTATCATAAATTTCAAAAATGTAATTCCCAGCGTAAGGAAATTGAACAATGCCGTCAGGGTCAGGAAAGATGTTTTTAAAATGAAAGTTATAAGTTTTTATCCCTTTTTCAGCGACGGTGTAGTTTAAAAAAAGCGCTCTATTGTGGAAAAAGCTTTGAACAAATATATTTTCTGTCTTATGCCAATTCCTGTCACAATGATAAAAGCGAATCCCAATCTCTGGAACAACTCTTGACTTAACATCAAATTCTATCACGATATAATCATTCAAAGTGTTTGGTTCACCATTCCAGAGCGTATCATATCTTACAATTATCGGCGGATAAACTTCATCCTCATAACTATAAATTCTTAAACCCTTAATCTCAATTTTTTCATCAGCAAATAAAAAGTTAAAAAGGCAAAAAAGCAAAATCAAAAGACTAACATTTCCCACTTTTTTATCTTCATTGATAAAACTTTCTATAAGTTCTCTTAATTCAGACACTGAATTAACAATAAAATCGGGCTTTAAATTTATCACTTTCTCCCTGCTATAAGAATCCCACAAAGCAGATATCACTTTAACTCCTGCCTCTCTCCCAGCCTTGACATCGCTTACCGCATCCCCGACGAGAACTACTTCATCTGGGCTCAAACCGGTAATCTCAAGGATTTTCTTAATTCCCTCTCCCGATGGTTTATGAAGTTTAACATCATCACCAGTGATTACGACATCAAAAAAATCTTCAAGCCCAAGTTTTCTTAAAGTTATTGAAGTTGTAACTTTTCCTTTACCTGTGAAAATCGCAAGCTTTAAGCCTTTACTTTTTAAAAATAAAAGCAAGTCCTTAATACCCTCATATACTTTCGCCTTATGATGATTACTCTCGTAATAAGAATAAAATTCATCAACAGCAGACTTTAAAGTTAGCTCAAAATTTTCGCCGAAGCTTCTATCACCTTTAAGTTCAAGAAGCTTTCTTATCCCGCCTTCCTCTGGTGGACCAAAAAATTTACTGCTTATTTCCTCTGGTGAAAATGTTCTACCAGTATATTTCTGTGCTATGTAATTAAATGTTTCAAAAATCAATTCGTTGGTCTGCGCTATTGTTCCATCAAGGTCGAAAATTACGCACTTTATCTTCAATTTTGTGACTTTTTAAATTTATTTTTAAATCGTCATCTTGCTAACTCCCTTATGCCTTAACAAAGCACCTATACCCTCTTGATTCAAATCAGTTGAATAAAATATCGGATAAACTTCAGCATTTTTCTCCATTGCGACATCAATGATTTTAAAAATTATATTTGAAGTTCGGACAAGATTTGCGCCACAATTTGGGCATTTATCTTCCTTTAAAGCCAGAAAATCGCACGACTGACAGTATTTCCCTGAATATGAAAAATCAATATTTAAAACCAGTTTGCTTACATTCGCCTCATTTAACGCCCTTATTGTATCCTTAATCCCAATCACAGCCATTTCAGATGTTTTTGAATATGAATGTGTCTTGATTTGCTCAATTATACTTTTCTCCCTTTCCATCTCAATTTTACGCTCAAGTTCAAGCGACTTGCGAAGTATATCAACCTCTTTCGCATCTATGGGGAGATTAAAAGAACCCGAATAAATTTTTTTAAGATATGGATGAAGTTGCTCAACGAATAAATTTATGTCCTGGGGCTTTCCACCGATGAAGAGAAGGTCAAAATTTTCAGACCGATAAATTTCAAATAGCTTATCAGAAATTTTTCTGTAATGTTCTATGATTTTATTCTCTTGATACTCGCTTACTCTTGATTCATCAAATCCGTGATATCCAGCGACCTTAATTTTCTTTGGCGTTTCGTTATAAATTTCAGCATTTAAAGCAATTTCATTGCCGAAAATTTTAAAAATTTTTGCCTTGCGATGGTCAAATATCAAAGTGCAAATTCTGCGTAGCTTTAACATTATCAGCAAAAGCGGACGAATATACGGATTCTTGTCAATAGTAAACAAATTCGGCGGTGAAACTGGAAGCTCATAAACCTGCCAAAAATTTTCTCTTGAGCACGAAAAAATCGCTATCCCTTTATTTTTGACTATATCAAGATTTTGAGAGATATAAACTTCCATCTTCTTTATATCTTCAAGGACATTACTAAACTCCTTGTTCTTTTCAAACTCCGATTTTTTCTCTCTGATGAGATCTTTGAAGATGACCTCAATTTCCTTTTTTGAATACCTACTCCCATCAGTGTTAAGATAAAGCGATGTCACCAGGCACGATTTCGGTTGAAAATTTTTTAACTCATCAAACTGCTTTTCTGAACGAACCACCATTAGAGACCCCTTTTTAAGTTTTAATAACTACAAAGGATATTTCCTTTTTACGAAGATGAACGACAAAACAAACCCAGCAACAAATCCACCGATATGAGCCCACCAAGCAACTCCACCGGTAGTCGCATAAGTTGCTGCTCCAAGTGAAGCAACGCCATTGAAAAACTGAAGCAAAAACCAAAAACCGAGAAAAACAAATGCCGACACCTCAATCAAATCAAAGAAAAAGAAAATCGGGATCAAGGTTATAACCCTTGAATGTGGGAAGAGAACAAAATATGCACCAAGAACACCTGAAATTGCACCGCTTGCACCAACCGTCGGAACTTCAGAAGCTGGATTCGTGTAGACATGAGCAAAAGCCGCCACAAACCCACAAAGTATGTAAAAAAGCAAAAACCGGAAATGCCCTATTCTATCCTCAACATTATCGCCAAAAACCCAAAGGTAAAGCATATTTCCAATTAAATGCATCCATCCACCGTGTAAAAACATTGAAGTTAAAAAAGGATAATACACAAGTAAAAAAGGTGCACCAGCTTCCTTCAACTCAAAATATGTCGCTGGGACAATACCAAAAAGATCAAAAAATTCAGACAATCCTTCACCAAGCGAAAGCTCAAACAAAAAAACGAAAACATTTATAACGATTAAACTGACAGTTACAACTGGATATGTCCGCGATGGGATTGTATCCTTAAGCGGTATCAAGTTTCTCCTCCACAACTTTTTTTGACAATTTATATGCAAGGTTCAAAAGCGAAACAGGATGCATAACTTTGATATTCACTCCTACTTTTTTAAGTCCATGCTCAATCTGAGCATGGCAACCCGGATTTGCAGTTAAGACAAGTTCAGCTCCAGTTGCGAGAACATTCTTTATTTTTCGCTCAAGTATTTTCATTGAATCATCATATCTCAAAATATTGTATATTCCTGCGCTTCCGCAACACCATGTTGATTCGTTCATCTCTACAAATTTGATCCCATTTAACGCTTTTATAATCTCCCTCGGTTGCAAAGTTATCCCTTGCGTATGTGCAAGATGACATGCATCGTGATATGTCACAATTAAATTTAACTCAACCTCAGGTTTTTTAAAACCTATCTCATACAGAAATTCGCTCACATCTTTAGTCAATCTACTTATATTTTCGGCTTTACTGCGCAAATTTTCATCATCGTGGAATATCTCTCTATACTCTTTCATAAAAGCGCCACATCCAGCTGAATTTACAACGATAGCATCAAGCTCATATTTTGAAAATATCTCTATATTCTTTCTCGCAAGCTTTTTCGCTGTTTCAATATCCCCATAATGAGCCATGACCGAACCACAACAAACTTGCCCCCTTGGAATATAAACCTCACAACCGTTTTCAACCAAAACTTCAACCGTATCAATGTTAACATCTGAATACATCACATTCATAAAACATCCAGTTAAAATTCCAACTCTGTATCTAACTTCTCCATTTGGCTTGACAACCTCAGGCAAAACTTCATCCGAAAACTTATCAGATATTTTAGGAGCAAGTGCTTCAATTTCAAGCAATCGCTTTGGAAGTAATTTGACAAGCCCCAAATTGTATATTATTTTCTTCAGACTTTTTTGATAAAATCTTATTCCACGAGCGAAAAATTTAAAGACGGAATTTTTAGCGATGATGAATTTAAAAATTAATTTCTTAACAAATGCCTGTCTATCTTTACCAAGCGAAAAAATTTTAGTTCTAGCTGACTCAACTATCTTTCCATATTTGACGCCAGCTGGACATATCGTTTGACATGCTTGGCAATCAAGGCAAAAATACATCTCATCTACAAAATCGTCAGTTATAGAAAGAATTCCTTCTTCAACTGCCCTGACAAGCCTTATTCTACCTCTCGGGGACGACTTTTCAAGAAATGTTAAATTATAAGTTGGGCACACTGGCAAACACATTCCACAATGCATGCACTGAATTATAAGTTCAGGTGGAATTTTTACTTCAAACATAGCTCACCAGCTTTGTTTCAAACCCATAAGTCCTTGTATTTTTCAATCTCTTCCCTTGATTTAGGAAGGCGTCCCTCGCAGCGTGGCTTCATATCAAAAATTTTATCTGGATTTAAAATTCCATTCGGGTCAAGGCTCATTTTAATTTTTCTCATAAAATCAATTGCAGGTTCATTAAATTGCTTATAAAGAAACTTTTTCTTCGCAAGCCCAACGCCATGTTCACCAGTTATAGTTCCGCCTAATTTTATCGCGAAGTCAAAAATTTCCTCAAACGCCATCTCAACTCTTTTCATCTCGCTTAAATCACGCTCATCAGTTAAAGCAGTTGGATGAAGGTTGCCATCCCCGGCATGTCCAAAGTTTCCAATGATAACTTGATACTTATCGGCTATTTCCTGAATCTTCTCAACCATTTCAGGAACAAAACTCCTTGGGACAGTTGCATCTTCAAGTATCGTGGTTGGTTTAACCCGAGCAAGCGCAGCAAAAGCAGACCTACGCGCGGTTTTTAACTTTAAGGCTTCTTTCTCCGAACCTGCAACTTTAAAATCCGTCGCATTATTCCTCGTGCAAATTTTACTTATCTTTTCAACTTCCTCTTCAACTTGCGCTGGATGCCCATCAACCTCAATCAAAAGCAAAGCCCCAGCATTAACCGGCAAACCAAGATGAGCATAATCCTCAACACATTTTATCGTCACATTGTCAAGAAATTCAAGCGTTGCTGGAACGATAAAATTTGCAATTATATCCGAAACCGTTTTGCCCGCGTCTCTTATTGAGTCAAAAAACGCAAGCATTGTCTTTGAAGCTTGTGGCTTTGGTATTAACTTAAGCAAAATTTTAGTAAATATCCCAAGCGTTCCTTCAGAACCAATCAAAACATCTTTTAAATTATATCCAGCAACATCTTTAACATTTTTTCCTCCAACATTTATTATCTCACCCGTCGGGAGCACAACTTCAAGTCCGAGAACATAATTTTTGGTGACGCCATATTTTAATCCCCTAAGCCCACCGGCATTTTCAGCGACATTCCCACCAATCGTTGAAATCGTCATACTTCCCGGGTCAGGTGGATAAAACAAACCAATTTTTTCAACCTCCTGATGAATCTGCGCAGTTATCACGCCAGGTTCAACAAGAATTGTTAAATTTTCAATGTCTATCTCAATAATTTTTCTCCATCTGTTCATTAAAAGGACAACAGAATTTGGCACTGGCACAACGCCACCACTTAAACCAGTTCCAGACCCGCGTGGAATAACAGCGAAATTTTCCTCATTTGCAAGTTTTAAAATTTGCGAAACCTGTTCGGGTGTATCTGGAATTATAACAACATCTGGCAAATTTGAAAATGTTGGAGTAGCATCATAAGAATAAGCTATTCGGTTCTCAATTGATGTCAATACTTTCTCCCTTCCAACGATTTCCTCAAGGTGACGGATTAATTTTTCGTCCATAAAAATGTCTCAATTTTTCTTCTGTTTAAAAGATAAGCAAGATAACGATAAATGTCAAATCAAACCCACACTAATTTTTCAAACCCTTGGAAAACATATCAACAACTTGATAAGATAAAACCAAACCCGCTATAATTCCAAGCCAAAGCGATGACAAAAGCTTAAAAATTCGGATTTCAATTGAAAAAATTTTTTCAAGCGAAAATTCAAAAAAAGATGGAATCAAAGCAACAATAAGCAAAAAATTTGCTCTTTTGATCGTATTTAAAACTGGCAAAAATAACACACCAAGAAAAACACCAAGATAAATAAAAGTGCATCTCTCACAAACCGCAAACTTAACACTGTTAAAGTGTAAACTTCTTGAATCAATCTGATGACATATTGGAGAGAAAAACAAATAAACAATTTCCGCAAACTTGTCTAAGCCAACGCTTGTGAAAATAATTGGGCTTATAACTAAAAAATTGAAAATCAAAACAAACAAAACTATGCTGAAGTAAACTTTTAAATTCATCAAGATCACCTTTTATTTGCCTTCAAGAAATTCAATCGCTTTCTCAATCTCATCATATCGCCCTATCACAAACATTATATCTCCTTCCTCAAAAACAAAATCAGACGGTGGGTTTACCAAAATTTCACCCCCACGCTTAACCGCAATAATCATAGCACCAGTCTGATTTTTCAAATTCAAACTCGCTATTGACCTCCCTAACGCCCTTGAATTTCTGCCAACTATGTATATCCCCGAATCAACATATTTTAAAAAATCAATCTCTTTAATTGGCTTATCAAGCGAAATTTCAAAGCTCCTCAAAACACGGTATGAATCTTCCCTCAACTTTTTCACATATTCTCTAATCACATTCAACGGCAAATTAAAATAATTCAAAACGCAAGACGATATTTCAATTGATGTCTCAAATTCTTCTGGAATTACCTCATTAGCTCCAAGCCTTTTAAGCTCTTCAACCTCTGTTATATATCTTGTCCTGACGATTATGTATATGTTTGGATTTTCCGAGCGAGAAAGGGCGACAATTTTTCGCGCTGATGCCGGGTCAGAAATTACGATTACTATTAAACTTGCCTTATCAATTCCCACCCTTTTCAAAACATCAATGCTTGTCGCATCACCATGATAGATAGGTTCACCAATTTTACGCATCTTTTTTACCGTGACAATGTTCAACTCAAGGATAACATAAGGTATCCCAATTAACTTCAAAATTTTTGCAACATTTATCCCGTTTAAGCCGAAAACCAACGATTATAACATGATTTTTAAGTTTTGGCTCTGTTTCCGTTTTTTCAAGTATAAGCGAGGACGAATAGAACCGGCGAAAGCATAATAGTTATCACCGCCGAAGATATGAAAAAGTTATAAAAATTCTCACTGATAAGCTCGTGCCTTTTCCCAAGTAAAATCAAAACAAAAGAAAATTCGCTTATCTGCGCCAAAGAAAACGCTGAAATTAACGATACTCTAATGCTTCCACCAGCAAAGATAACACTTAAAAACACACCAATTACTTTAATCAACATAACCAAAATTGAAAGCAAAAGAATACTTGCCAAATTCTCATATATGAAATCAACATTAAAGAGCATTCCAAGAGAGACAAAAAATATAGCCATAAAGCTTTCACGAAATGGAATTATATCAGATGTGACTTGGTGCGCGTATTCAGATTCAGAAATTAACAAGCCAGCAAGGAATGCACCAAACGCAAGTGAGAACCCAAGCTCATACATAAAAAGAGCAACACTAAAGCATAAAAGTAAAACAGAAATTATAAACAAATCTCTTACCCTTGATTTAACTATCTGAAACATCAAAAATGGAATAAATTTTCGCGGGGCAACGATGACAAAAAATACAAACAGAATTGATGTAAAAATTCTAAAAAGAAATTCGTTTAGTTTGAAATCATCGCGAGAAATAAATGGAATAAACGCAGTTATAAGCACAGCGATCAAATCTTGAAATATCAAAATGCCTACAATTACTTTACCATGAGGAGTGTCAAGCTCACCTCTATCAACAAGATGTTTCAAAACAACAGCCATACTGCTTAAAGATAAAGTAAGCCCAATGAAAACAGCGACATTTAGATTAAAAAAATTCAAAGATATGGACATAACTAAAAGCGTCGTTAACAAAATTTGAACCCCTCCAACAAGAAATATAAATCTTTTCATCTCAAACAACCTCGTCGGTGAAAGCTCTATACCAAGGACAAACAAAAGTAAAATTATACCAATCTCGGCAAATATCTCAACTATTTTAACATTCCCAACAAGCCCGACACCATAAGGTCCAACTATAATTCCCGATATCAAAAAACCAATCACGGAAGGCAATTTCGCTCTATGCAAAAGATAAACGACAAAAGCGGAGAGTCCAAAAATTAAAGCGATGATTTTTAAAAATTCAACTAATTCCATCAAAGACTTATTTTTTTCAAAAGGTCTTCACCTGTTAGCAATCTATAAGCTTCAAGATACTTTTCGCTCGTCTTTCTAACGACTTCTTCGGGTAACTCTGGCGCTGGCGGATTCTTGTCCCAGTTTAACGATTCAAGGTAATCCCTGACATATTGTTTATCAAACGAAGGTTGGGATTTACCTGGTGTATATTCCGAAAGAGGCCAAAAACGAGATGAATCCGGCGTTAAAACTTCATCAATCAAAATTATCTCCCCATTTTCATCAATGCCGAATTCAAATTTTGTATCCGCAATTATTATCCCTTTTTCGCGTGCGTATCTTTCAGCTTTAGTGTAAATTTTTAAACTCAACTCACGAACCTTCTCAGCAAGTTCCGCACCAATTAAAGAAACGACATCATCAAAGCTTATATTTTCATCATGACCTGTTTCGGCTTTCGCCGACGGTGTAAAAATTGATTCATCAAGTTTATCCGATTCCCTTAATCCATCGGGAAGCTTTATCCCACAGACAGAGCCACTTTTTTTATACTCTTTCCACGCTGACCCAGAGATATAACCGCGAACTATACACTCAACTGGCAATGGTTTTGCTTTTTTGACAAGCATCGAACGATAAGCAACTTGCTCATGAACCGCTTTGAAGACATCTGGGAATTCATCAACATCGTCACTTATAAAATGAGTTTTAACTACATCCTTGAGAAAATTAAACCAAAAGATTGAAATTTGATTTAAAACATAACCCTTGTAAGGGATTGGATTTGGCAAAACAACATCAAAAGCAGAAATTCTATCGGTCGCAATAATCAAAAGCTTATCATCAACTTCGTATATATCACGAACTTTTCCGCGCTTCAATAATTTCGCTTCAGGTATGTTCGTCTGTAGGATTGGTTTATACATTGCTTTTACATTTTTTGTTTTAAAAGGGAATGTAAAGCTTCAAGCGAAACAGAAAAATCAACAGAAAGCCATATCAATTTATCTTTGTCAGTGTAAATGTAGCAAGATTGAGCCATGCCGAAAACGATGTAAATTTCTTTATTTCCAATGCTCACCTGACCATAAAGAGAAAAAGGAGTTCCACCATGTGCAATTTTCTCAAGCATTTGAAAAAGTCTTCGCTTAGCTATGTCTGAATTTTTAAACCTTGAAACATAAAGCACCGCTGTAAGAGTATCAGCTGAATAAAAACCAACCTCATTATCTTCGCCCGAAACATTACCGCTAATATGCATCCGATCTATCATCTGGCTTGCTTCCTTACCAAGAACATATTTCTCAAGTTTTAACTTACCAAGCGTTTCAGGTATCATTTTCGGCTTATTTGAACACGCTATAAAAATGAGCAAAACTAAAAATATGGCTCTGTGCATCACTTTTAAAAATTTAATTTTTCATCAAACTCATCAACCTTTGAATCTCATCTCTTATCTCAGCTGCTCTTTCAAACTCAAGGTCCTTAGCTGCTTTTATCATCTCACGCCTCAACTGCTCTATTAGCTCTTCCTTTTGCTTCCGGGTCATAAACTTAAATCCAATGTCGGTCACTATTGAAAGTTTCGTTCTTTCTTTAACTTCATACTTCGGCTTAACATCGGCAACTATTGTTGTGGCAAGGATATCTTCAATCGTTTTATAAACCGTTTGCGGTTTAATTCCATGCTTTTCGTTGTATTCCATCTGAATTTTTCTTCGTCTGTTCGTCTCATCAATCATTTTTTGCATTGACTTTGTGATTTCATCAGCGTAAAGTATTACCTTGCCATTTACATTTCTTGCAGTTCTCCCCGCTATTTGAATTAGCGACCTTTCTGACCTGAGAAAACCTTCCTTATCAGCATCAAGAATTGCAACAAGTGAAACCTCTGGTAAGTCAAGCCCTTCCCTTAAAAGATTCACACCGACAAGGACATCAAAATCACCAAGCCTCAAGTCTCTTAAAATCTCAACTCTTTCAAGCGCATCAATATCCGAGTGAATATATCTTACCTTTATTCCAATGCCTTGTAGAAATTCGGCAAGGTCCTCAGCCATTTGCTTTGTCAAAGTTGTGACAAGAACGCGTTCACGTCTTTTAACGCGCTCTCTTATTTCAGAAATTAAATCGTCAATCTGATTTTTCGTCGGTTTAACTACAACCTCGGGGTCAACAAGTCCCGTTGGTCTTATTATCTGTTCAACGACAACACCTTTACATTTTTCAAGCTCATAATCACCCGGGGTTGCACTGACAAATATAACTTGATTTATCAAGGATTCAAACTCCTCAAACTTCAAAGGTCTATTATCAAGAGCCGATGGCAACCTGAAACCATGTTCAATCAATGTCTCCTTCCTTGACCTATCCCCATTATACATCCCACGAATTTGTGGTATCGTCACATGAGATTCGTCAATTACCATCAGGTAATCTTTGGGGAAATAATCAATTAAAGTATAAGGTCTTTCACCCGGTTTTCTTCCCGTGAGATGTCTTGAGTAATTTTCAATTCCTTTGCAATATCCGATTTCCCTCATCATCTCAATATCAAATCTCGTTCTGCTTTCAAGTCGCTGTGCTTCAAGGAATTTCCCTTGCGCTCTTAACTCGGCAAGCCTTTGCTCAAGCTCTTCCTCTATGCTTTTAATTGCTCTTTCAAGCGTCGGTCTATCGGTGATAAAATACTTTGCAGGATAAATTTCAACTTTATCGGTTCTGCCAAGCACGCGACCCGTTAGCCTATCAATATATGAAATCCTTTCTATCACATCATCAAAAAATTCAATCCTTATCGCTTCTTCATTTTCATAAGCTGGCAAAATTTCAACGACATCCCCCCTTACCCTGAATGTCCCACGCGTGAATTCAATGTCGTTTCTGACATAATGAATATCCATAAGCTCGTAAAGAAGCGAATTCCTGTCAATTCTATCGCCAGTCCTTATAGTGACGATTTGCCTTACATACTCATCAGGTGAGCCAATGTTGTAAATACAGCTTACAGATGCGACAATTATAACATCACGCCTTCCGCTAAGTAAAGCGCTTGTTGCCTTCAAACGAAGGCGGTCAATTTCATCATTTATCGCTGCATCCTTTTCAATGTATGTGTCTGTCTCGGGTATGTAAGCTTCAGGCTGGTAGTAATCGTAATAGCTTATAAAAAACTCAACAGCATTTTCCGGGAAAAAACTTTTAAACTCACCGTAAAGTTGTGCCGCAAGTGTTTTGTTATGAGAGATGACAAGTGTTGGCTTATTAACATTTGCTATGACATGCGCAAGTGTAAATGTCTTCCCACTACCTGTCACGCCAAGCAATGTTTGATATTTTTCACCGCGCAAAATTCCCTCAGTAAGTTCTTTTATCGCCTTCGGTTGATCCCCGGTTGGCTTGTACTTTGAAATAAGCTTAAACCGCTCCATATACAAATTTATTTTTTATATTTTTCAAAAAGTCTCTCAATCAACTCAAATTTTTTATCCTGGCTCATCCCGGCAACATCACAAATTGTATCCTTTCCCAATATCGCCTCAACTACACCACCTATAACCGCACCAGCAACAAGCCCAACCCCTCCATAAATAGCTACAATCACAACTCCCGCAATAAACCCAAACATTTTAGCCAAAGGTTCTTTTTCTTTCTCAACCGAAGAAAGAACTATTACCCCTGGTATCACTCCAACTGCTAAACCAATCCCTGCCCCCATTATTATCCCTCGCCACAGCTTTGTATCCCGCCCTATAATTATTCTCCCAATGCTATCAATCTTGAAACTCAAAAGCTGTTCACTATACTCACATACCAACTCGTTCTCTTTTAATTCAACAAGTTTAACACCCGCAATTTTTTCTCCATTAACAAGCACTATTATTAAACTGTCCCTTGAGGCAGAAAATAAATCTACCTGAAAAACAACAAACAAAATCAAAATTAAAATTCTACTCATAATTTCCTCCTTCCAAATTTTTAATTAATTTAAATAAAAATTTGATTAACCGCAATCAAGCTAAAATATCCTTGCAACAAATTGTTTCGTTTTTTAAATTTACTAAAACTTAAATAAAAACTTAAATAATTGGGAACGAAAGTGTCAATTGAAGGAAGAATAGGAAAATTTAAAATTGACGAAATATACTGTGGCGATGCTTTGGAATTAATGGGGGAAATTCCTGATGAATCAATTGACTTAATTGTAACAGATCCGCCGTTTGCTATTGACTTCAAGGCTAAAAGAAACAATTATAACAGAACGCAATCGAGAGTGATAGAAGGCTATAACGAGATACCCACTGAAAAGTATTATGAATTTACGGTTAGATGGATGAGAGAATCATACAGGATATTAAAAGAAACAGGTAGTATGTATGTTTTTTCGGGTTGGACAAACCTAAAAGACATACTTAACGCTCTTGAGGAAGTTAAATTTATAACGATAAATCATTTGATATGGAAATATCAATTTGGAGTTTTTACAAAGAGAAGATATGTGACAAGCCATTATCACATTTTATTTGTGGTAAAGAATGAGAAGAAATACAAATTCAATAAAATTGAGCATTATCCTGAAGATGTGTGGATAATTAACAGAGAGTATTGGACGGGGAAAGTGAAAACACCAACAAAACTTCCTTTGGAATTGGTGAAAAAAATTATCCTCTTTAGCAGTGATAAGGGTGATATAGTATTTGACCCATTTTTAGGTTCTGGGACTACGGCGGTAGCAGCTAAAATGCTTGGTAGGCATTATCTTGGCTTTGAAATCGTCCCAGCATATATTGAACTTGCTCAAAGAAGGCTTTCTAATGTTCAAATAGATTTATTTTAAAGAACAAAACAATAAAATGAATAAAGCGAGAGATATCTTCAGAAGAATTAAAAACGCCATTGAAGGTCCAAAATTCAAGAATCATATCTGTGAGTTTGAAACAGCAATTGAAAAAGTGATATCCGAATATGACACTTCAGACTGGGAAAATAGATTCGTTATCGGAAGTGTCTTGGAAATTCTCTTTTGTGCACTTTTAAATTCCACGGGTTTTAAATCTCTCATTTTAAAAGAAAGAAGATATGATATAAAAGTGAACGAAGTTAAATTTTCTATAAAAAGCAACTTTATCGGGACTGGGGATATAGGCTAATAAACATACTTGGCGAAAAGGAAAAGGAATGGAAAGAGCCAACTTTGTTCTTCATAAGCAAACTCGGTATATGTTATGCTGATCCAGATATTAACTTAAAGATAAAGTATACCAAGGACGCAATTACAGTTAATGTCAAAGAAATAAAAAAGATAGTTAAAGATAATCCTCAATGGTTAATTCCCATTGCCATACCAATAAAACCCAAATGCCCAGAACAGGTGAAAACAGCTAGCTATGATGTGGCGATATCCATTTTAGAGCAAATTAACAGCAAATATCTAAAAATTTACTTGCCAAAGATCAAGTAATCTCACCCAAACTTTAACACCCCACCATAAGAAGTTTGTGACAAATCAGCATAATTTTTATCTTGAAAAAAGTAGTAGAAAAATTAAAACAAATCCACATATGCCAGGCAAACTCTACATCGTCGCAACGCCAATTGGAAACCTTGATGACATAACCTTCAGGGCTGTTGAAATTTTAAAACAAGTTGACATCATAGCCTGCGAGGATACACGCAGAACGAAAACACTTTTGGAAAAGTATGGTATTGCAAAAAAACTCGTAAGTTATTATAATTATAATGAATGGCAAAGAGCAGAGGAATTAATTTCGGAGTTAAAATCCAACAAAGATGTAGCTCTTGTCTCTGATTCAGGGACGCCAGGAATATCCGACCCTGGATATGTCTTAATAAAAAAAGCAATTGAAGAAAACATAGTGATAGTTCCAATCCCTGGTCCAACTGCCTTTGTTTGCGCACTTGTGGCAAGTGGTTTGCCGATGAATGAATTTACTTTCGTTGGATTTTTACCTCACAAAAAAGGAAGAAAAACAAAAATTTCACAACTTGCGCAGGAGGAGAGGACATTAATAATTTACGAATCACCACATAGGATTTTGAAAACTTTAAACGAATTGCTTGAGCACTTTGGAGACAGAGAAATCGCTGTAGCAAAAGAATTAACAAAAATACACGAGGAATTTTTCAGAGGCAAAATATCAGATGTTTTAAAAAAATTAACACCAGATAAAATTAAAGGTGAATTTGCAATCGTTGTATCAGGAAAAAACAAAGGGAGGTTTGAAAATGAGCAAACTTGAAATACTCAAACACTTCGCCCAAATTGCTCCTGAATATCGCCATGTCAGAACACTTGACCCAGAACCGATACTTGTAATAAAAGACATCTTGCAGAAGCATAAAAAGTTAAAAAAACCAATGAAAATAGCAGATATAGGTGCTGGGACAGGAAGATATACCGAACTTTTGCTTAAGATACTTAATTCAAATAAAACTAAAACCATCCTCGTTGATGCAAGTTTTGAGATGTTATCTATGGCGCAATCGTTTTTAGGTGGGAATTACAAAGCATATTTTATAAATTCAATTGCAGAAAATTTACCTTTCAAAAACAAAATCTTTGATGTTCTGCTCGTCTTTAACGCGATACATCATTTTGATTTCAAGAAATTCATTCGCGAAGCAAGGAGAATTTTAAAAAGTGGTGGATTTTTATTCATCTACACTCGGACACAGGAACAGAACAGAAACTCAATTTGGGGAAGATTTTTCCCTGATTTTTCGGACAAAGAATACCGCCTGTTTTGGAAGAATGATTTAATCAAACATCTTAAAAATCTCAAGGATTTTGAAATTGTAAATTATACCGAATTTGAATACCCGAGACTTTCAAAAGTTGATGAGCTTTTAAGCAAAGTATTTGCAAAACATTATTCAACTTTTTATCTTTATAAAGATGAAGAACTTGAAAGAGCAGTTGAAATTTTTAAAGAGAGATTACTTGAAAATTACGGCGAATCTGAGTTGATAAGCTACACTGATGAAAACACGCTTGTAGCCCTGAGAAAAAACTAACGAGGATTTAATGTGTCTTCAAATTTAATTCCGAAGAGAATAGAGAACCTTTACTTAAACACCATTGAAAAAATTCTCGCTCTTTTCCCTCATTTAAATTTAAATCCTAACTTCTTAACAACGCTCGCTTTAATAATTAGCATATTCGCTGGCTATTTTTTTGGAACAGGTGAATTTGTAATCGCTGGAATTTTAACTCTGTTAAGCGGGATATTTGACACAATCGATGGAAAGATAGCAAGGATGATGAACAAAGTGACGAAATTTGGCGCTCTTTATGATTCAACGCTTGATAGATACGCTGAAGTGATTTTATTCTTTGGAATAGGTATTTATTTGATAAAGTATGGATTTTACATAACTTCAGTCGCTGCTGTCCTTGCGATAGGTGGTTCAATGATGGTGAGTTACATTAGAGCAAGAGCCGAAGGGCTGGGATTTGAGTGCAATATTGGATTTATGAGAAGGGCTGAAAGAATAGTTTTGCTCGGTTTTAGTTCCATTTTTTATTTCCTTCATGCTTATTTTACGATTTTCTTTGATTATGTGTTTGAAAAATTTAACTTTGACTTGCCTTCTTATCCACCTATGCCACTTTCAATAGCAATTTACATAATGGCTGTTTTAACGAACATAACGGCGTTTCAACGGCTTCATTATGTTTGGAAAAAATCAAAAGAAATTGAAACAAAAGAAGAACTTATAACTCAAAATAAGGAGGCTTGAAAAAATGATAAAGACAAAATCAGGAGCAGAAATAAAAGAGCCTGTTGGAAAACTCGGCGTCCTTTTGCCTGGGCTTGGAGCTGTAGCAACTACATTCATAGCAGGAACATTGCTTGTCAGAAAAGGTCTTGCACTTCCTATTGGTTCTCTAACACAGATGGGAACGATAAGGCTTGGGAAGAGAACCGAAAAAAGATTTCCCAAAATTAAAGAATTTGTCCCACTTGCCGATTTAAACGATCTTGTATTTGGAGGATGGGATATATTTGAAGATAACGCTTACGAGTCAGCTTTAAAAGCTGGGGTACTTAGAAAAGAACACTTGGACCTTGTCAAAGATGATCTTGAACAAATTAAACCGATGAAAGCTGTATTTGATAAAAGATATGTGAAAAAACTTGACGGACCGAATGTTAAAAAAGCGAAGGATAAATTTGAACTTGCGGAAATGCTTAGAGAAGACATAAGGAATTTCAAAGAAAAGAATAATTGTGATCGCCTTGTGATGATATGGTGCGGAAGCACAGAAGTTTACATGGAGCCAAGCGATGTGCACCAAACGCTTGAAAAATTTGAAGAGGCGATGAAAAGAAATGACGACGCTATCGCTCCAAGTATGATTTACGCCTATGCTGCTATCGCTGAGGGTGTTCCTTACGCAAATGGTGCTCCAAATTTATCGGTTGATATACCCGCCTTAATTCAATTTGCAAAAGAAAGAAATGTCCCAATCGCTGGAAAAGATTTTAAAACAGGTCAAACATTAGTTAAAACTGTGATAGCACCAATGCTTAAAGCAAGGATGCTTGGACTTACAGGATGGTTTTCAGTTAACATACTTGGAAACCGCGATGGTGAAGTGCTTGACGACCCTGAATCTTTCAAAACAAAAGAAGTAAGCAAGCTCGGAGTCCTTGAATATATCCTTCAACCCGAACTTTACCCTGAACTTTACGGCGATTATTACCACAAAGTCAGAATTAACTTCTATCCACCGCGTGGGGATGAAAAGGAGGCTTGGGATAACATTGATATCTTTGGATGGCTTGGGTATCCAATGCAAATTAAAATAAACTTTTTATGCAGAGATTCAATACTTGCTGCTCCAATAGTGCTTGACCTTGCATTATTTTTGGATCTTGCTCAAAGAAGTGGGATGCACGGTATACAAGAGTGGCTCTCGTTCTACTTCAAAAGCCCAATGCACGCCCCGACGGTATATCCAGAACATGATTTGTTTATTCAACTTATGAAACTCAAAAATCGCCTACGTCATCTAATGGGTGAAGAACTAATAACTCATCTCGGGCTTGAGTATTATGATTGATGGGTCATTTTGATACGCTTCTTGATGTTTCGCTTATCCAGATTTGCTCAAGTTTTTCAGTGTTTTTTAACCTTCTTGCTATCTCATTTGCCTGTTCAATTGAATCAAAAAATCCAATGCGAACACGATACCAATTTCCACCTTTCCACTCAACAAATGCCCTTTCAACAAAGGCATTATATCCTTTTTTTCTTAAATTATTTGCATACGCATCTGCTAATTTCTTGTCTTGAAACGACGCAACCTGAATTACATAGGCTTTTTCAATAGCTCTCTCAACTCTCGGTGTAACCTTCTCAACTTTTGGTGTTGTGATAGCCGCTTCCGTCTTCTTCTCCTCAATTACAGTGGGTTTTTCCTCCCTTGGCTCAATAGATGGTGGAGTTGTAACAACAACTTCCTCTGGTCGTTTAAATTCAACCCCACTTTCTTTCTTCCCCTCACCCCACAGGTGAATGTAGCCATACTGGTTCAAAAGAAACAAGACACCGCCAACAAATATCAAAAATACAATTAAAATAAAAATCCAAAAGCCCGTCCTTTTCTGATTTTCCTCTTCATATTCAAAAGCGGTCATTTTTTCTTCCTCCTTTTTTGATGTATCGTCAAAAAGTTTTCCCTTGGGTTGCTGTGGTTCTTCAGTTAAGTTAAATTCCGGCATCTTTGTCTCCTCCTTTAAATTAGTTTTTAATTCCATCTCCTCCACAGGCTCAACTTTAGGAAAAACATCCAAAACGGGAACTTCAACATCACTTTCGCCATACACAACTTCAACTCCAACATCGCTTGGTAATGAAAGATAAGGTTCTTCTTTAGTTTCAGGAATTCCAATTATATCAGCCACGGTCTCATATGTTTGCTTTTTAATTTGTTTTTCAAATGTTTCATTTTTAATCTCGGTTTCAACTTTTTCAGCCCCTAATTCAAAAAATGTCAAATTAAATTCACTTGTTTCTTTTTCTTCAGTAACCAAGGTTTGCACTTTAACAGGGACAGGTTTTAAACTTCTGTATCTTATATTTATTTTTTCTGTAAAAATTTTGGCGGGAGAAAAATTAACAACAAGCTTTGAAGGTATTACTCTTTCAAGCCCAGTTTTTCTATCGTAAATTTTTCGCTCTTTCCTTACTTTCACTCCAAACTCACCAAAGCCTGGAATTCTGATGCTTTGCTTTAACTTCAAGACAATTGTCAACCTATGTATAAATTTATCGTAAAAAAACTCCGCCTCTTCATACGAAATCCCTGCTCGTTTTGAAAGCAATTTTAAAAATTCTTCCTTACGCATAAAAATTTTCACCGACTGTTAATTGCGTTAATAATTGACTTGCTTGCTTTGAAATGGGGATAATCTTTCGGTGGAAGGATTAACTCCTCGCCCGTCTTCGGATTTCGACCCTTCCTGCTCAACTTATGCTTCACCGTGAAAATACCAAATTTAGAAAGATTTAATTTGCCTTCCTTAACCAAAATCTCCGAGATCAAATTAAAAAACTCACCAGTGACCTTATCCGTCTTGCTTTTGCTCCACTTTAAATCTCTCGCAAGTGCCTTGATAAAATCCTCCTTTCTCATCCAAAACTTTAAAATTTTTATTTAAAATTTATACTCAATTCCGCCAACGAAAACCAAATCAGGCTCAGGATACCGATTCCAAATATAAAACTTCCGAGACAACACATTGTTAAGTTTAACAAAAACCACAAAATTTTTCGAAACTTCATATTTTACCTCGGAATTTACAAGAACAAACCCTTTCAACTCATCACCGTTAAAATTAAAAACTCTATTACTAATTAAAGCGATTTCGGAATTAATTGCAAGTCCAAAGTTAAATTTATACCTGTGTGACACAACAGCCGAAAAAGCAGGATAATAAGGCACAGGTTTTTCACTCTTTGCGTTGTAAGATGACCTCAAAATCACATCAAAAAGGATCTCATTTCGCCCATAATTTAAATACCCAGAACCTTTAAGCTCAACAAACTGTACTCGTTCAAATTCAATAGAATATAACCCAACTGTATCAACATAAATCGGGAAATTTTTAAACGCCTTAAAACTTAATCCAGCATCAACGCCAAACGATGACGAACTATATCGTACGCCAGAAGCAAGATTAAAATAATTTTCAGGGCGAATGACATTTAATTTACTTGCCAAAAATCTATTTACTTCAAAATGTTCGGAAATTGTCAAGTTTAAAACTTCAGGTAAAAAAGAGACATAAATTTGCGTAGAGCGCTCAGCAAGATATTTAAAATAAAAATTTGGGTAAACCCTCAATCTTTTGCTGTCATAATTTTCAAACGAAAACATCTTGAACCCAAAATCAAGCTCATACCTTCTACCCACATCAAAAAAATCAAATAAATTCTCCACCGAAACACCAAGACTTAAATACCTTTCAACGAGCGATGTATAAGTTGCATTAAACTTTAACTTTAGAAAATCAACATTATGTCTAAGTTTGAAATCAAGGTCTAATTTTTTCTCCCTTCCATTGAATTTTGAATTAATATAAGAAAGCGTATCAAAAACTGCAAAATCTTGATAACCAACTTTGAACACATAATCAAATTCTTTTCTGTAAGGTGATTCAACCGTCAAATTTAAATTCAAATTATTTACATTTCTACGAAGCGCCGGGGTTTCGGAGCCATAAAAAGCAAATGAATGAGCAAAATAGCTTAACTTTGATGAAATTTTTGTCCTCCCGAGCCAATGGTAAATTTTGCCCTTGATCGTTGGCAAGTTGAAATCAAATCCAACTGAAAACTGATTCTTAACAAAATCTGCATTTTCAATAAAGCCTTGACTTGCGCGATGATAAAAACTTGAACTTATGGACAAATCCTTTAAAATTTCACCTTGAATTACGCCATCAAAATAAGTTGTGACATAACGACCAACTCCAGCGCTGAACTTTGCAACTGGAATTTTCTCGGGCGATTTTAAATAAACAATTTTATCGGCGTTAAAATCAACAACGGTTTGCGTTTTTCCAGCTTTAGAAATTTTATAAAATTCTTGCTTAACCTCCGGCAAGCTCATCCATTCAGTCCATAGCTTATCTCCAACTTCAATTTTGATTGTTTCCTTGCCAGTTATTATAAATTCTGGTAAAACGAATTCACTTTCCGTTTCAGCAATTTTCGTTGTGTCAAGTTTAAATTCAACTCCCCCAGGCTTTGTCTCTTGCGCCATAATTTTAAAAGCAAAGACAAAGAAAATTAAGGATAAAATTTTTCGCATTTTAAATCGCTTATTTTGATGATAATCCTACTTGTGGTTTTGCCTGACCACGATGACAAATATAGCAATTAATCTTATTAGCACCCTTCCAATTTATAAAATCACGATTTATCGTCATAACCATTTTCATCATCACCCGCGCTTTTTTCTTTGTCTCTTTTTCATCGCTTGCGTAATTTCTCACATTGTGACAGTGATTGCATTTAACACCGAGAGCATCTGCAATTCCCTCCATCATCTTTTGAAGCTCTTCCTTTGATTCAATCTGCGTCAATACCTGTAAATTTCGCCCAACCCTACTGGTTTGAGCACTGGCTTCCGAAAGAAATTTTTTCTCTGATGTCAAATTAACAGCAAAGCTCAATCCAGCAATTAAAATAACGCCAAGCCCTATATAGAAAAATAATGTCTTTTTCATTTTAACTTTGTGATTTTGTTTTTAATTTTTCAAGTTTTTCAAGAACCCGAGCTTTCATTTCATCTGTTATGTTCATCTTTAAAATATCATTTAAAAATTGAATTGATTTGCTTAACTCCCCTTTAATCTCATAACATTCCGAAAGACGATAGTATGCCATCGGTAAAAACTTAACATAATCACCATAAAGATACTTAACCCTCAAAAATTGAAGTATGGCTTCGTCTATATCTCCAAGTTTGAAATATGCCTCAGCATACAAATACTGCGCTTGTGCAGAAACCTCATCCGTTGCCCTATTCAAAACAACCGGCTTCAAAATCTCCAATGACTCGGAAATTTTGTTAGAGTTAATCAAAATTTTAGCTATCTCAACCCTCCCCCTATCAGAAAAATCAGAGTCAGGAAACTTGGCTATCGTCTCAGAAAATTTTTCTACAGCTTTAACTGTATCACCGACTGAAAAATAACATAACCCCATAAGATAAAGAACCTCATCATAAAACCTCATCGTAGTTTGTATCTTTCCAAGATGTTCAATGGCTTCATTATACCTTGATAAAGTAAACTCAATCCACGCAAGGCGAATCAACGCATTTTGTGAAAATTCGCTCAAGGGATATCTTGAAACAAGATTTTTGTAAATTTCAAAAGCCTCTAAATTTTTACCCAAAGCTTCATATGCTCTTCCAATTTCGTAATAAACCTTCGGTAAGAATTTGCTATCTGGATAATTTGCTATAAACTTTTTGTAAAGATTTATACCTTCAAGATAATTTCCTTGTGAAACTTGAAACTCGGCTTTTTTTAACGATGCGACTTCAATGAAGTTTGGATTCCTGCTTTTTGAGATTAATTCATCAACAAGACTTGGATTTTTACCCTGTGCAGAAAGCGAATACTGAATCCCAAGAATGACATCTTCAGCATATTTTGAGTCAGGATATTTTTCAATAACCTCAAGATATGCATTGAGCGCAAGTTCATATTTCCCCATATTGTAATAAGCATCGCCAATCCCATAAAGCGCTTTAGGTGCAACCTCACTATTTGGATATTTATCAACAACTTCGCGAAACGAATTTATCGCAGGCGTATAATTTTTATCTTGAAAATAAATCCAACCGATTTGATATTTAGCCGTCGGAGCAAGCGATGAATTTGGAAATTTATTTAAAAGCAAATTTAACATCTCAAGCGAACGCATCAATTGACGCTGTTGTAGATAAATTCTTGAAAGTTGAAAGTAAGCGTAATCAGCACCCTCTTTATCTCCAAAAAGACGAACATAGGAAAGGTAATGAGATTCCGCAAGTTTATAATTTTTCAGCATAAAATAACTATCTGCAAGTCTAAGTCTCGCATCAAGTGCCCTTTCCCCAGTTGAATATTTACTTAAAAATTTTTCAAATTGATTTGCCGATTCCTTATAATTTCCCTCCTTAAAATATGACCAAGCAATTGAGTAGAGAGATTGCTCAATATTCGGACTTTGTGGAAATCGCTTTAAAACTTCACCGTAATATCTTCTCGCTTTCTCATAATCCCCAACCTTATAATACATTTCCCCAAGATAAAGCAACGCCAACTCTATATTTACATCATTTGGAAACTTTGACACATACTCCTCAAACGCTTTTATAGATTCGTTAAACTTTCCCTCGTGCATCAACGCAAGCCCTTCACTGTAAATGTTTATTGTTTCTCTTTCCGTTGGTAATTTCATCTCCCCTCTTATCATCCTTAAAATTGCAGCGGACTTTGAATAATCACCCCGTCTCATATATGATTGAGCCAAAAGTTCAAAGGCTTTTATATTAACATCACTTGTATCCCCAACGCCAATTTTTTCCAGGTGGACAATTGCGCTATCGTATTTTCCCATTGAGAAATAGATCAAGCCAAGTTCATAATTCGCCAAAGTTTTAAGCGTTGGATTTGCCTTGCTTCGCTTAACAAAATTTTCAAACGCCGAAATAGCCCCAACGGTATCAGCCGAAACTTTTTTAACATCACCGAGATAAAAAAGTGAAAGCTCTGCTATTTCATCATCTCCCCTTGAAAGTGTATCAAAAACTTGAATCGCCTTATCATAATCCTTGCGTTTATAATAAATCCAACCAAGCGAATAAGCTGAGTGTCTCACGAAATCACCAGTTGGAAATCTCTCAAGATAAAGCTCATAACAAACTTTAGCTGAATCAAGCAAATTCAACTCGTAATAGCTTTCAGCAAGCACAAATAAAATTTTTTCATCTTCAATTCCTTCATTCAAAAAATCTCGCACCATTTTCACCACTTCACCATAATCTTTCACTCTATAGTAGCAATCAATTAAATTCAGCTTTGCTCTTTTTAAAATTTTCTCAAACTTCAAACCATTTTTCTCAAACCTTTGAATTAAATCTTTGTATTTGTCAATCGCATCTTGAAATTTCCCTTGCTTCTGATACACGAGCGCTGATGAAAAAATTGAAAAAGGCGCAATTTCACCCGTTGTATCAACTTCATAAGATAATGTGTAATATCTCAAAGCGTTCTTAAAATCTCCCTGTTCAAAATAAATTTCACCAAGCTGATAAGCAGATTGCGAGATGAGTGACTCATCTGTAGATGATTCTATGGCAAGTTTAAATTTTTCAATTGCCTGCTTAAAATTTTTCCCCTTGAGGTATATCTCACCCAATCTATAGTTTGCTTTGTCTTTAAACTTTGTATTAGGTATTTGTGAAAGAAGATAAAGGTAAAATTTAAGTGCTGAATCATATTCGCCAAGTTTAAACATTGACTCTGCGCTGAGAAACCAAGCTTCTTCAATTAATCTGCTTTCAGGATAATTTTTTATAAACTTTTGAAATTCAGAGAAGGAAAGGTGATACATCCCATCTTCAAAAAGGGAACATGCAAATTTAAAATCCCTCATCTCTTGCAAGCTTATCTGCGCGAAAGTTGACACAGATAAAATTAAAACTGCAAATGTGATCTTTTTGAGCATCGCTTCGCTTAACATTTTTTTACTGATTACAAATATAACCACAAAATATATTCCGATGCAAGAAGTATTAATGTGAACAATTTGATTTCTCCACGAGAATTTTTATCTTCATTAAAAAGTTTGGACTCGCGATGGAAAATCTTGTGTTAATAACTATAACATTTCTTTTGCTGATTGCGTATATTTCCGACCTTACATCATCAAGGACAAAAATCCAGTCTGTTATAATTTTGCTTGTTCTTGGATGGTTCGTAAAGCAAATATCAATTTTTCTCAAAATCAAACTTTTAAACCTTGAACCACTTCTGCCAATTTTTGGAACTGTAGGCTTGATATTAATAGTTCTTGAAGGCTCACTTGATCTTGAGATTAACAAATCAAAACTTCACTTTATTGGCAAATCACTTTTTTCAGCTTTTATATCACTGGTTGTTCTTTCCATTTTACTTTCACTTGTTTTCAAATTTACCTTTAAAGTTGATATTACTACAGCATTTATAAATGCAATTCCATTTTCCGTTATAAGCAGCTCAATTGCGATACCGAGCGCTTCAAATTTTCCAACAGTTTTAAGAGAATTTGTAATTTACGAAACCAGCACTTCAGACATACTTGGAATTATATTTTTCAACTTTGCCCAAACAATATCAGAGAGATTTGAACTCTCTACGCTTTTTAAAATCTTTTTTCAACTTCTGATTATGCTCATCGTTTCGTTCGTATCTACATTTTTCCTTACGATTTTATTAAAAAGAATAAACAGCCATGTAAAGTTTGTTCCGATAATCTTGCTGATCATTTTAATTTATGCGGTTGCAAAACTGTTTCATCTACCAGCGTTAATTTTTATCTTGATATTTGGGCTCTTTCTTTCCAACTTTGAAGAGATTGAAAAAATTCTCCATCTTGAAAGCCTAAAATTTGAAGATATTGAAGAAGACATAAAAAAATTTCGGGAAATTGTCATAGAGTTAACTTTCCTCGCTCGCTCTTTCTTCTTTCTCATCTTTGGATATGTGATGGAGATAAGTGAATTAGTGGGTTTGAAATCTATGCTTTTAAGTTCTTTTATAACGATTTCAATCTACGCCACAAGATATGCCCAGCTTAAATTAATGAAACTTCCACTTGTCCCTTTATTTTTTACAGTGCCAAGAGGATTGATCACAATTTTACTTTTTTTATCAATTTTACCATTGCAGAGCATATCACTGATAAATAAATCAGTTGTAGTCCAAGTTATCGTATTTACAAACTTAATAATGGCGATTGGGCTTATCAAAAGCGGGCGAGTTATTGACGAAAAAAGTTTGAAGATAATTTAATTTTTCATCTTGCTTGGGCTACTTGAAGCTGTTTTTTCTGAGGTCGTTGTTTTTTGGGTTGAATATACTTTTCAATTATTAAAAGTAATTCGTTTTTCCCAACTCCGGTTATAGCAGAGAAAGTTACGAAATCCTGACAATACTTCAGTTTTCCGAAAGCATTTTTTATCATTTCAACTTGTCTTGCAATTTTGCTTCTTGCAATCTTATCAATTTTAGTTATCACAATGATATAAGGGATTTTGAAATAATCAAGCCATCCTGCCATCATCTTGTCAAGCTCAGTTGGTTCATGGCGTGCATCAACGATGTGAAGAACAAGCTTTACTTGCTCTCTATTGCTGAGATAATTCTCAATCAGTTTGCTCCATCCAGCTTTTACATGCTCTGGGACGCGCGCATAACCATACCCTGGTAGGTCAACAATGTAGAATGATTCATTTATAAGGAAATAATTCAGCGTTTGCGTTTTGCCCGGGGTTGAACTTATGAAAGCAAGATTTTTCCTACCGCAAAGCTTATTTATAAGTGACGACTTACCGACATTTGACCTTCCAACAAGGGCAATCTCAGGCAATCCATCGGTTGGCAATTGCCTCACATCAGAAAGGCTTGCAATAAATCTTGCTGATGTTATTTTCATAATCCTAAAGATGCACCTGTGTTTTTAAGTCTGAGGTTGTTCAGATTCAGTTTTAACCTCAGCCTTTTTCTCTTTCTTTGGTTTTACCATGCCTGTCCCGATATTGTAATCAACAAGCTCAAGCACCGCAAGCTCGGCTGAATCACCACGCCTAAACCCAAGGCGGACAACCCTTGTATATCCACCGGGTCTATCCATCACCCTGGGGGCAATCTCGCTAAATAATTCCTTAAGAGCCTTCCTATCTCTTATAAATCTTGCGACAAGTCGCCTTGCGTGTATATCACCGCGTTTTGCTTTGGTTATAAGTTTTTCGGCAAATCTTTTAGCTTCTTTTGCTTTTGCAACAGTTGTTACAATTCTTTTATGAAGAAAAAGAGCAGTTGCAAGTGCTGATAGCGTTGCTTTCCTATGGCTGTGTGTTCTTTTAAGCTTTTTTCCCTTTTTTAAATGGCGCATTTAAAAACCTCCAAATTAATTTTCCTTTAGATATTTGTCCACATCAAAACCAAAGTATAAACCGTATCCTTCAATGACTTTCTTTATTTCATTAAGCGATGTGCGTCCGAAATTTTTAAAACTTAAAAGCTGATGCTCTTGATATCGGACTATATCACCTATCGTGTTCAAACCATTCTGCTTCAGGATATTAAAAGCCCTCATACTAAGGAAAAGCTCTTCAATTGGCGTCTTTAAAATTTTTTTTATCCGATCTTTTTCACTTATACCAGAACCCTTTGGCTCTGGCTCAGGCTCAACTTGGGGATGAAGCTCAACCACAATTTCAAAATGTTCTTTCAAAATTTTCGCTGCAAGGACAAGCGCATCGTCCGGAGCTATTGAACCGTCCGTTTCAATCTCAATTGTTAATTTTTCATAATCACCCCTCTGCTTAAGACGAACATTCTCAATAAAATACCTAACATTCTTAATCGGAGTAAAAATTGCATCAAGCATTATTATTCCACTTTGCGGTGTAACAGGTGGAGCTGGCTCAAGAAATTCAATTTCTTCGGACGGAACATAACCTTTCCCATAACCAATCCATAATTCCATATCAAATTCAATATCTCCAGTGACATCAGCAATGTGATGTTCGGGGTTTAAAATTTCTATACCAGAGTTATCTTTTTGTATATCACCTGCTTTGAACTCACGAGGTCCTTTTACACGAACATTTACCTTTTTAAGTGATTTATCAATCAATTTAAACCGTACTCCTTTCAAGTTTAACACAATATCAGCTACATCTTCAACCACTCCAGGAATCGTTGAAAATTCATGCAAGACCCCCTCTATTCTAACTGCGATAAAAGCATAACCCGGGATTGATGACAATAAAACTCTACGCAGAGCGTTTCCAATTGTAACACCATAACCTCTCTCAAGGGGCTGTAATATAAATCTGCCAAAAGTATTTGAATAACTTGCTTCGTCCATTACAACATTTTCTGGGAAAGTCAACGCGATATTTAACATTTTCAACCTCTATAACTTTAATTTTTACTTTGAATAAAGCTCAACTATAAGCTGTTCGTTAACATTTATCGGGATTTCGGAACGTTCAGGTATATACATAAACACACCACTTAATGTCGCCTTGTTTAACTGAAGCCATGGAACAAGGCTCGTTTCAGTCACCCGTTTTAGTGAGTTGTGTATGATTTCAAGTTCTTTGCTCTTATCTCTGACTCTTATCTCATCACCTGGTTCAACAAGGTAAGAAGGTATATCAACGATTTTACCATTCACAAGTATATGTCTATGCTTGACAAGTTGTCTTGCAGCTTTCCTTGACGGTGCAAAGCCAAGACGATAAACAACGTTATCAAGTCGTCGCTCAAGAATTTTTATCAAGTTTTCACCTGTTTTACCCTTCTGCCTCGTTGCCATTTCAAAATATCTTCTAAATTGCCGTTCAAGAACGCCGTAAATTCTGCGAAGTTTCTGCTTCTCTCTAAGCTGAATTCCGTATTCAGATAATCGCGCTCTTCTCAATGGTCCATGTTGACCAGGTGGATAATTTTTCTTCTCAAGCGGACATTTTTCTGTATAACATTTTTCACCTTTAAGATAAAGTTTCATTCTTTCTCTTCTGCAAAGCCTACAAACTGGACCTGTATATCTTCCCATGTCTGTTTGATTTTGATTTTTGATTTATTAAACTCTTCTGCGCTTTGGTGGTCTACAACCGTTATGTGGAATTGGCGTAACATCACGAATTGTCAAAATCTCAAGCCCTGCTGTCTGAAGCGCACGAATCGCAGCTTCTCTGCCCGAACCCGGACCTTTGACCAAAACATCAACCTTTCTCACACCCAAATTATAAGCTTCCTTCGCAGCAGCTTCAGCCGCAAGCTGAGCTGCAAACGGTGTTCCTTTTTTCGTTCCTTTATAACCTATCCTTCCACCCGACGACCAAGCAAGAACATTACCATATCTGTCAGTTATTGTAACGATTGTATTGTTAAATGTTGCCTTTATATGCGCTATGCCGTGTGCATCTACTTGAATTTTTTTCTTCTGTTTCTTCGCCTTTGCCAACTCTATTCTCCCAATTTAATTTTTACTTTTTAGCAGTTGCTTTCTTCTTACCAGGGACCGTTTTCCTCTTACCTTTTCTCGTTCTCGCATTTGTCCTTGTTCTCTGTCCACGAACAGGTAAGCCAAGACGATGCCTTAAACCACGATAACAACCAATGTCCATAAGTCGCTTTATATTCATTTGAACCTCAGCTCTTAAAGCACCCTCAACCTTATACTCAGCGTTTATGATATCTCTAATTTTACCTATCTCTTCATCAGTAAGTTCACCGATTTTCTTCATCGGGTCAACGCCAGCTTTTTCTAATATCTTAAGAGCAGATCTTCTCCCTATGCCATAAATGTAAGTTAAAGCAATAAAAGCTCTCTTATTTCTCGGCAATTCAACTCCTGCTATTCTCGCCATAACTCTTAACCTTGCCTTTGTTTATGCTTTGGATTCTTTTTACAGACAACTCTTACAACTCCTTTGCGTTTAATTATCCTACAGTGCTCGCAAATTTTTTTAACTGATGAACGAACCTTCATTTTTCAAATTCCATTTTTTTATTTATATCTGTAGATAATTCTTCCCTTTGTTAAATCGTAAGGTGAAAGCTCAACTTGCACTTTATCGCCAGGCAAAATTTTAATAAAATGAATTCTCATCTTTCCAGAAACATGAGCGATAACTTCTTGCCCAGTGTCAAGCTTTACTTTAAATATCGCGTTTGGAAGTGCTTCAAGCACAACTCCATCAACTTTTATACCTTCCTGTTTTGGCATTACAAAGTCAGAATTTCTGGTTTTCCTTTTCTGACGACAATAGTATGTTCAAAGTGCGCCGATGGCAAACCATCAAGCGTATAAACTGTCCAACCGTCACTTCCAAAGTAAACATGCCATGTCCCAGTATTGACCATAGGTTCAATCGCAAGCGTCATACCCTCACGAAGCTTAATTCCTTTGCCTTTTTGACCAAAATTCGGAACTGGAGGTTCTTCATGCAACCTTTTACCAATCCCATGCCCAACTAAATCACGAACCACAGAAAAACCATTTGACTCAACATAACTTTGAATCGCATATCCTATGTCAAAGAGTCGATTCCCTTCAACAGCCTGTTCAATACCAACATAAAGTGCTTTTTCAGTTACCTCAACAAGCTTTTTCTTATCACCATTAACTTGACCAACGATGAATGTCTTCGCTGCATCCGCATAATATCCATTTTTAACGACACCAACATCTATTGAAACTATTTGACCTTCACGCAAAATTTTACTTTGCGTTGGAATTCCGTGAACAACTTCATTATCAATTGAAACGCATATTGTCGCTGGAAAAAGATTCTCCTTATCAAACCCGTAACCTTTAAAAGCAGGTTTCGCACCCTGCGAAAGTATAAAATCTTCAGCTATTTTATCTAACTCATACGCTGAAATTCCTGGCTTAATATATTTCCCAAGTAATTTCAAAACATCAGCAACAATCCTTCCAGCTTCCCTCATTAAATCTATTTCTTTCTCACTTTTTATGCTCACTCCCTTAATAGCCAACCCTGCTCTTTATTCTTCCTGTTTTCATAAATCCATCATAATGTCTCATCAAAAGATATGTCTCAATCTGTTGTAAAGTATCAAGCGCAACTCCCACAACTATCAAAAGGCTCGTCCCACCGAAAAACGAAGCCATCGTTGGCGAAACTCCTAACCTTATCATAAACCCCGGCAAAATTGCAATTATCGCAAGGAAAATTGAACCTGGTAAGGTTATTTTGGTCAAAATATTATCAATGAAATCAGCTGTATTTTTCCCAGGTCTTATACCAGGTATAAAACCTCCTTGTTTTCTCATCGTGTCAGCAATATCTTGCGGATTAAAAACAATAGCGGTATAAAGGTAAGTGAAAAATATCACAAGCAAAGCGTAAACGAAATTATACCAAAATGAAGTATAATTAAAATTCGCCGCAAACTCTTGCAAAGATTCACTCTGTGGGAAAAATGTAATTATAGTGCTTGGCAAAAACATAACTGACTGAGCGAAAATTATAGGCATAACTCCCGCAGCGTTAACCCTTATAGGAATATACTGTGTGACCCCACCATACACTCTTCTACCAACTATTCTCTTAGCATATTGAACCGGTATTCGCCTCGTCCCTGTAGTCACAAGTATAACAAGAGCGACAACCAAAACTATGCCAGTTATAATCAATATCTCTTCAATTATGCTTCTTGCGCCAGTTTTCATCAATTGAAACTCTTCAAGAACAGCATTTGGAAATCTTGCAATTATTCCAACAAAAATTATCAAAGAAATTCCATTCCCAATCCCTCGTTCCGTAATTTGCTCACCAAGCCACATTATGAAAATTGTCCCCGTTGTTAATATAAAAACGGTGCTTATTACAAATCCCAATCCCTTCACTGATTCTGGGACGATTGGCAAACCTCCAGGCGTAGTCATATTCATTAATCTTATACTTACACCCCAAGCCTGAAGCGCAGCGACTAAAACCGTTCCTTGCCTTGCATATTGTTCAAGTTTTCTACGAGCTTCCTCACCTTCTTGCTGTAATTTCCTAAAATATGGGACAACTGCTCCTAACAATTGCAAAATAATTGCAGCGCTTATATACGGCATTATGCCAAGCGCAAAAACAGCCGCATTTTGAAAAGCTCCACCAGCAAAAAGGTCATAAAGCGCAAACAATGAATTCTGCGATTGAGACCTTATAACCTCTGCAAGAAGCGAAGCATCAACACCAGGCAAAGTTATGTGAGCTCCAATCCTGACAACAGCAAGCAACGCTATTGTGAAAAGAATTCTGTCGCGCAGTTCCTCAATTTTTAAAATATTCCTGATATTTTCAGCAAGTTTGCTCATAGCTTTATTGCCTTACCTCCTATTGCTTGTATCTTTTGCAATGCTGATTTGCTGAAAGCGTGAGCTGAAATTTCAAGTGCAACTTTTAACTCCCCATCACCAAGAATTTTCAGCGGCAAAGTCTTCTTTGAAACAGCTCCAACCTCGTAAAGCAACTCTGGCGTAATTTTCGCATCAGGCGAAATTTTGCCTTTATCAATTAATTCCTGAAGTCTGCTTAAATTCACAATTTGATACTCAACTCTAAAAGGATTTCTAAACCCACGTTTCGGAATTCTTCTGATAAGTGGCATTTGCCCACCTTCAAACCATGGGCGAATGCTGGCTCCGGACCTTGATTTTTGCCCTTTATGACCACGCGTTGATGTCCCACCATGACCAGAACCTTGCCCTCTTCCAATTCTTTTTTCCTTCTTTCTTGAACCTGGTGCGGGTCTCAAATTGCTCAATATATTAGGCATTTTCTCCTCCATCCTCTATTTCTTCTACAACTACAAGATGTTTAACTTTATTTATCATCCCGCGGATTACAGGTGTATCATAGTGAATTATAGATTTGCGAATTTTTCCAAGACCTAAAGCTTTTATAGTTCTGCGTTGTTTCTCAGGTGTACCGATTATGCTTCTAACTTGTGTTATTTTAAGCTTTTTCGCCATTTCAAATTTCATTTAAATTTTTACAAGTGAATCTGATTCAAATAATTCTTTAAGTGTCATACCTCTTTTTCTTGCCATCTCTCTCGCATCAATCATACTGGTAAGAGCTTTCAAAGTCGCCTTGACGGTATTATGTGGATTTGTTGAACCGAAACATTTTGTCAGAACATTCTGCACACCCGCAAGTTCAAGCACAGCTCTAACAGCTCCACCAGCAATTATACCAGTTCCAGGAGCTGCGGGTTTAATCAAAACTTTTGCAGCTCCAAATTTCGCAACTATTTCGTGCGGAACAGTTCCATTTACAATTGGAACTTCAACTATATTTTTCTTCGCATTTTCACTTGCCTTTTGAATTGCATCCGTAACCTCGCGTCCCTTACCAAGCCCAACACCAACATGCCCATTTTTATCGCCAACCACAACTATGGCACTAAAACGGATTCTTTTACCTCCTTTAACCACTTTTGCTGTCCTGCTGATAGTAACAAGTTTTTCCTTTAAACCTTCAATTTCCGTCGGTTTTACCTTTTTTAACTTTGGCAATTTACCTAACTAATTTTTGTTTTCACTTTTTAAAATACCAAACCTCCTTCGCGCGCACCCTCAGCTAATGCTTTTACTCTGCCGTGATACTTATATCCATTTCTGTCAAACACAACACGAACAATTCCCTTTTCAATAGCTTTTTTAGCAAGAGCAAGCCCAACAATTTTACTTACTTCAGTTTTGGTCTTCGCGTTTTTAAGTTCATCCTTTATCTCCTTTGAAAGACTTGACATCGCAACAAGCGTATGACCACGCGTATCATCAATTATCTGAGCATAAATGTGCTTTAAACTTCTATAAACCGACAACCTCGGTCTTTCTGGTGTTCCAAAAATTTTTGACCTGACACGTTTTCTGATTTTCTCTCTGCGCTTTTTCCTCTTTTCAAATTCTCGCTTTATCATAAATAAAATTTAATCAATTTTATTTTAAATTCCTACCTCACTTTCCAGCTGCTTTTCCGGCTTTCATCCTTATAACTTCACCCTCATAGCGTATACCCTTACCCTTATACGGTTCAGGTGGTTTAAATGAGCGAATTTTAGCTGCAACCTGACCAACAAGCTGTTTATCAATTCCGCTCACAACGATACTTGTAGGTTGAGGAACTTCAACTTTTACCCCATCAGGTGGAATAAATATTATCGGATGCGAATAACCAAGATAAAGAACCAAAGCTTTACCCTTCATTTCAGCCCTATAACCAATCCCAACAATCTCAAGCTTTTTGGAATAACCTTCGGAAACTCCAATAACCATGTTATTAATCAAAGCTCTCCAAAGTCCATGAAGTGCCTTATCAGTTTTTGAATCACTTTTTCGCTTAATAAAAATTTGCTCCGGGCTTATCTCAACCTCTATTCTCGGATGAACCTGAGCAGTAAGTTCTCCTTTTGGACCTGATACTTTCAAAATCCCATTCGTTTTTTCAACTTTTACACCTTTCGGTATAGGTATCGGTTTCTTCCCAATTCTTGACATCTTACTTAAAAATTTATTTTTCTGATGTTTTTTAAACTATCTCACTGCAAAATTTAAAATCGCCCATATCGCAGTTATCAACAATATTGAAAATGCTACAAACAAACCGACCATCCACTTAACTAAACTCGTTTTAGCCATCTCAATCTTTCCAATCATTTCCGTTTTCACACCCTCAATTCTTTCAATCATCTCAGCTCTAACGCCTTCAATCTTTTTAATTAATTCAGTTTTATCTCTTTCTGTTTTCTCATACAAACTTGCCAATCTCTTATCAATATCGCTAAACTTTTCACGAACAATCTCAAATATAAACATCTCAACTTTCGTAACCCTTTGCTCAAGTTCCTCTATAGTAGCCATTGCTTAACCTCGTTTATGAGCATAAAATTTTTAATTACCACACATAACAAATCACTTCTCCGCCAACTTTTTCCTTCCTTGCACGACGGTCTGTCATAACTCCCTTAGATGTCGTAAGAATAGCAATTCCAAGCCCGTTTAAAACACGCGGTATCTCATCAACACCAACATAAATTCTTCTACCTGGTTTACTTACGCGAACCAAATTTGTAATAGCTGGCTCACCATCCTCGGTATACTTCAAATAAATCCTTAAAATTCCTTGCTTCCCATCATCAATAACTTCGTATCCCCTTATAAATTTTTGCTCAAGCAAAATCTGTGCAATAGCTCTCTTAAGCTTTGAAGATGGTGCTTCAACTACTTTATGCTTTGCTCTTACCGCGTTTTTTATCCTTGTCAAAAAATCCGCAATTGGATCGGTCATCATAATGGTGCTTTAATCCTTTTTAATTTTTACCAACTTGCCTTTCTTACACCTGGAATTTTGCCCTCAAGGGCGAGCTTTCTAAAACAAATTCTGCAAAGCCCAAACTTTCTGTAATAACCTCTCGGTCTACCGCAAATTGAACAACGATTTCTCTTCCTTACTTTATATTTTGGTTCTCTTAACGCCTTCTGTATTGATGCTTTACGTGCCAAGTTATAATCTCCAAAATTTTGTTTTTATGCTGCTGCCTTTTGCTCAATAACAACTTCACGTTTCACAAATGGCATGCCGAATAATCTCAACAATTCATACGCTTCCTCATCGGTCTTCGCAGTTGTAACAATAGTGATATCCATACCAAAAATTCTCTCTACCTCATCAACATTTATTTCAGGGAAAATTACATGCTCTTTTATCCCAAGTGTATAATTTCCTCTGCCATCAAACGACTTATCAGATAAACCTCTAAAGTCTCTTATCCTGGGTATAGCAGCATTTATCAATCTATCCAAAAACTCATACATCCGTTCACGTCTTAATGTGACCTTACAACCGATCGCCATCCCAGCCCTTAACTTGAAATTTGAAATTGATTTTCTTGCTCTTCTTATTACAGGTTGTTGCCCTGTTATCTTCGCAAGTTCCTTCATCGCCATCTCAAGAAGCTTAGGCTCCTGGGTCGCTTGACCAACGCCCATATTAACCACAATTTTTACAAGCTTTGGAACTTGCATCACATTTTTATAGCCAAACTTTTTCATCATCTCAGGAACAATAACCTCATAATAAAGCTTCTTTAACCTCGGAACAACCTCTTCCTCCCGCTGAGCCTCCGTTTGAATTTCTTCTTGCTTTTTCTGCTTTTTCTCTTTTGTCATTTCACTCTACCA
Source organism: uncultured Bacteroidota bacterium (assembly GCA_964438815.1). Taxonomy (GTDB): domain Bacteria; phylum Bacteroidota; class Ignavibacteria; order Kryptoniales; family Kryptoniaceae; genus Kryptonium. The sequence continues at coordinate 109,547 of CAYTKW010000003.1, forward strand.
TTGTTTTATTAAAACATTTCACTACATTTTTTACAAACTCTCATCTTACTTTTCTTCCCATCAGCTGATACAAGCCTTGCATGACCAACTCGCGTTGCCTCGCCACACCTTGGACAAATAAGCATAACATTTGAAACATGAATCGGTGCTTCCATTTCAATAATTCCACCTTGTGGATATTTTGAAGATTTACGCACATGCTTTTTCACAATGTTCACGCCTTCAACAAGAACTCTCTCTTTTTCTGGAAAAACTTTCAACACTTTTCCAATTTTACCCTTGTAATTTCCAGCTATAACTTTTACAGTATCGTTTTTCTTAATGTTCATCTTGCTTTAATTTAAATTTTTTTAAATCACTTCCGGTGCTAAAGAAATAATCTTCATAAATTGCTTTTCGCGTAACTCTCTCGCAACAGGACCAAAAATTCTCGTCCCGCGCGGTTCACCATACTTATCAAGAAGGACAACCGCATTTTCATCAAATCTAACATACGAACCATCTTTTCGGCGTATTTCTTTCTTTGTGCGAACTACAACCGCACGGCTGACTTCGCCTTTTTTCACGGGTGCTCCAGGTATAGCACTTTTAATTGAAACAACAATTATGTCCCCAACCGTCGCCGTCAATCTTTGATGTTGCCCTATTATACCTATACAGCGCACTTTTTTAGCGCCTGAATTGTCAGCGACAACGAGATCTGTTTCTCTTCTTATCATGACAAGCCACCCAAATTTTATTTTGCCCTTTCTATAATTTCAACAAGACGCCATCTCTTATGCCTGCTTAAAGGTCTTGTCTCCATAATTTTAACAATATCACCAATGTTACACTCATTATTCTCATCATGAGCCATAACTTTCGTAGTTCTGGTGTAAACCTTCTTATAAATCGGATGCATAACCTTCCTCTCAATAGCAACTACAATCGTCTTATTCATCTTGTTACTTACAACTCTTCCAATCCTTACTTTTCTTTGCCCTCGCTCTGGTTTTGTAGATTGAGTTTGAGGCTCACTCTGTTGATTTTGAATTTTCTCCTCGCTCATCAAGCAGCCTTACTTTCTTTTGTTTTTTCCCTCTGAAGTTCTCTTTCTCTTAAAATCGTTTTCATTCTCGCTATATCCTTGCGAATCATCTTAAATCTATGCGGTTTTTCAAGTTGACCAAGAGCTTTTTGAAATCTAAGATTAAACAATTCCTCCTCAAGCTCCTTTATCCTTTGCTTTATTTCCTCATCCGAAAGTTGTCTTATTTCACTTGCCTTCATCTCCAGTTAAAATTTTTATTTAAAATTTTTAACCACCTGCTTCAACTCTTGCTACAAACTTTGTTTTTATCGGCAATTTATCTGCTGCAAGTTTAAGTGCTTCTTCAGCAACATCACGACTTACACCTCCAACCTCAAACATTATCCTTCCAGGCTTTACTACCGCAACCCAGCCTTCAACATTACCTTTACCTTTACCCATTCGCGTTTCAGCCGGCTTCTTTGTGTAAGATTTATCCGGGAAAATCCTTATCCATATTTTCCCACCTCTTTTCAAAGTTCTTGAAATAGCAACACGAGCAGCTTCAATTTGCTTATTTGTAATCCAAGCTGGCTCAAGCGCCTTTAATCCATAATCTCCAAACGCAAGCGTAGAAGCACGATACGATTTCCCTTTCAAACGACCACGCTGTTGCTTTCTGTATCTAGTACGGCTTGGCATTAACATAGCTTAAAACTCCTAAAATTAATTTTTAACGAAGTTGTGGCTTTCGTCCAAGAACTTCACCTTTAAAAATCCAAACCTTAACACCTATCTTGCCATAAATTGTCAAAGCCTCAGCAATCGCAAAATCAATATCCGCCCTTATCGTATGGAGCGGAACCCTTCCCTCAAGATACCATTCACTCCTTGCGATCTCAGCTCCAGCCAATCTACCTGAACACATAACTTTAATTCCTTGAGCTCCCATCCTCATAGCTGCGGTAACAGCTGCTTTCATAGCCCTACGATAAGAAACCCTATTCTCAATCTGCGTAGCTATAGCCTCGGCAACAAGATAGGCGTCAAGCTCAGGACGCTTTATTTCAATAACTTCAATCCTAACTTCCTTTCCCGTCAATCTCTTCAATTCCTCTTGAAGAGATTCAATATCCTTTCCGCCTTTACCTATAACCATTCCAGGTCTTGAAGTGTAAATTTTGAGCTCAATTTGCTTAGTTTTTCTGTCAATTATAATTCTTGACACTCCACTCCTTTTCAAACGACTCCGAATATAATTCTGAATCATCAAATCTTCTTGAAGCTTTTCAGCGAAATTCTTGTCATCATACCAATGAGCATCCCAATCTCTTATTATTCCAAGCCGAAAACCTATTGGATGTGTTTTCTGTCCCAAGACGCCTCCGCTATACTACTTTGTTTTTGATTTGTTTTTCTCTTTTTCGGATTTTTCAGCAACAACTATTGTAAGATGGTTTGTCCTTCTTCTTATGATATAAGCTCTGCCGAAAGGTGCAGGCAAAATTCTTTTCAACATCGGTCCAGGGTCAACATAAGCAGCTTTAACATAAAGTTCAGATATATCAACTCTCTTTTCCGTCTCTTTATTCATAAAATTTGCAACCGCAGACCTTAAAACTTTTTCAGCAATTTTAGCTGCACGCTTCGGTGTATAGTGTAAAATGTTTAAAGCTTCGTCAACAGACTTACCACGAATTAAGTCAATTACAACTCTCATCTTCCGCGGTGAAGATGGGATATACCTTGCGACTGCTCTAGATTCCATTTCAATATCCACCATTTACTTTTTCATTTTACTTGCTTTTTCAGCTTTCGTCCCTGGATGACCTCTGAAGGTTCGCGTCGGAGCAAATTCACCAAGTTTATGACCAACCATATTTTCCGTCACATAAACGGGTATAAATTGCTTACCATTATGAACTGCAAATGTAAACCCAACAAATTCAGGTATTATTGTGCAATCGCGCGCCCATGTCTTTATAACCTTCTTTTGACCTGTTTTCATCATCTCACGAACCTTCTCTAAAAGCTTTTGATCTACATACGGACCTTTTTTAAGTGAACGAGCCATATTAATCTTTCTTTATTTTTTTCTTCGTCTTGCAACTATATATTTATCCGACGGCTTTTTCTTCCTCGTCTTCTTTCCTTTCGTATGCCAACCCCATGGGGAAACAGGATGCGGATTACCCTGCGGTGCTTTACCCTCACCACCACCATGAGGATGGTCAACCGGATTCATAGCAACACCACGAACATAAGGTCTACGCCCAAGCCAACGTGCTCTCCCAGCCTTCCCAATTGTGATGTTCTCATGGTCAACATTACCAACAATCCCTATCGTCGCATAACAATTCAAATGAATTTTCCTCAATTCTCCAGATGGTAAACGTAAAAGCGCATAATCTCCTTCTTTAGCCATAACTTGAGCATAAGTCCCAGCGCTCCGCGCAATTTGACCACCTTTGCCAGGGCGCATCTCAATATTATGCACAAACTCACCAACAGGGATATTTCTCAAAGGTAATGCATTCCCAACTTTTATTTCAACATCAGGTCCAGACATAACCGTGTCTCCAACCTTTAAACCATCAGGTGCAATTATATACCTTTTCTCACCATCAACATAATGCAAAAGTGCTATCCTTGCGCTTCTGTTCGGGTCATATTCTATGGCTGCGACTTTCGCTGGTATACCGATTTTGTCTCGCTTAAAATCAATAATTCTATACATCCTCTTATGACCACCGCCACGATGCCTTACGGTAATTCGCCCTTGATTATTTCTTCCAGCATGCTTCTTTAACGGAACAACAAGCGATTTTTCAGGTTCAGTCTTCGTAATCTCCGAAAAATCTGAAACCGTATAAAATCTTCTTCCCGGCGTTGTCGGTTTTACTGACCTTACAGGCATAACATAATCCTCATAAATTTTTAAATGTTCTCAAATATGTCAATTTTATACCCAGGCTCAAGAATAACGATAGCCTTCTTCCAATCTCTCCTCTTTCCTTCAAATCTACCACGCCTTGTCATCATAAATTTTCGTTTCCCTTTGACTATCATCGTTCTAACTTTTTTAACCTTGACATTAAATCTCGTTTCAACCTCTTTCTTTATCTCTATCTTATTCGCATTCATTGCAACTTCAAAAACATACTGATTATTCTCTCGCATTATCGTTGATTTTTCAGTAACTATAGGTCTGATCAAAATACTTGGCATCGTCGTGAAAAACTTTTTAATTTTCATTCAGTAAATGTATTTTGCAAAACATCAACAGCACTCTTTTGAATCAAAATCATCTGATTGTTCAAAATATCATAAGTTGATGCTTTATATGCCTCAAGGACATTTACACCAGGTATATTCCTTCCCGATTTATAAACATTCAAATCCGTCCCAGCAGTTAAAATCAAAACTTTCTTATTCAATAAATTGAAAGCTTTCAAAATCTCAACCATCTTTTTTGTCTTTGGTTGATCAAATGTAAAGTCCTCAACTACTATTATCTGTTCATCCTTGAACTTGTAAGACAAAGCTGATTTTCTGGCAAGTTGCTTAATTTTCTTCGGCAAATCAAGGCTATAATCTCTCGGCACAGGACCGAAAACAGTCCCACCGCCAACCCATAAAGGTGACCTTATAGAACCAGCCCTTGCTCTTCCAGTGTGCTTTTGTGGCCAGGGTTTCCTGCCACCGCCTCTTACTTCTCCACGCGTTTTGGTCTTATGCGTTCCTTGCCTTTGATTCGCAAGATACGCCTTAACAGCAAGATAAATTGCATGGTCATTCGGCTTAATTTCAAAAATGTCGGGTCTTAACTCAACATACTCACCCGATTTTGTCCCATCAATTTTGTAAACATCAACTTTCATTTTCAAATCTATTCCCTTTATCTTTTCAATTTTTTTACAAGATCTTCATCTGCTTTAATCACTTCATTAACTGTCCCAACTCCTCTCAAGAACCCACGATAATATCCAGCTATATGCAACTCATCGTAAATTCTCTCAAAACTTCTCAATAACTTCCTATCCTTTAGGCTCAAATACCTGCGTAAAGCATCCCGATAAAATTTCACCGATTTCGGAAGTTTACTAAGCCCAACTCCTTTTTCTAAAAGATATTCATCTATCGCCCTAAGCACACCAAGATATGCAACACCACACACCTCTTGGATATACTTAACATCAACATAAACCTCACCTTCTCTTCGCGCATTTCTCAAAATTTCCCTTGCGTTTCGTAAATAATCCAACGAACTTGCTTCTTTTAAATTTTTTACCTTCATATCAAACCTAACGCACTCACACAATTTTTGTTATCTTCACATAACTATTTCTTGCTCCAGGGACAGACCCTTTTACAACAAGCAAATTTGCATCTGGGATAACCTCAACAACCTCAAGATTTCTCACCGTGACTTGCTCATCGCCCATATGTCCTGCCATTCTTTGCCCTTTAAATGTATGTGATGGGAACGAGCTTGAACCGACCGAACCCGGAGCTCTATGCCTATCACTTTGACCGTGTGTTTTCGGACCCCCACCAAAACCGTGTCGCTTAACAACTCCCTGGAAACCTTTACCTTTTGACCTTCCCGTCACCTTAACAATATCACCAACGGAAAAAATTTGCTCAACCCTTATTTCATCACCAGATTTATACTTAGTCACATCAAAACCTTTAAATTCCTTGAGCACCCTTAAAAACGGAACGCCTGCTTTTTTAAAATGTCCTTGAAGTGGTTTTGGAGTTCTTTTTTCCTTCCTCAAACCGAAACCAAGCTGAAGCGCTTCATAACCATCTTTTTCAGTAGTTTTAACCTGGACAACATAACAAGGTCCAACTTCAAGGACTGTGCACGGTATAGCGACTCCGTTTTCTCCAAAAATTGTAGTCATTCCAAGTTTTTTACCTATCAATCCAACCATTTTTAACAATCAATTTAATTTTATGTCTTAATCTCAACTTCAACTCCAGCTGGCAAATCAATCTTTGTCAAAACATCCATCGTTTTTGCATTCCAATTTAAAATATCAATCAACCTCTTATGCGTTCTTATCTCAAATTGCTCACGCGACTTCTTATCAACATGGGGTGATCTTAAAACAGTAAAAACCGAGCGCTTTGTCGGTAGGGGTATCGGCCCTGAGACAACAGCGCCCGTTTGTTTAATAGCTCTTACAATTCTATCAGCTGACTTGTCAATTAAGCGATAATCGTAAGATTTTAACTTAATTCTAATTCTTCTTTGCTGTGCCATTTTTAGAAGAAAAATCTGTTTTATTCAAGTATTTTTGTTATAACACCAGCTCCAACCGTCTTACCACCTTCACGAATAGCGAATCTCAATCCTTCCTCCATAGCAATAGGTGCGATCAATTCAATAGTCAACCTAACATTATCACCAGGCATAACCATCTCATATCCTTCTGGCAATCCAATTATCGTCCCAGTGACATCTGTTGTCCTAAAATAAAATTGCGGTCTATAACCTTTATAAAATGGAGTATGACGCCCACCCTCCTCTTTTGAAAGTATATAAACCTCAGCTTCAAATTTGGTATGCGGTGTAATTGTCCCAGGTGCAGCTATTACCATACCACGCTCAAGCTCATCTTTTTCAATACCACGCAAAAGCAAACCAACATTATCACCTGCAATTGCCTCGTCAAGCTCTTTACGGAACATCTCAATTCCAGTCACAACCGTCTTCTTATGCTGACCAAGTCCGACAATTTCTACTTCATCACCAAGCTTAACCCTACCCCTCTCAACACGACCCGTTCCAACCGTTCCGCGGCCTGTAATTGAGAAAACATCTTCAACCGGCATAAGGAACGGCTTATCAATATCGCGTTGTGGCAAAGGTATGTAGTTATCAATTGCATCAAGTAACTGATAAATCGGTTGTAAATCAGGATGATCAGGTGTCGTCTCAGGCTTCATTCCAGCTTCAAGTGCCTTAAGAGCGCTACCTCTTATCACTGGAACTTCGTCACCTGGAAACTCATACTTCTTCAAAAGGTCCCTAACTTCAAGTTCAACAAGATCAAGAAGCTCAGGGTCATCAACCATGTCAACCTTATTCATAAATACAACGATATACGGAACATTCACCTGTCTTGCCAGAAGGACATGTTCTCTGGTTTGAGGCATGACGCCGTCATTTGCTGCAACGACAAGAATCGCTCCGTCCATCTGAGCAGCACCAGTTATCATATTCTTTATGTAGTCCGCATGTCCTGGGCAATCAACATGAGCATAGTGTCTTTTCTCAGTTGAATACTCAACATGCGAAACAGCTATCGTAATACCACGTGCCCTTTCCTCTGGAGCATTGTCAATTGATTCAAATGGTCTGGGTTGAGCAAGACCTTTTTTAGCAAGAGCATAAGTTATAGCAGCTGTAAGCGTAGTTTTACCATGGTCAATATGACCAATTGTTCCAACATTAACATGGGGTTTGTCTCTTACAAATTTTTCTTTTGCCATAATCTTTCTCTCCTTGATTTTTAATTTTTAAACATTTAAAGATTCTTTCGTTTTACCTTTGACTTTTTCTATAATCATATCTGCAATCTGATGCGGAACTTCCTCGTAATGATGGAACTGCATTGTATAAATAGCTCTACCCTGAGTTATTGAACGCAATCTTGTTGCATAGCCAAACATTTCAGCAAGCGGGACAAGAGCTTTTACAACTTGCCCATCCTTTCTCATATTTATCCCCTCAATCCTTCCACGCCTTGAATTCAAATCACCTATGACATCACCAAGATATTCTTCTGGAGTTATAACTTCAATCTCCATAACAGGCTCAAGAAGAACAGGCTCAGCTTGTTTAGCAGCTTCCTTAAATGCAAGAGATGCAGCTATCTTAAAAGCAAGGTCAGACGAATCAACCTCGTGATAAGAACCATCAAACAGAGTGACTTTAACATCAATAACAGGATAGCCAGCTATTATTCCATTTTGCATCGCTTCTCTTATACCTTGATCAACGGCTGGTATAAATTCTTTCGGGACCACACCTCCAACTATAGCATCTATAAATTCATAACCCTTTCCAGGATTTGGCTCAATTTCTATCCAAACATGCCCATATTGACCGCGTCCACCCGTCTGGCGGATAAACTTCCCTTCCGCTCTTGCTTTTTTCCTGATCGTTTCCTTATATGCAACTTGCGGTCTTCCAACATTTGCCTCAACCCTAAATTCACGCTTTAGCCTATCAACAATTATCTCAAGATGAAGCTCACCCATACCACTTATCAAAGTTTGCCCCGTCTCTTCATCAACAGTCACCCTAAAGGTCGGGTCTTCATCCATAAGTTTTGAAAGAGCCTCTCCAAGCTTATCTTGGTCAGCCCTTGTCTTCGGCTCAATAGCGACAGATATAACAGGCTCAGGAAATTCCATTTTCTCAAGCAAAATAGGCTCATCCTCGGAACATAATGTATCACCGGTCTTTGTAAATTTCAACCCAACAAGAGCAACAATATCACCAGCGTATGCCTCTTCAACATCCTCGCGATGATTTGCATGCATTCTCAATATCCGCCCAACCCTTTCCTTCTTTCCCTGCGTTGAGTTATAAACATAAGAGCCAGCTTTTAATGTCCCTGAATAAACTCTTATAAATGTTAACTTTCCAACATAAGGATCAGTCATAATTTTAAAAGCAAGTGCTGTAAACTTCTCATCATCAGAAACAAGTCTTATCACCTTATCATCTTTAAACGGATGATGCCCAACTACCTGACCATTATTTATATCAAGTGGCGAAGGCAAGAAATCAACAACAGCATCAAGTAAACGCTGAATCCCTTTATTTTTGAATGCTGAGCCACAAAGAACAGGAACTATCTTAAACTCAAGCGTCGCTTTTCTTATAGCCAACTTAATTTCATCTTCACTTATGTCCTCGCCATCAAGATATTTGACAAGCAAAGTATCATCAAATTCAGAAACAGCCTCAAGCATCTTCGTCCTGTATTCAACCGCCATATCCATAAGCTCCTTAGGAATATCAAACTCCTCCCATGTCGCCCCAAGCGTCTCTTCTTTATACACAACTGCTTTCATTTTAATTAGGTCAATTATACCAGTAAATAATTCACCCTGACCCATCGGAAGTTGAATCGGGACCGGATTTGCGCCAAGACGTTCACGAATCATATTTACAACATTAAAGAAATCCGCACCAACTCTATCCATCTTGTTCACAAACGCAATTCTCGGAACGCGATACTTATTCGCTTGCCTCCATACAGTTTCAGATTGCGGTTCAACCCCGCCAACGCCACAGAAAAGCGCTATAGCTCCATCAAGAACCCGAAGCGAACGCTCAACCTCAACCGTGAAGTCAACATGCCCTGGCGTATCAATAATGTTAATCCTATGTCCCCTCCAAAAACATGTCGTCGCTGCACTTGTAATAGTTATACCACGCTCCCTCTCCTGTGGCAAGAAATCCATAGTAGCAGAACCTTCATGAACTTCACCCATCCTGTGAATTCTACCGGTGTAATACAAAATTCGCTCAGTTGTCGTCGTTTTACCGGCATCTATGTGAGCCATTATTCCAATATTTCGGGTCTTATCTAACGGATACTCCCTCGGCATACTTTTAATTTTATCACCTCAAAATTTTGTTTTGAAAAATTTACCATCTAAAGTGAGCAAACGCCTTGTTTGCTTCAGCCATCTTATGCGTGTCCTCCCGCTTTTTCACAGCCATACCCTCATTTCTTGCAGCAGCCATCAATTCCTCAGCAAGCTTAACCATCATAGGCTTACCCTTCCTCTCGCGCGCATATTGAACAATCCATCTTAAAGCAAGGGATATACTTCTTTCAGGTCTAACATCTATTGGAACTTGATATGTTGCTCCACCAACTCTTCTTGGCCTTACTTCAAGAACAGGCTTTACATTTTCAACCGCCTTTTTAAAAACTTCTAACGGGTCTTGCCCCGTCCTTTGCCTTATAATTTCAAATGCATTATACACAATTTTTCTCGCTATCGTCTTTTTACCATCGCGCATCACCTTATTGATAAGCTTGGCTACTAAAACATCGCCATATTTGGGGTCTGGAACTATCTCTCTTGGTTCAGCTCTTCTTCTTCTCATAAACTTGACTCATTATTACTTTTGTTGTTCTTTTGGTCTTTTTGCACCATACTTTGAGCGTCCTTGTTTCCTACCTTCAACGCCAGCGGTATCAAGAGCACCACGAATTATATGATACCTAACCCCAGGCAAATCCTTAACTCTTCCACCTCGAACAAGAACTATTGAATGTTCCTGAAGATTATGTCCTTCGCCAGGGACATAGGCAATAACTTCAATTCCGTTAGTAAGCCTAACTTTGGCAACTTTTCTCAACGCTGAATTCGGCTTCTTAGGCGTCGTCGTATAAACCCTGACGCAAACACCTCTTTTTTGCGGACATCCCTGTAAAGCCGGGGATTTGCTTTTCCACCTGACTTTTTCTCTGCCGTAACGAATTAACTGGTTAATCGTCGGCAAAACTATTTCCTCAATTTATTTTTACGAATTGTAAATTTAGCAAAAAAATTAAAATTTTAAAAATAGCATTAGTGCACCACCCAGGACTCGAACCTGGAACCAACGGATTAAGAGTCCGCTGCTCTACCAGTTGAGCTAGTGGTGCACTACCTCTTAATTGAGGCAGTTTTAAATATAAAAAAAATTAAAAAGAAAACCAAATTTAACATACACTAAGAATTTGAAGAAAACGCATTTAAACTTTAATTTTTATACAGCCAAAATATAGCCGAGGTATATCTTATGAATTATTCCGAAGAAAACGACTCGGAACTTACAAGAAAAATCTCCAAAGGCGATAAATCGGCATTTGAAATCCTCTTCAGAAAGTATTACTCCGAATGACTAATTCTATTGAATCTTCTGAAGATATAGTTCAAGATGTTTTTACAAAGATATGGGAAAAGAAAGAAAATCTTGACCCTGATAAATCAATAAAAATTTATCTCTATCAAGCAGTTAAAAATCAAACCCTAAACTATTTAAAACATCTAAAATTTGAAAATTTCACGGAAATTTCAGATGATTTTGAAAGCGACATAAACGAGTTTAACCCAGAAACGAATTTATATCGTGCCGAGTTAACAAAAATAGTTAACGAGGCAATTGAACAATTGCCCGAAAAACGTAGATTAATTTTTCTCTTGCATAGACAGAATGGGCTGACATACTCAGAAATAGCTCAAATACTATTGAAACACAAATTGGATACGCATTAAAAACTTTAAGAAAGCTTTTAACACCTTACCTTCACATCTTATCTCTCTTTTTAACTCTTTAAAGCCATACATCCTGATTAAGGGTAAAGATGGGTTTTAGTTGTAATATATAATGAAAACGAAAAAACAAAAAAGATCAATGAAAGACAAACGAAAGGATAATTTTGACTGGGGAAAATTAGCACGTTATTTCTCAGGCGAAATAACACCCGAGGAAAAAGAATAGATTGAAAACTGGATTTATAGTGAGCCATTAAGGGTTGAGATAATTAATATGCTTAAAAAGATGTAGGACTTAGCTGGTGAAAACAAATTAGAAGTTGACGTTGAAAAAGGCTGGAGCAAGGTTAACTCATTTATATCTACAAAATATCCCCATGAAAAAAAGGACTTTACCAAACATTTTTTCAAGATACTTGCAATTTTATTTCTCTGCCTTTCTATCGCCTTTTATCTCATAATGCATAATCGTCAAATAAGTAAATTAACATTTCACGAGATTTCAACCGGGAAAGGGCAAATAGTCAGCGTCAAGCTAATTGATGGGACGCGCATTAAATTAAATTCAGAAAGCATTCTTAAAGTACCCAGCGACTATGAAGATAAAAGAGAGATATACCTAAAAGGCGAGGCTTATTTTGAAGTAAAACCATTTAAAAATTTAAAATTTATTGTCAAAACTGATGAAGCAATTGTTGAGGTCTTGGGCACGAAGTTTAATATCAGAGCATACCCAGAAGATAAGAAAGTTACAGTTATTGTTTCGGATGGAAAAGTCGCATTGTATCCAGTTCAATCAAAAATTATGTCTACAGGAGGTAATATTGAGAAGGTGATTCTGAAAAAAGGTCAAATGGCTTATGTTTACAACGGCAAAGTCAGCTCTACAAAATTTGCCGATCTTGATTATGAGCTTGCCTGGTTAGAAGGCGAGATTAAATTTACACCATTTTTGGAGGTGATAAAATATCTTGAGAGAAGGTATAATGTAAAATGTACAGTCTCTGATTCATCAATGCTCAAACGCAAGTTTACAGGCTCGTTTAAATTTGAAAAACTTGATGAGATTTTGACTATTATTTCGCTTGCGCTCGAGCTTAAATACAACTATTCCGACGGTTTAATAATTTTTGAGCCCAAAAGCAAAAACGCTAAAACTAAACAAAAGGAGGTAATTAAGCCATGAAGGGTAAAGTTTCTTATTTGGCGCTTGTTTTCTTTTTTATGGTTTTGCTCCTGTCAAATGCTTCAGCTCAAATGATGGCTTCTCGGGGAGAATATAGGGCGTCGCTTTCAATATTTAGCTTTAAAAACACACCATTTTTCAGCAAAACTACGTTAATTTTAAAAATGCTCAGCTTATCAATGTGATCAACGAAATTTCATCCGCGACAGGGATCAAATTTTACTACAGCAGTGATATTATCTCCGTTAATAATTTAATCTCCCTTAACGCGGAAAATGAAATTGTTGCCAATGTTCTTGATAAGATATTTACACCCAATGGCGTCAATTGGATTTCGGTTTCATTTGATCGGGTCGTCCTAGTAATGGCTGAAGCACAACAACAGGAAAGAGGTAATATCAAGGGCAAGGTTACAGATGAGGCTGGAAATCCAATACCATTTGCAAATGTTCTCGTCGTTGGAACAACGCTCGGAGCAGCAGCAAATGTCCGGGGTGAATATGTGATAGAAAATGTCATGCCAGGGGTATATGTATTAAGGGCAAGCGCTGTTGGCTATAAGAGACAGTAACACTTGAGGTTACGGTAAGACCCGGAGAGACGGTAACTGCTAACTTTACACTTACCACAGATGTCCTCAGAATGGGTGAGGTTGTTGTAACAGGAACATTTACCCCACTGTCAAAAATGGAATCAAGCCTTGCCATAAGCACATTATCACCAAAGGAAATAACAATTTCAAATCCAAGAAGCACAACGGAAATGCTAAGATATATACTTGGTTTCACCAGAGTTGAAAGCTCAGGTGGAGAAGTAAATCAGAATATAAGCATCCGCGGAATTTTGGGTGTTGAATATGTGATGTTTATGGAGGATGGAATGCCAGTTTATCCAACTATGCATACATTCTTTATAAACGCAGATAACCTTTTCAGACCCGATGAAAACATTGAAAGAATTGAAGTTATAAGAGGTGGGAACTCTGCATTGTTTGGCTCAAATACACCTGGCGCAATTATAAACTTTATTAATAAAACAGGTGGACCCGAACTTGGAGGAACTGTTAAAGCAACAGTTGGAACACAAAGACTCGCAAGGCTTGATTTCAATGTCAACGGACCGCTTGGCGATAAATGGCGCTTTAACTTCGGTGGATTCTACAGATACGACCGCGGGGTTAGATACCCAGGTTACCCGGTCATAAAAGGTGGACAAATAAAAGTGAATGTGACAAGACTACTTGACAATGGATATGTAAGAGCTTAATTGAAAATAATTGATGATAGAAATCAATTCATACTTCCACTCCCATTTCAAAATCCAACAGATCCAAAATATGTACCAGGATTTTCAGATTATAGGGCGATGAGCACAAATGAAGGAAATCATATCAGAGTCCCGATTCCATCCGGTGAACTTGAGCTTCCACTTGACGATGGACTTAGAACGAAAGCATACTGGTTGACCGCTGATATCGGATTTGATTTCCCAGATGGATGGAGCATCCAAAACATAGCCCAAATCATGAGCAATGAACAGGGCTGGAATGCGATCGTTCCATATGATGTGATGACAAAAGACGAATATATAAACAGTTTAGGACTTCCATCTGGATGGAGAGCTGAATTATTTTTTACAAACCATTGCGATGCGAGAGGGAATAAGATAAAATTTAACACCCCTAACAACCTCGTAGCCCCTGGCGGGGAATGGCATGTTGAAAAACCGATCTTTGCATTTCAAAATCAATTCTAACTTAAAAAATCAATTGGCGAACATAACCTTTCGCTTGGTTTATATTTTGGCTACTATACCCAGGTAAACAGATGGTATTTCACTGAAATTTTAACGGATATTCGTGATAATCCGAGATTCCTCGATGTTGTGATTTATACACCAACAGATACATTTGAATACACAAAAAATGGCTTCAGAAGATACCTCTCATTCTATGTGAACGGAACTGGAGCAACGACAATATTTTCCGTAGTCTTAGGTGGCCAGTTCAAGTTAACCGAAAGGTTAAGGGCTGACCTCGGATTTAGATATGAAATGGATGAATTTGTTCAAACATCTGAAAATACATCGGATAGAGACCTTGATGGAAAACCATGGACAAGATATGATCTAATTAATTGGGGTTGGAGCAAAAGTTTCAGAAATTTCTATCGTAGGATAAGGGATTGGTCAGCGTCGCTTGGCTTAAATTATCTTCTGAGCAATCGTATCTCAATTTATGCGCAAGTGAGCCGCGGCTTCAAGATGCCAGCCCTTGATGAATTTTTGTTCGCTCAAGCACAAGAGCAAGTTGAACTCTATGAAGCAAGAAATACAATCATGATTGAAGGAGGCTTTAAATTTTCATCCCCAATAATTGGCTTGGGAGTAAATGGCTTCTGGGGCGAACTTAGAAACCAAGTCGGTCAAGGTGCCGAAACTGACCTGAACACAGGTGAAATACATTGGATGTTAAGAACATTCCCAAACAATAGAACATATGGAACTGAAATTGAATTTTCAGCCAAACCGATCTCACAACTTGAAATCCTTGGCGCAGGGACATTCCTGGCTGCAAAGACAGTTGAGCCAGGCGGAGCTGCCCTCACAGCTGGTGGAATACCATCTGCATTGATGAATCTGAGCGCAACTTATACAATATCCAGTATAAGCTTCTTGGTTGACTGGCACTATGTTGGAAAAAGGGGCATGATCTTTGGCGATTATGACCCTGTGACTCAAAAATTTAAAACATATCAAAAAATTGGTGAACTCAAAGCGTATCACTATACAAATCTCGGCGTATTTTATACACTCCCAAATCAAGCGGTTACACTTGCATTGAATATACTTAATGTCTATCAATCAAAAGGATTTGAAGAAGGAAACCCAAGATTGCCAGCAGCTGGTGGTAAAAACCTCTTCCTTGCTAGACCAATTCTTCCAAGGAGAATAACACTATCACTTCAATACAAATTTTAATTATTTTTAAACCCCAGGGGATGTCCCTTATATCCCCTGGGTTCTTTCTTAAAAGTTCAAATTATGCCCCTCAATGGTTAACATGCTTAAAAAATTGAGCGCCTTTGTGATCGCAACAATAATTTTATTAAGTGAAGTCAGCTTTAGTTTAAATCAGGATGATTCTCTCTTTATTTTAAAAACCGATCAATTTTTTAATTATAATAGAACTTACATTGGCAATGGATATTTCAGCTTGTCTTCAACCCCATTGGGTATAACCTCGGGTGAGTCATATATGGTTTGGGTTTACAACCACGGTGAGAATGATGTCCTGAGGATTTGCTTGCTTCCGGGATGGAAATGGAACAAGATAGATATATTTAATGGAGATAAATGGCTTAGTAGCGAAAAAATTAACATAATAAATTTTAAAAATTATAAGCAGGAATTAAACCTCCGCAAATGTATCTTAACAACCTCCTATACGTGGTCAAACAACGACAAAGCTATAGACATAAAATCTGAGATTTTCATACATAGGGGTTTGAAAAATTTAGCTATTTTAAAACTTGAGGTGAAGCCGAATTTTTCCGGGGAAATTAAGTTATCTTTCCTTATAGAAATCCCAACGCCGAAGGAAAGACTAAAGCTTGAACTCATTGAAAAACTTGACCCATGGCCAGGGCATTGGATCGTGCGGTATCCTGGCACGCTAACCCCAACTGAAAAGCGAGTTGATTTAAAAAATAAAATTATGGCAATGTTAGTTCAGGCGAAAGGGAGAGAAACAAAAGCTGGTATCGCGGTAACCATTGATTTTTCCGAAATTGATCAATATCAAATTAAAAGTATAAATACAAGTGATAGTTTATCAATTTACATTTCCTTCAAAGCGGTCAAAGGTAAAACATATAAATTTTTTAAATTTGTTGCGATCGTTCCATCATTTGAAACCGAGATGTTCCTTGATTCAGCAAGAGCGATTGCTATAAGGGCAAGATATATGGGATACGAAAATCTTTTAAAAGGTCATTTAAGCGAATGGGGAAGAATTTGGGAGACAAATATAGTTGATGGAGATCCAGAACTTTAAAAAGTAATATACTCAATGATATTCTATCTTCTGTGTAGTATCCGCGAGGGAACAAATTTCAGTATCCCACCGATGGGTCTGTCAAGCTCAGGATATTATGGTCATATATTTTGGGATGCCGATACATGGATGTTTCCAGCTATCTTGCTTATGCACCCGGAGTTTGCAAAGTCAATGGTTATGTTCAGATATTTAACACTTGAGAAGTCAAAAGAAAAAGCAAAAGCAAATGGCTATTCAGGAGCTATGTATCCCTGGGAATCGGATGAACTTGGCTATGAGACAACCCCGAAATTCGCATGGCAGAACGCTCTATAAGAAACTCACATAACTGGTGATGTCGCACTTGCACAATGGCAGTATTTCCTCGCGACATCTGACACAAATTGGTTAAGAAAATATGGCTATCCAGTGATTGCTGAAACAGCCAACTTTTGGTCAAGCAGAGTTACTTATAACAAAGAGGAAGATAGATATGAGATAGAAAATGTTGTCTCTGTTGATGAGGGTTTAATAGGGGTTAAAAATGACGCCTATACAAATGCGGTCGCTAAAAAGAATCTTGAAATAGCAATAAAGGCAAGCGAATTGCTAAAAATTGAAAAAAATCCAATTTGGGAGGAAATAAAAAATAAAATATACATACCTTACAATTCAGCCGGTGATTACAACCCAACATATGAAGAAGCACCAAGCGAAGTTCTTGGTTCGGTTGCCCCGCTTTTAAGTTATCCGCTCGAAATTGAAATACCCCACAACACAAAGAGAAATAATTTAAAATTTGCAGTTGAGAGGATCAAAAGACATGGACCTGGTGGAATGATGGGAATAACACTTTATCCTGTGGTGGCAATTGAACTTGAGGATAGAGAACTGTTTGAATTTTTATTCCCATTTAGTTATAAGCCCTACTTGAGATCACCATTTAATGCCTTAGCTGAAACCCCTGATAATGATGCGATAAACTTTTTAACAGGAGCTGGTGGATTCCTGCAACAGGTTATATTTGGTTGGACAGGTTTAAGACTCACAGAAAATGGATTAATTCAAAAGTTTAAACCGATGTTACCAAGAAATGTTAAAAAATTAATTTTGAAAAATTTCAAATTTAGAAACAAAAAATATGACATACATCTTGAAGGTGATATGCTTCGGATTATTCCGAAAAATTAAATTATCATACCTAGCTATTATCTTTAGTTTCTCTACATATGCCCAGGTTGCGAAAGAAACCATCTCGCTTCTTCAAATACCCCAACCAGAGATTGATGATCCAATGACCTATGAGGGGTATAAAACAAGATTTTATCGCGATATTGATGAAAACATCGTTCAAATTTACATTGATAGTAAAAGTGAAAGAATTGTGCATCTATGGGCTGATGCGGTAAATGAATCAATCGGTTTTACAATTAGAAAAAAATGGAAAACCAGTAAGGCTAGATTTTGGAAACGAAGAGGCTAAAACATACAAAGATGGTAAAATTACCAGCCTTGAGTATACCCTTGAGGTTAAATCAAAAACTGCTGAAATAGGGCATTTCCTTCTTGGTTCAATGAGAGTTGAAAGAGATTTCCAATATGCCGGCTGGCATCTTAAAAACTTTTCAGAAAGATTTCTCCAAAAAGAGCTTGTAAGCTTAATAGAAAACATCAAACGCCTCCCAAATGAAAAAAGAAAAATCCACCTTAAGCTTCTAAGAGCAAGTGGAATTGATGAACTTTCTGAAAGATTACAACCAAAGATAACCTTTAATAAAGCAAAAAATTTAATAGGAGTTGAACAACCAACATTTGATGGCAAAAATCACTTATGGGTTGAAATATCATCTAGAGACGATGTAAAACTTTAAAATTTCCCCAGGGAAGGTTCAAATCACATCAACAAATGGCAAATTTAAACTGAGGATAAAAATTTCAAGGGATTCGCCATCTTTGACACCACTTAAGATAGGACAAATTTTTAACAGTGATTTTATAGATTTTTATAACGAAATAAAGTCTAAATATGGTGAAAATTCTCTAAAATTTAGATGGCTTAAAAGGTTGGTTATCGGAGCTGAAATTTTATGTTACAAAGAAAAACTGATGGCTGGGTTGCCAAACTTTGCGACATACTTTGGGAGAGATATAATAATGTTTGGATTGATGATGGAGCCAATTTTAAACGTTAAAATGATTGAACATATAATTGAAAGCATCCTCACCAAGCTAAACCCAAACGGAGAAGTAAGCCGTGAGGAATCACTCGGAGCTCAGGCGATAAGAGAATGAGCAAGTGAATACAACTTTCTTGTTGGACAATATCTAAAATATAAAAAACTCGGTCTTGTTGATTCTGCGGATAAGTTTATAAAGCAAGCGGAAGATGTAATTTCGAACATTCAAAAAACAAGAGAAAATTACATAATGATAGACGACGACTTTCAATTCCCAGTGCTGTTTGCAAGATATATATCAAGAAATGATACTCCAAATGAAAAGAAATATAACTTTTTAATGAAAACAAGGAATGGGAGAAAAAATCTTGAACTCATACTTTTAAACCTGAATTATGTGTTAAATTCTTCAATAAAATATGCAAACTCAAAAAAAGCAATTGACCTTGTGAAATTTCCTAAAATTAATTCAACCTGTATATCTGCAAGCTGGAGAGACAGCCGAGCTGGATATGGTGGCGGATGTTATGCTATGGATGTAAATGTAGTCTGGGTTCCGGAGGCAATAAAATCAATTGTAAATATCTTTTAACAATTTGAAAAACTCGGATTATCTGTAGATACACTGAAAAAGATGTTTCCGCAGTTTGAAAACACAAATTTGTTTTTATATTTAAATGAGGATAAACTAAAACAAATTGCAAATGCATGGTCAGATACATACAAATACTTCACTGTTAAAATCTCAAGCGACGAGATGAATAAAAAAATAAATGAAAAACTTACATGGCTATCTGGAGCTGAGGGAAGATATTGGTTAGCGGTTTGGGATACAATAAAGGATAATTTTTCAGATGGGATTGAATTTCTATGCCTGGCACTTGACTCAAATGGAAATCCAATTAAAATAGCAAATTCCGATGTCGCATCCCTTATTTTCATTCGCGAGATACCAAAGGAAATCGCCCTTAAATCAATAAAAATATTAACGGTTCATTATCCAGCTGGGCTTTTTATCCCCGAGGTTGGGATTTCGTGTGCTAATGATAGTTATGAAGGCGAGAGAATATGGAATAATTTCAAAAACGATAGATATCATTCACCTTTCGTCATCTGGGGTAGGGAAATTAACCTTATCTTCCTTGGCTTGATAAAACAAATTAAAATCGCAATTGAAAAAGGTGACTCAGTTTACGCAGATAAACTAAAACGGATTTTCTATAAAATTTATTCGGCGGTTGAATCGTCAGGTTTAAAACATAGTGAGCTGTGGACATACAAAATAACAAATGGTAAACTTAGCGCGGTCAGATATCCCATCAGCTCAGATGTTCAGCTATGGAATTTGACAAATCTTGCAGTTGAGTTTTATATTGAAAAATTAAACTTGAGGTAGATTATGAGTTTTATTGATTTTGCTGTTGTAGTTTTATACTTTTTAATCATACTTTGGATTGGATATTGGTCGTTTAGGAGGGGGCGGGAAGCAAGTGCTGATTATTTTTTGGCTGGGAGGGAGGTGGGTTGGCTTGCTGTTGGTGCGAGTTTGTTTGCTTCAAACATAGGAAGTGAACACCTCGTTGGGCTTGCTGGTTCTGGTGCAGCTGGTGGACTTGCTGTTGGACACTTTGAATGGCTTGCAAGCTATGTTCTCATACTTCTTGGATGGGTTTTCGTTCCTTTTTATTTGAAAAGCAAAGTGTTCACGATGCCTGAATTCCTTGAGATAAGATATGGATCTGCTTCAAGATGGTATCTTGCTATCGTTTCTGTTATAGGTTATGTTTTAACGAAGATAAGCGTAACTCTTTTTGCTGGTGCAATTGTGATTCGTGAGTTAACAGGGCTTGACATTTTACAGAGCGCTTCAATTTTAATTTTGATAACAGGGTTTTACACTATAGCTGGTGGTTTAAGGGCAGTTATTTACACTGAGGTTATCCAAACATTTGTTTTAATACTTGGCTCTTTAACTCTTACAATTATTGGCTTTGTTAAGGTTGGTGGTTGGAAAGGACTTACGACAAGAGTTCCAGCTGAATTTTTTTCAATGTGGAAAACCGATTGACCATCCAAATTTTCCGTGGACGGGTATAGTTTTTGGAGCTCCAATTCTTGGGATATGGTATTGGTGCACTGACCAATATATAGTGCAGAGGGTTTTAGCAGCAAAGGATGAGGAGACGGCAAGGGGAGGCGCTATATTTGCTGGATATTTGAAGATATTGCCAGTTTTTATCTTTGTTATGCCTGGGATAATTGCAACTGCTTTATATTCTGATATAAGTGGTGTAAATTCAGACCGTGCTTTTCCAGCTTTGGTTTCAAGACTAATGCCAACGGGATTAAAAGGGATTGTTATAGCTGGGCTTTTAGCAGCTTTGATGAGCTCGCTTAGCTCTGTTTTCAATTCGTGTTCAACATTGATAACATGGGATTTTTACAGGAAATTAAAACCATCGGCAAGTGAGCGTGAGCTTGTAGCTGTTGGAAGGATAGCGACGGCGATTCTTGTAGGGCTTGGATTTTTATGGATACCTTTTATGAAATATATCTCATCACAACTATACATTTACCTTCAAAGCGTTCAAGCATATATATCACCACCGATAACTTCATGCTTTTTGTTCGGAATACTAACAAGAAAAGTTAATGGAACCGGGGCTATAGCATCGCTTATAACAGGCTTCATACTTGGTGGATTAAGGTTAATACTTGAATTGATGAACAGTTTTGGACTTTTACCTGAAGATTCGCTATGGAAGTGGATAGCTGAAATTAACTTCCTGCACTTTGCTGTCTTTCTCTTCGCAATTTGCACAGTTATTCTTTTCACCGTTAGCGGAATTTTAAAGGAGGGCAAAGATGGAAAGATAAATGATTTTGTCATTTCAAAAGAAACTTTTGCTGGAAAAAATTTAACAAATTAAATATAGCCTTGTCAATTTTTCTCGCCTTAACAATAGGTGCTCTCTGGATGATATTCACATAATAAAAATTTAAAAAAACAATGTTTAAACTCTTTCTTATCCTTACCACATTTGTTTTAAATTCACAGCAACTACAACTTCAAAAAATAGGCAAGAAGATAAGAATTTTAGTAAAAGAGAACATTGAAAAATTAATTCAAGAGGAAGATACAGATGGAGATAAGAAGATAACTATTGATGACTCAAGGCTTCCCGGAACAGAAAATGGGGATAAACGATTCTGGTTGAAAACAATTGATGGAAATGTGTATGAAATCTCTGGAACATATCACCTTTCAAACTTACTTCAGGAGCTAAAACTTGCCGAGGGGGTTTGGAATTGATACTTTGAGTTTAAAATTTGAGACAATATTTGAAAAGCCTATAGATAGAATTTCAAGATTGATAAAAGAAGTTTACTGGGATGGACTTACACGAAGAATTGACGAGGATGGGATATTGAAAATAATTCACGATGAAAAAACAACAACTGTTGATGGATATAACTACATCTATGTCCCGAACGATGATAACATCGCATTTGATTATTTCTTAAATATCTCAAGAAAACATCCAGAGGCAAAGATAAAAGTTGTAAAGTTGCCCGATTCAATAACTTCAGATTATGTTAAGAGGCTTGATGGGTATCATGGGCTGTTAAGTTTAGCCCTTGAAAAGCACGACAATAAATATAAAGGTGTCCCATTTGTTGTCCCTGGGGGAAGATTCAATGAGATGTATGGTTGGGATAGTTATTTTATCATACTTGGCTTAATAGAGGATGGAAGGATAGAACTTACTAAATCAGTTATTGATAATTTCATCTATGAGATAGAACGTTATGGGAAAATCCTTAATGCAAACAGGTCTTATTATCTTACTAGGAGTCAACTACCATTTTTAACATCAATGATAAAAGAGGTTTACGCGAAATTGCCCAAAAACACTGAAAATAGAGAATGGTTGAAGAGGGCTCTTTCCGCAGCGATAAAGGAATATTTTAATGTATGGCTCCCACCACAAAGATTGACAAAAACCGGATTGAGCAGATATTTTGACCTTGGGACAGGACAACCACCTGAAGTTGAAGAGGGACATTTTGATGCGATTTATAAAATTTTCGCACGAAAATATGGGATGAACCCAAATGAATTCGAAAAAGCATATAAAAGCGGTAAATCAAAAGTGCCCGAACTTGATAAATATTTCACACACGACAGATGTATGGGGGAGTCTGGACATGATAGAAGTTACAGGTTGATAAACAAATGCGCTGACCTTGTGACAGTTGACCTAAATTCATTGCTTTACAAATTTGAAATTGACATTGCACAGATTATAGAGAAGGAATTTGACGGTAAAATCCTGCTCAATGGAAAATTAGAGACAAGCACATCTTGATATGAAAGGGCAAGAAGACGAAAGGATTTAATAAATAAATACCTTTGGGATGAACAAAAAGGAATGTATTTTGATTATGATTTTGTAAATGAGCAAAGAAATTATTATGTAAGCGCTACAACTTTCTATCCTCTCTGGGCTGGACTTGCAAGTAAAGAACAGGCCAAAAAGTTAATTAAAAATGCGTTCCCACTACTTGAATCAAACGGTGGAATTTTATCCTCAACACTTGAATCAAAAGGTGAAATTTCCGAACTTAGACCCGCAACGCAATGGGATTACCCCTATGGTTGGACACCTCACCAAATTATCGCGCGGGTTGGACTTTTAAATTATTGATATGATTCAATCGCTTACAGATTAATTTACAAATGGCTTTACACCATAACGATAAATGCTGTAAACTACAATGGAACAATAGCTGAAAAGTATGATGTTGTGAAAAGAAGTCACGAGGTCTTCGTTGAATATGGAAACATAGGGACAAATTTTCTTACATAACTCGTGAAGGTTTCGGCTGGACGAACGCATCATATAAAATTGGATTAAAGATACTGCCGAAAAATTTGAAAGAAAAATTAAATCGGCTCATCCCACCCGAGTGGATATTTGATTAAAACCTTGGCCCCGTCAAATTCACGCCGTTTTTATTTTATGCTTGACAAATTAAAAATTAGGACAAAATTATCTAAAATTTGCCATGTTCAAAGCGAAGAAAATTTTAGAGGAGGTTATTGCTGTAATTCTGGTTTTAACTTCAACTGTGGGGTTTTTGTTGGCTACCTTTGCATATAAAGATGAAAAAATGGAAGGGAAGATTGAACTGTTGGCCAAAGCTCCAGAAAGGGGAAGTTGGTACCCAAACACTATTTATGCTAAAAGTGGTGAAGAGATAACCGTACTTTTGAGAAATATTGATGTTGTATCCCATGGTTTTTATCTTCCACATTTTGAAATAATGATTGAAAAGATAAAAGCTGGGGAAGTTAAAGAGATTAAATTTACCCCAAATAAAAAGGTAGAATTCCCCTTTTACTGTATAGTGTGGTGCGGTGATTACCATATGCAGATGAGAGGAAAATTAGTTGTGGAATAAAAAATTTATTTTTCAGGAGGAAAAAACATCATGAAGAAAGTTTTATGGATAATTATTCCAACAATGATTTTGTTAACTGGGTTAAGCTTTTGGTTAATAAAGGGTAAAAATTCAGGGGATGAACATCCGGCAATTTCCCATCCCGAGGTTGCCGGCAAAAGGATTGTGGCTTGCTTTGAGCTATTTGAGCCAAAGAAAGCTTTTAATTTTATATTGACTGATCAAGAAGGGAGAAGGGTTTCTCTTGAGGATTTTAAAGGTAAAGTAACATTGATAGGGTTTATTTATACAAGTTGCCTCGATGTTTGCGGGCTTTTAACGATGTCTTTTAAAACTATCCAGAATGAATTTGAGGAAATCATTGACAAAGATTTGTCCCTAATATTAATTATTAATTACAACAGACCCAGAAAGGGATAATGTTGAGAGAGTAAAATTTTACACAGATGCTTATAAAGGTAGATGGCACTTTCTAACCGGGAGTGAAGAAGAGCTTAAAAGGGTCTGGGAAAATTATCATGTATATGTTCGTCCGAAAAATGAGGCTGGTATTGTTTATCACACTTATATGGTGGCTTTGATTGATAGGGAGGGATTTATAAGGTATAGGTATATAGGTCTTGTAGATCCAAGCGAGGTGATAGCAAAGGATATTAAAAATTTATTAAAAAAGGGGAGGTAAAGACTATGGTTAAAAAATTATTTTCTGCATAATCTTATTGGGACTAGCCTTAGGTGTAACTTCCTGTAAAAGAGCGGAGGTAGCTGGAGCAGAAGAGTTTGTTCCGGGGATAAAGAGATGGGCTGGTCCTTATAAAAGGGTGGCTGAACCGACAGGTAGCACACGCGAATTAGGAAGTCCAGATATCACAATAACTGTCAATGTTTCTACTACAGAGTTCACACCGAAAATAATCAGAGTAAAGAAAGATCAGAAACCCCAACACCATCTGTTAAGTATGACTATTATAGAAAAGAGGTTACTGTTACTATGACAGCGGTTAGAAGTTTCTTTACACCCAATTGGTTTACTGTCCCTGAAGGATGGAATGTAAAAATTAAACTAATAAACATTGAAGAAGCACGAGATATAACTCATGGATTTGCTCTCACTGGTTATGATATCGCTGAATCCATTGATCCAGGTGAGATAAAAGAATTGCAATTTACAGTGAAAAAAACAGGAGTTTATTGGTATTATTGCCTTTGGTTCTGTTCAGAACTTTATTTTGAAATGAGAGGCAAAATGATTGTAGTCCCAAAAGGTGAATGGAAAAAAGAGCTTGAGTGGAAGCCACCTCAAGTTTCCTGATATTTTAAGGGGCAGTGAAAAACTGCCCCTTTCGAAAATTTTAATATTGATTTTTTTGATGTATTCCGTTTTATCTTCTCAGCCTTAAAAAAAGGAAATAGCAAGGATTATCATATTCACTTTACTTCAATTGTAAAAAATATTCCATCTGGTGCTAAAAAAGTTCAAATTTGGATCCCTTATCCTCAATCTGATCCTTTTCAGAAAATTTTATCCATCCATGTTCACGCCCATCATCCTACTTACATTTTAAAGGATGAAGATTATGGGAATGAGTTTTTATACTTAGAGATAGAAAACCCAACTGGAAATTATGTGGATGTAAGTTTGGAAATTTTAGTTAGAAGATTTGAAATTATAGGAAAATTTGACTTCAGCAAAGTTAAAGAACCCGATGAAAAGCTTTTAAAAAAGTTCGATAAATACTTTAAACTTAATCATGATAAAACGGCAAATTATGGAAAACTTAAAAAAATTTCACTGGATTTATTAAAAAATAAGAAATCTTATATAGAAAAAGTCAGGGCAATTTATGATTATGTTTACGATAACATGGAGTATAGTAAGGAAATCCCAGGATATGGAACCGGAGATGTAGAAAGGGCATGTGAGGTGAAAGCGGGGAATTGCATTGATTTCCATTCCCTATTTGTAGCATTAGCTAATGTTTCTGGTATAATTTCAACTGAAGTGGCAAATATAGATATTCCAATTGAGGCTGTAAAGCCTGATGAGCCTGGTTTTCCAAATTATTGCAATGCAAGTTATCACTGCAACGCTGAGGTTTTTCTTCCCAATTTAAATATCTGGCTTCCCTTGGATATATCTCATGCTAAAAAGAAAAATAAAAAATATTTTTATTTTGGCTCTTTAGATAACCTAAGGTTGAAGATAGGTAGGAGAGGAAATGTTTTATTACCTAAAAGCGACATAAGAATACCTCGCATCTTAACAAAGCCCTATGTTCTTATTGATGGGAAGGAATTTGAAAATGTTGATGTCTATATTATCGCAAGGTCATATGAGGATATAAAGCGATATTATCATGAAATCGTTCACCCTGGGGATAGGTATATTTCGTTTAAAGCCGAGGATATGAATGGGAATTGGATAAATCTTGACGATTATATCGGCAAGAAATATATTTTAATAAATTTCTTCACTACCTGGTGCGGTAGATATCAGTGGGAGAGTGAAGGGCTTAACAAGGTTTATTCTCAATATAAAGATAAATTCATTTTCTTAAGGGTTATGGGCGAGGGGAAAGATAAAGTGAAGGAATTTATAAATAAGTTTGGTGCACCTTTCCCTGTTTTGCTTGACCCGAAGGGAGAGATCAGTTTGAAATATGGGATAAAATATGTTCCCGCTAACATAGTAATTGGACTTGACGGTAAGGTAAAGGAAGTTACTGGATTACTCCCAGAAAAAGATTTGAGACAAAAAATACAGAAAATTTTAAAGTATGAAAAAAATTGAGATTGGCTTTTTAATATCAGGTGTTTTGTTACTGATCTCAATTTTTACCCCATACATGGTTATAATATTTAATTCCTCTCAATATCCCGAAAGAAAGCCTAGGATGTTTTTATATACTTATCAGATCACTGGAGATAAAATGGATTGGGAGGTTTTAGGCAGATTATTGGGATAGATACAAATCCAAGATTACCTGAATTTGATTATAAAATCTTCCCTACCCTTTTAACATTTTTTTCAATTTTACTTTTCATTTCAAGCTTTAAAAGTAAAAAATTAGGAAAAATTGTAAGTATCTCGCTTTTAATCTTCGGAATATTAATGGCGGGATGGACTCAGTTTAGGCTTTATCAGCAGGGGCACAATTTAGATCCTCAAGCACCTTTAAGATATGTTGTTAAACCTTTTACTCCGCCCTTAATTGGAATAATAAGGGTTCATAAAATTACAATTTATCATCTACCATATATAGGATTTTTCTTGTTTGGTTTAGCTTGTTTTTTAGTTTCATATAATTCTTTTGCAAAGAAAAAGTGGGTTAAAGATGAAATTCCTTAAATTTTTGCTTCCGATAATTTTGGGTTTAATGTTGTTTATTGGTGGCTTTATAGCTGTAAAGCATAGTTTAAGTATCTACGCCATGGCAAGCTATATACTTGAAGAGAAAAAGAATTTAAATGTGAAACACATAAACGAGGATATCCCCCTTGACCCGG
The DNA here is from genome assembly GCA_964438815.1 of uncultured Bacteroidota bacterium. Lineage (GTDB taxonomy): Bacteria > Bacteroidota > Ignavibacteria > Kryptoniales > Kryptoniaceae > Kryptonium. The sequence goes on from CAYTKW010000003.1 coordinate 137,230, forward strand.
AGTGGAATTTATGGGATAGTGTAGAAGGTGAGCAAATTCATTTGATTCCTCAGATAGCTAGAGCTCCTTTTGGATTTGAGGAAAGAGATATTCTTGTAAAAGCGGTGTATAATTCTGAGGAGATTGCTTTTTTGCTTGAATTTAAAGATGAAACCGAAAGTAGGCAACCCCCTGCAAACCCCGATGCATGTGCTATTTTATTTGTTCCTGCCAATGGCCCAGCCACAAAACAAGTGATGGGCTTTGGAAGTATTGCTAATGTGTGGCAATGGCTTGCCGATAGAGATTTTCAAAAATATAGTCAAAACATTGACATAAACCCTGTAAGGGAACCTATAGCACGAAGACCCGGGACACAAACACCTATGAAATTTCAATTTGTTGAGGGGAAAGGGATCTATAAAGATGGCAAATGGAAAGTGATATTTAAAAGGAAGTTAAAAAAGCAGCAAGAGGATGAATTTGATTTTAAAGAAGGATTTCCGATGGAAGTGGCATTCGCAATATGGGACGGGCATAAGATGGAAGGTTCATCCAAAAAGTCAATCGCAATTTTAAGAAAATTAATTATGGGGGAGCGATGAAAAGGTTATTAATTTTATTACTATTTACAAGGGTTGTTTTCGCACAAGAACCAAGGATAATAGAGATAAAATCTCAGCAATTTCTCTATACCCCAAGCATAATAAAAGTCAAAGAAGGTGAAAGTGTAATTTTCCGATTCAGAAGCTTAGTGTTACCCACGGTTTTTTCCTTGATGGGTATAGGATAGAGTTTTATGCTCATCCCGGTGAAATAAGAGAAGTCCCATTTAAAGCTACACGCACAGGGAGATTTTCTTTTAGATGTTCAAATACCTGTGGGATGCACCATCCTTATATGATAGGCTATTTATATGTTGAGCCAAATAATAGGTTCTATGCCGGCATTTCAATCATGTTAATAATTGGGGCTATTGCTTTAGGTCCTGCCCTTAAGAAAAAAAATAATCCCGATCCGGAGCCTAAACTTTTCGGATTGATTCCTTTGAGATGGCGGTTTGAGCTTACAAAATTTAAATTTGTGAGAAACCTTTTCAAGAGTAGATGGTTCCAATTAATTGGGATTATCATTAACTTGTTCATTTTTGCTGTTATCATATTTGCTGATTACAGCTATGGTATCGGTCCCGGAAATTATAACTTTGGTATAGTTATTGTTTGGATACTTTGGTGGATTCTTTTAATGGTATTTATGGTTCCTATAGTTGGGTGGCTTTGGTGTTCAGTATGCCCTTTCCCACTTATCGGGGATTGGATACAAAGGGGAAGGCTAATTTTAAAGGGTAGAGATAAACCATTTGGGTTAGGTAAAAAGTGGCCAACGAAGTGGGGAAATCTTTGGCCACTTGTCATATTCTTTTGGATTGCAACTTGGGGTTCAGGTTTCTTTACTGTTCGCCCAATTGCAAGTTTTATCCTCCTTGGAACAATTATAGGACTTGCAATTATTATCTCTCTCATTTTTGAAAAAAAACTTTTTGCTTATATGTTTGCCCTGTAAGCGGTTTCCAAGGTCTTTATTCAAATTTCTCAATGTGTGAAGTTAGAGTGAAAGACCCTGAAATTTGTAAGAAGCATACACCTAAAACTTGTTATGTGGGGAGTGAAAAAGGTTATGGGTGTCCGTGGATGGAGATGCCCTTTGAGCTTAAGCGTAATACATTTGCGGGCTATGTCTTGAATGCTTTAAAACTTGTCCATATGATAACATGGCATTTAACATCCGTCCATTCGGTGCTGACTTTTTATCCCCAAGGATAAAAACAGATGATTTATACCGAAGGGGAAGCACAGATGAGGCATTTAAAGCGTTAACGATGATAGGAATTTTTCTTTCGTTTTATTTTCCAATGCAAGGTCCTTTTGGTGTGTTCAGAGACAATGTGAGAGCTAAAACTACTACAGGATACTTAACTTTTCTTTTAGAAGGTTTCCTTTTAGACTTTGTTATTATCCCACTTTTATTCCTTACTGCTTGCTGGATATCAAAGCGCGTTAGTTTAAATAAAACTGTTAAACTCAAAACTATATTTTCTAATTTTTCACAAGTTTTAATTCCAACAGGTCTTGCTATATGGGCAGCTTTTATCTTGGGACAGCTGGATTTCCATGGACACTGTTTTTAACTGAATTTGTGCCTTACTTACAAGCACTGCTGTGATAATTGGATTACTTTTTTCTCTTGACTATGGACCAAAGATCGCAAGACAAATATTTAACTCCCCTGAGTAAGCGAAAAGAGCTTGGATTCCTATACTTGTATTTCTTTTAGCTCTGAATATATTTTTCCTTTGGATTTTCTTAGGATGATTTAAATTTATTTTTCAATTTAAAATTATACGCAAATCCAACCCATGGAATGAAAGAGAAACCTCTTATTTTCGAACCAGCAGGATAAATGAAGCCAAGGTCAGCTGCTAAATGCTTACCAAAGAAACGAAATCCAAAAGATAAATACTTTATATCCGAGTTAGGGGGAAACCAATTTTCTGTAATGAGTTTAACTTTGCTACCAAGTTGATAAAGTTCTCCACCGATCATGAAGATAGGCTTGTTAGCAACTTTACTTCCAGCAAATCCCCAGCCAAGCCTAGCTGTAAGTGAGAAAATATGTCCATCAAAAGTTACGACACCATAATAAGCGCCAAAACTTTCCCCCTCTGATAATTCAAACACTGGCTTTACATACATCAACACCACCACCTGCGCTAAATCTTTTGGTTTGAAGCAGAGTTACTTTAGGAGCAAGATATAAAATTTGATATGGTCCCGGAAACATTGATATGCCACCACCAAATGTTAAGAAATTTGTAATCCCAACTGCCAAAAATGGGGAAAATATCTAATATGCTGAAAAGTAACCTTGTCCTGATTTTAAAGCTATCGCGGTAGGTGAAAAAAGAAGCCGAACTTTATTTGGATCTGATGGGATAAAACCTTCGTCAACGATTTCGCCCGACAAAATTTCAATTGACTTTACATGAGTTTTTGGAATTATAATATCAATTCCACTTTTAGTTTTGAAGAAAAGTCTAAGCGAATCTTCACTTACAACTGTGCCTACTAACTCCAAACCATCCACAAGGGTTATTCTGCTGAGCTTTTGAATATCCTGTTGACAAAACAGATTTGACACTATCAAGACCGTGAAGACAATTAAAATACTTCTCATTTCTCCCTCCAGATTTCAATTTTTCCCAATTTTAATATAAACAAAATTTCAAAAATCTCAAAGGGGGATAAAAAGTAGTGTAGGTTATAAAGGTAGGAACAAAAAAGGGTGGGCGAACACACCCACCCTTCTTTTAAAATTAGCCTTGTGGTTTCTTAGCTTTCTTTTTTGCCTTCTTTACAGCTTTCGCTTTCTTTTCAGCTTTCTTTGTAGTGTCAGCAACAGCTTTCTTTTGTTCTGTCACCGCAGGCTTTTGAGGTTGACCAGTTTGCTGGGTCTGTTGCTGCGCAAATAGCGCAACATTTAACCCGAAGAGAACTGCAACCGCTATGAGAATTAAGCGCTTCATTTTTAAACCTTGATTTTATTTTTGAAAATTATCACTTAAAATTTACTCATTCAACATTAAACCAAGATGAAAACAAAATTAAATTTTTTTCATTTTCTTAAGGATGGCAATATGACGCTAAATTTGCTTCCGCGTCCAAGTTCACTTTGGACCTCTATTTTCCCACCGTGTGATTCAGCTATCCATTTAGCGATTGAAAGACCAAGTCCTACTCCACCGCCATCCCTGCTCCTTGCCTTATCAACGCGATAAAACCTTTCAAATATCAAATTTAACTCCTCTTTTGGAATTCCAACCCCGGTATCACTTATTGAAATGTTAACGAGATTGTCCTTATTTTCAACCGAAATTGTAACCTCTCCTCCCTTTTTGTTATACTTTATAGCGTTATCAATTAAATTTAAAAATAACTGCTTCAACCTCATCTCATCACCCATCACAATTGCTCGCTCAAGCAACTTAACTTTAATTTTAACCCCCTTCCCTTCGGCAAGAACATAAATATCCTCAAGTAAATCCTTTATTAGTTTATCTATGTTAACTTCTTTAAAATTAAACTTTATCTGCCCTATATCCGATTTGAAAAGTGTTAAAAGGTCTTCAACCATATTTGAAAGTCGCACAACCTCATCAAGTATGTTGGCAAGTGTTTTTCTCAATTCGCTGGCTTTTTTGTTTTTTGAAAGGGAAAGCTCAATCTCACCGCGAATTATGGTCAATGGAGTTTTAAATTCATGGGAAATATCCGCGGAAAATTGTTTCATCCTTTCAAATGACCTCTGAAGACGATCAATCATATCATTTAATGTTTTTACAAGTCGTGAAATCTCATCATTTGATTTTGGCTCCGGGATTCTTCTGTCCAAGCTTCCAGCGGTTATCTCCCTTGTGACCTTGACAATATCGTCAACGGGTTTTAAAGAACGACTAGCGAGAAATAGTCCACCAACAATTGAAATTAACAATGCAATCGGTATTAATAGGACAAGGATTCTAAATAAATTTCTCATCGCATGATTTATTTCATCAAGTGGGTATGCGACAGCAATCGTTAAATATCTTGACCTTAAAACAGCCAGTCTGATTTTGCCGTGAATAAATTTATCAACTGTCATTAAAACTATATTCCCATAGCTAGCTGAGGCTGAATCAAATGGTAAATCAAACGAACCTAAACTTAACGACCTATAAATTTCTTTCCCATTTACATCTTTTATCTGGATGAATTGTTTCTTTGAACTCAAAAGCGAGTGCTCATAAATTATATCCCATATCTCATCCTCAAGTGTTGAATCCGCGCTTTCATTTTCAAACTCAGATGTCCTCAAGTCAAAATTTGAAATCCTTGGTTCAATAACATCACTAAGCCATTTAACCTCAGAGCGAAGTGAATTATCAAGACCATCAAATAAATTTTTTCGCATGTAGTAATAAGCAAGTGTACTATAAATCCCGAGCGTCAACAGAAGAGAAAGCGAATAAAGGAGAGAAAGTTTAAATTTAATTGACCCGAACATAATTTTTTCACTCTTTAATTATATATCCAACACCGCGAACCGTGTGTATCAATTTTTTATCAAAACCCTCGTCAACTTTTTTGCGCAACCTTCTAACATAAACATCTATTACATTTGACCCTGTATCAAAGTGATAGTCCCAGATATGTTCAGCTATCATTGTTCTAGTCAAAACCCTTCCCTTATTCCGCATAAGATACTCAAGAAGGGCGTATTCCTTTGCAGTTAATTCAATTATTTTATCCCCACGCTTTGCAATATGCTTTATCAAGTCAAGCTCAAGGTCGGCGACTTTTATTACATTTGATTTCTCCGATGATGCTCTCCTCAAAAGTGACCTCACCCTTGCAAGAAGTTCCGCAAATGCAAATGGTTTGGTTAAATAATCATCAGCACCACTATTTAAGCCCTCAACCCTGTCCTCAACTGAACCTTTTGCAGTTAAAATCAAAATTGGAGTATCAATCTTGTTTGCCCTTAAACTTTTCAAGACATCAAGTCCATTTTTCTTAGGCAAGAGAATATCAAGAATTATCAAATCATAATCAGATGTCAAAGCCATAAATTCACCCATTTCACCATCATAAGCAACATCAACCGTGAAATACTCCTCCTCAAGCCCACGCTTTATAAAACTTGCAACTTTCTTCTCATCTTCAATCAACAGTATTTTCATAGCTCTTTCAACTTTTCATATCTTGAAATTAACCTTCCAATAACCAAACCACCTTCATATTCAGGAACGACGACTTCATCCGCACCTGCACCCTTCATCGCTTCAGCATATCTTAAATTCCCAGCCCTTGATATAACCTTTATATTTGGATTTAACATTTTCGCAGTTATAGTTATATAAAGATTGTCCGAATCGTTATCAATTAAAGTGCAAATAAACTTCGCTCTCTCAATACCAGCATTAATAAGAACGCTCTTTCGTCTCGCATCACCTTGAATTACATTTATACCTTCTCTTAGAAGTTCCTTTGCAAGGCTTTCATTAACTTCTATTAAAACAAATGGGATGCCGGATTTCATTAGTTCGTCAACGACGGTTCTCCCAACCTGACCATAACCGCAAATTATATAGTGATTTTTTAATTTTGAAATCTCTATCTCAGCCATTCTCCTCCTCCACAATATTTTTAATTCCCCACTTAAAATGCTTGACAAAATTCTTTCAATGAACCAAACTTGAAAGAAGAAAATCCCAATGTAAACTACAAATGCAAACAATTTTGTTACATCTCGTCTATGCTCATCTATCACGTGTGGATGTGTAATCCAGAAAAAAGCGTCAACCCATGTTATATCTTTTTCAAGATTTTTATAAACAAACATTGAAAAAGCAAAAAACAAAACAAGGAAAAACAATGGGGGTAAAATTGCAACTAAAATAAATCGCGAAATTTTAAAAACATTTCTCAACATTTTCTAAAAAACTTTATTAAAATTTACCAAACCGCCACAGATAACTTCAATATCCCATCGCTAATCCATAACCGCGTGGGTCGGATGCTCCATATTTGACGCCATTTTCATCTATTAAAATTGCTTGAACCTCACCCTGAAAACCACTTCTTTCTATAAGCTTATGCCCACGCTTAATTAAATTTTCAATGACATCAAGTGGCAACCCGCGCCTTTCATAATAAACTACATCTGGATACCACTGATGATGAATTCTTGGCGCATCAACCGCTTCTTGAATGTTCATCCCAAAATCAATCAGATTCAAAATAACTTGAAGGACAGAGGTTATAATTGTTGAACCGCCAGGTGAACCGAGAACGAGGAAAGGTTTACCATTTTTTAAAACTATTGTTGGGGTCATTGAACTTAACATTCTTTTCTCCGGCTGTATTGAATTAGCTTCACTACCAAGAAGACCAAATTGATTTGGAAAACCGGGCTTTGCGCTGAAATCATCCATCTCATTATTTAGAAAAAATCCTGCGCCATCAACAACAATCATTGAGCCAAAATAACTATTTATCGTTGTCGTAACACTTACGACATTTCCCCACTTATCAACTACAGAGTAATGTGTCGTATGAGAACCTTCAGCAGGAGGGGAAACTGAGCGAATTATTTTAGAGCTTGGCGTTGCATAAAATGTATCTATTTCGTTCGCGAGAGATTTAGCATACTCCTTTGATAAAAGTTTTTCAAGTGGAATTTGGACAAAATCAGGGTCACCAAGATATTCAGCTCTATCTGCATAAACCCTCCTCATTGCTTCAATTAGATAGTGGATTGTGTAAGATGAACCGAAACCATATTTTTTCAGGTCAAAATTTTCAAGTATGTTAAGAAGTTCAATCAAACAAACTCCGCCCGAACTTGGCGGACCCATTGAAATAATTTCATAACCACGATAGTTTCCAACAACTGGTTTCCTTATCACTGGCTGATAATTTTCAAGGTCTTCATAAGTTATCAATCCACCTCCTCGTTTCATTTCTGCAACGATTAAATCAGCAACTTTACCTTTATAAAATCCATCCCGACCCTTGTTTCTTATTAATTTTAAAACCTTTGCGAGATCTTTTTGAACGAGTTTATCACCAGCTTTATAAGGTTCACCATTTTTTGAGAAATACTTCATCGTGCTCGGAAACCTTTTAAAATATTCAAATGCATTTTTAAAAGCATTTGCAAGTCCCTCGTTAACAATAAAACCTTTTTCAGCAAGCTTAATTGCTGGTTTTAAAACCTCTTTCCTTGACATCGTTCCATACTTTTCAAGTGCAAGCAAAAGTCCCGCAACAGAACCCGGAACCCCAATTGATAAATATCCAATCTGGCTTTTTTCAGGGACAAAATTCCCATTTTCATCAAGAAACATATTCCTATGTGCTTTAAGTGGCGCTTTTTCCCTGTAGTCAATCGTTACAGTTTCGCCGTTTGCCATCCTTATCACCATAAATCCACCGCCTCCAATATTTCCAGCTTGAGGATAAGTTACAGCAAGAGCAAATCCAACAGCAACAGCTGCATCAACTGCGTTCCCACCTTTCTTTAAAATTTCAACTCCAACCATCGTCGCAATTGAATCAGATGAGACGACCATTCCGTTAAATGCTTTGACAGGTTTTCTTGACGCAAAAAATCCATTTGAAATTTCAACAAACACAAAACTTAAAAGTAAAAGCAAAGAAAGAAACGATCTTTTCATGTTGAGTTGGATTTTTGTTTTTAATTAAACTTTGCTTTCGTCCTTTCTAAACAAGTTAAAAACAAGCCCCGGAATTGACTTTATCCTTTTTCCAAGCGAAGGTGAGTAAAGAAAATCAACAGCATTTTTGATTGTTTTCAAAAGTTTATCATCATAACCAAACCACCACAGACGATATGGTGAGATGTAATCATAGCTTTCAAACTTTATATTCACCATATCATAAAGTCCAAATTCAGAATGAACCCTTCCAAATCCACTTGACTTAACACCACCGCAAGGCGCTTTCGCATCGCCGTAATGAACAACACATTCATTCACCAAAACTGCCCCCGATTTTATTTTCTCAACAATTCTTTTTGCTCTCCTTTTATCTTTCGTCCATACACTTGCAGATAGCCCATACTCACTTGAATTTACTATCTCAATAATCTCATCTTCATCCTTGAATTTTACCACAGGCAACACAGGTCCAAATGTTTCCTCTTTCATAAGAAGCATTGAATCATCAACATCTGTGATAACCGTCGGTTCAAAGAAATAACCCTTTAATTCATTTCCATTTTTATCCCTTGGGAAAATTCTTTTGCCACCTGTTAAAATTTTTGCTCCTTTTGAAACAGCATCTTGAATTTGGGTTTCAATTATCTTGAGTTGCTTCTCATTGTTTATCGGACCAATTTCAACATCTGGGTCAAGCCCATTTCCAATTTTAAGTTTTTTTGTCTTTTCAATAACTCTTTCAACAAACTTCTCAAAAATTTTTTCTTGAACATAACAAACTTCAACGGATACACATGTTTGACCTGCGTTTGCAAAAGCACCCCACACAGCAGCGCTTGAAACAAGCTCAACATCAACATCATCAAAAACTATCATCGGGTCTTTACCGCCAAGCTCAAGCGTCACCGGAATTGGCTTTTTACCAGCGTTTCGCATTATAATCCGACCTGTCTTTGTGCTACCGGTGAAAGATATTTTACCAATGTTTGAATTCACAAGAGCTTCACCGACATCGCCAAACCCAATCACAATGTTAAAAACATTCTCCGGAAAACCAGCTTCTTTAAAAATCTCGTATATCTTCAAGCCAATTAAACTTGTATACTCTGATGGTTTAAATATAACACAATTACCAACAACGAGCGCAGATATAATTGGCGCAATTGGAAGAAGCAAAGGATAATTCCAAGGTGAAATCACAGCAACAACTCCAAGTGGTTCAAAATGAATATAGTTTTTCTTTAACCAAAACAATGGGATTTGCGAGCGAACTTTTTTCGGCTTTAAAATTTTTCGCGCATTTTTAATGTAAAAGTCAAATAAATCAAGCGATGGGAAAATCTCCATTGAATACGATTCAAGTATCGGTTTACCATTCTCCAGCGTAATTAACTTTGCAATTTCATCACGGTCTTCATAGAGAATATCCCTCGCCCTTTTTAAAAGCTTCAACCTTTCATCAATTGATGTAGCTGACCACTTTTTAAATGCCCCTTGTGCTTTTCTTGAAATCTCAAAAACTTCTTCAACAGGGGTTGTTTCAATTTCTTTTAGAACCTCAAGCGTCGCTGGATTGATTGATTTTAATTTCATTTTAAATTCGCTTTATGTTTTTATGCCTAAAACTGACTTTATCAATTTCTTTGTGTATTCCTGCGTTGGTTCGTAAAGCACTTTTTCAATCATTCCTGCTTCAATTATCTTGCCCGAACGCATCACAAAAGCTCTGTCCGCGATTCTTCTCGCAACTCCAATGTCGTGTGTTATAAACAAAATTGTCAATTTAAATTCCTCTCTTAAAACTTTTAAAAGCTCAACAATTTGAACTTGAACTAAAGCATCAAGAGCTGAAACGATTTCATCACATATCAAAAATTCAGGCTGTAAAGAAATTGCCCTCACTATTGCGCAACGCTGAAGCTGACCACCGCTGAGTTGCGATGGATATTTTTTCAATATGTCCGGATGCAAAGCAACCTCTCGCATCAATTGCACCACATAATCTTGAACGAGATTATCTTCTACAACTTTATGAAATTTAACAACTTCAAAAATTTGCGTGCCAATTTTATAGACAGGGTTAAATATCGCAAACGGGTCCTGAAAAATTATCTGCATCTTTCTTCTCAACAATCTGAGAGCTTTACTGTCAAGATTAGTTATATTCACTCCATTGAAAAAGACCTCACCCTCATCCGGTTCAATCAACCTCACAATCAATTTTCCAAGCGTTGATTTACCACATCCAGATTCACCGATAAGCGCGCATATTTCACCCTCGTTTATTGAAATGTCAACTCCATCAAGAGCCCTTATGATTTCACCGCCTGCGTGGAAATATTTTTTCAAATTATATGTTTTGACCTTTTCAGTAATTTTCATCCTTCGTCTTTAATTTTGATATCAAAAATTGAACTATAACTCCAGCTCCAACAATGCTTGCGGTTTCAGAGCGCAGTCTTCTTTCCCCAAGTGAAATGACATCAAATCCAGCCGAAATTGCCATTTCAACTTCCGCATCGCTGAAACCTCCTTCAGGACCAATTGCAATTAAAATTGAATTAACCTTTTCAAGCTCATTGAGATAATCGTAAAATAAAATTCTTTTGAAATTTTCGCTTTCGTGAAGGACAATTTTTCGCTCGTATTCTTCAGCTACGGAAATTAAATTTTTAAAGTCAACTGGTTCGCCAAGTTCTGGGATAAGCGCACGATTTGACTGCTTGCAAGCTGAAAGAATTATTTTCTTCCATCTTTCAATCTTCCGATTTGAAATATCAAGCGGTGACTTTGCACTGATGACGCGCTCTGTTACCAGTGGTATAATATATTTAACACCCAGCTCTGTTAATTTTTCAAGTGCAAATTCAAATCTATCCGTATTTTTTAGAATTGCTTGGGCAACGCATAATTCAACTTCAATTTCTCCTTTCATAAAGCTTTCTTCAACAATCTCACATTCAGCTTTTTCATCTGTTATCCTCACAATCCTCGCTGTGTAAATTTTCCCAGTTCCATCAAAAAGATAAACCATATCACCAACATTCTTTCTCAAAACCCTTGCAAGGTGATGAAACTCCTCACCTTTAACCTCGGCTTTACCATTTCTAACGCTACCTGCATTTACGAAAAAACTTTCCATATTTGTGCAAATTTTTTCGGTTTGAATTAAAATTAATTTTTTTATACTTCTCAATCAAGCATTTTCAAGGGAAGAGCAGGAAATGGAAGGAGTTTATCCATTGTTAATTTTCACGCGTCCAATTATCTCAATGTCAATATCGGTTGGCAATTCAGTGTAAGAAATTACACCCACATCCGGAAATGCAGAATGTATCAAACGGTAAAAGTAAAGTCTAACTGTCGCTGAACAAATCACAAGGGGTTTATAGCCAAGCTCTTTTGCTTTTTTAACATTTTCATTAAGACTTGAATTAATTGAACGGATTATCTCTGGAGGTAGCCCAAGCGTTGGGCTTGATTGAGTCATCGGCTGTTGGAGAGATTGGGTTATGATTTCTTCTATCCTTGGGTCAAGCTGAATTGCATGTATCACTCCATATTCATCCTGATAAAGTCGCGCTATCGTCTCAGAAAGCGAATGACGAACATATTCCGTCAGGACATCAACATTTTTCGTAACCCTTGAATAATCAAGAAGCGCTTCAAGTATCGTGACCATATCTCTTATCGGTATCCCTTCATTTAAAAGATTCTGCAAAACTTTTTGAATTGTCCCTATCGGCAAAACATCCGATGTTATCTCTTCAATCAATGCTGGGTAATCCTCACGCAGACTTTCAATTAATGTTTTCGTATCTTGCCTACTTAAAATTCTTCCAGCATTTCTTCTTAAAACTTCCATTAGATGAGTTGCTATCACAGATACAGGTTCAACGACTGTATAACCCATTATTTCAGCTTCTTCTTTTCTGTGAGCTGGAATCCAATAAGCATCAAATCCATAAGCTGGCTCTTTAACTTTTATTGCGTCTTTAATTTCTCCTTCTGCTGTCCCTGGGTTCATTGCAAGATAATAGCCAGGCTTAACTTCGCCACTGGCAACTTTATTGCCCCTGATTTTTATAATGTACTCATTCGCCTCAAGATAGATGTTATCTCTAACTCTCACGGGTGGAACTATTATCCCAAGCTCAAGTGCAAGCTGTTTTCTAATTCCAATTATCCTTTTGAACAATGTTCCACCTTGTTCTTCATCTGCAAGCGGAATTAAGCCATAGCCAATTTCAACTTCAATTGGGTCAACTTGAATTAGTTTTTCAAGTTTTTCTTCTTGCTGAATTACTTGCTTTGGTTTTACTTCTGTTGTTTGAGGGTGAATTTTTTCAGCTTTTGTCCCCAAATAACCTGCAACTCCACTTATGACAGATAAAATTAAAAATGGAAGCATCGGTAAGCCCGGGACAATGGCAAAAAACGCAAGCACTCCAGAAGCGATTAAAAGTGATTTCGGTTTCTGAAAAATTTGAGTTTTTACCTCAACATCAAATTGATTTCCAGAAGCATTTCTCGTGACAACCATACCAGCAGAAACTGAAATTATCAAAGCTGGGATTTGCGATACGAGCCCATCTCCAATTGTAAGAAGTGTATAATTTTGCAGTGCTTCGGAAAATGTCATCCCTCGTTGTAAAACTCCGATTATCAATCCACCAATTATATTTATCATCGTTATTATCAAGCCAGCTATTGCATCACCGCGGACGAATTTACTTGCACCATCCATTGCGCCATAAAATTCTGCCTCCCTTTGGAGCAACTCTCTTCTTCGCCTTGCTTCATCCTCTGTTATCAACCCAGCATTTAAATCCGCATCAATGCTCATCTGTTTTCCTGGCATCGCATCAAGTGTAAACCTTGCTGCAACCTCAGCGATTCTTCCAGCTCCTTTTGTTATCACTACAAATTGAATCACAACGAGAATCAAAAACACAACAAAGCCAACCACATAATTCCCTTTCACAACAAAAGAGCCAAAAGCAAAAATTATTTTCCCTGCATATCCATCGGCAAGGATTAACCGCGTTGAAGCAACATTCAAGCTAAGCCTAAAAAGCGTAAGTATAAGCAAAAGCCCAGGAAACACAGAAAGCTCAAGCGGACTCGTTATATACATTGATATCAAAAGAATAATAATTGAAAAAGTGATATTGAAGGTTATTAAAATATCAAGCAAAAAAGGAGGCAATGGCAAAATCATAAAAACAAGAATTGAAATCACCGTAACAGCAAGAATGACATCAGTATTTCTACTTAAACTCTGCAAAATTCCAAACCCTTGACTCATACCTTAACTTTGCCTTTCTTTTTCAAACTGAAAACATACGCAAGAACTTTAGCAACAGCCTTGTAAAGTTGAGGTGGGATTTCCTCATCTATATCAACCATTTTGTAAAGTGCCTGTGCAAGTGGTTTATCCTCAACTATTGGGATGCCATGAGCTTTTGCAACTTCTTTGATTTTTTCAGCAATTAAATTCATCCCTTTAGCTATAACCTTTGGAGCGTTCATCTTTTTGGATTCATATTTCAACGCAACCGCTATATGCGTTGGATTAGTTATCACAACATCAGCGTTAGGAACTCCTTGTATCATCCTCATCTTTAAAATTTCCCTCTGCCTTCGCCTTATCCTTGATTTAATAAGTGGATCGCCTTCAAGCTCTTTCATCTCGTCCTTAACCTCTTGCCTTGTCATTTTCAATTCCCTCTCATACTCCCACTTTTGAAATGCGAAATCAAAAATTGAAATGATAAAATAAACAAGCCCCGTTTTCATCATCAAGGAAAAACCCGCTTTCAAAATAAAGCCAGCGATACTTCCAGCATCTGAATCCATTAAAATTAACACATCATCAACAAGGCTTTTTAAAACAAGATAAACTGTCAACCCAACTACCCCAATTTTGATTAATCCTTTCCCAAGCTCAAATAAACTTCTTCGCGAAAATAAAATTCTCTTTATGCCTTCAACTGGGTTCAGTTTATCAAAGTTAAATTTCAATGTTTCAAAAGTGAAAACATAACCCGTCTGCAACAAAGTTGCACCAACACCTATGAACATAAGCAAAATTAAAAACGGAAAAAAATTTAACCCAACAAAAGTTAAACCGCGAGATGAATACAAAGATATATTATGCGCCGAAATTTCAATTGAATGTGAATTTGATAGAATAAATTTTGTCAGCTCAGCGATTTTATGATAAGCATAAGCTCCACCAAGATAAAGTATCACAAGTGAAGCAAGCAATGTAACTGCGGAACTAAAGTCATAACTTTTAGCGACTTTACCTTTCTTTCTCGCTTCTTCTCTCCGTTTTGGTGTCGCTTGTTCAGTTCTTTCCTGAAACTCCTGAGCCATTTTATACACCCATTATTTTCAAAAGCTCAAACATGTCAGATTCAAAAGCAACGAGAATTTTCTTAAAGACAAAGATGAAAAACGGCATTGCTATCATTAAAGCCACAAGCCCAATGATAATTTTAACTGAGAAAGCGAACATGAAGATGTTCATTTGGGGAAAAGCCCTTGAAAGAATTCCAATCGTTATATCAGTTAGAAAAAGTGCGACAATTATAGGAGCACTGATTTTAACAGCGGATACGAAAACAAAAGAAATCAACTTCGCACCCCAGCTCACAAGCCCAGCACTTACACCAAAACTTGAAATTGGGATTAATTCAAAACTTGCCTTCAAAGCTTGAATCAAAAAATGATGACCATTTAACATTAAAAAAATCACAATCGCAAAATAATTTTTAAACTGACTCAAAATCGGAACTGGTTCCGAATGTTCAGGGTCAAAAGCAGATGAAGTTGAAAAGCCTATGTCAAATCCAATTAAATGTCCCGCAAATTGAACAGCGTAAAAAATCCCCCAAGCTGAAAAACCAATTATCAACCCAACCATAACTTCTTTAACGACCAAAATGATAAAACCAATGATTTCAACCGAAAAGTTTATTCCTTTGAAATCAAGCGTGAGTAGGAAAATATAGCTTAAAAACAGACTGAGCCAGAATCTAAGCTGAAATGGTATAATCGAAAGCCCCAAAAATGGAGCACTTGAAAGCAAACTCATAACACGCACAAAAATCAAAATAAAGACATAAAATGTTGAAAAGTAAAATTCCATAACTATTTTGCTATGTTTGGAATTTGGTTAAACAATCCCTTCGCGAAACTGACAAGCACATCTATCATCCATGGTAAAGCGATAACTATGACAATAGCCATTACAATTAGCTTTGGGACAAAACTTAATGTCATCTCATTTATTGATGTCGCCGATTGAAAAATTGAAATTATCAAACCGATAACTGCAGAAGCAATTAAAATTGGCGCTGATACCAAAATCGCCGTGAAAAATGTCTCCCTTGCAAGGTGGATTATAAATTGCTCCGTCATCTTCACTTTACTCCTTTTAATGGAAACTTTGAATTAAAGATTGAACCACAAGATGCCATCCATCAATGAGAATGAAAAGCAAAATTTTAAAGGGCAAAGAAATCATAACGGGTGGTAACATTATCATTCCCATTGACATAAGAACACTTGCAACTATTAGGTCGATCATCAAAAATGGGACATAAATTAAAAAACCAATTTGAAATGCTATCTTCAATTCGCTTATCGCAAATGCTGGTATTAGAACATGCGTTGGGATATCATCTTTGTTGTTTGGTTTTGGAAGATTTGCAAGTGAAACAAAAAGTGCAAGATCATCTTCACGAACCTGCTTGAACATAAACTCACGAAGTGGCTTTATTGCTCTATCATATGCCTGAGCTTGCGTGATTTCACCTTTGAGATAAGGTTGAATTGCATCGGTATTAATTTTTTCCCAAGTTGGAGACATTATGAAAAATGTCAGAAAAAGTGCAAGTCCAATGAGAATTTGACTCGGTGGCATTTGTTGAACCCCGAGCGCCTGCTTTAAAAAATGAAAAACAACAATTATCCTTGTAAAAGATGTCGTCAAAATTACTATCGCGGGTGCAAGCGATAAAACGGTCATCAAAAATAAAATCTGCAAAGTTACAGCAACGTCTTCAGCTTTATTAGCCTTCCCTACTTCAACAGTAACCTTTGGAATAGGGAATGTCAATTGTTCGTTTGTTCTTGATTGCGCTTTCAAATCAGATGCAAAAATGAGAAAAATCAAAATCATCAAAACATTGCGCATATCAAAATTCACCTCCTGATTTAGCTTTAAAAATTTTCCCGTTCCTTTTTCCGCCAGAAACATAAATTTCATCCAAAACTTTCACAATTTCCTGGTCATTTATCTCTGACAAAACATTTATACCATTTTCGCTAACGCCGAGAATTAAAATTTTATTCAAAACTTTGACAAGATAAATTGATTTCCTGGGCTGGAGCTGCAATTGTGCATAAACTCGTAAACCACCGATTGAATTTTGTGAGCTTGAAATTGGAGAATAAAATTTTTTAAGCACATAAAAAATCATAGCCATAAGGAAAAGTATCAAGCCAAACGAAAGAAATGTTTTCGCCATAATTCCAAGCATTTTCACTTCTTAACATTTTTTATCCTATCCTCAACCGCGACTAAATTTGTAATCCTTATTCCAAAATGCTTATCAATAACCACAACTTCTCCCTCAGCGATTTTCTTGCCATTCACAATCACATCAACAGGCTCACTTGCAAGTTTATCAAGCTCAATTATTGAACCTCTGTCAAGCTCAAGTATATCTTTTATAGGCATGCTTGTCCTACCAAGCTCAATTGAAACGGGCAAAGTGACATCAAGTAAAATTTCAATTTTGTTGTTTATCACTTTCTCCGCGCTCGCTTCTTCCTGTGTTAAGTTTTCAAAGCTCTCAAGCTCTGCATTTTTAACTTCCTGCTTTATTGATTCATTTTGCTCCATTTCATCCCTCCTCATTATTTGCAATTCTTGTTATCTTGACAGCTTTTTTCCCTCCGAAAATCCCGGGTTTTCCGTAAAGTTTCAATTTTCCGGCGATGTAAACTTTCACTTCTGAGTCAACCCTCGTATTCAGCAGAATGACATCACCTGGATTTAAATTTATAAGTTCACCAAACGAAATTTCGCTTTGCCCAAGTTCAACACTTATTGGAATTTTTGTAGTTTTAATTTTTTCAGCGATGTATTTTGAATACTCTTCAGGCGCTTGTCTTCTAATTCCCATAAACTTTTGAAGGGTCATCTTGGAAAGTGAATCTTCAATCACAAACACAGGGTAACACATGCTCATTCTATAATTTTTCTCACCAAGCGAAACAATAAATGAAATTACTAAAACTATTTCACTTGATGGTGCAACTTGAACTATATCTGGGTCGCTTTCGTATTTTGTAATTTTAAATTTAAATGTGTCAATCATACTCCATGCTTTTTCAAGTTCAGAAGCTGAACGTTCAACTATCCCGCGAATTAAATTTTGCTCAATTTGCGTCAAAGCCCTTGACAACTTCTTACCTTCCAACATAGGAACGCTCATCCCCCCACCAAGTAATCTCTCAATCAAGATAAATGAAAGCTCAAGACCAATTTCAAAAACTATCTCCCCTTTACCATCACCAGCATCAAGCGTAAAGATAACGCTCGGCTTTTCAATTGAAAGTATATACTCTGAATAAAAAAGCTGGTCAACATTTTCAACTTGAATCGTCACCGGTGTTTGAAGACGGCTCGTCAGATAATATCCAAATGTCTCAGCAAAACTTTGATGGATTGTTTGAATCGTTCTTATTTGATTTTTTGAGACCCTGCTTGGGCGACGAAACTCATATGGGACAACTTCCTTTTCCTCACGCTTTGAGCTTATCTCAACTGGTTTACCAGCGCTAAAACCAGCAAGAAGACTGTCTATCTCTTGCTGAGATAAAATTTCAGGCATTCTTTCACTACCTCATTGAATTATGAACTTGCTGAAATAAACATTTTGAACCCTGCCAAATGTCAATATTTCATCAACTTTTTTAGCTATTTCACGCCTTAACTCTTTACGCTTTGAAATATCGCTTAACTCCTCAAGTGTCTTGCTTGATAAAACATTAATTAAAATATCATTCACGATAACTTCTTTGCTTTGAATTTCAGCAAAAGCCTTTTCATTTGTCACTTCTATGCCAACGCTTGTCAATAAATACCTCAATCCCCCAGTTCCAGCAGGGTTTATAATAAGATCTCTCACAACGAAAAGAAACTCCGGACGTGACGGAACATATTCTGAATCCGTAATTTTATATTCACTTGAAATTTCCCTTTCTTGGTGGGATTCCTTCGCCTTGGGATTGCTTGTTGAAGCCTGTTGAGAAGAAGACTTTGAATTTAAATCAAGGACAAGCAAATAAGCAATTATAACTTGAAGAATTAGCACAGGTATCGCAACCAGAAAAATTGTTTTTTTACTGCCTCTGCTTTTTTGTTCACTTTGCTGAACTACTTGCTGTTGCGTTTGAATTCTATCAGCCATATTTCAACCAATTTTTATTAAAAACCTTTGCAACAAAATTAAAACTCAAAGCTCGTGCCATTTCAATTTTTCACCAATATGGGGGGATTTTTGAGTGGTATTAAGACTAATGGCTGGCTAATATTAAACATTTGAGTGAGATTATTAAACAAAAAAGCCCCGACTTTAAGTCGGGGCTTAAAGTATCATCTCCTCCCGGGGTTAAGTGTTTTAGCGTGTGGTCTTGGGTCTTGATTCGCACGAGCCCAAATTATATACGCTTCTATCGCTTTCAAACGCGGGTCATTTTCCGCAAGAGCTTTACCTTCCATCGGATTTTCAATGCACCAATTAATCATATCACGCAAAAGCGCAACCTTCTTCAACTGAATCTGAAACTTAGGATATGTCTCTGGATGTGTATCAGCTGCATCTGGATGGCACATATCACAAGAAATCCCATTCGTTCCAAGTGATGGGTCGTGAAACCACTTATATCCTTCCTCAATCATTGCTTTCAACTCCCTTTCCCATATAAGCGAATCTCGCCGCGTGAATTTCGTTGATTGATATTTCTTCTGCTGCTGGTATGTTGCAAGAAGCATTGAAGCAACTTCCTGAGCTTTTTCTCTTGACATAACCTCATCTTTACCCACATCGTTTAAAGCTACTTGTGTAGTTCCATCGCATGTTGTTATAACTTTCTTGTCACCTTTCTTTTCATCCTTGTCCCCTTTAACTGTTGTCAGTCCATTTTTACCTGTAAAGAATATCCCGACAAAAATCAAAAGAATCAGCGTTATGAATTTTTTGAGCATAACAAATTCCTCCTTGAAATTTTATTTTTAAAACGATGGATCAGCCGGAAGTGGTGGAACATCTTCTTTCCCACCGGATTCAAGATACCTTGCACTAACTTTCATCGGTTCCCTGCTCCAGAGGTTATAAATTTTATTCGCCTTCCCATTAGCGAGAACCTCAACAGTTCCATCACCGGTGCCATCAAATTGGTCAAATGGATCGGCTCTGTTCATTTTGATTGTTAACTTCGGAAGTCCAGTTGGCGCATAAGGCCATGGCCATGCGGTTGAAAGCATGCCGTAAAAGTTTATATTCCCAATCCTATTAAACACAGGTTGATGCGTGTGCCCATGAATTACAGTCACATTCTTAAATGGTCTAAGCAAAGTCTGAACATCTTCAGCATCATCAGTCCAGAAATTCCAAGGTTTATAATACTTGTAAAGCGGTGAGTGGGAAAATACAACTATTGGCGTATCTTTAGAAACTTTTGAAAGGTCTTCCTTTAACCACTTTATCTGCCCATCACCAAGATAACCTTTGCCAACAGTGAAAGGTCTTCCCTTCGGATTATCAAGCTGTGCCATAAACTTCATCCTTTCCATCGGCGTCATTTTAGTCTCGGTCCAGTAATCCTCAACTATAACTGAGTTCAAAACGATGAAATGAACGCCTTTGTGGTCAAATGAATACCATCCATATGAACCCTTTGGTAAATCTTTTCCGAAAAGTTCAAGCCATTTTTCTCCAAGATCAAGGTACCAGTCGTGCTCCCCAACCATCATGTAAAGTTTTGCCTTGAGTTCACTTAAAATTTCCTTTCCAAGTTGAAGTTCACCGGGTTGACCAAGCTGTGCGAGATCCCCGCCAAATAATACGAAATCTGGCTGAGGGTCAAGCGCATTTACATCTTGGACCGCTTTTAAAGCTGCACGAACAAATCTTTCATTTAATTTCCTTTCGTAAAGATGAGTATCTGAAATGTAAGCAAATCTAAATTTAACTTCTGTTCCACCACCTTGTTTAGCTTCAACTGCTTCAACAAGTTGGAATGAGTGTGGTGGGAATTGATTCTTTGCAAGCGCAACAGCTGCTGAAGCCATAGCAACCTTCAAAAACTGCCTGCGATTTAACTTCGGCAACATCTTGAAAAATTCTTCTCTCTCCTTTAGATACTGCTCTTCTTTTCTCTCACTTGGCATTTTTGGCATAATAGCGCACCTCCTTTTTTGTTTATTTATTTTCAGGAAAATCCTTTGGAAATTCCCCAGTTAAAGATTTCAAAAATTCAACAAGGTCTTGCTTTTCTTGGTCTGTGAGATTAAGCGGTCTCATCTCGCCAGATAAATTTGGATTTTCATTTCCACCGCGATTGTAAAATTCAATCACATCCATAAGTGTAGCTTCACTTCCATCGTGCATATAAGGAGCTGTAAGTTCAACATTTCTCAAAGTCGGTGTTTTAAACGCACCGATGTCTTTTGGATTAAGCGTGACAAGAAATCTTCCAAGTTCAGAATACGCTGGGTTAAGCGCAAGTTCATCAAGTTTTCTTTTATCAAATTGTCCCTGTTTTGCAAGTTGTTCAGCTTTGCGCGCAAGCTCGGCGAACCCTTCTTTGTTCATCGCAACGCCAATGTTGTGATATTTGTTGTCAGTGAAAAATGGGCTTGAACGGTTAAATTCGTGGCAGGTTATACATCTTGCTTTACCTTGAAACAACTGCCAACCTCTTTTTGCAGATTCACTTATCGCATTTTGATCTCCTGCTATAAACCTATCAAATGGAGAATTCCCTGTAAGAAGCGTCCTCTCAAAAGCAGCAATTGCTTGCGCTACCCTGTCAATTGTTATCTCTCCGCCGAAAACTTTCTTAAATGCTTCAACATATTCTGGAATTCCTTTTAATTTCTTCACAACAGCATCATGGTCTGGCATGCCCATTTCAACTGGATTAATTATCGGCTGTTTTGCTTGTTCTTCAAGCGTTGGAGCTCTCCCATCCCAAAACTGCTGCTCAAAAAACATAGCGTTCAAAACTGTCGGTGCATTCCTCGCCCCCTTTTGCCCTTTCACACCTTCACTTGTCTTCTTACCATCTGTGAAAGCAAATTTCGGGTCATGGCAAGTTGCGCAGGAAACGGTATTATCAACCGAAAGACGCTTGTCAAAATATAATTTCCTTCCAAGCTCAACCTTCTCCGGTGTTATCGGATTATCTGGGGGGATGAAAATTTCCCATAAATCCCGAGGAATGCCAAGTGGAATTTTTACTTCATAACTTGCTTTAGCATTTGACTTAGCCTGCTTTCCAGAAATAAGGATGAAAAAAGCCATAAAAACAAGGAAGATAAAGGTCAATTGATAAAAACTTTTTAGTCTCATCATAGCCTGGCTCTGATTTTTATTTTTCAGTCATCTTCATTATTTAAGACAATCAAACTTAATCCTTTATTCCAAAGTCCTTTTCAATATAAATTTGATTTTTCGGACGCTGTTTTATATATTTGCATATGAAAAGGGGCCGTAGCTCAGATTGGGAGAGCGCCAGAATCGCACTCTGGAGGTCACGGGTTCAAATCCCGTCGGCTCCACAATTTTGCTTCATTTAATTTTTTTGGCTATCTTTTATCGCTGAAAAGATTTTCTCAAAATTGTCCGTGCTTGAGAAAATTAAAAAAGAAATAATTAACTCAATTGACTCACTGCTTAGATATGCTGTCATAATGACTGGAGACGAAGATGATGCAAAAGACCTCGTCCAAGAAACATGCTACAGGGCATTGAAGAATATCAACACCCTTGACGAAAATTCAAATGTGAAGGCATGGCTTTTTACAATTATGAGGAATATATGGATAAATCAAAAGAAAAGAGAACAAATTTCACCAGTTAAACTTGATGAAGCAATTGAAAACGTAAGCGATGAATGGAATATAAACGCTGAGGAGTTGTTAATAAATAATGAAATGCGTCAGGCTCTGATGAAAGCGTTAAACAGTTTACCCGAAACTTACAAGGAGATATTGATACTAAGATACTTTGAAGATTTCTCATACAGCGAAATATCAAAAATTTTAGGCTGTCCTCTTGGCACCGTTATGTCAAGATTGAATAGAGCAAGAGAGAAATTAAAAGAAATTTTCGTCAAAATTTACGAGAAAAGCGATGATAGACCATAAAACAATCAAAATATGGATAAATTTATACCTTGATGGCGAACTTGCGGGCGACGAACTTGAACAATTCAAACAGCACATAAGTGAATGTAATGAGTGTGCAAAATTGCTTAAACAAAATCGCGACTTCATTGATTCAATAAGAGCATTAAGGGATGAGATAAATGTTGACTTTGGCGATTTTAAACAAAATTTGATTAAGCAAATTGAAAGCTTAAAACCTAAAAAAAGAAAAAGATATGTTGCTTTCGTCCCTGCTTTAATAATTTTCATTGCCCTTGTGATATCGCTGTATTATTTTAGTTCAACGCGCGCTGATTTAAGCGAAATCGCCGTTGAAAATCATGTAAGGCAAGTTCGGGGTCAGCTCCCGCTTGAGATTGAGACATCGTCTGAAGCTGAAATTTCAAGCTGGTTTGATGGAAAACTGAGTTTTAATTTTCGTCTTCCGCGCTACCCTGACCCTTCAAATCAACCATATAAAATAAAAGGTGCAAGACTTGTTGCTTTGAACAACGACTATGCTGCGCTTGTTTCCTACGAAATGGACAAAAGCCCAATGACACTACTTGTCGCACCATCGAAAAGCGCAACTCCACACGGACATAAAAAAGTTAAATTCAAAGAGATTGATTTTTATCTTGATACTAAAGATGGATATAACATACTTTCGTGGACTGATAAAGGTTTGACTTACGCTCTTATTTTTAACTTTCAAAACTTTGATTGGAAAAGACCATGCATTGTCTGCCACAGCGGTGGTGTGGAAACTTCATCAAATTAATTTTCATCTTCCTTCTCTTTCTTTCAAATTTATTCCCTCAAGAGAAAAACTATTTCTATCGCGGGCTTGATTACGGCTCAGAATCAGTTATAAATCCGATTACACTTGTGATAAATGGGGGTTTTGGAATTTTACAAGTTGAAAACCGCTCACGCTATTTGAAAGATATAAAGTTTTACAATGGATTGAAAAATTTAATTTGGAATTTATCCGACCCGATAACATCAATAAGAGCATATGGTGTTAAGGACTTTATTTTTAACGAAATACTTCCAATTAGGCTAAACAGAAAAAACGCACAGTTTTGGCCCAATTATCAAAATCATCTCATCGGTGGTGGACTTGCCTACAGAGAAACGCTTGAGTGGTATAGAATGAATGGTTTTCCAAATCCGAAACTTTTTCAATTTTAACGATGATTATCTATCACTTCTTAAATGAAGTAGTTGAAAACAATGCATATACTGGAAGAACCGTTGACCCAATAGATGACCTTTACATATTTGACCCACTTGGGATTTTGCTTTTCAGTTTTGACTCAGCTTGCGAATTTTTCAGCGAAAAACTTAACCTCGCGGAGTGGTAGTATCAACCCGCAATTAACTTAATTGATTGGCGAATTGAAAACATGGGACAAAATTATTCAATAAAATACAGATTGTTGAATTCAAAATTTTACTTTTTCTACTATTTTGGCATGAGCGGGATAGTTGGTTTGTCCTATGAGTTTAAAAAATCAGAGTTTCTATCTTTTGGTGCTGGCTTAAGAGCGAAACAAATCGTTCGCCTTGATGAAAAAACAAATGCAAGGTTTGAAACAGCAACTTTAGCATGGAACTTTGGCATTTTCTATGATAGAAATAATTCGCTTTTGTTTTCAGCTGTTCTGTCAGGAGTGAATTATTATCAATCTTTATCCCAGGCTAATTTCAATAAAAAACTTAAAGTTTGGACTTTTTACTGCTTTAGATGGTATGGACAAACTCATATACGGAGTAAACTTAAAATTTATGCCAGTTGGCATAGCTTCAAAATTTTTAGTAAATTATTAACAAAAAAATCCCTCTGACGAAAATGCTAGCACCAAAAGAAATCAAGAGAATATCCGAAGTAGTATGGGAAATCCCTGAAACATATAAAAAAGGAATGCGCGTCCCAGCGAGAATATATGCAACCAAGCAACTTCTTGATTCAATGGATGAAGGCGTATTTGAGCAAGTGACAAATGTAGCTTGCCTTCCTGGAATTCAAAAATATGCTTTATGTATGCCAGATGGACATTGGGGTTATGGCTTTCCAATAGGTGGTGTTGCCGCGTTTGATTTTGAAGATGGTGTTATCTCGCCTGGAGGAATAGGCTTTGATATAAATTGCGGAATGAGGCTTGTTAGGACAAATCTGACTTTAGAAGAAGTCAAACCAAAACTAAAAGAACTCGTTGACCTGCTTTTTCAAACCGTCCCAACTGGAGTTGGTGCGACAGGGTTTGTAAAGCTGTCAAACTCCCAATTTGATGAGGTTATGGTTAAAGGTGCGCGTTGGTGCGTTGAACATGGCTATGGGTGGAAAGAAGACATTGAAAGAATTGAAGAACACGGAGCGATAAAAGGTGCTGACCCTTCAAAAGTAAGTAAAAAAGCGCGCGAACGAGGAATAGACCAACTTGGAACTCTTGGCTCGGGGAATCATTACCTTGAAATTCAAGTAGTTGACAAAATTTTTGACCAAAATGTAGCGAATACTTTTGGGATTGAGCAAGAAGGACAAATCGTTGTGATGATTCATTGTGGTTCAAGAGGTTTCGGACATCAAATAGCGACTGATTATCTTAAAGTTTTTCTTGACGCAATGAAAAGATATGGTATCCCACTGCTTGATAAAGAACTTGCTTGTGCCCCGATAGATTCGCCCGAGGGAAGGGATTATTATTCAGCGATGCTTTGTGCAGCAAACATGGCTTTTGCAAACCGTCAAGTTATACTTCACAGAGTTAGAGAGGCATTTGAAAAAATTTTCAAAAAATCAGCTGAAGACCTTGGAATGCATTTAGTTTACGATGTTGCGCACAACATCGCAAAGGCAGAAGAATACGAAATTGATGGAAAAATTAAAAAAGTCCTCGTGCATAGAAAAGGTTCAACTCGTTCATTTGGACCTGGACAAAGTGAACTTGCAGAAATTTACCGCGAAATCGGTCAGCCCGTTATAATTGGTGGTTCAATGGAAACAGGCTCATATCTTCTCGTTGGAACGAAAAGAGCAATGGAAGAAACCTTCGGTTCAACTTGTCACGGAAGCGGAAGAACCATGAGCAGACACAAAGCGAAAAAAGAAATTAACTATAATCAACTTCTTAAGCAGATGGAGGAGCGTGGAATTTATGTAAGAGCTGCTTCAAAATCAGGGCTTGTTGAAGAGGCTGGAATTGCCTATAAAAATATCTCCGATGTCGTTGAAGCAGTTGACAGAGCTGGAATCTCAAGGAAGGTTGCAGCTTTAAGACCGATAGGAAACATAAAAGGTTAAAAATAAAAAAAAGGCGTGGGATTTTCCCCACGCCTAATTCTTTTACGGAATCCTTAAACCCACAAACCTATTCCCATTGCTACTTTTAACTCTCAATAGGATGACATCGCCGGACTTGTGGCTTTGAACTATTTTCTTAAAGTCATCAACACTTCTTATCGGTTTTCTATCTGCTTCAATTATTACATCATTTTCCCTTATCCCTTTATCAAAAGCTTCAGAAAATGGCTGGACATCTGTGACCACGATACCATTTTTAACCTTATATTTATTTTTCGCCTCATCATCAAGATTAGAGACCGTAAGACCAAGCTTTTCAAAACTTACTATCCCCGGTTCAACTTCTTTAGCTGGCGGCTCTGTATCTTTTGCCTCTGCTACTTCTTCATCTTCTTTTCTTGGCTTAAGTGTTGCAGTAACTTCAAGTATTTTTCCCTCTCGGTAAATTTTCAGTTTCACTTTATCACCAGGTCTTTTTCTGGCGATTATCTCTTGAAGCTCGCCGGGTTTATTAACCTCTTTCCCCTCACACTCAAGTATTACATCACCAGCTTTTATTCCGGCTTCTTCAGCTGCACTTCCAGAGATGACATCTTGAACCAAAATTCCTCTCGGCTTATCTAAACCAAAAGCTTTGGCAGTTGCTTCATCAAGTTGAGAAATTTGCACTCCAAGAATCCCTCTTCTCACCTTGCCATACTTGATTATATCTTCAGCAACTTTCCTCGCAAGGTTTATCGGTATAGCAAAACCATAACCTTGATAATATCCAGTTCTTGAAGCAATCGCAGTGTTTATTCCAACAACTTCACCTTTCAGGTTGACAAGTGGACCACCGCTATTACCTGGATTTATAGCTGCGTCAGTTTGAATGAAATTCTCAACCCCGTAAGAATCTCTAATTATTCCGATGTTTCTACTCAAAGCACTAACTATTCCAGCTGTAACAGTAAGATTTAATCCAAGTGGATTTCCTATCGCCAAAACCCACTGCCCAACTTGAAGCTCGTCAGAATTCCCAAACCGAGCAACCGGCAGGTCATTAGCCTCAATCTTAACAACAGCAAGATCGGTGAGTTTATCCCTTCCGATCAACTTGGCTTTAAATTCTCTACCGTCATAAAGTATCACAGTTATACTTCCTTTTTCACCGCCTTCAACAACATGGTTATTTGTTAGAATATAGCCATCTTTCGTTATTATAACCCCAGAACCCATACCTTCCTGGGGGCTTGGCTCTGGGATTTTAAATTCAAAATCGGGTCCAAAGAAATGGAAAAAATCAAACGGACGACCTTGGCTCTCGCTTTTGGTGACAACTTTAATTGAAACAACTGTTGGGACGACCTCTTTAGCTATTTGAACGAAGGCATCTTGGGTTGAAAGTATGTCAAATTTTGTGTTTGTAGGCTTATCCTGTGAGCCGATTATAGGTACATCAATTGCTGCAGTCGGTTTTACCGCGTTAATTCCAGATACAAGCATAATCCCAAATAACATTCCAGCAAGTATAAGTGCAACGGCTCCAGCTATTTGCTTTTTTGTCATAGCGACTTTGCCTCCTAAAGAGTTTTTGTTTTTATTTTTATTTTTATTTCTTACAAAGTTCAATAAAATATAACAAGGTTTTACCTTTACTTTGTTTCATCATTTCAATTTACTATAAATTTCAAGCGATTTCAAACTCACAGCCTCTTCAATATGCGCCTTCATATAGCCAAAGAGCAAATTTTGCATTTCATTATTTATATTACTTGAATTTTTCAAATTTGTTACATTTTCTAACTTCGCCCTTTCAATCCAAAGTAGACTTTTAAAAGTTGCGATTGAATAAGTTTCAGCCTCAACGATACCAGCCCCACACTTTGAACATAAAAACCCTCCCTTATCTGTTAAGAAAATTATCCGTTGTGGCAAATTACCCTCGCTAAATTTTTCCCCACACGATACACACCTTGAAAAATTAATTTTGAAACCAAGCTCTGTAAGAAAATGAAGGATAAAATACCACAAAAAATTTATCTCATTCTTTTTTGCGTCGTTTAGCTTATCAAGCGTGTTTAAAAGCAAGTTAAAAATTTTTTGATTTTCCTCCTCAAACTTTATCAGCCTGTAAACCACCCCGCAGATTGAAAGACCGATGGCGGTTTTATTGTAATCTGAATAAAGGTTGAGAAATGGTTTAATTAAATCCGCTTGTGAAAGAAATTGAAGTTCCCTTGTCTCTTTCTTATAAAGCACAGCGAGAATATAAGACATAGGCTCAAGCGATGCACCAAATTTGCTTGTCGTAAGCATCGCACCTTTCGCTATGACATTTAACTTGCCAAACTTCTTAGTGTAAAGTGTCACGATTTTGCTCGTCTCTCTATACTTCATCGCCTTCAGCACAATCGCTTCAGTTTTGCTTAACATCTATTCCAGATTTAATCTGTTCTTTAATTTTTTTAATTCCCTCGTAAAACGGCGGATATATGATGCCAAGTTCAGTTACTATTGCTGTTATCAACTCATTCGGTGTGACATCAAAAGCTGGAGAAAATGTTTTAACACCATCAGGAGCAATCCTCTTCCCAGCTATCTCAACTATTTCTTCGGCACCTCTTTCCTCAATTGGTATCTCATCTCCCGTTTTTATGTTGAAATCAATTGAAGATGTTGGAGCAGCAACATAAAATGGAATGTTGTGATATTTTGCAGATATCGCAAGGCTGTATGTTCCAATTTTATTTGCTGTATCGCCATTGAGGGCAATTCTATCAGCTCCGACTATAACGCAATCAACTTTTCCAAGCTTCATAAGATAAGCTGCCATGTTATCAGTTATCAAAATTGCTTCAATTCCCCTATGCATCAATTCCCATGTCGTAAGGCGAGCCCCTTGAAGAAGCGGACGAGTTTCATCAACATAAACCCTGACTTTCTTCCCTTGTTCAAAAGCAGTATAAATTATCCCAAGAGCAGTGCCATAATCACCTGTGGCGAGCCAACCAGTATTACAATGTGTTAAGATATTTGCTTCATCAGGAATTAATTTGGAACCATGCAATCCAATAGCTTTACACATCTTAATGTCATCCTCTTGAATTGAAAGCGCTTCGTTAAGCAATCTTTTTTTTAACTCATCAAATTCCAAATTAATATTTGCATAAAAAACTTTTTTCATCCTATCAATAGCCCAAAACAAATTTACAGCGGTCGGTCTTGTGCTGGCAAATTCACTACAAATACTTTCAAACGCATCTTTTATCCTTTCTCTATCCCCATCATCAAAATTTTTCATCCCAAGATAAATTCCAAAACCAGCAGCGATACCAATAGCAGGTGCACCACGAACCTTTAACTTCTTTATCGCTTCAACAACAACTTTATAATCATCTGTCTCAATAAAATCAAGCTCAAGCGGTAATTTCGTCTGGTCAATAATTCTAACTTTATCTCCAACCCATTCTATTGAACGCAACCTTATATTCATTGTTTTCTTGACTTTTTGCTTTCAGTTTTTTAAATTTATAGTGAACACTGGGCCCTTAGCTCAGTTGGTCAGAGCAGCTGACTCATAATCAGCGGGTCGGAGGTTCGAGTCCTCCAGGGCCCACAAAATTTTTATATTACCTCCATAAGCCTCTTTATAGTATTGTAATACAAATCAACCACCCGCTCAATATCAGCATCAATCCAATCGTTGATTTTAAATCTTTTCTCAGCTGTAACGACACCAATCACCGAATACGGAACTTCATTTTTTTCGCAAATTTTTTCAAACTTCTCCAAATTTTTCTCTTCAATACTGATGATTATCCTTGATTGACCCTCACCAAATAGCAGAAAATCAGGACGAATTTCATCGCCAAGTTTAATCTCACACCCCAAGATATTTTCTTTATCAACAATACAACATTCTGCAAGAGCAACTACAATACCACCATCCGAGACATCGTGCGCTGACTTTATCAGCCCCAATTTAATTGCCTCCAAGCATGTGTTTTGCACTTTCTTTTCAAGCTCAAGGTTAAGTTTAGGTGCATCACCAGCAACTTTATTATAAATCCAAGCAAGATACTCACTGCCACCAACTTCATCTGTATTTTTCCCAAGTAAAATTATTAAATCACCAGGAGCTTTGAAGTTCGCGCTTGTGACGAACTTTAAATTTTCAATTAAACCAAGCATTCCAATTACAGGCGTCGGATAAACTGCTCCCTCTGGACTTTCGTTGTAAAAACTTACATTTCCACCAGTTACGGGTGTATTGAAAAATTTACACGCATCACCAATGCCACGAACAGCTTCCTTAAATTGCCAGAATATCTCAGGCTTATATGGATTTCCAAAATTTAAACAATTTGTAATCGCAACTGGCTCAGCTCCTGTGCAAACTACATTCCTCGCCGACTCAGCAACTGCTATCATAGCACCACGATATGGATTTAAGTAAACATATCTTGCATTGCAATCTGTTTTAACTGCAATTACTTTATTCGTTTCTTTTATCCTTATAACCGCAGCATCACCGCCAGGCAAAATCACAGTGTTAGTTCCAACCATAGTATCATACTGTTGATAAACCCACTCTTTGCTTGCGATGTTCGGTGAGGAAAGAAGCTTAAAGAATGTTTCGTTTAAATTTTTCGGGAGCGGGATTTCATATTGATTAAAACTTCTAACCTCGTCCAAATATTTTGGTTCTTTCGCTTCTCTATGATAAACTGGTGCACCTCCGCCAACGACAAGTGAATCAACTGGAATATCAACGACAATTTTTCCATCTTTTTTCACCTTTAGTCTTCCATCGTTTGTAACATGTCCAATTACGACAGCGTTCAAATCCCATTTTTTGAAAATTTCAATGATTTTATCCTCATATCCTTTCTTAACCACCATTAGCATTCTTTCTTGTGATTCGGAGAGCAAAATTTCGTAAGAATTCATCCCTTCTTCACGCACAGGAACAAGGTCAAGATTTATCTCCATACCACTTTTCCCTCGTGCGCTCATTTCACTTGTTGAACATGTTATCCCGCCAGCACCCATATCTTGAATTCCAACGACATATCCAGTTTCTATCGCTTCAAGTGTCGCTTCAAGCAGAAGTTTTTCCGCGAACGGGTCCCCAACTTGAACAGATGGTCTTTTTAATTCAGATTCTTCAGTTATCTCTTCAGATGCAAATGTTGCACCGTGAATTCCATCTCTGCCAGTTCTTGAACCGACAATTAAAACTAGATTTCCTTCACCTTTTGCGACAGCACGAACGACACGGTCATGTCTTACAACTCCAACAGCCATTGTGTTCACAAGCGGATTACGATTATAGCTTTTATCAAAGTAAACCTCACCAGCTACGGTTGGACATCCGAAGCTATTTCCATAATCAGCTATCCCACGAACCACACCATTGAAAAGATATTTAACTCGCGGATTTGATATATCACCAAATCTCAAAGAGTTAAGTATTGCTATAGGTCTTGCTCCCATAGTGAATATATCCCTTAAAATTCCACCTACGCCAGTTGCTGCACCTTGATAGGGTTCAACGGCGGATGGGTGATTGTGCGATTCAATTTTAAATGCGATTGCAAGCCCATCACCTATATCAACAAGTCCAGCATTTTCTTCACCAGCTGAGACAAGCAACTTTCCACCATCCCTTGGTAAAGTCTTAATCAAAGCAATTGAATTTTTATAACTACAATGCTCACTCCACATAACGCCAAACATCCCAAGCTCTTCTATCCCCGGCTCTCTCCCAATTAACTTAATTATCCTCTCATATTCTTCATCCGTTAAGCCAATTTCAATTGCAAATTTAACTTTTGATTTGTCTTTCATTCCCCTTTCATCAAAATTTCTTTAAAAATTGGTGCAAGTGCATTTCCAATTTTATCAAAGTAAATAAATGTCAAGCCAAGAAGAACCAACAAAAAAATTAAAAAAGAATAAATCTTCCATTTAGCGACTTTTCTTCTTGCTTCAGCTTTACCAAAAAATTTCTCAGTAAGTCCAATGTAAATAAATCCACGCCATCCGCATTCACTGCATCTGTAAATTTTATAAGGCAGGAAAAATTTTATTGCTCTTTCCTTAAAATTTCTTGACCTTGACCTATGCAAAGTTACGAATTTACCACAGTGCGGACACGATTCAGGTCGCATTAACTTCACCATTATTTATTTTTAAAAACTTTGCCGTTTCCTCAGGTAAAGCAGTCGTTATATAAATCCCAGAGCCAAGTTCAAACCCAGCTGGAATTGTGAGGCGAGGCAAAATTTGAATATACCAATGATAAAATTCTTCGTTTGCATCTTTAAACGGCGATGAATGAATGACATAATTGTAATCGGGATTATTGAGCTTGTCGTAAAGTTGCTTCAAAACCAAATGAACAACCTTCGCAATTTTGCAAGCGTCCTCTTCAGTTATGTTTCCAAAACAAGCATTATGTTTTCTGGGCATAATCCAAGTCTCAAACGGTGAGATTGAAGCAAATGGCTCAATGACCACAAAATTTTCATCTTTATAAACAACCCTCTCATTAGAGTATAGCTCAATTTCAATCATATCGCAAAAAACACAACTTCCATGGTCATCATAATATCTTGTCGCCTCTTCAAGTAAGTGCCTTATGTGAGTTGGAACTATAGGGCTTGCTATAAGTTGAGAATGAGGATGCTCAAGCGATGTCCCTGCCATCTTACCATTGTTTCTGAAAATTATCACAGTGTTAAGTTCCTGTCTAAGCATAAATTCTTTATAAAGCCCAAGGTAAACTTTAAAAATCTCGCAAACCTGCTTAGGGCTCATCGTCGCAATAGTCAAATTATGCTTCGGCGATTCAATTATAACATAATGAAAACCATAACCAGCTATCTTCCTAAAGAATTGATATTTTGTTTCCCTTTTCAACCCAACATCTGATGAAAGAGCGGGAAATTTATTTGGAATGACTCTAATTGACCATTTTCTATCTTTTTCAACTTTGAGAACATCTGGTGGTGTCATATGTTCATTCCCAGGGCAAAATGGACAATTGGGGTCAAACTCGGGCAATTGCTTTGCTTCATCTTTAATGAGAAAATCGTGTGGTCTTTTCGCTCGCTCGGTAGCAACTATGACCCAGTTTTTTGTAGCTCTATTTTGCCTAAACTCAGGCATCAAAACAAGCATTAATTTTTAACCTTTGTAAAATTTAAAAATAATTTCCCTGTCTTGCAATTAAGCCAAATTGGCAATTTAAAATTTTGACTTTTTACCAAGTTTTTTCTTAGCTTTAAATCATAAAGCAGGCGAGTAAAAAAATAAATTTAAGTAATGAGCAATGATAAAAATTAGAGTGTATTCAGTGGCTTTATTGTTGCTTATCCTTTTGTTGTTTATTTTTGCTCAAAATTTGCTTGAACTTGGAGCACAGGAGAACAAACAGAAAGCATCCAACCAAAAAGAAACTCAAAGCAGTATGAAAAAGCCTGGGCTCCCATCGTCTTCTGGCGCTGGCTTTTTAATAAGCGACGACCCATCCGCCACCCCAGACCCATCAGCAATACTTGATGTCAAAGTTTTAGGCTCAACGAAAAAAGGAGTCTTAATCCCCAAGATGACCGAATCAGAAAGAAATTCAATTTCATCTCCTGCAACTGGATTACTTGTTTATCAAACCGATGGAACACCGGGCTTTTATTATTACAACGGCTCAACTTGGGTAAGATTAAGCGTCACAGGCGAAGGTGGACTTCCATCTGGAACAGCAGGACAAACATTAAGACATGATGGAACAAATTGGGTTGCAAACAGTTTAATTTACAACAACGGAACAAGAATTGGAATTAACACAATAACTCCAAATCCTTCAGCAATTCTTGATGTAAATGGAAACATTCGCTCTTCATCACTTATACCAGTAAGCAGAGTAAACGAAGTGGTGCTTTCAGATCCAAATGGCATCCTTTCCACAAGTGGCTCTGGCACCCCGGGTCAAGTTCTAACCTGGACATCCTCTGGACCAGCATGGACTCCAAATCAATTTGTTGTAACTATGTTTGCAGATCTAGGCGCTACCTGGGTCAATCAACCTCTTGCTGTCACAGAGTTCCTTGGCAGTAGTAGACATCGCACAAGGGTTGATTTAACAAATGCAAATCAGGCGAGGATAACTGTTCACAGGTTTGGTGGAACAGCCGCAGCCACCGCCGAAATCGCAGTTCAATATAGCACTGATGGTGTTAGCTGGTTTTACCTTGATGGTGTATCTGGTCCAAGTGTAAATATAAGCACAGTGGGATTACAAGTTTCAAACTGGGTAAACATTGCAAGTGGTGCAAAAGGTGATGTCTATTTGAGAATTGTTGGAAGAGGTGGAAATGGAGCGGCAGACCCGCTATTTGGGCTTATAACTGTTCAATTTCGTTAACATAGTTTTATCATAGATAGGATGAAGTATCTTTGGGTATTAAAACTTTTTTTGTTTATCAATTTTGCCCTTTCGCAAGAAGTTCTTGTTTCAGCTGGAACTTATGTGGTCGTCGGCTCTAATGTTGTGGTAAAGAGCGGAAGTTTTAATATAGCTTCGGGTGCGACAGTTGTGCTTGAATCAAATTCAAAAGTTGAGCTCTTTTCTGACCTTACAAACTCTGGGACGCTCACATGTCAAAATAATTCAACTGTTGAATTTGTTGGCGGTTTTCAAGTTATAGATGGAAATGTTAACTTTTTTAACTTAACAAAATCGGGTGGTGGCTCAATAACATTAAATAGTCCTGTGACTGTATCTGGAGCACTTTCACTTCTTTCTGGCAAAATTTATCTCGGCTCAAATGACTTAACCATCACAGGCTCAATAGCAAGTTATTCAGCTGTAAATTCAATAGTTCAAAATGGGACGGGGAAACTTATAAGAAGCATCTCTGGAACCGGCGATTTTATTTTTCCAATAAGCATTCCAATTGGAAGTGTTGAATATTATCGCGGTGTTAAAATTACATTTACAACTGCTCCTTCATCAGGGACATTAAGCACTTATTTTATTTCTTCTTCACCAGGGACAAATGGATTGCTATTAAATGATGGAGGAGTGCAAATTGTTAGTGTTTGGTCTGGTGGTTATTGGGTTATATCACCAGGTGGTGGTTTAAGCGGTGGGGTTTACAACATTGAGATAGAAGCACACGGCTTCAGCGGAACGACAGACCCAACGAGATTGAGAATTTTAAAAAGAGCCTCATCTACTGATCCATGGACGCTTGATGGCAATCATCAAGCTGGGGGCGGAACATTAACTGAAGTCATAGTCCGAAGAACGGGACTTTCTGGATTTTCGGAATTTGGAATCGGTGGAACACCATTTGACTTCATATCAGCTCAATTAAATGTCGGCTTTACCGTAAGTGATGTATTTGTTGAAACAGGGGCAACTGGAAATGTAGCATATATTAAACTTGAATGGAACGATGGAAACCTTGGGAAAACACACGGCGTCTGGGCGTGGAATTTTGATGTGACGAGTTCAATTTTAACAATTACAAATGTCACGCTTTCAGATGCAATATCAACAGCTTTCACCATTAATAAAACAAGCATACCGGGTGGATTCAGGGTATCAATTCAAGGTAGTTCTCCAAGTGTAATTTTAAAAGATATGGGGAATAGCCCTGGCGCTTATGTAGTTGCACGAGTTCATTTCAACTCTCCAAGTGCGGATGGAGATTATAACAACGCAATAAATTTAATAAATAACACAATCTCAAACGCAACAATAAGAGACGCATCTTTACTCACATTAAGCTCAATGCCCGTTGGAGATGGAATCGTAAATTTAAATGTTCACTCATCAACACTGATTATAGCTCAACCACCAAGCTTTACTCCAACTGGATACATTGACAGTAGAAAATATGGTGATATCAATTGGGATGGAAATATAGACATAGCAGATATAACTGGAATTGCTGATGTAATAATTGAGAACTGGACAGCTGTTACGGTTAACGATCCAAATGGAGCAAGAGCATTTTATGAAGGTGATGGCTATAATGGAACAAATGCAGATAATGCTGATAGAACTTCAGCTGATGTTTATGGTTCTGGTGGAAGCCCTGACAATGCTCTTGATCTTATGGACCTTGCGGTGCTTCAAGATGCTGTAATAGATGCGACATGGCCAAGTTATGCGGTTTCATCAATCGCTGGTAAACCTGCATTTAACATTCAAGATAAAGATTCAAGTGAAAATCAATTCTTTGCTGGGATTAAAAAATCTGTAGATTCAGATTTTCACATTGATTTTGAAATTTTCAATCAAGGCGATAAAAATAGCCGAGTCAGAGTAAGATTGACAAATTCAACAGATGTCAAAGGAATTCAAATTATCCTCAAAGCTGAAGCTCTACCAGGAATTGAGCAAGGGAAATTTGATATATGGACTTTGCCAAATACAGCGGGATTTAAATTAATATGGAAGAAAAACAGCTTCCAAAATTTTGTAATTTTGCTTTATTCGGACGATGGAAAAGCTATAAAAAGTGGAAACAAACAAAGCGTGATGACAATGTTTATCCCTCATGTTACAGTTGACCAGTTAATATCAGCAAAGCCAGAGATTAGGTTAAGTGTTAACAATTTTTCATATACTCCAACATTTGATGTAAAAAGAGCAAATCTTGAAGAGATGCCGAAATCTTACTTTCTCTATCAAAACTTTCCAAATCCATTCAATCCAACTACGCAGATAAAATTTGACATACCTGAATATTCAAGCGTTAAGATAATAATCTGGAACGCTCTTGGGCAAATGGTTCGCAAACTCGTAGATGGAAATTTTGACCCAAATACACATATCATTACTTGGGATGGAACAGACGACTTCAGAACAAAGGTCTCGTCTGGCGTTTACTTTTGCACAATATACGCACGCTCACTTGAAGAGACGAAAAAAGAATTTACACAAACAAGGAAAATGATTTTATTGAGATGACTTTAATTTCGCATAATCAGAAAATTTTTGAGATTTGAAATCAACTTCATAGCCATACAAACTTAACCTCCCATTTACATGCTTTGATGTATCTTTAATTTTAAGCTTTCCATCTGTTGTAAGTTCAACTACATCATTATGACACGCATTTGCACAAGATGTTGGCGAAACATTTGGATGAGTTCCAGCTGGTGGTAAACCGTGACAAGTTCCACAAGACGCTTGAGTTCCATCAACAACATTCCACTTTGGTGCATTGTTCAAATTCCCATTTCTAAAATAACCGTGACAATATGTGCTTGAGCAGGTTAAAATTTCGCTATTATAAATTGGGTTCGGGACAATCTCTTCACCAATTCTAACAGGTGTGGAATTTCTTGCAAGCGAGCTATCTCCAAAAACGACATCAACTTTGCCGTTAAGGTGTCCAGGCGCCTTGAGCGAATCTGGTTTTATATGACATTCGCTACAATCAAATGCAGATGAGAGATTTCCATTTTTGACATGCGATTGATGAGCCCCAACACCACGAGCTGAGGTTGAGAAATTGCCATTTAAATCCCTTGGAGGCGCTGGATTGAGAAGGTTTCCGTGACATGTATTACATGCTTCAGGTCCAGCTGGGGTGTTATGACAGGTGTAACATGAAGATTTGCTTATACCACCTTGATAGTTCACCCCATGGCATGATTTACATTGCTCAAGATCCCAATTCGTATTTCTTATAAACTTTGCATGAGAATTTGCACCCAAAGCCCAATCATCAGGATGGATTCTTATATCTCCAAGCGCAAGGCTATCCTCAACAACCCACTTTTTAATTTTATCTGCTTTAACGCTTGGATTTTCGCCAAGAAAATCTCTCATACTTCCGCCAGGTTGCGTTGCTTTTATAATTTTGCTATTTGCGTCACCAGGTATAGCAACACCGCTTTGAATTATTCCAAAATATGTTGATAGGTCAAAATCAGAAGAGCTTGAATTATGACATCTTACGCAATTTTCATCAAGGATTTTCTTTATATCGTCTTTGTATGTTAATTTTGCTTTTTTTACAGGTGAAACTATTTCCTCTTTTAGTTTACTACAGGATGACAGGACGAAGAGAAGGATAGCTGTTAAAATTAAAACTTTTGCCTTCATCTTTTCACCGATTTTGGATTTAATTTTTAATCTTTTACTCCATGACAATATCCGCAAAAACCGAGTCCAGATTTCCTTGTATTCACATGACAAGCAAAGCAAACAGATGCATCGTTCGTATGCCAGTCACCTTCAACATCTTTCATATAATTTTTGGGGTGAGTTTTCGGGTCGTTTCCAATACCTGGGTTTCTGTCAACATGGCAAATAATGCAAGTTGGATCAGCTCCCTCAGTATCGTGACAGCTCATGCACATTTCAATATCTCTTTTTGCAAGCTTTGCATGTCTTCCACCGCCGGAGCCAACGCCTATTGTGACAAAATCATTTCCTTCATGCCATTCAGGTT
The DNA here is from genome assembly GCA_964438815.1 of uncultured Bacteroidota bacterium. Taxonomy (GTDB): domain Bacteria; phylum Bacteroidota; class Ignavibacteria; order Kryptoniales; family Kryptoniaceae; genus Kryptonium. The sequence continues at coordinate 175,704 of CAYTKW010000003.1, forward strand.
TAAACTGGGATGACCTTATATCGCCATTTGGAGCATGGCAACCTGCGCAAAAAGTTTGACGGTCATGGCAAACATAACAATCTTTATCTTTAGCCTTCGCATCAATCCCATGAGTATAGCGATAGTTCAAGTCGTGAACCTTTTGAAGAACAAGTTGCTCTTTTCCCGATGTTTGAGGTGTAAATGGCGAATAAAAATCTTTTCCTGTCAATGGAACTTTAACAAGATTTACGCCATCGTGACACTGTTGGCAGAAATCATCAGTATGACAGGTTATGCAGTTATTTTCAGCTCCTCCAGATCTGATGAATTTTTTATGTTCGCTTGCGAAGTCAATAACTTTATGGCTTTCTGGAAGAAGTGAAACTGTTTCCTTATGGCACGCTTCACATTCATTCGTCGCTGTGCGGTTATTGTGGCAGGTAAAACAACTTTCCATACTTGGCAAATGCTCTGGCGTCGCATAATCAACCTTGTCAGACCCAGCGTGACATTGCAGACATTCCATCTTTTGATTTTCAATGTGAAACTTATGTGAGAAAACAATTTTTCTAACCGGAACTTCGTAAGGAACCATTTTTTCAAGGTCAAGATGACAAAACTCACACGGCGTTGCTTTTTCATCATGACAGTTATAGCAAGTTGCCATTTTCGGCAAAAGAAAATCTGAAGAATTTTCACTTGTCAATGCCTCAGCGTGACAATCGGTGCATCCAGCACCAACATCTTCAGCGTGAAACTTGTGAGAAAACTTTATATTCATCCACTGCTTGACATTATCGCCATAAAACTTTTCTCGTTCTGATGTCTTTGAATCTGAAAACGCAACAAAGGCGAAAGATAATGGGATTAGAATAAGTGAAAAAGCATAAAACGCAAAAATTTTAAGTCCGTTCTTCATTTGTTAAAACCATGTTTAATTTTCATTTTACAAGCCCAAGGTTTGTGAAAAACCAATAATTGAACTTGAAAAACACTCTAAAGTCCGACTTATAAATCCGATTTTGAATATATTGTGCTTGAACATCAAATGATAAAAAGTTGGAAGGTTTTAAACTCCCCCCGACAAAAGCAACTAAATCTTTGTGTTTACTCGCTAATTCAGACAATTTGTAAGAGGCGTAATTCAAGCCAGCGCTTGCTATAAATCTATTGTCAAACATCGAATAATAAACCTGAGCCGAAATTCCATCAAGCTCACCAGCATAACCAATCCTTCTGGTCAAATTTACTGAGCCATACCCCATATCAAATCCTAAAACAATTCTTTGTGATTTGTCATCAACATAGCTTACATTTGAAAAGCCCACATAAGCTCTCAATTTTGATGAAATAAGATACTGCATTCCAGCTTCAATTTCTTTTGTCACCCCATAATTGAAGACAGAAAAAATTGAATTCGCGGGTATTCTCGGGTCGCGGTAATCATAACTTGCCATTAATTTAAATCTGTCAATCAAATTAACGCCAGCTGAAATTTCGCCCCTTGTAAATTTAACTTTATTCACATCGTAATCACCGCGCAAGTAAAGTTCAAAGATTGAAAATTCGTAATTTAAATCGCCACTGACAATTTGATACTGTGACGATGTCAAATTAATTTCCTGAACAAACACATCACCTAAGCTATCTGCGCGAAGGGCTTCGTATGTTTTTGGTTTGCGGTGCTGATTGAAATAACTTAACGAAGCACTAAGTTCACCAGTTGAAAATTTCAACTGCCCTCCGAACATAAAATTATTTTTCGGGTCATCGTTGAGTTTAAGCTTTTGATTCACAGGCATTAAAAATCCACCGTAGATATTTGCACTTAAAAATTTTGTGATCTTTGCGTTGACATAAGCTCCATCAATTGTCCCAACACCAACCCCCGAATAAATAGAAATCCTTCCGAGTTTAAAATTTAAACGTCCAAAAAGATTTCGCCAGTTGACACAAAAATTGTAAAATCTAAATATCGGGTCTTCAAGTTGCTTTTCACGAAAGTCATTTGAAAAGTTAACAAAAGCATGAAACGATACATTGCCTTGACTTAAAGTTAACTGTGCAAGTTGAAATGCGCGTAGATGATTCGTTGAGACTTCGGGAGTTTCATATCTTTGCCACATATAAGCGGTTGTTGTAAGCCTAAGATTGAGGTTCTGCGCGAATAAAAAAGTCGGCAGAAGAAAAACAATTAATTTTTTCATTTTTTCTTCTCAATTTGTTTAATCTTCAAATAAAGGGCAATGACAAGAATAGTTATAATCAAAGTTGAAGCACCAAGCCCCCACCTTCTGAAATAGTATTCCTCTATAGCCTCCATACCGGCATTTGTGACCCTGTCAACTATTTCATAACCTGGCATAATTTCATTTTTAAATTCATCAAGATTCACTGTGTGAATTATTGTCCTCGCTTTAATTAATATCTGCGGAATATCGTTCATCTCATATCTTGCATCAGAAACATCCATCCCTTTAGATTCAGCTTCATCAAGAATTTTCTTTGCGTTGTTTGCTCTGAAAACCAAGGTATTAATCATTTCCCTCATTTGCTTTGCAACTTCAAATCCTTTATCGCCTTCTTTATGGCACTTCACACAAGTTGACTTCATATTCGTGCCAAGCATTTCATCCGTTGGGCGTTCAATCAAATGATTGCCATGGCAGACTTCACATTGTGGTATTTTATTTTTTTCAAAAACCTCCGCATGTGGGCTTCTTGAAAACATTTCTGCATTCAAAGCATGACACACGCCACAAACATGCGAAATTGACTTAACACCTGGTGGAATAGCACCATGATTTCCGTGACAATCATTGCACGCTGGTGCAGATAAGTCACCTTTCTCAAGCAACGCTCTCCCGTGAACACTTTGAACAAATTTCTCGTATTGATCTGTTGGAATCTTATAACCGCGCATATAGTTCGCATCGCTATGACATTTCGCACAAGTTGAAGGTAAATTAACTGCAAAGACAGTTGAACGCGGATCATTCACTGAGAAAATACCGTGCGCAGAATGACAATCAGAGCAAGTTGCAACTTTAATATCTCCCTTTAAAATTCTTTGCCCATGAACACTTGTTTTATACTTTTCAAATTGGTCTGTCGGAAGCCCAGGGTTAAATCTTTTCATATAATTCGCATCACTATGGCACTTTGAACAAAGTTTAACTTCATTCAACGGGTAAACAGGTGAACTTAATTCAGTAACCTTTTTGATGTTATGAACTCCATGACAGGTCACACAAGTTGCGATTTCGCTTTTACCGTGAACGCTTGCTTTAAAAAGTTTAAATTGCCCAACATCAATTTTTGAATTAAACTTTTTCATTACACCTTCATCTGAATGACACTTCAAACATACAGCAGTGATTTTATCACCTTTTGGAATCCCTATAAAACCTTTCTCTTTGCTCATAGCTATTTCCATATCATCACTTATTCTATCTCCACCGTGGCAATCGGCACAAGAAATCCCAAGTTTAAAATGCACATCCCCGGGGTAAAGTTCTGTCGCCTTGTCACCGACCATTTTCTTATGACAATTATAACAACCATCCTTGGTCTGTGAAAAAGCAAATGAGATAAAAACAAATGTAAAGATAAAAATTCTTTTCATCCCAATTTCTTGTTTATTTTAACTTTGTTTTAACTTAAAGCATAACCAAGTATTGTCATCGTAATCATGTAAATCAGAACGAAAATCCCGATATAATTTATCAACCTATTTCTGTAGCCTTTTTCAGTTTTAAAATCCCAAAATGGCACAAGAAGCCACAAAATCCCAGCAATTGTAAATACGAGGACGCCGAAAAATTCTCCCTCAAGGAATAAAACTTTTGGTGGTAAAAGTTTTAATGTTTGATACATAAACAAGAAATACCATTCGGGTTTAATTCCAGCTGGAGCTGGTGCAAATGGGTCTGCTTTTTTCCCAAGCTCCCAAGGAAAGAAAACAGCAAGAACGGCAAGTATGTTAAGAATTATAAGCCAAAGCAAAAGATCACGAAGCAAAAAGTTCGGAAAGAATGGAATGTATTTTCTCTTTTCGGGTGGCAACTTCTCCCATTCAGGTGGCTCACTCATACCCTGAATTTGAATAAATAAAAGATGCAAGAAAAGTATAACAGTGAAAATACCCGGAAGTATCGCAACATGAAGACCAAAAAACCTGGCAAGCGTAGCACCAGTTACATCTTCCCCACCTCGGACGATTCTTAACAATTCCTTTCCTATCCCAGGGATTGAACCAATTATTTCAGTTCCAACTTTAGTAGCAAAAAAAGCAAGTTCATTCCAAGGTAAAAGATAACCACTGAAGCCAAACATCAAGGCAAGTAATAAGAGCAAAAATCCCGTCACCCATGTCAATTCTCTCGGCTTGCGATACGCCTTAGTAAAGTAAACGCTGAACATATGGATAAAAACTGCAAGTATCATCAAATTTGCACTCCAGCTGTGAATTGAGTGAATTAACCAACCGAATTTAACCTTTGAAATGATAAATTGAACACTCTCATATGAGCTATCTTCCCCGACACGATAATAAAGCAAAAGTAAAATACCTGTGAGAACTTGAATTATAAAAAGAAACAAACTTACACCGCCAAAATAATACCAAATTGAATGTCTATGTTGTGGGACTGATTTTTGGGACATGAATTCAATTAAATCACGAATTTTATATCTTTCGTCAAACCAATTGAACAATTTCCCGCTAAAGTTTGCCATATTTTATCCCTCCTTTGTTACATAAATTTCATCTCCTTTTACCACAACTCTAAACTGCTCAAGTGGTCTAGGTGGAGGGCCAGAGATATTTCTTCCATTTAGGTCATATTTTCCATTGTGGCACGCGCACCATATTGCTTTCATATCCTCACGATATTGAACTGTGCAATCAAGATGTGTGCAAACTGCGGAAAAAGCGCGAAATTCACCGCTCTCAAGTCGGATTAAAAGCCCGGGCTTATTGCCGAATTTAAAAATTGTTCCTGTGCCAGGTTTAAAGTCATCAATTTTGCCAAGCTTTACACTTTTTATTTTTGCCTCTGGCATCTTTGGGGGGATAATGTAGCGGAAAACTGGATAAAGCACAGAGATAAGCCAACCAATAAAGCCGAACCCGAGAATATAGCTTAAAAAATCTCTTCTTGAGCTTTTCAACTTTTCCCTATTTTTTATTTTTAAAAACAAAAAGGGCGCAACCCATCAATCAGGCGCGCCCAAAATTTAACTTCACTGAGCTTTTGGCAATGGATGAGCTATCTGAGCCCACATCTTTTTGAAATCAAATCCCTTAAATGTTGGGCTTTGCTCATTATGGCATGTCTTGCAAAGTTTTTCAGCGCTCCCATCCTCAACAAGTGCAAGAACAAGACCATTCTTTACTGCCTCTTCCCTATTCTGCATTATCTTCAAAGTTTTGTAATCTGAACCCGGACCGTGGCAAGCTTCGCACTGAACTCCATCCTCAATTTTGAATTTTTCAAGAAATGCCTCCTTAGGAGCACCATAATCAGTAACATGGCACTTCAAGCATTCAGGAGCTTCATAAGGTGGAACTTTAATTCCCTTTGATTCGGCGATTTTTTTCGCTTCTTCTGTTTTCAATGTCTCATAAGCTTTTGCATGCTTGCTCGTCTGCCATATCTCAAACATTTTCCCCTTCTTCTCACCTTTATGACATGGCGCGCAAACAGAAACACCAACATATTTGTGCTTCGGTGCTTCTTGAGACACTAAATATCCGAAAACAAGCGGGATAAGTAAAAGTGCAAATAAACGATATTTCATTTTCTCCTCCTATTGTTTTGTTTTTACATCTTAATTTTAACAAAATCGGTTCAAATTATCAAGTAGTTAATTCATTCACCAATAACTGGTGAACTTAATTTTTTTTTAATTTCACCGAGCATATCAACCACAAGGCTATAATTATGCAATCCCGAAGCGCTCCACCTTTCAATGTCAGATATCATTTGCATAATTTTGACTTTATCATTACCACTATACCTTGAACTTAAAATTTTAACTTCATCAATTAATTTTTTCACATCATTTTTCCACTCAATAGCCATGGCGTCATACCCGAAATCATGGCATTTCAAACATACTTTTTCATCAGGTTTTATCACCTTATTGTTCGCAACATGGCAATCTACACACTCAACCCCAGCCTGACTCATGACATCTGGGCTTGATTTACCAAGATAAACACCCATATAAATTTCATTAGATACCTTATGACATGTTTTGCAGTCCTGAACAGCTTGCCTTTGATGATGGCAATTATTGCAACCATCCTTCGTCAAAATCAACTCGCCATGTTTTCTTGCATTTGAATGACATATATTACATCTTATTGAATTTTCTTGAACATGCTTTGCGTGTGAGAAAATCATCCCATAAACCGACCTTGAGATGCCTTCAATGCCTGTATGACAATTGACGCACTCACTCGGAATCCGTGAGGAGACAAAAAATTTCGGAAGATTATAATTGACATTTGCAATTTTAATTGCTTCAGATAAATACTCATATCCTTTTGAAATTATCTGGTCTGAATAAGTTATGTTATGAATAGCTTTCCCAGCGTTGACAATTTCAAGTGCATGTTTTGCCTTCTCAATGTATTGCTTAGCCCTAACATCATTCACAAGTGAATCAACCATTTGAATTGAATGCTCTAACTGAACAATTTTTTTCTCTGCGCTTTCCTCCCACAACTTCAAAAGTTTAGCGTAACCTTTACCATGACAGACTTCGCACGACTGCGGTTTCGCAACTTTAACCTTCGCTTGACCAATTAACTCTTGATGAAAGACATGACAGCTTGCGCAACTTAAACCAGCTTCAAACATCGGATTTGGATGCCCCTTTAAACCATTCAAATCTTTCCCAGTGAAAAGGAAAAGTTGATTTTTGTGCTCATCTACATGACATGTCGTGCATTCAAGCTCCTCGTCTGGATTTATCTTTTTAACTTTATGCTGAATTGTAAGATGACATTGGATACATTCAATTTTATGCTCAGTTATATGAACCTTATGAAGCAAACTTGTATTCCCATACTGACTTAAACGAGCATGGTCAAAATGACACGAATAACAATTTTCTTTTGGAACGAAGCCATCCCCAATAACCGTATTTGCATGACAGCGTGTGCATTCAATTTTCCCCCTGACAACCTCCGTATGATCAAATCTATACTTGCTCATCTCTTCCTTTGGGACGGATTCCCAATGATGACATGTTTGACAATTTGATAATTTCTTATAAACCACAAATTCAACATCACCATCCCGCTTGAAATGACACAAAAAGCAAGTCGTCTCAGTGACAGTTATATGCTCACCTTGAACTATTTGCGAGTGACAGCTTGTGCATCTTAGTTTCTTTCCTCTTCGCATTTCCTCAAGATGTGGAGTATGATCAAAAACTACACCTTTATAGATAACCTTACCTTTTAACAGTCTAGTCTCGTGGCATCCACTTTGCAAACACGATTCATCAGATATCTCAGCCCAAGGTTTTCTTTTCGTATAAGAGCGAGCAAAATAATTAACAACCTGAACTAATCCCTCAAGCTTTCCTCTCACAGTCCCTGCAACTCCAGGCAGAAAGTGACACTTAACACAAGTTACATCTTTATGCGAAGATGTCTTCCAGCTCTCATAAAATGGCTCCATATAATGACAAGTCGAGCAAAAAGATGGACGCGATGTAAATTCAGCTGAAAAAGCTAAAACAAACAAAAATACCAAAATACCGAGACCAATTCTCAAAGCTATCTTCTTATTCATCACTTTTCCCACTTCCTCGCTCAACTTTTGTTTTTACAACTTCAAACTCCTTGATAAATTTTTCAATTTTTTGACCAATTTCATCAATAAATTGAATGTTATGTGCGCCGAATGAACCTTCTTCCATAAAGTTATCAATATCCTTTTTTACTCTTAAAAACTCAATTATCTTGCCCTCACTCCCATTTAACTTCAAATTTTCTATCATCGTTGGCATCAGGCTATTCCATTTCAAAATCAGATCATTCAACCATTTTTGCTTATTAACAAAATCATCAACATAGCTTTGCTCATGACATGTCCCACAAATATCCGCAGAAGGTCTTGTCGGTAAATTTCCTTCAACCAGATGACAATCTCCACAAGAAAGACCAGCCTGCGACATAAAATCTTCTTGATCCGTTAAAAATTTACCCGTGTAAAATTTTGTTTGAATCGTATGACAGTTTTCACATTTAAGCTCATTTTTATCCGAAGCCATTTTTAACCTCTGATGATGACACGAATTACAATCATCTACAAAATCTAAAATCTTCCCGTGGAAACTTTGCCTCGGTTCGCCTCCACTATGACAATTAACACAATTTAACTTGAAAAGGTGAGCACCGTGCGGGAAGTTTTTTGAGTTATATTCACTGTTTAAATTTTCAACCCCAAAATGGCAATCAAGGCACCTTGAATTATTTTTATAAACAAGCTCTGGTTCGGGTTTTTTAACCCTTAACTTTATCTCTTTTTCAATCGCATCAAGGAGCAAGTTTACATATTTTATATTGTGCACGCCGAAGCTTCCGTCCCTTTTGGCGATTTCAAGATTTATGTTAACATTTTGCTCGCTATATTTAATCAATCCAGCTTTTTTCAGCAACTCCGCAACTTTAGATTCAAGTTCAAGCTTGCTTAACCTTTCTCTTACAATTTTTTGCCATTGCGATACGAGTTTATCGTAACCTTCGCCGTGGCAATTACTGCACGATGCAGGGTTAAACTCAGGTAACTCAAAAAGTGTCTCCGCATGCGTTTTGACAAGCTTAACTTCATGACAGCCTCTACATGAAACACCAGCAAGAAACATCGGGTCTGGAAGTATTGGCATCCCAACACCACCACTGCCAGAATAAATTCTCTCCTGAATTGAATGCTTATTTCCATGACATTCTTGACAAACAGGCGAAAAAACTTCAAACACCTCAACTTTCCCATGCTTTATCTCATCGTGACATTTGAAACAATTAATTTTTTCATTGCTAACATGAATTTGATGCATTTGCTTTGACTCAAGCATTATCCCTGTTATGTTTATATGACAAGAGCTATATCTCTCAAGCCTTACATCACCACGCCCGATAACAACATGAAGATGACAAGTTGAGCACTCTATACGATTTTTGATATATTCAGAATGATTAAATGGAATGCCCCATATCATTATATCGTCTTTTGGTGGACCATGACAACTTCCACATCCTGAAACTGGATGGCTTTCTGTGAGCTCGCCACCAGGGAAATGGCAAAGAATACATATTTTTGTAGAAACTGCTTCATGCCTCCCTTGAACAAGCTCCGAATGGCAATTTTGGCATTGCATCTTAAATCCAATTTTATCCTCGGATAAATGTCTTCTATGCGAAAACTTCACCTTCCCACTTACAAAAAATATCTCCTTATCCGCTAAATTTTTCTCCTCATGACACTTTACACACGATTTATTATCAACTTTTGATGTTATCTCATAACTGTAAGCACCGAGATAATATCTTGTGATTTCAGAAAGTAATCTCACTTTGCCCTTTAAATAATTACCAAGCCCAGGACCATAATGACAAATCGCGCAGTTCACCTGATTATGCGTTGAGGAAAGCCAGTTTTCATAATATGGTCTCATAAAATGACAAGAACCACAGTATTCGGGATTATCACTCGTCCTCAGAAAAAGAAAGAAAAGGTAACCCGCAAAAACAAGAAAAAAGGCAAGAATTAAAATCTTTCTATGTTTACTTCTCATCCGACTTTTCCTCCTTCATAAGTTTCGCCTTCATAATCTTTTCATATTCAAGCGGATGCTCTCTTATCATCCTTTCCTTAGAAATTTTTCCTGTAAATATCGTCGGATTAAATGGGAAAATGTGCGGATTAAAATGAGCATTATACCAATGCCATATCACAATTGCAAGTGTCGCAAGCATCGCTTCATCTGAATGCGCTTCTTTGGCTATGTCAAAGACAAACTTCGGGAAAATGGCAAGGAAAAAGTTATGAAACCAAAGAATCAAACCTGACAAAACCATTATAACCATTCCCCAATAAACAGCCCAGTAATCAAATTTTTCAATGTATGAGTATCTACCATACTTCGGTCTTTCATTTGTCTTGCCAAGCATGTATTTTATGTTTTGATAAAAATCAAGAAAATCTTTCCTTCTTGGCAAAAGCTCTTTGAATTCGTTTCTACCTTCTTTAGTAAAAGCAATGTAAATCGTATGCCAAATTGAAACGAATATCAACATCCCTGCTCCAATCCTATGCAAAAGCCTTGAAACTTGAATCCCACCTATAGATTTAAAAAACCACTCCGCCCACCACGACTCGTGAAATTTTATCGGCAATCCAGTTATTATCAAAAGTATAACTCCAAGAGCAAGCGTTAAATGCTGAAGCCGTATGTTCAAACTAAACCTGACAAAATATTCCTCTTCCTCCTTAGCTTCTGCTTCCTTTTCTTTTTTCCTACGCTCAAGTTCAACTTCTATCTTCTTTGCAATTTCATCTTTTAACCTTGCCCTAAATTCATTATCAAGGCTTATGCCTTTTTCCGATTCAACTTCACTTATTAACTTTTCAGCTTCCTTTTTTGGGTCCATCATTTACTTTCTTTTTCTTCTTAAATGTCCAATTAAATCAAGCGCTATATGGGCAAATAAACCAGCAAGAACAATTAGCGTAAACCATTTAAAAAATGTATAAACATAATAAACAATTCCTGATTCTTTTTCACCTGGCAAAACATGAAACTTTCCTCTTGCGACATTTTCATTTGCTCTCGGATGACATTTTCCGCATGTCTTCGCAAGATTATCTGGATGAATTGGTGACCTCGGGTCACGCGACGGCAGAACATTGTGATATTCATGGCACGAAGCACAATTTGCTGCTCTGACGACGCCAAATTTTAACGCTATACCATGAAAACTTTCCTTATACGCTTCTGGATTTTTAACTGGAACGCCAACTCTTTTCATTAATTTAACATCCGAATGACACTTTTCACATGTGCTAACTACATTCTTTGGATTTAAACTTGACCTTGGGTCTTCTGGAGGTAGTATATCATGCTCACGATGACAATCGGAACAAACAGCCGAACTTAATTCACCATTTTGAATTCCAGCCCAGTGAATTGAGTTGTAATATCTCTCCTTTACATCTTTATGGCATCTACCACATAGTTCTGGAATTTTTTTCTTATAAACGCTTGAGAGTGGGTCATCGGGTTTTCTAATGTAGTGAACCGTGTGACAATCTTTACAATCGGGTGCGTTTTTGCCTTTTGCAAGCGCTCTTGCGTGAACACTTTCTTTATATTTTTCTGGTTTTGCTGTAACAGGTGCATTGATTGTGTTCCCCTCAAAATGACATTGCAAGCAATGAATTTTTTGCGGTTTCTTTAAATGTGGTATCACGCGGACATCAACATGGCATGAAACACAAGCAAATTTGCTATGAACTGACGCTTCAAAGTCTTCCTTTGAAACATAAAGCGACCTAAATTTACCCTGCTCAATAACCCCAAAATTTTTTACGCCGTGACAAACAAAACAGCGTTCATTCTTCAACTGCGAAATCGCTATCTCAACCGAAAGAATAAGCATTAAAAAATATAACCAGCGAACTCTCATCATTTCTCTTCCCTATTTTTTATCTCAAGATATTCAAGGTAATGATTTTCTTTCAGCCATTCCTCATCTACATAGCCATGCCAAAACGAAGCATTCATAGGAAAGTTTCCCGGGGATAAATGCACAAGATAAAGATGCCACAAAACAAGAAAAGTTATCACAAGCGTTGCAGTAGCGCTATGCAAAGCTTGCGATAAATCAAAAAACCACTTTGGTAAAATTCCAAAGAAATAATTATGAAACCACAAAACAATCCCGCTTAAAATCATTATCAAAACAAACAAAAAGAAAGCCCAATACTGAATCTTCTCCCTATAAGAGTATCTCCTATACATCGGTGGCTTATCATTCCTGCCGATATCATACCTTACACTTTCAATCAAATCTTTAAAATCCTTCTTCCTCGGCAATAATTCTTTGAACTCCCTTTGTCCTTCAGATGTGAACAAAATATAAAACAAGTGATAAATTGCCGTAACAAAAAGCAATACAGCCGAAATCCTGTGCAAAATCCCGCGCGATTCAAATCCGCCCTCAAGAAAAATTAAAAATCTACCAAACCATGTATCATGATATCTCAACGCAAACCCGGTTATTATCAAAAGCGTGACACTCACCATAAGAAGAAAATGTTGTACTCTCCACGACACAGAGAAACGGAGAACTTTCCGCTCCATTGTAATTTACTCTCCTTTTTTATTCAAAATACTCAAAACTTGACCTTATCCCGTCCATAACCGAAACTTCTGCCTCAATCTCCTTCAATTTTTCCTCAAGCGACCTTCTGTGCTCCTTTTCCATCTCAGCAAGTTCAAGCAAAAACTTTTGAACGCCTGGTTCACACGCTTTCATCGCTGCAGAATAGTAATGATCGTATGAATCTTTTTCTCTCTCAATAGCAACCTTTAAAATTTCAATAATTATGTTTTTAACTTCGCCTTCACAGCTCATGCTAACTCTCCCTTTTTAATTTCCTGAAGTTTTATCCTCTCAAGCTCAAGAGGATGCTCTTTTTCCATCTCCTCCTCGGTCAAGTATCCAGTGAGCCACGCGAAGTTCATCGGATAAACATCGGGATTAAAGATAACATAATAAATATGCCAAACTATGATTGCAAGAAAAGCAAGCCACGCTTCAAAATAATGAATTGTATTACAAACATCAACAAATGTTTTTGAAAACCATCCCATGAAATGGTTCTCAAACCATAAAACAACGCCTGTGACCGTCATAACCACCGTCCCCCATATCAACGCCCAGTATTCACTCTTTTCAATATAGTTAAATCTTCCAAATTTCGGCTTCGTCTTTGAAATGCCCAAATTATATTTCAAAACTTGAACCATATCTCTAAGGTCTTGAATCCTGAACATTATGTCCTTTATGAACTGTCGTCCTCTCTCCGTGAAGATGATGTAATAAAGGTGATAAATTGAATCAAGCACAAGAACCACAGCTGCAATCCTATGGATTAAACCTCTGTATTTGAAAATTGCCTCACCCCCTATATTCCTTATAGCTACAACCCACCACGCATCTGGAAAAGCAAGCATAAAACCTGTGATGACAAGTGTAAAGAAACTCACAAGAAGAGCAAAATGCTGAATCCTTTCCTCAAGCGTCATCCTCAAATAAAAGTTGGTCTTCCTCGGAAGTTCATCCGAAAGATGATGCGTTTTCTTATGCTTTTTATTGTATCTATCTATCGTTTTCCTAACCCAATCAAGCAAATTGTGAACAAACATTGAACCAACTATTGAAACTATCAAAACTATGTAAATAGTTGAAACCCAGTAAATTATTTTCTCATCAGTGCTCGCAACTGTCACATGGACTTTCCCTTTGACGAAGTTTTCATTTGCACCCGGATGACATTGACCACATGTTTTGACCAAATTCGCTTTATTTATACTTGACCTCGGGTCAGACGATGGAAGTATATCGTGAACCCCGTGACAGCTTGCGCAATTTGCAGCCTCAACATTCCCAAGTCTAACATTTAAACCATGATAACTATCCGTAAAAGTTTTAAACTTCTCAGATGGGATACCATATTTTTCAGCAAGTTTCACCGAAGCATGACATTCAGCGCAAAGCTTAAGAGCTACATTTCGTGGTGCAACGGGTGAACGTGGGTCTGTTGGTTCAAGAATTAAATGCTCACCATGACAATTTGTGCAAGTCGGTGAATCAGCATTTCCCCTTGAAAGAGCAACACCATGAACACTCTGCTTAAACTCTTCTGAAATTTTAACATGACATTTACCACATGTTGAAACAACGTTAAATTTATAAATCTTTGAATTCGGGTCGCTTACCCGCATCATCTCATGCGCGCCATGACAATCACTGCACACAGCTGCATTTTGATTCCCAGAATGATACAACCTGCCATGAACGCTCTCTTCATAAGATGCTATAAAAGATGAAGTATGCGTCATTCTGATTTTCACATTAGGATTATCAAGATGACAATTCAAGCAAACCTTAACCTCATTTGCTCTGCTTATTTTAGATTTACTGCTTGTGACCCTCATTATATCGTGCTCACCGTGACAATCCGTGCAAGTAGGTGCATCTTTAAAACCATCTAAAAGAACTTTACCATGTTCCGAGTTAAAATAATTTTCTGCAACATCTTTATGACAGTTTGCACATACTTTTGCAACATTATCCCTCGCAACAGTTGAACTTGGATCACTTGCCCTCAAAATCTTATGCCCCGTGTGACAGTCGGAGCAGTTAATATATTTCCCATGTATACTCTCTTTATATTTCAAAACAAACTCTTGCTTTTCGTGGACAATTTTTTTATCGCTATGGCATTTCAAGCATATATCCGAAGAGGCAAATTTTATTAAATGATAACCATGACACGAAATACAATCAGCACCGTTTTTAAACTTGAAATGAACGCTCGTCTTAAAATCATCAAATTCACTTTTATGACACGAGGAACACCTTCCAACAAAATTAGAACGAGAAATCTTAACAACGAAATGCGCATCCCCATGGCAAGATGAGCAATCAAATTTTTTAAAGTGCTTACTTGTTTTGAAATCTTTAACCCCCGTATCATGGCAAACAGCACAATCAACAGGCTCAATCATTTCTTTGTGCGGTATCTCATCTGGATTAAACCCTGTATGACAATCAACACAGCTTAAAGAGCCATGAACCGATTTTTCAAACTTTTTTAAATCAACATACAAAGAAATAACCTTACCATTCCGCTCCATTGTTAGCATTTTATCATCATGACACGCCAAACAATCAGAATTTGATTGCGCAAGCGAATTCACAGACAAAACCATTCCAAACAGAAATGCAGATATTATAAATTTACCTTTCATAAGTGCTTGATAAATTTGTTGTGTTGGATTAAAGGTAAAGTAAAAGGTGCGCATTAAGGGGATAACTCTTTAATTTCACCTATCAACCTCTTTAACTCCGATATTCTGAAAATTTTTTCACCACACCTAACCATGCGCTTATCCTCAGGCTCAGAGCTATCATCCGATTGATGAAATGAAGATATATATACAACTTTCGCTGTTGGCATAGCTTGATTTATTACGAACTTCATGTCAAACTGACTTTGCTTATATATGTTTTCATCAATTATTATGACATCATATTTATCGCTTAAAATTTTCTCATTAGCTTCCTTATTTGAACTTGCGACGGCGACTTCAAAACCTTCACGGAGTAAAAACTTGTAGAGCAAATTTCTCATTGATTCATCAGCGTCAATGACAAGCGCTTTCTTCACTTTTACAAGATCTTTTGTTTTCTAAAAACTAGCATCAATCATCGTGCCAAAAATTTTCTTGAAAATTATTGATTTTTAATGCAACATAAAGCGATTATTAAACTCAAATTGTGGCAAAATTGCTCTTGAGTTGGATAAGTGGAGCAAAATTTAAACAAAAGCATTCCGATGTTGTTTTTTTAAGACTTATTTTTTATTTTAAAACAGCAAAAAAATTAAACAAATGACAATAAAATAATGAACGACACATTTTGGGCAAACATTTTCAAGAAAAGAAAAACAAGGGATGAGGCAGTTGAAGATATCTTAAAGGATGTTCCTGCGTTTTCACATCTTGAACCGAAAGAAATATCACTGCTTGCATCAATAGTTCACAAAAGAGAATACAAAAAGGGGGAATTCATTTTTTATCAAGGTGATCCAGGACTTGGAATGTATATAATTCAAGAAGGCGAAGTTTTAATTCAATATACAGACCCGGAAGGAAATCGGCAAGACCTTGCGATTTTAAAAAATGGTGATTTCTTTGGTGAAATAGCATTGATAGACGAATCACCACGCTCAGCTTCAGCAATATGCAAAACCGATTGCTATATAATTGGCTTCTTTAGACCCGACCTTTTTGAGATAATTGAAAAACATCCAAAACTTGGAATTAAAATTGTGCTCAAACTTGCCGAAATAATCGCAAAAAGATTAAGAATGACAAATCAAGAAGTTACAAGATTAAAAGCAGAGCTTGAATCACTAAAATCAGCTATAAAAAATGATTGAAATAAAGAAAATTTTAGTTCCGATTGATTTTTCGGAGCATTCTTTTAACGCTTTAGAATATGCTAAAATTTTGGCTGAAAAATTTAATGCCGAACTTATTCTGTTAAATGTTATTGAGCCTGTCGTCTTCACAGCTGATTTAACCATGGGACAAATCAATATCCCAGCAATTGAAAGCGAATTGGTTCAGAAATCGGACGAGAAATTAAAGGAGATTATTGAAAAGCTCAAAGGCAAATTCAATGTCAAAGGCGCTGTAAGAATTGGTAAACCTTATGTAGAGATAATTGAATTTTCAAAAAATGAAAACATTGATTTAATAGTCATTGGCACACATGGTCATACTGGTGTTGAGCAGTTCCTTTTCGGTAGCACAGCTGAAAAAGTGATTAAAAAATCCACTTGTCCTGTCCTCATAATTCAGCCAAAGTTAAAAAGTTAAATCAATTAATTTTCTCAATCAAAGCTGTCTGCCCCGCTTTTATAATCTTCAAAAAAGAATCAACTTTTAAACTTGCGCCACCGACAAGAGCTCCATCAACATCGGGTTGTGAAAGAAGAGAATAAGCATTTTCAGGCGTAACACTACCACCATATTGAATTGTTAAATTCTGCGCAACTTCACTGTTAAACAAGATTGAAACAATTTCTCTTATAAATTTTTGTGCCTCCTGAGCTTGCTCAGGCGTCGCATTTCTTCCAGTCCCAATAGCCCACACAGGCTCATATGCTATCACGACCTCTTTAATCTGTTCATAAATCAAACCGTTGAGAACACCTCTGACCTGAGCTTCAATAACTTTAAAAGTTTTTCCACTTTCTCTCTCATCAAGCGTCTCTCCAACGCAAATTATTGGTTTAATTCCAAATTCAAGCGCTTTTTTAACCTTTTTATTTACAATTTCATCAGTTTCATAAAAATACCTTCTTCTTTCGGAATGCCCGATAATGACATACTCGCAGTTTACAGATTTTAACATCTTAGCTGAAACCTCACCCGTATAAGCTCCCTCAACCTCATAAAACATATTTTGCGCGCCAAGTTTAATTCTTGTCCCCTTTAACATTTTAGATGCAACAAAAAGTGAAGTAAACGGCGGGCAGACAACAACTTCAACCTGAAGATTTTGACCAATCAAATTATTTTTCAATGGAAGAAGGAACTCAAAAGTTTCTTTAATGTCCTTGTTCATCTTCCAATTGCCAGCGATTATCATCTTTCGCATTTTTCAGGTTCTTTTTATTCGTGAAAAGCGAAATTTATGAGCAACCACTTGTGCTCCCGCAATTCGGACACACATAGCAAGAACCCGACCTCTGCATTATCGTTCCACAACTTGGACACGGCGGAGAATCAGACTGCGATTCAAAAATCTGTTTTTCGTATTTTTCAAGCGCTTCACTTTTAACTACCTTTTCACCCTCAGATGAATAAAGCCCATTTAAAACATCTGTATAATCAACATTGCTCGGTTGTTCATCAGGAGTTAAAAACTTTTTCCCAAGCCATCTGAAAATGTAATCAATTATTGATTTTGCAATCGGTATCTCTGGATTATTTGTAAATCCACTTGGCTCAAATCTCATATGGCTAAACTTATCAACCAAAACCTTCAATGGCACACCATATTGAAGCGCAAGTGATATAGCAGTAGCAAACGCATCCATCAAACCACTTAAAGTTGAACCTTCCTTGCTCATCGTTATAAAAATCTCACCAGGTGTCCCATCCGGATACATTCCGACAGTTATGTATCCCTCGTGACCAGCAACGCTGAATTTATGAGTTATTGACTTTCTCTCATCGGGAAGGCGACGACGCACAGGTTTATATTCAACTTTTGTAGAATCTTTTTCCGTCTTTTTATCATCAATACTTGCTGAAAGCGGCTGGCTTCCTTTACTTCCATCGCGATAAATTGCAATTGCTTTAAGCCCCATCTTCCATGCGTCAATATATAACTGCATGACATCTTCAACGGTCACATCATTTGGCATATTTACGGTTTTTGAAATTGCACCAGAAATAAATGGCTGAATTGCAGCCATCATCTTAACATGACCCATATGATGGATAAATCTTTTACCTTTCGCCGGCTTAAAAGCACAATCAAAAACAGGAAGATGTTCATCTTTCAAATGTGGAGATCCTTCAATTGTGTCATTTTTATCAATGTAATCAACGATCTCCTTTATCTGTTTCTCCGTGTATCCAAGTTTCTTTAAAGCAAGTGGAACGGTGTTATTTACAATCTTCAAAAATCCACCGCCAACAAGTTTTTTATACTTAACAAGAGCGATATCGGGCTCAATGCCAGTTGTATCACAATCCATCATAAAGCCAATTGTTCCAGTTGGTGCAAGCACAGTCACTTGCGAGTTCCTATAACCATATCTTTGACCCAATTCATAAGCTTCGTTCCAAACCTTCTTTGCTACATCAAACAATTCAGCAGGTATTAGATTTTTGTCAATTTTATCAACATAAGACATATGTTTTCTTACTACCCCGAGCATCGGCTCCCTGTTAAGCTCAAATCCTCTGAAAGGTCCCATCTCTTTGGCTATTAACGCAGATTGTCTATATGCCTCACCTGTCATAATCGCTGTTATAACTCCAGCATAAGCCCTTGCTTCATCGCTGTCATAAGGTAAACCAAGCGACATAAGCAATGCACCAAGGTTTGCATATCCAAGTCCAAGCGGTCTATAATCGTGGCTGTTTTTCTCTATAGCCTTTGTCGGATAACTTGCATTGTCAACTATTATCTCTTGAGCAGTTATAATTACATCAACAGCACGACGGAATGATTCAACGTCAAATGTTCCATCTTCTTTTCTAAATTTCATCAAGTTTAAAGAAGCGAGATTACAAGCGGTATCATCAAGGAACATAAACTCTGAACATGGATTACTGGCGTTTATCCTTCCCGAATTCGGGCAAGTATGCCAACTATTTATTGTCGTGTCAAACTGCATTCCGGGGTCCCCGCAAAGCCAAGCCGCTTCCGCAATCATGCGCATAATATCTTTTGCCCTATATGTATCGCAAATTTCACCAGTTGTAACATACCTTGTATGCCATTCTTTATCTTCAAGTACAGCCCGCATAAATTCATCAGTTACCCTGACTGAATGATTTGCATTTTGAAATTGAACTGAATCATAAGCTCCGCCGGGGACATTAAAACCTGGGTCATATCCAGCTTTTACCAAAATGTGTGCCTTTTTTTCCTCTTCAACCTTTGACTTAATAAAATCAACTATATCTGGATGGTCAACATTTAAAATTACCATTTTCGCTGCTCTTCGCGTCTTTCCACCACTTTTTATAACTCCCGCGAAGGCGTCAAACCCTCGCATAAATGACACCGGACCACTCGCAATCCCTCCACCGGACAATTTTTCTTTTGATGAGCGAAGCGTTGAAAAATTCGTCCCCGTCCCAGAGCCATATTTAAAAAGCATACCTTCGGTCTTAACAAGTTCAAGGATTGATTCCATCGTGTCCTGAACAGAATTTATAAAGCATGCTGAAGCTTGCGGCTTCTCTTCAACTCCAACATTAAACCAAACAGGCGAATTAAAAGAAGCATATTGATTCACAAGAAGATAAACAAGCTCATTATAAAAAACATCAACATCCTCATCGCTCGCAAAATAACCGTCTTTTATCCCCCAATTCGTTATCGTCCTCGCAACCCTTTCAATTAACTGCTTTACACTATATTCTCTCTCAGGCGTTCCAACTTGACCGTGGAAATACTTTGACACAACTATATTTGTAGCAAGCATTGACCAAGAAGCCGGAACTTCAACATCTTTTTGCTCAAAGACAATTTCACCTTTTTCATTTGTTATCATCGCGTTTCTTCTCTCCCAGACAATCTCATCAAACGGATGAACACCAGGCTTCGTAAAAAATCTATCAAACTTTAAACCTTTCTTCACTAAGCTATCAATTTGGGAAACTTCCCCAACTTCGGTGTTCCCAGGAACACCACTTGTAACTTTTTTTAATTTCTCCATAAAAAACCTCCCTACTATTGTTTTTAAATTTTGTTAAGAGCACATAAGCGAGGTGCTTCAAAATCCCAAAAGCAAGAAACGAAAAAAATTTTTCACCTGCACAAATATAAAAAATTAAAACTCAAATGTCAACCCCCTCGGGGGATTTAATCCCTTAACTCATTAAGTGATTTTCTTATTATCTCTATGCCTTCATCAATTTCTTCTTTCGTTATCGTAAGCGGTGGTCTAAATCTTATTGACCTCTCTCCGCAACCTATCATCACAGCACCATTTTCATAAACCTTTCTTAAAAATTTCTTTCTGAACTCAGCGTCTGGAAGGTCAAATGCACACATCAACCCTCGCCCGCGTGCATTTGAAACAATTTCAGGAAACTCATTCTGCAATTCCACTAACCTGTTAAGCAAGTGTTCGCCCACAACCCGAGCATTTTCAAGCAAATTTTCCTCATGTATGATTTCAAGTATTCGCTCAAATCTAACCATATCGGTTAAATTTCCACCGAATGTTGAATTTATTCTACTTGAAACATGAAAGACATTATCTTTAACTTCATCAACTCTTTCACTGACAAGTATCCCACAAACCTGCGTCTTCTTCCCGAACGCAATTATATCTGGCTTGACAAAATGTTCATGAGCCCACATCTTCCCCGTAAGACCAATCCCAGTTTGAACCTCGTCCATTATATACATAATTTCATTTTCATCGCAAATCTCGCGCAAAGCGACGAGAAACTCTTTCCTGAAATGATTATCCCCGCCTTCCGCCTGGATTGGCTCAATTATAAGAGCTGCAATGTTGTGCCCATATTCCTTTATCGCCTCTTTGATCTGATTTAAAGCAAGTTTTTCCTCCTCCTGAACCTTTTTCAAATTCTCCTCATTTAACGGGAATTTAATTGCAGGGTTATGTATCCTCGGCCATTTAAACTTTGGAAAGTATTTGTGTTTTATCGGGTCTGTATTTGTAAGCGAAAGCGTATACCCAAGCCTTCCATGAAAAGCTTGACGAAAATGTATTACGACCATTTTTGATTCATCTTCAACCGATTTATAAAGTCCACGCTTAAGATTTTTCTGCATCTTCCAATCAAATGCAACCTTAAGCGCATTTTCAACTGCTGGTGCGCCACCCTCAATGAAAAAAGCATACTTGAAATAATCCGGAACAGCAAGCCTAAAGAATGTCTCAACAAACTCAGCGTATTCGGCAGGGTAAATATCAGAAAGCGTCACTTTGTTAATCGCAACAAGCTTCAACTTCTCAAGAAAGTCATTTTCAAGTAATTTCGGATGATTCATCCCAAGAGCCGAAGAAGCAAAAAATGAGAAAAGGTCAAGATATGTCTTACCAGTTTTAGCATCAACAAGACGTCTACCTTGACTGTTTTTAAGGTCAAGAACCATATCAAATCCATCAACGAGTATGTGCTTTGAAAGCGTGGTGTGAACTTCTGAGGGATTGATTTTTACTGCCATTTATGCATCTCTTTTTGTTGTTAACTTGTGATAAATTTAAAAACTTCCCTCCAAAACTCAAAACTAAATTTGAACATTTTAAAAATGCTGAAAATTTTTGCTAAATTTATAAAGTAGTCGTCCCGAAAATTAAGCCAAAATAAATATGAAAGAACCTAAATACTTATCCGAATATCTTGAGGATTTCATCGCCGAAGAAGAAATTCCAAAAAACGGGAAAATAAATTGGAAATATCTACTTATCCTCCTTTTCCCATTTGGAACTTTGATACTTATAAGTCTGCTGTTTTTAAGAAAAATAAACAGAAAGAAAAATTCCAAAGAGACAAGCAAAGAATCTAAAACTTAAATCTCAAGTAGACTCTGAAAAGCCTATAATTATAAACCGTTGAACCGTACCTTTCATATAAACCATACAGCTCAAAAGCTTGGGTTTTAAATCTTCCCCAAAATCTATAGTTAACGGAGGTTGGATACCCAGGATTTTTCGCAATCGCGCCTGCAATTCCAACATCAAACCACCGAAAAACACTTTGCTCAATGTTAATCTCAACCCAATAAGTTGAAAGCTCATTTGGGGTCCAGTAAGGTATTGAGTTGACATAAATACTATCAAAATCCTCAAAAGCATAAAATCCCGCAAATAAAACGCGCGGATTTTGTTTTGAGATTAAAAAGTTTAAATAACCACCGTAAGTCCTCTTGATGTTTCCATCTGAATAAATTCCATAATTAACAAGAAAACTCAATCCAAGCGCTGAAAAAATTTGATTGTAAATCGTAAATGTAAATCTATCAATTATGATTTTATCATCAATTGCCTTAACTCCTTCCCTATTTTCACTTCTCCCATATGTGAACTGCGGATAAATTCTATCATATAAATTCAAAGCGAGAGAAAACCCCCACACTGGGAAAACCCCAGCTTTATATTTAAATGCTCCAACACCAAATCTAAAATAATCTCCCCTCGTAAAATTATACTTCAATGATATAAAACCACCATAGCCATAATCCCTTTGCGAAATTCTGTCATCTACAAGCTCAACCCCCTCAATGTTAAAATTCATCTCCCAAAACCTATTGAAGAAATACCTTGATTCAAAAGGCAAAACAATTTTCGTCAACTTATTTGTATCGCGGAACCATTGAACTTCACCATAGATATAGTCAGAATAACTTGCCTTTATCTCATTAAGTATTTTATTGGCAAATTGATTTTCGGGTTCTAACTCCAAAAGTTTCCTTGCTTCTTTAATCGCCACATCCCATTCGCCCGAGTAATAATGCAATTGCATTGCAAGCTCAAGCGTCCCCTTGTGTTCGGGGAATTTCTTCAAAAACTTCTCAACTTCTCTCTTTGCATCGTTTGTCCTGTTATTCCAAACAAGAAGTTGACACAACATCCAGTGAAAATTAGCACTATCTGGAAACAAAGCGACAATTTTTTTATACAACGGTATAGCTTTAACTTGTTGTTCATTCCAAACATATTGTTGAGCAAGTTGAATCAAGCTCTCGTAGTCAAGTGGATCAAGCTCTATTATTCTTTCATAAATCGGGATAGCTTTACGCGGTTGTTCAGTCCATACATAAAGTTTTGCAAGAGTTCTGTAAAAATTGACACTATCAGGATACATATGAACGAGTTTTTCATAAATTGAAACAGCATCGGAAACCCTCCCATCCCAAAGATACCATTGCCCAAGCTTAGTTAAAATATCATAATCCAAGATGCCACTTTTCAAAAGCGTTTCATAAACCGAAATTGCACCGGGGACATTCTCACTCCAAAGGTAAAGTTCAGCAAGTCGTTTTGCGATTTTAATATCGCTCGGCTCACTGTTGAAGAGCTCGCTATAAATTTTTATCGCTTTCCCAATTTCACCATTTGCTACAAAAAATTCAGCTTGGACAATTTTTTCATTCTTTAAATTCTGAGAAAATAACGCTACGGGGATAAGCAAAATTAGGAGAAAATTTTTCACCGCTTTAAAGTGTTAATTTTTTTAATTGTTTCAGAACATAATTCCTTATCTCCGAAGGTTCCGGCACTTGCTTGACAATTTTCCCATTTTCAATTATAACTTCAAGAAGTGGTCTAAATCCTTTTTTCTCAAATTTCTCGTTCGCAGGTAATACAATTCTTTCTCCAGTTTCATCGTTCACATACACTTGTTTTTCACCGGAAAGCTTGCCACGCTTTGCAATTGGTTTTCCTTCAATCTCAACTATATCCATAGCGAAATCAAGGACAGGGGCACTACTTATAGATGTCCCAACGCCATAAGCATCAACAACTTCATTTAATTCTTCTATAGTGTTCTCATCAATGCCACCGCTTACGAGAATTTTAACATTTTTGAAACCCCTTATATCAAGCTCCCACCTCACCTCGCGAAGTATAGCAAGAAAATTACCACGCCTTGAACTTGGTGTATCAAGTCTAACGGCATAAAGTTTATCCCCAAGTGCTTCAGCAACGCGAATCGCCTCAAACTTCTCATCCGCAAATGTATCAATTAAAGCAATTCTTGGAACCCCGGGCTCTATCACCTCATCAAACGCCTTCACCGCTTCAACAGTGTCACCAAACAAAAGTATCATCGCATGGGGCATCGTTCCGCTTGCTTGTATCCCAAGAAGTTTCGCTCCAATAGGTGTTGCAACTCCATCGCAACCACTAATGTATGAGCTACGGTCAATCATCGGAGTTATCGCCGGATGCATCCTCCTTGCCCCAAAGTGAACGACAAGTTTATTTCCAGCCGCAAGTTTACATCTTGCAGATTTAGTTGCTATGCCCGAAGCTTGACAAATTAACCCAAGTATCGCAGTCTCATACACAGCAAAATCAAGATACATACCCCCAATCGTCATAACAGGTTCATTCGCTCTAAAAACTGTCCCTTCAGGCATTGCTTTGAGAGTAATCGGTAAACCTTCAAGAAGCGTCAAAACTTCATCAAGTCCAGCAAAAACACCCCATTGATAATTTGACGGAAATTTCTTCACAACAAACTCCGCCTTCACATACTTATTTATCCCTTTCGCTTTCAAAACATTTATCGCCCTTTCAAAGTAAACATCAGTCACCTTCCCTGCTTTTATATCCTCAGGCTTTGATATATTAAACATACCTAAACCTCCCTTTGTTTTTTCTTCAAAAGCCCAAAATAGAGATTTTCAATTTCATCAACATATCTATAAAAGCTAAATTTCTCGCATATGGTTTTCCTCGCATTTATTCCAAGCAATCGAGCAAATGATTTATCAATTATCAATTTCCTTATCTTCTCCGCAAGTTCAGCATAATTTCCTCTCTCAAAAAACAAACCATTCACTTCATCTTCAATTATATCAATAAAACCTGCACTTTTAGTCGCAACAACCGGCAATCCAACAGACATCGCTTCAACAAGCGAAAGCCCAAAAGCTTCGGCATGTGATGGAGCAACAAATATATCAATCGCTGATAAAACATCTGGAATATCTTTTCTAAACCCTGCCCAAATAGTGTTGACATCTATACCGAGCTCTTTATTTAAATTAACCAAACTTTTGAAATACTCATATTCACCAACAGTTGGCTCACCGACAACAAGCAGTTTGATATTTTTAAACCAGCTCATCAAAATTTTAAAAGCTTTAAACAAATCCTCATGTCCTTTCCCAGGGCTAAAACGACTTACAACACCAATTACAATATCATCTGCGATTCCAAATTCATATCTTATTTTTCTTCTGGCATCTTCATTAAACCCAAATTTTTCAACATCAACACCAGGATGTATGACTTTAACTCTATCCTCACGAACTGGCAAATTTTTTAAAAAACCTAAAGCAACATCGTTTGAATTAGCAATAACTAAATCAAGCTTTCCATAGATGAATCTATGGAACAAATCCTTCTTCTTAACACCAATCCCAACCTGCGGGTCAAATATCAAAACTGGTTTTTTCCAAATCAAAGAAACAGCGGGAACAACTTTTTTCAAATCAGCCGACCTGTAAATATGAATCACATCGACATCATTTCTTTTCAAAAAATTATAGACGGTTAAAAAATTTCTCACAAAATTGTTTCCAAATTCAATTACTTGAAAATTTGCGCTTGCTTCTTTAAATAATCTCCCGGCTGGATTACACATAATTGCGACCTTATGTCCTTTACCGCTAATTTTATTAGCAATTCTTAAAATATTCATCTCAAGCCCGCCCCAACTTACTGAAGACATAACAAATAGAACATTAAGCCGTGAGCTCATACTCATTTGAAATTTTACTTACTGAATAAACAAGTCCCACAGCGAACCAGAAAATCGTCATAATTTCAGCATCGCCGAAGCTCCACTCAAACAATCCACTTACATGAAAAGCAAAGAAAACCCCAATTCCAGCAAGAACGATATCTCTTAAAATTGGAATTCTCGCCAAATTTTTGAATACGATAAGAAAATCAATCAACATTCTTATGAAAAGTCCGCTCAAAATTAAAAAACCAACAATACCAAATAGCACAAGCCACATTACAAAATTATTGTGAAGATGTCCATGCCTTTCATCAGGTGCTGGGTTAGGTCTAAATTTGATATAAATTTTATAAAGGTCAATATCACCGTATCCAAACAATGGTCTATGCAGAAACATCCTAACACCTGTCTTCCACATCATATATCTTGCAACTGTTGTTTCAGATTTGGTCACTTCGGAAAGATGAGAATACCTATATTTTAAAGGAAAGAAAAAGTAAAACACCGCAACCAGAAAAACCCAGCCAGGGAAAAAGTATCTGTACCTTAAAAGCACAATTGCAAGCAAACCAATGGAAAAACCAAGCCATGCGCTTCTAACAAATGTCAAAAGAAATGTCAAATAAGTCGGAGCCATTATCAAAAGTATAATAGCGCGCCTTTTAAAACTTATCTCCCTGTCAAGATAAAGTGGGAAAAGCAAAAGCAAAATAATCATCTTCAACTCACCAGCGGTCATTGAAATCTGGAAAACACCAAGCCATACAATATCAACCCTCAAATAATAAATCACAAGCTCTATTATTGAAACAATTGCTGAAACGATGCCGAGTAAAATCAATGTATTTTGAACCTTTTTCACATCTCTAAGCACAAAAACCGTCATATAGAAAACTCCAATTAAAAGAACTCGCCTTGCGTGAAAAAATGCTTCACCTTTATAATCCGAAAAAAGACCACTTAAAATTTCAACAATGACAAAGGCAAGGAAAAATAAATCAAGATTCATTTTTAAGTTTTTTAAATCAGCAGGGTTTGACAAAATTTTCAAAACAAAAAACAAACCAGCAAGCGCGAATGAAATTGATGAAATGGATATTGAGAAGAACACACTCGCAACTTGAATGACAAGAAAAATATAAATCAACAAGTCGTAATTGATATAACCTGATTTGAAAATCCTCAATTGTTCCAAAATTTAGTTTTTAAAGATTAAATTGCGCCTCATAAAGTTTTCTATAAAGCCCATCACGCCTGATTAACTCCTCATGTTTACCCTCTTGAATAATCCTTCCATTGTCAATCACTATTATCCTATCTGCATTTCTAATGGTTGAGAGACGATGTGCGATAACGAAGACAGTTCTATTTTTCATTAATCTTTCAATCGCCTCCTGGACAAGTATTTCAGATTCGGCATCAAGATTGCTTGTTGCTTCATCAAGTATAAGGATTGGTGGATTTTTAAGCAAAGCTCTTGCAATTGAAATCCTCTGCCTTTGCCCACCCGAAAGTTTTGTTCCTCGTTCACCAATTATCGTGTCATATCCATTTGGAAGTTGCATTATAAAATCGTGCGCATTTGCTGCAATGGCTGCTTCAACTATTTTTTCCATCGGGCAATCTTCAAGACCATAAGCAATGTTATTTCTAACAGTATCATTGAACAAAATTGTCTCCTGCGTGACTATTCCAATTTTATCACGAAGCGATTTTATCTTTAACATTCTCAAATCAATTCCATCAATTAAAATTCTTCCCTTCGTCGGGTCATAAAATCTTGGGATTAAATCAACAAGCGTCGACTTCCCTGCACCGCTTGGTCCAACAATTGCAAGAATCTCGCCTTTTTTAACAACTAAATTTATCCCCTTTAAAACAAAATTACCATTCACCCCAGAGTTATACGCAAACCAAACATCCTCAAAAACAATTTCATTCTTAAATTCTTTGAGCTCAATTGCGTTTTCAGCTTCTTTCACTTGTGGTTCAATGTCAAGAATTTCAAAAACACGCTTTGCTGCAGCGGTTGACTCTTGAATTCTATTATTAACTCCTGTCAACTCTTTCACTGGTGGCATAATTTGAAATATCGCGATTAGAAATGTTAAAAATTCACTTGCTCTTATTGTTCCAAGGTCAAGAACTTGCATCCCACCATACCATATTATCGCAACGCCAGCAATTATGCTCAAAAACTCCGTAATTGGGCCAGCAAGATTCTTTATCCTCGTAATTTTAAGAAGCGACTTAAAATATCTCCAAGTTTCCCGTTGAAACTTCTTGTTTTCAAATTCTTCCATTCCAAATGCTTTTACAACTTTCACCCCAGTTATCGTCTCCTGAAGAACAGAAGTTATATCCGCCATCCTTTCTTGCGAAATTCCGCTTTCCTTATGTATCCGAATCCCGAGATTGCTTATGAAGTAAAGGGCAAATGGAAAAACCAAAAGCGAAATTAAAGTCAATTGCCAATTCAACGAAACCGCAATCGCAAGAAAGACAACTATTAAAAGTGGCTCCCGCACAAGGTTCAAAAATGTCGCCGATATCCCAGTGTTAATCACTGTGACATCATTTGTGATCCGCGAAATCAAATTACCCGTCTTTTCAGATGAAAAATATTCAAGAGAAAGAGAGTGAAGATGTTTATAAACATCATTTCTTATGTCCTTGATAAGCCCTTGCTCAACATAAGCCATAAAATATGCCTGAAGATAAGCAGATATATTTTTTAAAAAGAAGGCAACGATTATAACTAAACAAATTTTAACCAAAGCTTCCGAATGAGTCCCCGAGAAGACATAACGAAATAGAAAACCAAAAAATGCTCGCTTAAAATCACCAAGAAAACCACTTGAACCCCCAAACTTGCTTAAAGCTGACAAGTAATCCTGTGAAAAAAGTGTCTCAAGAAGTGGAATTGCAAGGTAAATTGAAACACCACTGAAAACTGAAAATAAAATTGTAAAGAAAATTGATAGAATCAACTGCTTCCAGTAAGGTCTCACATACCTTAAGACCCTAAGAAAAACCTTTATGTTGCTATCGGTTTTCGTCGCTTTTTTTGACATTTTGAAGCTCCCATATTTTCATATATGTTTGCATGTTCGTCATAGCGTGAATGAGCGAAACCATTAAGCCATGAACTCCTTCCTTGAAACCACCTCTAATTATATAATGGCTCAAAAATGCACTCAAAGGATGAAATATCAAATGAAAACCTTTAACTTTTTTCCTCCCAACCTTTTCTTCAGCACTTAAACTTGAATATTCATTCACCTTTGCAAATGTGCTTTTCAATTCCATGTGTGTAAAATGAATTATGTCCCCTTTTAAATACCCAACCTTCCCATCAACCACAAACCCTTCATGCACTTTTCTTTTTGTGACATAACCTTTACCCCTTCTGAAAAGCCTAAGCTGATAATTTGGATACCAACCACATGACTTTACCCATTTACCAAGGAAAAAATTTCTGCGTGGGATATAAAAACCATCGTATTCAGTTTCCTCTTCAAGAATTTTTTCAATCTCAGCCTTTAACTCCGGTGAAACTCTCTCATCAGCATCAAGGCTCAAAATCCAGTCGCAAGACGCTTGATCAATTGCAAATTGCTTTTGAATCGTATATCCCTCCCATTTCTTAACAAAAACTTTATCAGTATATCCCCTTGCTATTTCAACTGTTCTATCAGTGCTTTCTGAGTCAACTACAATTATCTCATCAGCCCACTTAACACTTTCAAGACAATCACCTATATTTCGCTCCTCATTCCCAGCTATTATCGCAACCGACAATGTCTTCCTGCTCTTTACCATTTTTAAGCGCTGAAACCAATAATTTTAGGAATTCCAAATACCCCATCAGGATGATCATCGTTCGTCAACTTACGCATCTCGCGTTTGTAAAGGTCATAAATATAGATTTCCGAATCGTTTTCAAAGCCTTTATCAAAAATGATTTGAGTGGTGTTTATAAACCTGAAATTAAAAAGTCCATTCCCGGAGCTGATTTTGTAAAGATTTCTCCGCGATATATCAAAGTAATAAAGCTCGCCAGTTTTAACATCTCTTCTTTCAACCGCTTCTGGAGTTATATTCACGATCCTGAAAACAAAATACTTCCCATCATCGCTCCACTCAAGCTGTTCAATTTCCCATTTCGTCTCAAAAACTTCAAACTTATTGAAAGGGTCAGAAAAATAAATTCGCTTCACTTTAAGCAATGGGTCTTCTTTTATCTCAACTTTGTATTTTGCATCTGGTGATTCAAGTTTTAAATCTAAAACCTTTTCTGGAAATTCGCCTTTTCTCCAGTCATACTCCTTTGTTTTTAAATAAAGAAATTCTCCATCACTATTAAAACCGTAAATTTCAAGCTTAAAATTTTCATCAGTTTGATAGCCACCGCTTATTCTATAAACTTCAACTGTGTCATCGTTGAGCCATCTTATTTTAACGCTCCACGAATCATCAAAAGATTTCAAAAAAGCAACTTCATTATTGTTTATGTCAAACAGATAAATTTTTGGATTTTTTATAAAGTAGAAACCAGCACCAACCGTGCCTTCAAAATCTGCGGTTTTAAAAAGAGCGACATTTCCAGATGATGAAAACTTTATCTCCCAAACAGCACCGAATGTGTCGGGCAAAATTTTTTCAATTTTCAAATCATTTAAATTGATCGTATAAATTGACGGGATTGAATCCCTTTGAGATATAAAACAAATATCAGCCCCAGATGAAATGCTTTGTGCTATAGGGGCTTTTTTAACTTTATTTCCACAACCATAAAAAAGCAAAATAACAATTAACAAAAAATAAGTTTTAATCTTCACAGGCGATGCTTACGAGTTTATTTTTCACAACAACGATCTTTGATATCTTCTTACCGCTCACATATTTTTGCACGCTCGCATCATTCAAAACAATGTTTTTCAATGTCTCATCATCAAGGTCAATAGGAACTTTAAGCCTCGCTCTTACCTTCCCGTTGACTTGAGCAACTATAGTGACCTCCTCCTCAATCAAAGCGCTTTCATCATATCCAACCCACTTGCTTCCAACGAACAAACTTTCCCTCTCACCTGAAATTTCCCATAACTCTTCTGCAAGGTGTGGAGCAAGAGGCGCAAGCATGATGATAAATCTTTTAGCACAATGAACAAAAGCTTCCTTCGTAAGCTCATCATGTGAGTCTTGTTCAAATTCTGAGAGCAAGTTAAAAAGCTCCATCAAAGAAGCTATAGCGGTATTAAAATTAAATGTGTCAATATCTTCCGTTACCTTCTTTATAGTTTTATGCGTTTTCCTGTAAATTGCCCTCGCATAGTCTCCAAGATCATCAACATTATACTTATCCTTTGGCTTTATGTTTCTGAGCAAATCTTTATTCGCAAGGATGAAATTATAAACCCTGTTGACAAATCTCCACATCCCATTTATTCCCTCATCACTCCAATCTCCACCCTCATCATATCTTCCCATAAACATAAGATAAAGTCTGAAAACATCAGAACCGTATTTGCTCACAAAGTCATCTGGATTTACAACATTTCCCTTGCTCTTTGACATCTTTGCCCCTTTGTTTGTAATCGTTCCCTGATGATATAGGCTCAGGAATGGCTCGTCAAATTCAAGATATCCAGCGTCCCTTAATGCTTTCGTTATAAATCTTGCATATAAAAGATGCATAGTTGCATGCTCCGCACCGCCAACATATTTATCTACAGGACACCATATCTTGACAAGCTCTCTATCAAAAGGTGCTGTATCAAGATGAGGAGAAAGATAACGAAGGTAATACCAAGATGAATCAACAAATGTATCCATTGTATCTGGATCTCTTTTGGCTGGGGCACCACACTTCGGACATGTCGTATTTATAAATTCCTCACATCTTGCAAGCGGTGACTCACCTGTAGGCTTGAAATCAACATTGTAAGGCAAAAGAACAGGAAGCTGGTCTTCAGGCACTGGAACTTCTCCACATTTATCGCAGTGAATAATCGGAATTGGCGCACCCCAATATCTTTGCCTCGAAATTAACCAATCGCGAAGGCGATATTTAACAGATTTCCTTGCTATCCCTTCCCTGCTCAGATCTTCAACTATCTTCTCCCACGCTTCTTCAGAATTCATCCCGTCATATTTCCCCGAATTTATCATAACCCCAGGCTCAGTATACGCACTTTCAAGCTCATCTTCTGGATTTGTCCCGGGCTTTAATATAACTTTTCTTATCGGGAGGTTAAATTTTTTCGCAAATTCAAAATCTCTTTCATCATGAGCTGGAACTCCCATTATCGCACCGGTCCCATAATGTATCAAAACATAATCGGCAACCCATATCGGAATTCTTTCCTTTGTCGCTGGATTAATCGCATAAGCACCCGTGAAAACTCCCGTTTTCTCTTTTTCTGTTGATGTTCGCTCTATCTCCGTCTCACGAGCGACAAAATCAAGATATGCCTGAACCTGCTCTCTATATTCGGGACGAGTTATTTTCTCAACAAGCGGATGCTCTGGCGCAAGAACAATATAAGTTGCACCAAAAATCGTATCTGGTCTGGTAGTAAAAACAGGGAACTTATCACCTGTATCAGCAACAATGAAATCAATTTCTGCGCCGACGCTTTTGCCGATCCAATTTCTCTGCATAATTTTCGTTTTCTCTGGCCAGTCAAGTTTATCAAGGTCCTGCAAAAGTTCTTCGGCGTATTTAGTTATTCTGAAAAACCACTGCGTCAAAAATTTTCTGACAACAGTAGTTCCACATCTTTCACATGCCCCATCAATAACTTGCTCATTTGCAAGAACAGTATTACAGCTTGGACACCAATTCACGGGCCCAGGTGCTCGGTAAGCAAGCCCCATCTTGTAAAGTTGAAGGAAAACCCACTGCGTCCATTTGTAATATTCAGGTTTTGATGTATCTATCTCATAATCCCAATCATACATAGCTCCAATTTGCTTAAGCTGTTGACGAATTACATTTATATTTTGCTGTGTGCTATCATGTGGATGAACACCTGTCTTTATAGCATAGTTTTCCGCAGGTAAACCAAAAGCATCATACCCAATTGGTTCAAAAACATCATACCCTTGCATTTTCTTCAACCTCGCCCATGTGTCGGTAGGTCCATAGTTATACCAGTGTCCAATGTGAAGTTTGTCAGCTGATGGATAAAGAAACATAACAAGACAGTAAAGTTTGCGTTTTGGCTTTCTCAAATCAACCTTATAAACCTTCTTCTCCTCCCAATACTTTCTCCATTTTTCCTCAATCTCTTGAAATGGATAACGGACCTGCATTTTTACAGTTTCACCTTAAAAATTTTGTTTTTAATTTTTTAAAAAAGTGGAAGCTGAATTGGAATTTCTTTCTGAGGTGGTTTACCAAGTTTGCCCTTTTGTCTAAAATAAATCATAGCAGTTTCAATGCTTCCAAGCCTTAACCTTTTCTTCAATTCCTCAGGCGTAGCACCATTTTCAACCATTATCATCGCAGCTGTATGTTTAAGGGAATAAGGAGTTAATCTTCTATTTCTCCCTCTCTTAACACCCGATTTTTTCAAATACTCACTTATAATTATCCTTATTCCCTTATTCGTTAACCTCTCACCCATACTTTTCGGTCCAAGGCTCACAAACATCGGCTGAGATAGCTCAACGGGCTGACGCCTACTTCTAATCATAAAATATTCGTGAAGTGCCTTGACCACATCATCTGGAACTGTCACCGCTTCATCTTTCACATCTTTACCTTTCCCTTGAACATAAATTATATGCTGATTATTCAAAACCTTCAAATCCCCAACATCAGCATTTGAAAGCTCAATTTCGCTCATCGCACAACCAAGCATCATCTTTATCATCGCATAATCTCTATACCCAGCTTCGTCCTTCCTCTCAACACTTGAAAGAAGCATATCAATCTCTTCCCAAGTTAGAAACTCCCGACTATGGGATGTAGGTCTTTTGTTTCCAGGAATTCTCTTTGCTGGATTTTTTTCTATAACCCCAATTACCTTTAAATATTCACAAAACCGACGAAGCGCTGTAAGATAGGTTGAAACTGAAATGGGAGAAAGTTTTTTTATATGAGTTAGATAATCCCTATATCTTTGCACATCCTCAACAAGGAAACGAAATTTTTTATCAACCGTAAACCAGCGCAAAAACTCACGAAGCGCCCTTGTGTATGTCCCTTTCGTATCTTCTCTCTTACTTGAAAGTTCATTTACAAAATTTTCAAAATGCCTGTTCAACTCTTCAAAGCTCATCACAACTGGTTTAAACTCATCCCTTATCATTTTAGGGTGAAAAACATATTGTTTTTTAAAAATTTACAAATTGAGACAAAGATTTGCAAATTGAAAAATTTCAACTTAATTTTTGCTTAAATTTCAAGGAAATCCAAAATTTCCATAGCTTAAAATGTCAGTAAAGCTTAAAGAAAAACTTAGATTTATCTTCGCACTTTTGCTGATTTTCTTCATAATTGAACTAACCGCCGGGTTTCTAACTAATAGCCTCGCTCTTATATCAGATGCTGGACATATGCTCGCAGATATATTTGCCATTACCATTAGCTTGCTTGGCTTCAAAATCGCCGAAAATAAAGCGACAAAAAGCAAAACCTACGGATTATATAGAGCCGAGATAATAGCCGCATTCTTAAACGGGATAATGCTAATTTTAATCTCCGGGTATATACTTATTGAAGCTGTTGAAAGATTTAAAAACCCTTCCCCAGTTAAAGGGCTTGAAATGTTTATAGTTGCATCAGCTGGGCTTATAGTCAACATAATCGCCGGGATAATCCTATTCCCCGATAGACAGAAAAATTTGAACCTGCGCTCGGCTTATCTCCATGTCCTTGGCGATGCTCTCGGTTCAATTGGAGCAATGACAGCTGGAATAATAATCATAACCACGGGAAAATTCTATGCAGATGTAATCGCAAGCCTTATCATAAGCATCTTGATAGCATATAACTCAATAAGATTATTGAAGGACTCAATCAATGTTCTCATGGAAGGAGCCCCCTTAGATGTTGACATAGATAAAGTAAGAAAAGCAATACTTGAAATACCAGATGTTATAGCAGTTCACGATCTGCACGTCTGGACTCTAACAAGTGGTAAAAACATATTGACAGCTCACGTAAGCGTCAAAGGTGAAATTGATAGAAGAAAATTGAGCGCTTTGTTAAACGAGATAGAGAACACGGTAAAAGATAACTCAAACATAGAACATATTACAATCCAAATAGAACCTGCGACATTTGATGCGGAGCTAATTATAAAAAATTTCGCCGAAAAGGAAAAATCGTAAATTCATTCCATTCTGATTGAAATTCCCAAAAACCAGTTTCTCGGAAGCCCAGGTTCTATGTATGCTCGTCCACTTCTTTCTGGATTCATAAATGCAGAAGCGACATAATTTTTATTAGTCAGGTTATTCACCCCACTGATAAAGGAAAACTTTAAATTTGAAATTTTAAGCTCAACACCACCATACATATTCAAAAGCGCATAACTTGGAATTTCAATCTCGTTTGAGTCATCTGCATAATATCTCCCAACATAGATAAACTCAATGCTGAATTTGAACGGTTTTACATCAACTTTTAATTCCGCACCACCCCACAACTTTGGAATCCCGGGGATGAGCTTACCCGACAAATCGCCGAGGTCGTTTTCATATTTAACATATTTTGCATCAATCCAAGTTAAAGCAAGATTTAAACTCGCTACATTTATGAAGTTAATCCCACCCCCAAATTCCAACCCATTTCTCATAGACTCACCAGCAGAGAAAAACCATTTGCCATTATCATACGGAACAAGCTCATCTTTGACATTAATTCTGAAAAACGCAATTGAATAAATCAAATCAGAAATAAATGGACTATTAAAAATTGAAACGCCTTTAAATCCAAGTTCAAAGGTTTGCGAAACCATTGGCTTCAAAAGTGGATTTAGAGAAACATTCTTAAGCTCAGGCGGTGGGTCAACTTCGTTAAAAGCTGGGGTTTCAAGCCCACCGCTTATCGTGAAGTAAAGTGAGTTATTTTTGCCTGCTTTATATAAAACTGAAAATGATGGCGTCAAATGTCTCATCTTAAGCAAATCTCTTTGCGTCGTTCTTTTAACCCCAGCTGGATAAATTTCGCTTATGTAATTTTGCATATCATATCTTGCACCTGTCACAATAAAAAGATTTTCCAATGGTTGAATTTCAAAACGAGCAAAAAATCCATTCGCCCTTCCCGCTTCCCTTTTGTTAGTTCTCAGCGAATCACCTCTTTCACCATTTACAAGATTATAAAATAAAATCGTCCCATCTTGATATGAGTCATCATAACCAAAAGTAAATTTTGGCTTAATCCAGACATCATCTCTGTAGTATTGATATGTAATTCCTGCCCCGATGAAATAGCGATTGAAATCACGAAAAGTGCCCCGTTCCGACCTTTGAATAACTTTTGGAACAAGATACAACCTAACATCAAAAGTATGTTGCTTTAAAGAACTTGTCAAATTTAAACCGAGTCTGCCAATGCGATTATATCTTCTCTCTTGACGCGAAAGGTAAATTTCATTTGCTTTATGAGGGTTTGAGGTAAACTGTTCCAGCGTCAAAGGTCCTGGTATGTAAAATAAATTTGAAACGAAGCCAGATATAACTTTAAGATTTGCCTTCTCGCTAAGCTCAGTTTTTAAAGATGAGTAAACCTGTTTTCTCTTAACACTGCTATTTTCCCTCCAACCATTAAAATCCAAAGTTGAACCAAGTAAGTTCAATTCACCACTTGCAAATTTTATCTTGGATTTTAAAGCGGTTTGCACAAGCCCAAAACTCCCGTAAATTCCAGTTAATTCAACCCGAGCATCACCCATACTTGTAGTCTCAAAATTTACAATTCCACCTGAAGCATTCCCAAACAAGGCAGATGCATTTGTCTTTATCACTTCAACTCTTTCAATCAGAAGAGGTTCAACAAAGTCAAGTGATGTTCGCCCATCAGGTTCAGATTCAGGAAAATCATCAACGAGAATTTTTACGCCGCGTATCGTCCCGGCATTTGATTTATCACCATAGCCCCGGGAGCCAAACCCACGAACACTCAATCTAACATCATAAGAACCCGCTCTGCTTTGAACGAGGACTCCCGGGACTTTATTAATTATATCAGATAATCCAGCCTTCCTTTTTAAAACCAAATCACTCAAATCAAGAAAACTCACAGCCATCGGAAGATTTAAAACTTCACCTCCACCACGATGGGCGGTTACTTCAACTTCACCGAGATAATATGTCTTTACAGTATCTTGCGAATAAATTGAAAGTGATAAAGCCAAAGATATAACAGACACAATGATTATTCTAAACAACATAAAACACAAGCGAGATTTATTTCCTTTCAACTATAACCGCTGGGATGTTAAGTCCACTTACGGCGCGATTGAACTCAGGTATATCTTTCTCCATCACTTCTTTAAACTTATTCAACTGCACATCAAGTCGTTTTGATAAGTCATCAAATACATCATACATTTGCTTTGACGGTCTTGAATCAGCACTTGAAACAGCGCTTGCAAGCGCTGCAAGCTTTCCATTCAGCTTGACAGGATAGTTGAGAAGGTCTTGTGAACTTTTTGCCTTATTTTGAGTTATTTCGCTTTCAATTGAATTTAACTTATTCTTCAACGGTTCAGCAAGCTTTTTAACCTTTTCCTCATTTTCTGTCCCTTTAATCCTTTGTAATAGGGCATCAATTTGTTTCACGACATCGCGAATTGTGTTAACTGTTCTATTCGCCTCGCTTAATTTATCCCTTATCTTTATGAGTAGTTCAAATTGAGCTTTGAAATCTTCATCACTGACATTAATTCCCGGGTCTTTTTTAATCTCAAACCATTGCGTCAAAGTTTTACCGCCAACTGTAAGTCTGACCTGATATTTTCCAGGGATAGCAACTGGACCTCTTGTTGTGCCACCCCAGCTCCAGAAGTGAATATCTTTCAAATCCTCAGCATCAGGATAACGCATATCCCAAACGAATTTATTCATACCAGCCTCGGCTGGAACCCTTTGCGCTCTCGGACCAGTGAACGGGAATTCAAATTCTTCCACAGCTCTACCATCTTCTGGTCTTTTAACTTTACTTGAAAAAGACTTTATCAAGTTTCCTTTCTCATCAAGAAATTCAAGCTTGACTTCATCCTTTGGCTTTTCTTTAAAGTAATAATAAACGATTACACCATTTGGTGGGTTTTGCCCGATTGGGACTCCCGGACGACGAAAATCACCTCCACCACGCATTCTGTATGCATCTCTTGGCTTGAAAAGATAAATATCAGACTTTGCAACCTCATCGCTGAGCTGATAAAGAGGTGTTAAGTCGTCCAAAATCCAGAACGAGCGTCCATGCGTTGCAACAACAAGGTCTTTCTCTCTCGGATGAACTGCTACATCATAAATCGGCGTAATCGGTAGATTAAGTTGAAGCGTCTGCCAATTTTCACCATCATCAAATGAAACATAAATTCCAAATTCTGTCCCAGCGTAAAGTAACCCTTTTCTGTTTGGATCAGCTCTGACAACGCGAGTGAAATGACCATCTGGAATTCCATTTACAATTTTTTTCCAGGTTTTACCATAATCAGTTGTCTTAAAGATATATGGCTTGAAATCGCCAAGTTTATACTTTGTAGCAGCAATATATACAGTCCCAGCATCAAAAGGAGATGGTTCAATTATGCTGATTAAACTCCATTCAGGCAAATCTTTCGGAGTAACATTATTCCATGTTTTTCCACCGTCGGTTGAAACATGAATTAAACCATCATCCGAACCAGCCCAAAGGACACCTTTTTTAACAGGGGATTCAGCAAAAGTATAAATCGTGCAATAATATTCAGCAGTCGTGTTATCTTTCGTTATCGGTCCACCCGAAGGTCCAATTTTTGAAGTATCATTCCTTGTCAAATCTGGGCTTATAACTTCCCAACTCATCCCCTCATCCGTGCTTCTAAAAACATGATTTCCAGTCACATACAAAACATTTGGGTCATGTGGGGAAATCACAATTGGGTAAGTCCATTGAAAACGATATTTTATATCTTTCGCTCCACTTCCAATTGGAGTCTCAGGCCAAACGCTTATGTTTTTAACTTCCTTTGTTTTCTTATCAAATCTTGACAAATAACCGCCATAGCCTCCTGCATAAACTATATCTGGATTATCAGGTCTTACCGCTATATATCCACTTTCGCCACCGCCAACAGGAAACCAATCTGTCCTATCAATTCCAAAACCAGTAGTTGTCCTACTCGCAATTCCAACAGTTGTGTTATCTTGTTGTGCACCATAAACGAAATATGGAAATTGACTATCAACCGTCACATGATAAAATTGCGCTGTTGGATAGTCCTGTTCAGTCCATGTCAATCCGCCATTAAATGAAACTGAAGCTCCACCGTCACTTGCGTGAATCATTACTTCTGGGTTATTTGGATTTATCCATAAATCGTGATGATCACTATGCGGAGTTTGAATTACATTAAAAGTTCTTCCACCGTCAATTGATTTTAAAAACTGAACATTTAAAACATAGACAACATCTGGATTTTTCGGGTCAGCAAAGACATGCATATAGTAAAATGGTCTTTGCCAAAGTCTTTTATCGTCGTTTACTTTTCTCCATGTTGCTCCTCCATCTTCTGACTTAAACAAACCGCCGTTTTCAGCCTCAACCAAAGCCCAAACAAGACCTAGTTTTGCTGGAGATGCCGAAACCCCAATTCTACCCTTTATTCCCTTTGGAAAGCCCGGATTGTTTGAAATCTCAAACCATGTCTCCCCACCGTCAGTTGACTTCCAAAGTCCACTCCCAGGTCCACCACTAGATAGCGTCCAAAAGTTTCTGTAAACCTCCCACATTGACGCATATATTATTCTTGGGTTCGTCGGATCAATTGATAAATCAACGGCGCCAGTTTTATCATCTTTATAAAGGACCTTTTTCCATGTTTTCCCACCATCGGTTGACTTGTAAACCCCGCGCTCTTGCGACGGCGCAAATGGATTGCCAAGTGCAGCGACATAAACAATGTTCGCATCCTTCGGATGAACGCGAATCTTTGAAATTACCTTAGTCTCAGAAAGCCCAATATTTCTCCAAGTCTTACCAGCGTCTTCGGATTTGTAAACCCCATCGCCAATTGAGATATTATTCCTTAAACACGCTTCCCCCATTCCAACATAGATAACATTTGGGTCAGATTCAGC
This sequence comes from uncultured Bacteroidota bacterium, assembly GCA_964438815.1. Lineage (GTDB taxonomy): Bacteria > Bacteroidota > Ignavibacteria > Kryptoniales > Kryptoniaceae > Kryptonium. The sequence goes on from CAYTKW010000003.1 coordinate 216,009, forward strand.
AACTGCAATTGCTCCAACAGAGCTTGACTTAAAAAACCCATCCGAGACATTAACCCATGTAACTCCGCCATCTTCTGTTTTCCAAACGCCTCCACCTGTCGCACCAAAATAATAAGTCAATGGTTGTTCTGGATGTCCAGCAACTGCGATTGACCTACCGCCTCTGAAAGGACCTATCTCGCGCCACTGCATTGCGCGATATAAACTCGTGTCATATTTTAAAGTTGACACCTTCGCTGGTTCAGCCCGCCTTTGAGCAAAAGATGGAAATGTGAGAACTAAAATTAAAAACCCAATGAAATAAAGTAACCATAAACGCTTCATCTTTTTATCCTGACTTTTTGTTTTAATTATTCAAAATAATTTGACGAGAAAGGTAAGAAAAAATGTTCCAAAAAATTTTACGAGAACCTAAATAAAACCACATCCCCATCTTGTATAATGTAATCCTTTCCCTCAAACTTTACAAGCCCATGCTCTCTAAGGGCATGTTCAGAGCCATACTTAACCAACTCATCCCAACGCATAATTTCAGCTTTTATAAAATCACGCTGAAAATCAGAATGAATTTTTCCAGCTGCTTCATAAGCCGTTGTCCCTCGCTTCACCGCCCATGCTCTGACCTCATTCTCATTCCCAGTGAAGAAAGTAATTAAATCAAGAACCTCATAACCAGCTTTTATCACTTTGCTTAAGCCAGACTCCCCCAAACCAAGCTCTTTTAAAAATTCCCTTCTCTCTTCCTCTGGAAGTTGCGCAATCTCAGCTTCAAGCTTCGCACAAATTACAACCACAGGGGCACCTTCACGCTCGGCAATTTCATAAACTTGCTCAACATATTTATTCCCTTTTATACCTTCTTCATCAACATTTGCGACATAAATAAACGGTTTATTCGTCAAAAGATGAAGCTCATCTACCAAAGATTTATCTTCCAAATGATATTGAAAAGAACTCGCAAATTTACCCTCATTTAAATGAGCCAATAAACCTTCATAAATTAAAAGCTGATGTTGCGCCTTCTTATCTCCGCTCCTTGCCATATTCTTAACTTTATCAATCCTCCTTTGAACAGTCCCTATATCTTTCAAAATCAACTCCATCTCAACTATTTCAATGTCCCTTTTAGGGTCAATATCACCGTTGACATGAACGACATTTTCATCTTCAAAACATCTAACTATGTGAATTATCGCGTCAACTTCTCTAATGTGTGAAAGAAACTGATTCCCAAGCCCCTCACCCCTACTTGCCCCTTTTACTAAACCTGCAATATCAACAAACTCAATTATCGTTGGCGTTACACCTCGCTTTGGCTTAAAAACTTTCCCAAGCAAATTTAACCTTTCATCCGGAACAGGGACAACGCCGACATTCGGGTCAATTGTGCAAAACGGATAATTTTCAGCTGGAACATTCAAAGAGGTGAGAGCATTGAAAAGAGTTGATTTGCCAACATTCGGCAAGCCAACAATTCCACATCTAAATCCCATAAGAAACTTTATCTGAAATTTTTAATAATTCTATTCCTCGTCATCATAATAGTCATCCAGGTCAGAAGAAGAATCAAACCCCTTATCAGGTTTTCTAAATCCTTCAACCTTGACACCACGCATTATCTCCGAGAGAAATGAAAGATAAGCCCTTGGGTCTTGACTTGACATTTGAAGCTTAATCGTGTCAATTAACCCTTCAATCGCATTCAATATATCTTTGTTTGAATAATTTAATTCGTTCTCTTCAATATGCTCACCAATCCTTGAAATAATGTTCCAGTGAATTATATCTGGGTCCTCAATCAATTCATCCCTCACCTCCTGAAGCAGAGTTTCAAACGACTTCACTTTTATCGCTTGCGCCAAATCCTTAAGTGACGAAACGAGATAATCATCCGTCAACCTATCGCCCTGATTCTCAAAAATTTTGTCAACCTCATAAATCGCATATTCAATCACAGGGAGAATTTCAATTGACTTCTCATCAAGTTCCTTCGGCTTGCGCGCTTTTCCTCCAGTATTTTTCCCCTTACCTCTTCCAGAAGATTTCTTACCTGCTTTACTCATAAATTTAACTCACCTCTTAAACTAAATTTTATTTCGCAGACAAAATTTAATCACTTTTTTAAATATTCAAAAATCTTCCTCCCAATCAAAGTATTATCACCAAATCCAGCAAATGCCCCAGCCCCAGGTCCAAATGCAAAAACAGGAACCATCACTCCAGTATGCTCCTTCGTGATGAACTTACCTTCAACTTTTCTTTCATCAACCGACCCACCAACGAGAGCATATCCACCCGTTTCATGGTCTGCTGTAACTATGACAAGTGTATTTCCATCTCTTTGCGCGAAAGATAACGCAACACCAATTGCGTCATCAAAATCAGCCATCTCCTTCAATATCTGCTCACTATTGTTTTCATGCCCAGCCCAATCTATCTGCGAACCTTCAATCATAAGAAAGAAACCGTCCTTATCCCTTGATAAAAACTCAATCGCTTTCCTCGTCATCTCAGCAAGCGTTGGCTCTCTCCCAGGAGCATAAGGCGGATGATTTTCCGCAAATAAACCGACCAATTTATTAACTTTACCAATGTCAAGATTATAAAATTCATCTGGATTTGATATGTAAAGATAACCGCGCCTTTTCATAACCTCAATTAAATTCTGACCATCTTCTCTTCTTCCACCCTCTGACTTTGGAATAAACCATCCCCATCCAGTTCCAAGATAAATATCAGCGTTGCTTTCCTTCGCGATTTGTTCAGCAATTTGAATTTGCATATTTCTGTTAGGAACATGCGCAACAAATGCAGCTGGAGTCGCATGCGTAATAGCACACACAACAACTATACCTATTGATTTCCCAATCTTACTGGCATATTCAAGAACGGTTTCTTTCTTTTCACCATTACAATCTATCCCAATAGATCCATTTTTCGTTTTGTATCCAGTGCTCATGGCTGTCGCACCAGCTGCGGAATCAGTCACATAATCATCACATGAATTCGTGGTCAAAAGCCCCACAACTTTCATCTTCTCCAAATTCAACTGCCCTTTATAAGTCTTGCCAGCACTTATTTGAGATAGCCCCATACCATCGCCTATCATCAAAATTATATTCTTCGGTTTTACAACCTGCTGAGCGTTCAGACTTAACACAAAAAGAACAAGAACAGCTAAAACAAGATATTTAATCCGTTTCATTCTTTATCTCCTTTTGTTTTCGAATTAACAAATCAGAATAAGAAACACTTATAAAACTTTCTCGCCTCAAGCCAAATTTATCAATTAAAAATTCCATCAAATCTTCAACCTGTTTCTCATCGCCATTGTAAATTACTTCAAACTCAACAAAATCTCCAAGCCCTTTTACACTGTCAATGTGAATCCGCGCATTTCTGTAAATGTAAACCTTCCTTCTCTTCTCAACCACAATTTTAATTCCCAACGCCTTTGCAAGCAAATTTTTTAATTTCAAAGATTTATAAATTGGGACAATCTCATAATCGCTCCATCTCCTCTCGCTTGTCTCAATCCTTTTGTAAAAAATAAGTTCAACTTTTCCATCACCAAACTCTCTCAATTTCAACCTTCCATCGCGGACATCAAAATAAGTATCAATTTGAACAAAATCATATCTTAATTCAGCTCCAATGTCAAGAGCAACTTTTTCAGCTGATGAAATGTCCTCTATTTTTGCTTTAACTTCAAGGTTTCTTCGCACAACAAATTTAACCAGTTTATTTCAAAAACGAAACCTTTTGCGACTTTGAAAAAACAATACTTCCATTTGCCCAAGCCGACATCTTGCAAATATATACGCCACTTGACACCTCAGCTCCAAACTCGTCTTTCCCATCCCAATGAACATAATAAATCCCAGATTTATGTAATCCTGAAACAATTCTTTTAACTTCTCTTCCCATAAGATCAAAAATTCTAATGTCAACAAAAGCCATTGATGAAACAGAATATCTAAAGCTCACGACAGAGTTAAACGGATTTGGATACCCAGACGATAAATCATACTCAACCAAAACTTGCTCAACCGCAACGCTTGTGATAACAGGACTTGATGGTTCACTCTCGTTTTTTAATTTATCAAGTGATGTGATGACATATGCGTAAACCCTCGTTGTATTTGGGATTCTATCAGTGTAAGTATTATAAGTATTAATTGAAGAAGAAGCTGGAACAAGTGCAATTATATTTTGGGGATTGTTTATATCAACCGCGCCATTGTCCTCACTTCTATAAATGACATAACAATATGGCTTTTCACCATCCGACGCAGGAGCTGGATTTGACCAAACGATTTGCCAAACATCGGAAGACAATTTTCTTATTGACACTCCAACCGGAGGATTAGGCGCAACATTATCCTTCCACGGCATTGACGGCGGAATTGCAAATGTTTGATACTTGCTCAACCGTAATGAATCATAATAAGTATTTACATTTACATATCTAAAAATTATATTCCCCTCTGTTAAAATGCTTCTTGTGAAATCTATCTGCGCAGAAATTTCACTAAATGGATTATCACCATATATCCCAATGTAAACATGCCTGTCAAACATATTTGCGTTCCAATCTTGTGCTATGATTCTGAAATCGTATTCAGAACCAATATTCCAATAAACTTGTGGAGCGTGGTAGTCAATAACTCCAACTTGAGCCCATTTTCTCGGGTCAGCTCTACCGTCACGATAGATGTCAAAAAACGCCTGATTTATAGGCAACCTCCATCCTTGATAAATCCCTGGAGTTGTGGTGCCAACTTTGACCCAAGGTTTCAACTTTTTAACAGTATCATATACAGCTCTTACAAACCTCTCAATTGAAAGCCTTGCGAAATCATCTCTGCTCAATCCGTATGGATTACCGTTCTCGAAATCGGTTCTGTTAGCAAAGTAAAAATTGAACGAATCACCATATGTATAAGCCCCCGGGAAACGAATGTAATCAAAATGAATTCCATCAATGTCGTAATTTTTAACAAGCTCAACTACAACACTTAAAAGATATTTTCTAACAAATGGATTCGCTGGGTCAAGCCAGATTAGTTTATAACTCCCAGATGTTATCAACCATTCACCTTGTGAATTCTTTGCAAAAATTTTCGTATTCCATTTGTTATTTTCATCAATCGTTATGTGCCTGGGTTGTGAGACAGCGAGATGATAAGATGTATCCGGAAGCGTTAAGATATTGTAAACATTTAGCCAAGCGTGAACTTCTATTCCGTATTGTTTTGCTTTTTGGATTAGATATTTTAATGGGTCATAAAACTGAGGTAGATTTTCCTTCGTCCCCGGCGGTGTGCCAAGCCCAGGGTAAAGCGTCCCGTTTTGGTCAACTATAAGATTAGATGTAAGATAAGAAGCCCATGGAACTATGTTGGATTCATAATATACTTGCCCTCTTGCTAAAGCTTGAAAAATTATAGCGTTGAATTTACCGTTTCTGGCAAATTCAACAATTCTGTCAAGTTCACTTTTTTGGTCGCCAGCTTCAACCGATAATGGAAAATCAAGCCCACTTGTAGCAACCCACAACCCCCGAAATTCAAATTTAGGTTGAGAGAATAATGATGAAACAAATAAAAAGAAAGGTAAAAGGTAATACTTCATTTAAAGTTTTTAAATAATTTAAGCAACATTTTCTAAATTTTGCAAAAATTTAACATCTTTTGATATAAGTTGCCGGGGAGCCCTAAAATAAGGGCAATTCCCCGGCTATAAATTCACTTACATATATGCTATCCTAATACCAAGCTGCATATATCTTGGAGCGTATGAACCTGTTGGTTGCAGAAAGTTTGAAAGAGGGTTACCACTTGCATCATATTTTCTATTAAAGTAACCCGAAGCATTAAACCAGTTGAAAATATTATAACCATCAAATATAATGCTAATTGAGTAACCTGCAAACTTAAACGATTTGCTAACTCTTATATCAACTGTTTTATACCAGTTTCTAATTTTTCTCCAAGTTATATCAGTAACTCTTTTCCCATCAATCCAATCATCACCGAAAAAGTTGTTATCGTTAAGGTCTCTACCGTCAATGGTTGCTACAGGTCTTGGTGAAGCAAGTATTCCTATCCCACTGAACTGCAGTCCAAAGGGTAGATCAAAAATCCAATTAAGAACAAATCTATGTCTTTCGTCCGCACTGCTTCTTTGAAGAGAATAGCTTGAGGCAAATGGATATGCAGGTGGTGTAACACCATCAAAATCAGAGTACGACCACGAAAGGGTATAAGAAAGCTGAAGATATATCTTTCCCTTTTTGTAAAGTATGTTTGTCAAAATAGCCCTATAAAGAGCGCTACCGTAACTTCCCCACAGATAAATATCTCCATAGCTGTTTGATATCGCTCTTTTTCGCTGGCTTGGTATATAGTAGTTTGCGTTTGTTTGAACATAAAGAGCTCTGGAATGATTATTTATATAATCAACACTAAGAGCAAGATGAGATGTTAACTGCTGAGCAAATCCAATTGACCATTGAAACGTTTGTGGATTTGACATTTTATTATCAAGCATATATAAGCTTGGTCTTATTGTTCCTTGTCCTTGCAAAATTCTCTGTTTGAGTTCATTTGGATCTTTTGTTCCGGGATTCGTGAATGAATATATTCCCCACTGTGAGTAAAGTTGCTCAAAATAAGCTATGAAATTTGGAACTCTATCAAAAAACACTCCATACCCACCTCGTATAATGGTCTTTCCAGTCCCAAATACATCCCAGCTAAAACTAATCCTCGGTGAGAAATTATCAAGATCATTCTTACGATCTCCTCTGTTTATATAAGAAGACGGAATCTTTGATGTTATCTCGGTGCTGTCGGCCCATCTAACCTTATACTTATTGTTAAGCGTATTTATGTCTGCATCCCACCTTAAACCAACATTTATGGTAAGTTGAGGCATTGGGGTCCAGCGATCTTGAATAAACAAACCAACTACATATCCATCAAGATGACCTTCAGCATCATCTCTTGTAAACGGATTGTTAAAACCTATAGCAACTAAAGCTGTTCTTGGTAGTGAGCTTGTATCCGTATCAAAAGTAAATTGTCCATAGTAATAATATGGAAACCATGGAGAAGAAGTAACCCTTGTAAATTCAACCCCAGCTTTAAAAATGTGTTCGCCATAAAAATCAGAAATCGTATGCGTAAATTTATTGACTATTCTAATATGATCCTCAGCAAGCCTTATTGGAAATGTTCCTCTTCCAAGAGTTATGCTCGGATAAATATACGCAGGACCTTCCTCAATAGTTGGCTCATCGTGCCTCCACCTGAGATAATGAAACGATAGCTCATTAACCGAGTTGCTGGAGATAAACCATGTATCCTTAAGAAGGAGTGAGTTTATGTGATATTTTCCATAAATACCAGCTTGATAGGCAAAAGTCCCACCAAAGAAAAACTTACTAAACATAGCTCTAGTTGACCATATCAAGTCAAGAAGATGCGATGAACTGGGTTGATATGTTAACCTAACTATACCAGTATGATTTTGAGTCGGTGATTCATATGTACCACGATACCTATCCCAAATCCCGGGGTTATAAGCTGGTCTTCCTGGGACAACATCAATGTAATTTTTCTCATTATTTAGCTCATATGCACCAAAGAAGAAAAACTTATCTCTGATAATAGGACCAGCAATTGAAAATCCAGCTTGCTGTCTATTATAGTTTGGTTTGACAGTTTGAAATGGACCTCGTGAATTTAGATTTTTATTTCTTAGATTGAAAAATGCAGTGGCTTTAAACTCGTTTGTTCCCCTCTTGGTTATTGAGGAAATAACATATGATGTCCCTCTCGTGTATTCAGGATCATAAGCATTAAGTATAACCCTAAATTCTTGGATAGCCTCTTGTGGAAGGGGTGAACCTGTCTGCGGAATCCCAACGATATTCCCATTATATAAACTCTTCCATTCCATCCCATCAACATAAAGTTGGATAAATCTCAGCGGTGGAACTGAACCAGCTTCAGGTAAAGACCTCCCTTCAACGGGAGCATATGACTTTATCCCTGGGACAAGAGCAGCCAAGTCCATAACATTTCTTGTATTCAATGGTAAACTTACTATTTGTTCACCCCGAACAGGCATTGAAACATCAACTCTCCGTGTTTCAACAACCGGGGTTTCGGCAACAACTTCAACCGGAGCAAATTGAATTTCTTTAGGAGTAAGCTGGAAATCAACCACCGCAGTTTGACCAACGATAACTTGAACTCTTCTTGTTACGGGATGATAAGCAACATGAAGAGCTGAAATTTCATACAAACCCGGTTGAAGGCTGAGGAAGTGATAACTCCCAGTTTTTGATGTTATAGTTCCCCTGGTCAAACCAGTTCCAAGATCCTTTAACACAACCTCTACATCTGCAACCGGTTTACCTTCATTATCAACAACCTTCCCCTCAATTTGGGATGTTGAAGTCTGTGCTGTCAAACTACCCACAATTAGGAGGGTTAAAATGGTTGGAATGACTAATGCTCTAACCATAATGCACCTCCAAAATTTTTTGGATATTATAAGTTGTTAATCAAAATTTAAAAAGCAAAATATATTTTGTCAAACAAAAAGTTGATATTTCGTGAATAACTAAAAAATTTTAATTCAAAGGCAATCTGTCACACATCTTGTAAATTTTTACTCATCCTAAAAACATCTTAAATCCCACACCCCTTACAATCCCCTCTAACTTGCTGACATCCTCAACATAAAATAAATGCCCTATACAATCGCAATCCGAACTTCCAAAACCTTTTATAACATAAAAACCCAAACTATTCAATATCCTCGCAACTTCGTGCTCAATTACATCATCAACCCAAAATATCCTTTCAACCATAACATCCTCATCACACAAAAGATAATCAATATGCCAAAATAACTTCTTATCTTTTGAAATATGTCTTTTTATCCTGTGCTTAAAATTCTTCTTCGCTGAACCAACATAAGCATAATAACCCGATTTAAACCTAATAACCCCAAGCTTACCAACAACTTTTTCTAATTCATGGCTCAAAAATACCAACAAAATGTATGTCATAACTTCCCCCGATTTAACATTTAAAGTCATCTGTTTCTAAATTTGTACTTCCTTGCATCACAATTCTACATGAAGTTGTTTGTTCAGTCGCAACCTTCGCTTTCAAAAGTCTAATTTTATACGCTTAATTTTTAAATTGATTTAATTTGTTTAAGAAGAGTTTTATCTGTGAATCCCAGAAGTACCAATCATGCCCACCAGGCAATTCATAATACTCATAAATAATGCCTTTCATCTGCAGCTTTTCAACAAATTTTCTATTTGATTCTAATAACCCCTCCAATTGATCATTCTCTCCACATGAAATGTAAAAATAAGGTAAGTTTGACTTAAGGCTATCAATCAAAGCAAAAACATCATTTGCATCCCAGTGTTTTGAACGTTTTTCACCAAACGCTTCTTTTAGACTTTGCGTTATCAACCCCCTATCCTTTTCAATCATCAATGACCACCCAAAAGCGCCACTGAAAAAACCAGCAAAATAAAAAAGGTTTGGATATTTGATCGCAAGCTTAATCGCACCATATCCACCCATTGAAAGTCCCGCTATAACTCTTCCATGCCTTGCAGAGATGACTCTGTACTTCTTCTCTACAAATGGTATCAACCCCTTCATAATGTAATCTTCATAATTTCAATAAATAGCGCATTTGTGTACCAACTATTATCTGCTTGCGGAGTTACGACAACATAAGAATAGTCATCAAGATACTTAACCAAGTTTGTTCGATTAATCCAATCGTTGTGATCACTGCCATAACCATGAAGCAAAAAAATCACTTTATATCTTTCTTCGGTTTTGCCATAATCTTTTGGTAAGATAACATTAAACTTCTTATATCCACCAACACTATAAGAATAAATGCTATCTAAAACTACCCTAACTCTTTCCTGTGCATATATAATTTGCGAAAGAAAAAGCAGAAAAAATACAAAGTTTAATGCCTTTTTCATTTATGAACCTCCCAAAATTAGTTTATCTAATAGTCGCATTTTTATGTATTAAATTAATCAATACATCATATCCCTCCCCCAATGCATTTACCATCCCGAAAATATCCACAATGATGACAATGCTCCTTAAAATCAGAGGAAATTGAAAAACTCAAATCTAAATCCATCAACTTTATCTGCGAAATCACATCAAAAAGCCAAGCTTCAAATTCTTTCAAAGACTCACGCGTGTGAACTATTTCAATAGGTCTATCGGGAAATTTTGTGAACAAAATGTAAGAACGGAAAATTTTTTGCTCCGGATAAAGTTTGCTCAAAAGATATGAATAAACACTAAGCTGAATTTCATACTCTCGTCTTTTAACTTCAATCTCTTCGGCTTCAATATCATCTGTTTTAAAATCAACGATCTCCCATTCGCCATTTACCTTGTATAATCTATCAATTCTCCCCATCAAGTATCCATCCCCAAACTTCATACTTATGCCATATTCAATATGGCTATCCTCCGCAGAAAATATCCTTTTGCCGAAATCAGAATTTAAAATCCTTTTCACTTCGCCAAAGACATAATCCTTAAGTGAACTTGACTTTCTCTCATCAACAATCCCGTTCTTATGAAGCACAAGTGAAATTAAGCTAAGAAGCTTCTCATCGTCAACTTCACCTTTTAACTCTTCAAAAACTTCGTGGATAATTCTACCTTTCACAGTTCCGAGTATTTCATCTTTAAAGTCATCGTCATAAAATGGCGCATTTATATCTTCAAGCTCTTCATCAAATACAAATTCTTTCTTCGGCTCCGGAAGCCCAAGCCTAAACTTCAAATAAAACTTCATCGGACAAAGCGAAAATGTTTGAATCTGCGTCGCGGTTAAAAATTCACCGTAAGGTTTTGATTCAAGCGGTTCAACAAAAATTTTATTTTCATCTATTTTAACTTTATCCAAATGTTTAATGGAAAACTCAATTGGTTCAGTGAAATCGCGATTGTGTCTGTAAATTTTAACTTTAAATTTATAGTCTCGCTCCGAACCGTCTTTAAAACTTAACTTCGTTTTAATTTCAACTTCTGGGTCAACATCTGCCCAAATGTCAAGTGAGCTTAAAATCCAACCAAGATATGTATTCTTCGCCTTGCTTTCCCTATCGTAAGCGCCCGAAAGAATCAGCATATCCCTCGCCCTTGTCATAGCAACATAAAGAACCCTTTTCTCCTCAGCTACTGTCCTATGCTGTTTTATAAGATTATGAACGATGTCAATTGGCAAATCTATATTATCTGCATATTTGATTCCAAGACCAATCCCGTAATCAACATCAATGTTAAATTTTTCATTGCCCCGCTTTTTAAATTTCTCACCAAGAAAAGGTAAAACGACAACGGGAAATTCAAGACCTTTCGCTGAATGTATAGTCATTATTTGAACAGCATCAACCCCAGTTTGAACGCTTGCCTGACCCTCGCGCAAATGCTCAGCCGAAAGAAATCTCAACTGCTCTACAAAATCATAAAGATTATTCAAACCTCTTGACTCAAAATCTCTCGCCACATCAATCAACTTCTGAACATTTGCAATTATCTGTTCACCCCTTCTCATCGGCAAAACTGAGCCATTATACATCGTGTTTATCAAAATCCTTTGAATTAATGATGGGATTGACATCCTGTTTGCAACTTTCAAGTTCTCTTCAAGAATTTGAACAGCTCGCCTTAATCTATCTGTTGCTTTCGGCTCATCGCTTCTTTTTACATAATCACAAACTTTATCCCAAAAACTCGTTCCTTTTCCATAAACCGAAACTCTAAAAATTTCAACATCGCTTATCCCAAAAAACGGCGACCTTAAAATCCCAACCAATGCAACATCATCATTTGTATTCACGATAAACTTAAGGTAATTCATAAAATCATAAATCTCCTGCGTCTGATAAAATCCAATCCCACTTGAAACAATGTAAGGGATACCCATTTCAACAAAAGCACCTTCAATCGGTTTTAAAACATTCCTATTCCTTATCAAAACAGCTACATCCCCAGGCTCAACTTTTTTCCTTTGACCATCTTTGTAAACATAAATGTTTTCATCTTGAAGCAATTTTAAAATCCTACGTGCAACAAATCTTGCTTCTGTGAGTCTGTTCTCTTCTTTTGCTTCATCTTCAACTTGAACAAGCAACATTTCAATATATCCATCATCGTCTTCGTTCCTTCCAACGACTATCGGGTTATAGTTAACTTCGTGAATGCTTATCCTTTCGCCCATAATTTTTCCAAAGACATAATTGACAAATCCAGCAATGCTTCTTAAAAGCCTGAAACTCTCACTCAAATATATCTCTTCACCATTGCCCGTTTTTGGTATTTCTTCCCTCGCTCTGTTGAAGACTTCAACATCCGAACCCCTGAATCCGTAAATGCTTTGCTTGTCGTCCCCAACGATAAAAATTTTAATCTCACCCGAGAAATCCTTTATCAATTTCTTTACAATCTCATACTGCAAATAATTTGTGTCTTGATATTCGTCAATCATTATATACCTGAACCTGCGCGAAAGTTTATCCCTTACCTCCTCATTTTCACCGAGCAATTTGCTGACCTTCAATTGCAAATCCTCAAAATCAAGATATCCGTTTAAGAATTTAAAATTCTCATACTCAGCATTTATCTCATCATAAAGCGAAAGCACAAGCCTTGTGTCTTTAACATATTGGCGATGCTCATCAATAAAATTGTCAAATCCATCAAGATTTAAATCTTTTATATCATCATAGACGCTTTTGATAAGGTCAATAATTTTCTCAACATCCCTTTGAATTGCAAGACTTTTACTATTGATTGAATTCTCAACCTCTTTGCGTAGTCTCATATCTTTTGTAAAAATTCCCATACATATCTCACAGAAAATCCTATATGCTTTAGCGACATCTTTCTCGCTTATCGCCATTTCAAAACCACGAACCATACTCTGAAATTCAACATCCCCCGAAAACAAATGTCCAGCAAGGCTTCTCAAAGCGTTCTCCATCTTGCTCCCCTCAAAAACCCTGAGGATATATTCAAATATCTTCCTGCGCCATTCAAAAATTATCTCATCATCGCTGTTTGCGGGCGAGTAAATATCTATCTTAACTTTCTCAACAAGCTCACGCGACAAGATGAGCTTTTTTATGAACCCGTAAAAGTTGCCAATTTTAAACTTCTCAATAAGACTCAAAAGTCTTTCTGCATCTCCATCTTTACGATTTAAAAACTCTTTAATTTTGTCTTCAATTATGATGTCAATTACCTGGTCTTTTTCAGCCCCCTCAAGAATAGTGAAGTTGGCATCAACTTGAGCCCTAACGGCAAACTCCCTAAGTATCCTCGCACAAAATGAATGAATTGTCCCAATTACAGCCGATGGCATCAGATCTCTTAACTCTTCAAACTTCCTCAACCTGTTGATATCATTTTTTACTCTCGCTTCTTCAATTCTACGCTCTATGGCTTCGGTCGCTCTCTTCTTTAACTCGCTTGCAGCTTTTTCAGTGAAAGTTATAACAACGACGCTTTCAACAACATCACTTAAATATTCAATTGGTGTTTTCTCCGCAAGTTCTTCAAGAATTTTAATATATTTCTCAATTAAAACAGTCGTCTTACCAGAACCAGCGTTAGCTAAGACAGATAAATGTTTTTGTGATGATAAAACTTTCTCTTGTGCCGGTGTAAACCTCATAACTGCCTGTTATTTCCAATGTTTTTAGGATTTAAAAACTGCTCCCACCTGAAAAACAACTCAGCTTCGGCAATTACATCGTTCATACAATACTGAGCTATTTCCCTAAATTTCCCTTCATTGAAGAGTTGATTTATACCGTGCCCGGTTATGCCGTGCGACTTTGGGCTTTCTATATTAAAAACCTTGCAATAAAAATCAAGCGAAAATCTTCTCGTCATCCCGAAAAATGTAAACTCATCAAGCAAATCAATATGTGGCTCACGCTTCGCTCTGTTATATTCCATCAAATCACGACTTGGCTTTATCCCAAGAATAGCTGACCTAAGCATCAAAAACGGACAATCAAAACCACGCCCGTTAAAAGTTATAAATGTTTTAAACTTGCTAATATATCCCCAAAATTTCTCAATTATCTCAAACTCCGTCCCTGGAATAAACTTCATCTTCACCTTATCTTTTCTCAAATCATCAGGCGCAAATATGTTGAGCGTTTTATCAATTTCCACTTCCCATTCTTCCTTTTCATTTGATTGATAAAGAACAACTCCTCGAGATGAATCAACATTCAACATCCCTATGGCAACCACCTGCGCAGTTAAAGGGTAAAAATTTAACCTTTCAATAACCTTAGCCCTTTCCCTCTCCCTTCTCTCCTCGCTTTCCTCTTCTTCGGCAAATTTCATCAGATACTCATATTGCATCTCATCAAAATTTTCAATTGGAAAGCCCGATGTTTCAATATCAAATAAAACACGCCCCGTCATCTTTAACCCCAGTTTTTTATTTGGATTCCAAATTTAACTTCATTTATTCTGCAAATTTCAATGTAAGGACAATGCCCACATATCTTCTGCAAAAACTCATCGTGCTCAGTCAAATTAAATCTACCATCCGCAATCCCTTCAACAAGCTTACCAACTTTATTAACAGTTTCATCAAGCATTCTTCTAAACTCCTCTTCCTTAAAAGCTTTACTTCTAACTCTACCAGCTGCACTTTCCTCAACGATGACAGCATCCCTTTTAACATTACCACGAACAACATAATTATATCCCCCAACACCTTTAACTTCCTCTCCTTTTCTTTTGAAAATTTCTTCGGTGATTTTAATGTAAAGTGGAATCTGCAAATGAATTCCCTTCTCAACTTCTTTAATGCTTGGTGTCGTCTTCCCAGTTTTATAATCATAAATTATAAACCTATTGCCAGCGATATCAATCCTATCAATTTTACCTTGAATTTTCACCCTACCAATCTGAACTGGCTCTGTTGTTGAAAGCTCTTTACCAACATTCACCCTTGAGCCAACCCTTGGACCAAAAGCAACTTCAAAATAAGATGGTTTAAAATCAAACCCCTTTTTAATTTCCTCATCAATAAATTTATTAACACTATTAATTAGCTCGCTGACCTCAACCCTCCACAATGGATGACTTATCTCAAATTCTTTCGCTTTTCTCAGCGCTATCTCAACAATCATCCCCCTTGCCAAATCGGGGTCATCAGCGATTGTTTTTCCAGTTTCACGCCACTTTGTGTAAAATTCATATAAAACTTCGTGATAAAGAATTCCACGCTCAATTGGAGTTAAAAGCTCCTCTATCTCCTCAAATCTACTCAACGATAAAACTCTTTCAACGAAATATCTATATGGGCACTTGCTATATGTCTCAATTTGGGAAATTGAGAAAATTTTTTCACCATGTCCACTTAGCTCTCTTATTTCCCCATCGTAAATTGGTTTAACAATCCCTTTGTAATCAGAATAGTTTTCATCATGAAGCTCACCCCTGCTTATGTTAACCATTGACATGTTGAAAATATATCCAAGTTCATTTCCAAAGTCTAAAACAAGTTTCGGGAATTTTTCGGCAATGTGCTCAAACCCACCGAGCTCACTAAAATTAAACTTCAAAAACCTACCATAATCTTCATAAAGCTCATCCAATGAAAAAATCCAATTGCTAAGTTCGGATGAATTAATCTTTTTAAATTCAATCACTTGTTCAAGTGAATCAATAAATC
The DNA here is from genome assembly GCA_964438815.1 of uncultured Bacteroidota bacterium. Lineage (GTDB taxonomy): Bacteria > Bacteroidota > Ignavibacteria > Kryptoniales > Kryptoniaceae > Kryptonium. Next base: position 231,798 of record CAYTKW010000003.1, read on the forward strand.
CAGACTTCACTAATTCATTCTCACCATTCATTCTCGGATAGGTCAAATAAAGATGCGTTTTAAAATTAACAATACCTTGATAAAAAAGATAGCGCTCATCAAGCCTATGTCTCTTCCTTGTCTTTTTTAAACCTTCGCTTAAAAAAACCTCTGGCTCATAAACAGATGGAAATTCCATATCAACAAGCCCAGCAATTATCATCACATCAAAATTTAAACCTCTCGTCTCCTCAAGCGCGGTGACATAAACGCCATAACCATATTTTTGCCTTATGTTATAGCGAACCCTACGCAAAGCTTTTTTAATAAGGTCAACATAATAACCCAAGCTGTATTTATCCCTTCTTCTCATATTGAACTCAAAAACTTCAAAAAGCTCATCAATAACTTCAATAAATTTTTGATACGCCCTCGCGTCCCTTTCAATTTCGTCGTGCGATGCAATTTTTCGCGGAATTTTCAAAATCTGCTCATTTACCTTAAGCTTGGAAAGAACTCCCCTAAGCTTCCCCTTAAACTCCGAAGGAGTCATAAGCCCTGAAAACTCATCAACCACCCTCATGAGCTCATTAAAATCTGAAAGAGCACGCTCAAAAATCTCCTTATCTCTTTTTAATTGTTCATACTCTTCCTCGTCATTTGTCGTTTGAAGTTTCGCATTGACTATTTCAATTCGCTTATATATCCTATCTCGCCAGAAATCCCTTCCACTTTTGATTTTCAATTTAATTGAAGCGGAATAGATATTTTCAGGACCCAACTTTCTACCAGCCACAGCAGAAAAATCAAAATAAGGACTCATCAAAACTTTGACAATCTCATTCACCTTATAACCGTTTACTGGGATCTCAAGCAACGAAACTATAGCAGAGACAAGCGGTGACCTTTCAAGATAAAATCTATCGGTTATGTTTGCTGGTATTCCATAAATTGGGAAAATCTCTCTGAAAAGATTCGTGTATTTTTCAGGTCTGTAAGTCGCAACGCAAATTTTACTAAGTTCTATTTCTGGATTTTCTTTAACTATCTTCTTTATCAATCGTGCTATCGTTCTGACCTCATCAACTCTATCCCTTGCCTCAATTAAAGTGACAAAATCTTTCGCATCATATTTTGTCGATGAACCTGATGCAACATAATTGAAGAGATATTTATTAAGATACTTTGCGAACTTATCATTTTCAGTCTTCGGTCTTATCTCATATTTTTTAAAACCAGCGTCTATAAACCTATTGTAACACTCGTCAAGATGTCCGAACAAATTATTGTTCTTTTCAAAATAATCAAACCAAATAACGATTGATAGGTCAGCGACATTTGTAAGCGATTTTATAAAATTCGTCTCAGGCAAACGAAACATTGAAAAACCTTCAATGAAAATTAAATCAACATTGTAAAACACACTTCTAAAAATTGAATTTACATTGCCAGGATTAAGTATATCATTAAGCTCTTTGAAAATCCCAGGGACATCTATAAAACCATTGCTCATCAAAAGTCCTTCATATTGCTCATAAATTTTAACAAGGTCCTGCAACTTAATTTTTTCTTCCTTCTTGCTTATTCTTTCAATTTCATCATATAGATTTGCTGGATAAACTCCATCTTCTTTAAGACCGATTATCACATCAATTATTTTATCCACCGTCCCCTTTGGAATTTGTCCCGATTGCCCCGGTGCACGGAAATATTCAAGCTCATCTATAACATTTTCAATTGCAATTTGAAAAGTTAAAGATTGAATTGTGTCAGATATAAGTTTTTTTGGTTTTTCAAGCCCTGTGCCGAAATACAATCTCCGCGCGAAAAGCTCAAGCGTGAAAAGGTTTAACTCTGGCATCACCTCCCCATCCGCAAAGGTGGGAAACTCTCTGCGTAATTCCCTTAATTTTCTTCTCGTTGGGACAATGTAAATGAAGGTATCAAACTTTCCCGTCTTAATTCGCAACTCTATTTCCCGCCTTGCATTAATTAGCTTTTTATCTGACGGAAAGTTTAAAATTACGCTCATAACAGAAATTTTTATTTTTCCTCTTTTGAAAAATTTAAGCCAAAGCAAATCAAAAAAACAAATAAACTTCGTCAAGTATCGTTTGAAAATTTCAATTAAAGTTTTTATTATTTATTAAGTTTAAAACGAAAACTTTGACAAGTTATAGAGATTTTCGGCATTGCGATTACATTGATTTCACTTATACTTGCGTATCAGGCTTGGCAGAATGGTAAGTTGATGAAACAGACGCGTGTTGAGAGCATGGCTATGATAAAGAGCATAAAGGAGTTAAATGAGTCAATAAGGGAAGATATAAGAAGGTCGGATGAGAAGACACATGCATTGCTTGGGAGGATGGACAAAACGCTTGAAAGGATTAAAAAAGGTCAAGAGGAGACGAGAAGGGAAGTTGCAGAAGCGAGAAAAGAAATGGCAAATGCTATAAAATACATCGCTGACTTAATCGTTGCTGAGGGAGAAAAGACAAGAAAACTTTTGAGAGAAAAAATGAAATTAAATGCTTCATTCAACCGGAAATGGTTTAACTTCACAATTTTAATATCCTTCTTTCTCCTCTACGGTTGTAGCGTCCAAAAAGTAGCGATTAAATATGCAGGCGATTTATTTGACGCTGGTGTTGAAGCAATTTTCAGCGAAACTGATTATGAAATTGCAAAATCAAGTATTCCCGCAAACCTGAAACTACTTGAAGCGATTTATAATGTTGACCCTTCAAATCAAAAAATCGTTCTTTTGCTTGTTCAAGGATATACTGGCTATGCGATGGGATTTGTTGAAGACGAAAGCCCAGAGAGAGCGAGCACAATTTACAAAAGAGCACTTGAATATGGGATGAATTTTTTAAAATCCAAAAGCAAAAAATTTTCACAAAGTTTAAGTGGTGACTTTGAAAAATTTGAAAAAGCATTGAGAAGTGAATTTGACCGTGACGATGTCCCAATGCTTCTTTGGACAGCGATTGCTTGGGGAAGCTATGTCAACCTCAATAGAAACGACCCCGATGCAATAGGACAAATTCCAAAAATTGAAGCAATGGTTAAATACTCAGTTGAACTTGACGAATCTTATTTTTATGGCTCGGGTGATATGTTTCTTGGCGTTTTGCTTTCATCAAGACCAAAAATGTTCGGTGGAGACCCTGACAAAGGAAAAGAATATTTTGAAAGGTGCATAAAATTTACAGACGGGAAATACCTCCTTCCATATGTTTTTTACGCAAGATATTACGCTGTTCAAGTTCAAGACAGAGAATTATTTGAAGCTCTTTTAAATCGTGTCATTGACTCACCTGTTGACCTTTTAAAAAGAGCCGAACTTCTTAACCTCATTGCAAAGAGAAAAGCAGAGAAATTTAAAAGTATGGTTGATGAATTATTTTAAACAAAAGAAGATTTAAAAAATGAAAAAAATTCTCGCACTTGTTCTGGCTTTAAATTTTGCGCTTTCACAAGAATATCTGATAAAAGTTGCAACTATCGCCCCTGATGGAAGCACTTGGATGAATGTGCTCCGTGAATACGACGCTCAAATAAGAAAAGAAAGCGACGGAAGACTTGGATTTAAAATTTACGCTGGTGGCGTTGCTGGAGATGAAATTGATGTTTTGAAAAAAATAAGAATTGGACAATATCACGCTGGTGGATTCACTGGAGTTGGAATTGGAGAAATAGCACCTAATTTAAGAGTTCTTGATTCCCCTTTTCTTTTTAAAAGCTACGATGAGGTTGATTACATATATCAAAAATTTAACGATGAATTTGAAAAAGAAATTGAAAAGGGTGGATTTATACTTTTAGGCTGGGCAGAAGTTGGATTTGTATACACATTTACGAAAACTCCAATTTATGGTGTTGACGATCTAAAAAAAGTCAAAATGTGGGCTTGGCAAGGTGACCCAATAGCTGAAGTAGCATATAAAGTTATAGAAATTACACCTGTCCCGCTATCAATTACGGAAGTTTTAACATCACTTCAAACTGGATTAATAGATGGTGTTTATGGTTCGCCACTCGCAATTTTGGCAACGCAATGGTTTACAAAAGTTAAATATATGCACAATGTCCCAATAGCAAATGCATCGGGAGCGTTGTTAATTTCAAAAAAATACTTTGATTCCCTCCCGAAAGACCTGCAAGAGATATTAATCCGAAACGGAAGAAAATATATGAGGAAACTCGTTGAATTAAGCCGACAAGAGAACGAAAAAGCAATTGAAACATTGAAGAAAAATGGTATAACGGTGACCAATCCTCCTTCAAAGAAGCTTCTTGATGAATATGATGAAATAGGTAAAAAAGCCAGGAGAATGCTTATCGGTAAATTATTCAGCAATGAATGGCTCGATAAAGTTGAAAAAGCACTTAACGAATACCGTAAAGCAAATCAAAAAGCGTTGAATTAATGAAAATTCTAAACATCATTGACGAGACCATCGCAAAAATTGAAAAAGTTCTCGTCATAATTTTGCTTTCTCTTATGGTAATTGTTGGTTTTGCTCAGGTAATTTTAAGAAATTTTCTTGAAACTGGATTAATGTGGGCTGACCCACTTTTAAGATACACTGTCCTGTGGATAGCTTTTATAGGAGCTTCGCTTGCAACAAGGGAAGATAAACACATAAACATTGATGTTCTAACACGATTACTTAACCCAAGATTGAAAAAGTTAGCTTCAATTATAACAAATTTATTCGCACTTTCAATTTGTTTGATTCTTTTTAAGACATCAATTGATTTCGTAAAAATGGAGATGGAATTCCAAAGCGAAGTTTTTCTCGGGGTTAAAAATTGGATGGTTGAGATGATTATACCTATTGGATTTTGTCTTGTGAGTTTAAGGTTCTTGTTTCGTGTCGTTAAAATAATTTTCACAAAAAATATCCTGTGAAATGCTAAATTTTCTTTTGATACTTCTTTTTATTTTGTTTGCGCTTTTTAGGACACCACTTTTTGCGGTTATATCTGCAATTGCAATTTTAAGCTTTTTATCAATTGGAACGGATTTATCTGCAATTATAATTGAAATGGTTCGGCTTGCAAACACATCAACTTTGATCGCTATTCCGCTTTTTACATTTGCTGGCTACATCCTTGCCGAAAGCAACACTCCGAAACGACTTGTAAATTTAACCCAAGCGCTCTTCGGTTGGCTTCCCGGCGGTCTTGCAATTGTTGTTTTAATATCTTGCGCTATATTCACTGCCTTCACAGGAGCATCTGGAATTACAATAGTTGCGCTCGGTGGACTCGTGTTCCCAGCTTTGATAAAAGGAAACTACACAGAAAAATTTTCACTTGGACTTGTAACAACATCCGGAAGTCTCGGGCTACTTTTCCCACCAAGCTTGCCGATGATACTTTACGCACTCGTTGCTCAAGTTGATGTTGATAAACTTTTCATCGCCGGCATATCCCCTGGATTACTTCTCATCTTTTTGCTCTCAATTTACAGCGTCGCGAAAAATTACAAAGCAAACCCTCAAATCCAGAAATTTTCATTTCAAAACTTATGGCGCTCAGTAATTGATGCAATTTGGGAAATCCCACTGCCATTCATAATAATCGGCGGAATCTATGCGGGTATATTTACCGTGATTGAGGCTTCGGTGATAACTGCAGTTTACACTTTAATCGTTGAATTTTTTATCTACAAAGATTTAAACTTCAAAAAGGATTTGCCAAAAATTATGAAAGATAGCATGATTTTGGTTGGTGCAATTTTGATTATACTTGCATCTGCACTTGGATTGACAAGCTATATGATAGAAGATCAAATTCCGATGGAAATTTTTAACTTCATACAAAACTATATCTCAAGCAAATATATATTCCTACTGCTACTTAACTTGTTCCTTCTTATCGTCGGAATGTTAATGGACATCTTTTCAGCTATAATTGTCGTCGTCCCTATAATAACCCCGGTTGCCTTAAAGTTTGGAGTTGACCCTATTCATTTGGGCATAATTTTCTTGACAAATCTTGAAATTGGCTACCTTACTCCACCAGTTGGATTAAACTTGTTCATTTCAAGTTTCAGATTTGAAAAACCTGTGATTAAAATTTACACTGCAACATTCCCATTTATAGTGATACTCTTTATTGCTCTCCTCTTGATAACTTACATCCCTGAAATTTCATTATTCTTGTTAAAACTTAAATCTTTTTAACAACTTTTTCAAACGCATCAATTGTCATCTCAATGTCTCGCTCACTATGGGCAGTTGAAAGAAACATCGCCTCAAACTGCGACGGCGGTAGATAAACTCCGTTTTCAAGCATTAAATTAAAAAAGCGTGCATACATCTTTGTGTCCGACTTCAAAGCTGAATCGTAATCATAAACCTCATTTTCAGCAAAGAAAAGCGTAAGCATTGAACCAATTTGGTTTATCTGAACTTTCAAACCATTTTCACTTGAAATTTTTCTAAAGATTTCAGCAAGATATTTTGCTTTTTCGTTAAGATTTTTATAAACGGTTTTTCTCTGTTCGTATAAAATTTTCAAAGTCGTATATCCAGCGGTCATTGCAACTGGATTTCCAGAAAGTGTCCCAGCTTGATAAACTGGTCCGGATGGAGCAACCATTTCCATTATTTCTTTTTTACCGCCGTATGCCCCAACTGGAAAACCACCGCCAATGATTTTTCCAAGCGTTGTCAAGTCAGCTCTAACGCCGAAATACTCTTGAGCTCCACCTGGAGCAAGCCTAAACCCTGTTATGACTTCATCAAATATCAAAACTATGTTTTCTCTATCGCAAATTTCACGAAGCTTTTGTAAAAAATTATTTTTTGGCAAAACCACCCCCATATTTCCAGCAACTGGTTCAACAATTATGCATGCAATTTCACCTTTATTTTCATCAATTAATCTCTGAACCGACTCAATATCGTTATACTTTGCGTTGAGCGTAAGCGAAGCAATCTCATCAGGAACGCCCGGACTGCTTGGAATTCCAAGTGTTGTAGCACCAGAGCCTGCTTTTACAAGAAAACTATCCGCATGACCATGATAACATCCTTCAAATTTTATGACCTTTTTTCTGCCCGTGTATGCCCTCGCAAGCCGAATTGCACTCATAGTTGCTTCTGTTCCAGAATTAACCATCCTGACAAGCTCAATAGATGGCATCATCTTCTTTATAAGCTCGGCAATTTTAATCTCAATTTCAGTTGGAGCACCATAGCTCGTCCCATTTTTAAGAGCCTTTTTTACAGCAGAGATAACTTCTGGATGTGAATGTCCAAGTATAAGAGGACCCCAAGACATAACATAGTCAATAAACCTATTTCCGTCAACATCCCAAATTTTTGAGCCAGCTGCTTTTGATATAAAAAGAGGAGTTGAGCCAACAGCTTTAAAAGCTCTAACAGGCGAATTTACGCCACCTGGAATTAAATTTTTAGCCTTTGCATAAAGGTTTTTACTCTTTGTTCTCTTAATCATAAGCCAACATCTTTGTTTTGTAAAATTGCAGAAAGAAACTCAACGAAATTTTTAACAGCTTTTGACCTGTGACTTATCCTATTTTTTAAATCCCTTGGCATCTCAGCATATGTCTGCTCAAATCCATCAGGAATAAACAATGGGTCATATCCGAATCCACCTTCACCTCTTGGTTGAAGTGCAACTTTACCCTCGGTCACGCCATAAAAAATTTTCTCAACATTTCCATCAACATAAGCTATCACACATCTAAAACGAGCGGTCCTTTTCTCAAGTGGAACACCATCAAGAAGCTTTAAAAGTTTTCTATTGTTTTCTTCATCGGTTGCATTATCACCAGCATATATTGATGAGATAACGCCAGGCTCACTATTTAAAAAGTCAACCTCAATTCCGCTATCATCAGCAACCGACGGCAATCCTGTGAATTTATAAACTTCTCTTGCTTTCTTAAGCGCATTCTCTTCATATGTTTTACCATCCTCCACAACTTCAGGGATTCCCGTGAAATCGGAAGCGCTTAAAATTTCAAGCTTTGAGTATAAACTATCGTCAAGATAAATTTTCATTATCTGCTTTATCTCTTTAACCTTATGCTTGTTTCTCGTCGCAAGGACTATTTTCACTACTTGCTCCTTGGGTTAATTTGACACGAGGGAAAAATTTGAAATATAAATTTATCAAACTACCAATCGCCGCTAAAAGATTTAATGTGAAAAATACAAAATCACCAAATGCGTAAATCGTCAGCGATAAACTTCCAACAAAGTAAATCAAAAGAAAATAAAGGTTTATAGTCGTATAACCGCGTCTTACTGATTCATATGTTTGAGGTATCCAGCAAATTACGATTGCAATTAAACCTATAAGACCAAGTGCTTCCTTCATTTTTACCATCTTTTATTTTAAATGTTTAAAAGCTCTTCAAACGCTTGATTAACTTTTTTCACTCCAACGATTTCAATTTCAGCGTCAACCTTTAGACCATGAGTGTTATTTTTCGGAACCACAATTTTCTTGAAGCCAAGTTTTGCAGACTCTTGAATTCTTTTTTCAATCTGTGTGACAGACCTAACCTCACCTGCAAGCCCAATTTCACCGACAACAACAGATTGCGAATCAACTGGAATATTCCTCAAACTTGAAACAATCGCAGTCGCAACACCAAGGTCTATTGCTGGCTCGTCAATTCTCAAACCACCAACAATTTTTATGAACACATCATATCCACCGAGTCGTATTCCAACTTTTTTCTCAAGAACTGCAAGTAGAACAGCAAGACGATGATAATCAAAACCAATTGATGTTCTCTGTGGAGTCCCATAGCTTGCTGGTGTTACAAGTGCTTGAACTTCAACAAGAAGTGGTCTCGTTCCCTCAATGCATGCAACCACAGCCGAACCAGAAGCACCAAATGTCCTCTCCGAAAGAAAAATCTCCGATGGGTTTTTAACCTCCTTCAAACCTTCCGATGTCATCTCAAAAATTCCTATCTCATTCGCTGAACCAAACCTATTTTTAATAACACGCAAAATCCTATAAACTTGGTTTCTCTCACCTTCAAACTGCAAAACTGTGTCAACCATATGCTCAAGAACCTTCGGACCAGCGATTAAACCATCTTTTGTCACATGACCGATAAGAATCACCGACTTTCCCGTGTTCTTTGCAAGTTGCATCAAAATTGAAGCACATTCACGAACTTGACTAACACTCCCTGGCGCACTCTCAAACTCGGGTCTATACATTGTTTGAATTGAATCAACAATTACTATATCGGGATTGACCTCTTCAATAACATCCAGTATAAGGTTCATATTTGTCTCAGCGAGGACAAGGAAATTTTTCGCCTGAAATGATTTCGGAAAATTTAATCTCTCCACCCTAATTTTAAGTTGCTTTACCGATTCTTCTCCTGTCACATAAAGAACTTTTTTCCCTTTGAGACCAGGAATTATTTGAGTTGTCAAGGTTGACTTCCCTATCCCAGGATCGCCAGCAATTAACACAACTGAACCCGGAACAATCCCTCCACCGAGGATACGGTCAAGTTCATTTATCCCAGTTTTTATTCTTTCATCTTCTTTCAATTCAATTTTTTCAATGTCAACAGGTATGGCAGGTTGTTTCAAAAGGGAAATTTGTTCCTGAACTTTATCCTCAGGTATTATTATCTCCTCAACCATGGTATTCCATTCACCGCACTCGGGGCATCGCCCCATCCATTTTAGCGATATGTAGCCACAATTTTGACACACAAATTGCGTTTTTTGTCTCGCCATAACATCTTCAAAATTTTTTACAAAGCCAAATAAATATAACTCCACCATCAAAATAAAACAAGTTTAATCCCCCTGCACCAACCCCTTTAATAGCTATGTCGCAATTAGCATTTTGATTTAACTTGTCATGCTGAACTTGTTTTCAGCATCTCTTGTTTAGACCTCGAAATAAACCTGTCCTGACGCCAGGTCAAAATTCAAGGTGACACAAAAAGATTATGACACAGCCCCTTAAAATTGAAAAACTTAAACGTTCTGTTTAAATTAAAAAACAGATATTTAAAAACCACAAGGTTTAAAATGAGGTATATCCATAAACTGTTCATTGCCTTAATTGTTTCGCTTCTAATTCTCTCGCTTAAAATTTTAAAAATCCCGTTCATTGAAAGCGTAGATTCGGCTTTTTACCAATTAAAGTTTAAACTTCGTGGTTCGCAACCTGTAGATACTTCAATAGTTTTTCTATACATTGACGACGACGCTATTCGCTCACTTGGAGGCTATCCCCTTAAGAGAAGCTACTACGCCCTTTTAATTGACATGCTCACAAAGCTAAATGTAAAAGCAATCGCACTTGATATACTTTTAACCGAAAAAAACCTTGACTATCCAGAAAGGGACAAACTTCTCGCATTTACGATAAAAAATTCGGGGAAAGTTTACCTTGGTGGGAACTTTGAAAATCTTGGCGATTTAAAAGTCAAACCAATTGCAAACATTCCAACCGAATTTCTTTTTAAACCGAAAGATAAAAATTTAAAATTCCCCTATGGCTCCAACTTTTCAGCACCTTTTGATGAACTTCTTAAAAGTTGTACTGGTTTCGGTCATTTAAATTATAACATGAATGGCTTCCCAAATGAAATCCCAATGTTAATCTCAATCAACGACTCGTCACTGATCCCATCTTTTTCACTTGAGCTTGCATGTGCATATCTTGGCATTCCAAGGGATTCCATGAAAATTTTCAATGATAAAATTACGCTTGACAAAATAAAAATTCCACTTAAAGATGGCAAGATGTTGATAAATTACGCTGGCGGGACGAAATCGTTGCAAATTTATTCAGCGGTAGATTTTGTAAAATCATACGACTCACTCAAAAATACGGACAAATTTAAAGACAAAATTGTTTTCATCGGCATTTACAGCGAAGCTTTAAGACAAACCATTAAAACACCGTTTGACGAAAAATTTCCACCAACAGGAATCCACATAATGGCGCTTAACACGGTTGTAAAGCAAAAGTTTTTATCTGAAACTGGACATGCTATTGATTTTATTTTCTCCTTCTTGCTCTCATTTTTAATTTTAAATATCGTAAGATGGAAGACTTGGAGCATCGTCAGATTTTTAACTTTATCACTCCTTGTGATTTTATTTTCATTTTCGCTTATAATTATTCTGTTCGCTTTTGGCATCTCAATTTCAGCCCATCCAATTATATCAGCTTTTGTTGTGACATTTATCGGTGCATTTTCCATCCTTGAGATGGAGCGAAAACGCTCAACTGAAATTGAAGCCGAAAAGAGAAAAATTGAGGAAATGCTAAAGGCAAAGGAATTAAAAATAATTGAACTTCAAAATGAGATTGAGATCTTGAAAATTATGGAGTCAAAATTAAAACTTGAGAAAGTTTACGACGAAGTCAAGGAATTAACATCAAAATTTGAGGATTTGTCCGAATTTGGTTTAAGCGAGAAAGGCGAAGGGGCAAATTTTGAGGGTATAGTTTATGCAAAGGGTAGCAAAATGGAAAGGATAATTTCAATCATAAAAAAAGTGGCACCTTCAGATGTCCCAATCTTGATAACAGGAGAAAATGGTGTTGGCAAGGAGCTTGTTGCTATAGCAATTCACAAATTAAGCGAAAGAAGAGATAAAAAATTCATCGCCATAAATTGCTCCGCTATACCTGAGACATTGCTTGAAAGTGAGCTTTTCGGATATGAAAAAGGAGCTTTCACCGGAGCAATGCGCAGAAAAAATGGACTTTTTGAGCTAGCAAATGGCGGGACTATATTTCTTGACGAAATCGCAGAGACAAGCGAAGCATTCCAAACAAAAATTTTAAGAATACTTCAATCAGGAGAGTTTAACAGAATTGGCGGGACAGAAATTCTAAAAGTTGATGTGAGAATAATAGCAGCAACAAATCGCGATATTGAAAAAGCAGTAAGAGATGGAAAATTCAGAGAAGACCTTTATTATAGGTTAAATGTCGTCAGAATTCATATCCCACCGTTAAGGGAAAGAGGTGAAGATATACCGTTTCTCGTTGAACACTTTTTGAAAAAATTCAAAGCCAACAATATAAAAGTATCACAAGCGGTGATGTCTGCGTTATTAAATTACGAATGGCCAGGTAATATCCGCCAACTTGAAAACGCTATAAAAAGAGCTATTATATTTGCGAAGTCTGACGGAAGAAATTTGATTCAATTAAAAGATTTGCCCGAAGAAATCGCAAAATCAATTCGCGGTAAGATAGATATTGAAGAAAAAATTTTGAATCTGTTTCGCGAAAAGAAATTTTCACACAGCTCTGTCTCTGAAATCGCAAGTGAGCTTGGATTAAACAGAGGAACAGTTAGTGAATACTTGCGCGGAATTTGTTTTAGAAGTTTATATGAGTGCAAATTTGACATTGACAAAGCATCAAGTAAAATAGCCGAAAACGACAACGAATCAACCGAAAGGGTAAAAAGAAAAATGAATGAATATATTCAAAACTTCATAGACAACATTCGCCACTGCAAATCCGAAAACGAGGTAAGAACTTTTATCAAATCAAAGTATAAAAATCTTCCCGCACGATACCATTTCTACCTTGAAGAGCTCGCTATCAAATTTTTAAGGGGTGAACTTAAACTCTGGACATAAACGACGGGAATTTTTAAACCCAGCAATTTTAAGGTTAAACCCAGCATTTTAGATTTAAATTTTGCATTGAAAAACAATCAATTTATAAACTATCCCAAAATGGCACGATAATTGTATTATTATTTCTGCGAGAGAAAAATTTCAAAAACAAAATATAAAAATCGCCATGTTTAAAAAATTGTTTTCCCTCAGCTTAATTTCAATTGCGATTTTAATCATCGGTTGCACAAAGGGAACAGAACCAGAAAGTAACCTTATCCCAGTAGAGCTGGCAGTGAGAGGAGAAACCTCGGGAAACATAACATTCGCAAAGACATTTGGACAAGTTGACTCAATTAAAATTGATTTCGCTATAATAGTTCTGCGTTGGATTCAATTTAAGCAAAGCATTGACACAGTTAAAGAAGATACGCTCTGGGACGACCACGACATGAATATGCATCGCGAAAAGATGATGAGAATGGATAATGATCCGACGATAAAATTTAAAGGACCATTCTTTGTGACACTACGAAATAATGAACCAACGCCAATTGCAGTTGACAGCTTACCACCCGGGAATTATGATGGGATAAAGTTTAAAGTCCACGCGATAGTTCCATATGATTTGCAGATAAACCCAGCGATTCCGGATTCGTTCTCTGGCAAAAGTATTTATGTTAAAGGTCAAATTTACCAAGATGGAGCGTGGAAAGATTTTATCTTTACAACAGGAAAAGTTAATACAGAATTCAAAATCAAAGGCAATTTCACAATTACTGAAAGCGACAGGAATATTCCTTATGTTCTTGTTTTTGACTTGACATCATGGTTTATTGATCCAATGACAGGGCAAATTCTTGACCCATCAGACCCTGGTGATCATGGGAAGATAATTTCAAACATTGTTTTATCGCTGAAAGGTAAATCGCGCGGTGGAAAGGATAGGAATCGGGATGGCAGACCGGATTGAGCGCTACTGGCGCAGTTGGTGCAAGCTTTGGGTGCGCAGGGTGTTTCACCCTGTCGCCCGGGTTTGCACTTTTTTAATTTAAATTTTAACTTTAACACAGCAAAGCAAGATGAAACTCGGAAAATGAAAAAAATTTTCAACATAGCGTTCGCACTAATACTTATAAGCGGATGCGGTAAAAACTCTATAATAGTTCCACCCGAAATAACTCAGGAAACAGAGATTGTTTACCTTTCTAATGAGACTGAATCTGTAATTGAATTTCTCAACCCTGCACAAACTGGGCTTATGACCTCTGAGATGATGGATACCCAAGGTTTTGTTATGTTAAGCTATTCGCAATTTGTTGATGAAACTGGGAACTATTATGATACAACCATTGCTTATGCGGTTTTTCGTGATTTAAATTCATCCCCAATAAATATTGGTCACTGGCGTGAAAGAAAAGGTCTTGACATGGGCGATATTTATCTTGAAGATATCAAGCTTGAAAAGTCAACCCGAAGGATGAGGATGCCACAGCATCACCACCAAATGGACACAGCCTACGGTTTTGAATACAAATTAAAAACTGTAAATTTTGATTTTAAGCATTCATCAAAGCACAAATTCAAAATTGTTGACAAAATCGGAAACGAACGAATTTTTGAAATTGAAACACCTAGCAAAAAGGAACTTGATGCACTGCCAGAATATGATGGCAAAAATTTAGAAATTAAACTAAAAACAAAATCTGATTCCGTCAACATCATCATAAATGCACCAGCAGATGGCGAAACCTTTAAACCAATTATGATGCTTAAAATAAAAAATTTACCTGACTCAAAAATAAAAATTGATTCTACAACTATAAACCTGATACCTGCTGAATACAGGCAAAATTATCTTGTATTCAGCATCGTTGAAAAACGACGGAAAAAAATTGTAGACATCCCCGAATATCCTGGAAATGTTTTAGGTTTCGCATCATCAACACTTTACTTTAAAGTGAAATTGAGATGAGACTGCGCCTTTTGTCATCATTTATAGCGCTCAATCTGGCTGTGGGACAGAATCTGCTATCCCCGCAGGCAACTGCTATGGCTGGGTTTTCAGCTTTTACAAATTCTGCTCTTTCGTTCACATTGAACCCAGCTGGATTGATTAGAATTTACGATTTAAATCTTGGTTTGAGTTATTTTACAACAAATTCTACTGCTGGGATGCACTCATTTGGCATTGCGAAAAGGATATCCGAATCTCAAAGCGTCGCTTTCCTTTACTCTCCTGGTTCAGCGCTTGAATTTACATTCCCATCAAATATCACAATCAATGTCGGTGGCACAATTTTAAAAACTGAATTTGACAAAAAGATAACTTATTCATCAAATTATGCCTTCGGTTACGCGATAAAACCTACAAATAAAATTTATCTTGGTCTTTCAACTTCTTATGTTTCTCAAGTAATCTCTGAAACTAATTATAAAGTTCAACCCACTGATTCATTGCCATATTTAAGCATTGAAACATTGCAATATAAATCTTCAAAGTTAAGAACAAAATTTTCAACGATTTATGAAGTAAACAAAAAAATTTTACTTTCATTATCTTTTGAAAACATATCTATTGCTTTTGGCAAGGGGATACCAGACAGATTTAAAGAGTTTGAGATTCGCGATGATTTCAAAGTTAAAATTTCCGCCGGTTTAAGTTTGAAAAATTTAAAATTCGGATTTGAAACCTCATCGCTTGGTGAAGTAAATACAGGATTTGAAGTTTCACCTGTTGAAAATTTATTTTTAAGGGCCGGGTTATTCTCCGAGATGAAAAGTTTAAATGCATTCTCAATTGGGGCTGGATTTAGGCTTGGTATGTTCCAACTTGACCTTGCCTATTTTAAAAATATGTCAAAAATTTGGAGCGATAATAAGTTAACGCAAGATGAATTCTTTAAAACGCCATTTAGAGACGTTGAATTTAACAAATTCATAAAAGATAGGTTAAGCATTTCAATATCAATTGATGTGACAAATTGGTATGAAAAAAATTTGAGAATAAGAAAAATTGAAATTGAAGACGAACTCTTTGTGCACTTAATTGATAATTTCGCGAAAAGAAAGATTGGATTTATTGAGGTTAAAAATGAATCAAATAAGCCAAGAAATGCAAAAATTGATTTTGAGATTTCATCTCCAGAAAAACTTTATATTGAGATTAATTCGGAGCCAAGCGAATTTTCAATTAAGCCAGGCGAAATAAAAACAATTCCAATTTTCATATCAAAAGGAACGGATGAGCTTGAGAATGAAAAACCAACTAAAATTTATGTCAAAGCAAAGGTTAACTCAATAAAACAAATCCCAGACGAGGTGAAAAAGTTTGAAATTTTACTTCGCGGTAAAAATGATTGGAATGGGAATGTTGAAGACTTAAAATTTTTTCTCAAGTTTAATTCACCAAAAATAGTTTCATTTGCACGACAAGTTATTTGGGAGAGAAAAGATACACTTGAGAAAATTGACGCGGGATTGCGAAAGTTTTACCAAGCCAAATTTTTGTTTGACGAACTTTCAAAACACATAACTTATGTCAGCGATCCAAGCTCAAGCATTGACAGAGTTCAATATCCCGAAGAAACGCTTGAACTTCACACTGGCGACTGTGATGATCTTGTGGTTTTATATGCATCTTTGCTTGGTTCAATTGGGATTGATTTTGCATTTGTTGATGTCAAGGCGATTAGAAAAAGCGATGAATCACATGTTTATATTCTTTTTGACACAGGGCTGAACAAAAAATTTGCCTCTGCTATAACTGAAAATGAGAAAAAGTATGTCATCTTAAAAAACAAAAATGGAAATGAAACTGTTTGGATTCCAATTGAAACAACATTTGTAAGATATGGATTTGACAGGGCATGGGAAGCAGGCGCAGAAGAATTTTTCAGGGATTTTGAAATCAACCTTGCTTCAGTAAAAGGAAAAGCAAAAATCATTTTTTATGAAAACCTATAACAAAAATAAACTTGGAAGTTTTTAAGATGAGACAAAAATTTATCGTTGTTTTGATTTTAACATTGTTAATTTTCTCACTTGCACAATCGGGCGAACAAGCTTTATATGTGGTTAAAAAGTTGAAAGGAGAAGCACAGGTAAGACATGGTGTTAAAGAAAATTGGGAAAAAATTTCTCCAGGTGACACCCTCAAACCTGATGACACTATACTTCTAAATAAAAGCGCATACATTGAAATAGAAAGCAATGGAATATCCTTCAAATCAAATGGCGATATAATAATTAACATCTCCGACCTTAGGCGTTTGTCTAAGGAAGAACTTTTACTTCAGCTTGCATTTGAAGAAATGAAAAACGCTCCAGAAAAAAAGATGGAAAAGATAAATACAAAGTCAACGGGAATTTACGGAACAGATATAGCAGGTCAAAAAACAGAATTTAAAACCAGAGCAAATCAATCCAAATTGTGGGTCAATGGAGTAAAGGCGCTTTTCCAAAATGGTTTTTATGAAACTGCATCAATAAGGGCGAAAAGTTTGATGCTTAAATTTGATGAGCTAAAAGATAACATTGAGCTTGCAATTATAATCGCTACATCGCTTGAAAAGCTTGAAATTTATGGCGAAGCTATATCAGAGTATAATAAAATTCTTTCAATCTCAAAAGATGAAAGTTTAAGCCAGAAAATAGAACGAAAAATTCAGGAATTGAAAATTAAGCTCACATCAATGAAGGAATAAATCGTGCGATTGATTGCAAAAATACTAATTTTTGTCCTTCTTTATAATTTTTCAAACGCAAACGACTCATCAAAAATAAATCCATATCGCTTAAGTTTAGTTCTTGGCGTGACCGCTGGGGCTTTAACAGTCGCACACTTTCAGCAATATAGTTCTTGGTGGAAAGGAGAATTGACATCTTTTCATTTCAAAGATGACATCAATCAAGTTTTAAACGCCGACAAATTTGGACATGCTTATTTTTCCTTTGTCTTGTCGGATCTTCTCGGTAGATCTCTTCACTGGGCTGGCGTTGAAAAAAGTAGAGCATTGCTATGGGGCGGGATTAGCACTTTACTATTTCAAACATATGTTGAAATTGAGGATGGATTCAGACCAAAGCTTGGCTTTAGCGTAAGTGATGAAATTTCAAATATCATTGGCGCAATCACCCCTTATGCAAAGGAAAAATCACAACTGCTAAAATTTGTCAGCTTCAAAATAAGCATGTTCCCATCGGAAAAGTTTAAATCCAGAGCACATAGATTTATAATTGACGATTATGAAAGCTTGTACTTCTGGCTAAGCTTTGATATTTCGGGAATTTTAAAAATCGAAACCTTAAAACCATGGTTTATTGATTTCTTTGATATCTCAATTGGATATAGTGTCAAAAAAATTGATTGGAACCGCGGTGGGGAAAGGGAGATATTTCTGGCGCTTGATTATGATTTTACCAAACTTCCAATAAGCACTTCGTTCTTGAGGCAAATTTTTTATCTGTTAAATTATTATCATCTGCCTGCGCCAAGCATTAGAATTATCCCAGGGCTAAAATTTTACTGGATTAAATTTTAATCTGTTGGAAATGAAATATAAAATATTGTTCCATTCTTCCCCTCTGGCTCTGCCCATATTTTACCATTGTGAGCTTCAACAATTATCCTGCATATTGTAAGCCCGAGATCTTTATATCTTGGAAGCTTTTGAATCATCGCCTGCTTATACCTGTCGAAAAGGTAATCCACCTCTTCAGGATTAATTTTGGTATTCTTATCCCAAATTTTTATAATACACCCAGAATCGTTACCCTTTACCGAAATCTCAACATTTCTACCGCCTGCGTTATAAATTGCTCCAAGCAAAAGCTCAAACACACGGAAAAGCTTTTTGGAATCTGCATTTATCCGAATGTGTGAGGCATCAAAAAGTGTAATTTTGAAATTTTTATAACTAACCTCATCGCCGAACTTTTTTATTACATCGTGAATTATTTTATCAACCTCAACTTCACCTTTTGTAATTTGCTCTACTTTAAATTCAAGCCGTGAAAGCTCAAGATATTCATCAAGAAGTTTTATATGATTGTTAATTGCGGTCTCAGCTATATCAAGGATGACCCTCTGCTCCTCGGAAAGCTCGCCAAACCTATTCTTAAGTGCGAGCTCAAAACTTCCCTTGATCACAGAAATCGTATTTTTCAGGTCTTGAATTAAAAGATAGGTAAATTCTGAACGAAGTTTTTTAAGCTCATCATCTGTTTTTTTAACTCTCAAAACAGTTGAAACTCTAACCAAAAGCTCCTCACAATGTTAGCAGGCTTTGATAAAAATTCTACAGCTCCAAGGTCAAATGCTTTTCTGACGCTTTCGGGGTCTGAATTTGCGGAAATGACTATAACAGGAATATCTTTCGTCTCTGAATTTGATTTTAAAATTTTCATAACTTCATACCCATCCATAACTGGCATCCGAATGTCAAGAAGTATGATATCTGGTTTTTCTCTTTTCGCAATGTTAACACATTCAAGCCCATTTTCGCAGCTTAGAACCTCATATCCGTAGTCTTTTAGAAGTGTTGAAAAAATTAAACGACTTGCAGGTTCATCTTCAGCCACTAAAATTTTCGCTAACATTTTTCACCAAATATATTTTTTACACACATACAAATTTTAAAACAAAATTGGGAAATTTTCAAGTGTTAAAATAAAAAAGGGCGGGAATCTAACCCCGCCCCTTTACTATCACATTACTTTAAATTTTATCCTACATCTTAACCCTCACTTAATCAGCACCATTTTCTTCATCTGAACAAATTTGCCTGCTTCAATCTTATAGAAATAAATCCCACTTGGCAAATCAGTCGCTTCAAACTTAACATTATATCGTCCAGGCTCCTGCGTCTCATTGACAAGAACCGCGACTTCTTGCCCCAAAATGTTATAAACCGCAAGTTTAACATTTGTCCTCACTGGCAAGTCATAACTTATAGTCGTCGCTGGATTAAATGGATTCGGATAATTTTGATACAAAGTGAAGTTTGTCGGAACTCCAGCGGAGGCATCCCTTTCAACCTTTGTAAACCCAACAACAAACATACCAGTCACAGGGTCAACCAAAGCTATGAATTGCTTATATCTTTCGGTCGTTGTATCAAAAGCATCATAAACCGAATGGAAATAAATTTTAGTTGTGTCAAGTGGAGACTGAACATACGCATAAACTAAACCTTGAAGTTGGTGAAGTCCTCTGAATACCGCGCCGCCGTTTCTTTCAGCAACTACAGATAAAGTATCGCTATCTTTATAATTTGCAAAGTCTAACACCCTTGTAACCTGCAGTTCACCAAGAAGCCAAGTTGTATCAGGCTGACCTACATTTCCAAAAATTACCCAAATGCTAAATTTACTATCTGAACCAGTTCTATATCCATAATTCCAAAAATAGCATTTACCATCCACAAGCGAATCTTCAATTCCGAGCGCATACATAAGCCTTGCATCAGACGCATAATTTAACGCTACTGCGTTAACCTCATTGAACTTTTCTTTTGCTGTTACTGGCTTAAACGCAACAAATTCAGATTTTTTAACAAGATGTCCATCAGAAGGGTCAAGATAGAAGACTATAAATTCAAATCCTTGACCATACTTAAAATATCCCACTATCCAGTATGGGTTCGTTGTATCTGGAGGTTCAAGATCATTTCCTCTTGGATTCCTCAAGGAATAGATAATCATCACAGTTGTATCCGTGCCCCTGAAATCATGCCCACCATTTGCTTCAGCACTATCAAAAGCAACATCATTATCAACAAATGTAGCAGGCAAATTAACAGAACCCGTTAATGAATCAACAGAATCAACCCGAATTCCATATACATCAACATTGACCATGAAATATCCTTTTGAAGGTGAATAAAATCCATAATTTGCGAAATAAACTTTCCCATCAAGCGTATCTGTATCTCCAACACCTTCAAAAGCATTAATTTCCCTTAAAACAGCGTCACTTGCATAAAGTTGAGCAAAGGCCTTGACAGTATCAAGTTTCTCTCCAACTGTGAACGGTCTAATCTGGAAAACTCCCGAAACATTCAAACCAATGATATCATTCCCACTTACATTAATTGGATCCGGTTGACCATCACCGTTTGAATCATAAAATAGCAAAAGGTCTGAGGAGAAATCAAAAATCCCATCCCTTTGCGTATCAAACGGCACAAAAAGATAGTAACTTCCATCTCTAACATAATTCACAGTAAATGAAAAATCGGAATTTAAATTTGCAGTATATTTAACGCTTACACCTTTTTGAGTAAATGGATTGCCATCAAGCAAAGCTACGACTCCAACATTTGGGTCAACACTTGCAATTTTTAAAGGTTGAGATAAGTCTAAATTGCTATAATTTGAACTTGAACCATTAACCTTGCTTAAGATATTCAACCCAAGCTTTTCATTATGAAATTCGGTTAAGAGATTTAAATTTCTTAAATCTACCTCTTGCCCACCAAATTCTGCAGGAAGTTTTAATTTTAGATTTCCTAAATTAACCCCAGAAAAATTAACATAAGGTAGCGAAATTTCCCCGCTCGGTGGGCTCACAGTTCCACTCACTCTTCTTGACCCGGTTGATGAACTCGTTGTAAAGTTCAGAACATACGGCTTATTTAACAACTCCCCATCCGTTGAATAAGCTCCCCAAAGTATCACACAATAATCAGTATTAGGGCGAAGCCGTGCATAAATGCTAACTGTGTCAAATGTAAGAGAAAAATAAGGAATTCCTAGTTCAATTGAATCTAATGGATCAAACGCAAGAAAGTTAAAAGGTTCAAGTGGAATATTTTTATAGGGCCAAGTTTGGTCTAACTTCACAGGCTTTGAAAATGCAAGCCAAAGTAAAACTGAATCTGGAGAAACAGGCACCCCTGCTTGACCGTTTGAAGGATAAGAACCCTTGACAAAAAACCCTTGTGAAAAAGCAAATGAGAAAATGAAAAGTAAAATCGCCAGAGTTATTAATAAACGATAAAACATGGCTTCCTCCAAAAATTTAATTTTAAATTCAATTCAATATAGCACATTCTACAACATATTCAAAGTGATTCATATCACGGCCATCTTTCCATTTACCATAACACCTGATACATGATTTTCCCCGAAAAAGTAAGGTATCATTTTATAATTTTGGGCATCAAAGATGACAACGTCAGCTTTTTTGCCAATTTCAATACTTCCAGTTATATTTGAAATTCCAAGAGCTGATGCTGCGTTTAAAGTTGAAGCTGTTATCGCTTCTTCTATTGTCATTTTCATTTGAATGCAGGCTATGGTTAAAATAAGTTGCATGTTTAAACTCATACATGAACCAGGGTTAAAATCACTTGCAATTGCAACTGGGACACCAGCGTCAATAAGTTTTCTTGCCGGTGGATATTTATAATTCAGAAAAAAAGATACGCCTGGAAGAAGAACAGCAACAGAGTCAGATTTTGAAAGCAATTCAATGTCTTCATCCGTGATGTTTTCAAGGTGGTCAATTGATATAGCGCCAACTTTTATGCCAACCTTTACACCATTATAATTTGAGAATTGTTCCGCATGAATTTTGGGAAGTAGTCCATATTTTTTGCCTGCATTTAATATGTTTTCAGCATCTTCAGCTGTAAAATATCCCTTTTCGCAAAAAACATCACAAAATTTTGCAAGTTTACCTGAACCTACCTTTGGGATGAGCTCATCAATTAAAAAGTTAACATATTCATCTTTTTTATCTTTAAATTCTGGCGGTATCGCATGCGCCCCGAGGAATGTTGCAACTGTGTTAACTGGATTTCCATTTAGCTTATTTGCAATTTCAAGAATTTTAACTTCATCTTCAAGATTTAAACCATAGCCACTTTTTATTTCAATTGTCGTCGTGCCATTCAAAAGCGCCTTCTCAGCGTATCCGCAAGCAATTTTAAAAAGTTCATCCGCTGTCGCCTTCCTTGTCTTTTCAACTGTACTCAAAATACCACCACCCATTTTCGCAATCTGCTGATATGTAAAGCCTTTGATGCGAAGGTCAAACTCATCCTCCCTAGTCCCAGCAAAAACAAGATGCGTATGAGCATCAATAAAGCCTGGCATTAAAACTTTACCGCTTACATCAAAAACCTCAATTTCATCACCATATAAACCGAAATTAAAATCAATCGCTCTACCAACCCATTCAATTTTGTCATCCCTTACAAGAACGCTCCCATTTTCAATTACAAAAATTTCCCCCTGCTTTTCGCCCCGTTTAAATTTTTCTCCAAAAGATGCAACCGTTACAACTTGATTAGCGTTGTGAAATAAAATCATCTTCAACTCTCTTTTTTAAGTCGCTCAATCTCCTTGTTAACTTCTTCAAGTTCTTCCTCAAGTTGCCTTTTGTAATTTTCAAGCATTTCAATGTATTCCTCCTTCGTAATATAAGGACGAAATCCCGACCAAAAAACCTCAAACGGTGGAAAGCCAAATCCAAACCAAAAACCACCAAACCTCTTCCCAAATCCCCAATGTCTGTGTCCCCACATTGCTTTTTCTCAAAGTTTATTTTGAATATAAACTCTTCAAAGCGGATTCAATATCTTCATATTGGAATATAAATCCACTTTCTATCAATTTTGTCGGTTTAACCCTTTGACTTGCGGTAAGCGCTACTTCAGTTAGCTCTTTTCCAAATAAAATTTTAAGCCCGAACTTCGGCACAGGTAAAATAGCTGGTCTTTTTAAAACCTTTGCAAATGTTTTAGTGAAATCTTCATTAGTCACAGGCTCTGGAGCAACAGCGTTATAAGCTCCTTTGACATTTTCATTCTCAATGGCAAATTCAATAATCCGTGCAAGGTCATCAATATGAATCCACGATATCCACGCTTTACCATCAGAAATTTTCCCACCAAGTCCAAGTTTAAACAGTGGTTCCAATTTTGCAAGAAAGCCCCCACTTTTACCTAAAACTATACCAATTCTCAAAATTACAACCCTCGCTCCGTATTTTTCTGCTTTCATTGCTTCATTCTCCCAGTCAACACATAACTTTGCAAGAAAATCATCCCCAAAGCTTGAACCTTCATCAAGAAGCTCGTCACCACGATTCCCATAAATTCCAACAGCTGATGCAGAGATAAAAACTTTTCCACTTGTATTGACTGCTGAAAATGCCTCAACTATCTTTCGCGTAGAATTAATTCGCGAACTCCTTAATTTTTCCTTAACTCTTTCAGTCCATCTCTGTGATATATTTTCACCAACCAAGTTTATAACGATATCAGAAGCTTTTATAACATCACTTGGGAAATCATCACTTTCTGAATTCCACTTGAAAATTTCAAACTTGCCAAATTTTTCGGAAACTTTCTTCGGATTTCTGCTTGAAATTAAAACCTTATATCCTTTTTTATAAAGCGATTCAGCAATATAGCTACCAATAAAGCCTGTCCCGCCAGCAATTGCAATTACCATGTTAAAATAATTTGAATATGTTTTTTAAAAGCTCGGTGAAAAAAGGATTCATCAATGTCATTGCTATCAAAACAAGTATTATAAGAAATCTCAATGTAAGGCTAATTTTATCTATTCGCCCGATCATCTCCGCTTTGTCTTCTTCCGTTTTTTCGTATAGCCAATCTATCTTCCCAAGCAATTTATTTCTAACCGCTTCTAGCTCAGCTTTCGTCACAACCTCCTTTATCATCGCCTCCCTTATCTCACCCTTCAAAACCTCCATCCGTTTTAAAAGATTACTTCTCACAGCTTCCAAATCACCTTTTGATGATACTTCACTGATGTCTTATACCATGTATTTGAAACCTCGCTGGAGATAGCCATTTCCAAACTTTTCACTATCGCTTTAGCATCTTCCTTACCAAAAACTCTTTCAAATATCTCATATATTTCAACAGGCAATACAACTCCCAATTTTAAAACTCCTTTCTATGTTTTTATCTGCAAGAATTTAAAAACTTATTTTCTCTTTTAAAAAGTCAAGAACCTCGTTTTTATGAATTCTTTCCTGCTTCATCGTGTCTCTGTCTCTTACTGTTACAGTTCCATCTTGGAGAGTTTGCGAATCAACAGTGAAACAAAACGGTGTTCCAATTTCATCCTGCCTTCTATATCTTCTTCCAATTGAACCACTATCATCATAGAAAACTTTAAAATGCGGTTTCAACGATTTATAAATTTCAAAAGCTATCTCAGGCATATTTTCTCTGTTTACAAGTGGCAAAATAGCAGCTTTTATCGGCGCAAGAAATGGATGAAGCCTAAGGACTGTCCTTATCTCCTTACCTGTATCTTCCTCATCATAAGCATTAACTAAAACTGCAAGCAATGTCCTATCACAACCAGCAGATGTTTCAATTATATATGGAATGTATTTTTGCCCTATTTCATCATCAAAATAACTTAAGTCTTTACCTGAATATTGTTGATGTCTTGAAAGGTCATAGTCTGTTCGGTTATGAATCCCTTCAAGCTCTTGCCATCCAAATGGAAATTCAAATTGAATATCATACGCAGCCGATGCATAGTGTGCAAGCTCATCGGGACCGTGCTTATGAAAACGAAGTTTTTCGGGTTTTATTCCTATTCTTAAATACCATTTAAATCTTTCCTCGCGCCACTTTTCAAACCACTCCATATCTGTCCCAGGTCTGACGAAATACTGCATTTCCATTTGTTCAAATTCTCTTGTCCTAAAGATGAAATTCCCTGGAGTAATTTCATTTCTAAATGCCTTACCTATCTGAGCGATTCCAAATGGTATCTTTCTGCGCATTGAGATATACACATTTTCAAAGTTAACATAAATTCCCTGCGCCGTCTCAGGTCTAAGGTAAACCACATGAGCTTCATCTTCAACTGGACCCATAAATGTTTTAAACATAAGGTTAAATTTTCTCGGCTCGGTCAATTCCCCTCCACATTCAGGACATCTTTTCAACTTTAAATTTTCTTCAGGGATTTGATCAGCTCTGAAGCGAAGTTTACAGAACTTACAATCAACAAGTGGGTCTGTGAAATTTTCCACATGACCTGAAGCTTCCCATACTTTTGGATGCATTAAAATCGCCGCATCAAGCCCTTCAATATCATCCCTTTCATAAACCATAGCTCTCCACCACGCCTGCTTAATATTATTCTTTAATTCAACCCCAAGAGGTCCGTAATCCCAGCATGCGTTGATACCACCGTAAATTTCGCTTGATTGAAAAATAAATCCTCTTCTTTTGCAAAGTGAAACAAGTTTATCCATTAGTTGAGTTTGAGGTGTTATGTCTGCGTTTTTCTTCGCCATATGATGCCTTTTTGTTTTTCTATATTTGATAAAAATTTAATTCCTTGCGCAAAAATTTCAAAGTTTGTCTTAAAATTTATAAATTTTTGAAAAAATACAGCGAAAGAAAAAGTGAACTTGACGGAATTAGCCAAGTCAATCGTATCTAAATCCCTTAAAAAAGGTGCTGATGAATGCGATGTTTTCATATCAATAAATGAAGAATTCTCAACCACAATTAAAGATGCTGAAATTGAATCTTTAAAACAAGCCATTACACACGGGCTTGGAATAAGAATCTTTAAGGATAAAAAATTGGGGTTCACTTATACAACTGACTTTTCACCACAAGCAATTGAGAAAACAATTGAGGAAGCAATATCACTTGCCGATAACTCTACACCTGAACCGGAAAATAAATTACCAGAAGTAGAAAGTTTAAAACAAAATGAGATAAAAATTTTTGATTCGGATGTTTACTCAATTAGCGTTGAACAAAAGATAAAAATTGCTTTAGAAATTGAAAAAATTGCAAAATCGGTTGACCGCAGAATAAAGGTTGAATCAACGGGCTTCGGCAATCTAATTCAAAGAAGAATTATAGCAAACTCGTTGGGCTTTTGCGGTGAATATGAAGGAACAATTTTTGAAATTTTCTGTTCAGCAATCGCAACAGAAAACACACAATCTCAAACTGGCTTTTACTCATCCACAAATAGATTTTTTAAAAATCTTGAATCTCCCGAAATTATCGCCAAAAATGCCACAAAACGAGCTTTACAACTTCTCAATCCTAAAAAAATTAAAACAGGGGAATACCCCGTTATTTTTGACCCAATGACAGCATCAATCGTGCTCAGCTATATCGCCTCAGCAATAAATGGGAAAAACGCATACAAAAATATGAGCTTTCTTTCTGAAAGAATTGGCGAAAAAATTGCAGTTGAGAATTTGACAATAATTGACGATGGTCGCATGGAAGCTGGGATTGGTTCAAAACCTTTTGACGATGAAGGAATAGAAACGAAAAAGAAAATGATAATTGAAAATGGAATTTTAAAAATGTTTCTACTTGATTCAATAACAGCGCGAAAATTTGGACAAAACCCAACTGGAAACGCTCATAGAAAATACAACACAATCCCAACCCCATCACCTTTAAATTTTTATGTAAAACCAGGCGATAAAAACCCTGAAGAAATTTTAAAAGAAGTAAATCAAGGTTTATTAGTAACAAAATTAATTGGATTTGGCGTTGATATAGTGTCGGGGAATTTCTCAAAAGGAGCGAGCGGTTTGTGGATAGAAAAAGGTGAAATCGCATTCGCAGTTGATGAAATCACAATAGCGGATAAACTCGCAAATATCTTGAAGAATATCTCGCTGATCGGAAATGATTTGACCTTTTTCAGCAATATAGCTTCACCAACAATTCTTATATCTGAGATGACAATTGCAGGTAAATAAAAACAAAGTTAAATAGCAAAATGAGAGAAAAGTATCCTGAAGATATCGGCTTAGAAGCAGATGTTTATGTCCCTGAAATAGATGAAATAAGAGAAAAATCTAGAAAAGTAACAGAAAAAGATATTGAATATGTTGAGAAAAATTTTTGGAAGAAAATTCAGCAATTGAAAGGCAAGGCTAAATTTAAACGAGACTTGATTGCACTTTACAAGTTTATGAAAGACCCAAAAATTTCATTGATTAAAAAAGCTTTGGTTATTTTCGCCCTTCTTTATTTTATAATACCACTTGATTCAATCCCAGACATTTCACCGATAGTTGGCTTTCTTGATGACATCGGCGTCGTTGCGATGGTTGTCAAATACTTGAGCAAAGAGCTTGAACCGTATTATGATTAAAACTCATAAGAATAAAAAACGCTAACTCCTTTGCTTTTCGCATACTCTTCAACATCTGGCTCACTTATCATATGAGTCACAAATAATGGAAACACATTATCAAAAACTCTTTCAAACTTTTTTAACTTTTTCACAAAATCATTCACATTATTTTTTGAAAGCTGAGACTTTGACTCACCTATAATTGTGTATTTTGTCCGATTTTTAAATGCCTCGCCAAAAATGTTAACTTCAATGTAATTACCGTATCTATCGGGCACATAATCTTTTTTTAACCTTCCTCTGACATTCAATTTATATTCTCTTTTCAAAATCTTTGGCAACGCCTTCACCGCCTCATTTTCAAGCACATAACCAATTGTATTCGCAAGACCACCAACCTGCTTATTTGTTTTATTAAGTCTAATTGAGATGGCTCTAACTTGAACAGTGAGAGCTTTAAGTTCTTCTTCAGTTTTCCTCTGCGCTTCAGCAAGCTGGTCAACCCTCAATAGTCTTCCTCTGCATCTCAGCAAGCTGATTTATAGCCTCCCACACACGCCTAAAATTTTCCCCGTTGCTTTCCTAAACTCATTCAATTCCTCCTCCGTCTTCCTCTGTGCCTCAGTAAGCCGGTTTAGATTCTCCTCCGTTCTTTTTTGAACTTCTATAAGTTTCCAAATTGTTTCTTTCAATTCATTAAAACTGGTCACGACGATATTTTCATATGATTTAAAAATAACTTCTGCAATTAGTTCCGCTTGTTTTTCACCAAATGCCGTTTTTAACTTCTCTTTTATTTCCTCAAACATTACTTAAAAATATCTTTACTTTTCCAAAAATTTAGCAATTTTGCAGTTTCATTCAAAAACTTTTTCCACCATAGCCATACCGAAACCAAGATGATTCTTATGTCCAAATCCCCATTCATATCCAACTTTAATTAACTCAGGGTCTGTTTTTATTATAAACGGCGCAAGAAAACATTTTATGTTTGTTTTACCAAACTTAATAAGTTTTGAAAATTTGCCACCCCTTGACGATACATAGTCTGGATCAAACTTCATTTCAAATTCAACGGACTTAAGTTTCTCACCACTCAAAAAATGATATTTGCTTATCAAGTCTTCTTTTACCCTATTAAAATACTCTGGCTCATCTGGGGTCATAAAAATTTTCTTTTCCTGCGGACTCTTAACAACAGCAATTGGCGAAAGAAGTCGTAGCCTCATCTCTTCAGTAAACTTAGGCAATTCTATCCTGGTAATTGATTTAACTATAAAATTCACATTTTCAATTCTCAAGTTCTTATCTCTTAAAAAGGCAATAGCCATCCCCTCAACAAACGAATTAAACGGGGATGAGATGAAAAAGTTAAAATCCTCAGAACTTAACAAACTTATTCTGTCGTTCTCAATCGTAAAATTTTTAAAGCGGAGAAAAGAAAAAGTGTAAACCTTAAATTTCCCTTCAAAGATTCCAAGCTTTTTTAGACTCTTATCCCCTTTGAAGACATCGCTATGTCTTTTTATCTTTTCTCTGATCTCCGAGAAAAGAAAGTAATTGTAATTTGCAGGTATTGATACTGGGATGGTTTGAGCTGAAAGGGAGATTTTTAAACGCATAAAAATTCCCCCGTTTTAAGTTTAACAAATTACTTACGACAACCCCTTTATTTTCCCCGAATTTAGGCATGTGATAATTAAGAGCTTTATTTTTTGTTTTTATTTTACATTTTCAAAAAGCGGGCAAAAGCCCGCTCTTTTTAAATATAAAACACTTAACGATAAACTTCAAAAACTTGGCGAAAGAAACACCGCGTTTAAAAACAACCGAGTTAAATTCTGCCAATAAAGACGAAAGTTCGGATCATCCGCAAACATTACAACTCTACCGCGACCCAAAGGTTCATCTATAAGATAAGCTTTTCCAGGAAACTTTTTCTCCATATCTTCCCAAACAAATCCACTTATCCGCACATCTTTCTCTGCAAAAACACCAGGATTCGCACCATCTTTTGACTTCTCAAAAATTAAACTTGAGTAAATATGAACTGCAATTTCATCATTATAACCAAATGAAAGAAAATGCAAAGTATCAAGTTTAACCCTCAAAATAGCGCCAGGTGTAAATTCAACTCTCTCTTTTGGCTTTTTCTCCTTTGCTTTAACGGTATCTTTTTCAGCAGGTGGTTTGGCTTCTTCATATTCATCTTCGTCTTCAGGTAAGCTTTCACCAAGCAACCTTGCATTTGATAATTCAACTCCCTTCATAGTTGGGAAAACAGATGCATTTTTCAATGTCACAAGAACACCACCGTTTGAAACCCACTCACTCAATTTTTTAACTCCATCATCACCAATTAAATTTTTCAATTGGTTTGAATTTACATCAGGTATCACAAGAACATTATAATGGTAAAGGTTAACACTTGAAAAGTAATCCCATCTTATCGGCGTAAAATCATATCCCAAAATTTGCTCAAACATAAACCAGATCGCCCCATATGAATTTTGATTCACTGGCTCCTCTGTTAGAACTGCTACTTTCGGCTTCTTAATCTCAACAACCCAATTTGAACCGAGGTCAATTCCTTTTTCTGTGTACGCGCTGTTAATTGAATATAAATCAACCCCCGCCTCTTTCGCAAGCTCCTTGATTTTTTTGTGGAAATCATCAATATGTTTATTCCTTTCAACTCTAACTATAATTGTCCCGCGTGGGAAATAAATTCCGTCTTCGGAGTAAAAATACCTCGTCGCTACAGCTACTTTAAAATCAGACTTTAACAATTTAGCAAGAAGTTTTGCTGACGCATCAGAATCGTATTTAAAAGCATAAGCATATTTAGCCGTGTCGTTAGGTATATAAAGAGCAAATTTTGGAGGTTGATTCACTTTCTCCATTTTAACTTTTGCTTCGTCCTCCATTAGATAGCATTCAACGCCCCATGCAACTGGCAAAACCCAAGCCGTGACATCATAAAACCCAAGTGGAAGCCTTCGGACATTTTTGCCGAGTTTTTTATTGTATTCGTAAGCAAATCTTGCCTCTTTTAAAAACTCATCATCCATTTTTGAATCAGGCTCAAACAAAGCTTTTAAAAGTCGCTTTTGCGGTTGATTCATCGGAATTATAAAAACACCCTTTGGAAAAGTTTTCTTTGTAGTGGTTTTGTCAAAATAGCTCCTTGCGTTCAAGCCTGTAAACGATTCCTTTGCTTCATAAACTTCAATTTTATGCCTCAAGCAAAGCTCAATAAACCTCGCTGTCTTTTCTCTATCTTTATCTGGAATGATTACGAACTGCTTATATTGTTCTCTCTTTGCCTCCTCAAGCGCTGTTTGTCTAAATTTGTAAAAATCAAACAATATCTCTTCTTTGTGATTTACAGAAGCTTCAAGTGTTTTCATTGAAGCGATAAAATGGTGATGAATTCCCTCTTTGAAAGTTATAATTGTCTCATCTTCTCTCTCAAATTGGAATCCTTTTCTTCCGCCAGCATCGGTTTCAAAAGTCATACCTATTGCCCCATTCAAAGCCGGATATGAATCCCAATAGCCTGGATAATAAAGGTCAAAGACTTCTCCTGTATAATAGCTCCATCCATATTCATCAAAACCCCTTGCTATAGTTTGACCAATGATTTTAGCCCATTTTTTCGTCGCCTCAGGAACATTTTGATTAACAGGCAATGCATAAGGTGTGAAAAACATATTCTTTGTCTCACCGTGATGGTCTGCAAAAACTTGAGGATTCCAATAATGGAATTGTTCTACCACTTTTTGAGTCTCAATTTGAGAGCAGGCAAAAGCATCGCGATTTAGATCTATGAGATAATGGTTATAGTTTGTGTTCATTCGCCAATCGCCACGATGCTCTGAAGCAAATGGGTCAGGATTTCCATATTTACCAACGAATGTTGCCTTAAACCATGAAACATATTTTTGATGGCTGTCGGGATTGTGCGGTAGGTTTATTATAACCACGGCATTTTTAATAATTTTCAATGTCGCCTCATCTTCACCAGCACAAAGTTGATATGCGATTTGGATGCCAGCTTCAAAAGCTGCTGATTCATTGCCGTCATTTGAATAATTTAACCAAACTATTATCGGATAATTTTTTGCGATAGATTTAGCTTCACTTTCAGATGTAACTCTCGGGTCTGTTAACTTTTTTATATTTTCTCTTATCTCATCAAGCTTTGCAAGATTTTCGGGTGAACTTATTATCAAAAGATACATCCCGCGTCGCTCGTATGATTCGCCATATTTTATAACTTTTATTCTGTTTGATGATTTTGAAAGAGCATCCACATAACGCTCCATTTCATAGTGTTCGGTTATAAAATCCCCAATTTTATAGCCAAGAACCTGCTTCGGGGTCGGAATATTCGGATTATAAACTCCATCTTTCCAGAATTTGAATTCATCAGATAGTGAAATGGAGACGGTTAAAAGGGACAAAAAAATAAGCTTGTAAAATTTTTTCATGGCTGTATGAATTTTATTTTTTAAGACGAACTTAAATCGGAAGGAGTTCATATAATGAAAAACCCCCGGACCAAGCCGGGGGCGATAATTAAGTTCAATTTCTTTACAGGACAAACCCAAGTGAAATCCTATGCGCTTGTTTCAATCTGTAAAGATCAGAGTATGAATAATCAAACTTTAACCCAACGGTTGAACCAGGTATATTTATCTTTAACCCAGCGCCTGCATTTAATGTAAATTTTCCATGCAGCTCATCAACCGCATATCTTCTCACCCCACCAATTCTGATGAAGAACATCTCTTTAAATGCAAGCTCACCCCCTATAAGCCCAAGAGCCCTATAATCTCGCTCATCTCTATAGTCAGCATTTAATGTAAATCTGAATGTCTCACTTTCAATTAAATTAAATGTTGCTCCCATTTGGAAAGTTAAAGGCAGAGGCCATTCTTCGGTCTTTAAATTTACTACTACATCTGAAGGATTTGAGCCAGCGGTTGGATACGGGTCAACCTTTAAAAGCAAATCCCCTCCTTCAAGCCTCATCTTTGTTCCGAAGTTCGTAAATGACATACCTATCTTCAAACCGCGAAAACCTGTATCATATAAAGTTCCAATATCAATTGCAAATGCGTTCGCCGTTGAATGAGAAATTGTTTCTGTAACATATTTTACGCTTAAACCAATTGAAAATTTATCCGTCAATCTTCTCGCATAAGCAACTGCGAAACACGCATCATAAGCCGAGAAACTTTGACCACTTGCACCCTCAGTATCAAGCCATGTCGTAATAGGCATATCGCCCATTGAAAGATATGTTATCCCAACGCCAATTGAACCCAAATTCCCAAGTGGAACTCCGACGCCGAGAAATGCAACATTTATGTCAGCGATCCAATCAGTGTTTGCAAACATTACTTCAGTCCTTCTCATCTGTGAAAGTCCCGCAGGATTCCAATAAACTGCGGATGGGTCATTTGCATTTGCGACGACAGCACTTGCAAGAGACGCACCTCGCGGGTCAACAGGTATTTTAAGAAACACAGCTGCAGATGTTCCTACATTGTCAAACTGAGCAAACATAAACCCAGTTGCTAAAACCGTGAGGAAAATTGTAAAAATTATTTTAAACTTCATCTTTCTCCTCCAAAATTTTTTATTTTTAAAAACATTAAAGCCCGGGCAAAACGCCCGGGATAAATTTTTTTATTTAATAAGTGCAAATTTACCAGTAACCTCACCAATTTTGCGCCCGGTTTCATCATAACCCTCAATGTGATAAATGTAAACCCCAAATGCAACCTCCTGCTCATTATATGTCTGCAAATTCCACCGTGCAATTGAACCACCTTCATGGTTAATTACCCTAACAAGATCACCCGCAACATTGTAAATCCTTATTATAGCCTTCGGCGGAAGATGATGAAATTGAACCTCCTTCTGAACCCCATACTTACCCACTTCATATGGTGAACTCACAACATAAGGATTCGGAACAACTCGGATTTTTTCAAGGTCAGACGCAGTCATAGTCGTTGTAGTTTGCTTTACAGTTGTAAATTCATACTTATCTTGATATGTGAGTGGTTTGTTCGTGATAATTCTGAAAACATCACCAGGTTGATATGTTGAAGTAGTTTTAAATCTTAAATAATAACCATAATCATCAGGCCAATTACCAAGCCATGAACCTGTGGGTTGATAGTTAGTATTAACTATGAAAATGTATTCATTGAGGTCCCAACGACCATTGCCATTTCCGCTAGCATCGTAAATTTCACATGTGACCTTCTTACCAGTTGTGATATTCCAAACTTCAAATGGAGCCTTAACCGGGGTTCCATTATCCCAATCCGTATAAATTATCCAATTAGCAGTATCATCCGGACCATGCACAAACCTAATTTCATAATCGCTTGTCAGCGTCGGTTTATATCTGGGTGTAGACAGTTTTCTCACTGTGCCATCAAGTTGAAGACCGCTGCCGACAACCTGCTTAGCTTCTTTAACGCCCATTTGAACATCAGTAACGATAACTTTAACACCATCAAATATCGGAGCATTATCAAGGTCTGAATCATAAAGTGGCCAGTTTTTAACAGTATCGCCACTTATTGCTATTGCATATTTTCCAGCATCAACATCCCATACTCCAAATCTCGTTTCAGACGAAGATGTGTCATCAATTACAATACGATATTTATGACCTGTTGTCTTGGTTGGGTCAATAAGCTCAACAGGTATTTCATTTACATCACTACTCCCAGCTACATGGACAGCTTTTTCATCTGCTCTTCCAATTGTCACGCCCGAAGCTGGTTTTCCTGGTATTACAGCGACTGTGTTATCTCCTGGTAGATATGGATTACTCTTTATTGCATTTTCAAGTGGTGGAATTGGACCGTCATCATGATCGTAAGCAACTACAGCATACCAGTATTCATAACCATTGTTCACATTTCTATCAATGAAGAAATGTCTTATTCCAGCATCGCTTCCAAGATTGAAGTGTTTTCTTGTTTCAGCTTCCCCTTGAATTCCGTTTTTCAGGTCATAAATTGCCAAGGGTATCCATCCTTGGAATTGACCGAAAGCATCAATTATCGCTTCGCCCCAAGTTTGACCCCTATCGGTGCTCTTGTAAATTTTATAACCTTCAAAAGCATTGTTGCCCGTTAATCTATCGTTTATATGGTCAATAGTTCCATCAGGTTTGTAATAAATCCCTTTTTCTGCTCGGTCGTCCCAATAAAGCACAACTTCACGATCTCCAGCAACTGCATGGACGACAGGTTCTGGTGGTGCTTCCGCTGCACGATAATTATTGTTATAAAGCAACTGGCAAAGAATTGCTTTTCTAAACAAGTCTTTTTTATTTCTCGCATGTATTGAAGCAAATGTAAAACCAATTTGCTCACCAGGAGCAAGTGTAAATGGACCAGAACCAACGACATAAGTTATATCAGGTCCATATGAATTTGGAGTCTGAGTCCAGTCATTTGGATGCGGGTTGATATTATGTGGAGGTAAAATCCCAGCTGCAAGTTGGTCATATTCAGCTGTCTCAGTTTGCGGTGCTTCACTATACGGGAAAACTTGAAATGTCGTTATCCCCTTTGGCTGTCCTGTAGCAGGATCTGGTGGCGTTTCAAGGAATTTTAAACCAACCCATCCAACATTTAAAGCTATCAAACCCTCAACCTTATCATCTCCATCCCAAAGATATGTGAAATTCCATAGCAATGAATCCTCACTCGGTGAATAGCCTTCAACATCCGTCCCTGGCGGAATAAAAGCTGCAAAATCATCTGTCCATTCATATGCACCCTGCTCAGGACAATCAGGGTCATCATGAACCCCAATGTAAACATCGTAAAGTGTATCGGTCCCTATATTTGTCACTATAAACCGAAAGATTATAAAGTCCTGGTTCAGAAAATCATCCCATTGTAATCCCCAAATGTCAAGTCTGATGTCCATTGGTTTTGGTTTGTTTCCAGCCTCAGGGTCATTATCTGTAACGACGAAATAAGCTTCCCTCTTTGCAACAACCTCACCATCAAGAACACCTGGGAAACCTGTCGGACCTACTCTCGGTTGGTTATATGTTATTTTTCTTGCATGTTCTGGTAAATCGCTCAAAGATGGCCATCTATTTGGCCATGACTGTGGTTTATCGCTAAATGCTATACCGATATTATTTTTCTCATCAACATAGCCAGCATCAAACCCTGGGAGAGGTTGATATTCTTCTTCGCTGAATCTTGCTGCACCTCTTGTTCCGCTTGCGAAAAATTTTGTAAAGCTTCCATCAAGATTTCTTTTCTTTGCGCCAACAAGCGGAGCCATAGTCCACCTATAAGTTATACCACTTCTTGCTGGGAACTCCCAGCACAATCCCCATCTATCATATCCAAGCGTTGCAGCGTTTGAAATCCTTGCCCAAACATTTCCAACATCAAGAACAGATCTCTTTCTGTCCCCAGGGCCAAGCTCTTTTGTCAGAGGCTTTAAACCACGCTGAGGAGCAAGGATAGTGTTATAATACTTTTCCTTTGTCATCCAATTCGGGTCTTCTTTAACCTGTGCAATTAAGAAACCTGAAATGAAGATCAATACAATCAACAGGATTAAATGTGTAGCCTTTCTCATTTTTAATTCCTCCATTGATTTTGTTATCAAAAAATTATAAATCACCCCCGCCGTAAAGCACAGCGGGGCATTAACAAAACTTACAAAAGGAAATTAAAAGTTAACCTCTACACCAAATTCAAAATGTCTCGGTGGGCTAAACCAATGCGGTCTATGCCTGTTCTCAGGCGATATAGCAGGATTGGTGCTGTAATCAGGTCTTCCAGAATCGTCAAACACATTCAAAACATTTTTCTTGTTAAATACATTCGTCACATCAGCCCAAAGCATCACATTCAAGAAACTAAGCTTGAATGTCTTATAAGCTCTGACATCAACATTCCCAGTCCAAGGTTGTCTACCACTGTTTATTTCACCTGTCAGATATGTTCCGCGTGCATCAGTTGGTGTATATGGAAGACCACTTCCAAAATTACCAATAAAGTTCAATCCCCATGTGTCATAAACGATGTTGAATACAAACGAAAGCGTATGAGGCTGGTCCCAAGCAAGCGTTGTCGTCCTCTTCGGTGGAATATAACCAGTCACAGAAGCAGTATATGCCTCCCAGAAATGCGTCGCCCAGTTATCAGCATTGCCCTCAGCTCTTGAATATGTGTAATTCACTTGGAAAGCATAGTGATTGCTCAACCTCTTCCTTAACGCAAATTCAATTCCTCTTGAATTGGCATAATCAAGATTCACAATCTGTGTATATGTGTATGGATCCCTGAAGTACCTCTTTGTTGAAATATAATCATAGGTATCCTTGTAAAATGCAGTTATACTCATCACTATGTCTTCACTTAAAATTATATCCGCACCAACCTCATAGGCATGAGTCGTCTCAGGCTTCAGGTTTGGATTTCCAATTCTTGGCTCATAACCTTGAGCAAGGTTTGGATATGGATAGTTCGGATTGTTTTGGTTAAATCTTCTGTAGAGGAAGAACATATCAGGGTATTGATAAAATTGACCATATGCGAAATGAATTTTGGCTCTGTCTGAAATCGGATGCGAAAATCCAAGTCTTGGGCTTATATGCCACTTCGGCTTAACATTGCCAACCTTTGTAATATCAGCATTCGGGTCAGAAGCTCTTAAATCTATGACCTTATAAACATCCGGCGCCTTCGGATTTAGATAATCAAAACGAACACCAATGTTTATGATAAGGTCAGAAATCTCAATTTTATCCTGAATATATGCAGCAGCTTGTACAGGTTTAAACCTATAATATGCAGTTTCATAATGCCTGGTTTCTTCGGGCTGTAAAGTATCAAGATGGTCCCAATAATTGTTCACGCCATTTATCCACCAATCGCTCAAATCATATTGTTTATATTCAAAGCCAAACTTTATAAAGTTATATCTATCAATCTGGCTCGCAAAGTTAGCTGAAATCGTATTCGTCAAAACGAAATATTGCTGAACATAATCATCCATTGATATTGCCATGAAATCAACTTGAGTGATTCCAGCCTGTCTAAAACGCTCAATAAGCTCAGGTGTTAAATATGTTCCCTTCTTAATTGTATCACCATTGAGAACATAATCTCTATAAAGCGGGAATCTAACTTTCAAAGCATCCTTCAACCACAACGTTACTCTATACGGACCACCAAATTCATAATTTGATGTTGAATCAAACAGATTATTTCCACTTACAGAATAAAATATTCTTGAAAAATCACCCTTTAGCTCCTCTTCATAGATATAGTATTTGTAGCGCGTGTTAAATTGCGAGAATTTGATTTCGTAATATGTATTTCCACTCAAAGCATGCGTTAAATGGGCAGTGTAAAGCGTGCTCGTTCTGTAATTTGTTGCCTGAAATTCAGGTAGATTCGGATCCTGCATCTTCATAAGATACTGATACTTAAAGTAATGGTCATAACCCTTGTTCTTCCTATCAGTTATCGCATAACCAAGTCGCAATTTCAAGTTCTCAAAAAACTTAAGCGACAACTTAGCATTTCCTCTCACACGGCTATCAAAGAAACCAAGATTTTCATAGGTATGCTGAACCACCCTACCACCGGGGGTCTTATAAGTTGGACCGGTAAATCTGTTCAAATATGTTCTCGTAAAGAACCTGTCACCACTTATAAAGAATGTAGCAAAGTCTTTGCCAGGAATTACAGGTCCGCTGAGTGAGAATTCACCTCTGAAGCTTCCCCAATCATTGTCCTTCCAACCAAGTTTACCAAATTGGTCAGTTCCAACCCTTAAATTTCCAGAATATCTTGAACCACCTTCCTGAGTTACGATGTTAACAATTGCAGATTGCGCTTGGCCATATTCAGCGTTAAAGGTTCCTGACATAATTGAAACCGACGCTATTCCAAGTCGCGAAATGTCCAACGCAGAACCACCATAAAGCAAGTCATCAACCCTTATACCGTCAACAACATAGCTTACTTCCGTTGTCCTTCCACCTCTGACATGGATTCCATTATCGCCACCGCCAAGACCACCATTATTTGCTTGAACCACTCCCGGGGCAAGCGTCATAACCTCTTGATATGAATTAATAGGGATAGATTGAATCTCTTGCGCTGTTACAGCTGTAACAGTTGAAGTCGCATCCTTTTGAATTAGCTTCCTTTCCGCAGTTACAACAACTTCTTCAAGCTGAATTGTCTCGCTTGGAAGCTCAAAATTAATTTCAGTTGTAAAGTCAGGCAAAACCCTAACCCCTCGTATTGTGACAGCCCTGTAACCGACAAATGAAGCCCTAATGTCGTAAGTTCCAACTGGAACATTGACGATTATATACTCACCCTTCAAATCAGTTGCAGCTCCATAAGCCGTCCCAATTAAAACAACATTTACTCCAGGCAATGGTTCTTTAGTTTCTTTGTCAACTACTTTACCACGGATTTTCCCCGTCTCGCCCGCAAATACAAACCCAACAGCTAAAACCAAAATTGAGAGATAAAATAGTACCTTTTTGAGCATAATTTACCTCCATAGTTTGATTTAAAGAACAAGACCTATCATCGCTAATAATATAATAAGTGATTTTAATTTTGTCAAGGGGGTAGAGGTGTGTTTAAAAAATTTGAGTAGAAGAAAAGCTGTATAGGACGTCTGTCATGCCAAACTTGTTTTCAACATTTTGTAATCACCACTTTTTAGAGCCTGAAACAAGTTCAGGGTGACATTGTTTAAAGCAAGATTTGTTTTTATTGTCAACTTTGGTTGACTTGGGATATGGCTCTATTAAAAATCAAAAGAATTTTTAAACACACTCAAAGGTATGGTATAAATTACTTCATCAAAACCATTTTCCCAGCGCCTTCAAATTTACCAGCTTTAACTCTGCAAATATAAACCCCACTTGGAAATCCATCAGCTTTAAATTTAACAATCTTTCTACCTGGTGTAAATTTCTCCCCCTCAATAAGAGTAGTAATCCTTCTTCCGGCAATATCATAAATTTCTATCGTCACATCACTTGTCTCTGGAAGGTCAAAGCTTATATTTGTTTCACTGTTAAACGGATTGGGATAGTTTTGATGGAGTACAAATGATTTTGGGATGGTTTCTTGACCTCCTGTATTAGTGACAATTTGATTCCATCTATCTTTTGCTTTTGCAATTGCATTTCTTAAAACTTGCAGGCTATCGCCACAGACGATAGCAAATCCAATTTTTAAAGTATCCCCATTTTTTAAAATTGGCACACCACCTGAAATTACAACTGAAACATCGCCAGCTCCAGCCGAGTCTCTTCGCACACCCTTATAACTTAACGCTTCCCATTTTTCTGACTTTTTGAAGCCATCGTAAATTCCC
Organism: uncultured Bacteroidota bacterium; assembly: GCA_964438815.1. Lineage (GTDB taxonomy): Bacteria > Bacteroidota > Ignavibacteria > Kryptoniales > Kryptoniaceae > Kryptonium. Next base: position 271,949 of record CAYTKW010000003.1, read on the forward strand.
CAAAATCCATCATTACCAGCATTGTTTATAAACCAAACACCTTCTTCACCTCCACCAACAAGAGCAATACTTGTTAATGTCTTCTCACCATTTGGGTCAGTATCATAAACATAAACGAACCTCCCAACACGGTCATATTTTATCACATTCTCATAAGCTGAGCCAAGGTCAAAATCAAGAAACAACCCAGCGCGAAAGTTTTGATAATCAACTCCAGATTTGTTTACAACGGAATACTTAAGCAAGACGAAATTCATATCATCAAATGTTTGATCAAATGAATAGCTATTTAAAATCACATCAATTTTAACTCTATTTTGCACAGAGGCTAATGAATCAGTAAAAATAGAAAAACCATCCTGCGCCGAAATGTTCCCCGGAGTTATCAAATAAAACGAAGTCTTTGGTGAAAAATCTCTTAATTGATTCTGTCCAGTCTCATCTCTTGCAACATCAACGATCAACGAACTGTTAACTCCAGCCATAAACGCACCCTCAAAAAGCAAATTCTCACCATCACGATACCTTAAACCCTTACCTTGCGTATTTGCAGGATAATCATTAAAAGCAAGATTACCCCTGCTTGTAATTGTTAAAGCCACAAAGTTTGCATTATGCTCACGAAATGTCGGTCTAACTAAAACTTTGAAATAAACAAAATCATTGTAAGAACCAGAAGAAATTTTAATGACAAATTTAATTGTGTAATTTTCTGGCGTGCTCGGCAAAATTTGAAACTTAAACGGCTCTGAAAAGTTATCCCTTGACTGTAAAGTCCCGAGTGAACCTATCACAAAACTTTCATTTATAATTTGAACATAAGGGTCAGTCGTTTCAATTCGCGCTATCAAATTTGAAGCGAGTGATAAATAGTTTTTAAAAATACCTTTCACCCGAATGACCTCGCCTGGATCAATTGCACCATCCCTATTTCCAAGTGAATCATCAATCACAAAATCAACAAATCTAACGGCAGGCGAATTAACAGTTAAAGCTCTATATGCGTTGACTCGACCAAAACCAAGCTGATATCTGTAATTTGGATTTTTATCATCTATTGGATCTGAAGTAACTCTAATTTTTTCGGCAACCTGTTCAGGTGTTAACTCTGGAAATTTTGCCCTTACAAGCCCAGCTATGCCTGCAACCAAAGGACTTGCCATTGATGTGCCTGTGAGAAATTCATAAGTATCATTATACCATGTGTTAAAAATTCCACCATCAACATAAAAAACTCCACCCGAAGCCGTGACATCAATAGTTTCCCCGAAATTTGAATACCCAGCTTTAACATCATTTGAATCAACAGAAGCAACGCTTAAAACATATTTATATCCGGATGGCGAATGAAATTCATCGCTTCTATCATTCCCCGCCGCAGCGACGACAAGAGCACCTTTTGAAGTCGCATAATTGATTATCTCCTGTTCAAACCTTGAACCACCCCCACCACCCCAACTACAATTTATAACCTTTGCACCATTGTCAGCAGCATAAACGATCCCTTCATACCCATAATAAATTAAATTTTCAGTGTCATCGTCTATTGAGACTTTCACAGCCATAATTTTGCATTTGAATCCAACGCCAGCAACTCCAATTCCATTATTTGTAACAGCAGATGCTATCCCAGCAACATGTGTCCCATGAACTGGTTTTTTCTCACTCGGATCATTATCTTGTTTTGTCCTATCATTGTTAAAATTATCTTTCCCTCCAAAATCCCATCCAACAAAATCATCAACATAACCATTTCCATCATCATCAATGCCATTGCCCGGATTCTCTCTCCAGTTATGCCATATGTTCCCAGCAAGGTCGGGATGGTCAAGGTCAACACCTGTATCAACAATTCCAATTACAACATTTGTATCACCTTGAGTTATATCCCACGCAAGCGGAATTTGAACCTTTCGCAGATACCATTGATAAGCCGAAAAATATGGATCATTGGGAATAAAATGTGGTCTATATATGTAGTGTGGCTCAGCATATTCAACACTTTTAAGCCGTGAAAACTTTGAAACAATAAAATTAACATCAACCATTTCAGAAAAGCGAACGATGTAAAACAAACTTAAATCAGGCTCTCCCTTCTTTAATTCTTGTCCCTTATGCTCAGGAAACATCTTCTCAATTGAATTTATACCGATCTTAACCATCGCTCTGTTAAATTCATCTATCTCAACTCTATTTAAACCAAGAAAACTCTTATATCCCGGCTTAAACTTTACAATTGCAATTCCTGGGATAAACATTCTCTCATTATCCCCACGCTGTGCGGAGTTCTCACTTATAATTAAACCCACAAGTTCAAAACTTTGAACATCTGTATAAAAAATCGGCGAGATGAAAATTATAAACAAACTAATCATAAAAAGAATAATGATGCGAAGCATTTTAAATCTCACCATTATTAATTTAAAATGAAAAACCAAAACCAGCCGAAAGAACATTAACATTACCAATTGAATAATCAACATTTAAATCAAAAATCGCAAGCCCAAGCTTAAAACCAGCCGTGACCCTGAAATTGTTTTTACCTTTTAAGCTAAAGCTTATATTTTGCATCGTATCTCCAACTGGAGGTTTATAACTATAGCTTAAATCCGCAGAAAATGTTTCATAACCAGCACCGCCATAAATTGTGAAGAAGACAAAACTTTTGCTCGCATGAACATTTACATTTAAAGCTTTTGCCTTAAGATAAGAACCAACTTTTAACTGCTGATATACACCTTGAATTGCAACATTTATTGGAAACATCGGAATATACTGGCTTATGCTATGCCCAAAGCCAACACCAAAAAGATTTACACTTCCAATGTCATCGTTAATTTTTATTGATGGAACAAATCTAACAAGAACCTCGGAATTCATAGTTGAAAAACTTACTTGCGGTACAGCAAGCGGAACAATCGTAAGACCAACGCCACCTGGTAATGGTACATCTTGAAGGTTTCTGTATCTTACAGTCTTTCCCCCGTTTTTATCTCCAAGTGCAGTTGCTGTTTCAACGCGCGATGGATTATAATCTGAGCCAAGTTCAGCAGTGAAATTTTTCATAGATGATGGGACAAAAACACCCATAGCCTTAACCCCAACATAAAAACCAAAAAGTTTGCTCATTGACGCAGTGTGATAAAGTCCCGAATTTAAATTCGCCCCAAGGATATTAACAAGCGGTTGAACATAGCCTTTTACTGCCGACTCGGGGAAGCTCCCCATATTTTTATCCACTTGAGCAAAAGCCATTGAAGATAAAATTAAAAAAATGCCCGCGAATTTAATTACTGCTTTCATTTTTGCCTCCATTTTGGTTTTTTAAATTTAACTTACACGCTCAAGAACGAAGTCCGCAAGTTTTAACAAAGATTCCTTTGCTGGTGAACCAGGGAAATCAACCACAAATTGTTTCGCCCTATCAAGATAATCTTCCGCAACTTTCAAAGTATAATCAACTCCACCGTAACTTTTCACGAAGTCAATCACATAAAAAATATCATTTTTCTTTAGACTATTTTTTATGATCTTAATCACACGGCGAGATTCCTTTCTCGGTGAATTTTTAAGAGCATATATCAACGGAAGCGTTATCTTCCCGTCTCTTATATCTGCTCCAATTGGTTTTCCGGTGATACTGCTATCGCCGAGATAATCAAGCAAATCGTCTCGCAGTTGAAAGGCGATGCCAAGATTTTCACCAAACATTTTTAACTTTTCAATTGCAATATCGTCATCAATCACACTTGCTGCACCAAGTTCACAACACGCTGATATAAGTGAGGCAGTTTTATCAGAAATTATTCTAAAGTATGTCCCCTCGTCAAAGCTATTTGACCTTGAGCTTTGAATCTCAAGTAGCTCACCTTCACTCATTCTTCTTACTGCGTCGCTGGTTATGTGAAGAAATTTATACTCCTTATGTTTCAAAGACAGAAGCAATCCCTGAGCGAGGAAAAAATCGCCCATTAAAACCGCAACTTTATTTCCCCATATAGCATTCACCGACGGGAAACCACGCCTCATATTTGATTCATCAACGACATCATCATGTATCAAGGTCGCCGTATGTAAAATCTCAACAAGTGTAGCTGCGTGAAAAGTTGATTCATTTATATCACCGAAAAGTTTCGCGGATAAAAAAACAAGTGTTGGTCTTATCCGTTTACCCTTTTGCTTAAGGATATAGTGGGAGATGATGTTGAGAAGCTTAACATTTGAAAACATCGTTCTTTTTAAAATTCGCTCAAATTTAAGAAGCTCTTTTTTTACAGGCTGTATAATTTCGTTTAAATTCACAATATAACCTTTTTTGTTTTAAAACTTGACTTTTTTACCAGTAATTTGTACAACAAATATGCTTAATTCATAGAGAAGATAAAGCGGGATTGCAAGTGTGGCTTGACTTGCAATGTCTGGTCCAGGTGTCAGAACAGCCGCGATTATTAAAATCACCACAACGGCATGTTTGCGATAATGTCTCATAAAGGCTGGAGTTAAAATCCCAAGCCTTCCAAGGAAGAATGAAAGCATCGGAAGCTCAAACACTATCCCCGATGCAAGGATAAGCCCAATGATGAAACTCATATATTCATTTATCGCGATGTTGTTTTGAATTTCACTACTTCCAAATCCAGCAAAAAATTTCAACGAAACAGGAAGAAGGACAAAATATGCGAAAATTATCCCCGCAAAAAAACAAAACGAAGAAAAAGCAACTATCCATAAAACATATTTCCTCTCCCGTGGCAATAACCCAGGCTCAACAAACCTCCAAAATTGATAAAGCGTAAAAGGTAAACTCAAAACAAAACCAGATATAGCAACAACCTGCATGTAAAGCATAAACTGACCATACGGTTTGAGATTTTGCAAGTTAAATCCAGCCTTCTTCGCTGGAACAATTAAAATCCCATTTACAATAAAATCACTGAAAAAAGCACATATTATAACTCCAATCAAAATCCCGAGCAAAGACTTTATAATCCTTGACCTTAACTCTTCAAGATGTTCCCAAAATGTCATCTCCTTCTCATGAATTTCAGCGATATCCCTTGCGTTTTCGGTTCTAACATCGGACATCGGTCAGGACTTTTAAATTTAACTTTTTGATAAGTTAAACAATCAAAAGATTAAAATCAATTAAAAATAAAAAACCCCGAGCGAATACTCGGGGCTAATTAAGTAAAATGATAAGTGAAATTTTAAATGTGCTTTTTACTGCCAGAAATTACTTGTCTAATTTAAAATGCTCATAAATTTTCTCTGCTACTTTATCAATCACATCATCAGAATTATAAAACCCAGATTCAACCTTCTTCCTAATCTCCTTTATCTTTTCCATTCTCCTTACCTTGTAAAGTTCCATCGCTTCGCTTGATATTTCAACTTTGTCTTTCCTTTCAACTTTTCCCGACCTCTTACCACCGCCTTCCTCTGGTAGAATAATTTTTTCACTTATCTGGTTTATTTTCATTTTCTCATCCCAAATAGTTTAATAATTTTTTTCGTTCAATGAGCTCTTGCAATTCCTTTGAAATCTCTTTCATCCTTTCCCTTATATTATCGGTATTTTCTGTGTCAATCTTTAATATCTCAGCGCAGATTGCCTTTATTTCTTTTTTGAGTTCTTCAAAATTACCCACACCTCTTGCTTTTTCTCCAAATTCAGATAAAAATTTTTTAAGTTTTTTAATTTTTTCCTCACGCCTCGCAAGTTGGTCCGGCAGAGACTCAAACTCACCCCGCAAAATCATCTCACGAATCAAAAGCGTCATCCTTAAAATTTCCTTTAATTCATCAAATATCTTTTGAACAAGTTCACTATTTGATTTAAACCCTTGCATTTATTATAAGCCCGAGCAATTCACTTATTCTTTTTGAAATCCTTAAAAGCTCTTCTGGCGGTATCTGACGAATCACCTCATTCGTTTGAACATCAATTATCCTTAAAATCATCTTCCCCGTCTCCTTATCAAGCTCAAAAGCAACTTTCGTATTGAAAATACGAATGAACTCATTCATTTCCTTTATTATCGCTTCAATTTCATCCATTGATAAAGCTTTATTCCCCTCACTCTCTTCCTTAACCATTATGATATCCTGCCTGCTCAATTCTTCTGCACCCTGCCGAACTATGTGCATTGATTGTATGTTTTTTACTTCATGTATCATGGGATTAAAATTTGAGTTAATTGCTGAACCATTGCTTGTTGTCTTGTAAATGCATTATAAAGAGACTGAAGTTGTGCAAATTGTCTTCTTAAATCCTCGGCTCTTTGGTCAATTAAGTTATTCAAAGATTTTATCCTTTCATCGAATCTTTTGATTTGCTCTTTGCCCAAGCTTACCCGCTGGTCAATTACCCCACCAACTTGAACAAATGGATTTATAAGCTCTTTTAACCTGACCGCAATCCCATCAGACGAATTAAAAAGCGACTCAATTTTTGAAACATCTGTTGAAATAAGTTTATCAAGCTTTGCACTATCGCTAATTGTTAAAGTTCCATCTGAATTTATCTTTATACCTATATCACTTAAAAACGCCGAAGCATCTGGCTCAACAGAAGAAACAGCACTGCTTATTTTAAACCTCAAATCCATTTTTAATCTTGTTAACATATAATCACCGCTAAATAAAGAACGAGTTCCATCTACAGTAGTTTTCACTTTATCATTTATAAACTTTATCAACTCATTATACGCTTTGATGAAAGAATCAATGCTCTCACGAACCTTCGCGGAATCGGTTTTAAGCACAACTGAAACAGACGCATCACTTGCGAGTTGAGATTTTTTAAGCTCAATCGTCACCCCAGAGATCACATCACTTATCGTATTAGACCCACGTGTTATCCTCACCCCATCAAGAACTATCACAGCATCAAGCAAATTAACATCACTATAGAGATAACCAGCAGTCGCATCAGTTGAAGCTGTGCGACTTGAAATGACAGTTGAATTAAGCCCAATGTTGGCAAGTAAATTTCCCGAAACATCAGCTAAAGAAATCGCATATTGACTCCCTGTATTCTTACTTTTTATCACAAGCCTTGATGTTGAAGATGTGTCATTTACTACACCTGCGCTCACATCTTGAACTGAAGAATTTATCGCGGACGCAATTTTATCAAAAATAGTTTTATTCGTATCCCCTGCTGAAATTGTGATATTCACATCTGTTGAAACACCATTTATCGTTACTCTGATTGTTTTAGTTCCTTCTCCTTCAGCAGTTAAAATATCCGTCCCACTACTTGAAAATCTTGATGAGAGGACTGTATCAGCTTTTGCGATTTGTTCAACGAAAATAGTATGATTAAAGGGCACTGCATATGGCTCAACTGTTACGGATAAAACCTCAGGATTTGAAACATCGGCAGTTTTGGCTTGAAATTTTGAATTTATCCCCGTCAAAGATAAATCTTTTACAATTAAAAAAAGTGAATTTAATTTCGCTTTTAAATCTGTAAATGCTGTGTTTTTATCCAGAACTACTTTTCTTTGCGCCTCAATTGGCTTGACAAGTTTGTTGCTCTCGGACTGTTTGAACATTTGTATAAGCGTCTCAATAGGATTCAAACTATTATTTGTGTTAAAGTAAAATGACATCTTAATCCCTCACTTTAAATTGAAAGCTTTTGCCCATGCATCACGAAGTTCTTTTAAAATTTCAATCGCGTTTTCAAAATTCCCGCGTCTTATTTCATATTGGCAATAATGATAAAGCTTGAACAAACCCAGTGAGATTTCCTTATAATCAAAATTAAGTGATGCAATAAGCTCAGTTATAGCTCTTGTGGCTTTTTCTGCGTCCTTTCTTTTACAGCTTACAATCGCCATATCATAAATTTTAAGTATAAGTTCAACCGGTGAGAGGTTGAGAATTTCGTTTTCTATGTAATTGTTTTTTCCCATTTTTTCTATTTCAAGCTTGAATTTTAAAAATAACGAGGGTTGCCGATTGAAACGACAACCCCCAAGGATTGCTCATCTATCCGTCCCGGCGTCATCTTATCTAAAGAGTGCGAGCACCCCTTGCGGTGATGCATTCGCTTGAGCAAGCTGTGCAGTTGCAGTTTGCTGTAATATTATAAGTTTTGCAGCTTCAACTTGCTCTTTAGCGATATCCGCATCAAAGATTCTGCTTGCAGCAGCATCCGTATTCGTCATTGAAACAATTAAATTAGCCTCTTTGACATCAAGACGATTGATCAAGGAACCAGCATATTGTAACTGTTGTGTGACTGTCTTTATAGCATTGTCAACTGTCGTTATAAATCCGGTCGTCAAGTCGGTAGTAACAACATCAGTTGATTTAACAAGCGACCTATCAACAGTGATATCAAATTTAACGGTTAGCGTGTCACTTGTATCGCTTCCGACTTGGAAGTCCCTTCCACTCACCCACGCTCCGCCACCAGCTCCTCTAAGCAACTGCATACCGTTAAATTTTGTCTGCTTTACGATTTCATCAATTTCAGCAAGATAATCATTGATCTGGGTTGCGATTGCTTTAAGCTCGTCATCACTCAATCCACCGTTTACAGCTCTTGTTGCTTGCTCTTTGATTGAGACAAGTAAGTCATTAATTTTTTGCAATCCGCCCTCAGCTATTGAAAGAACATTTTTCGCGTCGCCGACATTGTTAATAGCTTGTGCAAGCCCACGAGATCTTGCCTGCAATTTCTTCGCTATAGTATAACCGGAGGGATCATCGGCGACGGAATTAATCCTCTTACCTGTTGCAAGACGCAGCTGATGAACGCTGAGCTCACGATTAATGTCATTGAGGGCATTGTAGGCGTTCATAGCTGAGATGTTAGTGTTAATACGGGTTCCCTGTGAGAATGCCATGGCTGTAACCTCCTTGTTTTTGTTTGACATTTCACTGGGGCTTCCATGCCCCAGCGTTTTTCACTTTTATTTATCGGAAACATGGGCAAGTTACTTTAATCCGAAATTAAAGTTCCTAAAAATAATGCCGATAAAAATTTAAAAACGAACAAAAAGGTTAAAGTTTATGGGCGTCAAAAGATGCTGGTGCGGTGGGATACTCTCCAACTCAATACATAAAGAATATCTACAATGCCAAAACTGTTCAACCTTCATATCCATAAATCAACCTTCTCAAGATGAGCTGAAAAAATTTTACACATTTGATGACTATTGGCATAATTATGTCACGGGTAAATTTAACTACCCATCAATTGAAGAAAGAGCGGAGATAGACTTAAGAGATAGAATCCCAATATGGTTTAAAATACTGAAAAAATTTAAACCTAATGCGGATTCAATTCTTGAGATAGGTTGTGCCCACGGGGGATTCTTGTATTTCTGTAAAGAAAATGGAGTAAAAAATGTCGTCGGCGTTGAAGTTGACCCCAAAACCTGCGAATTCGCAAGAAACAAATTTAAACTTGAAAATATCATCCCAGGGTTATTCCCCGATGTTAAATTACCACTGGAAAAATTTGATATCATAGTTGGGTTTGATGTGCTTGAACATTTCACCGACCCAATCAAAGCACTTAAAACCGTAAAAAGACTTTTAAAAGAAGATGGAATATGTATCTTTCAAACCCCTTGCTACAATGGTGAAGGGCAAAACTGGCTTCAATTCAAACCTGAAGAACATTTATTCTTGTTCAGCAGACAAAATATCTTCTTGCTATTTGATAGAGCCGGACTTGATGTATTTGAAATTTTGCCTGGCATAATAAAAGAAGACATGTTTGTGGTAGCAAGGCATAAAAAGTCAGTTGATACAATAAAAATAGAAATTAAATCAGACGAATCATCATTTAAAAAATTCTTAAACCCAACGAAAATTGCTGTTGGCTTAATTGAACATATGGGGGATATAGTAGCATGTGAGCCCGTATCGCGATATTTGAAATCTGAATATCCAGACTCACATGTTATCTGGTGTGTCAGAGAAGAGTATAAAGAACTAATTGACACAAACCCATATATTGACGAAACATTGGTTGTTAACTGTCTGACAGAATGGATTTACCTTAAAGAAAATGGAATTTTTGACAAAGTCGTTGACCTCCACATTCACAACAGGATCTGCCCTGTGTGCAATGTTAAGCTCAAAAATATAAATGGGAATGCGGTTGTAACCGGTGAAAACTATTTTTACTTTGGTAGTTTACTTTCAGCGTTTTGCCGTTCAGCTGGAATTCCAATAGTTGATGGCAAACCAAATGTTTATATCCCGAGCACGATTGTTGAAAGAGTAAACTTTTTAAACTTACCAGACCAATACATTGTCTTTCACTGTGCATCAAATGAAAAGGAAAAAGACTGGGATGAGAAGAAATGGGTTGAACTTTCAAAATACATTATTAAAAACTACAAAATCCCAATCGTTGAAATCGGAACTAAGTCAATTCTTGAAAATGGCAAAGTTAAGTTTATAAATTTATGCGGTAAAACTTCAATACTTGAGTCAGCTGAAATAATACGAAGAGCGATTCTTTTTATAGGGGTTGACAGCGGTCCAGCTCATCTTGCAAATGCAGTTGAAACCCCGGGGATTGTCCTGCTCGGTCATTATAGAAATTTCAAAAGATATATTCCATTTACAGGCGGATATGCAAATGAAGAAAACGCAAGATTGATATATAACGATTTAGGACCAGCTTTTGACATTTCAGCTGAAAAAGTAATTGAGGCAATTGATGAGCTCTTAAATGAAAAATCAACACGAAATTCTGCTCCTACAACATATACCGAAGATAAATTAAAGTTAGAGAAGAAAGCAAAGGTTATAGCTTTTTTCCTCCCTCAATTTCACCCGATACCCGAAAACGATAAATGGTGGGGAAAAGGATTCACAGAATGGAGAAATGTCGTAACATCAAAACCACTTTTCCCTGGGCACTATCAACCCCGCATTCCTGCAGACACGGGATTTTATGATTTGAGATTACCCGAAATAAGAAAGATGCAGGCAGAGCTTGCAAAACAATATGGCATAGATGTGTTTTGTTATTGGCACTATTGGTTCAATGGGAAATTATTACTTGAAAGACCTATTGTTGAAATCCTTGAATCAGGTGAACCTGATTTTCCATTTTGTTTCGCGTGGGCAAATGAAAACTGGACAAGACGCTGGGATGGACTTAACAACGAAATACTTATGGAGCAAACTTATGGGAGCATCCAAGACCACATTGAGCATTTCAACTGGCTTTTAAAATTTTTCAAAGATCCGAGATATTTCAAAATTGATGGGAAACCCGTCTTTCTAATTTACCGCCCCGGACAAATCCCAGATTTAAAAGATATGATAGAACTCTGGAGGCATCTTTCTAAAAAGTCGGACTTGCCCGATTTATTTTTAATAGCGATAAAAGCTTCAGCAGATGCAATTTTAAACTGGAAAACGCTTGGATTTGATGGCGAACTTATGTTTCAACCTTTATTCGCAGGGATTACAAATCACTTCCAACTTAAAAGAGAAATGCCTTATCAAGATTTAATTTTTGACTATGATGAAGTGGTAAATTTAATGTCCAAATTCAACGAAGAAACCCTTAAACATAGTGAAACATCGTTCGTTTGCCTCGTCCCATCATGGGATAATACACCGAGAAGAAAAAAATTAAAACCATTTATACTCACAAATTCATCTCCAGAGACATTTGAACGATGGGCGAGAATTGAAATAGAAAGATTGAAGGATAGAAAGCCTGAATACAAAATTATCTTCATAAATGCGTGGAATGAATGGGCGGAGGGGAATTATCTTGAACCAGACCTAAAATTTGGTCATGCATATCTTGATGCTGTGAAAAGAGCGGTATATGGAATTGATTACTTCACGATAAGGCACAAAGGGAAAAAATTTTACACAATTGATGATGAAACTACCCCACATGCACTTTTACAATTTGCAAGAAAACTTTACCTTCAAAAAGAAAAAAAACTTGCCGAAAGATATTTTATCTTATCGCTCAGATATACCCTAAAGGAAATCGCAAGTCTTTATCACAGATACAAAATTCTGCATTGGACAAACAAAACAGAAGAGGCAGAAAGAGAACTTCAGAATCTCAAAACCTTTACCTCCTTAGCAAGTCAAATTTACAACGACATTGGAACAATAAAGTATAACGAGGGGGAGATAGCGAAATCCTATTTCTATTTGACACTGGCGGTATCATATGACTCGGATAATATCACAGCTATGAAAAATTTGGCTGAACTTTTAATTGAACAGGGATATGTTGAAAAAGCAATTCAATTATATCAAGAGATTTTGAGGAGAAATCCAAACGATAAAGATGCGATTGAATTAATTGCACAAATTCTTAATCAGCCAATCGTGTCAATAATTATCCCAGTGTTTAACCAGCTTGAATACACAAAACTTGTGATTGAAAGCATAAGAGAATACACAAACATTCCCTATGAAATAATCGTTATAGACAATGCTTCCAGCGATGGGACATTTGAATACTTATCTTCGCTTGCAGACATAAAATTAATAAGGAATTCACAAAATTACGGTTTCCCAAAAGCTGTAAATCAAGGGCTTGCAGTGGCAAAAGGTAAATATATAGTTATCTTGAACAATGATGTTATAGTAACGGATAAATGGGTTGAGGGGCTAATTGAGCATTTAGAAGAAGATGAATCAATTGGCATAATTGGACCTATGAGTAATTATGTGAGCGGACCTCAAATGTTAAATGGAGCTGAAAAAATATATATGGCAAATGGTGTAGTTAATGAGAAACTACTTCGGGATTTTGCAAATGAAATTCACGAGAGAAACAAAGGCAAAAGATTTTTATTTCCAAGAATAGCAGGTTTATGTATGGTTATAAAACGGGAGGTGATTGAAAAAATTGGTGGTTTTGACGAAAGGTTTACGCCCGGGAATTTTGAAGATGACGATTACTGTTTAAGAGCTACTCTAGCTGGTTTTAAAGTTGCAATCGCAATGGATGTTTTCATACATCACTTTGGTTCAAAAAGTTTTAAAGCAAATGGAGTCGAAAAATATAGGGAATTGCTCGAGCGCAATGAAAAAATTTTCATTGAGAAATGGGGGGCAAATCCACGCGAGATCTTCACGCAGAATAAAAAACCTAAAAATTGCGAAATTTTTATACCAATAAAAACAAATACGGAAACGCAAAATGTCCGGGCCGAAATTATCACTATGCATGATAGTTAAGGATGAAGAGAAATTTCTCCCTGGCTGTCTTGAAAGTGTAAAAAACATAGTTGACGAGATAATAATTGTTGACACTGGTTCAACCGATAGAACTGTTGAGATAGCCTGCTCTTATGGTGCAAAGATATTCTTCTTTGAATGGAAAAACGACTTTTCACTTGCAAGAAATGAATCGTTAAAACATGCAACCGGTGAGTGGATTTTAATACTTGACGCAGACGAAAGGTTAAATCCAGGGCAAGAAGAGAAAATAAAAAGATACCTGCAAACAAATTTTGATGCTCTTTATGTAAAAGTCATAAATCTTGGAAGAGATGGAAACCCGGAGGTGGTGAATGAGTATCCAAGATTGTTTAGAAAAAAGGAAGGAATAAAATTTGAAGGCAAAATTCACGAACAAATTGCACCTTCAATTTTAAGAGCTGATGGTAAACTTGCGAAAACCGATTTAACAATTACTCACCTTGGCTATGGTCAAAGCCCTGAGGTAATGAATAAAAAATATGAACGAAACTTATCTCTGTTGCTTGAACAAGTGAAAGAAAATCCATACGATGCATATGCTTATTACCACATTGGCGTCATAAAAATTTTAAAAGGAGAGAAAAATGAAGGAATTGAACACCTAAAAAAAGCAATCTCAATCCCGAGTGATAAATCAAACCTCACTGGACCAATTCGGGCTGTAATTCATAACATTATCGGGAAATATGAAATTCAAAATGATAATTTCGCGGAGGCATCGGGGCATTTTATGAAATCATCAAAACTTGCTCCTACTCAGGTAAGCGCGTATTATTATTCTGGGCTTGCACATATGGAGCAACATAATTTTGCTGTTGCGGTGAGTTTTTTTGAAAAAGCATTAAAAAATTTACACTCAATTTTAAACGGAAAACCACTTGATGTCTCGCTTGAGGATTTGCTCAAACCAGAAGAGATACATTTTAAAATAATGATTTGCTACCTTAAACTCGGCAATTTTAGCAAGATAAAAGAGCATATCTCAAAAGTTATTTCAAATGATCAACTTTACGACAAAACGCTTAAAATTTTATCTGATGAGTATATATCTGGAAATCAAAATGTGCTTCAAGTTTTAAAGTATATTTCCAGCGTTAGACCATCATTTGATGTTTTTAAAATTCTTTCAGGAATTTTTCAGCTTGAAGGTAATCTTGAAGAGGCAATTAAAAGTTTAAAAATGGCTCTTGAGTTCAGAGACGATTATGAGATAAGATATAACCTTGGCGTATGCCTTGTTGGATTAAGGAGATTTAACGAGGCGGTTGAATTTTTGAGCGAATTTTTAAATCACGATGATTCATCGTTTTTTGAAGATTCAATTAAAGTTCTTGCACTTGCATATCTGTCGCTTGGAAATTTCACCGAAGCTTTGAAATGTTATGAAATTCTGTTAAGTCGCAATCCTTTTGATAGGGAATTAATAGAAAAAGTAAATGCTATATCCAAACTTGCGTTTATTTAAGCAAGTTTATTAAATTATATCAAAAATGGGCGCTTAGCTCAGTTGGTCCAGAGCGCTACCTTCACACGGTAGAGGTCGCAGGTTCGAATCCTGCAGCGCCCACTAAATTTAAAAGGGGATTTGAAATTTTTGCTTTTATATCTTGAAAAAGAAATTAATTTTGGGTAGATTTATCTTCAAACACAGGAAGTTTAATTGATGATACTTGTTATACCAGCGATTGAAATAATGGATGGAAAATGTGCTTGTTTAATTCAGGGTTTGCCCGATAGCCTTAAAACTTATCCCGACAACCCTGTTGAAGTAGCAAGGATATGGAGAAAAGAAAATGCTAAAGTCTTATATTTGATAGACATTGATGGTAAAAATCTTGGCAAACCACAAAACTGGGAAACAATTGAAAAGATAACAACTGGTGTTGATATACCGACAATTGTTGAAGGTGGATTTAGAAGTTATGAAGATGTTAAAAGGGCAATTGATATGGGGATTTTAAGAATCGTCATGGATATAGACACATTTAAAAATTTTTCACTTCTTAATGAGCTTGTTGATGAGTTCACGCCGAAAAGGATCGCTTTAAAAATTGAAGCAAAAGATGGAAAAACTAAAGAAGGTTTAAATGCCATTGAAATTGCATTTAAGCTTAAAGAAATTGGCATGGAAAGGGTAATCTATGAAGATTTAGCCGATGATGGGTACATCAATTTTGAAGCTCTTAGAAACTTTGCCATTAGTGCGGGATTAAAAATTACGGCATTTGGGGAATTGTCTGGGTATCAGGAGCTAAAAAGGCTTGGAGAGGTTGAGAGACTTGGGCTCGATTCAGTTGTGTTAAGCAAATGTCTTTATCAAAACAAATTCCCATGCCAATATCTATGGCGAATGGTTGAACTTGAGGTTGATTTGTAAACAAAGTGAAGATTAAAAAATGAAAAAGCCATTTATTGAAAGGTTGCTTGACGATAAACCCATAATCTGCGATGGGGCGATGGGAACTATGCTTGACCTTTATGAGTATCCCGAACAACCGCGCTGCATCCACAACATTTTAAACCCCGACATAGTAGCAAGAATACATCGGGAATACATTGAAGCTGGAGCTGAGATAATTGAGACTAACACATTTGATGCGAATAGATTTCGCCTTGAGTTTTACCATCTGCAGGACAAAATTAAAGAAATTAACAGAGCTGGAGTTGAAATAGCGAAATCAGTTGCCGGTGAAGATGTCTATGTAGCTGGTTCAATTGGACCAACTGGGAAATTACTTGAGCCACTTGGAAAGGTAAAAGTTCAACAAGTTAAAGATGTAATAAAAGAGCAAGCTGAGATTTTAATTGAAGCTGGCGTTGACCTTATAATACTTGAAACATTTGTTAGCTTGAATGAGCTTGACGCAGCTATTGATGCTGTCAGGGAGATATCTGATAAAATCCCACTCATCGCTCAAAAAACATTTCCAGAAGACGGTGCTATACTTGCAACTGATTTCCCGATTGAAGTTGTAAAACATATAAAGGAGAAAGGGGTAACAGTTGTCGGCTCAAATTGCACAGTTGGACCTCAGCGGATGTTTTCAATCATAAAAGCAATGTATCATGAAGATGTGATTCTTTCAGCTCAACCTGCTGCTGGAATTCCGACACTCGTTGATGGAAGGTCAGTTTATCACGCAAGCCCTGAATATCTTGCAACATATGCAAAACAACTTGTTGAAGCCGGTGTTAAAATAATCGGTGCATGCTGTGGTTCAACACCATCGCACATAAGAGCAATAGCTGAAGCGGTGAAAGATTTAAGATTGAAGAAATCAAAAATTGAAGTTAAAGTTAAAACAGAAAAAAGCGGAATTCAATCCTGCAAGGATGAAATTTCATCTGAAGTAATAGTAAGCAAAGATAGAAGTTCAAATTTCGCAAAAAATATAGGCAAAAAATTTTTAACTACAGTTGAGCTTGACATACCGCGTGGGCTTGACATAAGCACTGTGATTGAGGGGGCAAGATATCTAAAAGATAACGGCATTGATGCTGTAAATATAACCGATGGAGCAAGGGCACGGTTTAGAATGGACCCAGTCGCAATTTCTCATCTTGTTCAATCAGAAGCTGGAATTGAAACAATTACTCACATTGCGTGTAGGGATAGAAATTTGATCGGCTTACAAGGTTTGCTTCTCGGTGCTTGGGTGCTTGGGATAAAAAATATACTTGCCATAACTGGCGACCCGACAAAAATTGGCGATTTCCCAAATGCCACTACTGTTCTTGATGTTGATTCAATTGGCTTGATAAGAATTTTAAAAAATATGAACCATGGGCTTGACGCCGTCGGAAATACCATAGGTGAACCAACTGATTTTTTAATAGCTTGCGCAGTAAATCCAACCGCTGGAAATCTTGATTACGAAGTCTCAAGACTTGAAAGAAAGGTTGAAGCTGGAGCACAAATTGTGTTTACACAACCACTATACGAGATGAAAACGCTTGAGACTTTTATAAAAAAGATTGAACATTTGAAAATACCTGTAATGCTTGGGATATTGCCTTTGCGTAGCTATAAACACGCTGAATTTTTGCATAATGAGGTTCCAGGGATAAATATACCTGATTGGGTTCGTGAAAAACTTTTTCTCGCGCATGACGATGCTGGGAAAGTTGGGCTTGAGATATCAGCGCAATTTTTGAAAGAAGCTAAACCGCTTGTTCAAGGCGCTTATCTTCTCCCACCTTTCAAGAAATATCATCTTGCAGTTGAGATACTACAAAAAATTTAAAACAAATTCACCTTTCAAATGCTACCACCTGAGATAATACGTAAAAAAAGGGATGGTGAGAAATTAACAAAAGAAGAAATCTCATTTTTCATCAATGGTTATCTTGAAGGAAAAATTCCAGATTATCAAATGTCCGCTTTTTTGATGGCTGTTTATTTTCAAGGCATGGACTTTGAAGAGACTACTTACTTAACAGAGGTGATGCTAAACTCAGGAAGTATCGTTGACTTGTCTGACATTCCTGGGATAAAAGTTGACAAACATTCAACAGGTGGCGTTGGTGATAAAGTTTCATTAATACTTGCTCCAATAGTTGCATCTGTTGGCGTTCCAGTGCCTATGATATCAGGTCGTGCACTTGGGCACACAGGTGGAACACTTGATAAACTTGAATCAATCCCAGGATTTAAAACAAATCTTTCAATCGAAGAATACAAAAAAGTCATAGCCGAAGTCGGTCTTGTTATGATAGGTCAAACTGCAGAGATAGCCCCGGCTGATAAAAAAATCTACGCTCTTAGAGATGTCACAGCAACAGTTGAATCAATACCGCTTATATCAGCGAGCATAATGAGCAAAAAACTTGCCGAAGGAATTGACGCTCTTGTGCTTGATATTAAAACTGGACGAGGTGCTTTTATGAAAGAATATGAAAAATCGCTTCAACTTGCACAAACACTTTTTTCAATCGGCGAAAATTTTGGAAAGAAAGTGATAGCATTTATCACAGACATGAATCAACCGCTTGGTTATGCTGTTGGAAATTGGCTTGAGGTGGTTGAATCTGTTCAATGCTTGCGCGGATATGATGTCCCTGATTTAATGCACATAACTTACACACTTGCTGGCGCGATGATAATGCTTAGTGGAAAGGCAAATTCAATAGAAGAAGGTATAAAAATTGCTCAAAAAAGTGTTTCATCTGGAAAAGCTTATGAAAAATTTATTCAACTGGTTGAGAGACAGGGCGGAGACATAAGCTATATTGAAAACCTTGAAAAATATCCGCTTCCGAAACACTCAATTGAAATCAGAAGCACTTCTGATGGCTATATCTATGAAATTGACGCACTTGAAATCGGGCTTGTCTCAATTTTACTTGGTGCTGGAAGAACCAAAGTTGATGATGTAATTGACCCTAAAGCCGGAATAATTTTAAATAAAAAGGTTGGCGATGAAGTCAGCTCAGGCGAACAAATCGCGGTTTTCTTTACAGATAAAGATGATGTGATAAAAACAGTGAGAGAAAGACTTTCAAAAGCATTTAAAATAAGCCCTCAAAAACCACAACCACAAAAATTAATTAAGACCATAATTGACTCAAACGGCGTAAGGAGTTGGGAATAAAAATAAAAAACCCCGGGCAAAGCCCGGGGCAAGTTTTTACTTCATCAAAATCATCTTCTTTGAAGCAACGAATTCATCAGTAGTTAACCTGTATATGTAAACTCCGCTTGCAAGCCCAGACGCATTGAAATCAACTGTATGAACCCCAGCTCTCATATACTCATCCCTCAAAACCGCAACTCTCTCACCTAAGACATTGAATACTTCAAGTTTAACTTTAGCATCTTTTGGCAAAGCAAATGCGATCTTTGTCGTTGGATTGAATGGGTTCGGATAGTTTTGATAAAGTTCAAACTTAAGTGGCACATCCGGAGTTGTGAATTCAACACCAGTTATCTTGCTTATTGAAAGTTGCAACAAGCTCACAACATATTTCGGATTATGGACACCATGGCTTTTATCTTCAACAACATAACGATAGTTCCAATACGCTTGTTTCAGCCTAACCGAGTCGGGGTCAGTTCTAATCAGTTGCCAATCAACCGTTGGCTGTCCTTTTGGTGGCAAAGCCATAGCAAGTTTCTCAATGAGCCCATCTACTTCCTTCATAAATGGCTCGACTGTTCCATCCATATCATAATCATATGAAGCGATTATATCATCAAACTTCGTAATTCCAGTATGGCAATTGACGCAACCTGTGATGTTATCATATTCTTGACCATCTGGTGCAACATATTTCATCTTCCATGTATGCATTCCGATTTTATCTCTTGCGACATGTCCTGTGTCTGGAGTTGCAGACATATGACAGCCAACACAAGCATTTTCAACAAGGCGATGTCCAACACTGCTTGGTAATGTCTGACCAAATGTATAACCATTTTGTCCAAGATAGACATCACCAGCTCCAGCATGATGCGGACCCCAGAATGCACTTAAATTTGTAGATATTGTAGCAACAGCACTTCTGCGATACTTGTGGCAATTCACGCAAAGCTTACCCTTGCCAAGATTAATTTGTGAATAATCAAATCCATTCGCAAGCGTATCCGAAGAAGCTGGTGCTTCACGAAGTTCCATTGAATGCGGGTCATGGCAAGTTTGACAAGTTATCTTGGTGTGTTTAATGGCGCTGTAACCACTTGAAATCCTATTATCAAATTCCTTATTCTCCACGAAAGCAACAAAACCTGCACCATCATGGCAGCGAACACATGTGTTCAAATTATACCCACCAGGTTGAATTGTTGTTGTTCCGCTTGACCTAAAGCTATTTGACCAAACTGCTTCAGCATGTCCTGAATACTCCCACTGGACATAACGGTTATGTCTCCATGGTTCATTATGGCACTGGGCACAAACTTCAGCACTCATAGTTTTCGGTTGCGTTCCCGCTCCAAAATGCTGTGGATTCTTCGGGCCATGGCAATTTTCACAACCTATCGTTGCAACAAGGCTCAAAGCTTTCTTATCCGTTGTCAAAAGCGAATCAAATAAACCAGCTCGCGGTGGTTTCCACTGATTCCAGTCAAACCCAACCTGAGTAGCGACATCATCAAAACCACCATTTGAAGCCATCGTATTGTAACCAGTTGTATGACATCTCCAGCAGTTCGGACCCCAATATGGTGCAACTTGACCATTCATACCACGCTCAAACATAGTCGCATGGTCGGAATTAACCCACTCGTTATAAATTTCTGGGGTCGCGCTCTTATGGCAGGTTGCGCAGTTAAGCGTCGTACTTCCAATGTCTTTCCAATCAACTCCAGTATAATTTGCAGCTATGATTGTAATCGTCGTATCATCAACGCCATTTACGAGAAGTTTAACTTGATATGTTCCAGCGACATCTGGTTTGAATGACACAAGCTGTTCACTTGTACTGCTCAAAGTTGCAACTGACCCAGATGGCTTCCCAACAATTGACCATTCGTAGCTTGTTGCAGGTTTAAAGGCTGTATCCCCTGAAACATCAAAACCTCTAAGCCATACCACAGTCCCGGTTCCGACAACAGGCAAGCCTGAGGATACGCTATCAAGATTGGTAATCCCCATCTCTTTAAGCACATGGGGGGATATACCCTCAATTTTGATGTAAGCCTTTTGGGCAAAAAGCGGGAAGGTAATAAGTAGCAAAAGTAGCGATAAAGTTGTTAATTTTAACCTCATTTTTGCGCCAATGTTTTGTTTTTCAAATCGCAAAAAATTAAATATCAAATTTTATGCCAGCATTAAAATACTTTAATTTTTCAATCTTTTCTACCCCTTGTAGTCAAAACTGACACAATTGTGCAATAGCTTAATGTCATTTTTTTCAACACAAATAAGACCGTGGCTTTTTCTCTTGATTTTATCGCCTTAAGTTTTGTATCTTTATTATGTGAACATATCAACTTTGTTAAAATTCAGGAGGTGAGATGGATAAAAAAATTTTACTGCTTTTTATCTTAATTTTTTTCGGATGCGCCCCAAGAAATGCCACTTTGAAAGAGAACAATTCCCCAACCTTTTCTGATACCACAAATATATGCCCCTTGCCCGATTCATCATCTAATAATACAGTTGAAATCCAACCTACAAAACCTTCACCTCAAAGGGATATCTTAAAAAACGATATTTTCATCTACGATTCACTTACGACAGAGAAAATTCTGCACGAAGTTGAGGAAGATTACAATCTTGCCATCAAATATATAAGTCAAGGAGATACCGTTTCAGCAATTGAGCTTATCTACTCGGCAATGGAAAAACTTGATGAGGTCTCGCGAACAAGTGAAGTTGAATTAAGCAAAAATTTTGAAAAAATAAGCATTAAAGTTTTATCTCTTTATCAAAAATATGCGGAAAAATTTGAAGAGATTCTTAAAGAAACATCACACGAAGAATACATATCAAACATTCAAGACAAATTGAACCAAATAGCTGAATCAATTAACACATCAAAAATTGAGATAAAAATCGGAGAAGCACCCACGCTTAAAACTACAATACCCCTTGAGATAAACAATTATGTACAAATTTATCTTGATTATTTTCAAAATGAAGGTAGATATTTTATTGAAACTTGGTTTGATAGGCTTGGCAAATATCTACCTATGTTAAAAAGAATTTTTGCTGAGCATAATCTACCTGAGGAGTTAATTTATTTGTGCATGATTGAAAGTGGAGTGAATCAATTTGCGGTTTCAAGAGCGAGAGCCGTTGGATTGTGGCAATTTATGAAAGGAACCGGGCGGTTATATAACCTTGAGGCTAACTGGTGGTATGATGAAAGAAGAAACCCTGAAAAATCAACATATGCTGCCGCTAAACATTTGAAAGACCTTTATGATTTATTTGGAGATTGGTATCTCGCAATAGCTGCATACAATTCAGGAGCTGGAAGAGTTCAAAGGGCAATAAGAAAGTCGGGTAAAAGAAATTTCTGGGAGATAAGGAGATTTTTACCTCGTGAGACACGAAATTATGTCCCTCAATATATAGCTGTGACTTTGATAGCTCTTGAGCCTGAAAAATACGGTTTTAAACCTCCCGAAATTGCTGAGAACCCAGTTGAGTTTGACGAAGTAACCGTTGATGCAAGTGTTAATTTGAAAAAAATAGCTGAATGCGCTGAAATAGATCTTGAAACATTACTTGAACTTAACCTAGAGCTCATCCGTGGTTATACACCACCGCATTCATATACTTTAAGGATTCCGAAAGGCAAAAAAGAAATTTTTATGGCTAATTATCAAGCGCTTCCTGATGAAGAAAAAAGAAACTTTATCGTCCACAGGGTCAGAAAAGGTGAAACGCTGAACAAAATCGCAAGAAAATATGGTGTCCCGCTTAACATCCTTTACAGCTTCAATCTAAAGGTCAGGCCAAGGTCTTTACAAATTGGTCAAGTTATTTTAATTCCAGATATTTCAAACCGTTCAACTGGGCTCACATTAAAAAGTAAAGCTTCAAAGTTATCTGAAAACAGCAACAAAATTGTTTACCGAGTAAAGAAAGGCGATACATTGAGCACCATTGCTGAAAGATATAATGTAAGCGTTGAAAATTTAAAAAGATGGAATGGTTTAAAAAGTAGTTTGATAAAACGAGGACAGAAAATTATAATCTTCACTGGTTCATCAAGCGTTGGGGGAAGCGATTGATTTTTTCGTTGATTAGATATAAATTTCATATGTGCTGAAAATTTTCCCCTTCCTGACCTCCTGAAATAGAGAAAAATTAAAATGGAGGTCTCAAAATGCCGATATGTGAAAGGTTGAAAAATTTCCTTGATTCAAACGGGGTAAAATATATCACCATACTTCATTCAACAGCTTTCACTTCACAAGAGATAGCAGCAAGCGCCCATGTCAAAGGAAAAGAATTTGCAAAGTGTGTAATTGTCAAGTCAAATGGGGATTTCTTCATGCTTGTGATACCTTCAGACCACAAGATAAGTTTTGAGAAAGCGAAAAAGGCTTTGAATGTAGAAGACTTGAAACTTGCAAGCGAAGATGAATTTAGGACTTTATTCCCGGATTGTGAAACTGGAGCGATGCCACCATTCGGGAATTTGTATGGAGTTCCAGTTTATGCCGAAGAAAAGCTTAAGTTAAATGAAGAGATAAGCTTTAACGGAGGAACGCACAATGATGTCGTAAGAATGAAAATGGATGATTACATTCGATTGGTCAATCCAGTATTTTCAGATTTGAGCGAACATTTGTGAAAATCTAACCAAAGCATCCTTTTATTCTCATAAGGAGCTTGCAACTTTTGTGCATCACTTTTAAAAAATTTACTTCTCTAAATAAAAACAAGTATTCTATATTTGGTTCTTCTTTTTCCTTAACCCATTCATTGGTCCAGCGCATAAAACTCATTATATTTTTCTTGTAATCAATTTTCTGAATCTCAATTATCTTAGAATTCGCAGAAAAAACCTCAATAAGGTCATTAAATGGGACTCTCCCGCCAGAACTATATGAAAATATAATAAACCTTGAACGTGTCTCTTTGATTAATCTTTCTATTGCGGATAATGCTATAAATTTTCCATTTTCATTTTTTCTAAAATCCTCAAAAGGCGAATAGCTAACTTTATCTGAACTATCAACTCTCCTATTTGCTGAACCAAATAATTTTGGCTTGTCATTCTTTATGATCGTTGTCCATATATGATAATAAGCTTGATATCTAACTCTTGAAGGTGGCATTTTATCATTACAAGAGCCATAGGGCGGATCATAATATGCTAAATCTGCCTCTATTTTAGAGACCAAATTAAAAATATCTTCCTGATAAACTTCATGATCTTCATATTTATAATAAACTTTGGGACTTCTAATTTCATAACTTTATAAGATCTTGGTGCCCAGTCTTTCAAATATGATGAGTAATGCCCAATATGTATTATCAACCTTATCAAGAGCTAATATTAAACTTGTTAGTAAAACGGATTTTTCTATTTCATCTTTTGCTATTTATCTATTTCCTCCCTTATCGCATCCAGCTTCATGGTATTGTGAATCTGCCATGGTCTTTTCGGACCTTTTTTCTTCGGATCCCCACCATAATGTTCTGAAAACCAGCCATATTTTCCGGGCAATTCATTAAGATAGTTTATGATTTCTTGGTAGTATTCTTTAGGTTTCTTATTTAATAAATAACAAGTAGCAAAAGTTTTGGACCATACAGCAATGTCATTAGATATAACTCTACATCCGATTTTCGCAAAGGCTTGTGAAACTCTTGTGGTTCCAGAAAACCCATCAAAAACAACTTTAGGCTGTAATTTATAAGCAAGCCTTAGAATATAATTTTGGTCTCTATGTTTTCAAAAACTACCTCGTTAAAATAAATTTACTGTTAACATATTTAACTTTTTTCAGCCTTTAGTTTTTCAATGTCATGAATTAGAATTTCAACGGCTTTATCATGCCCCTGTTGAGAAGATACAAAGGCATACCTGAAAATCTTAACTAATGTTTCATTATCAGAATAATCTACCCACCCGTCTGTCAAGCTGTCAAAGTAGTTCTCCGCTTGTTTTGCATGTGTCCAAAATCCCCGTTGAAGAGCGTTAGCATCCTTCCCACCATATCTAACTTCACAAATATAACCATTATTGGTATTATAAAATCTAAAAAGCGGAGGGGGTGGGATTCGAACCCACGATCCCGCTTTTAGCGGGATAGCGGTTTTCGAGACCGCCCCGATCATCCACTCCGGCACCCCTCCAAAAGTTGCAATTTAATTTAAAAAGTGAAATATAAATTTTCAAACCTTACTTATCAGCCACTAATTGACCGCTTAACTTTAAAAGCCCAACCTCTGCAACTTTTGCTTGATATTGCGCTGTTATTAAACGACTCTCCGCATCAACATAAGTCTTTTGCGCTTCCCTCAACTCAAGTGGCGTTAAAACACCAAGCTGATATCTTTCAAGCGCTATGTTGACATTTTCCCTGGCTATTTCAAGATTTTCCTTCTCAAGCTCAATCAACCTCAAACTTGTCTTGTAGCTTTCATAAAGATTCAAAACCTGAGATTTGATCTCATCCCTCAACTGCTCATACTTTATCTGGCTATTTGCTATCTCTATTTTCGCATTTTCATATTTTCGGATTGTATTGAACCCGTTAAATAGGTTAAACGATATATTCAAGCCATAGTTAAAACCGAGATTTTGATTTGAAGCTATGAAACCAGCCTGTGACCTTGAGCGTGTAAAGTTGTAGCCTATAAAAAAGTTTACAGATGGAAACAATTCAGCTCTCACCGAAGCAAGATTTAACTTTGATATTTCAAATTCCTTTTGCGTTGCTATCAACAAGCGATTCCTTTCAAAAGCTTTTGAAAGTAAATCATCTATAGAAAGTTCCTCTACCTTTATCGTATCAACGACATCAAAATCAATTTCGGGATCTCTACCGAGTAAAAGATTTAAATTTACCTTTGCATTTTTAAGGACAACTTCCTGCCTTAAAAGAGCACTCTGGTCTGCGTTTAAATCCGCACGAGCCTGAAGCAACTCAACTTTAGATGCAGTTCCAACTTTATATTTTTCCTCAGCTATTTTAACCCTTTGTTCAGAAATTGCTATGCTTTCCTTCAAAGCCTTTAAAATTTCCTTCTGTCGCAAAATATCATAATATGCCAAAATAACTTCAGAAACCACACCTTCACTTACCAACATTTCGCGCGTCTGTGCTATACCCTTGCCTTCATCCAATTTCCTGTAATTTATATAATTCCCAAATCCATCAAATACTTTCCATGCAAGCGTCACACCAAAATTAAGTGAATTTGAAGAAGCCCCAGTTCTATTAATTGACCTTCCATCAAAATATTCCTGGCGTGTATTATTTGAGCTTTTAGTATAGCCTGAGCTTAAATCAATCGTCGGCAAAAATCCTGCATTACCAAACGAATAATTGTTTAAGGCTATATCAAAATTATTCTTTGCAATTTTTACATCCCTATTGTTTTTCAGAGCAAGATTTATCGCCTCCTCAAGCGTTAAAATCTCTTGCGAGAATAGAGAGGAAACTGAAAGAAAAAACAAAATGAACACCTTCTTCATAATTTTTACATCCAAAATACTTTGTTTTTAAAATTACTTTGCAATTTGTTTCATCTCTTTGCCACCATTTTCATCGTTTTGTGCAAATTCAACTTCAACTGGTTTCTCTTCGGTTGGAATCTTAACCGCTTCCCTTTCTTTTGAGAAGTAAGAGTAAATTGCTGGTATAACATAAAGTGTTAAAACTGTTGAGAAGAGCATTCCACCTATTACAGCTATACCCATTGATTTTCTACTTTCAGCTCCTGCTCCAAGTGCAAGCGCAACAGGAACAAAAGCTAGAATCGTAGTCAAGCTTGTCATAAGGATTGGTCTAAACCTCTGTGCTGCTGCATCTTTCACCGCTTCAATTTTTCCAAGTCCCATAGCTTTTCTTTGATTTGCAAATTCAACTATTAAAATTCCATTCTTCGTCACAAGTCCAACGAGCATTATTTGCCCAATTTGGCTGAATATGTTTAAAGTTTGATTAAAATACCACAATGAAAATAGAGCTCCAGCAAGAGCAAGCGGAATCGTGAACATTATAATAAGTGGGTCTATAAAACTTTCAAACTGCGCGGATAGAACAAGGTATGTAAGTATCAAAGCAAGAACCATAACAAAAGCTAAACTTGACGAGCTTTCAGCATAATCCCTTGATGGACCGCTTAAATCAGTTGAAAATGTTTCATCAAGAACTTTATCAGCTACTTCTTGCATTGCTTTTATACCGTCACCTATTGTTTTCCCAGGGGCAAGTCCTGCTGAAACAGTTGCAGAGATATATCTGTTGAACCTGTAAAGCTGTGGTGGGTTTGCCTCTTCTTCAACAATTATCAAATTATCAAGTTGAATTAACTCACCTCTGGCGTTTCTGACATATATTGATTTTAAGTCAGCTGGTTTTCCAGCGCTTTCTTTAATAATGGAGCCTATAATTTGATATTGTTTATTGCCTATAGTGAAAAAACCGAGTCGCTGTTCGCTGTAAGCGAGCTGGAGCGTTTGCGCAACATCTGCAACCGACATACCAAGGGCTTTAGCTCTTTCACGGTTGACTTTTACTTTTAATTCAGGTTTATTGAATTTAAGGTCAACATCAACAATTGTAAATTCAGGACGTTTGCTTGCCTCATCAAGAAATTTCGGCAATACCTCTTTTAACTTTTCAAAGTTTGGTGCCTGAATAACAAACTGAACTGGCAATCCACCACGCATAACACCTATGCTTTGATCTTGCGATACATAAGCCCTAACTCCGCTCAATTGTCTTAATTTTGCTGATAGCTCGCTAGCTATTTCCTGTTGGCTTCTTTCTCTTTTATCTCTTTCGCTTAACCTCACTCTCATAAATCCAGTGTTTGACCCAGTCCCGCTCCACGCTGGTGAAGTAATTGAGAAAATTGCTTCAGCTTCTGGAATAGTACTTTCAACAAGATTTAAAATTTCATCCATGTATTTGCCCATTTGGTAATATGATGTTCCCTCAGGAGCAGTTACATTTATAGTTAACATCCCGCGATCTTCAAGTGGTGCAAGCTCTGAAGGTAAACTCGTGCCAAAAATTATAATTGCAATAGCCGATATACCCATTATCACAAACGCAAACCATCTTTTCTCCATAAACTTATCAAGCGATGACCTGTAAAAGTTCATAACACGATTAAAAAACGGCTCCGTCTTCAAATAAAACTTTGAATGCTTTCTTTTCGCCATGAAATTAACAGTCAAAACAGGTGTCAAAGTTAAAGCAACAAATGATGAGATAATCACAGAACCAGCTATGACGACACCAAATTCTCTAAACAATTTCCCGGTGAATCCCTGTATAAAAATAACCGGCATAAAAACAGCAACAAGAGCTATAGTTGTAGCAATAACCGCAAAGAAAATTTCCTGTATACCTTTAACACCGGCTTCGAACGGGGGATACCCCCTTTCAATTTTAGAATAGATATTCTCAAGAACAACTATAGCATCGTCAACCACCATACCGATTGCCAAGACAAGCCCTAAAAGCGTCAGAACATTAATTGAAAAGCCCGCAATATACATTATGAAAAATGAACCTATAAGAGACACCGGAATTGCGATAATTGGAATTAATGTCGCTTTCCATTCCCTAAGGAAGAAAAAGATTACCACAACTACAAGCCCAAAAGCAATAAAAATCGTCTCCCTTACTTCTGCGATTGACTGCCTTATATACTTTGTCGTATCATAACCAATTCCAAGTTGAATGTCGGGAGGAATTTCCTTTTTAATCTGTTCAATTCTTTTATAAAACTCATTAGCGATATCAATATGATTTGCCCCAGGCTGTGGGACTATGGCAACACCAACTTGAGGTATTCCACCTTTACCTTTCATAATCGTTCTTATGTTCTCAGGGGCAAGCTCAGCATAACCGATATCCCTTAGCCTGATAATTTTACCTTCAGACTCGCGAATTATCAAATTATTAAAGTCCTCCGGCGTTTGAAGTCTACCAAATGTTCTTATTGTCAACTCGGTCGTCTTACCTTCAATCCTACCAGCTGGTAATTCTATATTCTCCCTTGCAAGCGCGTTTCTGACATCAAGCGGTGTTAAGTGATATGCTGCAAGTTTCATTGGGTCCATCCATATCCTCATTGAATACTTCTTCTCGCCCCAAATTCTAATCTCGCTCACCCCTGGAATCGTTTGTAGCCTTTCCTTAAATATGTTATTTGCTATATCCGTTAACTCAAGTAAACTTCTCCTGTCGCTTTGAACTGTCAAAACTATTATTGGAAAAGCATCAGCGTCTGCTTTTTGAACCACAGGTGGGTCAACATCTGGTGGCAACAACCTCATCGCTCTTGAAACTCTATCTCTAACATCATTGGTTGCAGCTTCAAGGTCATATCCAACTACAAACTCAACCCTTATCGTGCTTCTCCCATAACTACTTGTTGAAGTTATCGTTCTTATCCCAGCAATTCCACTTATTGATTCCTCAAGCGGTTCAGTTATCTGTGATTCAACTATATCAGGATTTGCACCCGGATAGCTTGTCGTTACAGTTACAACTGGTGGGTCAACCGCAGGATATTCTCTAACACCAAGATATGTATACGATATTACCCCAAAGACAATAATAACAAGCGACATAACTATTGATAACACAGGACGCCTTATGCTAAGCGATGATAACCCCATGGCTTTATCTCCATTTTAAATTTTATTTAATTCCAGTAATCCTTACTTTGAATCCAGATTTAACTTGTAAAAGACCGGTTGTTAGAACTGTATCACCAGGATTCAATCCAGATTTTATCTGTATAAACCTCTCCGTTCTTATGCCAGTTTCAACTTTTCTTTCAAAAGCTTTTCCATCGTTATAAACAAAAACTTTGCTACCTTCAGCGCTTGGTATAACAGCTTCGGATGGAATTAAAATCGCATTTGGTATTTCCTCAAGTATAACTTCAACCTCGGCAAAAGAGCCAGGCAAAATCTCATAATTTTTATTTGGGAAAATTGCGCGAACTTGAAGCGTTCTTGTCGCAGGGTCCACCTTCGGGTCAACAGCATAAATTACAGCGCTATATCTTTTATCTGGACCTTGAACTTTAAAATTCACCCTATCACCAACATTTACAAGCTTCATATATTTTTCCGGAATGGCAAATTCAAGCTTTAATGTGTCTATATCCTGAAGAGTTGAAATTTTAACAGATGGCGAAATGTAACTACCTTCGCTAACATATCTTAACCCAATTACACCATCAAAAGGTGCTCTTATTTCCGTCTTGTCAATCCTTGCCTTTATAAGTTGAATCTCAGCCTCAAGTGTATTCAATTCAGTCAGCGCTATATCATACTCTTGCTTGCTTATCGCTTCCTTTTCAAGAAGCATCCTCTGTCTATATTCTTTCTCCTCAGCAAGTTTCTTTTGATATTGCGTCTTTAACAATTGCGCTTGAAGCTCTGAATCATCAACCTTAACAAGTATATCTCCCTTTTTAACACGACTGCCTTCGTTAAAAAATATCTTCTCAATCTTTCCAGATATTTCACTTCTTATTTCAATCTCTTCATTAGCAAGGACAGTCCCTGTTACGAGAACTTTATTTTCAAGCTTTTGTGGTCGCACGACATATGCTTTAACGCTGAGCTCAGGGATAAAGCCCGGATTTCTACCTTCGGATTTTTTATCCGAAAAAATTGATTTTATCTTTGGCAATGCGAGTGCGACAATGACAGCAGCTAAAATGACAAATAATCCTTTGTTTGAGATTTTCACTGCAAATTTAAATTTTGTTTTTTAAGTTAGACGCACTATGTTTAGTCAAGTTCCTCAAAACTTGCTTCATTGCCTTTGTTCAGGTTAAATTAATTTCACAAAAAATGGAAAAAATTTCAAAGAACGCAATTTAAAAATGGGCGATAAAATAGTAATCAAAGGTGCAAGGGTTCACAACCTTAAAAACGTAAATCTGGAACTTCCAAAGAATAAATTAATAGTTTTCACAGGCGTAAGTGGTTCGGGTAAATCAAGTCTTGCATTCGACACAATATACGCAGAAGGTCAAAGAAGATATGTTGAAAGTCTATCTGCTTACGCCAGGCAATTCCTTGAAAGGATGGATAAACCTGATGTTGATCTAATTGAGGGAATCGCTCCAGCAATTGCAATAGACCAAAAGTCAACACCTAAAAACCCCCGCTCAACTGTTGCAACTATGACAGAAATTTACGACTACCTCCGGCTCTTGTTCGCACGAATTGGGAAAACATATTGTTCAAAATGTGGAAATCTCGTGCAAAAAGACACACCACAAATTGTCGTCTCAAAAATCAAAGAACTTCCTGAAGGTAGCAAAATTTATATACTTTTTCCATTGCAAATTCATAAAGGACACAACCTCAATGAAGAGATTGAAGCGTTAAAAGAGAAAGGTTTTTATAGACTCATAATTCGCGATGAATTAATTGACCTGAACGAAGAATACAATTTCAGCAAATTTAAAAACGAGGAAATTTATGCCCTTGTCGATCGTTTAATTGTTCGTTCGGAACTTGATGAAGCAAGATTGTTTGATTCCGTTGAAATGGGATTTAATGAAGGCAAAGGTTATTTGATTATAAAAGTTATTGACACGGGCGAAGTTTTTAAATTTAGTGAACATTTTGAATGTGCTTATTGCAAAATAGAATACGAAGAACCCGAACCAAGGTTGTTTTCTTTCAATAATCCATATGGAGCTTGCCCCAAATGTCAAGGTTTTGGCAGAGCATTTGGAATTAACTGGGATACGCTCGTTCCAGACAAAAACAAAAGCCTAAAAGAAGGGGCGATTTACCCCTGGCAAAGTGAAAAGTTTTCTTGGTTTCAAAAAGATTTAATGCGCATCGCAAAAAAAGCCGGAATCCCCGTTGATATTCCATTTAAAAATTTAAATCCACAACACCTTGAAATAATTAAAAATGGATACAACGGCTTTGAAGGGATTAACGGTTTCTTTAAACTGCTTGAAGAGAATTCATATAAAGTTCATTATAGAGTTATGCTTTCAAGATATCGGGGATACACAACTTGTGATTTATGTGGTGGGTCAAGATTAAGGAAAGAAGCTTTAAATGTTAAAATCGCCGGAAAGACAATTTACGATGTCGTCAAGATGTCAATTGAAGAGGCATATTTATTTTTCCAAAACCTTGAATTAACAGATTATGAAAAAACAATCTCCGCAAGCATTTTTTCAGAGATAAATCGCAGACTTAAATATCTTTATGAAGTTGGGCTTGGATATTTAACACTTGACAGGACATCTGGCACTCTCTCCGGAGGTGAGGCACAAAGGATAAATCTTGCAACAGCGCTTGGCTCATCGCTCGTTGGCACTCTTTATATACTTGACGAGCCGAGCATTGGCTTGCATCCGCGCGATACAAACCGCCTCATAAAAATTTTAAAATCATTAAAAGAAAATGGTAACACAGTAATTATAGTTGAACACGATCGTGAAGTAATTGAGTCAGCAGACCATATCGTTGACCTTGGTCCAGGAGCAGGCAAAAACGGCGGTAGAATAGTTTTTCAAGGCAAATACGAAGATTTATTAAAAGATGAAAACTCATTGACAGGTAAATATCTAAGTGGACGACTAAAAATACCTGTTCCGCAGAAAAGAAGAAAACCAGTAAAAGGGAGATCAATACTCATTCGCGGAGCAAGGGAACATAACTTGAAAAATATAGATGTTGAATTTCCATTAAATCTTTTCGTCTGTGTCACAGGTGTAAGCGGTTCAGGTAAAAGCACACTTGTCTATGATATACTTTATTCAGCGTTGAAAAAGATCAAAGATGGAAATCACAATGGTAAATTGGGAGAATTTGATAAAATAGAAGGTCACGAGCTCATTGATGCAGTTGAAATGGTTGATCAATCACCAATTGGGAAAACCCCACGCTCAAACCCAGTAACCTACATTAAAGCATTTGATGGGATAAGAGAAATTTTCGCTTCTACACATTTAGCCAAGATGAGAGGTTATACACCTGGGCATTTTTCATTTAACATCCCAGGCGGTAGATGCGAAACATGTCAAGGCGATGGCTTTGTTAAAATTGAAATGCAATTTCTTGCGGATATTTATCTGCCATGTGATTCCTGTAATGGGAAAAGATATAAATCTGAAATACTTGAAGTTGAATACAAAGGAAAGAATATAAGTGATGTTCTTGAGATGACGGTTACAGAAGCGATTGAATTTTTCCGTACGCACAAAAAAATCGTTGAAAAGTTAAAAGTCCTTGATTCAGTCGGGCTTGGTTACATAAAGCTTGGTCAACCTGCAAACACGCTATCGGGTGGAGAAGCACAACGCATAAAACTTGCTTCTCACCTTCTCGCCTCTGAAACAAGTTCACACACTCTGTTTATTTTTGACGAACCGACCACGGGGCTTCACTTTGATGACATAGCAAAACTTCTCAATGCTTTTAATTCATTGATTGAAGCTGGACATTCAATAATTGTAATTGAGCATAACATGGATGTTATAAAATGCGCTGACTGGGTA
The DNA here is from genome assembly GCA_964438815.1 of uncultured Bacteroidota bacterium. GTDB lineage: Bacteria > Bacteroidota > Ignavibacteria > Kryptoniales > Kryptoniaceae > Kryptonium. The sequence goes on from CAYTKW010000003.1 coordinate 305,314, forward strand.
ATTGACCTTGGACCTGAAGCAGGAGATAAAGGCGGATATGTCGTCGCAGTCGGAACACCTGAAGAAATCGCACAAAATCCCAATTCCTACACAGGGCAATTTTTAAAGAAGTATCTTTTCCCACAAACTTAATTCTCACAAAAAAATCTCAAAACCATAACTTGCAGATTCTACGCATTTTCCCCAGCAGGATTAAACACATAAAATTTCCACCTGCTAATTATTGATTTTATCCATCGGAATGAGTAATTTTAAAACTGTTGGAAAACAAAAAAAATACTTAAATGTTTAACCAAATCATATACGAAGTTCAGGAAAAAATCGCGATCATAACTTTGAATAGACCTGAAAAAAGAAATGCTTTAAACACTCAAATGATAGAAGAAATCTCAAAAGCATTTGACCTTGCGGTAAACGAAGACATAAGATGCGTGATATTAACAGGGGTCGGGAATTCATTTTGCTCGGGCGCAGACCTTGAGTATATTCAAGAGATATCAAATTTAAATTCATACGAAAACTACCTTGACGCAGATAAACTTGCAAACCTTTACCTAAAAATTTTCACTTACCCAAAATTGACAATTGCTATGGTAAATGGTTTTGCTTTAGCTGGTGGATGTGGAGTTGCAAGTGTTTGTGATTTTATAATCGCATCAAAAGAAAATGCAAAATTTGGCTACACCGAACCGAAAATAGGATTCATCCCAGCAATTGTTATGACTTTCCTGGCAAGAAGAATACCTGGAGCTAAAGCAAGAGAACTTTTACTTACAGGTAGCATAATTGACGCGGACGAAGCTGTAAAAATTGGACTTGCAAATTATTCTGTACCTGATGAAGAGCTTAAAAATTTTACATTTAAATTCGCGCAAGATTTAATTTCAAATGTAAGCCCTGAATCCGTAAAATTTATAAAGGAAATGCTTTCAAATCTATACTCCATGAGTTTACGCGAGGCGATTGAATATGCAAAAGGCATGAACTCAATCTCAAGATTAACGCAGGATTGCAAAAAAGGTATAAATGCTTTTTTAAAAAAAGAAAAAATCGGGTGGTAAAAATGAACGAAATTCAACTTGCCGAAGTCAGTCAAAAACTTAAAAGCATAATCAGAAGCGTCCCAAACTTTCCGAAGGAAGGGATTGTTTTCAGGGACATCACTACGCTTTTAAAAGACAAAGAAGCATTCAAACTTGCAGTTGACACATTTTATCAAAAATACAAAGATATCAAGATTGATAAAGTCGTAAGCGTTGAATCCCGTGGCTTTATTTTCGGTTCTATACTTGCTTATTTGCTTAATGCTGGTTTCGTCCCGATAAGAAAACCGGGAAAACTTCCGACTGAAAAAATTCGCCAAGAATATCAACTTGAATATGGAACTGATGCCATGGAGGTTCACATTGATGCGATTCAACCTGGCGATAAAGTTTTAGTTCACGATGACCTTCTCGCAACAGGTGGAACTGTATCAGCTGCGTGCAAATTAATTGAAAGGCTTGGTGGAGAAGTCGTTGGGATTTGCTTTTTAATTGAATTGAAATTTTTAAATGGAAGAGAGCGATTGAAAAATTACGATGTGTTTTCAATAGTCCAATATAACAGCGAACAAGAGCTCTGATGGAGGGTGAGTTCACATTAACTGTAACTCAAGCAATTCAAGCTATTTTATCACCTGCGGTGATGATTTCATCAAGTGCATTCTTTTTATCCGGCTTAAATGCAAGACATTCAACGCTGGTCAATAGAGTCAGATTGCTAAACGACGAAAAAAGAAAATTAATCAAAGAGCTTATAAAGCACGGCGAGCTTGAATACACAGAAAATGTTCGTTTCTTGAGCATAAAAAATCAAATTGAAATTCTCGTTCGGAGAATTTGGTATATAAGAAATGCTATGCTTTGTCACATAATAGCTGCTATATTTTTTGTGTTGACATCGTTTGCGATCGGTTTAAACATCTTTTTTAGCGGTGCTTTTATACGCGAAATTCCACTTTACCTTTTTATTGTTGGGCTTTTTCTTGTTCTCTGTGGGGTTTGCTTTCTTGGAATTGATGTTTTGACTTCGTATCGCGTCATCTTAATTGAGGTTAAAGGTGAAGAATGAAAAATTGATTTTGGGTTTTAATTTTCTTAAAATTAGTTCCAAAAGAAGATGGCGGATAAAATTAAAATCATTACGACGAATCGCAAAGCGCACCATGATTACGAAATCCTTGAGACGATTGAAGCAGGAATAGTTTTGAGAGGAACGGAAGTGAAATCCCTAAGACAAGGGAAAGTGAGCATACAAGATAGCTACGCGATAATTAAAAATGGTGAGGTTTGGCTGTTGAATATGCATATAAGCCCGTATGAATACGGAAACATTCACAATCATGATCCGTTAAGAGATAAAAAACTTTTACTTCACAAACACGAGATAATACGACTCTCAACGAAGGTAAAGGAGCGAGGCTTGACTTTGATACCTTTAAAAGTCTACTTTAAAAATGGAAAAGCGAAGGTTGAGCTTGCCCTTGTCAGAGGTAAGAAAAAATATGAGAAAAAAGAAGATATAGCTGAAAAAGAATTACAGCGTGAATTGAAACGAAGATACGCGGATAAATATCGCGAATAATTAAAAACAAAATTTTAACCGAGCGTTGAAATTTCCTAGTATAAATGAGCAAATGGACCTTATCAAGCGAGGCGTCGTTGAGATAATTCCCGAAGATGAACTCGTCAAAAAAGTTGAGAGATCAATAAAAACGGGGAAACCTTTAAGAGTAAAACTTGGATGTGACCCGACGAAACCAGACCTTCATCTTGGGCACTCAGTTGTGCTAAGAAAATTAAGGCATTTTCAAGAGCTTGGGCACATTGCTGTTTTGATAATTGGCGATTTTACCGCGATGATTGGTGACCCATCCGGGAAAAGTAAAACGAGACCGCAGTTGTCATTTGAAGCGACGAGAATAAATGGACAGACATATTTTGAGCAGGCGAAAAAAATTCTGCTATCCGAAAGAGTTGAGATAAGATACAATTCCGAATGGCTCGGGAAGATGAACTTTGAAGATGTCATAAGGCTTGCAAGCAAATACACAGTGGCAAGGATGCTTGAAAGAGATGACTTCAGCAAAAGATATAAATCCGGTGAACCGATAAGTATTCATGAACTTTTATACCCACTTGCACAGGCTATGGATTCAGTCGCTATAGAAGCTGATATTGAACTTGGCGGAACAGATCAAAAATTTAATCTTCTTGTCGGAAGGGACATCCAGCGAGAATTTGGTCAAGAACCGCAGGTTATAATAACCATGCCACTTTTGGTTGGAACAGATGGTGTTGAGAAGATGAGCAAATCACTTAACAATTACATCGCCTTAAATGACCCACCATCTGAAATGTATGGAAAAACTATGTCAATTCCAGATGAACTAATTTACGATTATTTCCTGTTGACAACAGACCTTCCAACTGATGAAATTGAAGAAATAAAAAGACAACTTCAAAACCCAGAGGTTAACCCACGCGATTTAAAGAGAAGGCTTGCATGGGAACTCGTCCGAATGTATTATGGAGTTGAAGAGGCAAATAAGGCGCAAGAAGAGTTTGACAAAATCTTCGTCAGGAAGGAAATTCCAGAAGAAATTGACGAATTTGAAATTGAATATAAAGATGGCAAAATAAGACTTGTTGAACTTCTCGTTATGACGGGTCTTGCAAGTTCAAAAAGCGAGGCGAAGAGATTAATTCAACTTGGAGGGGTAAGTATTGATGGTGTTAAAATTAATGACATTGACGCACAAGTCGGGTTCGAAAAACCATTTATCATAAAGGTTGGAAAAAGAAAATTTTTAAAAATTAAGAGAAAGGAGGTAAGATAAATTGTACGTCCCTACAAAAATGTTTTTGACAAAAGGGGTCGGACGACACAAAGAGAAACTCACAAGCTTTGAAATGGCTCTACGCGATGCCGGAATAGCACAGTTCAATCTTGTCCGCGTATCAAGCATTTTCCCACCGGGCTGTAAGATAATTCCGAGAAACAAAGGTCTTGAATACTTAAAACCAGGTCAAATTGTCCATGTCGTGATAAGCCAAGAGTCAAGCAATGAGCCGAATCGTTTGATCGCAGCTTCAATTGGTGTCGCTATACCAGCGGACTCAGAACAATTTGGTTATCTATCTGAACATCATGCTTTCGGTCAGACTGATGACAAAGCCGGAGAATATGCTGAAGACCTTGCTGCAACGATGCTTGCAACGACGCTTGGACTTGAATTTGACCCAAATACAAGCTGGGATGAAAGAGAGCAAGTGTGGAAAATGAGTGGAAAAATCGTAAAAACTTTCAACATAACTCAATCAGCTATAGTTGATAAGACAGGATTATGGACGACAGTTGTTGCTGCTGCTGTTTTAATTCCATAAAAAAGGAAAGAAGGAAAGGGCAGGCGGGGGGAACCTGCCCTGCGGGGGAACCCAGGGCGGGGGAGACCCTGGGTGAGGGAATCTCTTAACCTGTCATAAATATAATACATCTTTCAATAAAAATCAAGTCTGCGACACCAATACCTCAAAATGCAAAAAGAAATAAGAAAATTTCTTGAGTATCTGGATGCTGAACGAAATTACTCTCCAAGAACAATTGAAGCATACCAAGATGCGCTTTACGAATTTTATAACTTCATACTTAACGAAGCAAAAATTAACGCCGATGTAAATAAAATTGACAGGACATTGATAAGAGATTACCTCTCATATTTACATTCAAAGGGATTGAAAAAAGCAAGCATATCTGCAAAATTATCAGCCATAAAATCATTTTTTAAATTCTTGATAAAATTTAAAATCACAACTTCAAACCCGACGGTTGGCTTTTCACTTAAAAGAGAAAAAACGCTGGCGGTTTTTCTTGAGGAGAATAAAATTGAAAAACTGATGAACTTACCTGACCTCAAAACAGACGAAGGGATAAGAGATCGCGCTATACTTGAAGTTCTATATAGCACAGGAGTCAGAGTGAGCGAACTTTGTGGACTTAACATAGAAGATGTTGACTTTTCAAATGAAACGGTGAAAGTTCTTGGGAAAGGCGGGAAATTTAGAATTGTCCCATTCGGAAAAAAAGCAAAAGAGGCGCTTAAAAACTATCTTAACATAAGGTCAAATTTTAAAACGCTTGAACAAACGGACGATGATAAAAAAGCTCTCTTTCTGACGAGAAATGGGAAAAGAATGACCAAAGTTGATATGTATAAAATTGTAAGTAGATATATTTCCGCTGTTTCAGATATTGAAAGGAAAGGACCCCATGTTTTGAGACATTCATTTGCAACTCACTTGCTTAATCATGGTGCCGACATAATCGCTGTTAAAGAACTGCTCGGGCATTCAAGCCTCTCAACCACGCAAAGGTATACGCATGTAACGGTTGAGCATCTTAAAAAAACCTACAAGCTCGCCCACCCTCGCTCGGAATAACCCCTTACACTAACCTCAAACCAGAATGTGCAAAAACGAGCAAAATTAAAAAACATTGTGGAAATATGACACCTTTGCGTATTAATTTCCAAAGAAAAATCATTTGGCACGCTTTTTGATTTTTTTGATTTCAAAATCAAATATATTGCACAAAATAACCATGAAAAAAGAGGAAATAAAACAAATCACCCTAAGCTACTCTGAACTGTTAAGAATCCTTGATGCTTTAAATATCGGTGTGATTTATGTTGATGAAAATGGTGTTATAAGATACGCAAATAAGCTTGCTGAAGAAATCCGAAGAATGGATAGAAGCGAAAGAATTGGAACCCATGTCGTTGGATGCCATCCGGGATCAACTCACGAGCGAGTTAAAAAAGTTTTAGAAGAATTTAAGGAAGGAATCATAAACCACAGGCATAAAATGATCAGGGTTGGCAAAAATTATTTTGACAATCAGTATATTTCAATCAAAGATGAAAACGGAAACTATAAGGGGATTTTGTTAACTAGCCAAGATGTCACTGAGAAGGTTAATCTGCAAAAGAAATTAGAAGAACATTACCGAAATGTTGAAGCTGAAATAAAATCTAAATTAGCTGAGATAGAGAGCAAATATCAAGAACTAATGGAATTACAAGCACAGCTAATATATGCCGAAAAGATGGCTTCTTTAGGACAATTTGTTTCCATAATAGCTCACGAAGTTAATAATCCACTTGATGGTATTCAAAATTGCTTATATGCTATTTTTGAGGACCCAGAAAACATTGAACAAACCCGCAGGTACACAAAGCTCGCACTTGAATCTTTAAACAAAATAGAAAGCGTTATTAGGTCACTGCTTGAGTATGCCAGACCTCATGATTATTGTATGGAGAAGTTGAACTTAAAAGAAAGCATTGAGGATACGCTAAATCTCATAAGATATAAAGCGGAAAAATACGAAATTGAAATAGAAAATTTGGTTGGCTCGGATATTTTCATAAAGGGTAGTCGACACCATATTTCGCAAGTCTTTCTGAATATCATATTTAACAGTATAGATGCGATCATTGAGAAAAAGTTAAAGGGCTTAAGTGATTATAAAGGCAAGATAAAAATTGAAGCAACGGATAATGACAAAAGTGTTTGCGTGCGCATTATAGATAACGGCTGCGGTATCCCACAAGAGAACATTAATAAAATCTTTTCACCATTTTTTACAACCAAAAAAGACAAAGGAACTGGACTTGGTTTATACATTTGCTACAACATCGTTTATATACACGGTGGAAATATAAGTGTAGAAAGCAAGGTTATGGAAGGAACCACTTTTAGTATCTGCTTACCTAAGTATAGTGAGTTTTCACCCATTACAGACTCAAGTGTATATGAAAAGCTAATTGAGGGTAGAAAAATTTTAAAAAACTTAATTGGTAGGTAACAAATCAAGATGAGAGTTTTTATAATTGAAGATGAAAGGATAAAACTTATTACACTTTCAGATGCTCTAAAGAAGAGGGGATTTGAGGTTTACGCTTTTGATGATCCAATTAAAGCTATTGACGAGTTTGAAAGAATAGGCGCTGATGTAGTCGTAAGTGATATCCGCATGCCTGGTATGAACGGGATAGAGGTTTTAAAAAGAGTTAAAGAAAAAAACCCAGATACCGCAGTGATAATGATAACAGCATACCCAACTGTTGAGTCAGCTGTTGAGGTGATGAAAACCGGCGCATACGATTATATCACCAAACCATTCAGATCAGAGGATTTAATTGTCTTATTGGATAAAATAGCGAAGATAAAAAAACTTGAAGCGGAGAATAGGGAATTAAAAACAAAGCTATATGAAAAATACAGACTTCACAATATCATTGGGGCTTCATCCAAAATGCAGGAAATTTTTAACAAGATTGAAATGGTTTCAAAAACAGATCTAACAGTTTTAATTGAAGGGGAAAGCGGTACCGGCAAAGAATTAGTTGCACAAGCAATACATTACAACAGCCCCAGACGAGATAAACCATTTGTGAAGGTAAGCTGTGTAGCTTTACCAGAAACCTTGCTTGAATCAGAACTCTTCGGGCATGTCAAAGGAGCTTTTACAGGAGCTTTAAAAGATAGAAAAGGAAGATTTGAAATTGCAAATGGTGGCACAATTTTCTTAGATGACATTGATGATATACCTTTAAGTATTCAAGCTAAATTGTTACGAGTTATGCAATTCAAAGAATTTGAACGTGTTGGCAGTTCAGAAATAATTAAAGTTGACATTAGATTTATCTGTGCGACAAAAACAAATCTTTGGCAAAAAGTCATTGAAGGGAAATTTAGAGAAGACCTTTATTATAGGTTAAATGTTGTGCCGATAAAATTACCTCCATTAAGAGAAAGAAAAGAAGATATCCCTTTCCTGCTTGAACATTTCATCAAACAAATGGGGAAAAATATAAAATTTTCACAGGAGGCGATTAGCAAACTTATGGCTTATGATTGGCCCGGAAATGTCAGGCAACTTGAAAACGCAATTTGTAGAATAGTTAGCTTCATTGATAAAGATACTGTTACTGCCGAAGATATTCCCAATGATATATTCCAACCCATTGAAAACAAAAAAATTATAGACAGCGATTTTACAAACTTGGAATCCTTGGATCTTAACAAGTTAATTGAAGAAGTGGAAATAAAAGCCATAAAATGGGCACTACAAAAATCTGGGGGAAACAAGGCAAAGGCATCAAAATTATTAGGTCTTAAAAGAACAACATTTATTGAAAAGCTTAGAAAATACAAACTTAATTAATTCAAATTTTTGACTCCCAGCGTCATTTTTCCGGCACTAGCTTAACACCACCTTCCAAAATTTATTAAATTCCAAAACATTTTAAAATGGCACAAGCTTTGCAGAATAAAACATAACAAACTTCCATTACATAAAAACAAAATTACAGGAGCTTTAAAATGAAAAAAGTCTTGTTAACCCTCCTTTTAACCACTGCACTTATCTGCATCTCACAAGCACAAATTAAAATCACCGATGATCTGGCATTAAAATTAAATGGTGTCTTTAACACATGGTTTCAATGGCAAAAGGATTTCATTTTTGGGAAAGCAGACTACAACGATAGGTATGTTGTTCAAATGTTAAGATTTATACCACAATTGCAGTACAAAGAAGATATTAAATTAGTTACAAGGTTTGACATAGCTCAGGGTTGGTGGGGTGTTGACAATGTGCCACCGACAAGACAATTGTTCCTTAAGGCTAGCCCACCTGATACAATTAACAGTGCGAGTTTACTATTTGATAACAAAGACACGAATTATCCATTTCATGTTGATCAAGCGTATGTTTGGGTAAATGTTCCAAAACTTTATTTGTCTTTTCAGGTTGGTAGAATGCAATTTCTTGTTGGAAATCGGATGTTGATTGATAATAATTATGATGGGGTTCAAGTGGATATCAATCTTGGGAAACTTTTAAATTCAAAAAATATCCAAATGTTAAAACTTGGTTGGGCGAAAGTAAGTGAAGGTGTTGATGCTTTGAGTGATTTGTCAGATATTACTAAAGATGGTTCCTCAGGGTTAAAGAAAGATTATTGGGGTAATACAGATGCGAGAGATGCAAATCTCTTATTGGCAAATTTGAGCCTTAACTTTAAAAATGGAAATTATGAGACCAAAGTTGATTTATATGGATTTTACTATGCTGATATGTCAACAATGGATAATGTCGCTTATATTCCTAATGCACTCCAGTATAAAAGAGCTAGATTTGCTCCACAGGTTACAGACTTACTCGCATTTGGACTCTCAGGCATGACGAAATACAACAAACTAACGCTTAACTATGAGCTAAACTACCTTTATGGAAAAGATGACATTAGAAATACAAGCTATGGTCCAACGCTTGATATTGACATTAACGACGGAAATTTAAGGGGTTATAACATTTACCTTAAAGCAAACTATGCAGTTACCGATGTAGTTAATGTTGGAGGAGTTTTTGGCTTTGGTTCTGGTGATAGCGATGGTCCCTGGGGTGGAAAAGGAAATGTGAATAAGTTAAGAACCGCTGGTTTCTTCTATATAACGGAGGTTTGGGAAGACTCAATTATGCCTGATGAAGAAGGGATAACACCACAAGGACTTGGTGCTCCAAATGTTCGTGGATACAGAGAGATTGAAAATACAACGATTGGTCAAGTTAATTTGACAGTTAAACCAGTTCAAGATTTAACTCTGTTTGGCTCTTTCTCTTTAATAAGAGCAACTCAACCAATTTATGCGTGGGACGAAGTAACAAACATTCAAGGAGATCCTCAAAATCTTAAAAATGCAAGAAGCGCAAAAGATATAGGTTGGGAAATTGACCTCAAAGGCGATTACAAATTGCACAAGAAAGTAACATTAACACTACGAGGTGGATATTTTAAACCTGGTAAAGCTGCAATGTTTTTAATTAATGGCACTGATAAGTGGAACAAGTCAGCTTGGGAGCTGAAGGGTGAGATTACTTACGAGTTCTAACTATTTTTCTTTCGGTAGCCTCGTTAAATTGCGAGGCTACCTTTTTTAAAGTTAAAACAAAACCCAAAGTTTTAACATGAAAGTAAAAATCTCTATCAAAATACTTTTTGCAACACAACTTATCCTCTTTTTGATTAGTTTCTATACAGGGCGAAATGCAAGCGCTCATACCAACGGTGCACCATCTTTGGAGTGTGATAATTGCCATTTCGGAGCTGAAGATAAAATTGTTGAAGTAATAGTTGAAGGTTTGCCCAAAGAATTTCAGCCGAACAAAACTTATACTGTTAAGATAAGTATTAAAAGCGACAATGAAAGCTACGGGGATAATCAGGGTGGATTTGCAGTCACTGCTTCAGCTGGACAACTTATCGTGATTGACAAAGTCAATACACAACTTTCAAATGGGTTTATCACCCACACAAATGAGGGAAGCAAAACAAGAGAATGGAAATTCGCTTGGAAAGCTCCATCAAAAAAGATTGAGCAAGTTGATATATCAATTATGGCTGTTGCAGCAAACGGTGATTATTCACCAAATATGGATGCAGTTGGAGTTGAAACACTAAAAATTAAACTCAAAAAATAAACCAGGAGGTTTCAGAAATGAAAATCACACGAAGAGACTTCCTCAGATTAAGCGCTTTTATCGCTGCTTCAACTGCAGCAGGCATTTATAAAAAAGACATACTTGCATTTACACCACCAACGGTTAAAACTCTACCCGTTGGGCAATGTAGATACTGCGGAGTTGGATGTACAGTTGTAGCTGATTGTGAGGTCAATGATAAAGGGGAAGTTATAAAGGTTTTAGCATTAAAGGGCGATAAAAATAGCACTGTAAACAGAGGTGTATTATGCACAAAAGCATTTTATTTACATAAATCACTTGAATATCCAAATAGACCGACTAAACCGTTGATACGCAAAGAGTGGATTAACCCTAAAACGGGCAAACCAGACCTTTTCAATTCACCAAGAGTTACATTTGGCAAAACAACTAAAGATGCAGAAGCGTTAAGGGACCCTGTTACTGATCTTAAAGAGAATTTCATTCCGATAAGTTGGGAAGATGCGATAAATTTCGTAGCGGATGCAGTTGAAAAAGCAATAAAAGACTATGGAAAGTTTAGTGTTGCATACTATGGAAGCGGACAGACAGGGACAGAGGAAACACACATAATGAACAAAACATTCAAAGGTGGCGGACTTCTTGCAAATAATTCCATTGAAGGTCAACCCCGAATGTGCATGGCAAGTGCGGTTGTCGGTTTCCTTTATACATTTGGAAAGGATGAACCTTACGGAAGTCTTGATGATATAGATGTTCCAGACCCCGATTACGGAAAACATGCTGATACTTTCTTCATAATTGGAAGTAATACTGCCGAAGCCCATCCAATTATATTTAACAGGATTGCAAGCGTTAAGAATAAAAATCCTGAAAAAGTTAAAGTTATACTCGCTGACCCACGAAAAACAAGATCTGGAACAATAGCGAACCTTTGGCTTCCGCTTGCAAGTGGCAGGGACCTTGCCTTGATTAACTCAATGGCTTATGTTATAGCTTTTGAACTTGACAACGCAAAATTTGATGTTGAAAAAGGTGAGGTTAAAGCAGATTGGAAATATCTTGATAAAGACTTTATCAAGAGGCATGTAAGTTTTGGTATTCACGAAGATGTTAGAAAGCAATGGATAAGAACTGAATATGGAGGGATAAGAGGTAACACTTGGGATTTAGCCTACACTAATACACCAAGAAAGGTTTATCCAGATCCAAAGAAGAAATATAATTCTGAAGAAGAGATAGAGAAAGATTTATGGAAGGGATTTGCTATTTTCTTAAAATTTTTAGAAGATTACAAACCGGAAAAAGTTGCTGATGTGATTTTTGAAGGTGAATCACCTCTTGTTTACGATAGAGCAACCAGAACATGGAAAAAGATAAGTGGTTCTGAAGCAATTCGGCTCGCTGCGAAGTGGTTTGCCGAAGGTTATGTGGTAACTGTTTGGACTATGGGGATAAATCAAAAATTGCAAGGTAGCTGGGCTAATGCTTCGCTTCATATGTTGCATTTAATAACAGGTAAAGTTTGCAAGCCAGGGCGTCATTCATTTAGTTTCACTGGTCAACCAAATGCTTGCGGTGGAATTAGAGCTCCAGGAGCACTCTGCCATGCATTGCCGTATGGAAGGCTGGTAGCAAATCCTGTTCATAGAAGCGCTGTCGAAAACATCTGGAAGCAAAGAGTTAGAAACTACTTAAAGAGAAAGGGCTATTCAGATGAAGAAATAGAAAAAGAAACAGCAAAAATTTCAATTCATCCTATTCCAGGACCGCACACTATTGAAATGTTTAGAAGATATGCTGCTGGACAGATAAAGGTATTATTTACCTCCACTGTAAATCCAGGACAAAGTTTACCATACTCCTATCCCTATCGCCTGGCGTGTGCTGGTGCAATTAAAGGAACACCATATCCATTGACATTTGTATTAGAAGCCTTCCCGACAACCACAACGCTTGTCGCTGATATCGTCTTGCCCGCTTCAAGTTGGTATGAGAAAGAATTTATCTATGGAAATCTTGAAAGAAGGTATCAAACAATCAAGCAAATTAAAAAATCCCCTGGCGAAGCTCTACCTGACTCAGTTATATTTGCGATGATAATGAGACGACTTGAAGAAAAAGGTATAGTTCCAAAAGGACATATCTCTCAATTTTGGCCAAAAGATTACGATGAAAAAACTTGGCTCAAAGAAACAGTTAAAGACGCAAAAGAAAGAGATTGGATGCGTAAATTCACAGAAAACATATGGGATGAACTCAGAGAGCTTTCAAAGGGGACTGGCTACGATTTAAGCGGTTTAAGAAGGAACATGCTTGTTGAAAGAAATTGGGGCTATAGAATTCCATTACCCGAAGAATATCATACAAACGAAGAGATCCAAAAAAGATATCACAAATATGAGGCACGAATTCAATATGCCTATCCATATGACCCAATAGTTGACCTAAGGACAAAAGCATATATCAATAACCTGAAGAAATTTAATCCGATATATGGGAACTGGATTGAGAAAAACATTGAGGAAGAAAAGCAAGATAGAGAATATCATAGGAAAAATAATATCCCAGATGGATGGTATGTAAGCTTCTATAATTCAAATGCCTTTATCCATGGAATGATTGATGATCCAACAGATCCACAGAAAAAGATATTTGTAATTGATGGTAGAGCGATCGCATGGGCTAACCCGTGGTGGGCTTGTAAGTGGAATGGAGAAAAATTTGCAAAGTATGGAACAGTCACAATAATTGAGCGTAAATTCAACCCAAATAAAGTCGTTGAAAATTCAGCTGCTCCATATGATAAAATAGCTGAATATGAGGTTGAAGTTATAGGAAACCCTGATGAATCAATTGAAGCATTGAAATGCATTGCTTTGAGCCCAGCCGAATTTCCAGGACATAGGGAAGCATTTAGGAAAAAAGATGGGAGCCAGCTTGTCGTTTACGATACAAGCGCCTATAAATATGGTGCTTGCACGGGAAGAGTTATTGAACATTGGCACACAGGAACGATGACAACAAAAGTTGCGGAACTTGCAAGAGCTGTGCCTGAAGCTTATGCCGAGATCAATTCAGAACTTGCCAAAGAGCTTGGAATCAAAGACGGGGATACTATTATAATTGAAACCTTGAGAGGTAAAATTGAGTTAAAGGCAAAAGTCTTTGATATAACCAAAGCAACCGGTGGACCAAGAAGAGATTATATCTTTATACCTTGGTTTGATGAAAGAAAGCTAATCAACATGATTATGCCAGATAAATTTGATCCATTTAGTTTTGAGGCGGACTATAAGATGTTTGCAGTTAAAGTTTATAAGGGGACATTGAAAGTTAAACAGGCAAATCCAAACAAGCAGGTAATATAGAAATCATTTGAATGAAACGGCGAAAATTTATTAAAAATATATCTCTGCTTGTTCTTGGCATATTCACTACGGGTGGGTTGGTCCCGATATTAAAAAACTTTCAACGAAGGACAAAAGGGAATGATGAAGCAAATCTTGAACCACCGTTAGCGGAGTTACTAAATGAACTCGGGATCAACTCACCCTCCCCTATTCGTCCACCAGGCGCTGTGGATGAGTCAAAATTTAAATCACGATGCATAGGTTGCAATGCTTGCACAATCGCTTGTCACATTGCTGGCTTCAATGCTATATCTACGAAATTCGGTTTGAATGATTATGGAAGTGTTCTCGTAAAAGATATGAGAAATTTCCCTTGTACTTTGTGCATGGAATGTGTCAATGTTTGTCCAACTTCAGCACTGGGAAATATCCCAAAGGATAAAGTTAAAATGGGAATGGCTTTGATTGATTTTTCAATTTGTCTTGGATGGAATGGAGATATATGCTTATCCTGTAGCAAAGCCTGTCCATTCGGCAATATCGTTTTTGACTTCTATAATAGCGAATGGGGTAATCAACCATACATAAACGAAAAATGTGTCGGTTGTGGGCTTTGCGTAAAATACTGCCCCGTCGGTGGCTCAGCTATAAAAGTTTTGGCAATTGATGATTATAAAAAAGTTAAGAATAAATACATAGAAACATTAAAGAAACTGCTTGAGATGAGTTCAGAAGAAAGATATGAGATAGTTTATAATATAAACATACCAAAATTAATTGCAAGAGGCAGAATTGCTGAGCGTGAATATAGATAAAAAAATTTTCAAGTTCAGAAAAATCGTTCAAGTTATTATCCCTTTAATTTTTGCCCTTAGCTTGTTAAAGGTGTCAATTTTTGTTGGAAGCTTGAGCGGTTCTTCTATTTTTAAAATCTTTGAAATAATTGATTTATTCGGCTTTATAGAAACAACATTCGCAACAAAATTTATCACGCTTACTGTTTTCTTATCAGTCATTCCCGTTTTACTTCTCTATTTGATATTCGGGCGAGCATTTTGTGGATGGGTTTGCCCGTTTGACCTACTTTTTGATCTAATTGCCAGGATAAAACGAACAAATAAAGCAAAAACAAAAGTTAGAAAATCAAAATTACTATTTATCCCAATCTTTCTGTTCCTTTTTATCTCCTTCATACTTGGAGTTCCAATTTTTACACGATATCTATCGCACTTAACAAATTTCTTTAGGGTTATTTACTTGGCAACATTTATCTGGTTTAATTATCCATATGAATTCTATGCCTATCTGATGTCTTTTACCTTTGTGGTTGCCCTACTCATTTTTGAATATCTGTTTCCCCGATTCTGGTGTAAAAATATCTGCCCAGTTGGAATAACTTACGGCTTTTTGAACAAAGCAAGCCTGTTAAAACTTAAACTTGTAAACCTTGACGATTGCAAATTCTGTTTCACTTGTCAAAATGCTTGCTATATGGATGTGCCCATAATGGAAAAGGTAAACGAAATTAAAAATTCAAATAAAAATTCTGGCATCCTTCAGTCAACTAATTGTGTATTTTGCGGTGAATGCTTATTTGCTTGTGATAAGATTAAAAAAATTAAAGTTGATACCAACATAAAATTAGGTTTTAGCTTTAACTCATTTGAAGGCAAAATCATAAAAAAAGAGGGATATAAAAAATGATAATAGCAAGTGGATATTTGGAGCTTTGTTCTCCAGAATACAAGGAGAACATAATTAAAGATTTAAATTTACACGGAATAGAAACTCCAGAATCAACCGATACTAAAGTGGTTTTCCTAATTGAAGATGCGTCAGAAGAAATCGTCAAAAGAAAACTTGATGAGCTTAAAAAAATTGACGGTGTGCTTGATGTAATGTTGGTTTACTTCTCAATAGCTGGCGCGGAACAAGGTGAAAGTTTTGATATTTAAAAACAAAAAAAGAAAAAGTCATGGGGAAAACAGAAACACGAAGGGAATTCATAGGGAAGATATTCATTAGCTTTGGATTAATCGCAAGTGGTTTAGCATTGTTAAGAAATGGGCTCGCATATATTTATCCTAAAATAACACCGAAGAAAAAAGTAAAAACATTCATAGCACGAGAAGACGAAATTTCAATTGGTGAAGCGAAGTTATTTAACTTCGCTGGGAGAGATTTATATCTTGTGAGAACTGAAAAAGGCTATAAAGTTTTCTCAGCTACATGCACGCACCTTGGATGTAAAGTCAAATGGGAAGCCCACAGACAAAGATTTTTCTGTCCTTGCCACAAAGGGATTTTTGATATCAACGGCAATGTATTAGAAGGTCCACCACCAAGACCACTTGACGAATACGAAATTACAATTGGAAACAAACTAATTTACATGTGGTTCGCTTAATAACAAAACAAAATAAAGGTCAAAACAATGACGGAGCAAAGAGAACGGAAAAGTTGGCTGTTAACGAGGATTCCGATCAACACGGAAAAACTTGCCGAAATTTCTGAGCGAATTTTCATAAAAGAACCTATTCCTTCCCATATGAAAAACTGGTGGTTTACTCTCGGTGCAACTCCACTCGTGCTTTTCATTTTTCAAGTTGTGACTGGAATCTTGCTAAGTCTTTACTATATCCCTTCGCCAGATTCAGCATATGAAAGCGTTAGATATATTACTGAGGAAGTAAGATTAGGATACTGGATAAGAGGATTACATAGATGGGGTTCAAACCTTATGGTTATTGCTATCATCTTGCATATCGTTAGGGTATTTTTCACGGGTGGACATAAAGCTCCAAGAGAGCTAAATTGGATAATTGGAAGTTTACTTTTAATAACAACACTTGGGCTATGCTTTACTGGTTATTCGCTGATATACAATCAACTTTCCTATTGGGCTACAACTGTTGGAACAAATATGATAGCGGAAATCCCATTGATTGGAAAGCCACTGCTTAGGCTACTTAGAGGTAGCGATGAAGTAATCGCAAATACTTTAACCAGATTTTATAACCTACACATCGGATTTCTTCCCACTACACTTTTTATTCTGATAGTTTTTCATATCATCCTCGTCAGATTACATGGCGTCTCAAAACTTTATCCAGATGAGAAAGAATACTCGTTTTATCCGGAGCACTTTTATACAGTTCTTGCCATAACGATATTTTTACTTACAGCTATGAGCGCTCTTAGCATAATCTTTCCTCCTGGAATTGGGGAACCAGCAGATCCTACAAATACGCCATTTCATATCAAACCAGAGTGGTACTTTTTCGCTGTATATTCAATTTTAAAAATTCTGCCTTTGAAGGTTGGAATTTATTCAATGACATTTGTTCTGCTACTTTTCATATTTTGGCCCTTTGTTGATTCATGGCTATCCAAGAAAGTAAAATTTAATATAAGCTATATTGTCGGTGTAACAGTTGTAATTCTTTTCATCTTCTTCACTATTTATGAAACGATATTCTATTAAAAACTAAAATAAAGGAACGCTAATATGGAGAACAAAGAACTTTTTCTTAAGAAAATTTTCGTTGGCTCTCTCAGTTTCCTACTTTTAGTTGTTCTCATCATTGTTTCCAGTGTTGAAATGAAAAGGTCAAAAGAAGTTGAAGCAAAGGTAGAAATCAGTGGAGTTACGAAAAAATGTATAGATTGCCACACAAGCAAAGGAATAGCCGTTAAATTAATTGATGAATGGAAATTATCAAAGCATGCTCAACAAAACATTGGTTGCTACGAATGCCACAAAGCAGAAAAAACTGATTGGGATGCTTTTCAATGCCCTGAAAGCGACATCGTAGTTGCTAAACACCCAACTCCAAAGGATTGTGCCGAATGCCATGAACAGCAAGTGAAGGAATTTGCGAACAGCAAACATGCAATTGCTCAACTTGTGATGCAAGCACAGGGCAGCGAAGGACCCGACAGAGCGGTTTTTGAACCTGCACTCGCAACTAAACACGGTTGTGAACAATGCCATAATATTGGTAACTTCTGGCCCGATGGGAGCGTTGGCGAATGCGACGCTTGTCATTCAAAACATCAATTCTCAATAACTCAAGCCAGACACCCTGAAACTTGCGGTGAATGCCACATTGGCCCAGACCACCCACACATTGAGATATTTCTTGAGTCTAAGCATGGTAACATTTACTCAACATTCGGAAACAAATGGGATTGGAATTACAAAACAAATGAAAAAGTCCCATTCAACACGCCAACTTGTGCAACTTGCCATATGAGCGCAGCTTTGCCAGGAGTTAAATCAACACATAATGTAAGCGAAAGACTTGCTTGGGAAACACAATCCCCATATAGCCACAGAACATCAGAATACTGGGGCGGAATTTCTTGGGAAAAGAAACGAGAGAATATGCTTGCCGTTTGCAAACAATGTCATTCATCCAGCTTTGCTGAAAAATATATGCTTATAGCTGATTTGAATGTCTTGCAATACAATGAAATTTACAGAACGATAACTGAATATACGAAAAAATTCGCAGAACAAGGATTAGTTTACACCAAAGAATTCACATTTAAAAATACTAACTTAACAATATGGCCAAAAGAAGGATATGACGAAGAACCAGAACACCTCACCTACAGAACCTGGCACCATGAAGGTAGAAGATTTAGGCACGGTGCTATCATGATGGGTGCAGATTTTACTCAATGGCATGGGATATGGGACTTACAAGAAAACCTCGTAAAGCTTATGAACTATGCAGCTGAGCATGGTATTCAGGAAGCAAAGGAATGGTTAAAAACCAAATCACCAGAAAAATTCTTCTTGTATCCAATCTACGATGTGCCTGGCAACCCATGGGGAATTTCCGCATTGCTTTATAAGGGTAAAATGCTTTCAATTAACAGAATTGAGGATTATTGGAAAATGGTCTATGAAAATGTAAAATATGCTTATGAAAAAGGGCTCTTAACCAAAAAACAGTGGGAGTTGTATCAAGAACTTTATAATAACCGCGATAAAGAACTTGGCACTATATATGAACTTCCACCAATTTACACTGAATATCTTAACGCTTTGAAGAAAGATTCAGAATTACATAAACAAATAGCCACAGAATTTAAATTGCCCCAGGAATCCGAGTGGGCTAAAATTAAAAAGCGGACAAAAGTTGTTGCTAAAAAATAAATTTATTGGGGAGGTTTCCCCTCCCCTGCTTTATATAAAAAATAAAAAAACAACTACATCAGTGATCCTTGAAGATTCATATGGAAGAAAGTTTGACTATTTGAGAATCTCATTAACCGACCGATGTAACTTAAACTGCTTCTACTGTTTACCTGCAAAGAAGATGCAGAGAGATGAAATTTTATCACTTGAAGAAATTGAAAAATTAATTCACATTTTCCACACTTATTTTGAAATCAACAAGGTTAGATTGACCGGCGGTGAACCACTTTTAAGAAAAGGAATAGACGACCTTATCAAATGGATTTCACTGAAATACCCAAATATACAATTGAATATTACGACCAACGGCATTCTGCTCTCGGAAAAAGTAAATCTCCTGAAAGAATGCAATGTCAGCGTCAATGTCAGCCTTGATACTTTAAATCCGGATAAATTTAGAAATCTGACGGGTTTTAATCTTTTGGAAAAAATTATAAACGGGATAGACTTAGCGATTGAACTTGAATTGCGTCTCAAACTTAACACAGTCGCTTTGAAAGGTATAAATGACGATGAGATTTTCAGTCTGATAGAATTCGCTTTAAATAGAAATATTGAAATAAGATTTATTGAACTTATGACTTTCTCATCAAATGGTTTCTGGAAAAAACACTTCATGAGTGAGAACGAAATAAAAAGCAAAATTGAGCAAAGATATAAACTGCGCTTGATTGAAAAAGATAAAATCGCAACGCGATATATCCTGGATAATGGCGCTAAAGTTGGCCTCATTTCACCAATTACGAATCCATTCTGTGCTCTTTGTTCAAGGTTAAGAATAACATCAACAGGCAAAATGGTTTTATGTATGTTTGACAATATAGGCTATCCTTTAATGGAATTTTTAAGACCTGAATTTCGGGCAAAAGAATTAGTTGAATATATCAGCACAAAGGTTAAATTAAAACCACGAGGATATATTGACTTAAAAAGCGAAAAGCCGGAACTTTCAATTAGAGAACTCGGCGGATAAAAGACAAAAAATTGCGGTTTTCATATGAAAATTTTATTTTTTGGGAGAATAAAAGATAATATTGGCATAGAAAAAATTGAAGTTAATTCCGAACTGGCTGAGGATATTGAAAGCTTGAAAAAATACTTATTTGACAAATTCCCATTGTTGAAAAAAGAAGTTTTCGCAATCGCTGTAAACCAAGAAATTAAAACTGAAAATGTCAAACTAAAAGAAGACGACGAAATTGCCCTTTTACCACCAATTGCTGGAGGTTAAATGAAGAAATATATCACGACAAAGAAAATAAGCAACAAAACTATTTTAGAGTTTGCAAAAAAAGCTGATGAAACTTCAGGTGCATACATAATCTTTTCTGGTAAGGTCAGAGCAGATGAAGTAAATGGGAATAAGGTTAAAGAAATTTTTTACGATTGCTATATTGATATGGCAGAAAGTGAATGTAAAAAAATAGAAAATGAGGTAAAAGAAAAGTTTAACATCAAAGATGTTTTGATAAAACATAGAATTGGCAAAGTAAAAGTTGGTGAAACAGCTCTTTTAGTTGGTGTTATTTCCTCACACAGAAAAGAAGGATTTCAAGCAATCCAATATATCATAGACAATGTAAAAATGAGAGTTTCAATCTGGAAAAAGGAAATTTTCAAAGATGGAAAACATAGATGGAAAGAAAATGATTGACATCTCCGACAAAATAAAAACATTGAGAACAGCAAAAGCACAGGCGATTGTGAAAATGTCAAAAGATTCAATTGAAAAAATAAAAAATAAACAAGTTCCAAAAGGCGATGTCCTTGAAATCTCAAAAAGTGTAGCTATGCTTTCCGCAAAGAAACTAAGCGACATCTTGCCTTTCTGCCATAATATACCTATAACTTGGACTGGGGTTAAATTTACATTTAATGAAGATAATTTAAAAATTGAAGTCACAGTTAAAACAATCTATCAAACTGGTTGCGAGATGGAAGCTCTGTATGCTGCATCATGTTCTGCGTTGAATGTTTACGACATGCTTAAGCCAATTGATGACAATATAGAAATAGTAGAAATAAAACTTGTTGAAAAAAGCGGAGGGAAATCTGACTTTAAAGAAGAGATACCACCCGATTTCAAAGCTGGTGTTCTTGTTATTTCTGATTCAGTTTATTCAGGAAAGAAAAGCGATAAATCTGGGTTATTTATTTGCGATGAACTTAAGAAAATCGGAATCCAAAACATTGATTACAAAATCGTCCCAGATGAAAAAGATTTAATTCGGCAAACTGTCCTAAATTGGTGTGAATCGGGATATAATCTTATTCTCACAACTGGTGGCACGGGGCTTTCACCAAGAGATGTAACACCTGAAGCGATAAAGCCTTTAATTGAGAGGGAAATCCCAGCGATAATGGAAAACGCAAGATTTTATGGATTTGAACGAACTCCTTACTCAATGCTTTCGCGCGGAATAGCCGGGGTTAGAGGTGAAACGCTTATAATAACATTACCAGGTTCTTCACGAGGAGTTAAGGAATCAATGAATGCCCTGTTTCCTTATGTTCTCCATGTCTTTAAAGTAATGAAAATGACAAAACATGATTAAGTTCTATATCATCTTTGCACTTATAGCGTTCCTTTACTCATCCGTTGGACTTGGTGGTGGCAGTGCGTATACAGCTATTCTTGCAGTCATAGGAAAAGAGCCAAAATATATACCTTCAACTTCCCTCTTTCTAAATTCTATTGTCACACTTTTAGGTTTTTTAAACTATCGGGTTCATGTGAATTTCCCTGATAAAAAATTCTTTCTTCTCGCTTTGTACCTTCTTGGGGTATTTGGTGTCTTAATAGGCTCAAAGGTAAAACTTGAGCCTTCTATTTTTTACTTGATTCTTGGATTTGCTTTGTGTTTATCATCAATTTTATCGCTTTTATCGGAATGGATTAAAAACTTAACTTTTAAAATCAACCAAACATATATTCCTTTCGCAAGTTTTTTTACTGGGATACTTGCAGGGATAACAGGCATAGGCGGAGGAATTTACTTATCCCCTATTCTTCTCTTATCTAAAATTCCAGTTAAAGAAATTGCAGGAATAACCTCACTTTATATTTTTGTAAACTCAACCGTTGGATTCACCTCACATTTTATAAATGGGAATGTTAACTTCACCTTGATTTTACCTTTATCATTATGTGTCGTAATTGGAGCACTATTAGGAGCATACCTCGGTTCATTCAAATTGCCTTCAAGAATAATTAAACTTTTACTTAACACAATCATACTAACAATCGGGATTAAGCTGCTATGGACAGGGTTAAAGTCAATATAACAGTTGAAGAAGCAAAGGAACTTTTAAAGCAAAATCTATATGTAGTCAATCCAATAAAAGTTAAAGTTAGAGAAAGTTTAGGCTATATTTTATCCCGCGATGTTATATCACCAGTAGATTTACCTTTATTTTCAACATCAGCAGCTGATGGTTACGCTTTAAATGTCAAAGATTTTGAAACAGGAGAATTTAAATTCAAACTCATCGGTAGCATAAAAGCTGGTGAAACAAAAAGAATCAAAATTAAAGAAGGTGAAGCTATCAAAGTATTCACTGGCTCGCCATTACCAACGAACGCAAACGCAGTTGCAATGATAGAAGACACCGATGTTATCAATGGGGAAATTTTGGTGAAGAAAAAAATTGAAATGTGGGAAAACATAAGGTTTAAGGGAGAGGAGATAAAAAAAGGTGAGATCGTTCTAAAAAAAGGAACAGAGATAACACCCGGGGTAATTGGTTTTTTAAGTGCAATGGGAATAGACGAAGTTTTTGTAATAAGAAAACCGCGAGTTAGCGTAATTGTAACTGGCTCTGAAATTGCGCAACCTGGGGAAAAAATTAAATATGGGCAAATCTATGATGCAAATTCAAATATGATTTATTCTGTTTTGAGAAGTCTTGGTATAAGAGAAAAAGATATAAAATTGGCAAGGGTTAAAGATGATTTCGGGAAGATAAGAAAAAAATTTATAGAAGGCTTAAAGAACTCAGATGTTATAATTTTCTCTGGTGGGGTTTCGGCAGGGGATTATGATTTCGTTAGAGATTTAATGAGCAAAGAAAATGTTAAAAGGATATTTTATAAAGTTAAACAAAAACCAGGCAAACCTCTCTTCTTTGGGAAGAAAGGAAAAGTTTTGATATTTGGGTTACCTGGAAATCCAGCTGCGGTCTTAACCTGCATGATTGAATATGTGATCCCAGCATTAAAATTTTTAATGGGGCACAGGAATTTTTACCCGAAAGAAGAAATTGCAATTTTGCAAAACAAGATAAAAAAGAAAAGTGATAGATTATATTTTTTGAAAGGATACTTTGAAAATGGCAAAGTGACAGTTTTACCAAATCAAGAGTCCCATATGTTATCCTCATTCGCGATGGCTAACTGTTTAATAATTGCTCCTAAGGAAAAAACAATAATAGAACAAGGCGAGGAAATAAAAGTGCACCTTTTATAAATTCAAGCAAGCCCGTATCTTTTTCTAAAAAACCATTCAATAGAAAGCAAAACTATCACCATCAAAAAAGGTTCAACCCTTGACCACAATATATATTCCTTCTTTCTTTCAACAACCGCTGGCTTAAAATCAGGAAGTGAGGAGATAAGTTCAGGTAAAATGTTAATCTCTTCATTTGTTAAAAACTTGCCCCCTGTCCTGCGCGAGATTTCTCTTAAAAGTTCAACATCCATCCTTGTATTTAAAAATTCAATTTCAGATTCGCCAACGGTAAACCTTCCCGAAAAATTCTTCAAGACTTTGCCCCTTCTTGAAATTTTCGCTTCATACCCGTAATCACCCTTTGCAAGCTCAGTTGAACCAGAATAAACTCCCGGACTAATTTGCTCAAGTGTAAATTCGCTTATAGTCTCACCACTTTTTTGATTTAAAATTTTAACCATAACATCAGCATCGCCAACGGGCGAATAGTTCTCGCTATAAACCTGAGCTGAAAATTCAACTTTTTCATCTTCGCTGAAGAAATTTTTTGCAACTTTAAACTTCACAAATTCTTCCTCAACAGGCGCAAGCAACCAGCGAACCGCGTTGCTTACGAATGCATCAAAGAAACCATCAAATTCTGGATTCATCGCTGTCAAAAGTTTCCATCGCCATATCCCATAGCACAAAACCGACAAAACTTTCCTACCACCAAGTTGATTCAAAATTATCAATGGCTCGTCCGTTTCAATATTTTGATATTTGGCTTTTGCAAGGACAACTGAACCAGAACTCGCGCCGAAAACGCCCCTGAGCTTAAACACGGGCGGAAGGATACCCCAAATATAATTTCTGTCCCCTATCTCGGTAACAGCGTGATTCCTTCCCTCCTCAGTTATAGACAAGTTAACAACATCTTCATCGCTAAAAACATTAGAAAATTTAAAAGGAAGAACCTCGGAAAAAATTCTCAATTTGCCGAAATCAATGTTTCTGCTCACCAAGAAAAAAACAGGCTTGTTTTGAGATATGATTATACTTTTCAATCTGTTTATTATCTCAATATCTGATGTTTTAACGGGATAACCAACAAAAATGAGCACATCAGAACTATCAACGGATTTAAAGTCAAAATTTCCTTCAATAAATTCCCTTCCCATTTTTTCCGTATAAGAATGCACTTCATAATTTTTGTTTTCAATCAAAACTCTCTTAACAAAAGCTAAATCTGGACTTGGAGCACCGCTTATGATTAAAACTTTGTGCTTACTTTTTAAGACTTGCACATAAAGTGATTTTTGATTGTTCTCATAAGCGATTTCCCCGGGTAATCCTTGAACCTTTACCGTAAGCTTTTTAAACCCTTCTTCTTTCGGGATAAATTTAAAGTTCACAGTGTATGTGTTAACTCCATCTTTTAAGTTTATCTTGTCTTTTGCGATTTCCTTCTCTTCATCATAAAGAAAAACATCAACATCCCTCCCACCAAATCCAGCTGACTCAATTTTAACAATTAGAGGCGTTTCAAACCCTGAATATGTGATTTCATTCGTAAACGCATCAACTATTTTTATATCCTTTTGAAAACTTGAATCACCAACCCCAATAGTAAAAATCGGAATCCCGACTTTTTCACAAAAATAAACAGGATTTTCTCCCAAATTGTAAATTCCGTCTGAGACAAGGACAATAGATTTTATGTTTTCTCTTGCTGAAAGTTCTTGAATTTTCTTTAACGCTTTTTCTATGTTTGTTGCTCCACCTGAAAATGTAAGCGAATCTGAAGTTAAAATTTTTTTCTCCTGAACATCACCTGCAAAGATAAAAAATTTTTTCTCCCCGCGAATCTCAATCTCTTTTACACTGTTTACAATCTTACGAACTATGTCTTTTCTATCCCCAAGCCGGTCGCGAATTCCCATGCTTTTAGAGTTGTCTAAGAGAAAAGCAACGATTGGCGGTTGATTTGATTTGGATATAAAAGTTAAAATTGGCTCGGAAATAAGCATAAAGATAATGAAGATAGAAACCACCCGAAGCACAAAAAGAAAAATTTTCGCTCTATTACCAGCTGGAATTGAAATCTTGTAATACGAAAGCACTCCGATCAAAATTGAAAACACCAAAGCTAAAAAAGCTAAAATCACATTTGCATTTAAAGATAACGATTGCATCAGTTGAGTTTTTTATTTTGAATTTAAAGCCAAAGATAAGTAAAAACAAAATTTCATTTCTCATTTAAAATTTTTAACTTTGTATCAAAAATAAAACTTATCGCATCATATGCAGGTCAAAGAAAAACGCCCCGACTGGCTTAAGATAAAGCTTCAAGTAAACGATTCATTTATGAATGTCAGAAACATAGTCAACAGCCACAAACTTCACACCGTCTGCGAAGAAGCAAAATGTCCTAATATGTCTGAATGTTGGTCAAGAGGAACAGCAACATTTATGATTCTTGGCGATGTTTGCACGAGAAGCTGTGGCTTTTGTGCTGTTAAAACAGGGAAACCTTCGTGGTTTGATTTAGAAGAACCAAAAAGGGTTGCAGAAGCTGTAAAGCTTATGGGGATAAAACACGCAGTCATAACATCTGTAAATAGAGATGACCTCAAAGATGGAGGTGCAAGTATTTTCGCTGAGACGATTCGCCAAATAAGAAATCTTGTCCCAAATTGCAGAGTTGAAGTTCTAATACCTGATTTTAAAGGGGATGAATCAGCTCTTGACATAGTAATTGAAGCAAGACCGGATATTTTAAACCATAATGTTGAAACAGTTCCACGACTTTACAAAATCGTCAGACCGCAAGCAAAATATGAGAGAAGTTTAAAAGTCCTTGATTATTGCAAAAAACATGGTCTCGTGATTAAAACGGGAATGATGCTTGGAATCGGGGAGAAGACGGAAGAAGTAATTGAAGTGATGAAAGATTTAAGGGCAATTGATGTTGATATACTAACGCTTGGTCAATATCTTCAACCAACAAAAATGCATCTACCTGTTGATAGATATGTTCCACCTGAGGAATTTGAAATTCTCAAAAGAACAGGGCTTGAGATGGGGTTTAAATATGTTGAATCAGCTCCGCTTGTAAGAAGTTCATACCACGCAGAATCTCATATCATTTGGTGAAATGTTTTCTCAAATAAAGCAACTTGGAAAAGAGACCGCAATTTACGGAATAAGCACGATCGTCGGTAGATTTTTAAACTTTCTTTTAGTCCCATTTTACACAAATGTTTTAAAACCCGACCAATACGGAATCGTCACAACTATTTACGCTTACATTGCATTTTTAAATGTGCTTTATTCCTATGGCATGGAATCTGCTTATTTGAGGTATGCATCTTCGCTTGAAATCGGGGATAAAAAAGAAAACTTCAGCACCCCTTTCATCTCAATTTTCTTTACATCGCTTTTATTCTCAAGCTTGATTCATCTTTTTTCGGGTAAAATTGTAGACATAATTGACATACCTCAGGAATTTTCATCTTGCATAAGATATTCAGCTTGGATTCTGTTTTTTGACGCCGTTTGTATAATCCCACTTGCACACTTAAGACTTGAAGGTAAGGCTTTTATATTTTCGACGATCAGAGTGATTAACATAATCGTAAATGTTGCTTTAAATATCTTGCTACTTTTAAAATTTAAACTTGGCGTTTATGGAATTTTTATAAGTGGTCTTGTTGCTTCAGCGTTTACATTCGCGATGTTAACACCGGTGATTTTTAAAAATTTATCTTTTACATTCCTAAAAAATCTCTATGCCGAGCTTTTAAAATTTGGTCTTCCTTACATACCATCTGGATTGTCTGCCATGATAATTCAAGTTATAGACCGACCAATTCTCAAAGCTCTCACTGATGACAAAACAGTTGGGGTTTATCAAGCCAACTATAGGCTTGGGATTTTTATGATGCTTTTCGTTTCAATGTTTGATTATGCTTGGCGACCTTTCTTTTTAAAGAACTCAAAACGTCCAGATGCGAAAAGCATCTTTGCAAAGGTTATGACATATTTTGTTTTATTAGCTTCGTTCTTATTCCTTCTAATCTCGTTTTTCATAGAAGATTTAGTTCGCATAAAAGTTTTGGGCAGATATATAATTCATCCCGACTATTGGGGAGGGCTTGGGATAGTTCCGATAGTTTTGCTTGCGTATCTTTTCAACGGGATTTATGTTAACTTAATAGCTGGAATTTACATAGAAAAGAAAACGAAATATCTTCCCTACATCACTGGAGCTGGCGCTATATCAAACATCATTGGGAATTATCTTTTAATACCTGCAATCGGAATGTATGGCTCTGCATGGGCTACATTTATAAGTTATTTCGTCATGGCTGTTTTGCTATTTTTTATAGTTCAGCGAATTTATCCCATAAAATACGAATATGGAAAGTTGTTAAAAATTGGCATTGTAACTGCTTTTTGTTTTGCTATTTTTAAATTTGCCCGCTTCAATTTGAACCAGGTCACATTCTTTTGGATAAAATTGACATTGCCATTTTTATTTTTTATATTTCTTTTGAGTTTGGAGCTCTTTCTTCGGAGGAAATAAAAAGAAAGAAAAATTGTGAGGTTAATTTTTTTAACATTGATTTTAGCATATGGGTGCTACTTTGGAGCTTTTACAGGTGAAAATTTTCAAGTGAAGGGGAGAATATATGTTACTGGTAACGAACCTTTTACTGAACTCGCTATTCAGAGCGATGATGGGAAAACTTATCTCATATCAAAAAATTCGCCAGTCTATAAACAGCTTTGGAATGCACAGGGTAGCATCGTTGTAATTGAAGTTGAAAAGCAGGAAACGGAAGGGATGGAGAAAGGAAAACTTTTTGTTAAAAGTTTTAAAATTTTATCAAAATAAACAAGGGGAGATAAAATGAGGACAAAATTTTTACTCTTGGTTCTTTTTATAAACTTTTCAGTTGGACAAAATTTTAAACCAGATAAAAGTGAAATATCTAAAGCAACAATTGATGGTTTTAATGAAATTGGAGTCCCTGTATGCGGGACAATTTTTCTAAATGATGAAGTTGCGATGAGGGCTGTTGAAAATACGCGAATTAACAATCCTGCCGTCTATGCTTTAATGCAAAAACACCTCTTTGAAAAATCCGCGCCCATCAAAACTGCTGATACGATCGGGACAAGAAGGAATTTCTTCGTTTATAATTTCACAACAAATCAATTTGATAACATCGTAGCTGAACTCAGAGCCATTGGTAATTTAACACAAGTTTGGGTTGATACAACAGAATTAAACAACAGTCATGTCACTCAAACCGAAGTTGATGCAATTTTAAATGCGCTTGAAAATCAAACACCCAGTGGTTCACGAGACCCAAATAAAGGAATAGTTGCACTTGATCAACAATACTTTGGATATCCACCAAATAGAGATGGTGATGGTAAAACGGATTTCTTGATAACCGATATAAAAGACGGATGGCAACCCGGAGGAAGTTATGTGGCTGGATTTTTCTTTTCATGGGATCAAACAAACAACAACGGAAGCAACCAAAGAGATATACTTTATATTGACTCTTATCCTGGTATTTTCTACAACAACACAAGAGACCCACAAAGACCTTTAAGCACGCTTGCGCACGAATATCAGCATCTGATTCACTACAATTACGACAGGGATGAAGCCACATTCATAAATGAAGGACTTTCAGAAGTTGCCGAGGTAATCTGCGGATATCCTTTGAGAAGCCCATCAAGATATTTCAACAAGACGGATGTTCCGATTTTTGATTGGAATAACATAAGTGGTGATGTCCTTGCTGATTATTCAAGAGCAGCTCTTTTCACGCTTTATTACACCGAACAACTTGGCGATGCTGTTTTAAAAAGGGTTGTTCAAGAGCCAGCAAATGGAGAGCTTGGGCTTAACAATGTTTTATCAAGTATGGGAGCTGGGTATACCTTTATAGACCTTATCACAAACTGGTTCATTGCAAATTATTTAAATGATAAGACTGTTGAACCCCGCTATGGTTATATATATCCAATTTCTGGCAAACCAAAGGAATCAAATTATCACACTGACCCGAATGTAAATGTGACAAATCAAAGCGTTTACGGTTATGCTGTTGACTATATCGTTTTCGCATACGGTGAGTCGTTGAAGGTAACCTTTACCTCAAGCTCATCACTTATTAGAATAAAAGCGATAAAACTTGGACCAACGGTAAAAGAAGTTGTTGATGTTCCAATTGGTTCGCAATTTCAAGTTCCTGAATTCGGAAGGACCGTCACAACCGTCATATTTGCAGTCATTAATACTTCTTCAACGGGTGCAATTTATTCGTATACTTCTCAAGGAAGACAAATTGCATTTTATGTTGAGACGGCTTATGACGATGGGACGCCAGATAGATTCAGCGGACAAGCCAACTTTCTCGGGTTTGGAAATTCACGGGTTGGATATGGTTGGGCTGTTAAGTTTATTCCGGAAGTTGGGACAAATCAGCTTGTAAACGCAAAAATTTTAGCCGCATTTGCACAGGAATTCTCTGGCTCAAACATACCTTCAAACGCGCCGAAAGATTTTTACTTCCATGTCTGGGCAGATAACAATGGTCTCCCTGGAAATGACATAATCACACCATTTGTATTCTCAACTAATAGACCCGGATACGATGGTCAGTTTTTAAGCATTGATTTAACTCCATATGAATCACAACTTAAAAATCTTGGCACGATTTATATTGGCTTTACGGAAAATGACACTATTGGAACATATGTTGGGATGGATAGCACTACAAAAACAAATTACACTTACGCATTTTTCGGACCAGGGCATCCAACTAGACCAAACACCTGGGTTCCGATGGAAAATTTGCAGTTAAGCGATGGCACATCTTTAAGAGGCTGGAACATGATGATGCGAGTGACATTTGCGTATACTGATACAACAAGACCACAACTTATAGTTGGATTTTTCCAAAACCCAATTTTCAGCGAACAAATTGATGTCTTCGTGGCAAGTCCAAGCAAATTAAACAAAAATAATCTTTCTGGAACCCTAACCCAAGGTTCAACAGTTAAAAATTTAATCTTTCAACCTGTCCCGAATTCAAACGACAAAGTATTCGTTGACAACAATGTGACTTTAACATCAAGCGGAACAATTGAGATAAGGGTCAGAAGCACAACAAAATATGGATTTATTTATTCAGATACAGCTTACACTTTCAATGTCCAATTTTTGCAATCCGTCAATGGTGGCTATATAGCATCAACAGATGGAAAAATGGAAATTGAATTTGGGAGAAATACACTTAAAAGCGACATTTATGTTATAGCCTTTGCTGGAAATTCAAATATAACTAATTCCGAAATTGAGAATTTACTTCAAACCAAGTTTAGTTCAATCTATACATTAAGTCCAGTCGGATATGAGCTTAATAAACCTGCAATTTTAAAAATTTACATTGACCCTGCTGTAATTTCTTCTATTTCTCCTGGGGATTTAACGATTGCATATTGGGATGGGGCGAGGTGGGTTGGTCTTAACTCTGTTGTTTCAAGTTCAGGTGGCTTCATTACAGCTGAAATTTATAAACTTGGTCAATTTGTCGTCACACGAAAAAGCGAGGTCACAGCAGTTGAACAACCAACCGTTGAAATACCTCAAAAATTTGAGCTTTACCAAAACTATCCAAACCCATTCAATCCATCAACAAGTATAATGTTTGATTTGCCGAGCGATGAATTTGTGACTTTGAAAATTTACAATATCATAGGTCAAGAGGTTAGAACACTTGTAAACGAATTCAAAAATGCTGGTAGATACACAATCACATGGGATGGTAAAGATAACACCGGAAAACTTGTCCCATCTGGAATTTACTTCTATAGAATAACTGCTGGGAATTTCAGCAAAACATTAAAAATGGTTTTGACAAAATAAAATAGGGAGAATAAAATGAGGAAAGTTTTTAAACTCGCTGTTTTCTCAATTATAGTAATTTTGTTCGCATCATGTAAAAAAGAACCATCTGGACCAAGTGCAACAATTTATTTAAAATTTACACCAAATCAAATTGACTTCGGTTATGTTCCTGTTAATTCATCCAAAGATATGAAGGTGACGATAAAGAACGAAACAAATTCAACGGGTAATTTAACTGGGGGTTTGAATGTAAGTGGTGATGCTTTCTCGCTTCAAAGCTCAGCACAGTTTAATTTACGTCCAGGGGATTCAACCATCGTTTCTATTAGATTTACCCCAACATCAGGAGCCACATATAATGGAAGTTTATCAATTACACATAATGCGACGAACTTAAGCTCGCCTCAAACCGTTAACTTAACAGGAGTTGGAGATGCAACGATAAATCAAATAATATCGCTCATCCAATTAGGTTGGCAATCTTTCAGAAACAGAAATTATAACGATGCATTTTCAAATTTTGATCAAGCAGTTTCACTTGCACACACAAATTCAAGATATGACAGCTTACAAGCTGAAGCCGAATGCGGGCGTGGATGGGCAAGAGCTTATAACAGAGAATTCTCCCTCGCGAAAAATGATTTCCTAAATTCACTTGCTCATCAAAGTGTCACTCAAACAGTAAGCTTAAACTCAAAAACTGGACTTGCGCTTGTTCATCATGCGCTTAACGAATTTTCATCCGCAATTCAACGGGCACTTGAAGTGTTAAATTCTAATCCAAATTATGTCTTTGAATATGACTCCCGCGTCTATCACAAAAGACTTCGTTTAGTTTTAGCACAATCCTATTACACGCTTGGCGATTTCCAAAAAGCAGCTCAACAACTTGACATAATTGATCCTGCAAACGCGCCTCATTCAACTGATCCAGTCATACTTATTAGGCAAATTCAAGAGATGTGGGGTAGATTATAAAATTAAATTGGAGAAAAAAATGTGTCTTGGGGTGCCTGGAAAAATAATTGAAATTTTTGAAGAAAACGGACTGAAGATGGGTAAAGTTGATTTCGGTGGGGTTACGAAAACCGTATGCCTTGAATATATACCAGATGCAAATGTTGGAGATTACACAGTCGTGCATGTTGGGTTTGCGATTAGTAAGCTAAATGAACAAGAAGCTAAAGAAATGCTTAATTATCTTGAACAAATTGGCTTTTTAAAAAATGAGCTTGGTGATTGATTGACAATGGATAAAATTTTACTTGGACACGGAAGCGGTGGAAAGTTAACTCTTGAACTTATTAAAAACATCTTCCTTCCAGCTTTTGAAAACCCCTATCTTTCCGAGCTTGGTGACCAAGCGGTGATAAACATAAATGGCGTTAAACTTGCTTTTACAACTGACTCATATGTTGTCAATCCGATTTTCTTCCCTGGCGGAAATATCGGCGAACTTGCAGTAAACGGAACAATAAACGACATTGCGGTCGGAGGAGCAAAGCCACTTTTCATAAGTGCTGGTTTCATAATTGAAGAAGGCTTCCCAATTGACAATTTGCGTGTTATAGTTGAAAGTATGAAAAAAGCATGTAAAAAAACGGGTGTAATACTCGTAACAGGGGATACAAAAGTCGTTGAAAAAGGCAAAGGAGATGGAATTTTCATAAATACATCAGGAATAGGTATAGTTGAACACGATATTGAAATTTCACCACGAAAGGTGAAACCAGGAGATAAAATTTTGATAAATGGTCCAATTGGCTTACATGGTATAGCAATTTTATCAAAGCGTGAAGGAATAGAATTTGAAGTAGAAATTGAAAGCGACACTGCACCACTTAACTTTCTTGTTCAAGATATTTTATCTGTAAGCAAAAAAATTCGTTGGATGCGTGACCCAACGCGTGGTGGGATTTCAAGCGCATTAAACGAGCTCGCCCAAGCAGCAAAACTTGGCGTTGAAATTTGGGAATCAGAAATCCCAATCCCAGAACCAGTTAAAGCAGCATGTGAAATGCTTGGACTTGACCCACTCTATGTGGCAAATGAAGGAAAATTGATAGTTGTAGTTGACCCAAGTGACGCAGATAAAGTGTTAAATGCAATGAAACAAAATCCACTTGGCACAGAAGCAAAAATCATAGGTGAAATAACAGCAAAACATCCGGGCATAGTTCTGATGAAAACATTAATCGGCGGTAAAAGAGTTGTTGACATGCTCGCCGGCGAGCAACTTCCAAGAATATGTTAGTTTACCTTTTTACCTCTGATATCCTTCTAATCATTGAAACTATGAAACCAGCGAGTATCACTATAACACCAAACCACACAAGATTTATAAACGGCTTAACACTTGCCTCAATCACTAAAACTTCAACTTGCTCACTTATTTGATTGTCAATCAAACCTGAACCAAATGTCACCGCAATTTGACTCCCTTCAACATTTAAATTTACAAATGTTAACTGCTTATCACCAACCTTTACAGGTTCAGGCATCGGATTGTTGTTGCGATAATAGATTTTCGGTATAATTTGTTGCTTTTTGCCTTTATATGTAACTTCAATTACCGCACCGATCGCAAAGTCCCCCCCGCTCATCATTTTCGCCATATCATCAGGGCTCATATCAAAGCGGATAAATTTAAGTGTGTAATCCCCAACAGTTTTTTCTTGATTTTTGGTCAGTATGATTAACTCGCCTGTGGAATGGGGATTAAATCCACCACTTTTTTCAAGGCTCAACGGTGAAAGGTAAAGGTCGTTCGTAAGCATATTTTTAACAAGGAAAGCAGGTAATCTTGGATTACTAAAAATGTCATAGTTCAACAAGCTGAAAATATACGGATGCCTCATAACCCCTTGATTATACTCGCTGAAATACATCTGTAATGGTGCGATAAATAAATCTTTGCCTTTTTCAACTTTAACATTATACGCTATTTTTTCTTTCCCGATCTTCTCATTTCCAACATAAGTAAGTTTATATCCAAAAGCATTCACTGGCTGACCTTTGGGCAGTGAAATAACTTGAGTTTTATCATATTTTGTTGAAGCTATAACACCAAGCAAAAATAACCCAACACCCACATGCGTTAAAGATGCACCGATATATTTTGGATTACCGCGAGCAATTTTATACGCAATTCTCAAATTGACAAAGAAAGCAAAAGATGAAGTCAATATAAAAAGCGCCATTAAAATTTCCCTTACCCCAGCGATTATCAAAATTGAAGTAAAAATCGTTGAAGCTGCCGTTGGAAACATAAGCGTCTTCATAAGAGCCTCTGGCTTCGTCTTCCTCCACCACATAACCTGGGCAAGTCCGATTAGCAAAGCCATTATTATGCCAAGTGGAAGCGTTGTTTTGTTGTAATACGATACATCAACAGCACTCGCCTTACCTTGAAATATCTTAGTTATTATCGGTGAAGATGTCCCAGCTATTACAAATCCAGCAACTATCAAAAGTAAAATAGACGCGAGAAACAAGTTATATTCCCTTGATAAAAGGTCAGATTCAACTTTAACTTTCGGTATCTCTTTTCTTCTCGCAAATAAAAGACCAAATCCGATTCCAGTGAAAACAACCATCAATGATATCAGCAACGAATAAACCCACATCCCCGGGTCAACAAACGAATGCACAGATGTATCGCCGAGAATTCCACTTCTTGTTAAAAATGTGCTGTATAAAACGAGGATAAAGGCAAGAATTGACATAGTGAGATTCCATCTTGCGAATGCGCCTGTTTTCTTCTGAACCAACATTGTATGGATTGTCCCAACTGCCACAAGCCATGGCACAAGCGAAGAGTTTTCAACAGGGTCCCAACCCCAGAATCCGCCCCATCCAAGCGTCTCATATGCCCAAAAACCACCTATCGCAAGTCCAGCTCCAAGTGTCAAAGCTGCAAAAATTGTCCACGGCATCGCAGGTTTAACCCAGGTGATATACTCCCGCCTCAAAAGCGCAGCTATAGCGTGAGAATAAGGTATCGCCATTGAGGCAAACCCAATAAAAATTATCGGTGGATGGATAACCATCCAAAAGTTTTGAAGCAACGGATTCAAACCTCTTCCCTCAGCCGGAACAAAACCTTCATGAACCTGCCCCGGCCATGTCTCCCATATATACTCAAACGGGCTCTTAACAACCAAAATCAACAAAAGAAAAACTTTAACAAGAGAATAAACACTCATAACCTCAGGCTCATATCCATTCCTGCGAGAATAATTCATCAAAAATAATCCAAGTATCGCAGTGTAAAATGTCCAAAGCATAAAACTACCTTCCTGACCAGCATAAAAGGTAGATATAAGAAGAGGCGTTGATAAATCAGTTGAGCTATAGCTCCAAACATAGGTATATTGAAATTGATGCGTCAATATCAAATATAACAAAAACGCGGAAGCAAGTATGACGCTAACGGCAGAAACATGATAGCTTATCCTTGCCTTACTTATCAAGTTCTTTCTTCCCCTGAATCCAAGATAATACCAAAGCGTTGCAAGAAGAGCTGAAGCAAATGCTATGTATATTAAAATTCTTCCGAACATTTTCACTTCCCAAAATTAGTTTTGATATTGTTTCAAAGCGTCTGCTGATTGATACTTTGACGGACATTTAGTTAAAATCTCCTGTGACTCAAAAATACCATTGACATAATGCCCCTTGACAACTACATGTGATGCAATTTCAAAATTGTTGGGCTTTGGTCCATTATGAACAACCTTGACAATATCGCCATTATCATCCTTAAGATAAAAGACAAATTTATTGGTCTTCGCATCATAATAGCTTTCCTTATCTTTAATCCATTCACCGACGACTTGAACTTTTTTCGTCGTTTTTTTCGCTTCTTCTATAGTCACATACTTAACATTGCTTTCAATAAATGAATATGCGCCAAAAATTATAAAGCCAGCGATTAAAAGCGAGCCAATTATTATTTTCGGCTTCATTTCTCAACCTTTTCTTTGTTTTCTAATTTACTCAATTCACCTTCAATCTTTTTCAACTTTATATCAACCTTTAAAAGATAAGCAAAAACTGAAAACCAGACAATTAATGCGATTATCAAAACAAGATAAATTGAATTTTTCTCAAGGAATTCATATAAGCTCAATTTTATACCTCCTGATAAATTTTGTTTTCAATTTTCACCTTTAAAATTTCAGCTCTGGAACGAAGTTTAAACATCCAAAAGTAAACAAGCATAAATCCAATTAAAGACGCAAAAAACAAAATTCTCATATTTGTATCCATCTTAAATGTAACAACAGGACCTGCACCCTCGGGGTCACCTTTTGACCCAGGATGAAGCCCAGGCATTATCCTTGGCATTATGAAGATAAAAAATGGAACTGTCACAAAAGCAATTATTGAATAAACTGCTGAAAGCGTCGCTTTTCTTTCTTCAATTTCAATCGCAGACCTCAAAACAAAATAAGCAGCATAAATCAAAAGAAGAACGAAAATTGATGTCTCCCTCGGGTCCCAATTCCAAAACGAACCCCAATTAAATTTCGCCCAAATTGAACCAGTAACAGTTGTAACAAAGCAAAAGAGAAAACCAATTTCAGCTGAAGACGAAGACTTAATGTCGTCAAAAATATCTCTTGAGCGAAGATATCTTATTCCGTAAAGCATTGATACAAAGAAAGCTAAAACACTGAGCCAAGCCGAAGGAACATGCAAAAAAATTATCCTTGCCCTCTCACCAAGCCCAGGTATAAAACCAATTGGTATCACAAACGCAAGTGCAGTTATAACCGCGATATACAAGCCAAGCAGAATTTTTAAAAGCATTATAACTTTACTATTTTGTTTTACAAAACTTTAATTACAATTTTTGTGCCATCAAAATTTTTATTCAATTTCTTCACGAAACACCAACATTTATCGTCCAAATTTTCAACACTTCTCTATTTTAATAAACAAAAACGACACAACCACTATTCCTTCCATATGTAATCAAAAAGAAGATAAGACGTGATAATAACAACGACAGAATAAGAAATTAAAATCCTCAAATGCCCAACTGCTTCATAAAGCGTAGCTCCTTCAACTGAAAGTTGAGTCATGTTGATTGTCGTCATCAAAAGAGGTAAAAGCACAGGGAAAGAAAGCACAGGGTAAAGCGTTCCTCTTGTATTCGCTTTGGCAATTATCGCAGCAATTATAGTTGAAGCAGAGGCAAGTCCAACGCCACCAAGAATTAAACCAGCAAGAAAAACATCAAAGCTCTTAACCCTAAAATTTTCCATAGTCAAAATGTAAGCTATGACAATGAAAAAATTTAAAATAAATATCAAAACCAAATTAAAAAGTAATTTACCAAAATAAACAACACTTGGTCTCGTCGCAAGCTGAAGAAATATAACAGTTCCTCTATCCTCCTCACTTACAAATGTCCTTGAAAGCCCAGACATAGCAGAAAAAAATATCACAACCCATAATAGCCCAGAAAGCAATGTTCCGCTTATGGCCTCTCCAGCAGTTGAAAACAAGAGAATTGAAATTGTGACAACCACAAACATCAACAAAGCATTAAGTGCATACCTTGTTCTAAGTTCGGATTTCAAATCTTTCAAAAATATCGCCCAAATGCTACCCAGCAATTTGCTCTTTCATTTTTAGTTTTAATTCATCAAGATTTATAACCTTTTCACACATTTTAAGCTCATCTGGTTCGTTCGTTGCAATTAACAAAATGCCCTTTTTCTTTTGCTCCTCTGCAATCGTCCAAACCATTTTAACACCTTCAGAGTCAAGATTTGATGTCGGTTCATCAAGTATCAAAAGAAATGGGTCATTTAATAAAGCACATGCATATTTAAGGCGTTGTTTCATCCCAGAAGAATAACCGCGCACAAAGTCATCTTTTCTTGATAGTAGATTAACGCGATATAAAACTTCCTCAATTTTATCTCTATAGTTTTTCAATCCCCTCATCCTTGCAAAAAACTCAAGATTCTCATACCCTGTAAATTCATCGTAAAGTTGAAGATAAGGTGCAACAAAGCCAACATATTTATACCAGTCAAGCCTGTCAATTCGCTTACCGTCTAATTGATAAATCACCTCCCCAAAGCTCGGACTTAAAAGTCCTGCTATTATCTTAACAAGTGTTGATTTCCCCGAACCATTTTTGCCTGCAATCGCAAGCGAAGAACCAACCGAAAGCTCAAAACTAACCGAATCAAAAACAAGTAAACGTCCAAAATTTTTTCTTATATTTTTCGCAAGTACTTTAAAATCCACTATTTTCGCTCTCAATTTATTTTCTTATCAAAACAAATTTGCCAAATTTTTCCCTGCTTCCTGCTAAAATGTAATAAATATAAACACCCGTCTTAACAAGCTCACCCGAATTATTCTTCCCATTCCAACCGACAAAATAATTACCGAAATTAAACTCAGGCTTAATTTTATTTGAATAAACAAGGTCAAGCCCAGATGTAAAAATTTTCAATTCAACTTCCTCTGCTTCAAAATCAACCGGAATCAAAATTTTTTCAACACCATCGGCATAAAATGGATTAGGGAAGGCATTATTATCTTTGCTAAAGGCAACCTGCAAATTCAGGATATTTAAATTTCCCCAGTTGTCAAAATCAGGGACTTTTAACTTAGCTTTAAAACCATTCCCAAGCGATGTGTAAGCATCAGATGGGGCATTTAAAGTTAAATGATAATGGAAAACAAATTCATCTTCAGAGCGATTGAAAGCCTCGTTAAGATTTACATTTGAAATTATCGCTATCATCGTATCACTTCTCCAGACGAACATATAATACTGAGTTGAAAGCGGACCAGCTGAATTTTCAATCTGCGCTTCATTTGAAGTTATAGGGATTGGTTGACTTGTTGCAAACCTAACCTTAGGATAATTTGAACCCTCTTTATAATATCCAGCTTTTGCTCTTTCTCCAGTGTAAAAATTCCAAAGTGAAAATTCAACAAATTCTCGCTTCAAGCTACTATTGAAACTATTTAAAGCAAGCTCAAGCGCAGGAAGAGGCGTATAATTTCTCACATTCTCCCACGACTTCAAAAGCAGTCTATGAGTGAACCTTTCTTGTAAAAATATCCCAAACACAACAAGGTCATAACCATCGTGAAGATAAATTGGTCTACTTGTATAATTAAAAAATCTCGGAAGATATGCGTAATAATCATTTACATCATCAAAAACAGCTTCCTCAAGCCAAGTTGATGTCATCTCATAAAACCACAAATCCGTCTCCCATAAACCATACGATAAAAGCTGAATCGCATGCCCAAATTCATGTGCAAGTGTTACTTTAAGCGCTTCTATACCCTGCGTATAATACGAACTTTCAGAATAAGAATTGTCAATTCGCATAAAACTTAAATACCTCTGTGCCTTTCCAGCGCGTGGCAACGGACTTGAATAATCAAAAACCGTCTCGCCATATAATCCATCAGGTAAATCTTGAATGTAAATATCATACTCAACCCCACCACCAAGAGTATCATCATCAAAATTAAATTCAAAACCCATCAAATTTACTTCAACTTGATAAACAGAGTCAATATATTTTGCTGCGGAATCTACATACATTCTCCACGAATTTGGAATTTTATTGCCAAATTCATCAACTAAAAACGGCTCATTAACCCCAGTCGTATCAAAGTGAACCCTAAATTTACCACTTGGCGTCACAATGCTTTTCTGAAGTTTTGGTCTTTCAAGTGATTTCTTTATGTTTGATTTTTGAACCTCATCAAATTTATCCAAATTTTTCAATGCTTCAACATATAATCCAAAACCACATTTGCCCGTGTCAAATGGCTTAAAATCAACTGGTCTCTCAACGCTTATCCCCCCTCTATCGCAAATAGTTAAATAAATTTGCTCAATTTTTTTATCTTGCGAAAACATAAGGGAAGTTAGAAAAATAAAAGAAATTAAAAACCTCATTTAAACACACCATCTTTATTGAACAAAAAATCAAGCGTTCCTCTTGCTCCATTTAACATAATGATGTCAAGTAATCCATCGTGGTTCACATCAGCAACTCCCAAAGCATTTATGTTTTTAAATCTTCCAATCTCAACTTTCTCAAACGATCCACCTTTGTTTATGTAAAGATAAAGTCTATTTTTCAATTTATCAAAAATCAAAAAATCTTTCGCAAGGTCCCCATTCATATCTGCAATTTTCAAAACTCTACGCCCTGATAGATAAACATGCGTATCAATTCTTCTTCTGATTCTAAATTTTCCAGCCCCATCATTTATCAATAGAACTATTTCACCTTCTGTAACCTTGGCTGTTGAATATTCATAATATGCAAGGATATCACCAAAACCGTCACCATTAAAATCATCAGTAAATAAAAACGCCCGTTTTATTAAACTGTTCAAGTTTGCAGTATAATTTTTAGCATATGTTCTACTATTTTTCCTCATGAAAACATTTAATTTAACACTGCTTGTATCACGATTTACAAAAACAATGTCAAAGTATCCATCATCGTTAAAATCCCAAATGGTTGATGCAATAACTTTCGTGCTATCAATTTCTTTTACAGTTAATTCATCAAAATCTGATTCGTCATTTGGTTTAAGTATCACAAAATTTGAATCTGATAGTGACAGGAAAAAAGAAAGCGACCTATCTTGCGCTAAACCCAGGAAAATAGGTTTAGGTTTGTCAAAGTTGTATTTGAAAATTTCCTGAAATCTTCCACCACCCTTAAATCTAAAAATTGAAACATCCCCAGATTCATAATTTGTGCAGGCAAGATAATTTGAATCTGAAACAGACAAAAATTTAATCTCGCTAAATGTCTTGTTAACTAAATTTAAAGACGGCAAAAACTTATCACCTGTGAAATAAATTGAAAGAAGACTGGAATCACCACCAGCGAGAATGAAATCAACATAACCGTTTCTATCAAAGTCAGCAGAGACAAAATCGGACAAATTTGACCCAATAGCGATGGAAAAGTTTTTAGAAAAATCAATTTCATCACTTGAATAATAAATCATTAGCCTCTTTTCATTTGTATCAAGAACCAAAATATCATCCTTGCCATTTTTATCAACATCAATACATTCAATTTGACTCAAAGTCCCACACAGAAAATCATATTGTTCAAATTTTGTCCCAAAATTCAAAATTAGAAAAAATTTTTTATCACTGCCCACAAAGATATCTTTTAAACCGTCCCCGTTGATATCTGCAATATGAACACTCGCTGGCTTAGGTATCTTGAGCTTAAAGCGAGAAGTTATACCAGCTGATGTTGTGTAAAAAAATTGAACTTCATTAATGTAATAGAAAGCTATAGCATAATCAAAATAGCCATCATTGTTTAAATCAGCCACTGCGAAGTCAACCGGCTCTTCCGGGAGCTGGTATTTATAAACCTGCCCAAATTTTCCGTCGCCTCTGCCATATGAAACGACAAGTAAATTGTTAAGCCAATCTATGCCGACAAGGTCAGGGACATCATCATAGTTTAGGTCAACAATTTGAATTTTCTTAAGTGGCGTCGTTGGGGAAAAATTAACAGGCATTGAAAAGCGAATGGGTTCAACTTGATAGTTAATCGTCACACCAAGCATTATCTTACCAACCGTGACTATATCTTTAAGCCCATTCAAATCCACATCAGAACATACTAGCATTTCAGGGTAAATACCAGTTTCAAAATCTACCACTTTTTTGAAATCAGATGTATCAGCTCCGAAAATTCCAACTTTTGAGTTTGATTTATAAACAGTAACAATTTCTGCTTTGCCGTCATTTTCAAGGTCGCAAATCTCTAAAGCTGAAGGTGTTTCTCTCACGCTTATTTTGAAGCCGGGATTAAATTCATAATTTCCACTATTTATAAAACAAGTTATCGCTCCTCTTGACGCTACAATAAAGTCAGGAAATCCATCATTATTTATATCGCCAACTGCAAATTTTGATGAACCATCCGGGAGATCAAGTTCTTTCACGAAGAAAGGTGGAAAAAATTTTGTTTGAGCAGTTATAAGCTCAAAATAAAAAGTAAACAGAAATAAAAGGAATCTACAGCTTATTGCCCCCTGATTTACCGGCATGTTTTAACTCTTCTTTATGCTTTAACCTTTGCTGGCGTCTTATCAGGGCTTCTTCATATCTTCTTTTTTCTTCATCCGTTTCAGGGATTATCGGTGGCACTTGAACAGGTCTACCATTCTCATCAATCGCAACAAATGTAAGATAAGCCGAGTTAGCGTGGCGAATCTCCCCTGTCAATGGATTCATGGCAAAAACCTTTACACCAACTTCCATTGAAGTTCTGAATACGCGATTTACCGAAGCTTTTAAAATCACTACTTCACCAATTTTTATTGGGCACAAAAAATTTAATTCGTCAACGCTTGCCGTGACGACAACCTTACCAGCGTGTTTCATCGCTGACATAGCAGCACATATGTCAATCCAGTGCATCAATCTTCCACCGAGCAAAAAGCCAAGTGGATTTGCATCACTTGGCAGTATAAGTTCTGTCATTTCAACTTGTGAATCCTTAACATATTTTGCCCCGTCAATTCTATCTTCCTGTTCGCAATTCTTTTCTGACATAAGATAAAGCTTCTTCTTTTAATTTTCTAACCTTACCGACAAGCTCGCTACTTGGAAACTTATTTTCAAATTCGTCTGCTATTTTTATAGCTTCGTTATAATTTTCTCTTTTAATAAGACATTCAATCTTATCAGCATAAGCCAGTTCAAGGTAATCCGAATCCGGATACCGTTCAATTACCGAATCAAAATAAATCATCGCTGCTTTATAAAGTTCACGCCTCATATAAAACAAACCCGTCTCATAATCCCTTTTCGCAAGTTTGTTTATCAACTCGTGGATTTTCTTTTCAGCGTCAGGGACAAGGTCACTTGTCGGATGATATTCAATAAATCCTTGCAACGCGTCAATCGCTTTATAAGTGTATGTCTGGTCAAGCTGAGATTTCGGTGAAAGATTATAGTAGCAAAGTCCAAGTTTATATCTTGACATTTGAACATATTCACTTGACGGATAATTCCTTATCAAATTCTCATATTCAGATGACGCAAGCAGATATTCACCACGATTATAATAACACTCCGCCAGATAAAATTGAGCATCGTCAGCGACAGCACTTCCGGGATATTGAATCAATATATACTTAAAATCCTCAATCGCATCAAGATATTTTTTTCTGTCAAATTTTTCCTTCCCGATTTCAAACCTGTCCTCTGCGGATACGCTTGAAACTTCCTTTGATGAGGAACATCCCCAGACAAGGAGAATAAAAGGTAAAATCAAAACAAATTTTAATCTTGATAAGGTTATCATTTCAATGTTTTAAAAATTTATTTTCTTAAAGCGAAAAGAAGATAAATTGCAACTCCAACTGAAGAAACAACAAAAAAAACTTCAAAAATTTTTCTTAAGCGCATCGCATTACCAACAAATTCTCCGCGTGTAAATTTAAAACTTTTATCTTCAATTTTCTTAACATCATCCGGGCTTACATAATCCGAGAACTCCCTTTTAAAATTATCACTAAAAACAATCTTACCCTCTTTAACCGCAGAACAATATATATCAACTTCTATATTTCTTTTCAACCTTGACTTTTTAAACAGTCCACTTGGCTCAAAAACATAATAAATTTTACTTCTAAAACCATCAAACCGCAAGATATAAGCATCGCCAACGCTATCATTGATAAACACAGTAAATCCTTCAATCAATCGGTTTAAAATTCTATTTTCAATGAGCTTATCTTCAAGATTTGACTGAAATTTTATCTTGTCAGATTTTATTTGCGTTGAAATTTCAGAGACGATTGAATTTATCAGGCTATCAACTATTTCAAAATTTGTCAAACTTTGAGAGACCAACAAATTAAAAGACAAGAATATAAAGCAAAGAAATTTACTGATAAAATCAGCCATAGATTCCACGAAGTTTCAAAGTTTTGGCAACTTTATCAACCGCGATGATATATGCAGCGAGTCTAAGCGAAACATTATAGGCTTTAGCGGTATTGTAGACATTTTCAAATGCAGTAAGCATCATTCTCTCAAGTCGCTCATTTACTATTTCTT
This sequence comes from uncultured Bacteroidota bacterium, assembly GCA_964438815.1. Lineage (GTDB taxonomy): Bacteria > Bacteroidota > Ignavibacteria > Kryptoniales > Kryptoniaceae > Kryptonium. The sequence goes on from CAYTKW010000003.1 coordinate 349,919, forward strand.
CTGTCCAATAAAAGCCCATTTTATCCTGAACCCACTCAAAATATGAAACTGTCACGCCACCAGCGTTCGCAACTATGTCCGGCACAATGAGTATCCCTTTATCTTCAAGTATTGGGTCAGCTCCAGCTGTCGTCGGACCGTTTGCACCTTCAACAATCAACTTTGCCTTTATCCTTGGTGCATTTTGCTTTGTTATTTGGTCCTCACGAGCTGCTGGAACAAGGACATCGCATTCAAGTTCAAGAAGTTCTTCATTGGTTATTTTTTCTCCACCATTAAAACCCTCAAGCGTTCGGTCTGGATTCTTTCGCACATGTTCAAGTGCTTTTTCTATGTCAATCCCTTTCTTGTTGTAATAGCCACCAGTTATATCACTTATAGCAATTATCTTAACACCATTTTGAGCGAGAAGCTTTGCTGAAACTGAACCGACATTCCCAAATCCTTGAACTACAGCAGTTGACTTTCTCGGTTTAAGCTTTAACTTCTCCATCGCTGCAAGCGTAACTATCACAACTCCGCGCCCTGTCGCTTCACGTCTTCCAGGGGAACCACCAAGTATCAATGGTTTCCCCGTCACAACAGCTCGTTCTGTTTTTCTAACATGCATGCTATATGTATCCATAATCCAAGCCATTATCTGCTCATCTGTGTTAAGATCAGGTGCTGGTATATCTTTATCTGGACCGATGATGTCAAGAAGATTAGCTGTATAACGTCTTGTTATTTTTTCAAGTTCAACTTTTGTTAACTTCCTCGGGTCACATTTGACAGCGCCTTTTGCGCCTCCAAATGGTATATCCATAACCGCACATTTCCAGGTCATCCATGCTGCAAGAGCTTTAACCTCATCAAGTGTAACATCTGGAGCATATCTAATTCCACCTTTTGCTGGTCCAAGTGCATAATTATGTATAACGCGATAACCTTCAAAAACTTCAATTCTTCCATCATCCATTTGAATTGGAATTGAAACTATAACTTGAAGCGCCGGGGTTTTCAAAAACTCATAAACCCCAGACTCAAGTTGAAGGATTTCAGCTGCCTTATCAAATCTTTTCATCATTGACTCAAACGGATTTTCCCTGTCTGGGATAGGTGCTGGTTCTTTGTATGACATTTCTGTCGTTCCTTAAATTTTTTTTAAAAATAAACTCCCATTTCTCTTGCAAGCCTTTCAAGCCTCTTAACTCTTTCACTTATTGGTGGATGGGTTGAGAAAAGTTTAAGTATCCCTTCACCGCGCAACGGGTTAACTATAAACATATGTGCTGTCTCAGGTTTAGCATCCATCGGAATTGCTTCAACACCTCGTTCAAGCTTTTTAAGGGCACTTGCAAGAGCAAGTGGTTTACCCGAAATTTTCGCTCCATCTTCATCGGCTGCAAATTCCCTCGCCCTTGAAATAGCAAGCTGAATCAAAACCGCCGCTATCGGTGCAACTATAATCAAAACAAGCTCAGCAATCCAACTTGTGTTATTTTCCCTGTCTCTACCTCCACCTAAAAAGAAAAGCGACCATTGAGCCATGCGAGCAAGAAAAGTTATAGTTCCAACCATAGTTGCAACTATCGTAGCTGTCAATATATCTCTATTTTTAACATGGGCAAGCTCATGCCCGATGACACCTTCAAGTTCATCATCGTTAAGAAGCCTTAAAATTCCCTCAGTGACCGCAACAGCTGCGTTTTGTGGATTTCTTCCCGTCGCAAATGCGTTAGGCGTCAAGCTCGGTATAATATAGACCTTCGGCATCGGAAGTCCAGCTCGGGTTACAAGGCGTCTAACCATTGAGTATAACTTTGGTGCTTCGGCTTCCGTGACTTCTTTAGCCCCATACATCGCAAGAACAATTTTATCAGAAAACCAATATGCGAAGAAATTCATCATCAAAGAAAACACAAATGCTATCATAAGTCCAGACCTCCCACCTATCGCGCTCCCAACCGCAAGCAAAAGAACCATCATCAATGTCATCAAAAATACCGTTTTCAAAGTATTTTTCATGGTCCACACCTCCTAAAATTTAATTTTAAACCACAAGGGTTATTGTTTTTACAAATTTACCAAAAACAAAAATTTTTCCAAAACGTCCACCCGTTCCCCTCTTACCCTACAAAATTTTTGCCTACAACATCAATGAAAATTGAATATAATGATGGCTCTCTTACTTCAAACTTTCTCAAATTCACACGCTCTACTATCTGCCCTAAAATTTCTCCATAGTCAACGCCATCCTCAATCATCATTTCAGCATAATTTGGATAAACATCAATTTTTTTAACATATCTTAAACTCTTTAGCGCTTCACCATCACCATCAAATTCAATGTGAATTGTGTTTCTTCCAAACCTTCTCTTTATATCCGCAAGTGAACCCAGAAGAACAGGTTTACCTTTGTTGATAAGACATACATTATCACAAAGCTTCTCAACTTGCTCCATCTGATGTGTTGAGAATATTATCGCTTTATTCTTTCTCTTCAACTCAAGTATAATCTCCTTTAGCAACTCCTGATTTACAGGGTCAAGCCCAGCAAACGGCTCGTCAAGTATAACAAGCTCAGGATCGTGAAGGATTGATATAATTATCTGAACCTTTTGCTGATTCCCCTTGGAAAGCTCTTCAATTTTACTATTAATTCTGTCAATAAGTTCAAACTTTTTAAGCCAGTATTCAGCCTGTCGGATTGCGACTTTTCTATCAATACCTTTTAACTCAGCAAAGTAAAGTATCGTTTCAAGAACACGCGTTTTTCTATAAAGTCCGCGCTCTTCTGGCAGATACCCAATTTTACTTTTGATTTCATCATCAATGTCTTTACCATCAAATTTTATAACCCCGGAATCAGGCTTAATTATGTCAAGTATCATCCTTATCGTTGTAGTTTTACCTGCGCCATTTGGTCCAATTAATCCGAATACCTCACCACGCTTCACTTCAAACGAAACCCCATCAACAGCGACGACATTTGTGAATTTTTTCTTTAAATTTTCAACAATTAACATAACTTTTTGTTTTTATGGTTTTATTCTGTAAATCATTCTTGGAAAAGGGATTGTTTCCCTCACATGGTCAAGTCCACATATCCAAGCAAGCGTCCTCTCAACGCCAAGTCCAAATCCAGAATGTGGAACGCTCCCATATTTTCTTAAATCAAGATACCAATCAAATGCCTCAACAGGAAGATTGTGCTCTTTAATTCTCTTAAGCAATGTATCATAATCATCTTCCCTTTGGCTCCCACCAATTATTTCACCATAACCTTCAGGCGCGAGCATATCAAAAGCAAGGGCATAGGTTTCATCGCTTGGATCACGCTTCATATAAAATGCTTTCACAGCTGCAGGATAATGATGAACGATGACGGGTTTTTCAAATTGCTGTGAAATTATAGTCTCGTCAGTATTTCCAAAATCATTCCCCCACTGAAAGTCAACCCCGTTCCTTTTCAAAATTTTAACTGCTTCATTATAAGAAATTTTGGGGAAAGGTCTTTTTATTTTCTCAAGTGGCTCCGTATTTCTTTCAAGAACTTCAAATTCTCTCTTGCTCGTCTCAAGAACCCTTCCAACGATATATTCAACGAACTCTTCCGCAAGGTTAATTATATCTTCAAGCTCATAAAATGCAACTTCAGGCTCAACCATCCAAAATTCAGTCAGATGTCGTCGTGTTTTTGATTTCTCAGCTCTAAAAGTTGGACCAAAGCAATAAACCTTTCCAAAAGCCATAGCAGCTGCTTCAACATATAACTGTCCCGATTGAGACAAATAAGCTTTCCCAAGGTCAAAGTATTCAGTTTCAAAAAGTGTCGTCGTCCCCTCACATGCTGCCGGTGTTAAAATTGGGGCATCAATTAAAATGAAACCTTTTGAATCAAAGAAATCTCTTATCGCTTTAACAAGGCGATGCCTTATCCTCAAAATTGCATTTGGTCTTCTTGAGCGAAGCCACAAGTGGCGATGGTCCATAAGAAAATCAATTCCATGTTCCTTCGGCGTTATAGGATAATCTTGTGCTATGTGAATTATCTTTATATCTTTTATGTGAAGCTCATAACCACCTGGAGCTCTTTTGTCTTCATTCACGATTCCGCTTACAATTAAAGATGTCTCCTGCGTAAGGACATCATATTTATCGAAGACATCATCGGGCGTTTCCCCCTTTGCCATCACACATTGCAAAATACCAGTCCCATCGCGAACCAAAACAAAACGAATTTTCCCACTTGACCTTTTATTGTAAACCCATCCGTAAATTTTTACCTCCTTGCCAACATGCTCTGAAAGATTTTCAATGTAAACCTCCGGAGCCATATCTATTAAAATTTTATTTTATCTTTTAGAAATCAGAAATAAGTTAAAAAAAGCAACTTGAAAAAGCAATTAAACTCCTTCCCAATGGAAGAAATTTTTAAGCTTTTTGGAATCAAACTTAATTTTTGTCATTTTACAAATTTTGATAAGCATATTTTTTGATGGCAAGATTTTATCGTTT